>JAFTKW010000032.1 GCA_017453065.1 Lachnospiraceae bacterium | reverse complement strand
TGTCTGACGGTAGCGTTGTTTTCAATGATGTAAACACCGATGCCTATGGCTCTCTCTTCAATATAATCCTTCAACTAGAAATCCCCTCAGAATACTTTTTTACATCTTATGAAGTATTCTGGGGGGATATGACATTTTTAATAGTGAACTATCATTTCAAAAGTTCTGAAAGAGAATGAATCTTCAAGTATGGCGAATCCACATCTGACGCTGGATTCGCAGCAATTAGTATAGGTGTAATTCCTAATTTAGCTGCACCTTCCAAGTTTCTGGTTGCATCATCGATAAACACCGTTTCCTCTGCTTTACATCCACTTTTTCGCAAAGCATCTCTATAAAGAAGTTCATCCGGTTTAAACTTTCCGAGTTCACAACTATATGTACTTATTGTGAAATAATCCCGGACGCCGATTGCACATAACTGTTGCTCAATACTTGGCCATGTATCTGAGATGATACCAAGCATGTGCGTTTTGCTTAATTCTTCAAGTACTACCTTTGCATCTGGATATACAATGTAATTATCCATATTGTTTGTTCGATCATAAGCGATGGCTTTCACTTCCTCAGTAGTAAGTGAAAGGTTCAAATATCGTGATATATCCGAATAAAATCTAATAAACTGTTGATATTCTTCCTCTGTGCCCTTTACCAGATGATTCTGTTCCAGAAACTGCATGCTCAATTCTTTGGCTCTCTGTATCTCCTCCGGACTATATCCACTCAGTTTATCTCCAACTATCTCATAAAACTTTTTTGTGAACATCCAGTCTCCAGAAGCAGGATAATCCAGTGTATATCCTACATCAAAGAAAATAACTTTTTTATCTTTTAGCAAATCATACACTGTATTTCCTCCTAATTTCCGCGTGCCGCTGCTCCAATCTCTACGTTGGGTTTGATTTCCTTTGCTCTCTCATGCCATTTACCAAGATGGCGGCCATCCCATGACCAATAATCGTAATTAACGCAAGTGCTTACAGCCGCTGTAGCTTTCAAAATCTCTTCCGAAGTCATTGAAGAATTTACCAAGTTCTCATCCTTGAGTGTATTTCGGATACGACACAAAAGAACAGTTTCATTATGTTCCCCCGTAGCAATTTCTTTGTCTACCTCAAGCTCAAAACTAATTGGGCTACTACAAAGAATAGGAACTGTGAGTTCTGCACCCATTTCCCATTCAATGTCTACATCCATCTTATCGTTATCTCTACCATCAGCAGTCCCAAAATAATCCGCTAAAGGTAAATTATTTTCCACTACAAGATTTGCGGAAAAGACACCATTTCTTCGAATATTTTCTAAGGTTCTTTTACTTCCGCCAATAGCACAGATTACACCCAGTTGGTCAAACCAGCAATAACTGAACCAACAAAACAAACCAAAGTCCGGTGTGCCATCCTCGTTCATTGTGCCGTAGACAAACAATGTCTGAGGACATATATCATTTGTTGCAGATACTGATACTTTTTTCATGATTCCATTACTCCTTTTCTAAATTATTAAGTACACGTTGCAAATACGCTTCAAACAGCACTATTTCCGCTTCTGTAAAGCCAGTGTAATAGATTTCATTCATATGCTGGGAAATCCTATTATAATCTTCCTGCAATGCTTTCGCCTTTTCAGTAAGCGCAATCAATCTATTACGTCGGTCCTTAGGATCAGGTTTTCTAACAATCAGTCCAATGCTTTCCATACGATCAAGCATTGCGGTAAGTGTCGTGTTGGCCAGACTAGTTTGTGCAGATAAATTGCTAATACTGATTTCATCATTTTGCCAAAGCACATATAAAATCCGCCCTTGTGCCCCATTGAAGGAATCAATTCCCGATGAGGCCAGCATACGATCAAATATACGAGTTCCCATCTGCTTAATACGAGAAATCAAAAAACCGCCTTTTGTTTCCACAACTCTACCACCTTTCTATATAGAATATTACTATATAGTAATATTCTATGTCAATAGCTGACTTTCATGTTTCTTAAAGAAATCCACTCTCGGCTCCAAATACTTTAGCTCATGTTTCTCCACATCTCCCACATAAAATGAAACAGGCTCAAAAATATGATTCCAATCCCACAATTCCTCACTCACATTCAGATATTCTCTGAACATTTCACAGCCTTCCGGCGCAATTGGATGGACTAAAATCGCTATAATCTTGCATGCATAAAGGCAATCCGAAATCAGCTGCTTTCTGAACTCTACGTCTCCTATAGCATCCGCAATCTTTACATTATTAACCCAGTGCTTATTCACTGCCCGCACAAAATCATCCAAAACATAGGAAATTCGATGGAAATCATGGTTATACATGTGGCGTTCATACTCAAGTACTGCCTTCTCCGCCATCACCTTTATTTCCTCGCACGCCTCTTTCCTCGGTATTTTGCCATCACAGTTATTCTGGATAGCATAGAAACAGGTTCGAATCAGTCGGTTAAACACATTGGTAATCAAATTGCCATCTTTCAAAACCATATCAGCACCAACGCGCTCTGCCTCATTCATAAACACCTGTGGTTTAAAACCTACACTTTTAGAAGACAGACCTAAACTCATAAAATGCATTCGCAGCTGATCCTTGGTATAGTAATTCAGCAACTCATCTGCCGTAGGTGGCTTTATTTCTGAACTACTGCTGGCTTTTGTATCCATATACAGCAAATGGCGATTGGCAACTATATGCGATAGATGTACCTTTTCCATATTCGGAGTTTCTCCTTTTGGGACCTGCAACCCTGTAAACAATCCTGTCTGAGCTATCGCATAGAAATAAATATTGTCTTCCCCTATGAACTGATACACCTTAGACTCCTCGTCATACCACCACTTAGACAAGTCTTCTTCCTTTTCCTTTGCTTTCAAATATGCCAAGGTAAAGGAAATTGGTGCCCACAGAGATTCTGGCCACACCCAAAAAGTCAAGTCTTTCAAATCTTCGCACTCTGGAAATGGCACTCCCCACTCTACGTTACCAGACAAGCGAAACGGAACTAGAGTCTTTCCGGAAGTATAATGAATGTTTTCTGCATCCAGAACACTCTTTGCCTTGTCTCTGTCATCCAAATTTTCAAATTCAAAAACCACCGAAGGTTTCTTCTCCTCATCCGTCAGTTTATGAGTTGGTAATTTTGCAACCAATTTCTCCAAATCCTCTATATACTTTCTAGGTACATACAGTAAAGGCCTCTTCAAAAATTCCTCTACGGTTTCTAACTGATACTTACGAATATTTGTATTTCTGCGCAAAAAATCATTGTATTCCTTTACCATATCAATACAATGTTCTAGGTCAAAATACCAGTTCTCCACCTCTTTCAGAACAGGCTTTTTGTTCGACAAAAGACTGATTGGGCTTATCAGTTCAGAGGGCAAAAACTGATGGCCCAATGAACATTCGTCAGCATATGCTTTGTCCGAACAACAACCAGGTATGGGACACTTTCCTATTACCTGTCTTCCGTTTAAAAACATTTTCTTTTCTTCATCATAAAACTGTGGCACAGACAACTTCTGAATATACCCATTCTCGTATAAAGTTCGAAACACTTTGGCGGATACATGTTTGTGAATTGTTCCTGCTTCTCCAAGTGCTGACGCCCCGAAAAAGTCTAAGCCGATTCCATAGTTTTCCAAAGTTTTTTTCTGTTTCTCGTGATTACCGCGCACATAGTCCTCTAGCGAGCCTTCATACCCTGCCTCCTGCAATTTTCGATAGCTTTCCATGATAGGAGAGCCATAACAATCTGTTCCCGAAAGGAAGATGACATTGTCCTTTCCAATTCGATCTCTTAGAAATCTTGCAAAAATGTCTGCATGTATAAACATGCCTCCTACATGCCCAAAATGTAGATTCTTGTTTCCGTAAGGCATCCCTGCCGTAATAATCGCCCTCTTAGGAAATGATGGGCGTTCATTTGGTGTTAATCTTTTACTTATCATATACACTGCTCCTTCCTGCCTCTGCTTATTCGCGGAAATAAAAAACGGTCGAAAACTCACGATGAGCTTTCGACCGCTTGGTTCAAATTAACTAGAAAGAATACTTGTTATGAACACAACACAAAAAGCCCATTGTCAGTTTTAACAATAAGCTGCTGTTGCTGGTTCATTTTGTTCATGCTGATTGATAATTTCATCATGGACTTATCCTTCCTTTGTTTTTTGTAATTCTATCAATAGATATTTCTTCTGTCAATCTTTCTTTTCTTTCTTCTGAAGCAAATGGCTGTAATCGGTATCCATTGGGCGGATTACATCAGGAGCCTCGAAGAAGTTATCGCTGAGACGCTTAATTACAGGGGACAGGCAAACCAATGCAATCAGGTTAGGAACCGCCATCAAGCCGTTAAACAAATCAGCGAATTCCCAAACCGCATCCAGACTGGCAACACAGCCCCAGAAAATCATCAAAGTATAAACAATCTGGTAGAACAGTTTCACATATTTATTTCCCTTGGTCAGGTATTCAATGCACTTCTCTCCATAATAATACCAAGCAATAATGGTTGCGAAGGCAAACAAGCACAAACCAACCGTAACAATGTACTGACCACCTACGAAGGCATTTTCAAACGCCTGTGAGCTCATAGCACGGGTATCTCCAACGTAAGCCGCATCATGCCACAAACCAGAAGTCAGAATTACCAATGCAGTTACTGTACACATTACAATAGAGTCAAAGAATACTTCAAATGCACCCCACAAGCCCTGACGTGCAGGATGGTCTGTAGAAGCGGAAGCATGTGCGATAGGTGCGGAACCCATACCTGCTTCGTGAGTAAATACCCCACGCGCCATACCGATACGGCAAGCATACATAACTGTCGCACCGAGGAAACCACCTGTAGCAGCCGTTCCTGTAAATGTATTTTTAATAATCATTGCAAATGCATTTGGAATCTGCTCTACATTAATCACGAGCACAATCAGTGCACCAGCAATATATAGAATAGACATAAAAGGAACCAACAACTCTGTAACACTAGCAATACGTTTGATACCACCAATAAAAATCAAAGCACCCAAAAGAGCAACCACGATTCCAATCATCCAAGTCTGAATTCCAAAGGTAGAGTTTACACCACCTGCCAAAGCATTTGCCTGTACAGATGCACCAATTCCAAGAGATGCAAAGCCACCAAAGATAGCGAACAAAATAGCCAACCATTTTTTGCCCATTCCTCTGGATATGTAATACATTGGGCCACCAACAATCTCGCCCTTTTCATTTGTGGTACGGTATGCGTGAGAAAGTGTTACTTCACAATATTTGATAACCATACCGACCAAAGCGGAAATCCAAAGCCAGAAAACTGCTCCTGGACCGCCTGTTGCGATTGCCAGGGCAACACCAACGATATTACCTGTTCCTACAGTCGCTGCAAGCGCAGTACAAACCGCCTGGAATGGAGAAATCGCTCCTTCTTCCTTCTGTGATTGATCACGCTTTTTGAATAAGGTCTTTGTGGTATATCTCATTACCACATTAAACTTTGTAAAGATAACGCCCTTGGTAAGGAACAACAGAAAAATTCCTGTTCCAATCATCAAGATTACCATTGGCAATCCCCAAATAACGTTATCGTTTAATTTTCCTATAAAATCCAAGATTGCTTCCATGTCTCTCCCCTTGCTCTTTGTTTAAACTTTATCAATGTTTTTTTAGTTATATCACATTTTTGCGGACATTTCAACACTTTGAAGTGATGATGTGGAAAAGATATCAAAAAAGCACCCTCAAGTTTCCACCTGAGAGTGCCTCATTTCATCTAAAATATGAAATCTACTTCCTTGTCACCTGCAGCAGCAAATCCTTTACGTCGTCCTCATCCATATAGTCCAAAAAGATAGCTATGTCCTTGCCTGCCTTCAATGCTCTGCGTGCTAATTCGGCTACATCATCCTCATCCATGTAGTCAAGGTATTCCTCTACATCTTCGCCCTGCTCCAATGCGCGGAAAGCTAGCTGCGCCACCTCGTCCTCATCCAAGTCATCCAGATCTACTGCCTCAGCATTTGTACTTTTTGACCCTGTGCTTTGCACACTTACACGAACATTTCCTGCACCTAAGTCTATATTTTTAATGCTACTTGGGAACATGTCTTTACCCATAAAAGGTGCAATGGCAATCAGATGATTTGCCTGTCCATGGGAAATGAGATATTCTGCAATTTTCTGCACTGTGGATTTTGCCATAAATGGTGCAACCGAAATCACATTCTTTCCATCCAAGTTCTCAGTCTTAATGAGTTTGTCCACAATCTTATCCAAAGTCTCTTTTGCCAGGAATGGAGCTATGGAACACAACTTTCTCATATCCACATCTGCCAGTTCCTCCGCCAATTTGTCCAAGGTTTCCCTATCCATAAAAGGTGCCAGACCTACCAAAGTAGAAAAAGGAATCGCACCTTTTTTTTCTATGGTTTCATTTACCTTGTCTTCAATCTGTTCTGGTTTCACCAGATGCCCAACCTTGGCCATTTCTTCCAAAGTCACTTCTGCTTCTTCCTCCTGCATCAACTTTTCAGCAATTTCTGTCTCTGCAGTCTTTTCACCAACCAATTCTTCAAAGCTAATATTAAGAATCTTACACAGCTCTGGTAACTTGGAAATGTCAGGCATGGAATTTCCTCTTTCCCAGTTGGACACTGCCTGATAGCTGACTCCCATTTCATCCGCTAGATTCATCTGAGTCATATTCATTTTAGTTCTTGCTTCCTTAATATTTCTTGCTACCTTATTCATATCAAACATCGTATTTACCTCGTTTCATTTAGAATTGTATCTCACCGGCGTTTACATGTCTAGATTACATTTGTGGTAGTAAAAAGTACAGCAAGTAACTCTTGAGTTGATGTGCTAAGGCTGACTCAAGCGGTGGTTGAGTTATCAACTTCCAAACACATCATCTCCAAGCAGAATCCGTTTGATGTTTTCCTCTATCTGGGTATCATCAAGTCCTTGCTGAATAAGAGGCTGGATGACTTCTCTGCTTTCTCTAGTATGCGGAAGTTCCGATGCCAGTCTATTGGCTTTGTCCTCTCTACCTGCTTTCAAGTATAGAAAGCACAAGGTTGCTCTCATGGTGGCTTTCTGTTTTTCATTGATTGACAAAGGTAATCCTCGTTCCATCAGTTCAATGGCTTCCTCTGTGTTTCCTTTCAGCGCCAAGGTACTTGCCAGTCCTAGAATCATTCCCGGCTTGTTTGGATATATCAGCAGGGCATCTCGATATGTCTTTTCCGCCATATCATAGTCTCCGCTTCTTTGATATTCCACTGCTTTTTTGTGAATACTGTAGCGAGTCTCCTCTGCTCGAATGGTATCCATCCCAATCAGTAAATCTACGCTTGTCTCAAAAATGTTAGCCAGCGCTGGAAGAAAGGTAATATCTGGATAAGATTCTCCTCGTTCCCATTTGGAAACGCTTTGTGGTGTGATGCCGAGATACTCCGCAACATCCTCCTGCGTCAGATTCTTTAACATGCGATACTTCTTTAAGTTTTCTGGTAAATATAACATATGAACCCTCCTGTGATTTTTATAATAAAATCATATCATGGGCATTTGCAAGTTCAATGACGCATTAGTTGGGTTGTACTCAACTTCTTTTTCGCATCCCTACTCCCTATTATCCTTCAAACTCTCCACCATATCTACCTTAGACACCTTTCTTCTAAGAAGCATCAAAGACCCAAAATAACTTGCGCAAGTAAGAAGGATTGTATAAACAAAACTCTTTGGCGCAATATATGCCTGTGGCAGCACACCGATGAATTCGGCAAGCCATGCCATGAACCAGTTTGCGGAGCCAAATACTAGAGGAATACTTACACCGATTCCAATTGGCACCAAAATGTGATTTACACTTAGTACAATTCTATTAATCTTCCTGTCGTCATATCCCAGCACCTTCAGCAT
>JAFTKW010000018.1 GCA_017453065.1 Lachnospiraceae bacterium | reverse complement strand
TCAAGTCTCGGTATTTAAGACAAACCAGATCCTTCGATCAGTGTGTTGATAAGCCCCGCTTTTACACGTCACCTACTCCCTCAAGTTGTGTTTATTTAACCACAATTTGCTTGGGTTGTCAAACTATTTTTGTGTTAGCGATAAGGAGGGCCCATCTGCTGATGAGCCCTTCTAGATGCCTCGCTTCATTCATTTCTATTAGTCATTTTTCTTCGCAAATATATTTACGATTGTAATTACTACACCAAAAAGCACTCCAGCGATAGGCCACACAATCCAAGTGCGTCCCCAGTCATTGGTAATAAAGCTCCAAGCCAAAAAGATTGTTGTTGCGAGCAACCAATATACTGTCACATAAGGCTGGTTCTTTTTGCTCTGTGTCTTTGCCGCTGGGCTGTAATCATCTTCCTGAAGAAGTTTCTTGTAGCTTTCCCACTCAATACCAACACTAATGAACAAGAATACTGCAGTCGCTACCAACAAAAGAAGTAAATCTACCATACATACGATGACTACTTCATTTTCAGTAATGCAGGAAACGGTAATCAGTGGAATCACTGCCAAGATACAAAGGCTTACGCCAAGTACCACGTTTCTTGTAAAAGCTGGCTGAAGAGCATTCTTCTTTTCCTTTACCATGCTAGCCACACCATACTCTGTATCAATCACTTCTGTGTCTAAGTACTCAAACTTGTTGGTCTTCATACCGCAAGCAATAAAGATTGCTACCGCTGTGGCAATCAAGATAAGTAAAAATCCAAGTGCCAATGCTTCTGCCACATGTTCTGGAACTGCCCAGATACCTGCCAGTGCAAGTTCAGGCATCAGGATGATACACATTGGAGACAGGATGCAAAGCATTACTCCAAATGCAATCTTATTGGAAGTTTCTTTCTTTACTTTGATAAATTCATTAGCTTCTTCCATGGAAACTCTTCTTGCGCTTCCTTCTTCTGGTTTATCAGGATAAACAACTCTTTCCTCTTCTCCCATCTCTTCTTTTAATAAGTAATCGGTGCTTACGCCAAAAACCTGAGCCAACAAAAGAATCTTGTCTAAATCTGGAATAGACTGCATGCTTTCCCATTTACTTACGGACTGTCTGGATACTCCAACTTTCTCTGCCAGTTCCTCCTGAGACCATCCGTTCTTTTTTCTTAGTGCCATAATTTTTTCTGCTAAAATCATTTTTATTCTCCTTATCTTACTCCCCGTGGGACGTGTTTGTTTTTGTACCTCAACCATACCCTTCTTTACAGTTGCGTACTACCAACTTCCCTTGGAACTTTGTCAACTGACGGTTGCAACTCAGCAAAAACCACCTTTTCACAGCCCATAAATATAGAGTTCTGCTTGCAGAACTCTTGCGCCGAGTGCGGTCGCTTGCGACAAACCTTCTTCTCGCACGAGTGCGCATCTCACGGAGTGCTTTCTTGTTGACTTGTCAGCAAGAAAGAGGCCGACTCATCAGTCGACCTCTTCATATTATCACACCTTTTTCATTATGAAAATAATTTGGATTATTTAAATACCGCCACCGCTTCTTGCAACTTATCTGCAAGTTCTACTAGATCCATAGAGGAGGTGTTCAATTCTCCCATGGTCTCGTTGACTTCACCAAATACTTCAAGGGTATTGTCTGCTGATGCAGCGTTCTCTTCTGAAATAGCAGCCAAACCTCTCATGATATCCAGGATAGCTTCGCCAGACTCACGAAGCATCTCCATCTTACCCTTGATAGTTTCGATATTGGTTAAGGAATTTTCTACACCGGAAGCAACTGCCGCATACTTCACCTTGGTTTCATCCAATTTCTGCTGTTGTACTTCTACACTTTCTTCCAGCTGAGACATAATCTCTGTCACTTGGTCAGAAAGAGCACCTACGCTGGTAAGCAGATTTTCAATATCCTGTGCAGAACGATTGGACTGGTCTGCCAGCTTGGAGATTTGCTCTGCAACAACTGCAAAACCTCTTCCAGCCTCTCCTGCTCTCGCAGCCTCAATGCTTGCATTGAGGGACAACAAATCAGTCTCGTCTGCGATGGTCTGGATGATCGTAACTGCTTCTATGATGCTCTGTACAGATTGATTCATCTCCTGAATCTGTTTTGCTACTCTACCTACTGCGTCCTTCGTTCGAAGTCCCTGCTGTGCTAATTCTTCTGTAATCGCTTCAGATGCTTTTTCTGCATCCGCCATTTCCTCTGCATAGTCCGCAAGCTGTTCCACTTCTTCGGTAATCAGTCTGATTTGCTGATCCATACTCTGAATATTGTCATCTGCTTCATTTACACTAACCGCTTGACTCTTGGCTCCTTCTGTGATATCCAACATAGCGCGATTTACATCTTCCATATTGGCTCCTGTGGTCTGTGCTACATTGGTTAGTTTGTCTGCAGACTGAATCATGTTTTCAGAGGATTCCTTGATATCGTCCATGATGATACGCAAGGTATCCTGCAATTTCACAACAATACGATAGATATCGCCAAGTTCATCTCTACGACCCACATGTTTCGCCTTGGCCTCATTGTCCAACTTACCATTCATAATCTTCTGCAAGAAATGCTTCGTGGACTTCATGGTTACTACCATACGCTGGGACATAATCCAAACCAAAGCGCCAGCTAGAACTGCCAGCACCACACTTACCAGTGCAATCTGCACAGTCTGTCCGCCAATTAAACTTTTTACCTCTGCACTTCGGGTGCACACCTCAATCGTACCAATTACAGAGCCATCTGAATTATAGATTGGCTGATAATATGCGTAATAGTTTGTTCCCGAAATATCGATGCCTTTTAAGAACACTTCCTCGCCAGTCTCTGTTTTGGCATATACAGACTTATCTGCTGATGTTCCGTTGATACGAGGTCCACCATCTCTGCGAAGTGTTGTAATCATTCTAGAGCGTTCGAAGATGAAAGATACATCAAAATCTGTCTTCTCCTTCAGCGCATCAATGAGCTGGGTTTCTCCTGTCAGCGTCACACCACCTTTGGTCACCGTGCCACCTTGTTCCATCGCGTAATCGCCTTCATATAGGCTGGTATAAGTCTCATTTACACTGGATGCCACAATCTTAAGTGATTTTTCAATCTGTTCTTCTATACTAGCCTGTAATTTGCTGATGCTAAACACGGCCAGGATCAAACAAATGAACAATATAGGAATCTCTGTCAGCATCATCATTTTGGCTGCTACAGAGTGTAGGTTAAATCTTCCCTTTGTCTCTTTAGGAACCCCCTTCTTATCCACTTTTACCTTTTTCTCTTTTGTTGCTTTTGGTGCCTTAGGTTCCTTCACTTTTTCTGTCTTTGGTAATTTCAGCTTCATCATGGTCACAAACCCCCAACATTTATTCCATAATCTCTTATTTATAGTACCATATTCCCATAAATTTTTCCATAATAATAGGCAAATCTACATTTTTTCTGTAAATTTGCCTAATTATTCTAAGCAGTTAAAATTGTTTGATTGTGACACTTTACTTAACAAGTTACTTAAGAGATTTTCGTAGCAAAATCAAGCCTTTACTTCCTCTAGGAAATACATCCTGGAATCAAAATCCTGATATACTCTAGTATTCTCTCCAAGACCTGTTCCTGCAAAGCTCTGTGCCAATTCCAGTCCTGCACGATTTAGCAGACTGCCGCTTAATGTGTAGTCCTCAGTTTCCCCATCTAGTTTCACAAATTTAGCAATGGCATTGTGCATCAGAGAATCTTGCTTAATATGAATAGGTGCTATCATATTCACCAAGCCACCGAATTTCTTGATATCCAGCTTTATGGTTCTACCTGTTACATGATAAAGTTTCTTGTCATCCAGCCCTGTCAATCGCAGTTTCAAATGGCTAGTATGAGGCTTCACAGTTTCCTGTACCATCATGGCCACGGATTTTGATTTGTCAGGTGAAACAATCTGCCATTCAATCAAATTGCGATTTGGTGTCTTGTCCACCTGTGCCATATCTCCAACAAGACTACCACCGATACGATACCACTGCCCAAAGAACAAGGTCTCTCTCCACTTTTTATATATCTCAATCTGCACTTTGATTTCCTGCAAATCCTCTTTGTGCATCTCACCTAAGTTACACTCATAGCCAAGCACTCCGAAAGAGGCAACTGCAAATCTGGTCTCCAAAGGAGTTTCTCTCAAGGTTTGATGATTTGGGCATTCTGACACATGCGCTCCAAACACCGTCTGCGGGTAGCCATAGCTGTACCCATTTTGGATATAGGCTCTGCAGATTGCATCGGTATCATCACTTCCCCAAATCTGAGGCATATAGCAAAGCATACCTAAGTCGAAGCGATTTCCTCCAGATGCACATCCTTCAAACAAAATCTGTGGAAATGCCTTGCATAAGGTATCCATCACTCTATATAGTCCAAGCATATATCTGTGGATAAACTCCGCCTGTCTTTCCTTAGGAAGTGCCAGTGAATATACATCGGAGAAGTTGCGATTCATATCCCACTTCACATAAGCGATATTGCCCAGGGAGAATACCTTTGTCATAGACTCGATCAAGTAATCCTGAACCTCTGTCCTGGTCAAATCCAAAATCATCTGGTTTCTTCCCAATCCATGGTTTCTGTCTGGGATACGCACCGCCCAGTCTGGATGCTCTCTATAGAGATTTGAATTTTCATTTACCATCTCTGGCTCTACCCAGATACCAAAATCCATGCCCATCGCATTGATCTTGTCTGCAAGACCTTTGACACCGTCCGGAAGTTTCTTGCGGTTTTCCACCCAGTCACCTAGGGAACTGGTATCGTCGTTGCGCTCTCCAAACCATCCATCATCCATGACAAACAGTTCTATGCCAGCTTCCTTTCCTGCTTTGGCAAGACTCAGAAGCTTACTTTCTGTAAACTTAAAGTAAGAAGCCTCCCAGGAATTCAAAAGAATCGGGCGCACCTTGTTTTTCCAGTGTCCGCGCACAATATGTTCTCTGACAAAGCCATGCATATGCTCTGACAGTTCTCTATATCCATGTCCTGTATATGTCATCACTGCTTCTGGGGTTTGGAAACTTTCACCTGGGTCTAGTATCCAGCCAAAGTCCTCTGGGCTGATTCCTGCCACAAATCGAGTTTTGCCCTGACTGCTGGCTTCTGCAGCCTCATAGTGATTTCCAGAATAAATCAAGTTAAATCCATAGCCCTCACCGCTGGTCTCACCTGTTCCCTTTGCACAAAGCATGACAAAAGGATTGGCATGATTGGAGGAATTTCCTGTTCTAGTGGTATTCACAACCATACTCAGTGCTTCCACATCCACGCGATTCATCTCTCTCGCCCAGTCGCCTCTGAAGCTGGTCATCACAAAATTCTGACCATCCAAATCCAACTGCATACTCATGATTTTGGCAATTTCAATTGGCTGCGCTCCATCGTTGTAAAGTTTGGCACTTCTAGTAATGGCATCACATTCTGGGAATACACCGTAGGCCAACTCTAAGCGAACTGGCTTGTATTTTTCCTTCAAAGTCAAAATCAAGGTCTGCGCTTTGCCAGTCTGATCATACGCAGATGGCAATCCCTCTATGGCTGGTTTCCCATCCACGATCTGTGCTTTTTCAAACACGAAGTCGCTGGTTCTGCTACCATCTTCCCAGACAATCTGTAAGAAAGGCTGTCTATAATCCCCCGTGCCCAATGCCGACACTTCCAAACTCATGTCATTGGTGGAGAGGGCAGGATGCTCCAAATCATAGGCGATGGAGCATCCATTGTTATTACTGCGCTTTTGAGTAAGCGCTCTAATACTGCTATTCCAAATCTGGTCCTCCAGCTGCTGGTCTGCACCTGCTAGTTCCAGACCAAGGCCCAGTTTCGCACCATAGTATAGATGCTCCACATGCCCTGTATCCGCAATCTGCATTACATAAGAAGTATGATCTGTTTCTAGTAGAAAGACTTTATCTACCTGTCTAATCATGATTCTTTTCCTTTCAATGAATCTGCAATTTCCGCTACCTTTTCATCTGTCAAGATGAACTTCTTGGAAAAATAGAAGAATGCAATCACCAGTCCAACTACAGGCACCATAGACATGGTAAATCTAAGGCCAAGCACTGACTGTGTAGACAAAACAGCGTCTATTTCTGTATTGTCACTGATATTGAATACTGCTAAGCAGATAGATGCAAGCAAAGCAGAAATACCGGATGCAAGCTGCACCACGAAGGTCTGCATAGAGAAAATCACGCTTTCTTCTCTTCTACCATTTTTCCACTGACCGTAATCTACGCTATTCGCTAAGAACACAGTTGTAAGTACAGTAAGTATACCATTTGCTGCAAAAATAAAGAAGCCAGGTATCAAAAGTAACACAATATTTTTCGTACCGGTACATGCAAGTCCCAAAAGGACGATATAACCTACTACTGCTGCGCCAAGCCCGAATTTGAAAGTATTCGTAGTTGAAAGTTTCTTTCTAAGCAGTGGGTAAAACAACATCATAGACAAAATCTGTATTCCACCGCCAAAGGTGTTAAACAGGGTATAAGCATTCTGCCAGTCTGCGCCACCGATATCATATTTAAAGAAATAAATAACCAGGTTACTGGTTAAGTAAATGGAACAGTTGATTAATACAATTGCGATTACTACTGTTACAGCCTGATCGTTTCTGAAAAGCGCCTTAAACATTTCTCCAATGGAGGTTGTCTCCATATCCACAGTAGATTTTTCCTTGATGCACACACACATAATAATCGCTGTCAAAGAAAAGATAACTGCTACAATCAGGGCAAACAGACGAAAGCCTTCTCTTTCATCTCCACCGCCCAGAATATCTACTGCTTTTACTGTCAAAACGGTAATGATGGCTGAGCCAACGCCTGCGCAGGTTCTTCCCAGAGTAGAAAGGCTTTCTCTGTCCTTTCCATCTGCAGTGAACGCTGGAATCATGGACCAGTAGGGGATATCCATCATGGTATAAGTTGTTCCCCACATGATATAAGAAAGTGCCGCATAGGCCATCAAGGCATTCCCGGTAAGTCCTTCTGGAATGGCAAACATCAGATAGAGGACCACTGCATTAATCAAAGTTCCAATCAAAAGCCATGGTCTAAATTTGCCAAATCTTGTCTTGGTTTTTGCTACAATCACACCCATAATAGGGTCATTGAGAGCATCAAACACACGCGCCACCATAAGTAACATTCCTGTGAAAATCGCACTGATGCCCATTACATCCTGAAAATAATACAATACATAACCTGCTGTGAGCATATATACCATATCCTTACCCACAGCTCCAATTCCATAAGCCGCTTTTTCCTTACCTGTTAATCTCATAATCGTTTCCTTCCCTTTATCAATACCTTTTCTTAATTCAGTTCAAATCTGATTGTTACCGGCTCTGTCTGCTGTCCTCTGATTGTAAGAGTACCTTCTCCTGCAGCGCCATTTTTTGTCTTAATATATGTACCACCCATACCGCCAGACAAAGCTATGATACTTGGCCCAACAATTTCAATATCTCCTGTAGTTTCCAGCACAAGAGGCTCCTGGAAAAATGGAAGATTCATTCCACTTTCGCTAACCGCCTGAATTCGAATTGCCGCCACATCATAGGTATCTTTTTCCACTAAATGCGCATGTGATGTTGACACTTCAAGCCTTACCTTCTTCACTGGTGTGCGCTCTACTACCTTCACAACCTTTCCGTCTTTGATTGCCTCAAAGCGATAGGAAGTCACTTCGCCACCCCAGTTGCCAACATATTTATTATAAAGCTCCACTGCCTCTGCCATATTCATGCTATAAAACAGAATACATTTTGCTGCCAATGCTAGAGCATAAACCGGTAGATGAGACAAGCCATATTTGTTTGCCGCCATAAGTACCTTTTTGATATCAGCGGCTTTCTTTTTGCTAAAGCCCTCTCCTTTTTCAATCAGATCTCCAATGAAATCATCTATCAAAATTGGGCCATTTGGCAAATTCTTGAATGGGCTGTCCTTTCTATCAAAGGTTCCAATGTACTGACCATTTTTGTATGCCTTCACTTGATCTGCGTTGGTGATGACATACACATCTTTCATCAGACAAGCTGGATGCTCGCCAATATCCATGGCTGAAGACACTTCCAGAATCACATCCTCTACGCCACTTTGAATTTCACCGCCCTGGGCTGCATTGGTCTGGCTCACATCGCCTTGTGCTGCGTACAAATAAGCCGCCAGTTTCGGATTTCGGAACATATCCATCACACCGTGATAGCAGATGCGGTCGCCACTTCCAAAGTCCTTGTGTGTGTTGTAATCAAACATACACCAGCCAAAGCCTCCCGCAATTCCGTCTTGCCCATAGTAGCCATCCATTACTCTTGCGTGTCTTAAGAAATGTTCAACTCTGTGGTCTTCACAATCAAATGCCTTGGTCGGATACATGTGTCCGTTGAACTCCGAAATCATATATCCTTTCTTTAAGTCTGTAGTCACCTGCTTTGGTTCAAGGCATCCTGCGGTTGTTCCATCATGGCTAAAATCATTGTAGGAATATACGTCCTCCAGCAAATGGCTCTTTTGAATAAATCTTACGCCACTGGTAGGTCTTGTATCGTCCAGCCTATGCGCCACTTCATTGGTCTTTGTGTAAAAATCATCATCGTCTGCAGACTCATTGATCCTGACACCCCACATAAAGATAGATGGATGATTTCGATATTGAAGTACCATATCTTCGGTATTTATCACCGCCTGCTTCTTCCACTCTTCATCTCCGATATGCTGCCACCCTGGGATCTCCGTAAACACCAAAAGACCTAATTCATCGCATCTATTCAGGAAATGATGTGACTGTGGATAGTGCGAGGTTCTAACTGCATTTACCTTAAGCTCCCATTTTAAGATTTCCGCATCATTTTCCTGCATAGACTGAGGCATCGCATATCCCACATAAGGATAACTTTGATGTCTGTTCAAACCTCGAAGTTTTACCTTCTGCCCATTTAGGAAAAAGCCATCTGCGGTAAAATCAACTGTTCGAAATCCCACTCTGTCTACTCGTTCGTCCAGCAGTTCTTCTCCAGCCCAAATCTGTGTATGCAGTATGTACAAAGATGGATTTTCAATTTGCCATGCGTGAACCCCCGCAGTCTCATACTCTATCAAACGAATCTCTTCGCTCTGTCCATCCCCCGCTTTTACATTTGCCGTCAGTTCTCTCATATCTTGGCATTGCTTCGTGCTCTCTTTTAAGGCAGTTAAATCAATCTTCTGCCCCTCCTGGTCTACCAGAAATTGTTTTAGCCTAATCTCTCTGCTGTCCTCTCCATCCGCCCTCTGCTCCAGAGTCACCTGTGCCGACCACTGCGCACAATAATTATCATGCTCAAAGTCTTTCTGTGTCTCTTTGCTTAGTTCTAATTTCCCTGTCTGAAAGAAAACATCCTTTATATATCCTCTAGGCTTGATTTCCAAATAGACTTCTCTGTACAACCCACCGTAAGTCATGTAATCAATCACTCTGCCAAAAGGAGGCTGATTGATTTTTTCACTGCTATCCACACGAATGGACAGTTTATTTGGTTGCCCCCACTTAAGATAAGAAGCCAAATCTACGGTGTATGCTGTATAGCCGCAATTGTGTGTATATAAAAGTTCATCATTTAAGTAAACATAAGAAAGATGTGCTGCGCCCTCCACAGTAAGTAATACATGCTGCCCCCTCCATGACTCGGACGGCTCAATCATTCTCGTATAAGTGGTGTCTTTTTGATAAACTCCTTCATCAAAATAATGAAGAGGAGTGATTACTGTCGTATGAGGTAATCTCACCAGCTTAGACTGCTGGCCTGTGGTTTCCCCAAACAGCCAATCATTGTTCAGATAAATTCTGTTTCCCTTCATGCTATACCACCAGTCCTTTCATAATGATATCGATCATTTCATTAAGTCCTTCTTCATAAGAGAGCCCGTTGTCAACCAAAACACCAGAAGACATGAAATGAGCGATTGTGCTCTCCACCATCCCCTTGATAACTGGAATCGAAGCCTTGCGAATTTTTCCCTCTTCCATTCCCTTTTCAAGCAAATAAATAGTTGCATCCCAATCCGTTTCTAAATAATTTTCTACTCTTTTGTAAATACCAGGGTATTTGTCTTTAAGCTGGTAAAGGTTGTTAAGACCTATGTTTTGGTACCTCTCTGGCATTACTACAATAATCTGTCTAATCTTATCGACCGTATCCAAATCGGAATTGTTCAGCACTTCCTGTTCGCTTCTCTTAATCTCTGCAAAACAGTAGTCTGCTACAGCCAGGAGCATTTCTTCTTTATCCTTAAATACGGTATAGAGAGTTTTCTTGCTCATATACAAACGCTTCGCCACATCATCCATGGTAAATTTAAGCCCCTTACTCTCAAACTCATCAATCGCTGCATTAATAATCCTTTCTCTCTGTTCCATAGGTTCTGTTCCTTTCCTGCAGTTTTGCTTATATGAATATTTGTCTTGACTTGGTTACTCTTATTGGAAACTCGGAAACTCATTTCGGTTTCCTAGTTTCCATTATAGTCTTATCATTCCTAAAATTCCATTCTCTAAATTCGCCAAAATTGATTATCCGTTTTTGTCTGTTTCTACTAAACCAAGGCAAATAAAAAGGGCCCCGCGCCATTGGTGCGAAGCCCTAAATAAACTTTATTCACTTAATTGCGAATTTCTCCAGTTATCCTTAAGCCTGTTCTTCCTCTTCTTCTTTCTTACGACGAGCGATTACGAAGAAGATAAACAATGTAACTGTTGCGAGTACACCTGCAAGAAGGATCCAGAAGATAGGACCATTTCCATCTCCATCCAAATCCATGTTAGCGAGTGGTGTCTCTTCATCTTCGATCTGTACCAGGTTGTCATTTGCTTCTGTAGTTGTGTCATCACCTACTACTTCAACATCAACCTCTGGCTCTGTGTTCTGATCCACTTCGTCAGCAACAGGTTCTTCTACTACTGGTTCCTCTACTACTGGCTCTTCTACTACTGGCTCTTCAACCTCTGGCTCCTGAACCTCTGGTTCTTGAACTTCAGGTTCTGTTACCTCTGGTTCTTGAACTTCTGGTTCATTTGCAGCTGGAGTGTCAGTACCATCTTCACGTGCTGGAGAAACACCTTCTAAGTAGTAAATCTTCAAATAGCCATCTGTTACTTCGAATGTAACGTCAAAGTTTCCGTTGTTGTTTGTGAACTGATCTGCTTTCAGTCCCATAGCGTATGCATAGTAGCTGTCTGCTGTTGCAGTAACTTCTGCATCTCCGCTGAAAGTAAAGTATGCATCAGTATAAAGATCACTGCTGATAGATGTTACATCATATCCTCTGGAAGCAAGTTCATATCCTGTGTAGTATACATTAACTACATTACCCTGAACTTTTACTGTTACCTTAAGTGGATTTACAGTAAGCTTACCATCTGTAACTGTGATTGTATCATAGTATTTGGATACGTCATTTCCTTCAGCGTCCTGAATTTCATAAGCACCTGTGTTTGTTACATCGCCCGCATTTGTAATGCTAGCTGGAGTAGCCACTACAACATTGTGCGCATCAAGGAAACCTTCTGCCTTAAATGTACCAACAAGTTCCTGTGCATCATAGTCCTTTGTAATATTAGCGAATGTGATAGATGCTCCTGTAATCTTGTTAACGGTAAGTGTACCTTCATTAACTGTTACGTCTTTGTAGAAATCTGTAACATTCTTTGTGCCTTCAAAAATCTCATAAGAAGCTGTATTTGTTACTGTACCAACTTCTTTGATAGAAGGAGCTTTGATGATGATAGTGTGTCCTTCAAGAAGGCCTTCTACAGTATATTCACCTACATATGTATTTCCATCGTATGTCTTAGTGTAATCTGCAAATGTGATTACAAGACCTTCGATTGGATTTACAGTAAGTGTGCCAGGAACCACTGTAGGATTTGCATAATGATCTGTAACATCAGCACCTGCAGCGTTTACAATCTTAATTGTCTCGCCATATACAACTGTATCTACATCTGTGATGCTTGGTATTTCTACTTCTACAGCATGACCTGGAAGAAGTTTTTCATTTACTGTATAAGAACCAGTAATTGCTTTTCCGTCATAAGTCTTTGTAATATCTGCGAAGCTAACTACCAATCCATCAATGGCAGTAACTGTCAACTTACCATAGGTATAAGTTACATTGTAGTTGTCGCTCAAGTTCGCAACTTCGAATGTATTGTCACTAGAACCAATCATCTTCTGAGATCCAGTAACTGTAACGGTTGGTTCTTCACCTTCCAAGAATCCTTCCATTTCAACTGCATGATTTGTAAGAATGTCACCTGTGTATTCGGAAGTAGCAGAACCGGAAGTAATGGTTGCTGCCTTCTTAGCGATTACCAAATCAACATCTGCAACTACTACGTCGTAATACTTTGTTACATCGTTGCCTGCTGCATCTGTTACTACTGCGCTACCCTCTACTGCAATATCATAAGAACCTGCATCTCTGCCTTCCGCATATACGCTAAGACCAGATACTGTAAGTCCGTTCACTTCTGTTGTAACAAAGCTGTTAACTACATGTGTATATCCATCATATGTAGCTGTTGTGAATGCTGGTGTCAATGTAAGAGTCTGAACTTCTACATATTTACCATAGTAATTTGTATCTGTGGAAAGAGTGCTGATAGATGCTGGTGTTGTGCATGCTGCATCAGTGCACCATCCAGTAAATACATATTTTTTGCCGTTTACTTCTTTTGTCTCAGCAACTGCTGGCGCGGAAATGGAAGTACCTTCCACCAAAGAAGCTGTGCTTACTGCTGCAAGATCCGCACCTGGCTCAGCAACATTAAATACTACATTCCAGATATTTTCATCCTGAAGTCTAACTGTACCATTGCAATGGTAGATAAAATTACTAAATGTTTCTTTTACAGCCTTCACATTTGTCCACTGAATAGAATAAGTATTTGCTCTATTGCAAGCTGGATCGTATGTATATGTCACATTGTTTACTTCAATGCTTGGGTAGCTAGCTGGATAAGAAATAGAATATGCGCCTGGCAATGTGCTATAGCCATCTGCAAAGCGAATGATTTCTGTTCCAAGCAAGCCGTGTGCTCTCCAAGCCTCAAGTACGCTACCTGTAATGCTACCAGATCCAACAGCGATATATCCCCATCCATTTGGATTGGCCACGAAGAAATCCATCGCACGAGTTGCTGGAACCACTGTTGCAGAACCATTCTGGTAAGTCACTGCAACTTCAGAAGTAGAAGACCATGATCCCCTGCTACCCTGCTTTTCAACAGTTACTGCGTTAGGGATGAGTTCTGTATCTCCAACATTGACAACTCTTTTTGCCAAGCTCTTTTCATCCCATCCATTGATTACAACACGATATTTCTCTCCATTTGCCTGGAAGGAATATGTTGTATTTCCCCAGAAGTCCACCGCAGACTTCACGTTTGTTGCGTTTTCCACTGTAACAGATACACCCGCAGAATGCTCCTGTCCATCATACACGATAGGATCTGCAATACTGTTTGCAGTAACAGTAACCACTGCTGTGGTGTTCTCTTCTTCGTTAGCTTTAACATTTACAAATCCCTCTGACCATGTTCCCACAATCAAAGCCAATGCCAACAATGAAGCAAGTGTCTTTTTCCAAGTCTTTCTCATAATTTTATCCTCTTCCTAATTCTAGTTTTTCTTTACGTCTATTTGACGCTTTCATAAGTAAAGACACTCCATATAGGAAAAAAGGTCCAGAAAAATTTAAAAAAAAATTATTTTTTTTGCAAAAGTCTTTTTCACAGCATTTTTCATTGGAATATAGTGTCGTTTTTGGTATAATAAACTTTAAATATTCTTTTATGTTTTTAGACAACTTACGGGGGATTATAAAATAATGAAACATTTCAAATTGTACAAAACACTTCAATTAATCTTATACCTGGTTTTGACAGTTGTTGCCTTGTTAACTGTGCTGACCAATGCGGAAATTTATCGCATGGTATCTAACAATACACGAATCACGATTCTTTGTGCCATTTTGTGGCTTTATTTTCTTTTGTCTTACATTTTTATGTTTCTAGATTTCACTTTCCATGCCACCTTCAAAAAAGATTATCACGATTTAGGTTATGCCGTGCATTCAGATCCACTGGCTGGTATCGCCAATCGCTATAGCTGTGATTCCCTTATTGAAAAATACAAAGGCAAAACGCTTCCATCCAACCTAGGCTGTATCATGCTTGAACTAACTAACTTGGATGAAACCAACAAATTGTACGATCGTGCACAGGGTGACATCCTAATCAAAAGTTTCTCTAATATATTGAAACTGTCTTCTGTAGACCTGTGCTTTGTAGGTCGTAACGATGGAAATAAATATCTTGCTATTTTTGAAAACAGTTCTGAAAGTCACATGGACATCTTTACAGAGCGTGTTGAGAGCAAAATAAAACAGTACAATTCCGACTCCAGTCATCATGCTATCGCATATCGTCTTGGCTCCAGTTTTAGTGGCTCTGACGATGCTGAAAGCATCAACGGCCTTATCTCTTTGGCCAACGCAAGACTTAGCGAATAAGCCCTTGAATTTGCTCCAGTAAGACCACTCTCACACCGAAAGAAGAATGTCATGTCTAATTTAGATTATAAATACTTGTCCAAGGTGGTTCGGTCCGCCCAGCAAGGTGACAGTGACGCCTTTGCGGAGTTATATGCCGCCACCTACCAAAAGCAGTATGCTTACGCCTGCAATTATCTCAAGGACAATTATCTGGCGCAGGATGCACTGCAGGAAATTTACATATTAGTATACAAAAATTTAGCCACTCTGAAAGATCCTATGGTTTTTATCTCCTGGCTAAATCAGATTAGTTTTCGCGTTTGCTTTAACATGCAGGAAAGGCAAGGCAAAACCTTCTCCGAAAATGTACTTTCCCTGGATGACGACCCTTCCATCCAGCCTGTCAGTGACGACACCCCTGAAAGTCAAGTGGTTGTCATCGATGAGCGCAGGTATATTTTCGACCAGATTATGTCTCTGCCAGACAACGAGTCATTGGCTCTCATCTACCGATACTACAACAATATGAGAATTGATGATATTGCTAGCATGCTTCACACCAGCAAAAGTACCGTAAAACGACTGCTTAATAGCGGTCTTAGTAAGCTACGCAAAATGATTGCTGTATAATAATGGAGATTTTTCATGAAAAAAAACAATAGATTTTCCAATTTTAAATCAAAGAAATTGAGCAAAGGTGCTACCCTGTCACCTCTTGCCGCAGATCAAATGCTTCAAAACGTATTTACTGTCGTGGGGACCTCTTCCAATGCAGTTCCCCTGGCTGTTATTGAAGACTATGCCAACTACAAAAAGGAACGATTCATTACCATTCGTTCTATTCTGGTAATTGTAATCATTCTTTTGCTTCTTTCTCCTCTTTTATTTGTAAGAGGAAACTATTCTGTCACAGACAAAACTGGAGATGCACAAAGTCCAGTCTACGAAGTTCATGTAACAGGTATTTTCCCTGTGCAGGTAAGTGCTACCCAAAACGGCTTGCATGTCCCTGTCTACGATACCGGAATACGAACCTTCTCCATAGAGCCAACCAAAAATGGCATGATGGATATTTGTATTACCTTTTTTAATCAGCAGGAAATACACCATACTATTATGGTCACTCAAATGGACACTACGGCTCCTTCCTTTATCAGTAGTCAGGTTTCCAACAAATTAGTGTATCTATATGTGAGTGACTCTGAAAGTGGTATTGATTATGCATCCATTTATGCAAATGACGCAAATGGGGATATCATCTCTCCTATTTCCTATGACGCAGAAAATGGCTGCGTGGTTTTTGAAAGCCCTGCTTCTTCAATCAACGTATGTATTCCTGATATGGCAGGCAATGAACTGTTACTAGTTCTTACACCAAACAATTAGTTCACGATTAAATTCTACGAAAGGAGTATCCAGGTATGAAACGAAAATTACATCTTGCAATCATACTTTCTCTTGTGCTTGGACTATGCTCCTTTACCGCCGCCTGTGGATCTAGTGGTGGCAACGGTGGATATTCGCAATATCACGATCCAGATGCCCCTCCCAGAGATACTATTCGCGCCTTTTTAAACCCCGAATCTGTTGGGACAGAAGTATATAGTAATGATTTGGCTGCCATCGACACTACAAACGCCAGCGAAGGCTATGTCATGGCACGCTATTTGGGTGATGCGGCCAAAGCCAAGGTACAGATCAAGGTGCCTTCTGGCGTTACCTACACCTACACGCTGTTTACCAATGAATATCGAACCTTCCCTCTCTCCAGCGGAGATGGCAGTTATCAAATTAATATCTACGAGAATGTATCCGACGACATGTATGCTATGGTTTGCTCTCATGTGCTGGATGTGACTTTGGCAGATGAATTCAGACCTTTCCTCTACCCCAATGTTTACTCCTGGTACACCGCAGAGTCCGCAGCAGTGGCTTTAGGCATCAGTATTTCGGAGCAATCTACCAACAACTTAGACTACCTCTGTCAAGTTTACGATTATGTCATTACCAATATCATTTATGACGAAGAACTGGCTGCTTCTGCTCCTGTGGATTACGTTCCAGATGCAGACAAAACGTTACTTACCAAAAAAGGAATCTGCTTTGACTACGCAGCACTGATGACAACTCTGCTTCGCTCGCAGGGCATTCCTACAAAGTTGGAAGTTGGATACTCTGGCAAAGTATATCACGCATGGATTAGTGTCTATCTGGAGGAAACTGGCTGGGTAGATGGCATCATCCAATTTGATGGCAAAAGCTGGTCCCTCATGGACCCAACTTTAGCTGCTGGAAACAGTAGCAAGGCAGTTGCCAAATATATTGGCGACGGCTCCAATTACACTGTGAAATATTCCTATTGATGTCTTGATACAACGGAGGATTAACATGAGCAAACATACCGACAGGACCCCACTTACAAATTCAGAAGTCTCCAGCTTCTGTGGACAGATTGCCTTGATACTGAAATCAGGCATCTCTTCCATTGAGGGAATTTCTATTATGCTGGAAGATGCCCAATCTGAGGGAGACAAAGAATTGTTGCAGACCATTTATGATACCCTTTTAGAAACTGGCAGTTTCTATCAGGCCGTTGAATCTTGTGGTCTCTTCCCAACTTATATGCTCCGCATGACAGACATCGGTGAAAAAACTGGTACTTTAGATGAAGTTATGCAGCAGCTTACCATCCACTATGAACGTGAAGATTCTATCTCTGTCAGCATTCGCAACGCTATCACATACCCTATGATTATGGCTGGAATGATGATTGTAGTAATAGTAGTTCTTCTTGTAAAGGTTATGCCTATCTTCAATCAGGTCTTTGTTCAGTTAGGAACAGAGATGACCGGTTTCTCCAGAACTTTGATGGACATCGGCAATATCATTAATCGATATTCTGTTGTGTTTATTGCTTTGCTTGTAGTTGTGGTGGGTATCATCATCTACGGATGCAAAACCAAATCTGGTCAAAACCTATTCCACAAAATTGGCTACAAAATTCCTTTTGTTCGTACCATTTTTGAAAATACTGCCGCCTGCAGATTCGCCAGTGGTCTTTCTCTTACACTAAAGAGTGGTATTGACACCACACAGAGCCTCCACCTAGCAGGCAGTTTGAATTCGGACCCTTTCTTCCAGCAAAAACTGGATTTATGCTTTGCCAAAATTGAAGAGGGTATGGATTATTATGAAGCAATGCACCAATGCGGTATCTTCTCTGGTGTATACGCTCGAATGATTTCCTTAGGTGCCCGCACTGGAACCATGGATCAGGTTATGGACAATGTGGCTTCCCTCTATCAGGAGGAAGTGGACCGTCGTATCAACAATCTACTTTCCATTTTAGAGCCTACCTTAGTTGTCAGCCTTTCCCTATTTGTTGGCATTATTCTGCTCTCCGTCATGCTTCCACTGATTGGAATCATGTCCAGTATCTAACTGTAATATCTCTTACTAACAAAGGAGTTTTGTATGAGTCACAACCGTTTTAAAATGGGTCAAAAAGACAAGATATCTCTTAAGCCTCTTTTATCTGTAGGCTTATTTGCCGTGATTATCTTTTTCTTTGTAGCTGGTTTTGGCTCTATCTCTGAAAGCACTAGAGAACGTCAACGTGAAAGTTTGGACAACGCACTTACTCGAAACATCGTCCACTACTACTCTTTGGAGGGCAAATATCCAGATTCTTTGGAGGTACTCCACAAGCAATATGGACTCACCTACAATCAGGAGCTGTTCTATGTAGACTATCGCTTCCTTGGGGACAATATTTATCCAGATGTAACTATCATAGAGGAGGAACAGTGATATGAAACAGACCAAAGCCCACAACCACATCATAGATTTCCTCTTTCCTATCATACTGTTTTTTGTATTTACGATTTCCGCTGTAGTGGTTATTTTATTGGCAACCAGAATCTACGAATCCACCACTACCGCGTCCTCGCTGAACAACGTTTCCCGAACTTCTCTTTCTTATGTCAGCGAAAAAATACATCACAGTGACTGTAAAGCCTTTGTCTCAGTCACTGAAATAGAAGGCACAGATGCACTTGCTCTCTATCATCAGGACGACAAGGAAGGCTATACCACATACATTTACTACCACGATGGTGCGCTCAAAGAGCTGTTCATCAAAAATCAAATCGAGCCTGCTCTCAACATGGGAAATGCTATTGCAGTAGTGTCTGATTTCCTGGTGGAGCAGATTGAGCCAGATTTATATCGTCTCTCTTGCATAGATGCCAACGGCCGAAGCGTATCTACAGTTGTAGGCTTACACAGTTATACAGAAAGGTAATCCAATGAGTCAGCAAAAACAGGTCAAGTCTTCTAGCATATTTTTATTAGAACTTATTCTTGCTATTTTGTTCTTTTCCGTAGCAAGTGCTGTTTGCGTGCAAATCTTTGTGAAAGCCCATACTATGAGTGAATCTTCTCAGGCACTCAATTTTGCTGTCAGCGAGTGTAGTGGCATTGCAGAGATTCTCACTACTGCTGACGATTTAGAAGAGATAAAAAAACGGCTGGAAATCTTGTATCCCATGGCACTTCAGACCACTTTTCCAGAGGTAGCCCTTTATTATGACGGCAATTTTGAATCCTGTACACAGTCACAAGCCAGTTTTCAATTGGCCTTCACTCTTCAGGATATTTCTCAAGATGTCTCCTCAAACGCAGACCCTTTCCGTACCATTGAGGCACAGATTTCTTTTGAGAATTTGACTACTCATGAGCAAATATATGCGCTTGACATCAAGCATCATTTTCCACAGGAGGTGCAGCGATGAAATCCAAAAAAGATCCTATCTCCTTTTTAAATATGGGTACCTCTTCTTTACTGGTTATCTTTTTGGTTTTGAGCATTGCTATCTTTGCAACTCTCGCTCTCTCCAGTGCCAAAAACGACATTGATTTCAGCAGACAGCTATCCCAGCAAAAACAGGCCTATTACGAAGTCTGCAATCAATCCGAGGTTGTATTGGCTCATCTGGACGCTATTCTGGCAAAGCACGCATCCAATAGCCAGAATGTGCAAGAATACTTTGACAAAACACTAAGTTCCTTAGATAATGAAATAGAAAATGTTACCATTGAAAGTCAAGTAGCGGAAGATCATCTGACCCTCTCTTGGCAACTTCCATTTAGTGAAACTCGAATGCTGTCCGTCGTAATCGAAATTCCTTCGACAGCCAATATGGACACAGACCATTATTATCAAATCATTGCATGGCAAACCGTGACCTTTGATGAATCAGAAAGGTGAAACAATATATATGAGCAATACAATTCAAGACATTCTTAAAAGAGCAGTAGAAGAAGGAGCTTCTGACGTATTTATCGTGGCTGGTCTTCCAGTCTCCATACGAAAGAATGGATCTGTTCTTCAGGAGTCCGACACCAGACTGCTTCCTGGCGACACACAGATTTTACTTCATGAAATCTACAACTTGGCCAGCCGGAGCATTCAAATTTTAGAGCAGGTAGGCGATGACGATTTCTCCTTCGCACTACAAGGAGTATCCCGTTTCCGTGTCAGTGCCTACAAACAGAGAGGTTCTTATTCTGCTGTTATCCGTGTTATTACCTTCTCTTTGCCTAATCCATCTGAGCTTTCTATTCCTCAGCAGATCATTGAACTTGGTGACCGCAAAAAGGGCATGGTACTCATCACAGGAGCTGCCGGCAGTGGTAAATCCACCACCTTGGCTTGTATCATTGATCACATTAACAAAACTCGCAAAGGCCACATCATTACCTTGGAAGACCCTTTGGAGTTCCTTCACAAGCATGAACAGAGCATCGTAAGCCAGCGAGAAATCAACGTAGATACCGAAAATTATGTTTCTGCACTTCGAGCAGCACTTCGCCAAAGTCCAGATGTCATTCTCCTCGGTGAAATGCGAGACTATGAAACCATCGAAGTAGCTATGACGGCAGCTGAGACAGGCCATCTGCTCTTCTCAACATTGCACACCATTGGTGCTGCGAACACCATCGACCGTATCATCGACGTGTTCCCCGCAAACCAGCAACGTCAAATCGCAATTCAGCTTTCCATGGTACTGTCCGCAGTTGTATCCCAGCAGCTTGTTCCTACTGTTGATGGCGAAATGGTTCCTGCCTTTGAGATCATGGTTGTAAATCCTGCGATTCGAAACATTATTCGTGAGAATAAGACCCCACAGTTGGAAGGTATTCTCTATTCCTCCAACAGCGAAGGGCTGATTTCTATGGACTCCAGTTTACTAAAACTGTATCAGGATGGACGCATTACAGCAGACACAGCTCTTTCCTTTGCTACCAACCCTGAAATGATGAAAAAGAAACTTGTTTTTTAATACCAAAAACCCTTCAGTTCATCACTGAAGGGTTTTCTATTTCTTAGTTGTATAAATTAAATGATTCTTCTAACTGCGAGGATGGTACGATAGGTCGCCTTGCTAACCTTGATACCACTTTTCGGATTGCTGGCGTGAACAATATAGCCTCCACCAATGTAAAGTCCTACATGCCCGTCATAGCAAATCAAATCCCCAGGCTGAGCATCCTTATACTCCACAGCCTTTCCGTTGTTTCGCTGAGCGGCTGACGTTCTGGACAAAGAATATCCAAAATCCTTGTACACTCGATAAGTAAATCCAGAGCAATCCGTTCCCTTTGTTAAGCTTGTGCCTCCATAGACATATGGATTGCCGATATATTGGCAGGCATACTTGGCTATCTTCTTGCCCAGCTCACTGCCATTGGCATTGTCTATGATAGAAACATCAATTTTTGTTACATTATAGTTTCCGTTGGCGGCAGCCTCCGCTTTCTTGCGGGCCTCCTCTTCTGCCTTTTTACGGGCTTCTTCTTCCAACTTCTTTATTTCTTTTTCTTCCTGTTGAATCTTAGCCTTGTAAGCAGCCGCTTCCTGTTTTGCTTTGGCTATCTGAGCATCATAGCTTTCTGACTTCTCTTTTTTCTCTGCCAAAAGAGTTTCCAGTCTGGCTATCTCCTCTTCCATAACCTGCTTGTCTGCTTCTAAGATGCTTTTTTGCGCTTCCAGTTCCAGTCTAAGTGTTTCCACATATTCCTTCTGTGCCTTATACTCTTGAAGCAGTTTCTGATCATAAGCATAAAATGCTTCAATATAATCAGCCTGATTCATCATGGCTCCGAAACCAGAGGAAGCCAGGAATGCTTCCAGATAGGAGGAATTACCAGCCTCATACATCAGCTGAATGTGAAGCTTCATATCTTCATACTGCTTTTCCTCCACTGCTTTGGCCTCATCGTACTGGGCCTGCGCTTTGTCTATCTCGATTTGGTTGGCAGCAATTTCATCCTCTAAAAGCCCAACGCTGACCATGGTATTCAAAATCTCTGAATCCAAGTCCGCAATCTCTTCTTCCAGAAGATCCTGCGCATCTTCCATATCAGATATCTCTGTATTTATTTGATTGATCTGAGCCTGCTGCTTTTTAATCAGCGCCTTAATTTGGGAAATCGTGGTGGCAGACGCTGGAACAGCCAAACTGAAGGCTGTCGTCAGTGCTACCAAACACGTTAGTAACCCTCGAAATGGGTGGTTACATTTTCTCATTTGGCCTCATCCTTTTTTCTAAGAGCTGTGAATTAGAGTTCACAATTGTTTACAGTTCTTGGGAAAGGAATGACGTCACGGATATTGCCCATGCCTGTCAGATACATTACGCATCTTTCGAAGCCAAGGCCAAATCCTGCATGGCGAACGGAACCATATCTGCGAAGGTCAAGGTAGAAGTCATAGTCTTCCTTGTTCAGCCCCATCTCTTCCATACGGGCTTCCAAAACTTCCAACTTGTCTTCTCTCTGGCTACCACCGATGATTTCACCGATACCTGGTACCAGACAGTCCATAGCCGCCACTGTCTTTCCATCCTCATTCAATTTCATGTAGAATGCTTTAATTTCCTTTGGATAGTCTGTAACAAATACAGGACGCTTGAATTCCTGTTCTGTAAGGAATCTCTCGTGCTCTGTCTGCAAATCGCAACCCCAGAATACTTTGTAATCGAACTGATCGTTGTGTTTTTCCAAGATTTTAATTGCATCTGTATATGTTACGTGTCCAAAGTCAGAATTTACTACATGCTCCAGTCTCTCAATCAGTCCCTTGTCGATAAACTCGTTAAAGAACTTCATCTCCTCTGGTGCGTGCTCAAGAACAAAGCGAATTACATATTTCAGCATAGACTCTGCCAAAATCATGTCATCCTTCAGATCAGCAAATGCCATCTCTGGCTCAATCATCCAGAACTCTGCTGCATGACGAGTTGTATTGGAATTCTCTGCGCGGAAGGTTGGTCCGAAGGTATATACATTCTTAAACGCAAATGCGTATGTTTCTACGTTGAGCTGTCCACTTACAGTAAGATTGGTAGTTTTTCCAAAAAAGTCTTGGGAATAATCTATCTTTCCATCTTCTGTCATTGGAAGGTTGTTTAAATCCATGGTTGTAACCTGGAACATCTCTCCTGCACCTTCACAGTCACTTCCTGTAATCAGTGGTGTGTGAACATATACAAAACCTTTTTCCATAAAGAAGGTATGAATAGCATAGGCAATCAAAGAGCGAACACGGAACACAGCCTGGAACGTGTTTGTTCTAGGACGCAGATGAGAAATGGTTCTCAAATATTCAAAGCTATGACGCTTCTTCTGCAAAGGATAATCTGCAGTGGAGTAACCTTCAATCAATACTTCCTCTGCCTGCATTTCAAATGGCTGCTTTGCCTGTGGTGTAGCAACAATAGTACCAGTAACAACTACTGCAGAACCAACGTTGAGTTTTGCAAGCACTGGGAAGTTTTCCAGCTGGTCGCCATAAACTACCTGCAGTGTCTCGAAAAATGTACCATCGTTGAGAACCATGAAACCAAATGTCTTGGAGTCACGGTTGCTTCTTACCCATCCGCCTACAGTCACTTTCTGTCCAATGTATTTTTCTCTGTCACGGTATAAATCCCTGATATCTGTCAAATCCATTTCAAACCTCTTTCCGATGTATGTCATCTATATACTCTTTTTATACTTCCTTCATTCGGTCTTACTGCTCTAGTGTTTATTCCACTGGCACTTCTGTGCAATTGCCGTTGGCAAGAATAAAGTCAAATACTTTTTCATTCATGAAATATTCTCTGAGAAGTTCTCTGTCTGCATTGCTTGTAACTTCTTCTACGGTACTGTTGTTCTCTTTCGCAAACTCTTCAATTAAAACTTCCAATTCTGCATCGTCTACGTTGAGATTTTCAATATTCGCAATGTACTGAAGCAAAATAGCACTCTTTGCATTTTCAGAAGCAATCATAGTTGCTACAGTTGTTGCATCTCCACCAAAGAAGTAATAACAGAAAGTTTCTACATCAAAACCATACTGTGCAGCCTGCATTTCGATAGACTCATACGCACTGTCATAATAGTACTGAACCAAACCTGCTGGTGCATCCTGAACAGTTGCCACTGCCAAAAGTGCATTGAGAGCCGCATTCTGTTTGCCCACTTTGTAATTTTCTTCAGTGCTATATTCGAAATATTCCAGGCAGAATGCTCTAAACTCTTCTACCGTTGAATATTCTTCATAATTCAGTGCCGCAAGCACATCATCCTGCATATCATCTACACTATCAATAATAGGATAGATAAAGTTTACTGTTACGGTGAAGGTTACTGGTTTGCCTGCAAGGTCTGGATTGTTTTCATATGGATCAGGGAAGGCAATATTAAGATCCACTGTTTCTCCAGGCATCACGCCTACAAGCCCATCTTCAAAGCCGTCGATGAAACTGCCAGAGCCAAGTTCGAGGTCTGCTCCAGAAGCACTTCCTCCGTCAAAAGCCACACCATCCATCACACCAACATAATCAATGTTTACGATATCGCCGATAGCTGCTGCTCTATCCTTGATACCCCCTGCTTCTTCTGTGATATATCCAGAATATGCAGAAAGAGCCAATGCATCTACATCCTCCTGTGTGAAGGTTTCCTTTGCACTGTAGGAAATCTCAAGACCCTTATAATTGTCTATGGTCACATAATCTTCCACAACTACATCTGCCAAAGTAATTGTTTCTACAGGTTCTGCCTCGCTAGACTGCTCTGTAGATACCTCAGATGTACTAGGCTCTGTATCATTTGTATTGGTTTCATTCTCGTTGCCACATGCAACAAGAGACACGGTAAACAAAGCTCCAATCAATAATAACGCAATTTTCTTTTTCATTTCTTTCTCCAATCTAAAAAGCCAAAAAATCATAACACCTATTTATACCACAAAAAACTGGGCTTTAAAAGACTTTTCACAGTTTTTTCATAGAAGTGGAGATAAAAGGCGACTGATTTGCTCCTTAAATCGGACAATCAGTTTACGGCCTGCATACATATCTTTGGTCACATGAGTACATCTCTTCAGGTCTTCCTTGAAGATTTCGGTCATTTCCTTTGCCTTCGGCTCATCATATACTGTGGCATTCACTTCGAAATTCAGAGCAAAGCTACGCACGTCCATATTGGCTGTGCCATAACAGAATACTTTTTCATCTACAATCATTCCCTTGGCGTGCAAGAAGCCTTCCTCGTAGATGTAACATTTCGCACCGTTCATTACCATCTCACCCATGTAAGAGTGGGTTGCCCAATACACAAATAGGTGGTCTGGCATACATGGAATCATCAGATTTACCTCGATTCCTGAATGCAGTGCTATCATAAGTGCTGCCAGCATCGCCTCATCTGGAATAAAGTAAGGTGTCTGTATATAAATACTCTTCTGAGCCTTGTTAATCAGACTGATATAGTTGTCTCTAATCTGTTGGTGCGCTGTGTCTGGTCCGCTGTAAACAATCTGTACATCGCACCCGTCGCGCTCTCCGATCACATAGCCCGTAGTGTATTTGTCATCTCCAAACAGATTTTCCTTGGCGGTATAGTTCCAGTCCAGTAAAAAGCGAAGTTCCAATCCAGAAACCGCTTCTCCTCGAATGCGCAAATGAGTATCTCTCCAATATCCAAACTTGGGGTCCAGACCCAAATACTCTTTGCCTATATTGAAACCGCCCACATAACCAATCTTGTTGTCAATGACAACGATCTTGCGATGATTTCGATAATTCACACGGAGCTGAAACCAGCGAAAGAAGGCTGGAAAAAATTCCGCCGTCTTAATTCCTTTGCGATTGAGTTGCTTCCAATACTTTTTGCGAAAAAATCTGCATCCCATGGCATCATAAAGGATTCGAACCTCTACTCCCTGAGCTGCTTTTTCAATGAGCACATCTTTGATACGATTAAAGAGCACATCATTTTTGATAATATAATACTGAATGTGAATAAATTTTTCAGCCCTGCGCATATCTTCAATGAGCTGGTCAAACTTGGCGTTGCCATCCACAAAAATATCAATATCATTGTTGTCTGTCAGCATACATCCCATGGTGTCCAAATTGTACATCACCAAATCTTCGTATCCTGCGATATCCGGTGCGCTGGCTCCCATCTCTTTGTTCCTGATCTGCCGCTCCTGCTGGCGAATCATTTCATGCAGACGATCCTCAACCTCTTTCACTCGAAACATCTTTTGCTTTCGCATGTCGATGCCAATGAGCAAATAAAAGATAAACCCTAGCACAGGAATGAAATACAAAAGTAGCAACCACGTCCACACTGTTTTAGGATTTTTACGTTGAAAGAACACAATGATAATAGCGAAAATGCCATTCCAAATCATCAAGTGCCCGAAAAAGAATTCAATTGCATCTGTCAAAAATTGTAAAACCTGTTCCATATCTTTCTCCATCTTTCTTATTTTCAGTATACCACAGTATTTATGGAAAAAATACCCCTCCCGTCTATTGCCTATTAAAAAAAAGAATGTTAAAATGGATGTTGCAACATTAATTAGGAGGATTACTCATGAAACCTTGGACAATCGTTTTACTCGCTGTTATAGTAGTATTTGCAATTCTTCTTGTAGTTCTTTATTTCCTTGGCAAGAAGGCTCAGAAAAAGCAGGATGAACAACAGGAATTGATGCAGCAGAACAAGCAGACTGTATCTATGCTGATTATTGATAAGAAACGCTTACCCGTCAAAGAATCAGGACTTCCACAGATGGTAATTGACCAGACACCAAAGATGATGCGTCGTTCCAAACTTCCAATCATCAAGGCGAAGGTTGGTCCTCAGATTGTTTCTTTAGTATGTGATGAGAAGATTTTTGAATCCGTACCAGTAAAGAAGGAAGTAAAAGCAGTTGTAAGTGGTATCTATGTATTGGAGGTCAAAGGTCTCCACGGCAAAGCACCTGTTAAAGAAGAAAAGAAAAAAGGCTTCTTCAAACGTTCTGTTGAAAAACTTCAGGAAAAAGCAGGCGCGAAGCCACTGTAATTTCATACAATATTATCAGCGCACAAAAAGCTCACAGTTTATACTGTGGGCTTTTTTAAATTGTGTGACAACTTATTGAAAACTTGAGTCGAAAGTACTATAATTACCTTATATAACAACATTAAAATCTTCCCCGCCAGCACAATCTATCTACGAGGAAGTGAAAGGAGATTTTATGAACAAAAAAGGAAATAAGAAAAACGGCTTTTTAAACTTTAAAGGCATGCGCATTGAAGCTAGGCTGAAAAAGGCGTTCAACCTAATCATTGCCATCGCATCTATCGGCTCCGTCGCTGGTATTCTTTCCTTGTTGATTGTCGTTGCAAACTTCGAAAAGGCAATGGAAAATTACGCTTTGCCTCAGGGCGATATCGCATTGTTTATGAATGAATACGCGGAATGCCGTTCCAATACTCGTGGCATCATTGGATATGAAGATCAGGCTGAAATTGATTTGATGGTTTCCAAGCACGATACCCGTGTTAATAATACATATGAAAAACTTGCCGCCTTCAAGGACACCATGGTTTCCAAAGAAGGAAAAGAAGCCTACGCAAAGATAGAGGCAGCTTTGGAAGCATACTTTGCCAAGGAAAAGGAAATCATTGCCATAGGTGCAACCACAGACCAAGAGCTTTGCCGTCAAGCACAAGAAATGGCCATAACTGAACTAACTCCACTATATGATGCCTTAGATGCCGCCACATTGGAGCTGATGAACATCAATATCGAAAAGGAACACTCCATGGAAGTGCTCTGTGAAGCTCTTGAAGTTGGTGCCATCATTTTGATGGTAGTTCTCGTACTTAGTGCTGGTTTCGTTTCAAAACGCATTGCTACCGTTATCTCCAAAGGAATCTCCAAACCTTTAGCAGAATTGGAAGATAGATTCGAATCCTTCTCAAAAGGCGATATCAAACAAGACTTCCCTACCTCCAACGCAGAGGATGAAATTGCAGGTCTGATGAATGCTTCCCACGAAATGGCACAGCGTCTCCAGATGATTATCATGGACGTGGAAAGACTTTGCTCCGAGATGAGCAGTGGTAATTTTGATATACAGTCTGATTGTCCAGATGCTTACTGTGGTGACTTGGCAGAACTTCTCATCGCCATCAACCAAATGAGCGACAACGTAAGTGATGCCCTTCGCGAAGTCGAAGAAGTATCTACCCAGGTAAATGGTGGTGCAAGTAATTTGGCGGAGGCCGCTCAGAGCCTTGCAGAAGGCGCAACAGATCAGGCCGCTTCCGTAGAAGAAATGCTCGCTACCATGGACACCGTATCCAACGGTTTGAAAGTAACAGTAGCAAGTGTAGAAGATGCTTACCAGCAAGCTCTTAGATGTGCAAGCGATGCACAAAACAGTCACAGCGAAATGGGCAATATGGTTCAGTCCATGAACCGCATCAATGAAACCTCCAAAAAGATTGAAGATATTATTTCCGAAATCGAAAGTATTGCAAGTCAGACCAATCTATTGTCTCTGAACGCTTCCATCGAAGCCGCAAGGGCAGGCGAGGCTGGAAGAGGATTTGCAGTGGTTGCAGATGAAATTCGAACCTTGGCAGATCAAAGTGCTCAATCTGCTATTAACACAAGGGAACTTGTCAGCAACACCTTAAGTGAGATTGAGGAAGGCAGCAAGATAGCTCATAGAACAGCTGAAGTTTTAGACGGTGTAGTAGATGCCATTCAGAAGATTGCAGAAAACTCCAAACAGCTCTCCGAAAGTTCTCAGATACAGGCAGAAGCCGTAGAACAGGCAGATGCGGGTATTACTCGCATCTCTGAAGTAGTTCAGTCCAACTCCGCTGCTGCACAGGAATCCTACGCTACCAGCGAAGAACTGTCCGCTCAGGCCATCACTATGCATGATTTGGTTTCCAAATTCCAGTTGAAACGCAAATAGACTACGATATAAATGCACAAAACCAATCAAAAACCTCACAGCAAATGCTGTGAGGTTTTATTGTACCAACAAATAAAATCTGTTCACCACTAATTCAATTTGAATCTATTTACTTCCTGGTTCAAGTCATTTGAAATGCCCATATTGCCATCTGCCTGACTTTCAATATCGCCAATACTTCCTGTAATAGAAACAGCAAGTTCTGAAACATTGCTAACGCCCTTTGTACTCTCATCTACTGCGATATTTACAGCTTCGATGCTTTCCTTAATCATATCCATATTGCTCTTTAATTCCTGACAGGAAGCTGTGAAATCCTGCATGGTAGAGGACATTTCATGTACCTCTTCTTTGTAGCCAAATGCGGTTTCCTGCAGCTGTTTAAATCCGCCCAATGTCACCTCATCAAGGAACTGAAGCATATCTTCAGAAGCACCCGCCAAATCACCAACCGCAGCAATTACTTCTTCACTGATTTCTCTGATTCTGGAAGCGGATTCTGCGGAATCCTGTGCCAATCTTCCAATTTCACCAGCAACCACTGCAAAGCCTCTTCCAGCCTCTCCGGCTCTGGCTGCCTCGATAGAAGCATTTAACGCAAGCAAATTAGTCTGATCGGCAATTTCCAAAATACTCTCTGTTAACTGTTCAATTTCGGATACAGATTTAGATCTTTCAATTCTCTCTGCAACCAAAGTGGAAAGTACTTCTGCTTTTGCTTTTGCTTTTTCCTGAGACTTCATAGAGTCTTCATAAATTCCAACCGCTTTTTCCATCGCCTGATACGCGCCTGCTGCTCCATCTGCGGCCTTGTCGTTAATGGCATTGATAGCGTCATATACATTGCCAATAGCGCTTGTAATCTCTTCCATACTAGCTGCAGTTTCTTCCATACCTGCGGCCATCTCTTCCATAGTAGCAGATACGTCTGTTACATCCATCTCAACACCTCTAACATTTTCAAGCATTACCTTGGATGCATTCTGCAGGCTACTAGAGTTATTGGAAATGTTAATCATAATACCACGAATATACTCCAGCAGATTGTTAACATTGCCACCAATCAGTTCTAGCTCATCTCCAGATTTAATTTCCAACTTCTGGGTCAAATCGCCTTCGTTGTTTACAAGATTATAAATCTTGCCATTGATGGTTACGATATTGTTTGTAATTCTATTAACCAAAAGAGAAATGATAACTGCCGCAACCAAAAGCGCAGCCGCTGTGCATGTCAAGCTCAATGCCTTAAGTGTCTCTACCATTTCCACTACATCCGTAGCATCATAGTCACATCCCAATACTGCAACAATTTCTCCACCCACAGTTTTGATTGGTACGTATGCAGAAATCAGATTGCCATATTCATTAGATACCACATAGTCTCGTACAAAATCTTCACCCGCAAGAGCTGTAAAAATTGGCTCAGCCTCATCGTCATAAGGTGTTCCCGGTGCGCACTGCAGTTCTGATTCATCCGTATCAACACCATAATAAAGCTTGCCATCCTCTTCATATATTGTATACATATAAAGGATTCCACAAGACTCTCTGATTTCTCGAAGGTCCTCTAACGTTTCCTGATATACAATCGTATCTGCGCAATCGCCTTTACATCTATTTACTGCATTTCCTGCTACCAAAGATGTTGCGATGTCAGCAGCCAAATGAACTTTTTCACCGCCCGCTCTAATGTAAGCGCTTTGTCCGGTATTGTACATAACAGTTCCAAGTCCCACGCTAACTAACAATACAATTACCAACACTGGTAAAAGTATTTTGCTGCGAACTCCCATTCTTCTCGTTTTTTGTTTTTTTGCTTTTACTTTTGCCATAAGACTTTCCTCCTTTGCAAAACCCCTGTAATTGTATATTAATACAAAAAAAGTGTCGTTTCAATTCGTTATTTGTGCACATTTGCTTAAATATTGCGCTTTTTTCGCAAAAAAGACCTCCCACCAGTCACCCTCATAAAAAAAAAGGAGAAATTGCCTAAGCAACTTCTCCTTTTCCTATCTAGCTTCAATATCAATTACAATCTGGCAATCTGCCAGGAATTCATAATTCACTTCAAGTGCATACTCCACCTGCACTTGAAGTTTCTTTTCATTTACCTGGGTCATCTCTACCTTTCGAGTATCCATCCCCATTAATATATCTCCAAAAGGAGTGCTGTAGTTTGTCATGGTCTTTTGACCTTCTTCAAAAATCATATGTACATTGACAAGTCCACGTTTGGTCAATTCAAAGAGTTTTCCTTTCAATTTCAGGATATTCTTAGTCGTTTGACTCTCTCCTTCCGTGACCTCATCATAAATCACATAATGGCCATCGTTTTTCAAATAGTACTGCGCAAAATTCACAGTTTCTATCGTGTCACCACTTTCGCCATCAAACTGCATTCCTTTGATGGTCACTAACACATCTTTTGTCATTCTATTTCCTTTCCTACCACAAATCTCCCAGCCATTCTAAAAGCCTGCTCTTAATCTTAACCTGCTCCGGCTCTGCACCTAGAAATTCAACATATTTTTCCCACTGGTCCTGATTTAGCTCCACTTCTTCCTTTGCATACACCACGCGCAGGCTATCCTCCGTAAAGGTCAGTTCTGGAAACAAAAAGCCCCACCAGCAAAGCATTATGATAAACCACACGGTCTGTTTCTTTTTCACTCTCCATATCCCTCCATCCTTATGATAGTAAGAGTATGGACACTGTATGGAAGCTTTATTCATCTATTCTTATCTTCGACTTCTCTCGCGCTTAATCTGCGCCATCACAGAAGCCTCCTGATTGTCAATATGGAGTTTCGCTGTTTGAGATGCGGTCTCTTTGTCCTTACGCTTCAAGCATTCAAAAATCACGCGATGCTCCTCCACCAGTCGCTGATGATTGCTCTCATCTTTGATGTATTCAAAGCGATAGCGGTACATTTGTTCCGAAAGATTGTTTACCATCTGCACTAGTCTTGTATTTCCGGTAGCCTTTACAATGATATCGTGCAGAGCCACATCCGCCTGAGCAATCTTCTTTAAATCTTTCCCTTCTATGGTCTCTTCAAAGGTCTTGCAGGCCTTTTCCAACTGCTCTAGGTCTTCTTCTGTAATTCTATCACAGGCCAGTTCCACACTGAGTGCATCCAAGGCTCTGCGGACCTCCAACACATCCTGCAAACTTTTTTCTGTAATCTCCGCCACCTCAGCGCCTCGTCTTGGAATCATGGTAACCAAACCTTCCAACTCCAATTTACGGATAGCTTCGCGGATTGGAGTACGACTTACACCAAGTCGATTCGCCAGATGAATCTCCATCAGTCTCTCGCCGGGCTTAAGCTCTCCTGTGAGGATAGCCTGTCTCAAGGTATTGAACACCACATCTCTCAGTGGCAAAAAATCGTCCATATGAATCTGTAAATTGTCATGCATAGCTATTCCTCCTTTGTTATTCCTCTGCTGGATTGACAAACTTTGTTACATAGACTTGCTTTGCCAATCCTTTTTCCACAATTGCTCCCAAAGCTTCCCTGGCTTGTGCCTCTGTATGATATACGCCAAACACCGTTGGGCCGCTTCCGCTCATCAGAGACTTAATCGCGCCATCACTCATCATTTCTGATTTAATCTTCTCAATAATAGGGTATGCTTTCACGGTAACTGTCTCCAGCACATTTGCCATGCGCATCCATACCCCATCTGCGTCTTTTGCTTTAATGGCCTGCACCATACCATCAATATCTGGATGGCTTTTTATACTTGGCAGATTCAAATTCTCATACACATATTTCGTAGATACACTGATATCTGGCTTCGCTACCAATAGTACGCACTGTGGCGCATCTGGAAGCGTTGTTAAAATCTCTCCAATTCCCTCTGACAAAGCTGTTCCGCCCGATATGCAATATGGTACATCTGCGCCCACTTTTACTGCCAGTTTCTCCAATTCATCCACGCTTGCCCCCACTTCAAACAATTGGTTTAAGCCTCTATAAGTTGCAGCCGCATCTGTACTTCCACCAGCCATGCCTGCTGCCACCGGAATGCGTTTCACAAGGTGGATCGCCACACCGCCTTTGATCTGATAGGTTTCAAACATCTGCTTTGCCGCTTTGTAAATCAGGTTGTTCTCGTCCGCTGGCACGATACCATCTTTGATGAATTCACCCTCCACCGTCACCTGTATACCTGACATAATCTTTTTAAAATAAAGAGTGTCTGCAATATCTACAGTCTGCATAATCATCTTCACTTCGTGGTATCCATTGTCTAAACGTCTCACTACATCCAAACCCAAGTTCACTTTTGCATAAGCCTGAAGACTCAAATCATGCTCTCTCATAGAATTGCTCCTTTTTGCATTTTGTACATTGTACTTTGTATACATAGATTGTACTTAATTATATACAATTTTAAATTTTTTTTCAACAAACTCTTCACTTTCTCTTCCTGCTCTCCGATAATAGATATAGAACTATCCTCTTTAAGAGGACAAACCACGGATGGACACGCATTTATTGCAGAAATGGAGGGAACCATGAGCGTAAATAGTATTAACGCAATTACCAACACTTATCAGGCCCAGAGCACTGGTAAAACCAGCGAAAAGGTTACTGACAAATCGGTGAAAGACCAAAGCACAGCTAGCAGTAATGTTAGTACTGACTCTGGCGTAGTATATGAGCCATCTGCTGAAGCAGCAACTCAGACTACAACACCAAAGAAAACTTATACACCAAACACAGAGCTTCTGGCCAAACTCAAAGCAGACGCAGATGCGCGTACTGCTCAGCTTCGCAGCCTTGTACAGCAGCTTATGCTGAAACAGGGCAACGCCTACGGACAAGCCAATGATATGTGGAAATTCCTTGCCAGCGGCGAATATACTGTAGATCCTGCCACCAAACTGCAGGCCCAAAAGGACATCGCAGAAGATGGTTACTGGGGTGTAGAACAGACTTCTGACCGAATCATCGATTTTGCAACCGCACTCACCGGTGGAGACCCTGACAAAATTGAAGATATGCGCGAAGCATTCAAGAAGGGCTATAAGCAGGCTGAAGAAACATGGGGCGGCAAACTTCCTGAAATCTCACAGCGAACCTATGACGCTGTTATGGAGAAATTCGACAAACTGGCCGAAGCTGCTAAGCAGACCGAAAGCACTGAAGCATAAATACCATATTTATGAATCCTTATAAATGAAGCAAAACCCAAGGTAGTATTCTTACCTTGGGTTTTCCTTTTTCCCTAATTCACTTTTCAAACACCTTTATCTCACTATCAGCAGTTTTTCACCCGGAGCAATCTCTCCATCAATTTGATTCACTTCTTCAATCTGTGACAAGAATACGCCGTATCGCTTTCCTATGCTCCATAGCGTATCTCCCTTTGCAGGAACGCAAACCACCATACCAGGTCTTTGTTCCGCTCCTTTACCATCCATCGGCACCATCATAATATCCGTAATCAGGTGTAGGGGCATGGCTTGGAATGCTGTCACCGCAAAGCATAACATCCCCTTCACATCCAATTCGCCTCCTCCAATTGCCAGTGCTTGTAGCTGCTCCAAGGTCGTGTGAAGCGTATAGGTGTCTGTCTCTTTAAGCCCCGGCATCTCCATCACATAATTGAATGGAACACTCTGTCTGATGCAGTTGTAAGGACTGTCATCCTCTCCTGACACATAAAGCACTTGAACATCTACACATCCCTGCAACATAAGACCTTCTTTCGTAATTTCCTGATGATCCACAGACACACTTCCTTCGCAGTGCAAAATCTGAAGAACCATCTCTGCTCCAGCCTTTAATTTCAAACGTCCAGATAATTTGCTTTTACCAGTCATACGCATCAACAGCTTTTTCAGTGCAAATTCCTTCTGCTCCATGGAAATCTCACAACCCACTCCATAGGCATCTGAAACCATTTCCACCGTCTCTTCCGCATAGATTTTCATAGCAAAATCCAGTACCATATCTAGTCCCAACACTCTCTGTTCTCCATCGAAATCTGGACGAACATCCAATTCCTGATGTCCTATTTCAAAACGCACATCTGGAATCATACGATCCTGCAAGCCCGGACATTCCACTGTCCCAGAAAAAGGCACTCGACTTTCATAGGTGCGAAAACTATGTTCTTCTCCTTCTCCCTCATAAAGCACAAACACCAGCACCTCACCCTGTACAGATAGTTTGTCTTCTAAAGGTCTAATCTCCACATCCTCCAAGGTCACACTCTTCCAAAGCAAATCAAACACATTTGGATAGGAGGCTGGCAATTGAATCTCTTCTCTGATGCGAAGAATATCATTTTTCTGAATCACCAATTGAGCCAATTCTACATCCTTTTTCTGCACTTGATAAGCCATACCCTCTTTAAGTTCCTCTGCCTCCAAAGCAATGGGCATGGGAACATCACGAATATCGTCCACCCAGGCTGTCAGCCCAATAAGCGCCTGCACGCTCAATTTGCGGCTGTTGATTGCTCCAATGGCCAAATGCTCCAACTCCGCTCTGACTTTCACCTGATCTGTGTTTTGCAACCCTTCTACATATATTTTTTCCTCAAACTGTATTTTCCCCTCGTAACAGGTAAGACTTCCGCCCTCCTCCAAAGTAGTATAAAGCATGCAAAAAAGAAGCCTTCCACGGACTGTCACATAGTCTTTTGTGGGTTTGACTTCTTCTACCTGAATTTGACCTTTCTCATAGATGATGCGTTGTACATCAGGTTTGCTGTCAGAAAGATTGATATCCTCCTCCAAACTAACCTGTGTCATGGCACTGTGGCTCATCTGGTCCATATGTATATTTTTTCTAATTAAATTCATAGCCTTCCCTCCATACGGATGCTTCTACACGAAGTATATGAAGAGAAGGCTATATATATTCCTATTACTGATTCCAGCCTCGATTATTTATTTCACTGCTCCAATGAGTTCCTTGATGTCCTTCACACCATAGCGTTCCATGTATGCTTCGATACCTGTAACGATTTCCTCTGTCACATAAGGATTTACAAAGTTCATGGCACCGACACTGATTCCAGTTGCACCTGCCAGGATAAACTCGATAGCATCCTCTGCATTGGCGATACCACCCATACCGATAATAGGCACTTTTACGGCGTTAGCAACCTGATAAACCATGCGGACAGCAATTGGTTTAATTGCTGGGCCGGACATACCACCAGTCTTGTTTGCAATGGCAAAGCTTCTGCGGTGAATATCAATCTTCATGCCAGTCAAAGTGTTAATCAGTGACAGCGCATCTGCTCCAGCTGCCTCTGCTGCTCTCGCCATCTCTGTGATATCTGTCACGTTTGGACTGAGCTTCATAATAATAGGCTGCTTAGCGTGTTTCTTGATTTCGGATGTAATACCATAGAGCGCATCTGCCTTCTGGCCAAAAGCAATGGCACCCTCTTTGACATTTGGACAAGATACATTGATTTCCATCATATCGATGTCTGTATCTGCCAATCTTTCCACAACCTCTACATAATCTTCCACTGTTTTTCCACAAACGTTTACGATAATCTTGGTATCGTACTGTTTGAGGAAAGGAATATCTCTTTCGATAAATACGTCAATGCCTGGATTCTGAAGGCCAATCGCATTGAGCATACCACCATACACTTCTGCTACTCTAGGAGTTGGGTTTCCTGGCCATGGCACATTGGCTACACCCTTGGTCACCACTGCTCCAAGACGGTTCAAATCTACAAACTCACCGTATTCCATACCTGAGCCAAAGGTTCCGGATGCAGTCATCACTGGATTTTTGAATTCTACACCTGCAATCGTAATGCTTGTATTCATTAGATTTCTACCTCCTTTGCTTCAAATACTGGTCCATCTGTACAAATGCGGGCATTGTGTACATGTGAATGGTGATCTACTTCCTTGGTCTTTACGACGCATCCAAGACATGCTCCCACGCCGCAAGCCATATGCTCTTCCAGAGAAATATAAGCTTCGATACCTTGCTCCTCGGCATACTTTTTGATTGCTCTGAGCATTGGCATAGGACCACATGCATAAATCACATCTGCCTGAATACCACTTTCTGTAATGGCGTTCATAACATTTCCTTTGGTTCCCACGCTACCATCTTCTGTGGCAATGTATACTTTTCCATATTTCTCCAAATCTTCTTTCAGGAAGGTCTGGCTGTCTCTATATCCAACCACAATCTGTTTGTCCGCATCCAGTTCCTTTGCAAGCTGAAGCATAGGAGGAATACCAATTCCACCGCCCATAAGGAACACTTTCTTGCCCTGTCCTTTGTCCAGTGGGAATCCATTTCCCAGGGTGCCCAGAATCTCTACGCTGTCTCCTGCCTGGTAGGTTGCAAATTCTGTTGTTCCCTTACCTGCAATGCGGTATACGATGCGAAGTGCCTGCTTTTCTTTGTCCACCTCACAGATACTGATTGGTCTTGGAAGAAGCGCACTGGCATCCTTGGTATAAAGGCAAATGAACTGACCTGGCTTTGCACCAAGCGCAAGTTCTGTGGCAATCCACATATCATAGATGCCTTCACTCAGTTTTACCTGTGAAATTACTTTTGCAACGACTTTTTTCTTTTGCATATTTCTATCCTCTCTTAAATACGACTTGTCCATTACAGATAGTATAGCGCACAAGTCCTTTAAATTCCATACCTGTAAAAGGTGTATTGGTGGATTTGGAAGCATAGTTTCCTGCCACATAGGTTGCCTTTGGATCAAAAATCACCAAATCCGCTGGTCCTCCCTCTGCCAAATAGCCCGCATCCAAATGATAAAGTTTGGCTGGATTTACGGTCAGTTTTTCCAACAAAGTCATCATATCTAAATTGCCTGTTTCCACTAAATATGTGATACCAATCGGTAGCGCTGTCTCAAGCCCAATAATTCCACTTGGAGCTTCTGTGATTGCCTTGGCCTTTTCCTCCGCACTGTGTGGAGCGTGGTCTGTAGCAATCAAATCAATCGTTCCGTCTTTAAGACCTTCAATAATGGCTAGGCGGTCTGCCTCTTCACGGAGAGGCGGATTCATCTTGGCCAAAGTGCCATGCTCTATCACTGCCTCCTCATTCAAAGCAAAATGATGCGGGCAGGCCTCTGCATGAATATGGTCACCTTTCTTCTTGGCCTGTCTTACCAGTTCAACCGCTTCCTTGGTACTAATATGCTGAATATCGATGTGAGCTCCTGTCTCAAGTGCAATCTGAAGGTCTCTACCCACCAAATCAATCTCCGCCTGTCTATCGGAGCCTCCGATGCCATAAAAGGCAGAGGCCTTACCTCTATTCACACCATTGTTCTCAATGAAAGCAGGGTTCTCCTCATGGAAACTGATTGGCACATTTAGGGCTGCCACTTTTTCCATAGCAGTGCGAACCAAACCCTCCTCTAAAAGAGGAACTCCGTCGTCTGTAAATCCAACCGCGCCTGCTGCCTTTAAACTTTCCATATCTGTCAACTGTTGCCCTTTTAGTCCCATGGTCACACTACAACAGGTGTGGATATGAATATTCGTCTCTGCTCCTTTGTCCAACACATATTGCAGAGTTTCCAGACTGTCCACCGTAGGCTTGGTATTGGCCATCAGCACGATGCTGGTATATCCCCCAGCGGCAGCACTCCTACTTCCGCTTTCAATATCTTCTTTATAGGTAAACCCAGGATCTCTAAAATGTGAATGCACGTCTACCAGACCTGGTGCCACCACCAAGCCAGTTGCATCAATCACCTGTAGTTTTCCCATCTCTACCTGCGCCTTCAGCTCCTCCTTTGCAAAATCAGAGCCAATCTTAAGAATCTTTCCATCCTCTATCAGGATATCCATCTTTCCTTCTGTCCTGCTTGCAGGATCTATTACATAGCCATTTTGGATATAAGTCTTCAAACTCGTTTCTCCTTTATGCATATTTTCATTAATCTTACATAGATATAATACAAAATTAAGGTGGTGTGTACAATGAATAAATCAAAATGTGTAGTAAAAAATTTAAAGAAAGTAAGTTGTCTTGCCCTGTTAGTCGCTCTCCTGTCCTGCACCTTGCTCTGCGGTTGTAGCATTATTGGTCAAAGCGATGACAAGGTAAAAGATCTAGAGTTCACTGTCATCAGTGAAGAGCGCCTTGGCGATGAGCTGAAAGAGATCATCGAACAGCGAAAGGAAGAGCCCTTCAAGCTTACCTATCACGACGGCGACTATCTCTATCTGGTGGTAGGCTATGGCAAACAGTCCACCGGCGGTTACAGCATTGCTGTAGATGAGTTATACCTCACAGAGGATGCCATAAAGGTTCGAACAACGCTCCTTGGCCCAGGTCCAGAAGATGCAAAAACCGAGACGCCTTCCTATCCATACATCGTACTAAAAACCATGTTCTTGGACAAAACAGTTCTATTTGAATAGAGTATAACAGATTTTTCTCTTGAAAAGATTTATCTTTTTACACCCCTTTTAAAACTAGGAAAGCCATGTTATAATAAACCCGCTTTATGTTTTTTAGGTAAAAAAAGGAGAAAAAAATGTTACGTTTTACAGGTGTACTGATATTTGTTGTATTCTTTTTAATTTTGTCATCTCCACTGATGTTCATAGAATGGATTATTGGTAAATTCAATGAAGACCTCAAAAATCGTAGTAGTTTGGCAATCGTAAACTGGGCATTCCGCTGCGTAATATTTATCTGCGGAACCAAGGTTACCATCATAGGTGAGGAAAATGTTCCAAAGGACCAGCCTGTTTTGTATGTTGCAAACCACCGCAGTTACTTTGATATCATTCTTACATATATCCGTGTTCCAAGACCTACAGGATATATCTCCAAAAAAGAAATGGAAAAAATACCTCTCCTCTCCATTTGGATGAAGAGACTAAACTGTCTGTTCCTCGACCGTGACAATATTAAAGAAGGACTTAAGACCATTCTGGCAGGCGTAGATTTGGTGAAAAAGGGCGTTTCCATTTGTATCTTCCCAGAAGGCACTCGCAACAAGGTAGAGGATACTTTCCTTCCATTCCATGAAGGCAGTTTCAAGATTGCTGAAAAAACCGGTGCACCTATCGTTCCTATGACCATCAACAACTCCGCTGCTATTTTTGAGAATCAGGCTCCAAAAATTCGCAAAGCCCATGTAGTGATTGAATACGGCAAACCTATTCTTCTCTCTGAACTAGACAAGGAAGAAAAGAAATTCATCGGTGCCAAGGTACAGAAGATTATTGAAGAGACTTACTTCAAGAATAAAGAGTTGGTGTAAAAAATTTTCATATCCACACAAAAAAGCGACTTCGTTCCATCGAACAAAGTCGCTTTGATATTTCAGTATTTTTTCATTGTCTTTAAATCTTCCAACATCCACGCTGGAATTTCACAATCTGCATACTTTTCCATTAGGTTTTCTCTCCACTCATATATATGCCGATCCCAGTCTTTCCCCGTAACCTCAGCAACCATGTCAGGATATAAGTATAAATTGATGACTGTATCTTCTCCGTATAAATCTACCAAATACCCTGTAATGGAATTAATGGAATTTCGCCCAGTATTCCAATGGAGTTCATAATCGCCACACGCATAACACAGGCTATCATAAAAGTCAACGTAATCATCCCTACTTCCCGAATATTGACGCCCAGTAAACTCAAAAAAGAAATCTCGCCATTTTTGCTCATTCATCATCCCTAATTCCACATTAAGGCGTCCATAGTAAGAATAAGACCTACCCAATTCACTAAATGCTTCTGCTTGCCAACCATATACCAGTTCAGGGTTTATCACATATGACAGGTAATGGTGGTATTCATGATAATATCCATTGAGAAATGTCATCGTCACTGCTTTATCTCTATTATTATAGAAATTCACCAAGTCTTTTCCACGCAGAATATTAGCAGTTTCGCTCGAAAGACATTTGAACGGAATTATTTCTACTTTTTCAGATAAATCAAATTTCTCGACCGCTGTTATAATCTCTTTATCTATTCTATCCATTGTTTCAAAAAGAATATTATAGTTAGAATACACATCACCTAGGTAGCTTGCTCGGTCCTCATAATTATCATCAATCAAAAATTCTGCGTATGTAGTCAATATCTTAAGTGGCATATATTCTCCATTATATGCATACTTACACTCATTCCTAACAAACTCGCCCCCTAAACCTTTTGCATAGCCATCTACTTTTTCACGAAAATCTTGTACCTGTTCTTCTATCGATTTGGCTAGCACTTGTTTTAGCTTAAAGTCCTCAACAAGATTTGCACTTAACATCTTGCAATTTTCTATAACTTCCTGCGGGGCATAATCTACAGAGAAGCATGGATAAAGTAGATTGAGAGCAGATGTGTCTTCAGCAAAAAATTGATCCATTGACGCTTCATCTATCTTTTCAATCTCATCTACTCCCCACTTTAGTTCCTTGGCTATAGCATTTGACAAAGCATACAAATAACCATAATCCGTATAATCTCCCCAAAGGGCCTGCAACGTAACAAGCACCTGTTTATACGTTTTGGCAGCGCCAAGTCCTATGTAGGCAGCATCATTTGCGCTGTCACTAAAGGTATCTTCATAATCTGATACAAAATAATCAAGCGGTCTTAGTTCAACGCCCTTTTTCTCCAGATAAGTTAACAAGTCATTCTGGGCATTTACAAAGAGGTCAGCTTCCTTTTCTTTATCCGTGATAATATAAAAAACACCGTTTTCTGTCTGTGTTGTAAGCGCAAGCTGATATTTTCCTTTTTCAAGAAAAGAAGGGCGTTCAAAATAGATTCCACCACAAGTATACTCAAATTCCTTATTAGAATTTGAGCATCCTCCAGCAAAACCTACGAACAGCCCTAACAACGCAATCATACAAATTACTTTTGTAGTCTTATTCATTTCCCCCCCAATGTAACTACTTCCCTTTACTCAAACCACCTACCACTTGATCGAATCCCATACCGTGGGATGCCTTCACCAAAATGGTATCTCCTTTTACAAGCATTGCCGGCAGTTTTGCCATCATCTCATCTCTTGTAGCAAAATACTGCACCTGCTGATTCTCTGTCTTTGCCAAGGCCGCAGCATCATACATATGCTTTGAGTTCTCTCCCACGCAAATGATTACATCCACGCTCTGCTCGCTTGCGTAAGCACCTACTCTTGCATGCATCTGGTCAGAATCTGTTCCAAGTTCAAACATATCTCCCAGCACGGCAACCTTGCGCCCATTTGCCATCTTGAGTAAATCAATGGCCGCGCACATAGAAACTGGGTTTGCATTATAGCAGTCGTCAATCAAAGTATAGTCCTTGAGCGCCATAATGTGGCTTCGACCGCCCACCGCCTGCACACTCTCAATACCCTGTGCAATCTGCTCCATATCAAGTCCCAACAGATTCGCTACCGCTGCTGCCGCAGTGGCATTCACTACCATATGCTGTCCTGGCAATGGAATCTGCACCTCTATCATCTGTCCCATCACATGAAGGATGGCCTCACTTCCAAACAATCCCTTATTCTCTATCTGGTCTGCATATACCGGAAACTCGTTGGACATACCGAAGAATGTTACCTCTCTGCCTTTTACCTTACCCAAGGTGCTAAGCTTGTCATCCTCGCCATAGGCACATACATATCCATCCTCTGCCATGAAATCAAAAATCTCTGTCTTGGCCTTTAAGATACCATCTCTGGTCCCTAAATTCTCCAAATGGCACTGGCCAATGTTGGTCAGCACACAGATATCTGGCTTCGCCATCTGACTTAGTCGATGCATCTCTCCAAAGTCACTGATACCCATCTCCACTACTGCCACCTGATGATGGTCCTGAATGCGGAGCAGCGTAAGGGGTAAGCCCACCTCATTGTTGAAGTTTCCTTCTGTTTTAAGCACTTCATATTTCTGCGCTAGTACAGAAGCAATGAATTCCTTGGTACTTGTCTTTCCTACGCTTCCAGTAATCCCTACCACAGGGATAGTAAGCTGCTCTCTATAAAAAGTGGCTATATCCTTCAGTGCCTGCAATGTGTTGTCCACCAAGATGTACGCTCCCCAAGAGGAAGCCAAGACACCATGCTCCTTTTCCACCGTTTCAGGATTTTTTTCACACACTACCAACAGTGCACCTCTTTCATAAACTTGGCCTATGAACTTGTGTCCATCCACCTGTGCACCCTCGTTTGCAAAAAACAGTCCACCCTTTTCTACTTTTCGGGAATCTAGAACAGCACAGGTAATCTCCTGTTTCACTGCCTCTGGATCACATGCAGGGCCCAAAACCAACTGACCGCCACAGGCTTTTGCAATCGCACTTAGAGTCAACCCTCTCATTGCTTAACCTCTTTCTTCCAAAGAAATTCGAATAATCTCTTCACACAGTTGTTCAAAACTCATACCGATAGCCTGAGCCTCCTGTGGAAGCAAGGAGGTAGGAGTCATTCCCGGCAAGGTGTTTGCCTCAAGGCAATACAGATTTGCAGTGCCTTCCTCCATCAAAAAGTCCATACGAGCGTAATTCTTTAGTCTGAGAATTTTGAATACTTTTTCTGCAATCTCCTGCATCTCCTCAGTTTTTTCCTTGGACAACACAGCTGGGCAGGTTTCCACAGTGCTTCCCGCCTGATACTTGTTTTTGTAGTCATAGAAGCCTTCCTTAGGCGCAATCTCAATAACTGGCAACGCTTTACCTGCCATCACACCAACGGAGAATTCTCTTCCCTTAATATACTGTTCTACTACCACTTCTTCATCGTATTTAAAGCCTTCCTCTAAAGCTGCTTTAAACTGCTCCTGATCGTGAGCAATGGATACGCCAACACTGGAGCCGCCACAGCTAGCTTTTACCACGCATGGGAATTTAACCTCTGCTATAGTCTCTCCCTTTTTCAAATGGAAGCCCACTGGAGTTGGTATACCTCCTGCACGGAACATATCCTTGGTAATGGCTTTGTCCATAGAAAGGGCGGAGCTGACATAGTCTGTTCCTGTATACTTGATACCCATCAGATCAAAGTAGGCCTGAATACGTCCATTTTCACCATCGCCGCCATGAAGTGCCATAAATACCACATCTGCGTCCTGGCAAAGCTTAATCACGTTTGGTCCAAAAAAGTTCTTCTTCCAATCTGGGCGAAGAGCCTTTACTTGCTCTACATCAGGGTTAATTTCAGCGATGCCTGCGCTCTGAGTTGCCCATTCTTTGTCTAGGTCAAACACAATATCTACATCCTCGCCTTCATATCCCAAAAAAGAATCTAGCAAAATTACTTTGTGTCCGTTCTTCTTCAGGGCATTGTATATCATACGTCCTGTAGACAAGGACACATCTCTCTCTGTACTGATTCCGCCTGCTAAAACTACAATTTTCATCTATAAATCCTCTCATTCTCCTGAAATACTACTCGTGACTCTTAATCTCACTGAGCATCAGGAAATATCTTCCAAAATATTCTGGATTACTAAGTATATCCGCTTGTGACAGTGTATCACATACCTCATAGTTAAGGAAACTATTTCCTTCTTCGTTTCTACCACCTAGATAAAGGTGATGACGCTCAATAGCGTACGCATACTCTTGATTGGTGATAATGTAATCTACTACCGACATTACGAGCATCTGCTGAAAAAGTTTCTGCGTCTGTCCCTCTGTCACCAAAGCCTTTGACATGTATGTGGCATCCTTGGACTCTAAGGAAATCACCTCTGCTTGATTCATCAAATCCTTTATAAAGGTATTACACATATTCTTGTCCAAATTCCACTTTGTGGAAATATAAGTGATTCCGCCGTAAGTCAGCGATTCATTTTGAGTGTCAGGCAACAGTTTGCCGCCTAGCTCCTTTGCCACAGCGTGATACCTGTACTTTCCAGTTGCTCGATACAGTTCTGCCGCTGCATAGAAACGCTCCGCCTCCTGTACTACGTCAGGATCGCTGTCGATATACTTCCACGCCTTGTCTGCAGCCTGAAGGCATTTGGTCGCAAAAGTACTGTCATATTTTTGATAAGAATAACTGAACTTTGCCAGTGTTGCACAGTACCATGCAGACGCACTGCCTAGTCCACCCGTTTCCGCATCCTGAAAAGCAGTCAATGCTGCCACCTGCTCCGTAGCGTATTCTAGCACATCTGGTGTCTTGTTTTCCAGTCCATTTACTTTGTTCATCTGCGCATTGGGAAAAAGTTCCACTGCCAACAAAAGCCCGCTGATATTTCTACACTGCGCTATAATCTCTGCCTCTGTGACTGTCTTGCCCTGTTCTGCCTGCAGAATTGGCCTGTCATCTAGCGTTTTAAGCAGTTCTTCCATCAGGGAAGTATACAGCTGGTCCTTAATCTGAAAATGATAAGAACGTCCTATATAATCACATTCAATGTAATAATTTCCCTCTGTCTGGAAGCCTGTAAAGTCTCCATATCCCACCAGTTCTCGTACACTTGCTTCCTCGGTCTCATCCAAAGCTTCCACTTCAATGACACCTGTATAGACTACCTTTCCAGTCTCTCTATCCAGAATATGGAATTCCTCTGGCAATCTACTGCCGCGAAAGATTACCCACTTGTCACCTGTCTTGGAATATCCCACCTGAGACACCAAAACTCCAGGAAGCTGCTCCTTGCCTGTGTAGGAAATCACAGGCTGTGTCTCCATGCCAAGAAGTTGGGGCTCTTTGTCCTCATCTGCCGCTGGAAAAACTACTATATTGTCCACTTGTGAATTGTCTATGTAAGGAGAACACCCTGCCAGGCCAATTACCACACATAGGGTCAAAAGCCCAGCCAAGGTTTTCTCAATTTTGCTGTTCAACGATTGTATCCTCCGACGCTTATCCCTGTAAGTTGCATATACTCCGATTATATCTCAATTTAAAGACAGGGTAAAGTAGTCCTTACAAAAGATTCCTACCAAAGAGGTGCCAATGGATCTACTGGTTCACCATCCTTTGACAGGCCAAAATAAGCATTGGGGCCTTCCACGCTATAATACTTTGTTGGTTCTGCAACATAACCAAGAACGCTTCCAACCTCCACTACACCATCCTTGACAACGGCGATGTTCTGCAGCTGGCCATAGGTCGCTTTGTAGCCATTTCCTATATCTACAACTACATACTGGCCCAGCTCCGCATCTTGTCCAATTTCTTCTACCACACCTGCTGCTGCGGAAGTAATGGTATCACCCACAGAAGCTGAGATCACCATACCAGGATTGTATTTATACTGCTGCAACGTTGCAAAAAACACTGTCTTGTCCATGCTATAGCTGATTAGCACCGTTCCGCTTAAAGGCCAACTCAAAGCCTCTCCAGCCACAAAGCTGCTGGCAGGAATGGTAGGCACTGGTTCTGGCTGTACCTCCCCTGTGGTAGCCTGCATCTCTTCTCCTGTGGTCAAAACAGGTTCTTCTGCCACTACAATAGGTTCCGTTTCCTCAGGGGTTCCCACCTCTGCCTGTGCATCTGCCTCCATTGCCGCTTCGTCTGCCTTAAGTTCTGGGTCCACATCCGTAAGTCCAGGAATCAGTATATTGATTGCATCTGTCTCCTCATAGTCTGGTGCATAGTCAAGGGCATCCTCCGCTACAAGACTATCTAACAAAGCATCGTCCCCCAAACCGGCTGTATCATTACTTGGAAAAGTAGGAAATAAAGACTCTATCTCCTCCTTAGAAGGTTCTAGAGCCTCATAGTCCATCTCATATCCATCATTTTGTTCTTCGGCGCCTTTGTTTTTCACATAAACACCTGTCATGGTAAGCGCCGCCAACACAAAAATGGCGGACGCACCCATGACAATTCTCTCTTTTTTCAAATTTTTATGATATTTATCTCTTCTCATACTTACTCCAATCTGAGTGCAAAACTGCCTCCACTTAAATCTTTCAAAGATAGTTTTTGCCTCTTTTGGAATCTTTATTCAAAAAAGAAGAGCCTTTCGCAATTATGCCAGGTATTGCTTTACCATATCTACATGCTGGATGGTTCCAGCATGTCCATTTTCATACAAAAAAACGCCAGTTTTGCGTACAATTCCACCCGCTTTTCCCTCTGTTTGCAGCGTAAAATCTGTGGAAGCATTGCTTAGGCAGATTGCTCCAACTCCTTTGTCTGCCAGAGTATAAAGTTTATCCTCTGTAGGAGATTTACACCAAATCTTTAGCTTAGACCATACGCTGTCGTTTTCATCAATCCAGCCGTTGCCGTCCTCATCATAGGCCGACAAATCGCCAAACCCATCACCACTCTTAGTTCCAAACAGTTCAGAGCCATCGTCAATAACTCCATTTCCATCCAAATCCAGTGAAAGGTATCCACTGCCGTTACCTAGTTTGCCTATGGCCTCTTTCTGACCATCCTGATCCAAATCAAAATAAAAAGTCTGATCTGTAATCTGAGTCACATCACCATCGAAATTGAGCACCAATGGATCACAGGTCTGAATATTGGCAAATCCAAATTCCTCCTCATACTGGGCTGAAAATTCTCTGCTCATAGAAACGTCCACATTGAAGGAAATCTCCCTTCCATCTGCCGTCCTTACGCTTCCCGACGCACAGAAAGAAGTTTGCTCACTTTCATAAAAACTGATTGATCTGGAATATACCAGTACCTTTCCACTTCCAAGTTCACTGCCCGAAAGATTGGAAACACCTAGCTGAGTAGGGTCTGCCTCTGCATCCATGGTTGTAGTCGTCCCCTCATCACCCAAAAAGCTATTGGTTCTTTCTCTACCAAACATCAGGTTGAAAATAAATCGCAGGCTCAGTTGCCTGAAGCTTTCTACTGTGCTGCTCTGCTCCCTCAGTGAAATCTTGTTTGCACTGATGCGACCGAATCTTTGCTGTAAGGTATCCAAATCGGTCCATTTAAACACCTCATTTCCGTCCTTTGTGGCGGACTGCCCATCCATGCCATCTTCTGTAGTACTTTCGCCAAGCATGGTATTCCCGCCATTTGCTGTAAAGGCTTCCTCTGTCGCCTTGGCCTGTGCGTAATCCATTACGCTAAATCTACTCACTCTGGTAGATGAAGATTGATATCTTCTAGCGGATTCCATTCCTATTGTGCTGGAATCAATTTTCAAGTTCTCCTCTCTTTCTACGCATAGCGTGCATTAAATTTACCATTTCACAACCCATCTAATTGAGTTTCCCTCGAAAACTCACGCGCGCGAGCAAAGCTGCTTCGCGGCTAAATTCCACATTGCGAGCTGCGCATCTCGTATGCAAAGCATACATTTTAGAAAAAAAGGTATGCCCTAGAACTTCTTGTTCTCTAGCATACCCTTCCATGGCAAATGTTAATTTGTTGTCTCAAAAGTCACTGGCCAGTTTCTTTTGTACAACATATATCGGCATTTCCCAAATAATATTTAGTTTTATTGAGAATTAAATTCTATTGTAGTTAATCAGACAGCCTTTGAGAATAATCTGTCTCTCCTCATCTGTCAGTTCACCCAGTCTTAAAGTGAAGGCTTTAAGGCCCTCCTTACCCACAGCATAAGCAGTGATCTCGCTAGCCTTTTCCTCTACTGCCTTACGCACGTCTGGAATAAAGAGGTAATCATCCTTTGCAAAAGGAAGCTCCCCTTCTTCAATGAGGAATGGAAGCATACCCCAGTTGATCAAATTAGAACGATATCTCTTGGTCGCATATTCATTGGCAATGTTTGCCCAACCTCCAAGTACCTTCTGGCAAGACGCTGCCTGTTCTCTCGCGGAACCATCTCCTGGCTTCACTGCAAAGATAGTGGAACCAAAGCCAAGCGCACGTGGCACAAGAGCACTCTGCTGCTGACGGTAGGATGATTCAACCATTCCTGGGAATTCAGGGAATTCCTTGGAAATCGCATCAAACACAGATTTCAAATCCAGTTCTGGGCATGCCTCTCCTGGACATTTGCCATCCATCAAGGCTGCCTGTGCTGCCTGAATCTTCTTCGCTTTACCTACATACTCAGGATCCTTACGGCTCAGTGTAAATTCCGCAAGCCCCAGAGGGTTGGAACGATAGGAAGAAGTCTCTCCAGATGGAATCAGTTCATCTGTTGTGGTAACTGGATCATGAATCTCAGACACTACCTGAAGCACCATGTTCTCCGGAAGTGCTCCCATTGCTGGCCAGTCCTTGATGTTTGGACCAAAATGAATTTCCTGCTCTGGATTTGCCACTCCCTTGGAGTCGAATACTCTATTTGCATAAATGTTACTGTCAAAGTGATATTTGTATTTGCCCATCTGACCATCAAACTCAGTAGCAGGTGTCAAGATACCCTGATTTGCTGCTGTTGCTGCGATGGATCTTGCATCCATAAGAGCCACAGAAGAAATCTGGCCATTCTGCAGCTTAGAACCTTCTCTGTTAGGGAAGTTTCTGGTGGAATGGCGAATACTAAAGGCATTGTTTGCTGGTGTATCTCCTGCGCCAAAGCAAGGTCCGCAGAATGCAGTCTTCATAACTGCACCTGTCTCAAGGATGGTTGCTGCACAGCCATTCTTAATCAGTTCCATATATACTGGCATAGATGCAGGATAAACGCTGAGTGTAAACTCGTCCGCACCAATATACTTGCCCTTCAAAATATCTGCTGCTGCACAAATGTTTTCAAATCCACCACCTGCACATCCAGCGATGATACCCTGATCTACCTGGAATCTGCCGTTCTTAATCTTGTCGCGAAGATGATACTCTACCGCACCGTCCAAACTTACCAAGGCTTTTTTCTCTGTTTCAGCCAAGATGTCTTCTAAGTTTGCATTGAGTTCTTCAATGGTATACGTATTGCTTGGGTGGAATGGCATTGCAATCATAGGACGAATCTTGGACAAATCAACCTCAATCAGTCCATCGTAGTAAGCCACCTGTCCTGGCATAAGTTCTTTGTATTCTTCACTTCTACCGTGAATCTCGTAGAATTCTTTGATTTCATCGTCTGTCTGCCAAATAGAAGAAAGACAAGTGGTCTCTGTAGTCATAACATCGATACCGATACGGAAATCGGCAGAAAGAGATGCCACACCTGGCCCTACAAATTCCATCACTTTATTCTTCACATAGCCGTTTTTGAATACCGCACCGATGATAGCAAGTGCCACGTCCTGAGGACCAACACCCATCACTGGTTTGCCTGTCAAATAGACTGCTACAACGCCTGGCATATTGATGTCATAGGTCTGATTCAAAAGCTGCTTTACAAGTTCAGGACCACCTTCACCCATAGCCATGGTGCCAAGAGCACCATATCTGGTGTGAGAGTCGGAACCCAAAATCATCTTACCACCACCTGCAAGCATTTCTCTTGCAAACTGGTGAATAACAGCCTGATGAGGTGGAACATACACTCCGCCATATTTCTTAGCGCAGGTCAATCCAAAGAGATGGTCATCCTCGTTGATGGTTCCACCAACTGCACAAAGAGAGTTGTGGCAGTTGGTAAGCACGTATGGCATTGGGAACTTTTCAAGTCCTGATGCTCTCGCCGTCTGAATGATTCCTACGAAGGTAATATCATGGGATGTCAGTTTGTCAAAACGAATACGGAGTTTCTCCATATTTCCAGAGGTATTATGACTTTGCAAAATATCATAAGCAATGGTCTGCTTGCTTGCCTCTTCTTTCGAAATCTCTTTACCTGTTTTCGCCTTTAGTGCTGCTGCCGCCTGGCTATCGTCCACCACGATTTCTGTGCCATTTACCAGATATGCACCGCCGTTAAGTAATTTAATCATAATATCCTCCCTTTATGTCAATTTAACGCTTTACTATCAAAAAGTGTATTTGGACTTATTATATAGTAAAGCTTTTGCTCTTGCAATGTCTAATTTGGCAAATTTCCCATCACTTCCTGCCACAACTGTTGTAGGAATTCCACACTAAAGTTTGCGTCTTTTTGATAGGTCATGCTCTTTAAAGCCAATTCATCTGTAAAATCATCCAAATGCATGGTCGCAATGGCTTTGCCAGAGTTTGGCACATAGGTCACCAAAGGCTCTGCTCCATATTCTTTGATATACACCGTACCGTCTTTTCTGTCTTTGGCTATAGTCACCGTTGCCATGGCTCCAAGCATACGGTTGGCTACGCCTTCCCCCGTGGAGGCCGTTGAATTAACAAAATTGCCCAGAGAATAGTAGACCAGCATTCGGTCTCCTTCTTCATTCTCCATCCATTCTACCGGCTCTATTACATGTGGGTGGGTACCAATGCACAAATCTGCCCCACACTCCATGAAAAATTTCGCCCAATTCCTTTGATTCTTGGTTGCCTTGTGTACATATTCTGTTCCCCAATGAGGGCAAATGATTACAAAGTCTGCCACTTCCTTGGCCGCCTTAATATCCTCTTTAATCAGTTTTTCCTTCATCAGGTTTACCAGATATGGCATATCCTCTGGAACAGGTAAGCCGTTGGTTCCATAGGTATAGTTTAAAATCGCAATTCGAATTCCGTCCTTTTCATAAACATAGGTTGTATCTCTCTCCTCCTGTGAAGCGTACATACCTACAATTCCAATCTGCGGATGATTGTCCTTCCAGTAATTTAGACAGTTTACTGCCCCTTCTTTTCCCTTGTCCACTGTGTGATTGGTGGCATGTAACACCACATCAAAGCCTGCTGCCACAAGAGCATCTCCTACTTCATAGGCAGTATTGAATCTGGGATATCCAGAATAGCCCAACTCTTTGCCGCCCATAATCACTTCCTGATTGACCAAAGCTATATCTGCCTCTGAAATCAGTTCCTTCACAGGCTCAAAAAGATGGTCATAATTGTAGGTTCCGTCAGACTTTTTGCCACTATTTGTGACACGCATATGCATCAATACATCTCCTACCATCACCAGTGTAATCTCTGGCTCCGCTTCCATGTAGGTCTCCATGCCAAAATGCATAGCCTTGATAAGTCCTTCTCGAATGGTCGCTCTACCACCACTCTCCAGCCAGACCTGTATTTGATTTAGTCTTTCCTCTTCCCTTCGCTCTGCTTCTATACTTTCCTTTGCAAGTCTTTCAGCCTCAGAACTGGCATCCGCAAAACTTCCCTCTGCATTGGAAATGGCATCGCCACTTCCACTTACCGAGCCTGCCTCTTTCTGCAAAAAGTGGTACGCTCCAAGTGCAACTGCGATGCCTAATGTAATACCCAACAGGGAAAAGGATATTATTTTCCAGTAACGTTTCATTTTTTATCCTCTTTTTAAGGTCACCTGGTCTAAATGCCAGATTTCATCTACGTACTGCTTAATCGTACGGTCAGATGTAAATTTGCCAGAGCAAGCCACATTAAGAATTGCGCTTCTTGCCCAGCCTTTTTCATTCTTGTAGGCTTCCTCTACTTTTTTCTGCGCTTCTGCGTAGGCCTTGAAGTCCTTCAGGATAAAGTAGGTATCTGCCTTAGCGGTGCTCTGTGTATTGAGCAGAGAATTGTAAAGAGGTCTAAACAACTCAGGATCACCATAGGTTCCATTGATGAGCTGCATCAACACTCTGCGGATATCCTGATCATTGTTGAAGATATCCATTGGATAGTAGCCGCCATTCTGCTCATAAGCGATTACTTCATCGGAAGACAGACCAAAGATAAAGGCGTGCTCTGCTCCAACCTCCTCTACAATTTCCACGTTGGCACCATCCATAGTTCCAATGGTAAGTGCGCCGTTGAGCATGAACTTCATGTTTCCTGTTCCAGATGCTTCTTTACTTGCTGTAGAAATCTGTTCAGATACATCTGCTGCCGCAAAAATCCACTCTGCATTGGACACACGATAGTTCTCAATAAATACAACCTTGATTCGATCTCTCACCACAGGGTCATTGTTGACCACATCTGCAACTGCATTGATGAGTTTGATGGTCAACTTCGCATTGCGATAACCTGCTGCCGCCTTGGCACCAAAGATAAAGGTTCTTGGATAAAAATCCATATCTGGATTGTCTTTGATCTGGTTGTAAAGATACATTACATGAAGGATATTCAGCAGCTGACGCTTGTACTCATGAAGTCTCTTTACCTGAACATCAAAGATAGAGCGTGGATTTACTTCGATTCCATTGTGCTCCTGAATATACTTTGCAAGGCGAACCTTGTTGCGATATTTGATGTTCATGAATTCCTGCTGACTCTTTTCATCGTCTGCATAGATAGCAAGCTTGTTGATGGCCGGCAAATCTGTAATCCACTCATCGCCGATGTGCTCTGTTACCCAATCTGCGAGCAATGGGTTGCCATGAAGCAGGAATCTACGCTGGGTAATACCGTTGGTCTTGTTGTTGAACTTCTCAGGGAACATCTCATAGAAATCCTTAAGTTCCTGGTTCTTGAGAATCTCTGTGTGAAGTCTAGCAACACCGTTTACACTGTAGCCTGCCACGATTGCCAAATGAGCCATCTTCACCTGACCATCGTAAATGATAGCCATCTTGCGAATCTTGTCCTGAACATTTACACCAGGCACATTTTTGTATTTATTCTCAATATCAACGATAAATCTGCGGTTGATTTCTTCTACAATCTGATACACTCTAGGAAGCAGTCTGGAGAAAAGTTCGATTGGCCATTTTTCCAAAGCTTCTGCCATAATAGTATGGTTGGTATATGCACAAGTCTTGGTGGTTACTTCCCAAGCCTCATCCCACTCCAGTCCAAAGTCATCCATAAGAATACGCATCAGTTCAGCGATGGTTACGGTTGGGTGGGTATCGTTGAGCTGGAAGGTGACTTTTTCATGCAGTTTACGAACGTCGTCGTGGCGGCGCATATACTTCGCCACTGCCTCCTGAATGGACGCAGAGATAAAGAAGTACTGCTGTTTTAAGCGAAGCTCTTTGCCAGCATAATGATTGTCGTTTGGATAAAGAACTTCCACTATATTTCTTGCAAGGTTCTCCTGCTCTACTGCCTTCTGGTAGTCTCCCTTGTCAAAGGAGTCAAGCTGGAAGCACTCTACTGGCTCCGCATCCCAGATACGAAGTGTATTAACAATGCCATTGCCATAACCCACGATAGGAAGGTCATATGGCACAGCCTTTACAGACTGGTAGTTCTTCTGTTCAAAATGACTCTTTCCATCAGCATCTGTGTACATATGAATGTAGCCACCAAATTTCACTTCTTTGGTATATTCAGGTCTGCGAAGTTCAAATGGATTGCCATTTTCCAGCCAGTTGTCTGGCACTTCTACCTGATAACCATCTCTGATTTCCTGTTTGAACATACCGTAGCGATAACGAATGCCACAGCCGTATGCTGGATAACCAAGAGTTGCCAAGGAATCAAGGAAGCATGCTGCCAGTCTTCCAAGACCGCCATTGCCAAGAGCTGCATCTGGCTCCTGGTCTTCAAGCAAGTTAAGGTCAAGACCCAGTTCTTCCAAAGCTTCCTTCACTTGTCCATAAGCCTGCAAATTAATCAGGTTGTTGCCTAAGGCTCTGCCCATCAAAAATTCCATAGAAAGGTAGTAAACCGTCTTAGGGTCCTGCTTTTCATAAGCCTTCTGTGTTTCCATCCAGTTGTCCACGATGGCATCCTTTACAGCATAGCCAACCGCCTGGAACAACTGCTGAGGCGTAACCTCATCAATGGTCTTACGGTACAATGTCTTTACATTATATAGAACACTTCTTTTAAATAACTCTTTGTCAAATTGATTCAGGGTACTCATCTTTTGCCTCCTAAGAAGTAATATTTGTGGTATTGAATACATTTCATCTATTTTATCACATATATGACAAAAAAGGAAGAATACCTGTCATTTTAACAAGTATTCTTCCTCTATTTTAGTTGGAAATTTATGCCTTTTCTACGCTAATGGTCACATTCATGCCATTGATATTCCATTCTTTGGAAATTGCGTAGGTCTCACTGTCATTCATCACATCAGCCAATACCTTAGTTGCGATAGAATCCTGATTCTTGGAAACGATAGCCCAAAGGTCTGCATTGCCTGTAAGAGCAACCTTGATGTGGTCTGTCACCTCAAAGTCACTGTCCTTACGCATGGTCTGAATCTTACTGATTACTTCCAGCACATAACCTTCCTCGAGAAGCTCCTCTGTAAGGTTGGTATCCAGTACAACGATCATTCCGTGATCTTCCTCAGATACGTAGCCTTCCTTCTGGCTCATATCGATGAGCAGATCGTCCTTGGTAAGTTCTACTGTCACGTCACCAACCTGGAAAGTGAGCATTCCTTTTTCATTCAGTTCATCCATTGCTGCATTGCCGTCAAGACCTGCCAATTCCTTCTGGATACCGCCAAGCTGTTTGCCGTACTTAGGACCAACGGTGCGAAGCTGAGGCTTGAAGGTATAGGTTGTGAAGTTTCTTACGTCATCTGTGAATACTACACTCTTAACATTAAGTTCTTCTTCAATGATCTGTACATAGAAGTCGTCGAGCTGTGCCTGTGCCTTGATGAACATAGTTCCGATAGGCTGACGGTTCTTGATGTTTGCAGTATTTCTACATGCACGACCCATTACTACCGCATTCAAAACTTCTTCCATGGACGCTTCCAATTCCTTGTCAACCATAGCAGGATCTGCCACTGGGAAGTCGCAGAGATGTACACTTTCTGGAGCTGTTTCGTCAATGCTCTTTACAAGATTTCTATAGATATCCTCTGTCATGAAAGGAATCATTGGAGCAGCCAACTTAGAAACAGTTACCAGTGCAGTATAAAGAGTCATGTATGCATTGATCTTGTCCTGTTCCATTCCCTTTGCCCAGAAACGTTCACGGCTACGTCTTACATACCAGTTACTCATCTCATCTACAAAGTCCTGAAGGGCTCTTGCAGTCTCAGGGATGCGATAGTTGTCAAGGTGTGTGTCAACCTCTGTAATCAAGCTGTTGAGCTTGGACAGAAGCCATTTATCCATAACAGAAAGTTTGTCGTACTCCAAGGTGTACTTGGTAGCGTCAAAGTTGTCAATGTTTGCATAAAGAACGAAGAATGCGTAAGTATTCCACAAAGTACCCATGAATTTACGCTGACCTTCCTGTACGGCATTGCCGTGGAAACGGTTTGGAAGCCATGGTGCAGAGTTGATGTAGAAATACCATCTGATTGCATCTGCGCCGTAAGTCTGAAGTGCATCAAATGGGTCTACTGCGTTACCCTTGGACTTACTCATCTTCTGACCATTCTCATCCTGAACATGTCCCAATACGATTACGTTCTCATAAGGGGACTTGTTGAAAAGCAAGGTAGAGATTGCCATCAAAGAGTGGAACCATCCTCTGGTCTGGTCTACTGCCTCAGAGATAAACTGTGCAGGGAACTGTGCCTCGAAGAGGTCTTTGTTCTCAAATGGATAGTGATGCTGTGCAAATGGCATTGCTCCAGAGTCAAACCAGCAGTCGATAACTTCTGGCACACGGTGCATCTTTCCACCACACTTAGGACAATTTAAGAGCACTTCGTCGATGTAAGGTCTGTGAAGTTCTACTTTTTCGTCCTCTGGTCTGCCACTCATCTGAGCCAACTCAGCTCGGCTGCCTACGCAGTGCTGATAGCCACATTCACATTCCCAAATGTTCAGTGGAGTTCCCCAGTAACGGTTACGAGAGATAGCCCAGTCCTGAATATTCTCAAGCCAGTTTCCAAAACGTCCTTTACCGATGGAATCTGGAATCCAGTTTACAGTATTGTTGTTGCGGATCAAATCATCTCTAACTGCTGTCTCTTTGATGTACCAAGACTCTCTTGCATAGTAGATCAGTGGAGTGTCACATCTCCAGCAGTGAGGATAGCTATGTTCAAACTTAGGAGCATCGAAGAGAAGACCTTTTTTCTCAAGGTCTGCAAGCACCATAGGGTCTGCCTTCTTTACAAATACGCCTGCATAGTCTGTCTCTGCAGTCATCTCACCTTTGCCGTCAACTAGCTGTACAAATGGAAGGTCATAGTTACGTCCAACCTTGGCGTCGTCTTCACCAAATGCAGGTGCAATATGAACTACACCAGTACCATCTGTCAATGTGACATAGCTGTCACAAGTTACAAAGTGAGCCTTTTTGCCCTGTTTTGCACAGATTTCATCTGCGAAGTTAAAGAGTGGCTCGTATTCTTTGTATTCTAAGTCTTTACCTGTATATTTTTCTACGATTTCATAAGCAGCCTTCGCTTCTACACCCTTCTCTGGGTCAGCCTTTACAGCCAGTTTGCCAAGTACAGTGTCCAGAAGCGCTTCTGCCATATAGTAAGTATAGCCGTCTGCAGCATTTACCTTTACATAGCTCTCTACTGGATTCACGCAGAGTGCTACGTTAGATGGCAGTGTCCAAGGTGTGGTGGTCCATGCCAAGATATAAGCGTCTTCGCCTTTTACTTTGAAACGTGCGATTGCAGAGCGTTCCTTTACATCCTTATAGCCCTGTGCTACTTCCTGAGAAGAAAGAGGGGTTCCGCATCTAGGGCAGTAAGGTACAATCTTAAAGCCTTTGTAGAGCAAATCCTTTTTCCAGATTTCAGAAAGCGCCCACCATTCAGACTCAATGAAGTCGTCATGATAAGTTACATATGGATCATCCATATCTGCCCAGAAACCTACTGTGCCGGAGAAATCCTCCCACATACCTTTGTATTTCCAAACACTCTCTTTACACTTGTCAATGAATGGCTCCAATCCATATTCTTCAATCTGATCTTTACCATCTAAGCCAAGGAGCTTTTCTACTTCAATTTCTACTGGAAGACCGTGAGTATCCCAACCAGCCTTACGAGGTACCATGTATCCCTTCATAGTGCGGTATCTAGGAATCATATCCTTGATTACACGTGTAAGCACGTGACCGATATGAGGCTTACCATTTGCAGTTGGAGGTCCATCGTAGAAAGTATATGTAGGGCCTTCCTTACGGTTTTCCATACTCTTTCTGAAGATGTCCTGGTCTTTCCAAAACTGTTCTACTTTCTTTTCGCGTTCTACAAAATTCAGATCCGCTGTGACTTTTTCGTACATGACTTTCTTCCTTTCTTTTTAAACTACTGTCATGAAAAGAACTGCAATTTGCTTTGCAAATCGCGTTCTGATTAACGGTCGTTTTTTTATTTGGCAGCCTTGCTGCCGAATAAAAAAACCCCCGTCCTGTAATAGGACGAGGGCATACTCGCTTAACCACCTGTTACAACATACGGCCTTTGTTGCCCCTGCCTACTGATGTGGCACATGGCAAATTCAAAGGATTATATGGTATCCTCTAACGCAGGATGGGCGGCGCAGACTACTCGGATGACCTTTGGTCCTTGCAACTCAGAAGTGATATTCTCCGCTTTGCTACTCATATCAGGCTCACACCCTCCCTGACTCGCTGCGACTTTCGATAAAGCAGATACTGTCTTCGTCAACGTCTTTGTCTATTTCAATGGATACATTATATATTCCTGTTTTTGGTATTGTCAAGTCTAAGATTCCATCTGTCTGCCTAAAAACCCTGCCGCAGACATGATTAGCTTATGCTCTACCTCACCCATTTTCGCTTTGTCTTCGCTGTCAATCAGAATAACTGCACCAATGACATCACCTTCACAGATGATAGGCGTAATCGCTTCGTGGGCAAATTCCTCCACGCTGGCCTGTGAAATTGAGATAAAGTTCTTGTCTCCCTTGCTGGCAATCACTGTCTTACGATCCGCAATCACATCCTCCAGCTGTTTGCTAATCTCTTTTCCCATAAACGCCTTGTATCCACCGCTGATGGCAATAAACTGGTCTCTGTCACAAATCAGGGCAGCATGGCCAGAAACCTGTGCCAAACTTTCTGCATACTGTTTAGCAAAAGTAGTCATCTCACCGATAGGAGAATACTTCTTGAGGATAATTTCTCCTTCCCTGTCTGTGAAAATTTCCAGTGGATCACTTTCTCTAATTCTGAGAGTTCTTCTGATTTCTTTAGGAATAACAATTCGTCCCAAATCATCTATACGACGTACAATACCTGTTGCTTTCATATAAAAAATTCCTCCATTTACAGTTTCTAGTTTTCGTGTATCTAGTATCTGTAAATGAAGGAATTTTATACCTGTGTTTATGCCATCTGTGTGTTGTTTGTTTTCTTTTTCAAAAGAATACGTCCAACAATAAAGATTACAATAAATACTACCGCAAGAACGAGTTCAACCAAAGCCCCCATCTTCATTGCGCTTGCAAAAGTTCCAACAATAGGGTCCATAATCATATTGCCAAAAGGAATGGACGCTGCTGCAACCTTAAAGATTGCTTCAAGGCTAGCTGCCACTACAAATGTAAGTCCACCGCCAAGAATGAAGTCCACGCCAAGCCACATAAAACTCTTAAATCTTGGGAACTGACAAACAAATACAATCACTGCAAACACTGCAACAAGTACAATACCTACTGTAGCAACCAAACCGTCTCTAAACATCCCCATAACATTCAAGGTTTCATCATCCAAGCCCATATCGTACAAAGATGGGAAGGAATCTACCATGCCCTGAGCTTCCTGCTGCAAGGACTCACGAAGCAATTCCTCAATTTCTTCATCGGTTACATACTGAAGCGTTTCTTCATCCATTTCTGCCTTTGCCATGTCAACAAAAACGTCCATATGATTTTCGAAAATCTTCATAACTGCTTCGACATTCAATTTCTTTGCCGTAGGCTCCCCGTCTAACTCTGCGAACAAGTCCTCTACATACAGATTGATAAATTCGTCCATGATTCCTTCTTCAAAAAGAAGTGTCATCATTTCTGCTTCCTCTGCTGGCATCTCATCCATAGAGTCTTTCACAATCGCAGCAAAATCAATCTCTGACACTACGGCCTGTAAATTCTCTGTCTTAAAGAAATTATTTGCACCAGAAAGTGCTGGTGCTACCACTAAAGAACCAATAAGTGCAAAACTAAAAATAACTCCTAAAATAATCCCAAATACATTTAAAACTTTCTTAAAAGCATCCATTGTTTTACTCCTTTGTAAATTTACCCTTTTGTATCTCGAGTCAACTTCGAGCATATGAATATTCTAACACAATACTTCCTATTTTTGAAGAGATGACACACAGTTTTTCTGTTTGACGAACTTCCAAACCATAGTATAATGAAAGGGTAGTTAAACTACACCCAAAATCTATAGCCCACATCAGGGCAGAAGGCGAATATTTATGATTACAAAAATTACGGAAATAGTTAGAGATGCAAGCCAGCTCATGTATTCCAAACAGGTGAACGTAGAGCAAAAAGGCAATGCGTCCAATTATGTGACCAGTGCAGATTTAAATGTACAAAACTTTTTAATAGAACATCTCCAGGCGCTCCTTCCTGGCAGTGCTGTGATTGGTGAAGAAGACGCAGACATTGCAGGCAGCGAATATACTTGGGTCATCGATCCTATCGACGGCACATCCAACTTCATTCGCGGTCTGGATCTCAGCGTTATCTCTGTGGCACTCCTTAAAGACAGCAAGCCTTACATTGGTGTAATTTACTTCCCATATAGAGACCAGATGTTTTGGGCAAAGGAAGGCGAAGGCGCTTTTCTAAACGGCAATCCTATCCATGTCTCTGACCGCGATTTTGCCCACTCTCACCTATGCTCTGCCATGAGTCTATATGACAAAAGTCTTGCAAAGCCATGCTTTAATATTATTGAGCGTGTCTATTCCCAAGCAGATGACCTTCGCAGACTTGGCTCAGCTGCACTAGAACTAGCGCATTTGGCTGCCGGCAGAGTGGAACTGTATTTTGAAATTCGCGTTTTCCCATGGGATGCTGCCGCCGCTGCAACCATTGTCCGCGAGGCAGGCGGTTTCGTAGAATTTTTGTTCCACGATTCGCTTCCATTGAAGGAGCCATTCGGCATCATTGCCGCCAACTCCCAAGAAAACTTTGAAAAACTCCGCACTATCGTTTATGAGGAAATACCTAACAAACTTTACTAAAGAGGATAAAGCATGCTGTACCTATTATGGAAAAAGATAAAAGATTTGAATTTACAAAGAGCCATTAAAAATGCTCACAAAAATCCAAACAAAAACAAAAAGACTCAGGAACTTATCCAACAGATGGAAGCAGCAAAAGCTGCTGCAAAAGTAGAACCTGGCATAGACCGCTTTGCCATCAATCCTGAAGGTGCCATGGATTTGGACAACAACTACGATATGACAGTAGCTGAACTTGGCCTGCAGCAATCCAAGCGTGACCAGATTATTGCATTCTATCTGACCATTCTCGGCTTTGTTATTCCTAGCGTTATTTCCTTGGAAATACACAACGGTGCCAAGGCGATTGCCTTCCTGGCCATGTATGGCATCGGAGTCATCTTTTGTCATGTCATCATCCGATACCGTACCTACAAAGAAGTCTATTGGATTGCCTGCCGAGTACTCACCCAGCTGTGCAACATCCACAAGCCTTTTATAAACGAACAAACTATTTACACCCTGTACTTCAATGCCCTTGTCAAAAACCAGGGCTCCATTGTTGTCAAAAACAAACGCGGCAAAATGGATGAAGCGACGGGTGTGATTAAAACAAGTATTCTACGCTCTTTCCTAAAGCAATTGGATAGCGCAGAAACCTTACTTTTTGAAACACTTGCTCTGTTTTCTACCTTTGTCGGAGGAATCGGTGCCTTTTACGCTTACTCCGTTCACTGGTCACTGACTGTTGTAATTATTCTCCTTTTGTTAGAGATTCTTGCCAGTCTAAATTACCGCTATGTAACCAAACTGTTAGAGCTGTACAAAGTCGTAGATACCAAGACGATCAAAGATTTACAAATTCCATTCAAGAAAGCATGGATGCTCCACTGTTATGTGGACGACTTAACGCAGGACAACAAAAACGCTACTTTAAAGTAGCGTTTTTTATTTTTATTCACTTTTATTTTTCTCTTTCTTACGCATACTATGAAGGATTTACTTACTTCCCAGTCTTTTTCAGAAAGGAAAAATCATGTGTACAGCAATATCTTACAAATCTGACCATCATTACTTTGGTCGAAATCTAGATTTAGAATATAGTTATCATGAGGAAATCACCATTACTCCCCGCAATTTCCACCTCTCATTTCGCGAAGCCAAAGGCCTTGTTTCCCATTATGCCATGATAGGCATGGCCTACGTAGTGGACAACTATCCCTTATATTACGATGCCACCAACGAAATGGGTCTTAGTATGGCTGGTCTAAACTTTCCCGACAATGCGTTTTATCCAGAATACAGATCCGACAAAGACAACATCACTCCCTTTGAGTTTATTCCCTGGGTTTTAGGGCTGTGCAGTTCTGTTGCAGAAGCAACAACTTTGCTAAATCGCTTAAATTTAGTGAGCATCCCTTTTAGCAGCACCTTGCCACTCTCTCCTTTGCACTGGATGATTTCCGATTCCAAATCCAGCCTGGTAGTGGAATCCACCAAAGATGGGCTTAAATACTACGACAATCCGACCAAAGTTCTTACCAACAATCCCACCTTTGACTTTCAACTGTTTACCCTCAACAACTATATGGGACTGTCCCCTAAACAGCCCAGCAATCCGTCTCCCTTTTCTCATCCGCTATCCCTTTATAGCAGAGGATTAGGCGCTTTGGGTCTGCCTGGGGATTACTCCTCCCAGTCTAGATTTGTAAAGGCTGCTTTTGTTCGAAGCTGTTGCCAGACTTACCAAAACAAAATGGCTGAAAGCATCTCGCCTAAAGCCTTTAGCGAAGATTCTCTCAGCCAATTCTTTCATATACTTTCCAGTGTCGCTACCCCGAAAGGTTGCGTGGATGTGGGGTCCGAAAAGTATCAATATACCATCTATTCCTCCTGCTGCAACACAGACCTTGGCATCTACTATTACACAACCTATGACAATGCACAGATCCAAGGAATAAACATGCATCATGTGGACTTAAATATGGATACTTTATTCCGTTATCCTCTCCTTATGCAGGGTTCGATTCACTGGCAGAATTAGACCCTTTACTCTTACGCTTTTTGCGGATTCTACCAATCAATACAACCACAACCAGTAGAATTACCACTGCGATAACCACACACTCTAAGATTGGAAGTGGAGTTATAGAGATTAAAGCCAAGTCTGCCTTGCTCCTATCTAAATCAAATACCATATAGCTTCCATCTATGACTGCGTCCACCTGCTGCCATTCGCTCTCTTTTGCGACAAACAGTTTGAGGTTTTCCTTATCTTGGTCAATTGGAATTTGGAGGCGCACTGTGATAGGTCCTTCACTGCCCTCTACTTCCAAATGAAGGTGTTCTACTAGGGTTTGTCTTTCCTGTGGGAAGCAATCCACTTTACTTTTGCTTGTATGCACCTTGGCATCTTTGGTTAATGTGCCTTCTATCAAAAACAGAGGTCTTCCATTTTCTCCCATTTCTTCACTCTGAATGATTGTGTCAATGGCAGAATACACCACGGTAAATACCTGATCAAAATCGATATGTAAACTATTAAGTCCATCCCATGAAGCCACATATCCTTCTTTGTCAGGAATACTTGGAATATCTTTTTCAAGAAGTGGCTCTCCTGGCGTAAGAAGCACTGTCTTTTGAGTGCCGTCCTCAAAAAGAAATTCTACCTTTATTTTCTCAAAATCCTCTGGAAGGCTTTCTAATGCCAAAAAGGCCTCAAGTTTAAGTGGTCTGGCAGCCGCATCATAGCTGATTCCGTCCACCGCCCCTATATCTTTGCCTGACACCATATAAAAGTTTCTTGCTATCTCATCCCATTCCTCCACCGATCCAATCAAGGCACCAGTTTTTTCGGTATAGGCAAAGATAGAAACCATGCTATGACAGTCTGTTACAATTTTCGCACATCCAGCAATACCGCCTACATAAGTGTCTCCTGCAAGCTCACATTTCACGTTGCAATGTCTGATAAAGCCTTCACTAGATCCTGCAATACCACCCACGTAATCCGCATCCTGTGCATCTATCTTTCCACTGTTATAGCAATCTTTAACAAGTCCTATTTGAATCCAGCCAACAATTCCACCGGCATACTGCTTTCCTACAGTCACCTCACCTTTGTTATCACATCTTAGTACTACTGCTCGAAGCTCGCCTTCTGCATTTAAGGATTCCTCGCCTTCTACCTCAACATCTTCCTCAGCGTCAAGGTCTGTCTCCAACCCCATGGCACCTGCAATTCCGCCACCGTTCACATCCGCTAGCACAGTGCCATAGTTAATACAGTCTTGTACTTTACCCGTAAAATCCGCCTCTGTGTCCGTATCAGAGATATCTGTGACTTCTACCCCCAGATTTTCCTCCGCTGTCTCTACCGTTTGCGAAATCTCACTTCCCTGGTCTGTTAAAGCCTCTATATCTGCGGTCAATGTATTAGATGCTTTTTCCGTATTCTTTGACAATTCATCCAAGTTTTCTCGAATGCCAGCCAAGGCTTCATTCAAACTAGTCTTTGCCGCAGCAACGGTATCTTCATCTTCTTCCTCATCCCACTGCAAATTTGGATTCATCGTGTTTGGGTTCCAAGTGCTTGGATTATCAGGGTCCACATTTCCGAAATTCGGATTTGTGACCTCAGGATATTCTTCTCCGTCTGACAAAATCTCAAGCGCACTTAAGGCCTTATCTACATTCTCTTGTAGTTTGTCTAAAGATTTATTTATCTTTTTGGTGTTCTTGGTTGTGTGGTTGCTAGCTGTCTCTGCCAATTCACTCATCTCACCAAGCTGATCCTGCAAAATCTGCACAGTATCTTCTGAATAAATCACTTTGCTTGCAGGCTCCATTTGGCCTACAATTCCACCAATTTCCTTGCGGCCTTCCACTTTTCCATAGTTCATGCAATCCACAACGTAGCCCATTTGACTACCTACAATGCCGCCAATGTTATAGCCCATGTGTTTGTAGCCTATATCACCTCTATTGGTACACTCTCTGACAACGCCATGATTGTAACCTGTCACTCCTCCGATATCCGTGACCGTATTGGCCGCCTCTGCACCCGTGATGTTATCCAGTGTAATATCTGAGATTTCCACACTATTTTGTTGTGGGGTAATGTTTACTGCTGCTTTGGTATCGCAGTAACGAATCACTCCGTGATTTTCACCCACAAGTCCGCCCACGAAATGGTCGCCTTGTACTTCTCCTTCCATATCGCAGTTCTGAACAATACCAGTAAGGGTGTTGTTTCCAACCAATCCGCCGACGATATCGCCACCTGATACTATTCCCACAAATGAAACATTATTTATGATTCCAGCATTTTGTCCCGCAATACCGCCTACAAAATCCTTGCTACCAGAAGGTTTTACTGTCCCCTCTACATTTAGATTTCGAACCGTTGCACCTTCTTCAATATATCGGAATAGTCCCTGATAGGAACCCTCACAGTCCACTTCCAGACCCTTAATGGTGTGTCCATGTCCATTGAAATGTCCTAGGAAAATAGGAATAGGTTCAAAATCTGTACCCGTCAAATCAATATCTACTTTTAACTCTACATACAGCAGTTTACTATATATATCTAAGCGACAGTCTTCCGCAAACTGCAAAAACTCTTCTTTGCTATCAATCTCTAAAACAACTTCCTCTTCTAGAGCCGACACTTCTGTGTCCGCCCCCAATGCAAGCGTTAGCAAAAGCGGTAGTAATAGCACGCCACCCCAAATTCTCTTCCATAAAGAGCGGGCGCCTTTCTCTACCTCTTGCGTCTCTACCTTTATAGCCTCTGCCTTTATAGCCTCTGCCTTTATGGTCTCTGCCTTTATGGCTTCTACCTTTGCTTCTGCGGCCACAAGTTCTGCCTTAGTCTGCTCCAGACTTGCCTGAGTCTGCTCTAAATTTGCCTGAGTCTGTATCAGGTCTGTCTGGGTTTGCTCGACCTCTTCCTTGCTTACAAATACCATTTCTTCGGTTTCCGTAACTTGCCCTTCTGTAGATAAAGTAGCGTTCAATTGTCCATGCAAGAACCCGTCCACATCTGCATCAATGACACCAGAAATGTATCCTCGCACATGTCCTTGAACGCGCACAGTTCCACTGGCCTCTCTCGTCTTAAGTTCAATGCCTTTCAACTTAAAGCTGGTTCGTTCGATAATAGAATCTCCCAACACCAAAATGGAAGGAAGTACAAGCAATACCAAAATGATAGAAATGATAGTCCCTCTACCAATACACATACCCATGATAGATACTACTGGTTGCGCAGACATGTTTCCTATCAAAAGTCCCGCTGCAGCCATCATTGTTCCAGAGGTAAACACCGTAGGAAAGGCAGCGTTGACAGCCTTTACAATAGCCTGTTTGTGCGGCATTTCCGCTTTTGCTTCTTGGTAATGGCTAGATATTACAATCGCATAGTCAATGTTTGCACCCATCTGAATGGCTTGCACAATCAAGTATCCCAAGAAATAGAGTGGCTGCTCCATTAAAGTCGGGAAGGAGAAATTAATCCATATACTTCCCTGAATCACAATAATCAAAAGTACTGGCAAACCTACCGACTGGAAGGTAAAGAGTAATACAAGTATTACAAACAATGTAGACAAAATGGTAATCAGCAAATTGTCCTTTACGAAAGAAGATGACAAGTCTCTGGAGCTAGTAGAGTTACCAACCAGATAGTAATCGTCCTCGTAATATTTTCCCACAATATCTCTTGTTTCCTGCAAGAAAGCAAAGGTTTCTTCGCTTTCCTCCGGCAAATTCAAATACACTACCATACGGCTGTATTTTTCGCTCCTCATCTGTTGCTTTGCCATTTCAAGCTGTTCCAACATGTCGCCCATCTCCGCCATGTCATCGCCTTCTAATTCAAGATTATGCTCTTCCATTTGATCCTTCAAAAACATGAACATATCAAATAGTGGCACTTTGTATTCATCCAGCCCACCAATCAGCTTACCATACTGCTCTCCATCTACAGCATAAAGAGAATATAGTGCCTGTGCAACCTCATAGTCCAAACCAATCAATTCGGAGAATTCTCTAGGATTTAAAGCATCCGTAAGCATATATCCATCCATGGCTTCTATATTGGATAGACCCATGGTACTCTTTACTTCTTCTCTGGTTTCAAGTTCTTCTAAAATCGCTCTTTCTGCTTCATAATTTCCACTAGGCACTATAACAGCCATCATATTATTAGTGCCAAACTTTTCCTTGATAGCAAAATATGCATGCTGTCTCTCGCTCATCTTTGCAGTTTCTAAATCATTGTAGCTATAGCAATAAGGACAGTTGTTGGAGTAATAGAATGCACCTACCAGCAAAAGAACGAAGATAGGTGGCAACACCCTTCTGACCTTAACTGCAAACTTACCAAGAAAAAATACATTTGGCAAAAGTTTGCCATGTCTTGTCTTGTCAATCCATTTACTGAACACTACAAGCAATCCTGGCATCAGTATAAACACAGACATCAGACTTAAGAAAACAGATTTCATCAATACGATAGCCATATCCAGACCAATTTTGAATTCCATAAATCCAAGAGCAGCCAAACCACTAATAGTAGTCAGCGAAGAGGCACTAATTTCTGGGATTGCCTTACTAAGCGCAGTGATGCAAGCTTCTCTTGCAGGCTTTGTCTCGTTTTCATCCGTAAATCTATGACAAAGAATAATAGCATAGTCAATAGCAAGTGCAAGTTGAAGCACCACAGCAATAGAATCTGAAATAAAACTGATGGTTCCACACAGGAAATTGGTTCCCATATTCAGAAGCGCTGCCACTCCAAATGTCGTAAGCAAAACAATGATCTCAGCATAGGATCTGGAGGTCAAAGTAAGCACCACCAGGATAATGATGACTGCCACAATCAAAATAGTGGTCATCTCCTCGCGAAGCATTGCGTTCTCATCGTAGCCAACTGTGGAATCTATGTAGCAATCATAATCAGCAAGAATCTCTCGCAGCTCTTCCATGGCCTGCAAGGTACTCTCTTCATTAGGGCCGCCATCAAAATTCACGGAATACAAAGCTGAAGCGTCTTTGTAATACTCCTCTCCTTCTCCCACCGTTACCATTGCTATACCTTCGATTTCTGAAAGACTATCTTTCAGGTCTTCCGCAGTCTCATAGGTAATGTTCGACACCATTACCTGTGCCATGCCAAAGGTAGTAAAATTGGAATTCATGGCCTCGATACCTAGGCGCGTCTCCGTCTCTTCTGGCAAATATTTGGTTACGTCATTTTCTACACTAGTCCAATTCATGGAAAAAATACTAAAAATGCAAGCAAACCCAATAAGCAAAAAGAATAAATTCCTTTTATCTACAATAAACGTTGCCATCTTCACCATGAAACTATCGCCCTTTTTCTCTTTTGCCATGAAAACTCCTCTCCAACGCTTCGTTAAAATTGTTCAATCTATCAAAAACAGACATGTATTGATTTTTGAGCTTTTTATTATTATAATTTATTCATCACACATAGAGCAATCAGCAATCCGTGTAAAAATTTTCGATTTTGTACATTTTCATGAGAATTGTTGGTTTTTGCTCAGTTAGGAGTTGTTATGGCTAAAGCCGAATATCGCAGCGCAATACGTTCTCGCAAGCTGATTAATTCTGCCTTGGCAGATTTATTACAGGAAAAACCTTTAGACAAGATTACTGTCACAGACGTTGTCAAGAAAGCAGAGATTAACCGTGGCACCTTTTATGCCCACTATGCAGATATACCCGATGTCATCAACCATTTGATACAGCAAACTTTTTCTGATATTACAGCAGTCATTTCTACTCCACCTCAAAATATTGTAGAAATGCCGATTGTGCTACTCAAACAGGTACAAACCATTTTAGAAAGTGATCTGGATTTTTACAAAAAAGTAATGGCATCTAGTGCTTCCACTTTTATGCAGGAACAATTAGTGAGCATTGTTTTAGATTATCTTTTACAACACGAGAAAGAATACAATGTAAAAGACCACAATCAATTTGTTCTAAATATTCATTTCTGTGCTGGTGGGCTGATTTATCTATACAGAGAATGGTTTGCAGGGAACAGCGCCCTCTCTCTGAATGAACTTACAGCCCATGGAGCATCCATGATTCAAAAAGTTTTGGATTCCGAGTTTACTGCAAAGTAGTAAAAATCATCATGCCCATCAAAAAAGGAACATGCAATGCATGTTCCTTTTAAACTTTACTTATTCACTTTCTGGTCCAACCTTGGGATTTATTACCCCAAGCAAAACCACATCATGGAATTTACCCTCGATGATGACCTCATCTTTAAGATATGCTTCCTGTTTGTAACCCACTGCTTCATGAGTCTTGATGGATGCTGTGTTGTATGGAAGCACTCTGGACACAATCTTGTGTAGCTTGCGATGCTCAAATCCATACTCCAGTAGCAGTGCAGCAGCTTCTTTGCCAATACCTCTGCCAAAGGCTTCTGGCTCTCCTAGGAAAATGCCCAATTCCGCCTTTTTGTGCTGCCACTCGAAGTTTTGCAGATACACGCTTCCGTAAGGCTTGTCGGTTTCCTTGTCGCAGACTACGAACTGTACCACTTGACCAGTCTCAATCTTGTTCTTAATCCAGTTTAAGTGATCTTCCCTCGTAATCTCTTTGCGATAAATAAAGTTGTCTCTAACGATTGGGGAATTTCTCCAACGAAGTATCATGTCTGTGTCCTCCACAGTCATGTATCTGAGATATACCTGTTTGCCTTCTACTACTCTAATGTTTTCCATTCTTCTTACATCCTACCTATTCTGGAGTTGTTGCTAAAAGCATGCGTCAACAAATACTATTTTACAGAACCATCCATGCGTAAATCCTTTGGCTTTCTGCCAAGGACTTTCTTCTTTGGACTTCTCTCCGCTCTGCTATCAATCTTAGCATTACGGCTACTGCGTTTGGCATCACTACCATCTTTCCTACGTCCGATGCGAGAGCCCTTCTCATCCTTGTCATGGCCACGTCTTCTGTCACGTTCGCCACGGCCTTCATGAGTTCTCTTGCCTTCATCACGGCCACCACGGCTATCCCTCTTTCTTTCACCACGACCGCCATGGCCATCTCTCTTGCCGTCACTGCGGCCTTCGCGTCTGCCGTCTCGTCTTCTTTCGCCTCGGCCACTGCGTCCTTCGCGTTCCTCACGGCTACGATCTCTTCTTTGCTTTGGAGGATCTACTACGATTTCCTGTACATCCTCGCCCATGTGCATCTTAAGAAGAGCAGCCGCAAAGCGCAATGGATCTTCACCTTGCTCTACCAAATACTCTTCCAAGATATCTTCTATCTTGTCAAGCACCTGTGTCTGACTTGTAACGGAAGCCTGCGTCAACACCTTTGTTGCCTTCACTCTGGTCACCTGGCTTGCAGATGGAATGCGAAGTTCTGTCATGCGTGTTTTGCAAACCTTCTCGATTTCACGAAGACGGTACATATCTCTGCCGTAAGCAAAGGTAAAGGATACTCCTTCTCTGCCTGCGCGCCCTGTACGGCCAATGCGGTGCACATAATACTCTATATCCTGTGGAATGTCATAGTTAAATACCGCTTCCACATCGTCTACATCAATACCTCTGGCTGCCACATCTGTAGCAATCAGCACCTGAAGGTTACCTGATTTGAATCTACCCATAACAAAGTCTCTCTGCTTTTGGGTCAAGTCACCATGTAAGCCTTCCGCCTGATATCCACGCTTTTTCAGATTGTCTGCAAGTTCATCCACCATGCGCTTGGTGTTACAGAAAATAATACTTCTAGAAAGACCATAGACATCGATCAGTCTGCAGGTCACTTCCTCTTTGTAAATATTCTTAACTGCAAAATAATACTGCTTTACAAGTGGAACTGTCAGCTCCTTGGCTGCCACTCTCACATGTACTGCGTCTTCTTTTTGATACTCGCCTGTAATTTCCAAGATTGCTGGAGGCATGGTTGCAGAAAAAAGTGCAGTTTGATGTTCTGCAGGCATCTCCTTCAGAATCAATTCCATATCCTCGCGAAATCCCATGTTCAGCATCTCGTCAGCTTCATCCAGCACTACCATCTTGACAGTATCCATCTTGAGGGTGTGTCTGCGCATGTGATCCATCACTCTGCCTGGTGTTCCCACTACAATCTGTGCGCCGCCCTTAAGAGCATTAATCTGCCGATACATTTCCTGCCCGCCATAAATAGGCACCATCTTGATGCTGTGCATATATTTGGCAAACTTGCGCATTTCTTCTGCCGCCTGAATAGCCAGTTCTCTAGTAGGGCAAAGCACTACTGCCTGCAGGCTTCTGTCCTCTGGGTCAATGCTTTGAAGCAAAGGAATTCCAAAGGCAGCTGTCTTGCCCGTTCCGGTCTGTGCCTGTCCAATGACATCTCTTCCCTCCAGAAGTACCGGTATAGCCTGCTCCTGAATCGGTGTCATATTTTCAAATCCGAGTTCTGTTACTGCTCGAATAATTCTCCCATCAATAGGAGACTCGTCATATCTCATATAATTCTCTCTTTCAATACTTAGTTAACCCCCTAACCAAGTGCTTCCTGCTAACGATCCATCTCTGCCACTCTGCCTGTGGACTTGTGCTCTCTGATAATACCATCGATTTCCTTTAAATCTGTGGACAACAAATCCCCAGGAATTGTATTTTTCAGCGCACTGGTAGCATTTCCGTACTCCAATGCTCTCTGGTAATCACCTTCGTGAGCAAGCAGTCCATAAAGTACACCAGAAATATAGGCATCACCACTACCAATGCGGTCTACTACCTCGATATCCGCGTATGGCGCTTCCTCATAATATCTGTCCTCCTTGGCACTGTAAATCACAGAGCCAAAGGTGTGGCGCTTAGGAGAGTGTACCACTCTTTGGGTGGATGCCACAATAGAAATCGGATAATCCTGTGTAAAACTCTTCATAATCGACTTTACATCCCCCTCTTTTAGGAAGGTAAGTCTTGCAGTCTCTTCAGAGCAGAAAAAGATGTCCACATAGGGAAGAATCTGCTCAATACATTCCTTCGCCTCTGGACCTGTCCAAAGGTTTCCTCTAAAGTTAACATCGAAAGATATGAGTGCTCCTTGTGCCTTGAAACGCTTAATCATTTCAATGGCTGTCTTGCGGCACTGTGGACTTAAAGCCAAAGTAATTCCACTGGTGTGGAAGCATCTTGCAGACGCATAGAGCGTGTCATCATAGTCCTCCACATCAATCTTGTTAATGGAAGCGTTCTTTCTATCGTACACGATTCTAGGCTTTCTTGGATATGCTCCATTTTCATAGTAATAAACGCCTAATCTTGCGTCCTTGTCCTCATCATAAACCAAATAGTCATCGCTGACACCACAAAGACGTACACGGTTCTTTACATATGTGCCCAAGTCATTGGCTGGCAATTTTGATATAATACCACAGCGCAGTCCCAACATAGCTGTACCAGTGATAGCGTTCATCTCTGCGCCACCTACCTGCTTTAAGAGCGTGTCTCCTCTGGTGATTCTCTCATTGTCTGGTGGAGACAGACGGAGCATCAATTCTCCTAAGGATACTAAATCAAACTCTTTTTTCATATCATTGCCCTCCTTTGGCTTATGTAAGCACTTACATATTCTATTTTTATGATAGCACACCCCAGCCAAAAAGGTAAAGCACAAAAACTATTGGCACACAGGTCGGTCACCCCTCCACATACTCCAAATAGTCTGCCTCACTAGCAAACAGCATATATTTGCCATCCACATAACCCATGTAACCGCTCTCTACGCTATAACCTTTCATCTTTACTCCTCCTTTAAAAACGTCTCTTTGTTTCTAAAGAAAGAATAAGCTTTCAAAGGTCCTTTTTTCAGGACTTTGAACGTCTGTTCTGTTTTTCTTTTCGGTTTTCTAGTGGTTTTTTGAGAGTTTTCTCTTTAGTGTTCTCCAAATATATCTGGCAATCTTCATAACCACCTGCGTCAAACTGGTTACCAGGATAATCGCAAATGCCATTGCCCCAGCTTCCTTTAACACCAGTTCCAGATACTGCATTCCCAATACGTTTTCCCCGCGCACCAAATAGCTGGTGGAGTAAAATAAATCAGATCCCGGGAACAATGGCACCAACATCGGCACCAACATCACTATAACTGGTGCCTTCATGATTCGTGCCAATATTTCTGACAAAATACCAATGGTGGCTGTGGCACAAAAAAGGCTAATTACTTTGTCCTGATTTATACCAAACACATACATATAAACAATCCAGGAAATCATGGCTCCCACGGCATGCGCTACCAGTTTGTAGCCTCTTACATTAAACAACATGGCGAAAGCAACAGCCCCTATCATTCCCATCATGGTAGTAACTACTATTTGCATTAGAAACCACCTCCAAACTGCCAGATTACCAGTGCAAGTCCCACTGCAATCGCTATGGCACGAATGACCGCTTCACAGAGCACCAAAAGTCCACTAATCAAGTCTCCCCGTATCAAGTCTCGCAAAGAATTGGTAAGGGCTATACCAGGGGTAAGAAGCATAATATTACCGATGATAATCTGGTCCAAGGACTGACCAATTCCTAACTTGACACTGAGCAGTGCCATCAGTCCTGCTGCCCCTGAGCACATCATAGTAAGCACAATATTTTGCAACTTCAGTCTATTTCCCGCCATTAAGATGAGCCTTATAACTAGTCCTCCGATAAAGGCTGCCAGCGCATCCCCCATTCCGCCACCGAAAAAGACCGTAAACGCCGCGGATGCAATTCCGTAGATAGCCCAAATAAGCCCTGGAGAGTAAGGTTTTTCCTGACTGATTTCCTCAAGCTGCGCCTTAAAATCCTCTAAAGTGACTGGCTCTGAACACACCTTTCTAGACAAAGCATTGATTCTTTCCACTTTGTGAAGATCTGTATCTCTGGCTTCAATACGTCTGGTTTGTGTCTCAATATTGCCTTCTCCGTCTTTGACGGTTACCACTATACTAAAAATAATTGTGAACACATCCACTTTTTTGAAACCATAGGCCTTGGCCATATGTTCAATTGTTGATTCCACCCTGCTAACCTCTGCACCAGACATTAGCATCAATTCTCCTGCATCCAATATGGCAGAGAGTATCTCCTTGTTCTTTTCCATGTCTCGTTCCTTCTATTGTTTCAGGCTAAGCACCTGCTCCATTTCTCTCAGTACATCCTCTGTCAAATCAAGTAGTAGCTTTGCATCTTTTTCCACCAGCCCTGTCTTGCGATATCGAATAGTCAAGGTCGGTGTTCCATAGGCTGCAAAAGACATTTTATCTTTGTATTTTTCGTTTAACTTTGGTATTCCAGCTGGATCTATCTGCGCATCTGGGCGAAAACAAAACTGAATCCTCTCGTTTTTGCCCTTGACCTCTGTCAAATATAGACTGTGCGCCGCCACTCGAATGAGTGCTATGCGAAGCAGATTCTCAACAGACTCTGGCACTGCACCAAAACGATCTAGCAGTTCATCCTTCATATCATCTCTTTCTTTGAGACTTTCTATGCCTGCGATACGCTTGTATATATCCAACTTTTGAATCTCGTTGACAATGTACTCTGCCGGGATAAACGCATCCACATCCAAGTCAACCGTGGTGGTAAAGTCCAAAATCGTCGGAATACCTTTTTGCATTTTTACCGCTTCATTTAGCATCTTGCAATACAAATCGTATCCGACGGCTTCCATGTGTCCGTGCTGTCTTTCGCCAAGTAAATTTCCAGCTCCACGAATCTCCAAGTCTCGCATTGCAATCTTAAAGCCGCTTCCCAGATCCGTAAATTCTTTGATAGCTGCCAAACGTTTTTCTGCCACTTCCTTGAGCATCTTGTCTCTCTTGTACATCAGAAAAGCGTACGCAGTTCTGTTGGAGCGGCCCACACGGCCTCGCAGCTGATAGAGCTGAGATAAACCCAAGTTATCTGAGTCGTGAATAATCATGGTATTTACATTTGGAATATCCAGTCCTGTCTCTATGATAGTGGTGGACACTAACACATCAATCTCACCGTTGATGAAGTCGAACATGATGCGTTCCAGTTCCTGTTCCTTCATCTGACCATGTGCATAGGCAACCACTGCCTCTGGCACCAGTTTCTGTATAGTCGCCGCAATATCCTCTATATTGTTTACTCGATTGTATACATAGTAAACCTGACCGTCTCTGGCAAGTTCTCTAGAAATTGCCTCTCTCACCATCTCCTCGTTGAACTCACATACAAAGGTCTGAATTGGCATTCGATCCTGAGGTGGTTCTTCCAACACACTCATATCGCGAATTCCAATCAAACTCATATGGAGCGTACGTGGGATTGGTGTCGCCGTTAAAGTGAGTACATCAATGTTTTCTTTCAACTTTTTGATTTTTTCTTTGTGACCTACGCCAAAACGCTGCTCTTCATCGATGATTAGCAGTCCCAAATCCTTGTATTCCACATCAGCGGAGAGCACTCTGTGTGTGCCAATGACAATATCTACAAAGCCTTTTTTCAGTTCTTCAATGGTCTTTTTCTGTTCTGATGCCGTTCGGAATCTGGACAGCAACTCCACCTTTACTGGGAAATCCTTCATTCGCTGCACAAAGGTATTGTAATGCTGCTGCGCCAATATAGTAGTTGGCACCAAATACACGACCTGTTTGCCCTCCTGCACAGCCTTAAAGGCCGCTCTGATAGCAACCTCTGTCTTACCATATCCCACATCACCACAAACCAAACGGTCCATGATGCGACGACTTTCCATGTCTCTTTTGGTGTCTTCAATGGCCTGCAACTGATCCTGGGTCTCCTCAAACGGAAACATTTCTTCAAACTCTCTCTGCCAAACCGTATCCGGTCCATAGGCAAAGCCTTCCGACATCTGTCTGACCGCGTAAAGCTGCACCAAGTCCTTGGCCACCTCACTGACTGCACTGCGGACTCTAGTCTTGGTCTTCTCCCACTCCTTGCTACCTAACTTGTTCAGTTTTGGTTTCTTGGCATCTGCAGAGGCATACTTTTGAATGACGTCCAGACCTGTAGCTAGAATGTACAGATTTCCGCCATCTCTATATTCTATCTTGATATAGTCCTTGACCACATGCTCTACTTCCACTTTTTCAATTCCTTTGTAGATACCAAGGCCGTGGTTTTCATGTACTACATAGTCTCCCACCTTCAGCTGGGCAAAGTCCTGAATCTTTTGTCCCTCATATTGAGGTTTCTTTTTCTTCTTTTTCTTTTCAACGCCAAAAATATCACTTTCTGAAATTACCACAAATTTCAAAAGTGGATATTCAAAGCCCTTGCCCACATGACCGTAATAAGTCAGCACTTCTCCCGGAATCACTTCGCGATATGGGTCCTGGGTATAAACGGCAGAAATCTCTTGATCTCGCAAATCCTCTGCCAGTCTCTGTGCCCTGGTACGGGAACCAGAGAGCAACAGCACTCTATAATTGTTCTTTTTGTATCGTTTTAAATCTCTTACCAGTGCTTCAAAACTATTGTTGTAAGAAGACATGGTTTTGGCTTGGATGTCAAAGCGCTTCGCTACCTTTACCATAGAATTCTTCAAGTCCATAGCAGCAATCGTCACTATAGCCTGGCTTTCCATCTTGGCCACCACCGTCTGACTACGGTAAAGCAGATTCATCTGTCCCGGCAGGATATAGCCCTTTTGCACTCTGTGGGTCATGCTCTCTGAAAACTCCAGTTCTACAGCCTTTGCCTGCTCTCCTATTCTGGCTGGTTCATCCATAAAAAAAATCAAGTTATCATTACAAATAGAGGACAATATTTCTGGAAGCGACTTTGTATCCTCATAGAAATAGCGAACGTAACTGTCTAAATTTCCAAGCATACCAAATTCCAGCACCTGTTCCTTCAGTTGCTGGAAAGTGGTTTTTACTCTATGTGCTTCCTCTGTCTGGAAATTGTCCCTGAAAATCTGCTCCTGCTTTTGGGCCTCTGCTTCTATCTTGTCAAAGCCTTTGCAAATGCGCTCTTCATCCAACACAAACTCCGCCGCAGGATAAATGCGGATGCTACTAAGCTTTTCAATGGAACGCTGACTTAATATATCGAAACTTCGAATGGACTCTACTTCGTCTCCCCACAGTTCAATTCGATAAGGGTTTTCCTCCGTCAAATCGTAGATATCTACAATGCCACCTCTCACAGAGAACTGACCTGGAGACTCTACCTGATAAGCCTTCTCATACCCCATAGCCACCAATTTCTTTGCCAACATTCCAGGGTCTAAGGAAGCAGCTTTGCTGACGGATACGGTGTCTTTATCCATATCCCACTTTGCCTGAGGTGTCAACAGTGCAGCAAAGGTCGTCACCAGTGTAAAAGGCTTATTCTCCATCAGTCTGCGAAGCACCTTTACTCTCTCTGTCACAAGTTTATTTCCATGAATATCCGCTTGGAAAAAGATCAAATCCTTCGCCGGATAAAGCAACACATTTCTGTCATAAAACTTGTATTCATCGTAGATTTCCTTGGCCCTAAGGTCACTATAAGTAACGATGACTTTGTACTTAAAGCCATCGGACAGTCCATACATCATATGCAGTTTTTGTGAATCTACACAACCACTAAGTGCCACGGTCTGCTTCTTTTTCACCAGAGCCTGTATTTCTTCATATTCCGCAAGCTCTTTAAGGGGCTTAAGCAACGCTTGCATATCCTGCCTCCAACTGGAAGTTATTTCTTTGCTTTCTGATTAAATTTGTTCATGGCTTCCTCTACGCCTTCTGTCATAATACAACAGATTGCTTCTGCTGCTTCCTTGGCAGCCTCCGCCATAACCTTCTTTTCATCTCCTGTGAAATGTCCTAACACATAGTCTGCCAAATCATATCCCTTAGGCTTTTCACCTACGCCTACCTTTACACGCATAAAACCGTCGTGTCCTAAATGCTGAATAATGTTCTTCAAACCATTGTGTCCACCTGCGCTTCCTTTTTTGCGTACGCGCAACTGTCCCACATCCAAGCTGATGTCGTCAGAGATAATAATCAATTCTTCTGTCTCATCCACCTTATAATAGTCAATCAGTTCTCGCACGCTTTCCCCGCTAAGGTTCATGTAAGTCTGAGGCTTTGCCAAAATTACTTTCTGTCCGCAAAGCACACCCTTGCCAATGATTGCCTTATGCTTTTTTTCAAGCACACTGATTCCTGCTTTGTCTGCTAATGTTTCTATGACATCAAATCCAATATTATGTCTAGTTCCTGCATAATCTTTTCCTGGATTTCCAAGTCCTACGATGATAAACATGTACTCCTCCTGCGCTCAAAATATGCCCCTTTTTTCATAAAAACGGGCATATCTTTTTCTTACATATTTCATATTGTCTACATCATACCACAGTTTCAAACAAAAAAGGAAGTCACCAAAGTGACTTCCTGTTTAAAATTCAATTATTCAACGTCAGGCTCAAGCAAAGCCTTGTCGTATGCATCCAGAATAATATTCTGAATCGCATCTCTTGTAGAAGAATTGATAGGATGTGCAATATCTCTATATTCACCATCCGCAGCTTTTTTGCTAGGCATTGCAATGAACAATCCTTTTTCACCCTCAATCACTTTGATGTCATGCACTACAAACACGTCATCAATAGTAATAGAAACAATAGCCTTCATTTTACCTTCTTTCGTAATCTTACGAACACGAACATCTGTAATTTGCATAGATGTACCCCCTTAAAAGTAGCCTTAAATTACATATCTATCGTTACGCTCTACCACAATCTTGACACCATTCTCACCGAAATGGTAGGAGTTCGCTGGAATGGTTCCACGACTCTCTACAATACAGTTTTCGATGTGGGTGTTGTCACCTATATAGACATCATTCAAAATGATAGAGTTCTTGATTACGCAATTGTTACCGATGTAACTCTTTTTGAAGATTACGGAACCCTCTACAGTACCATTTACAATACATCCGCTAGATACAAGGCTGTTTCTAACCTGAGCGCCCACATTGTATTTAGCAGGTGGAAGGTCATCAACCTTAGAGTAGATATCTGGATACTGTCTGAAGAAGTAATCTCTAACCTCAGGTTTTAAGAAATCCATATTGGTTTGGAAATAGTCGTCTACAGATGCAATATTTCTCCAGTAGTCTCTAATCTTGTAACCGTAAATCTTCTTCACGTCTTTGTAACGGATCAGGATGTCTCTTACGAAATCATATCTGTCTTCCTCTGCACAGCGCTCAATCATCTCGATCAGCTGGCGGCGACGGATAACATAGATACCGCAGGAAACAGTATTGGTCTTTGCTACCAATGGTTTTTCTTCGAACTCTTCAATACGGCTCTCTTCGTTCATACGAATAGTTCCGTATCTCTCAACATCAGTGCCTACTTCCATATCACGGCAAACAACAGTGATGTCTGCCTTCTTTTCAATATGATATTCTAGCACCTTATTGAAATCCATCTTGTAAACGCAGTCACCAGATGCAATAACTACATATGGTTCATGGCTGTTTTTCAAGAAAGAAATATTCTGTGCAATAGCATCTGCTGTGCCTCTATACCAGTTGCTGTTGTCTGCTGTCACTGCTGGTGTGAATACATACAAACCGCCCTGTTTACGTCCAAAATCCCACCATTTGGAGGAACTAAGGTGTTCGTTTAAACTTCTCGCATTGTACTGGGTGAACACAGCCACCTTGTTAATACGGGAGTTTGACATACTACTAAGTGCAAAATCAATGCTTCGATAGCTACCTGCAACAGGCATAGCTCCGATGGCACGTTTCTGTGACAATTCTTTCATACGGTGGTTGTTTCCACCTGCTAAAACTATTCCAATCGCTCTCACTATTATTCACCTGCCTTAATCAATGTTTTTCCGCTCGCGAGATAGGAATCTGGATAATCTGCGTTAGTGGTTTCACCGGATACTACAGTATTCTTTCCTACGGATACGCCGTTTGGAATCACAGTCTTTTCGCCGATGGTTACCAAGCCCTGATTGTAGATGTGAGGTGCTGTCTCATTGTCAGCCTCTTCGCCTACCCCCAGTTTAACATTGTCCCCTACGCATACGTTTTCAGCAATGATAGCCTTGTTCACTTCGCAGCCACCGCCGATAGTAGTCATATTCATAATAATAGAATCTCTAACCACCGTGCCCTCGCCGATCACTACTCCACATCCAATTACGGAATTGTAAACCTTGCCGTATATAGCAGAGCCTTCGCCGATAATACTACGCTCTACCACGCTGTCTGCAGAAATATACTGTGGTGGAAGAGCTTCGCTCTTGGTATAAATCTTCCAATACTCTTCGTAAAGGTTAAACTCTGGAACGATATCAATCAGTTCCATGTTTGCTTCCCAGTAAGAACTAAGTGTTCCTACATCCTTCCAATATCCATTGAATTCGTAAGCATAAAGTGGCTTACCATTTTCATGGCAATATGGAATTACATGCTTACCAAAGTCCAGTGCTGGCTGATCTGCCATTGCAAGCAGTGCTTCTTTCAAAGTCTTCCAGTTAAAGATATAAATACCCATGGAAGCAAGATTACTGCGTGGGTTTGCTGGCTTCTCCTCGAATTCAGTAATTCTGCGCTGGTCATCTGTAATCATGATACCAAAACGGCTTGCCTCCTCCATTGGAACTGGCATAACAGCGATTGTTACCTCTGCGCCATTTTCCTTGTGGAAGTCAAGCATCACTTCGTAATCCATCTTGTAAATGTGATCTCCTGAGAGAATCAATACGTACTCTGGATTGAAGCTCTGCATGTAATCAATATTCTGGTAAATTGCATTGGCTGTACCAGTATACCATTCACTGTTGGTGCTCTTCTCGTATGGTGGAAGCACTGTTACACCACCAATATTTCTGTCCAAATCCCATGGAATACCAATACCAATATGTGTATTCAGTCTAAGAGGCTGATACTGTGTCAATACTCCTACTGTATCTACACCAGAGTTGATGCAGTTACTTAATGGGAAATCAATAATGCGATATTTGCCACCAAACGCTACAGCAGGCTTCGCCACTTTAGAAGTCAATACGCCCAAACGGCTTCCCTGTCCTCCTGCTAAAAGCATGGCAATCATTTCTTTTCTAATCATGTCATCACCTCGTTCTAGTCTATAACCCTATTAGGTATATTGATTATATCACACTCGTTTTGGAAAGTGAACAAAAATAACAAAAGAAAACGTCGTTTTTTGCGATTTCCATGTTGATTATCGATATATTTTTGGTGAATTTTTCCTATTTTTTGTGCAACATACACACTTATAGGGATAATTTTCCATTTCTCCATTTAACATTTGTTTTTTAAGTCTCAAATGCGTATAATATAGGATAGCATTTAATATAGGAAGGAAAAGGTGTTCAAAATGTATCAAATCGATTTCAAACACCCAGTGCATATATATTTTGTTGGTATTGGCGGAATCAGTATGAGCGGACTAGCTGAAATTCTGCATGATGCAGGTTTTACTGTCTCTGGCTCAGACTGGAAAGAGTCTCCTATTACCAAGCACTTAGAGGAAAAAGGCATCAAGGTTTCGTATGGAGAAGACGCTTCTCATGTAACCGACGACATTGAGGTTGCGGTTCTTACCAGTGCTGTTAGGGATAGCAATCTAGAGTTCCAGGCCATTTTGGCCAAAGGGATTCCATACATGATGCGCGCAGAACTGCTTGGTCAGTTGATGCTTAACTATCAAACCTCTATTGCCATCAGCGGTACCCACGGCAAGACCACTACTACTTCCATGGTATCACAGGTGCTTTTGGAGGCAGACACTGACCCAACACTTACCATTGGCGGCATACTAAAGTCTATCGGTGGAAACCTTCGCATCGGTGGTCACGACATCTTCGTTACAGAGGCCTGCGAATACACCAATAGTTTTTTATCCTTTTTCCCTAAGATTGGATTGATTCTTAATATAGAAGAAGACCATTTGGATTTCTTCAAGGACATAAATGACATTCGCCAGTCCTTCCGCAAGTTTGCAGAGCTTATTCCAGCAGATGGCGCTCTGATTATTAACGGTGAAATTCCAAACTGGCAGGAAATTGCCAAGGATCTGCCATGCAAGGTTGTGACCTTTGGCTTTGGCGAGGATTTAGACTACCATCCCGCAGATATCCATTACGACACATTGGCATGCGCAAGCTTTGATGCTATCACCCCAGGGCAGGCTCCTTTCGCCTTGAAGCTTAGTGTTCCTGGAAACCACAACGTTTCCAACGCTTTGGCAACGCTTGCTCTTGCAGATTTGGTAGGTATAGACCGTCAGACAGCCGCACAGGGGCTTTTACACTTTACAGGAACAGATCGCCGCTTCGAATACAAGGGTCAAAAAGATGGCATCACTATTATAGATGATTATGCACATCATCCAACAGAGATTACAGCAACCTTGACTGCTGCACAGAGTTATCCTCATCAAAATCTTTGGTGTGTATTCCAGCCTCACACCTACACTAGAACACAGGCTTTCCTAAAGGAATTTGCTCAAGCCCTTTCTCTTGCAGACAAAGTGGTTCTGGCTGATATCTATGCTGCAAGGGAAGTCAATACCATTGGTATTACTTCTCAAGCCATTGCAGATGAACTTCAAAAACTGGGTAAAGAGTGTTACTATCTCCCTTCTTTTGAAGAAATTGAAAAATTTTTATTAAAAAATTGTATCAACGGCGACTTGTTGATAACTATGGGAGCCGGAGACGTGCATAAAATCGGCGAAAATCTACTTCAAAATTAATTGTCCACATTATCCACATTTTTCGAGGGTCAAATCGGCCAGGAAAAATGTGGATATTTTATTTTTTATCGTGGATAACTTTGCCTTCTCGAAAAGATGCCATAAACACTGGATTACGTCCTGTTTTTCACTTCAAAAAAATGACCTTTTCCACATTATCCACATTATCCACAAGAGCCCGCAAACGCCCATTTTATCAGTGTTTCAGGGAAATTGGCTATTTCCTTTTTAGGAGGCTTATGTTATACTTGGACTTGCTTAAAACAACTAGAAACGGGTGAGTATATTAATGAGTCGTTTTACCATTTACAAGGACAATTATGCTGATTCCACAGCGGTATCCAATCGCTTCATCGACGATTACATGAAGGACGCCAACGATGCACAATTAAAGATTTATTTGTACCTGATTCGCATGATGAGTGCAAATCTTCCTACTAGCGTGTCCGAAATCGCGGACAAGTTCAACCACACCGAGAAGGATGTTCTACGTGCGCTTCGCTATTGGGAAAAGAACAACGTCCTCTCCTTAGATTATGATGAAAGCAAGACTCTTATTGGTATTCATCTTCAGGACCTTAACACTTCTCCTATAGCTCCAGCTGTAGAGTTAAAAGCACAGGCTCCAGTTTTGTCTATCGTGGCCACTGCTTCCGAACTCACTGGAGAGTCTCAGAAGGCTCAGTCGGAGGAATCCGAACCATTTGCAAAGCCTTCTTATACTTTAGACCAGCTTAAGGAGTTCAAGAGCCGCGACGAAATCAGCGAGTTGATATATGTGGCTGAAACTTATTTGGACAAGCCTCTTACCCCTTCCGAGATGAAGTCTATTTTGTACTTCTCCGACTGTCTGCACTTCTCAGCAGACTTGATTGATTACCTCATTCAGTATTGCGTAGACAAGGGCTCTAAGAGTTTTCGTTACATAGAAAAAGTTGCCTTGAACTGGGCCAAGGAAGGCATTACCACCGTAAAGCAGGCCCAAAAGGCTTCTTCCCGATATGACAAATCCGTATATGCCATCATGCGTGACTTAGGACGCCAAGGTGCTCCTACCGACAAAGAAATGGCATTTATCAATCTTTGGACTAAAGAATATGGTTTTAGCCCTGAAATCATCAGCGAGGCTTGCAAGAGAGCTTCCCTTGCAACTACATCTCATCGCTTTGAATACACGGAAGGCATCTTGAGCAGCTGGCTCAAGGCAGGCGTTCACCATGAGGCAGATATTCTCAAGATGGACGAGCTTCATCAGAAGCGCCGCAGCAGCAAGCCTGCGGCAGCCAAAAGAGGACCTCAGATTCCTCAACACGATTATGACTTTGAAGCTCTTGAGCGCGAACTCATGAGCAATTAACCATCAACCGCACTTTACTAAGGAGACTACTGTGGCACTGACAAACGCACAATTTGAATCTATCATAAAAGGTTATGAAGATACGCAAGACCGAAACAGGCATATCATGACCTCTCGCAGAGATTATGTGTATGCTCATATTCCCGAGTATCACGCTCTGGACAGTCAGGTTTCCTCTCTGTCCATTGCCCATGCCAAAAAGATGCTCTTTGGTGATGCATCTTCTGTTGAAGAACTAAAAGAACAGATTGCTCACATTGGCAGCCAAAAAATTGCTCTATTAGAGGCTCATGGCTTGCCTGCAGACTATCTAGATCCTATCTACGAATGCAAAGATTGCAAAGATACAGGCTATATAGACGGTGCGAAATGTCACTGCTTTAAGCAGCAGATTATTGAGCTTCTTTACAATCAGTCCAATATCAAAGTTTTATTAGAACAAGATAATTTTTCTAACCTTTCCTACGAATACTATGAAGGCGAGGATTTGGTTCGTTTCGAGAACGCTGTCAAAACATGTAAAGATTTTGTAGCGAACTTCGACCAGGACTATTCCAACCTCTTCTTTTGTGGTACAGTAGGAACAGGAAAATCTTTTTTGTCTGGCTGTGTCGCCAAGGAACTTTTAGACACAGGCCACTCTGTCATTTATTTCAGTTCTATCGACCTATTTGATACCCTTGCCAAGTATGCATTTGACAGCAAATCAAAAGTTTCTCTTTACAATATTCACGAAGACTTGTATAATTGCGACTTGGTGATTATCGACGACTTAGGTACGGAACTGACCAATTCCTTCGTTGTTTCCAGCCTTTTCTCTCTCCTAAATGAGAGACATTTGCGCAGGAAATCCACCATTATTTCTACCAATTTGGCTTTGGAGGATCTGCGCGACAGTTACTCCGACCGAATTTTCTCACGTATAACAAGCCAGTTTAAGCTTTGCAAGCTGACGGGCTCTGATATAAGAATCATCAAAAAACGAATGGCAAACAGAAAGTGAGGATTATTTTCATGGGAAACCGCGAAGAAAAACGCAATCTAGAAACCATCCCAGTTGGTTCCCTAGGCATGATTGCTCTTGAAGGCTGTCGTAACCTAGGAGAAAAAATTGACAAGTACCTTGTAAAATGGAGAACAGAAAGAGAAAGTGAGCACAAAGATAGCCTGGCTTTTGCTGGATATCAGAGAGATACTTACCTCCTCGGTGCAAAGGTTCCTCGTTTTGGCTCAGGTGAAGCCAAAGGTATGATTTTAGAATCTGTAAGAGGTACTGACCTTTATTTGTTGGTTGATGTTGCGAACTATAGTTTGACTTACTCTCTGTGCGGTCACGAAAATCATATGTCTCCTGACGATCACTATCAGGACTTAAAACGTATCATCGCTGCTGTAGGCGGTAAGGCTAGACGTATCACTGTAATCATGCCTTTCCTCTATGAAAGCAGACAGCACAAGCGTACTTCCAGAGAATCTTTGGATTGCGCTTTGGCACTTCAGGAATTGGTAAACATGGGCGTAGACAATATCATTACCTTTGACGCTCATGACCCAAGAGTGCAGAATGCAATTCCTCTTCATGGCTTCGAAACTGTCCAGCCTGCATATCAGTTCATCAAAGGACTTTTACGCAACGTAAAAGATTTGCAGATTGATTCCGACCACATGATGGTTATCAGCCCTGATGAAGGCGGAATGAGACGTGCTATCTATATTGCCAACGTACTTGGCCTTGACATGGGCATGTTCTACAAGAGACGTGATTATACACGTATTGTAAACGGACGCAACCCTATCGTAGCACACGAATTTTTGGGTACCAGTGTAGAAGGCAAAGACATGATCATCATTGACGACATGATTTCCTCTGGCGAAAGCGTTTTGGAAGTCGCTGTTGCTTTGAAAGAGAGAGGGGCTCGCAATATTTTCGTATTCGCTACCTTCGGCTTGTTCACCAACGGTTTGGACAAATTTGACAAGGCTTACGAAAGCGGTTCTATCAGCAAGGTTCTTACTACTAACTTGATTTATCAGACTCCTGAACTTTTGCAGCGCGACTGGTATGTCAACTGTGATATGAGTAAGTACATTGCATATATCATCGATACCTTGAATCACGATTCTTCCATCAGCGATTTGCTAAATCCAAACGAAAGAATCCAAAACATTGTATCCAAATACAAATCCGGCGACTTATAAATCATCACCTTATAGACAAACAAAGACCGCACCAAATGGTACGGTCTTTTCTTATTTATTTTATTTTATGCTAAGAATTCATCTCTCTTTGGATTAAACACATCTACCAGCACACCTGCCTTAAGGCATTTCACTCCATGGGATACTCCCGAAGGCATATATACACTGTCTCCTTTTTTCACAAGTTTGGTCTCTTCTCCTATGGTAAACTCAAACTCTCCATCTGCGATATAAGTAATCTGCAGATGAGGGTGCGCATGTGTATTTCCAACAGCACCTTCCTGAAATGTAATCTCACACATCATCATTTCCTCCGACCAGGAAAGAACCTTTCTCTCCACTCCTGGTTCACAGGGTGTCACTTTACATTCTTGTCCAAATACAAACATGCTTTTTCCTCCTTAGATTGACAGTCATTTTTGAAGCAGATATACTAACTTTATTAATCACAAAGGAGCAACTGATGAATCGCAATTTGAAACTTTCCACCCATCATATGGCTTTGATTGGAGTTATGACAGCTCTCATCTGTGTTCTGTCACCTCTGTCCATTACACTTCCAATCTCACCTGTTCCTTTTTCCTTTGGCACACTCGCCCTCTATCTTTCAACCTACCTTTTAGGACGTTGGAAGGGGCTTTTAACTTTTCTTTTGTATCTACTCTTAGGTTTTGTCGGTCTTCCTGTTTTTGCTGGTTTCACCAGTGGTCCCGGCAAGTTAATCGGTCCCACAGGCGGTTACCTTATAGGCGAAGTCTTTTTGGTTCTTCTCTTAGGGTTTCTTTTGGAAATCTTCCAGTACAAGCAGACCATGTTTTTAACAGGTATGATCTTGGGCACACTCGTTTGCTATTTTTTTGGCAGTTTGTGGCTTGCTTATTTAAATCATATTTCACTCCTGTCTGCAATTAGCATTGGAGCATTGCCATATCTGCCTTTTGACGCCGTAAAAGTCCTGTTGGCTTTTTTCCTCGCGCCCAAAATAAGAGGTCGCCTTTTACTTGCAAAACTGATCTAACCTCTTACTTCACATAGGTAATAAAACTATTACCATTTTCTTCCAGCCACTCTCTAGAATCATTCATACCTTTTTTGTAAAGCTTTCCTGTGGTTGGATTCATAACTACGATATTGTATTCGTTAAAGCCCACTATCAGCACTGCACTTCCATCACTTAAGGAAGCAAAAACAGGAATGTCGCGGTTGACATAATACAACATCGACTCCAAATTACAGCCTTTCAAATCCAGTATTTGTGCATCTGGCAAGTTCTTTTCAAGCACGGTGAAAATGGTCTCTCCCTGTGCAATCAGGTATTCTGAGTTTCGAATGACCCCTTCAAACTTAAGCATCGTGTCCAAACAGATGGCTACACTGTCCTTTTCCTCTGTTACAGAGGCGGCTGTGATGGCCATTATCTGATTTCTGCTCACTCGATTGCCCTTAATCCAAACATATTTTCCGTCTTCTCCGATTACAGAACCGGAAACCTGGTACGCCAGATTCACAGCATTGGCAGGACTTCGATATATGCCTTTGATGCCATCTAGTCCATATACATAAAATCTTGCATTTAAATTGTCGCTTTCCAGCACTACTTCTCTTCCGCCCTCAAACAGTACTTCCTTAGGGCTCAGCATCTTGATGCTTTCAGGCTCCAATGTTTTCTTTACAGTGATCTGAACGATTTTTTCATAGGTGCTTGTCGCTACTGCGCCTACTTTGTTCTTGCCTGCCACAGCAACCTGATTGTTCATAATCTGATCGTCTGTAGTGGCTTTTAACTCTCCTTCTTCTGTCTTCACTGCACGGCTCAAATGAATCTGGTTTGCCTCCACCTGCAAGTCAAGCACATAGATATCCTGCTGCATATATTGCATTTGAATGGTGCCATCGGTTCCCAAAATACATAGTCTGTACATTGGAAATGTTACTCGCCCTGCGCCATCCACAGAGATGTCTTCTTCCTTGGCATATCCGTAGATTAGGTCTTCTCCCATAAATCCCAGCGGTCTTAAAAACTCCCCTGCCGGAGCCAAAATCTCTGTTTTTTCTTTGGTGCTTAAGTTCATCAAAAGGATTGCGCTACACGCATCAGGGTCCTCTCCCTTTTGCCATGCAATCACACTATGGCTTTTAGATGCCTGCATTGTATCATCCTGTAAGATAGGTACAATACCTTCGTAGGATTTGGTCTCCATGTTAATCTCATAAACCATATCTTCTAGGCAAAGATACAAAAATCCATCCCTACTGGTGTACAAAAGTTTTTCCATTTCTGCCAGAAGGATTTGCTCTCCCTTGGTGTATGGGATGAACACAATCTCTTCCACAGAATTGATTACGCTATCATATTTGTAGATTTGAACACCCACTTGGCCTTCGTATCTACCTCTATTCATATATCCCACCACAGCAAACTCAACATTTCCAGCCTCATCCATGTTGAGAATTTTGATGTCATGATGGTTGTATATCGTTCTCTCATCTCCCTGATTTTCATTGTAAAAGCTAAAGATGGTCGCAAACTCTTTGTCTGTTACGCTATAACTGCAAAGTTTGTTTTGAATGACAAAGGCAAAGTTATTTCCATCTTCACTTTCCACAAAAGGAATATCGTCTCCTGCTATGCCAAGAACAATCTTGTCATTGACAAAGGAATCTTCTTTTTCCTCAAAAAATTGAGTCATTTCGCGCTCGAAGTCCAACAGATATGTTCTTTCAGGTGTATATCGAATGCGATAATATTCTGCCACATCGTAATACTTTGTTTCATCTTCCTCTTTGACAGAAACCACATAATGCATACGAAGACTCGCCGTCTGAGATGCCAACTCTACCAATTCTGGCACTGGGTCAATTTCTCTTTGAACATTCAATTCCCCCCAGCTTACCTGTGACAAACTACTGTGAATATTTACCTTATGGAAGGTGGTATTGTCGCCTTCTGCATTGGTTTCCAAATATTTGGTCAGGTTCTTTGCCGCCGATTTGTCGAAGGTCTTGCTGTTAAAGTCTATGACATAGGCTATTTTTTCAGAGGCGCTGTAATCTTCGCTCCAAATCGCCCTCGTATAATATCTAACAATCTGTCCGCTTTCCAATTCCAGCAAAAAGATAAGCGCATACTCTTGATCTTGCTCTATCAAATCCTTTAGTGCTATCTCTCCTGTAATGTATTTTTCATCCTCCAGGTAGTTCTCCACTTCTGTGTCTTCAATCAGTCTGCTTCCGTCTAAGCTTCTTACTTCATAACTGACACTGGAAATTGGCTCTTCAAATTTTTTAATGGCAAACCCCGTACTTCTGTCTTCCTCAAGTGCCGTAATGTTGTTGCGCATGTACGCAACTTCCATTGGCTGCGCATAACCGTGGAGTTCATTGTACCTCTGCCCATCTATTTCCATGTAAAGTACAGGAAAAGAGGCTTCTGGCATTTCTGCTGTCATATCCACATTTCCTGTATTCATTATCTTATCTATTACAATCATTGCAATGAAGAAAACCGCGCCATACACGATTCCCTTAATGATTGATTTCTTCATGCTTTATTCTCCCAAAAATCAATTATGCTTTGTCCGCTTTTGGATTCTCTCCAATCAGCTTCTGAAGAGTTGGATCAATGCCAAAAAAGTCGCATAGCTGTGACACTCTATTCGCACGCCAAGCCTCTTGTTTTACTTTCGCAGAACTTTGCATTCCACTTCTCTTCACTGCTCTAATCAGCAGATTCTTTGGAGTATGCTCCATATCTATAAATTCCAATATCTGGGTATCATACCCATTGGCCTCAAGCAGTTGCGCTCGCAATGCATCTGTAATCAGCGCGGACATTCTTTCCTTAATCAGACCATAGCCTAGAATTTCTTCCATTGGCTGACATTTAATCTGTGCGTTCACTTCATGCTGGCAGCATGGAACAACCAAAATGACACTGGCGCCCCATTTCACCGCTTTTTCAATCGCAAAGTCTGTAGCTGTATCGCAAGCGTGCAAAGTAACAACCATATCTACCTGGTCTGCTCCTTCATAGGACGCAATATCTCCCCTTTCAAAGGTGAGCTTGTCATAACCGTATTCTTTGGCCAACTTGTTACAATGCTCGATGACATCCGTCTTTAAATCCAGTCCAGTAATCTGCACAGGATACTGCTTAATCACATGTAGATAATAGTACATCGCAAAGGTCAAATAGGATTTCCCACAGCCAAAATCGATAATTCTAAGCGTTTTCCCTGCTGGAAGCTTTGGAATAATATCCTCTATAAACTCCAGATAACGGTTAATCTGGCGGAATTTATCATACTTTGCCTTTACTACTTTACCATCTTTGGTTTGAACGCCTAATCCCACCAAAAAGTCAACCGGAGTACCTTCCTCCAATATATAATTCTTCACACGATTGTGCTCCATTAAACGTTTCTCACCTGTTGGTGTTTTTTTCGTTACCTTTGTAGTCGCCTTGCCCTTTTTACTAATGAGTAAAGTAACCGCTCCTTTATCAGACTGTATCTCTCCCTGTTTGAAGGTATTCTGAAGCCAATTTAAAATCTGCTCGCACATAGCATCTTTTTCAAAATTGCTATGGAGCACCTTAGTTCCCTGATAGATGGTCTGCTGGAAAAACAATTGTCCCTTTAACAGAACAGGTCTGATTTTCACCTTGCTTGCCACCTGCACGTCTCTAGAATTACTGAGTATCACCTGATACAAACCTTCATCTATCCACTCGGTCAATATTTCGTTTATCTCTATCCACTGTCTATTGTCTTCCATTGAATTCATCCTATAGCAAAAATATAGTCACAGTGCCTTCGCACCATGACTATATTTTACTTAGTTTATGTTAAAACCACAACTAAAATTTTATGATACGACGCTTCTTCTCTCTGCGTCTTTTGTAGATTTCCTGACACAGCAAAATCTGGATGACATCTGCCATCTGCTCCCAGAAAAGTACGTCTTCTATCTGCTTTTCATTTTCCATGTCTTCACGCTTCATGATTTCTAAAATATTCTCTGCCAGTCTGTAGATTTGCCATCTATCTGGGTACTCATCATAAATCATACTTCCTTCATAGTCCAGTTTGTCTACAATATCGCTGACTCTCTTTTGATGCATCTTGATATGAGCTGAATACATTTGCTGTAAATATTCCAAATCACTGACTTCACTGTTTTGATCCCCTGGAAGCCAAGGTGGTCTGTATGCCAAATATAGCGGAATCGTTCTAAGGCCGTTGTCCATACGAAACCTGCCTTTTTTCTTACTATATGCAGGATTTTTATGATGCGTGCAGAGTCTTAGCAAAAGCCTTATTCTCTGCATTCAAAAGCAAGATATCTCTTGGCAATGGAATTATCATCTCTTCGACAAATTGGGATTTATCGCGCTCAAGGGAAAAGCAAGCACTTGCTATGCAAGTATTTGCTTTTCCTGGCGCGATACCGACTAAGCCACTAGTAGCACTCAGAGCTACGGCATACGCGTAGCGGATGGGCTTAGGAGGTGTTTTTACAGGAGCTTGCTCACATGTAGACATATTCGTGCGAAGATGTATGTGGCGAAGCCACACAGCAAGCGGTCAGCATCGCTGGACGCGAACTGGGCCTGGGCTCAAAGCTGTAACTAGTCCCCCTTCATCTATCGTTTTGGGCATAGGTATGAAATAACATCTCTTCCATGCCCAAAAGACCGAAAATAAGTTTATATATTCACGGTTTCATGTACTTTTTGGGCATAGAGTAATTATTCTTTTCCTTCAGTGCCCAAATATTTGATATTTTGGGCATACAGCTAAGATTTAATCTCTCCTATGCCCAAAAAACCCTTCCGCCTTGGCAAAATACTGGTTTTTCGTTCTCTTTTGGGCATGATATATAAATATTTATCTTCTGATGCCCAATTTTCCCCTCCAAAATCCAGTCACTTCGTGCCTGTCGCGCTATGCGCTTTACGATTTTGTCGGTATCTCGGCAGGAAAAATAAATGTCTGCTTCGCAGCCGCTTCTTTTTCCACTGCCTCGATAAATTCAAGTTTATCGAACTGTTTTACAGTCCCTTTTTGAATCTACTATACTCGATTTAAAAAAATGGAAACCCTTTCGGCTTTCCATTCTTTATACTTGATGTCCAAGTACCCATTTTAACATACCTTCATATGTTAAGCTGCCATCTGCCACTTCAAGAACCATTTCATATAATTCTTTCTGTGTATACTGCAATTCTATTCCATTCAAAGCAAAGAATACTAACATCGCATGAATTCCAATGCGTTTGTTTCCATCCAGCATACAATGGTTCTTAATCAAACCATAGCCCAGACGTGTGCCTTTCGCTTGTATCGTTGGATACAACTCCTCTCCTGCAAATACTTGGAATGGGGTCTCAATAGCTGATTCTAAAAGATTAAAATCTCTTACACCATCAATTCCTCCAGTCTGTTCAATGAGCTGTGAATGAAGCATTAAAATCTGCTCTTTACTCAGTTTTTTCATTTAGCGAGCACCTCATACGCTTCTTTATTCTGTGCGAGCAACCTCTTTGAAATCTCAAGCACATCCTCATCTTTCGCTACTGCACTTTCCTCCGCTTTACTAAAATCTATTACCAAATATCTTGGTACATTATTCTTAAGTATAACAACTGATCCGAGCTCATCTACTAATCTAGCTACTTTTGAAAAGTTTTGATTTGCTTCTGTAATCGAAACCATTGTGTTTGTATCTACGGTCATGTGAACACCTCCTAAATCTTATATACATAGTATATCACTGTGTCTAGGATAAATTCAACCTATTTTATGTTTTTGATAATATAGACAGAGACCACCATCTTGATCTCTGTCTATTGTTTGCTCTTTCAAAAGCCACGTCCCAACTGTTCTATCTATTGGGATTTACTGCCCTCAACTAAGCTGTTGTGCTGCATCGCTCTGCACTTTGTGCATGCGTGCATAGATTCCACCCTTTTCTAGAAGCTCGGTGTGAGTACCAGACTCTGCTATCTTTCCTTCGTGAATGACCAATATCATATCTGCGTTTCGAATGGTAGAAAGTCTGTGGGCAATGGCTACGATAGTTCGCGTACCAGCTATACCTGATATGGCTGTTTGAATCTGCTTTTCTGTTTCCACATCCACAGAAGCGGTGGCTTCATCCAAAATGATAATTGGCGATTTACGCAGGATTGTTCTTGCAATCGCCACACGCTGTTTCTGTCCTCCTGAAAGTCTAAGTCCTCTTTCCCCAACCTTGGTCTCATAGCCTTCTGGCATCTGCAAGATATCCTCATGAATATTCGCTGCTTTCGCCGCCTCCATGATTTCTTCCATAGTAGCATCACCTTTAGCGTAACTGATATTTTCTGCAATGGTTCCATTAAACAGGAAAGTATCCTGGAGCACTGGGGAAATATTCTGTCTTAAACTTTCCATGGTTACTTCCTGAATGTCTTTTCCATCTACTAGGATTCTACCCTGTGATGGTTCGTAGAATCGAGAGATCAGTTGTGTCAATGTAGTTTTTCCTACACCTGTAGGACCAACCAGTGCAAGCATCTTTCCTGGCTCACAGTGGAAGGATACATCATCCAAAACCTGCCCGCCTCTTTCATAGGAAAAGCTGACGTTTTCAAAAGTGATGGAACCTTCCACTTTTCCTAAGTCCTTTGCATCCTCTTTGTCCTTTATCTCTATTGGAGCATCCAAAATCAAAAGTACACGTTCTGCGCCCGCCATAGCCTGCTGCATGCTCTCCAGCAGATTTGCCAATCCAGTAATAGGAGCATAAAACAAGCTTAAATAAAGCACAAAGGCAACTATATCTTCCACAGACAGTCCCTCATAGAAAGCAAGGAAGCCACCACAGCCCACTACTAAAATCGTTCCTATGGAAGAGATAAACTCTACCACAGGATGAAAAATAGCACTGATACGCAGTGCAGTCAGCATTGCTTTGATATGAGAGAAGTTTTTCTCATTTACTCTCTCTGTCTCATATTTTTCTCTTCCAAATGCCTGTATCTCATGTATACCAGACAAATTGTCCTGCAAGATGGCATTGAGTTCACCCATCTTGGCTTGGGATACCTTAAAAAAGGGTCTTACTTTTTTTACAAAGATAACTCCGGATATAAGCAAAAGTGGCAAGGGACCACAGGTGATTAAGGCAAGCTTCCAGTTGATTGTAAGCAGCACGCAAAGGACACCCACGAAAGTTACTACGTTAGTAATCATATCTGGGATAATGTGAGCGTACAAAAGTTCAAAATCTCTTGTATCGTTTACTACTCTGCTCATCAAATCCCCAGTCTGTTTGTCATGGAAAAAGCCCAGCTGCAAATGCTCTAATTTGTCATAGGTTTTGGTACGCAAATCTCCCACCAAGTGCCATGCTGCCTTGTGCGCCATATAATTGCTCAGAAAGCGGAATAATACTCGGAGCAAATATAGTCCAAGAAGAACAATTGTCAACTGCAAAATCTTGCTGAGCGCTGCTTCATCCACGCCTCTCTCCACAAGCCCAGTCATTCCCGACAACACCTTCGGAGCAATCAAATTGACAGCAGTCAATCCCATGGTCGACAATATCGCTATTATGTACAACTTCTTATGTCTGATAGCCTCTTTCCCTAATCTCCATAGTATCTTCATTCTTGTTCTCCTTTATTTATGTCCTCTTTCCTTGTTGAGCAATTCACTTAAATATCATACTAAGATTGCATAAAAAGGAATAGGCATTGCCTATTCCTTTTTTATAGTTCTATTTCAGTACATTGATACGTGCAATTGCTCTGCGAAGTGCGGATTCCGCTCTGACCAGATCAGTATCTGGGTCCTTCGCCTGCAGTCTATGTTCCGCACGCTGTTTTGCCTCTTCAGCTCTCTCCAGGTCAATTTCCTCTGGCCACTCTACGATTTCTGCCAAAATGGTAACTTGTTCCTGAAGAATCTCTACAAATCCCTCGTGCAAGGCTGCAATCTTTTCTGTCTCACCTTCATCTATAACCAATACACCTGGTTTCACAATAACGGTGGTAGGCTGATGGCCTGGCAGAATTCCTATTTCACCTTCTGAGGTATTAAATTCTACTGACTCCACCTGACCTTCATAGAAAACACGGTCTGGTGCAATGATTTTTAATGTAAAGTCTTTCATCTTATTTCACCTTTGCAAGAACATCATCGATGCTACCCGCATTGAGGAAGTAACTCTCTGGGATATCATCATGCTTACCTTCCAAGATTTCTTTGAAGCCACGGATGGTTTCTGCAATTGGAACATACTTACCTTCCAAGCCAGTGAACTGTCCCGCTACGAAGAATGGCTGTGAAAGGAATCTCTGTACCTTTCTTGCACGTGATACGACCAGTTTATCTTCTTCAGAAAGTTCATCCATACCAAGAATAGCGATGATATCCTGCAATTCCTTGTATTTCTGCAAGATTTCCTGCACTCCTCTGGCAGTCTGATAATGCTCCTCACCTACAATACGTGGATCCAGAATTCTAGAAGTAGATTCCAATGGATCTACTGCAGGATAGATACCAAGCTCCACGATAGAACGGGACAATACCGTTGTCGCATCCAAGTGAGCAAATGTAGTCGCTGGAGCTGGGTCAGTCAAGTCATCTGCAGGAACATATACTGCCTGTACAGATGTAATAGAACCATTCTTTGTAGAAGTAATACGTTCCTGCAAAGCACCCATCTCAGTCTGCAATGTAGGCTGATAACCTACTGCGGAAGGCATACGTCCCAGAAGCGCTGAAACCTCGGAACCAGCCTGTGTAAAACGGAAAATATTGTCGATGAAAAGAAGCACGTCCTTTCCACCCTTGTCTCTGAAATACTCAGCCATAGTAAGACCGGTCAGACCTACTCTCATACGAGCTCCTGGTGGCTCGTTCATCTGACCAAATACCATGGTTGTTTTGTCCAATACTCCAGATTCTTTCATTTCGTGATAAAGGTCGTTACCTTCACGAGTACGCTCACCTACACCAGTAAATACAGAGTATCCACCGTGCTCTGTGGCGATGTTACGAATCAATTCCTGAATCAATACGGTCTTACCTACTCCAGCACCGCCAAACAAACCAATTTTACCACCCTTTTGGTATGGGCAAAGAAGGTCTACTACCTTGATACCTGTTTCCAAAAGTTCTGTCTCTGTAGACTGTTCTACAAACTCAGGTGCTGGTCTGTGAATTGGTTCATAAGAAACCTGCTCTGGAGCTGGCTTATTGTCAATTGGTTCTCCAAGTACATTGAAGATACGTCCCAATGTATTTTCACCTACAGGAACACTGATTGGTGCGCCTGTGGCATCTGCTTCCATACCTCTTACAAGGCCATCGGTGGAGCCCATTGCGATACATCTAACTGTATCATCACCCAAATGCTGAGCAACTTCTACAGTCAATTTGCCACCATCCTTTGTAGGAATGACAATCGCTTCATTTATTTCGGGCAGCTTGCCTTCACTGAATTTGATATCCAGTACGGCACCGATAATCTGAGTAATTTTACCTTTATTTACTCCTGCCATTTCTTGTTTCCTTTCTCTGATAGCACGTTAGGATATTGCACCTGCGCCTGCTATGATTTCAGTCAGTTCTTGTGTGATTGAGCCCTGTCTTGCTCTATTGTATTTCAGTGTCAAATCGTCAATCATTTCCTCTGCATTGCTGGTTGCCGAATCCATTGCCTGCATACGCGCACCATTTTCACTTGCAACGGAATCCACCAATCCACCATATATCAAGCTATTGATATACTTTGGAATAATCATATTTAAGGCTTCTTCATCCGCTGGTTCAAAGTTCATGATTGCCTCCGCGCCAGTCTTCTCCTGCTTCGCCTCTCCCTCTTCTACCTCTACTGGCAGAAGTTTGATTAACATTGGTTCATGACTCACTGTATTCTTAAACTTGGTGTATGCGAGATAAATCTCTCCGATTTCGCCCTCTGCATACTTTTTAAGTAACTCCTTGCCAAGCTGCATCGCATCTGCAAAGGCCGGTTCCTCTACAATATCAGACCAATCCGCTTCGATGTGGTAACCATAGCGATTTAGAGCCTCTAGACCTTTGTGTCCAACGGCATAAATCAGCGCATCTTCTTTTGGAATATCACTGTTTACAACAAGCTTCACGATATTGGAGTTGTATCCGCCTGCCAAACCTCGGTTAGAAGTCATCACGATAACGGCTTTTTTGTCAGATGCACCCTTGGTTAAGTAAGGATGATTAAGCCCAGCTGTCTTTTCCAAGATAGAATTTACAGTCTGGAACATACACTGAAAATAATTCTGTGAGCGCTCTGCGTTCTGCTTCGCTCTCTGCAGTTTAACTGTAGACACAAGTTTCATGGCTTTCGTAATCTGCTGGGTACTCTGTATACTGCTCTTACGACGTTTGATATCACGCATGGATGCCATAACGTTTCACCTTGCCTTTCTGCGTCTATTTATTAAAACCTGCTTTGAACTCCTCGATTGCCTTCTTAAGTGTCACTTCTGTTTCGTCAGAAATAACCTTCTCAGTTGCAATCGCATTTGGAACCTCTGGATATTTGGTATCCAGGAACTCAAACAATTCCTTTTCAAATCTGGTGATATCTTCTACCTCTACATCCAACAAATACTTGTTAGTTGCAACGTAAATGATAATTACCTGATACTGAACAGGCATTGGCTGGTACTGAGGCTGCTTCAAGATTTCTTTGATTCTTTCGCCCTGAGCCAGCTTTTCTTTGGTATCAGCATCCAATTCAGAACCGAACTGTGCAAATGCCGCAAGTTCGCGGTACTGTGCCAATTCCACACGAATAGGAGCCGCAATTTTCTTCATAGCCTTAATCTGCGCACTACCACCTACACGAGATACAGAAAGTCCTGCGTTTACAGCAGGTCTAAAACCAGCGTTAAACATTTCGGTTTCCAGATAAATCTGTCCATCTGTAATGGAAATAACGTTGGTAGGAATATAAGCAGAAACGTCTCCTGCCTGAGTTTCAATAATTGGTAATGCAGTCAGTGAGCCTCCGCCGTATTCTTCGTTCATTCTAGCTGCACGCTCCAAAAGTCTAGAGTGCAAATAGAATACGTCACCAGGGAAAGCTTCTCGTCCAGGTGGACGTTTGAGCAGCAAGGACAGTGTACGGTATGCAGCTGCATGCTTACTGAGATCGTCGTAAACAACCAATACATCCTCTCCATTTTCCATCCACTCTTCACCAATTGCACAACCTGAATAAGGTGCAATATACTGAAGTGGAGCCAATTCACTGGCTGTAGCTGCTACTACAGTTGTATAGGACATAGCGCCGAACTCTTCCAATGTCTTTACAATAGTTGCAACTGTAGACGCCTTCTGTCCGATTGCAACATAAATACATTTTACGTTCTGTCCCTTCTGATTAATGATGGTATCAATAGCAATGGCTGTTTTACCCGTCTGTCTGTCACCGATAATAAGTTCACGCTGACCTCTTCCGATTGGTACCATGGAGTCAATCGCTTTAATACCTGTCTGCAAAGGTGTATCAACGGATTTACGAGTGATTACACCAGATGCAACTCTTTCAATCTGACGATGTTTATCTGTCTGAATAGGACCTTTGCCATCGATAGGCTGTCCTAACGCGTTTACAACTCTTCCGAGCATTGCGTCACCTACAGGAACCTCTACTACCCTTCCTGTAGTCTTAACTGTATCGCCTTCATTGATGTTTTTGTGGTTTCCCAAAAGAACCGCACCAACGTTGTCTTCTTCCAGGTTAAGTACCATACCGTATACATCACCAGGGAACTGTAAAAGTTCTCCCTGCATAGCGTTCTCCAAGCCATGCACGCGAGCGATACCGTCTGCCACCTGGATAACAGTTCCCACATCGGAAACCTCCAGCTGGGACGCGTATCTTAAGATCTGATCCTTTATTACAGAACTAATCTCTTCTGGTCTTAAATTCATGGATCTGTACGCACCTTTCTTCTATGATTGCAGCTGAATCTGTCTCAACTGCTTAGTCAATTCCTCTAATTTGGTTTTCACACTACTGTCTACCACTCTATCGCCAATGCGAATTACCATACCACCGATGAGAGATTCATCTACCTGATAGGTCATCTCCATGGTCTTGTATGAGGTGGTCTGAAGTAGTTTCTCCTCGATCTGCTTTTTCTGAATTTCAGAAAGCTCCATAGGAGTGGTAACAACGGCAGGGCCAATACCCTTAACCTCTTTTACCTTCTGGATAAAATACTGCAGAATTGCTCTAAGTTCTTTGTAACGCTCCTTCTGAAGTATCAACACCAAAAAGCCCACTAGTTCCTTGCTAGCCTTGTCTGCAAACACCTTTTCCATCACATCCACTTTTTCAGCCTTGCTTATCTTTGGATGATTCATCAGTTTGTCAAACTCTGGGTTCTGTTCAAGGACTACCAAAAGCTGTGTTACCTCTTCCAAAAACTGGTCCGCTTTCTCCTGCTCCATAGCAAGTTCAAACAAAGCTTCACCGTAGGTTTTTGAAATTAGCTTAGCCATGTGTTGTCACCCATTTCTTTCAAAGTTTCTTCCACTAAAGCTTCCTGAATGGTTGTATCGATAGATGCAGCTACAACCTTCTGTGCCATCAAGGATGCCAGAGAAATCATTTCCTGCTTCACTTCGTCAGCTGCCTTCTGTTTTTCAAGTTCAGCTTCTTTGTGCGCCTTCTCCATGATTCGTGCAGCATCTGCCTTCGCCTGCTCAATAATCTGAGCTTCGTTTGCCAAAGCTTTCTTACGCGCTTCACCGAGAATCTTCTCTGCTTCCTTATCAATGTCTCTGATTTTTTCTTCGTATTCTTCCTTCAGTGCTCGAGCACTTTCCATATCATTGGCAGCGCTCTCAAGTTCGCTTTTAATTTTTTCGCGTCTGCCCTCAAGCATCTTTCTGGCAGGCTCAAATAATAAATAGGACAAAGCAATAAACAGGAAGAACAACGCAATGATTGTAAGTATAGCGTCTGCTATCAGTTGAAGATCGAGGTCAAATATTCTCTCCATCTCCACTTCTGCAGAAAGCCATACGGACCCAATTCCTGTTAACATTTTCAACCAACTGTCCTCCTATTATGGCAATAATGGTTTCAAGAACAAGAGCAAGAATGCAATAAGCAAACCGTACAAACCTGTTGTCTCTGCTACAGCCTGACCAAGAAGCATTGTTGTTGTAATATCAGATTTAGCACCAGGGTTACGTCCTACTGCTGCTGCCGCATGACCTGCTGCGATACCCTGTCCTACTCCAGGTCCAATACCTGCGATAAGTGCCAAACCTGCACCGATTGCTGAACATCCCAAAATAAAATTCTCGTTAAATTCCATTACTTTTTCCTCCTAAACCTTTGTTGTTAATTAATCTGAATCAATGGCATTGTTGATATATGTCATGGTCAACATACAGAATACATATGTCTGTATTGCGCCAGAGAAAATATCAAAATACACATGCAAAGCCGCTGGCCAGCCAATTGCAATCCATTTTAGCAGTCCGTAAATCAAAGCCATCATTACGGTACCGGAAAGAATGTTTGCGAAAAGACGAAGCGACAAGGAAATTGGTACCGCCACCTCACTGATTACGTTAATGGGGAACCAAATTGGCAACCATGGTGGCAAAGGTGAACACATTCCTGCCCAAATATCCTTTGGTTTCTGACACTTAAACTGCATGTAATGAACAATAACAAAAGTCAATACACCCAGTGGCATTGTAACACCATAGTCTGCTGTCGGTGGTCTAAGTCCCAATAGACCAGACAGGTTGCTAATCAGGATGAAAATGAACACGGTTCCAATATAATTGCGGAACTTTTTCGCATTTTTCCCCATGGTGGAACCCACCATACCATCTAGCATTTCCACAATAAGCTCTACCACATTTTGAAAGCCCCCCGGCACTTCTGTGGCACGCTTCATCGCTCTATTTGCCAGCACCGCAAATCCGATAATAATCATCAGCACGATGAAAAGACATATATGGGTAGTTGTAATCCAAAGTTCTTGCCCAAAGAGCTCATATTTCAACACCCCATGTATCATAAAGTCGATGTCTACTGTGCTAGATAGCAGCACATTTTGTCCCATTCTTTCACCTCCTTCTCCTATCTTTCTTTATCCTCCTTTAGTCCTTGCAGTTCCTCGTACTCCTCCAAACTCATAGGAACTGGGTCGGACTCATGAAATATCTTATTGTAAAACTTGTGCGTTAAGGGTTGCAGATAGGCACCTATCTTAAGTCCCATGATACCCGCAAAAGCGGCAAGGGGCTCTCCTATCTCAGTGATAATAATCAAAGCAAAAATCACGACAATTGCAATATATCTAACGATTGCCGCCCTCGCACTTTTCTTGGATGCATCGCCCTCAAAACCATCAAACGCTTTTTGAAGCGATTGCCACATATGAAGACCCGAAATCATGGCCACTAATATGCCTAGCCACAAACCTATCGTAAATTTCAACATATCTGGAACAAACCACATTGCTATCACTTGGACTACCACGCCAAAAAGAACAATCCCGCTTTCCAATTCCAGCACCGTTCTATTCCATTTTTTAATTTTTTCTATCATCTTCTTTATTGCTTTTGTCTCCGTAGATTTTTCTTGCCATCTTGTATACACTGTTGAACCCCGCAAGAGCACCTACGAAAAACAATATAATCGTCCAATAACCAGTTTCTAACTTATTATCTAGAAATATTCCTAAAAACATACACATCATTACCGGAACAATCATGTTAATCCCAAATTGCGATATTAAAGTCAAACTTCTAAATACTGACTTGTCCAATTTGCGCTTTTTCACAAAGATACCCTTCCTACAACCGTTCATCCATTAATAAAATACATGGCCACCAATACGAATTCCTTTGCCTTCCAGCGCTGGAATTGGCGTTCTAAAGTACAGGCAGTTTCCTACATTGGTAATTCCACTCATAGCTTCATCTGCCGCCTTGTAACACTTGGTGGTTGCTTTGTTCACAGCTAAAGCCAAGGCAAGTCTTCCACTTCCCGCTGGTGAAAACTGACTCTTTTGATAGATTACTCCCACTACGGTATCAGGATATCTTGGGCATAGTACACGATTGATTACTACTGCTCCTACTGCCACCTGACCTACATAAGGTTCTCCACCGGCTTCGCAATAAATAAGGTTTGCTAAGAGATATCTGTCCCCTTCTGCAAATTGAATAGAAGAAATATCACGCCATGTCATATTTGCAGCTGCTGCAGATAATGCCATCTCCTCCTCAATCTTTTTCTTGAGATATTTGATGTCCTTCTCTTTTTCCTTAATCGCAGCTTCATAAGCCTCTGCTTCTTTTTCTGCTTCTTCTATCTGATCTGCATAATCAGCAATGCTTTTGTTCATCTCAGTGATCAGTTCAGAAACCTTCGCTTTCTCTTCTTCTGCTGCGGCTTTCAAAGTGTCTAGTTCATCTTTTTCCAGATTGAGTCTTTCCTCTTCCCCTTCAATGTAAATACGAGTTTCCTCATATTCTCTAAGAAGTCTCTGGTCATAATCAGTTACGGCACTCATATATTCGCTAAAATTCAACACATCTGTAAAAGTAGCACTGAGCAGAGCATTGATGTAATCCATATCTCCTTGCTCGTACATCTGCTGAATACGAAGTTTTAGACACTCATATTGGAACTGCTCCGTCTCTCTCGCCTGTTGCAAAGCGATTTCAATGGCTGAAATCTCCTCTTCCTTGGCATCAATCTGGTCTTCCAAATCAGACAAATTCTGGCTGATTTCTTCCAATTTGGATTCCATCTCTTTGAGTTTTTTGGTCAAAGTCTTTTTTTCAGACTTTAGGTCATCTATCTCATCCTCGATGTCTTCCTTTTTGTCCTTCAACTCATTCTTGTCCTTCAGCGCTTCATTTAGCTGATCCTGGCTAGAGGTAGCATATGAAATGACTGGAACAGAGCAGGCTAGCATACAAATAGTCAATATCAAACATAGCTTGTTTTGAAAGAGTTTCTTCATTGTTACCTCCCTTCTAGTTTTCCATAACTTATAGATTCAATTCCACATTCTTTCCCGAATGCTGGTACTGTACATACTTCACTCCTGCGGCATCAAACATCTTTTTGGATGCAATATTGGCAGGTGTTCCATTGTACTTGTCGCTATCATATACAAGGTTTCTAATGCCCGCTTGAATGATAGCCTTGGCACACTCATTGCAAGGAAAAAGTGTAACATACAGCTTCGTTCCCTCCAAAGAACCGCCTCTATAATTCAAAATAGCATTTAACTCACTGTGGGTCACATAAGGATACTTGGTTTCACCAAACTCTCCCTCTCTGTCCCAAGGGAATTCATCGTCCGAGCATCCCAATGGGAGACCATTGTATCCCATGGACAAAATCTTATTGTCCTGGCTTACAATACATGCGCCCACCTGAGTACTTGGGTCCTTGGATCTCATTCCTGACAATCCAGCAATTCCCATAAAATATTCATCCCATGTAATATAGTCCTGTCTCTTGCGACTTCTCATCTTTTCCATAAACAGGCCTCCTTATTTGGTGCCAAAGATTCTATCCCCAGCGTCACCCAAACCAGGAACAATATATCCATGGTCGTTCAATTTCTCATCCAATGCACCGATGTACATATCTACATCTGGATGCGCTTCCTTCATCTTTTCTACGCCTTCTGGAGCAGCAATGATACACATAAAGTGAATCTTTTTACAGCCTTTATCTTTAAGCATCTGGATAGCTGCAACGGAGGATCCTCCTGTTGCCAACATAGGATCTACCACGAACACTTCTCTGTCTGCACAGTCTGCAGGCAGTTTGCAGTAATACTCTACAGGCTCCAAAGTCTCTGGATCTCTATAAAGACCGATATGTCCCACTTTTGCAGCAGGAATCATCTGAAGCATTCCGTCTACCATGCCAAGACCAGCGCGCAGAATTGGAACGATTGCCAATTTTTTACCTGCTAGTTCCTTCGCTGTGGTTTTGCAAATAGGAGTCTCAATTTCCACATCCTTTAATGGAAGACTTCTTGTTGCCTCGTAGCAAATCAGCATCGCGATTTCGCTGATTGTCTCACGAAAATCCTTTGTTCCTGTGTCTGTTCTGCGGATAAATCCAATTTTGTGTTGAATCAGTGGATGATCCATAACCACTATCTTTGCCATTTGTGTAACCTCCCTAGATTGTATTTTAGTGTTCTCCCTCGATCAAATCGATACGTCTCTGATGTCTTGCCTCTCCTGAGAACTCTGTGGTTAAAAATGTTTCTACTATCTCAAGAGCCAGATTGTCTCCAACAATACCTGCTCCCATAGCCAACATATTTGCATCATTGTGCAGTCTAGTCATCTTGGCACTCAAACTATCGCTACACAAAGCGCATCTAACTCCTGCCACTTTATTGGCAGTAATGGAAATTCCAATGCCCGTAGTACAAATAACAATACCTTTTTCGCACTCTCCGCTGGCAACTGCTAGTGCAGCAGCTCGTCCAAATATTGGATAGTCGCATGAGTCTAAACTGTCACACCCAAAATCTTTGTACTCAAGCCCTTTCTCCTCTAAGTATTTGATGACAGTCTGCTTCAATGCATATCCGCCATGGTCACTTCCAATTGCAATCATTTCTCTTCCTCACTTAAACATATTCTATATGATGCCCTGCTGCCTTCAAAAGACGGTTCATAATGGCTTGTCCCATTCCCTTCGTCTCAAAGGCCTCTGCAAAGATTACATCCGCTTTATCATCATCCAGTTCACGCAAAATACGGTACAACTGTCTGGCAATCTGCGCTTCATCGTTTCTGCTGCCTGCACACTTTATGAAGTCAGCCTTGTATTTATCCTGTGTCTCCTGTGTGCAGATCACAGCGGTAACCTTTCCCGATGCTTTTGCAAGTTCCAACTGCTGATTAATCCAATTGGTAACCTTGTCTTCTGCTCCTGACACTAGTGTCAAGTCTCCTTTTGGAGCATAATGCCTGTACTTCATTCCTGGAGCCTTGGGCTTTAGGTCACTTTCATTGCTAAGAATGGTCTGATCTGTCTCTACCTTTCCCAGTTGCTCTTGTAGCATTTCTCTGGTAACATATCCCGGCCTAAGAATCTCTGGAACTTCGCCTGTCAAATCCACAATAGTTGACTCGATTCCAATGCCAATCTCTCCACCATCCAACACCATGTCAATTCTGCCCGCCATGTCCTCCATCACATATTTGGCCAATGTTGGGCTTGGTCTTCCAGAGGTATTGGCACTAGGTGCCGCTACGTATCCTCCAGCCGCCTCAATCAGAGCCAAGGCAACCGGATGATCCGGCATTCGAACCGCCACCGTTTCCAGTCCTCCTGTAGTTTCGTAGGGAACCACATCTGACTTTCGAAAAATCATGGTCAATGGCCCCGGCCAAAATTGTTCTGCCAATTTTTTTGCCTCGGGTGGAATCTCCTCCACAATGTATGCCAAATCCTCCCATTTGCATATGTGTACAATCAGAGGATTGTCCGAAGGTCTACCCTTCGCAGCATATATTTTGTGTGAAGACTGGGGGTTTAACGCATGGCCCCCCAATCCATACACTGTCTCCGTAGGAAATGCCACCAAGCCGCCCTCTTTTAATATCTGGCCAGCCTGCTGGATTTGTTCTATCTCATTATTTAATTCCGTGATTTTAATATACTTTGTGTCCATCTTTCCTCACTGTGCATTATAGCACAAAGCATAGGTGTTGTAAAACTTCCAGCGCCTGTAAAATACTACCTTTCGCTGTTAACAAATTGCATTATTCCCATGTGTATTGCCCATGCAATTTGCTCCTGATACCCTTGCGTCACCAATTGCTGCGCTTCCTTTGTATTAGACAAAAATCCACACTCTACAATTACGATAGGCTTTGAAGTGTTTCTAAGTAAATAGTAGCTATCATTGGCCTTTATCTGCCTATCATTGGCAGGATCTAGTCTATGGCGCATACTCTGTTGAATCAGCCCGGCCAGCTGCATGCTCTCTTTACTGCCCTCATAGTAAAAGACCTGGGCTCCCGATATGCTTTCCTGGTGATAACTATTCTGATGAATACTAACCACAAAATCCGGATTGGCTTCTTCTATCTTTGCCACCCTCCGGCGCATATCCTGCACCTTCTTCTGCGATGCGTCTGCGTCATGTAATCCCGTATCCGTTTCCCTGGTCATAACCACTTCTATGTCATTGGCCTCCAGAAGAGTTCTTAGCATATGTGCGATTTGCAGATTGATATCTTTTTCCAGAGCTTCGTTGACGCCCACTTTCCCTGGGTCCTCTCCACCGTGTCCTGCATCAATTACCACACAAGCCTTCTTGCTTACTGCCACTCCCAGAGTGCCCAGCACCTGACTGCGCTCTCTTTGAAATGCCAGCACTGCCACCAACACAGCGGAAGCCACGACTGCAATCTTTAGTAGGTTTGCAATCATCTGCTCAGTTTTTTTGGACATTCTTTCCTTCGCTACTTTTTCTTAATTAGAAATGTATGCTTTAATGATGTCCCATATTCCCTGACTTTCAAAACCAAGTCTCCAGGCAGCCACACCACCTAGATCATATTTTTTCATAACATTAATCTTTGCCAGGATAGAGTCAATATCTTCCAACCACATTTCATATACTACGCCATCTTTTTCAACTCTTGCATAGTTCTGATTGGTCTCCTCATCCCACTGCGCTTCCATGCCATAATCTGCCAAAAGTCCCTTGATTGCAGACATTCCATAAGCTCGGCTTGTTACATTAGCCCCCTCTGTCTTCCAGAGTCTGGTATAAAAAGGAAGAGCGTTGATTACTTTGTGAGAAGGAACCACTGCAGTTGTGATTTCCAATCCATCTGTAACAAACGGCAAGGATGCCACGGAACCAGCTTCGCCGCTGTCCCCGCCATGCTCGTCATATCCCATGATAATGACATAGTCTGCCACCACGCCTAATTCTTCGATATCATAATGGCTGTTGTAGTGATAAGCCACTGGTACATCTACAGAAAGTACGATTTCATTCTTACGGCACTCAATGGAAAGTTCACGCATAAACTGCACATAAGCCTCTCCTGTTGCTGTACGAATCTGCTCCAAATCCACATTGATGCCATCAATTTCATATTTCAGTGCCTCTTCCACTAGGCCATGCACTAAGTTCTGGCGTGTGGTAGTTGCTGTAAGCACTGCGTGTGTATCTACATCCACATCATTGTTGGCTGCATAATTAAAATTGTCCACCGCTGCCCAGACTTCAAGTCCATAAGCATGTGCCTTATCCACATAAGACTGCGTAGCAAAGCTGTGGAAATTGCCTTCGTTGTCCTTCAGGCTAAACCAGGTAGGTGAAATCACATTCATGCCTGGCGCATCCTCCACAACCTCTTTTAGCGTGTCATTGCCAGACTTTGCATAAATCACATGCCAGCCCAGTGCAATCTTGTGATCACGCACCAAAGATGGGTACTCTACCTTGATATCATCCAACCCCACAAAGGAAGACAGCTGCTTGGTTAGTCCTTCTCTTTCATTGTCCAAGAGATCATTTTCAATATATCCTACAAACCCATCTTCTGTCTTAACCTTGGTCCATGTTTCCATTTTCTCCAAGACAAAGAGGGTATCCCCAGCTGACACATCTGTCAGAATAGGGCTCTTGATTCCGCCTCTATATCGTACCGCATTGTCCTTTACCACATCTGCCAAGGTTCTCTCTACGAACTGAGTGTAAATCTGCATACGGTTTGGTTCCTGGAACAGTTCGTAAGTCAAAGCAGAATACTGCTTTACATAATCCAGCGCCACATAACAAACTGTGGTCTCCCCAGATACCTTGCTAAAGGACAAACGATATCCTGCATCCTTGTTCTCCCCGTTGATACTGTAACTACTAGTACCTACAGAAGTTGTAATAAAGTCATTTGCAGTGGTATACACCAGCAAATTCTCTATGGTGTCCAAATAAAAACGGTCATTAAAATACTTATGAATAGATGCCAAGTCCAAATAGACTTTGCCATCCACCAAAAGTGCTTTTTCCGCTATCATCTCGTCCTGAAGAAGGATAGCTACCTCGTCTGCCTTCATTATATTAAAATACTCGTACAAGTCTGCTCTCTCATCCGAGTAGGTATATTTCTCCACCATCTGCTGGCCGAATGTGAACCAGCCGATTACTGCAATCAATACTAACGCCAAAAAAACCGGAATAACTTTCTTCATGAGCGCACTCCTTTCCAATCTTAATAATTATACCAAACAAATCTTGTCTAGTCATTATTATTTTGACATTTTGCACTATATATCTACTTAAAATTCTCTTAAGAAATTCTAAACAGGAAAAGGGCAAAGAATGGTAGCGTAAGAGGCACTCCGTTTCCTTCCATCCTTTGCCCTGCACTTATAGACTTTTACTTCCAGTCACTTACTTTGTCATATCTAAGTTCCTGTAATATTCCGTGGTCATCCAATACATAATCCGGCATATAGACTTCTTTTTCCTCAAGGCATCTATACGCAATCTCTTCGGGGGTCGAAGGTCTTCCATCCAAAAAGAGGGCAACGCCACCCATGCGTAGCTGCTCAAGATTTTGATACAAATTATCTGAGTTACTTTCTGCCAATTGAAATCCTCCTTTCCACTGTGATCCACCAAAAGAAAGGTACTGTGATATACAAATTTCCTAAGGATAAAGAGATGCCACGCAGCAAAAAAATGCTTAAAAATACTACTTTTGAATTAAAAAACGGGATAATTTTATTTGGAATAAATTGATTGTAAATTAGGCACATATAAATCGGCCTTTAAGACATCCTTTTAAAAAGGATTAAGAATTTAGATCCAAATAGACTGCTTAAAACATATTAGAAATGTTTAGAATATAATATAAATAAAAGATGGAATGCGAAGCCTCCTTTCCGTGCGGATTACGAGGCACCTCTTACCCTGATTATAAAATTCTTTATTCCCATTTGCAAGTTATATTTGTAAAATCTTAAAAAAACTTAAACTCCAGCAGTGCTATTGACTTGTGAATAAGAAAAGTATAATATACTTTTATTCAGGTTTTATCGGTATTTCAGCCACACGGACAGTGTCACTGCACATCTGAAAGAGAAGGACGTGATAACATGAAAATTGAAAAAGTGAACGAAAACCAAATTCGTTGCACCCTCACCAGAGAGGACCTGGCAAGCCGCGAGCTAAAAATTAGTGAATTGGCTTATGGCACCGAAAAAGCCAAGAGTCTTTTCCGTGATATGATGCAACAGGCTGCTTTTGAATTAGGTTTTGAAGCGGAAGATATTCCGCTTATGATAGAAGCAATCCCTCTGAACGCGGAATGTATCGTTTTGATTATTACCAAGGTTGAGGATCCAGAGGAGTTAGACACTCGTTTCTCCAAATTCTCCCCTTCCATCCACGATGCCTCTGAACGCGAGTTTGAGGAAACCATGGAGGATTTGATTCCAGGAACAGACGAAGTTCTGGATTTGTTCAAACGCATCCATGAGACTCGCAGCAAGGCTATAGAAGCCAAGGCAAGCGAGGCCACCGAAGCAAGCAAACCAAAGGACACTGAGAAATCCGTGCCTGCCACTCCTGTGGCAGAAATAAATCTGACTCGCATTTTTACTTTCGACACCTTAGACAAACTACTTCGTCTGTCTAAGATACTTTGCGGAAACTACGACGGAACCAACTCTCTTTACAAAGAGAGCGAAACTGGAACTTACCTTTTGGTTCTCTCTCAGGACAATCACACTCCTGAACAGTTCAACCGTATCTGTAATATTCTTTCCGAGTATGGCTCTGCGCCCAAATCAATTCAGTCTGGCCAGGCTTTCCTTGAAGAACATTGCAGTCCATTGATTAGCCGTCAGGCACTTCAGTCATTAGCAAAAATGAATTAAAAAAAGGATGCTGCAAAGCATCCTTTTTTATTGTTCAAATCTCTTGGATTTTACTGAACTTCTGCAATTTTAGCCATAAGCACGTCGATATCCATGCCGTGCACCATAGCTGCCTGCTCCAAAGATTCACCCTGTGCAGATGGGCATCCAAGACAGTGCATTCCCATTTCAAGAAGTACAGGTGCCACTGCAGGACATACTCTCAAGATTTCGCCAATTGTCATTTCCTTTGTAATGTTTGCCATATCTATATCCTCCTATATCTTGTATTTCGTTTCTTATGTATTGTCATCTAGCCACAACACACAGACACAGTATAATACTTTCCCGTAAACTTGACAAGTATTCATAGGTCAAAATCTACTTTGCACTTTTTTAAAAACATAGCGAAAATAGGGCATTTGTACGTGAAAAAGTACATTTCCTCGCTTGACGTATATACCTATTTTTACATATAATGTGTTCGTAAGGATTAGCAAAAATTTTTTACTAATATTAACCTAATTCAATTTATAATAGGAGGCTATTCAAAATGAGACCAGAATGGGAAAATTTTGTAGGCGGCAAATGGGAAAACGAAATCAACGTTCGTGATTTCATCCAGAAGAACTATCATCCATACGATGGCGATGATGCGTTCCTTGCTGAAGCTACACAGAACACAACAGATTTATGGAACATGGTACTGGAACTCCAGAAGAAAGAGCGTGAAGCAGGCGGTGTCCTTGATATGGATACAAAAGTTGTTTCCACAATCGTTTCTCATGGACCTGGCTACCTTGACAAAGATAAGGAAACTATCGTAGGTTTCCAGACTGACAAGCCTTTCAAGCGTTC
>JAFTKW010000017.1 GCA_017453065.1 Lachnospiraceae bacterium | reverse complement strand
ATTCCATTTAAGAGTAAAGAAGCGTCATTAGTTGAGGAGTTGACGAAAGACATTGCAATGCGGCTTGCTTTTGATAATAAGGACTCTTTGCGAGAAAAATATGGGAATATTTATGGACATATATTTAATTACGTGGTGTGGTTTGCACATGTCTTATTGTATTGTGAAGAGCAAGATAGAACTATACTTATTAATTTATTTTTAGAACGAGCAGATTTTATTAGGAATGATAATACAGAACATTTGCTCAAATGGCTTATTCAGGAACAAGAAATTCATGGTAAGGTAAATGAATTTTGGAGTGTGTGGAAGGCTCTGAAACCACGAATGCTTGAATTGAGTCATGAAAAGGAACGATACTATTATACTGATTATAATGGACCGATAGGTAAAGATAGAGTCATCGCAGGCTATTTATTTGCTAATGTTGAATGGCGTGAAAATGTTCATAGATGCATGTTACTTTCTGAAGAAAAAATAGAATTTTTTGATGATTTTATTTCGAACACGGGAAGTTTTAAGGTAGTGCTTTTCGCTATAGCTAGACTACTTAATACGGTTGGAAAGGAACCATATTTTGAGAAAGGAATTGAGTGGATTTATATTTTAATTCAAAAGGATCCAGAATGTGATGCAAAGCTTTATGTGAATACATTGTATTATTTAGAAGAGTATGTTGGAAGTTTTGTTGCTTCTCATAGAAATGATTTTAGGACGGAGGTAGTTCTAGCACAGAAAACACAAGCTGTATTAGAGTATATGGTTGGTCAAGGTTCACAGATAGCTTTTTTTATCAGAGAAGAAATTTGATTGGTATTTAACCAGGATTCAAAAACCATTACTAAATTTTGTGTTTTGCACAGATTTTAGTAATGGTTTTGCTGTTTATACCGAAAAACAGCAAAATTTGCAGAAAAGTGTTGCTCCCTACTTGACACGTGATTGAGCGGTGCGCCTATCATTCAAAATGGGAAACTGATAGGGGATGTGTTGGTGCAGGATTCCACCAGCGGATATGGAATCTTTATCGAAACTATGCTGGATGCAGCAGGGTGATGGAGGATGGATAGGGAATAAATAGGAGCAAATGGGGAACAAAAAGCCAAGGGTGTCACCTTGGCTTTTGGCTTTATTTATTATGCATTTTCTGGAGAACTTTTTGTCCATCTTCTTCAGCCATATCTGCTTCCACATCGTAGTGGGAGTCTCTAAGAAGTTTGGCAAGTTTTAAATATGTTTCATAGGATTTTTCGTATTCGCCCATATCTTCATAGCAAAAGGCTTTACAGTAATATTCATCAAAAAAGTCAGTTCCCAGTTCCCCGGCCTTATCCCAATAGGAAAATGCCTCGTCGTATTTTTTGAGAGCCTGACAAATTTCACCGCCATGTATGAACAAGGTCCAGTTGTCAGGGAATCTTTCGATGGCTTTGCAAAAGACAGAATATGCCTCAGCATAATTTTTGTCATAAATGTATGCTTCAATTAAAAATATCCATTCATTAACGTTGTTTGGATGTTGTTCGCAAATGGATAGTTGCTCTGTGATAACTTCGCCGCCTTTTCCGAAGTCAAATAACAACTGGTTTTTCATGGAGCGAGCTCTGCAGTATGCATGGGAATCAGCATCTACTCCATCTGCAATTGTTTTGTCATACCATTTAAGCGCCTTTTCTTTGCAATCACACAACATGATATGATAGGTGGCAGCAAGATTCCACTTGTCAGAGGTAGATAGTTCATTATTTTTTATCATTTTTTCAAACTCTAAAATGCATTGAAGAAAATCCTCAGGGTTAAGGGTTAGTTCATATACGGACGCAAGGCGTTGCGCATAGTTTGCGTAAGCGACAGAACTCTTTTTGTAAAAGTCATCTACGGTTACGCCGTAGAGTTTTGCCAGTTCTGGCAGAGTTAGTACATCGGGCAGGGTGGCAGCGCATTCCCATCTAGATACAGTCTGCGCATTGACATGTAGTGCAGTGGCTACCTGCTCCTGCGTTAAGCCTTTCGCTACTCTAAATTTTTTGAAATTCTCAGATAGAATATTGTTTGTCATAGTGGATACTCCTTGTATGTTTAAGTTTTAGTTTGCTTGTAATGCTTAGTTCGTTTTAGAAGCTTCTAAGGAGATTATAGCGAAAGAATTAGCAGGGGTAAATATCTTAATTTGTGTTTAGACTCTTGATTTGTGTGTAGCTTGGATGGAGCCAAGGTAAAAGATAATTTGAATATGTAGAACAGATAGATTTGAAGTTGTCGCGCTCAAGGAAAAAGGAAGCACTCACTTTGCGCACCAAATCCTTATTTCATTAATAATATATGAGTCTCTTTGATTAAGCAATTATGATAATGAAAGAGATTTTCGGAATTAAAGATGGTATAATAGAAGATAGTTATGGGTGAACTGAAAACATCGCTGAAAGACTAGAGTAGGAGAGGACACGGTATGAAATATGATTTTACAACTATTATGAATCGAGAGGGGAAAGATGCCATTGCAGTGGATATCATTCCGATTGAAGGGGCGCAGATTAAAGAGGGATTTACAAAGATTCCTATGTGGGTTGCAGATATGAATTTTGCAACAGCGCCATCCATTCAAAAAGCAGTAATCGAGAGGGTGGAGCATCCTGCATTTGGATATTTTGAGCCAAGTGAGGAATACTTCGATGCTATAGCAAATTGGCAGAAAGTAAGAAATGGAGTAGAAGGAATCACCCAAGAGCACATAGGGTATGAAAATGGAGTTTTGGGCTGTGTGACTTCCGCGCTGAATGCATTTACCTCACAAGGAGAGCCTATTTTAGTACATAGACCATGCTATATCGGATTTCTTCATGTACTGGAGGATCTAGGACGTAAGATTGTTTACAGTGATTTAAAGAGGGATGAAGATGGCGTGTGGCGCATGGATTATGAAGACATGGACCGTAAGATTAAAGAGAACAATATTCACTTTGTAATCTTTTGCACACCACACAATCCTACAGGCAGAGTTTGGGAAAAAGAAGAAATTGAAAAAGCGATGGAAGTGTACAAAGCCAATGACTGCATAGTTGTCTCAGATGAGATTTGGTCTGATTTGATTTTGCCTGGAGCAAAGCATATTCCAACACAAAGTATTTCGGAGGATGCAAAGCAGCGTACCATTGCTATCTATGCACCATCCAAGACCTTTAATCTGGCTGGCTTGATTGGCTCTTATCATATTATTTACAACAAGTACCTGCGTGACAAAGTACAAAGAGAAGGGGCAATCACACACTACAATTCCATGAATGTTCTGTCTATGCATGCTCTGGTGGGCGCATATGGCAAGGAAGGCCAAGAATGGGTGGACGAGCTTAGACAGGTCATCAGTGACAACGTGGATTACGCCCATGAGTTTATCCTAAAGAATTTTGAAGGAGTGTCTTTGGCGAAACCACAGGGTACATATATGCTTTATCTTGATTGTACGCAGTGGTGTGAAATTCACAAAACAACCATGGATGAACTGCTTAAGGCGGGCGCAGGCGTAGGAGTGATTTGGCAGGATGGAAGACCATTTGGATTTCCAAATACCATTCGAATCAACTTGGCTGTACCTCACAGTTTGGTAATAGAAGCCATGGACCGTTTGAAGAAGTATGTGTTTTAATTCTGATTTGGAAAGGGTAGCATAACGGTGCTTAGCTAAAAGCTGTCAAAGATAAATGTCAGTGTGCCACAAATGAGTTAACACGATTGAGGAATAGGAAACCTTCGATTCGACAGATATAATGGCTTTGTGATGGAGGTGATATAAGTGAAATATGAGAATGGTAAAGATATTTTTCCAGAGCGTTTGTTAAGACAGATACAGAAATATGCTGCTGGGAAACTGGTCTACATTCCGTCTTCATACGAGACTATTCGAAAAATTGTTTACTCGAAAAAGGAGGTATTCGTGATGGAATATAAGAGTACATTGACATCCGCAATCGGATATGCCAGAAATGGTAAATTGGAAAAATGGATTCATACTTATCTTTGTTTAAGCGTTGCTGCGGACCAGAGGAAGATATGAAGTGGGTGATTCCCAAACAGCCCTTTGAACTAGGGATAGAAGAATACTATGTGATAGTCTGGATTACAGAAAAAGAAGAGTATGCTACCTTTATAGAGAATTACTCTAAGTATATGGAATAAAGAAAAAAGAGTTGGCGATGTGTTTGCCAACTCTTTTAGATTGAACCTCATCTAGTAGGACGATTTTTCTCCTACTTACCATCAAAACGCTTTCTATTCTTTTTTAGCCAATCGGCAAATTCCTCGAATACTTCTTCAGAAGTATTTCTCTTTATGACAGGAATCATTGCTTCTTCAGTGATATCTCCAGAAAGGCCGAAGGTGGAACTTGCATCAAATAAAATATTGCGATAGATGTCGTCACCATACTGGTCGAATAGGAAGCTAACAAAACGATACCCGAGGCAGTATTTGTCATCGGAATTGTCGGTTTCTTCAATGAAGATATTTTCTGCGGTTTCTGCAGTGATTTCTCGGTCGTAATGAGAGTAATTGTACTCAGCATTGAAGTTGAAAGGAATAATCTCATCTCGCTCAGTAATCTGGCCAGTGATGTATGTAGCGAAGCCTTCGTTCATGGTAGTGGAAATAAGTCTTCCGTTGGCCATCTGTGCACAGTGGGTCATTTCATGTACGAAAGCATACCCTTCGCCGGCTGCAATTTCTAAATCCATTGGATTGAGGGTGATGGCTCCTTTTGAGGCATAAGGGCTGGCTGTTTCGAAAGGTACAATATGGACATGAAATTTTTCCTTGTTGTGGTCAACCCCGGGGAAGGATCCTTGTCCGTAAAGAACGTCAATTTCACCACGAACGCCTACTTCTGCAAATTCTGCTTGTGCGTTTAGTTTAAGCCCCGTTTCTTTTTCGACTAGATCTTTAATAGTATGAATAAGCTCCATTGTATCACCGTACAGAGTTGTGCCCTCACACAAAAAGAGAATAATGTCGTCAGAAACCACATATTCTTGTTTCGTAGTAACATACACATCTTCGGGATTGCCACTGAGTACTAGAGGGGCAGGAGTTTCGATTGGTTCGGTAATTTTTAATGTAATGCTTTGGTCGGTGTTAGCGTTTGTAACGATAATGCGGTTTGCGGAATACTTCCGCTGAAGGAGAGAGCCCAAACTGTCAGTAGCGTTCCATGAAGCATATCCATCATAAGGGGTTCCGTCGATAGTCATGGTGTATTTTGCGTCGGTTAATCCGCTAAAGTCATAATAGTCTATATTTGTAATTTCAATGCTGATATTTTCGGTGCCTATATACAACTTTTCACCTTCTTTGATTTCGAATTCCTCATTAAATTCAGCGGTGACTTCAATTTGAGGAACTTCTGGCTCTGATGACACTTCTTCAGTAGAAGAAGTGTTGACGTCAGAAGGAGAAAGCGAATTTTTTTCAATTGTAGAATCGGTCTGATTTATTAAGTTGCTTTGTGACTCAATGGCCTTTGCGCCGCATGCCGTAAGCACTAGAGGGACAATCACAAGCAAACCAACTGCCCATTTTGTTAGAGTTTTTCTTTTCATTTTTATTTCTCCCTTTTTACTTTTTATGACTGATTAAGCGTCACGGACAAGTATATATAGAAAGCCTGAAGATGACAACTGTAGAAAGTGCATATTAAAGGGGGAGAAAATATGGAAAATGATGTAAAAAAAGGAAAGAGTGACCCAAAGTCAAACTTTCCTGTTCTGATGTGATTATAACACAAATGGAAACAAAAATAAAGACTGTTTCTATAGGCTGTATTCCATTACACTTAAAGAACATTGTTAGAGTGGGGATAGGGGTATTTATGGAAAAAAGCATTTTAGAAAAGGAACAATTTCATCTAGAGCAGATTAAGGCAAAACTTGCTGAAAATCTGGCAAAAGAAAAAGAGACTTTGGAGACTCAAAAGGCGGATTTGATAGAGCAGCGGCGCACTATGTGGGAGGATGGGGCCCATGGAGTGGATGAGTTTGATGATATCGTCAACCTGGCAAGGTACGATGAGCGCGTGCGCGAGCAGCATGGGCACTATGTGCGTATTGACAAGACGGTGCGTCAGATGACCTATTTGCTTTCTGCTCCTTATTTTGGTCGCATTGATTTTAAGGAAAAAGGGGAGTCCTTTACAGATGAAATCTACATTGGCAGATACGGCTTTTTCGACAAAAAGACATACAACTGTTATATATACGACTGGCGTAGCCCTATAGCTTCGATGTTCTATGACTGCGCCCTTGGTGAGGCCTCCTACAAATGTCCAGAGGGCGAGATAGAAGGGGAGCTTACCTTAAAACGCCAATATCAGATAGAAGAAGGCCAGCTTAAGTATTGCTATGATACCAATATTGCTGTGCAGGATGAACTTCTAGGAAAGGTACTATCGGAAAATACGGACAAAGTTCTCAGGGTCATCATTGATACCATTACCAAAGAGCAGAATAAAGCCATCCGTAAGTCCCATTTAGTGGATATTTTGGTGGAAGGGCCTGCGGGAAGTGGAAAGACAAGTGTGGGTATGCACAGGTTGTCATACCTTCTTTATCACAATAGGGAAAATCTTTCTTCGGAAAAAATCGCAGTACTTTCTCGAAACGATATCTTTTCCTCCTACATCTCTGCAATTTTGCCAGAACTGGGAGAGGATAATATCAATGCAGTCAATTTTGATTCCTTGATTTGGAAAGGCATTCCGAAACACCTTCGCAAATTTGGTTACTATGAACAAGTAGATTACTTGCTCAAAAACAAAGGGGACAATGGACGACGCAGAGCTATAGCACTGAAGTATTCTCCAGAATTTTTGGACTATGTAGAGGGAAATTACAAGCGCTACAAAGGAAAGAAAAAAGATTTTGAAACAGCTTTGGAAGTGTATCTGTGGCTCTTAAAGCATTATACCCAATTTGGGGATGAGGAAATCTATGAAGATACACAGATGTTCTTGGAAAAAGAGAAACTTTTATACGAGGATATGCTACTGGTCAGTTTTGTTCGTGTGCTGATGGGCGGAATTAAGCCATTGGAACTGATCAGTCATGTAGTGCTGGATGAAGCCCAGGATTACTGTCGTGTACAACTTCGAATCATTAAGAAATTGTACTGCAGGAGTAAATTTACGATTATGGCAGATGTGAACCAAGCTATTAGCCCGGAGATATCTATTATGGATACGGGAGAATTCTTAGATATCTTTGGGGACAAAACACAGCAGGTAAAACTAGGCAAAAGCTACCGTTCCACCGCACCAATCAATGCTTTTGCATTTGATATACTTGGCATACACAATCCAGACCTTTATGTGGACAGAGACGGAAGAAAGCCAGAGCGCATTTCTGTGAGTGGAAAGAAAGCAGCCAAAGCAAAAATTGAAGAGATACTACGCAGTTTGCCTGAGGACAAATTCGTGGGTATATTGACCTGCGATGGAGATTCTGCCTGGGAAGTGCGCCGTATGCTGGGCAATGTTTTGAAGGATTCAAGAGAGAAATGCAAGGATGCTCCTACAGGACAGGAAGAAGACTTAAGTAAAACTCGAAACATTCAATATATCTTAAAAGCAGATGAAACCTTGGAAGACAAAATTATTGTGATGCCCATTATGCTGGCAAAGGGACTAGAATTCGATGTGGTAATTGTCTGGGATGACAGAACCCAAAACTACTGGGAAGAAAACAAGAACCTGAAGTATCTGATGGCAACAAGAGCGCTCCATGAACTTTATTTTGTTTCATTTGAAAAAAGTGTTGACTCTGACGTTACGTCATAGTGTAGCCTAAACTTACACGAGGAGGAATACGGTATGATGACGGTAAATGAAGTGAGCAAATTGACAGGCGTAAGTGTTAGGACTTTGCACTATTATGATCAGATAGGACTGCTTAGCCCATCCGATGTAACGGAAAGTGGATATCGCCTTTATGATGAAGAGGCATTGGAGAGACTGCAGCTCATCCTTTTGTTTCGAGAATTGGAATTTCCACTGAAAGACATAGCTGCTATTTTGAACAGTTCAGACTTTGACAGAAATAGGGCATTGGAACAGCAGATTGAATTGCTTACTTTGAAAAAGGAACATATCGAGAATTTATTACTCTTTGCTCGTGGAATACATGGAATAGGAGTGAAGAATATGGATTTTTCAGCATTTGACGCAAAGAAGTTAGATGAATATGCTGCCCAAGCCAAAGCCACTTGGGGACAGACAGAAGCTTACAAAGAATTTGAAGTAAAGAATAGAAGTAAATCAAAGAATCAGCAACACCAGGAAGGTGTTTTGATGATGAAACTTTTTGAAGAGTTTGGGCAGATGCTTGACAGTACACCTGAGTCAGAAGAGGTACAGGCACAGGTGAAGAAACTTCAGGATTACATTACAGAGCATTTTTATACCTGTACCAAAGAGATTTTGTCTGGACTTGGCAAAATGTACGCTGGTGGCGGAAGCATGACAGAGAATATCGACAAAGCAGGCGGCGTAGGTACAGCAGCTTTCGTGGAAAAAGCAATACAGATATATTGCAAGTAAGAACGAATTTGGCGAGCGTTTCCAGACGCTCGCCTTTTGGTTGAATCCCTTCGTAAAACACGTTATTGTTATTCTTAGAGGGCGACGGTATAGTGTACTTGTAAGCTTACAAGACAAATGATACGTGATATTGGAGGATATATGGAATTAGGAAATAAAATTAAAACACTGCGACTTAGAGCAGGATTGACACAGGAGATGTTAGCAGAGGAACTTGGCGTAAGTTTTCAGACAATCTCCAAATGGGAAAACAGTGTTTGCGCACCAGATGTGGCTATGCTGCCAAAACTATCAGTATACTTTGGCGTGACCATCGATGAACTGTTTGATTTGACTGCAGAGCAGAGATTGCACCGTATTGAAAACATGCTGGATATGGAGCAGGAATTGCCACACAGTACCTTTGTAGAAACCATTGACTTCTTACAGCAGCAGATGGAAGTGTACCCTGACAAAGGAAGAATCAATAGCTTTTTGGCGCATGTATATCACCACCGTATGGAAAGTGATAGTGAAAAGGTGAGCAAGTACGCAAGAAAGGCGATTCAGATTAGGCCAGATATCAAAGATGCACAGTGGCTTTTGCAAAAAGCAGAAGGAGCGGCGACTTGTGATTGGAATTGTCGTCATCATCACAAACTAATTACCTTTTATAAGGAAATTGTGGATGGACATCCTGAACTTGCTAGAAATTATTACGATTTGCTGGACAATCTGCTGGCGGATAATAGAACAAAAGAGGCGTCAGAATATCTTGATAAATACGCAAAACTCCCAGATGCAAGGGAATTGCAGGTATTGTGCTACGAGATTCGAATCCTGTTTAAGGAACACAAGGTAGAAGAGGCTAAAGCCAAGATGGCATACATGGAGGAGCATCTTCCAGAGGATGGAGGCGCTTTGTTTGAACTCGCAGGCTTTTATGCTGATATGAGCGAGTACGAAAAGGCCATTGAATACTATAGTAAATCTTTTGAACTGGAAGTGGCACAGCAAAAGAAACCTCTTTATACAGATGCACTTTGGGGCATGGCTATTTGCTATGAAATCCTTGGAAAGTATAAGGAAGCCGTAGATATTTACGACCGTCTGCTCAAAGTGATTGCTGAGGAATGGAACTTTACCGAGGGTGAACCAGTTCGCGAGGTAATGGAAGAAAAGATGCGCGTGATGAAATTGTTATCATAAGTGGTGCTTTGGAAGAGCATTGATATTAATCGATGAAGTTAAAAAGACGCAGGCTATTTGCCTGCGTCTTTGTTGCTTGTCCTAATTGGTTTCTTTGTTTGTGCTAGTTCTTTTCTTTATCCACGCTATCCAAAACCTTGCGGTATGGGGCAATCATTCCTTCGTTCATGGAGTTGCCCATCTTGGATTTGAGTTTGGGGGAAGAGAGAAGTGCTCCCACCAGATACATCTTAAAGATGGTGCCTTTGTGCTTTTGAGGGAAGTCCTTGTACAGGCCATGAGATTTGTAAAACTTATGGTCTGCCTTCATCATTCCCTGCATCTGATAAATCAAATCACGGAAAATCTTCATTCCACCTACGCCAAGGAAATTGGATGGTCTGGAAATAGGATCCTTAAGTGCATGGGTCAAAGTGTTTGCCATTTCATCGATAGCTGCATCAGGATTGAATTCATCGGTAGCCATTCCTACCAGAATGTTTCCACCTACTTGCGCGCGGCCCTCCAATACCATTTGAAGATTGGTCTCTTCAGAATAATTGCCGCTGATAAGATAGCCAACAGGCATTCCCACAGTAACGGTGCGGTGACCATTGCAGAACTGTCTGTCATCGTACATTTTAAACAGAGCGCCCATAGAGTGATCTTTGATGTCGAAGGCATATATGATAGCCTGTGCTTTTTGGATGTTATTTCGAAGAAATTCATCAAAGCCATCTTTGTATATACATACACCGTCGGTAGCACAGTTAAAACAACCAAGGCATCCACCCTTAAATGGATATTCACGTAGGTTTACAATGCGGCTTTTGATTGGAAGAACGCTTTGAAACCTGGCAATCATCTTGCCTAATGGACTATCTACGTCTGCTAAATCTGCTACGATGACTACGTCGGCATCCAGTACATATTTAGAACCGTTGGAATCGGAGCATGCGTTCGAAGTAGGTACATGCTTAGGCGCACTTTGATGATTTAGGCATGGCTCAGCATAACCTTGCTCTATAGACCAGCATAGATGTTTCCAAAAGGAAATGGCTTCCTGCTGACCTTTCAATGTGGTCAAATCCTCCATATCTGCGGAAAGACCACGTACAAATTTAAGCCCCATATCCTGACAGTTGTCTTGAATGTATCTGTGAGCAGTTACATCATAAAAGTGTTTGGAGGTGGTAATCTGTGATGCGTATTTGCTTGTTACGTCTATCTGGTGTTCCTTCATCAGTTCGATAAAGCGGTGCAACTGACAAGGTGCAATAAAGGTATATACAGGGTATGAGAACAGAAGTAAATCAGCTTGGGCGATTGCTTCTATAGCTGGTGAGAAATCTTTTTCCAGGGCTTTGATGCGCTGCCCAACGTGCAACACATTGAACTGGTGCTCAGGAAATTTCTTTTCCAGATAAAGCACAGTCTGAAGAGTGATACTGTAGTTACCTTTTGGACTTCCATTTAAAACTAATACGTTCATGTGTACCTCCTTGTAGTAGGGTTAAGATTTATCTTTGTTGATTGCGATTTCCCAGTTGCCAAAAAGCCACAGCGCTGGCCGCGGCTACATTGAGGGAATCTACACCGTGGGACATGGGAATCATTACTGTATAGTCGCAGGCGGCAATGGTTTCGTCTCCTAGGCCGTCCCCCTCGTTGCCAAGAAAGATGGCAAGTCGATCTTCCTGCATCAGGGTCTCGTCGTCGACGGAAACAGAAATATCATTTAAAGCCATAGATGCTGTCTTAAAACCAAGAGAGCGAAGTGTAGTCATACTTTCGCAGTCCCCAGTCAAAACTTCCTCTGGAAGTATGGTCCAGGGAATCTGGAACACGGTTCCCATGCTGACTCTGGCGGATCTTCGATACAGAGGATTGCTACAGCCCTTGGTCAGCACTACTGCATCAATGTTAAGCGCTGCGGCACTGCGGAAGATAGCGCCTACATTGGTCGGATTGTTGATTTGTTGTAGTATAGCAATTCGACGAGTGCCTTCACACAGGCTTTCTAAAGATGGAAGCGGAAGCCGTTCCATGGCGCAAAGAAGGCCTCTGGTAAGCTGAAACCCAGTAAGATGCGTTAAAATATTCAAATCTGCTGTGTAAAAAGGAACATCAGGATAGCGATCGAAAAAAGGTGACGCATCCTTGACGAGATCTTCTTTGGCGACCAAAAAAGAAATGGGTTTAAATCCTGCCTGTAAGGCTCTTTCTATGACCTTGGGACTTTCCGCAATAAAGATACCCAAATCAGGCTCACGAAAGTGTAGTAGTTGCGTCTCGTTCAATCTGGCATATATATCTAAGGCGGGATCGCTAAAGTCTGTAATCTCAATTAATTGTGACATGAAAAACTCCTTAAAAATCCTTCAAAATCTTATATTCATTATAGGGCTAGTCTTTGGGCAGTGTCAAACTGAACTCTTGGAAAAGAAGGACAAATATATTGTAAAATGACGGATAAGTGATATGATGAAACTGGTAGAAATTTGACATTCAAAAGAAAAGGAGATTAAGGAATGCTCCATTATAAACTTCAGATAGGGTGCCTACTGATTCTTTGCTATGTGGCATTTGTATATCTGCGAGAGGTAAGGCTATATAGACAAAATTTAAAGAAAACCTATTTTGGAGAAATCTTGGTGCTTGGCATTGGAACCCTCGTGCTGGATATGGCAGCTGTCCAGATACCATAAAGAGACAGTCATGGCTTTTGCGACCTTGATTGAAAGCCGTGACAACAGTACCGGTGGGCATGTGCGCCGAACAAGTATGTATGTGCAGCTGATTGCGGAGGAACTACGAAGAAGCGGATTGTATGAGCATGTGCTTACCAAGGATTACATCAAAAACTTGGTGAAGGCTGCTCCTATGCATGATATAGGAAAGATTGCCATACCGGATGCTATTTTGCAAAAACCTGGCAAACTTACGACAGAAGAATTTGAGACCATGAAGACGCACGCTGCCATAGGCGGAAGAATGATTCTAGATACCTTTCAAAAATTAGGAGACCAGGAGTATTTAGAGATGGCCTTTGCAGTAGCAAAATGCCACCATGAAAAATGGAATGGCAAGGGGTATCCGGAAGGGCTGAAGGAACAGGAGATTCCTCTATGTGCTAGAATTATGGCTGTAGCAGATGTGTTTGATGCGATTTCTGAAGAGAGATGTTATAGACCAGCTATTCCGCTAGATAAGTGCTTCGAGATTATCGCAGAAGGCAGTGGAACAGACTTTGACCCTCAGATTGCAGAGATATTTTTGAAGGCTAGAACCAAGGTAGAAGAAATCCATGAGCAGACCAACTTAGAGGTGGAAGCATAGGCGAAACTATCATAAATTCAACACTTGAAAAATACCGGGTATTGGTAGTATAATAAGAGCGTTTGTTTTATTTATCATTTTTTAATAAAAACTTTAGAAACAACAGAAAAATTGGAGGAGAAAAAAATGAGCGGAAATGAAAAGAAATCCGGCGGTTGGCGCACCAATAAGTGGGTGAGAGCAGCTATCCCAGCACTTTTGCTTCACTGCAGTATCGGTACAGTTTATTGCTGGTCCATTTTCAGTCAGGAAATCGCAGATTATATTGGATTTAGCAAAGGTGCTACAGAATGGGCATTTAGCTTTGCAATCTTTTTCCTTGGTATGTCTGCAGCATTCCTTGGTAATGTAGTAGAAAAAGACATTCATAAGTCTTCCTTGATCGCAGCTATCTGCTTCGCAGTAGGTATGGCTGGTACAGGTTTCTTCATCTGGTATGGTGGATTACATAAAGGTAGCGCACTTGCACTTATCGGTATTTATGTATGTTATGGTCTTATCATGGGTATTGGTCTTGGTACAGGTTACCTTTCCCCAGTTAAGACACTTATGCTTTGG
>JAFTKW010000016.1 GCA_017453065.1 Lachnospiraceae bacterium | reverse complement strand
AGCTGTAGCACCACCCTGCATACCAAGGAACATACCAACTGCTGCTACTGTAGCACCAACTGCTGGACGGTTCTTGCAGAAGTTAGCCATTGCTTTGATAACGTTGAACTTAGGCTGTTCTTCGTTGAGCTGAATATCTGTCTCAACACGGATTTCAGTATTCTTGATCATAATCTGGAAGCTGATGAATCCTAAAACACCCATAACAAGTGCTGCGATGAATACACGCTCACCGATAAGGTTCTGGTTTGCATCGTAGATGATCATAGGAAGAATCATCATAGGAACCATGTTTCCTGCAAGAGAACCGATGGAACGCCATGCAGACAAAGATGCACGGTCAGCTGGCTCCTTGGAGATCAAGGAAAGTAAGGAACCGTAAGGAACGTTTGCTACTGTGTAGAAAGCATCCCAGATTACGTATCCACATACGAAGATAATCATCTGTGCCCAAAGTGGAGCATTAGGGAATGGAAGGAAGCACAAAGCACCTGCCACGATAAGTCCGATTGAACCGAACCAGATATACTGTAAGAATTTGTTTCTCTTATACTGTCTTCTGTCAGCATCGATCAAGGAACCGATAACTGGGTCATTAATAGCATCCCATACCTGTACAAGTACGAGCAATGCAGAATACCAAAGTTCCAAACCCATGAACTGAGTCCAGAAAATTGCCATAGTGCCTTTCAATGCGAAAGACATGTTACATCCGAAATCACCAAGTGCATATGCGATACTGTCTCGGATGCCAAACTTTCTAAATTGTTTTTTGTTGTCCATAATAATACCCTCTTTTCTTTGTGTAAATGTACCAACAGTTACTTAGGTATCTACATTTTACCAACTGTATCTACAAGTCGTGAGTAATTTTTTGAGATAAAACCGTAAATTTTTTACTACCCATTGATTTTTCCCAAAAATTGTACGATAATAGACAAATATAATACTAGTTGAAGTGGGGGTTTTTATGTTTTACGACGCTGAGTTGTCTTTTGTACAATCCTATCTAAAGTATTCTCATATACAGTGTCTTTTAGTCACCGCAGATTGTGATTCTATTGAACAGATAGACTTCGGTTTGCGTAAAATGATTGGCCTCCAGGTCGAATATGACAAATTAATGTCCTTTGTAAAGGGAAATGTGAGCCCTAACAAGATCTATAGAATCGTTGACAGTTTTTTCTGCAACTATTTTGTCCTGGCGCTTCCAGAAGCGCCCACTCCTACTGCGTTAGTGATTGGTCCTTTTCTGATGCAGATCCCATCTAAGAGTGCCTTATTAGAATTAGGAGAAAAGTTCGCCATTCCGCCTCAGGCATTTCCAACCTTTGAAAACTATTTCTCCACCGTCACTACACTGCAAGACGATGGCCCCCTTCTCATTCTTCTTCACACCTTTGGGGAAAAGATTTGGGGAGATGCCAATCAGTTTTCTCTGGAAATCTTTGAACGTGGTTTGGAGGAGCACTACACTCCAACTACTTTAAATGCAAATTTCTCAGAAACAGATGACACCGCATTTAATATGCAGGCTTTAGAAGACAGATATGCCATAGAACGCGAACTCATGCACGCTGTATCCCAAGGCAAAACACACAAAGCAGAAGTGATTGCCAATGGTATGCACGCAGGAGTCATGGAGCAGCGAAATCCTGACTCTCTTCGAAACCTTAAGAACTATTCCATCATTGTGAATACCTTGCTTCGTAAAGCAGCGGAAGCAGGTTCGGTACATCCATACCATATAAATAAGCTTTCTTCCGACTTTGCTCGCAAGATTGAACTTGCATCTTCCATCGAAGCTTGCAGCAAATTACAAAAAGAAATGATTCGCAAGTATTGCCTTTTGGTCAAGAACCATTCCATGAAGGGCTATTCCATGTTGATTCAAAAGGTTATCACTCAGGTGGATTCCGATTTAACCGCAGACTTAAGCCTGAATGCTTTGGCAAATGAACTGAATGTAAATCCAAGTTACCTCTCCAGCCAATTTAAAAAGGAAACCGGAAGCACACTGACAGACTATGTAAATAGGAAAAAAGTAGAGCACGCAATCCTCTTGCTGAACTCTACCCCCCTTCAGATTCAGACCATTGCCCTACACTGCGGCATTCCTGATGTAAACTACTTTACCAAGTTGTTCAAGAAATATATTCACAAAACTCCAAAGGAATATAGAGACAGTATTACAGCCATGCACCTTTAAAGGAACATGGCTGTTTCTTTTATGTCACAGCGACAGACGCCTTCCACCAGAAAGTTCACCCTTGATCATTCACTTAGTTTGGAATCCCCTTCATCCTCATGGGTTCCTGTCACCGAAAACAGCACCCACTCTGCAATATTGGTGGCATGGTCTCCTATACGCTCGAAATATTTGGCAATCATTAGAATATCCAGGGCATACTCTCCCTCCTCTGGGTTGCTTGCCACCATCTGAATCAAACTCTTTTTTACGGTATCGAAGCCGTTGTCCACGATATCATCGCACTCTATCACAGCCTGCGCCAGATCCAGGTCTCGATTGACATAAGCTTTTACGCTATCGGTTACCATCTTGCTGGCCGCATCCGCCATCTCGCGAATGTGAATATGCTCATCCGCTGTTCTCCCCTGAAGGAAGGCTATAATCTCCGCAATATCTTCCGCCTGATCTCCAATGCGTTCCATGTCTGTAATCATTTTAAGTGCGGCAGAAATTTGGCGCAAATCTCTTGCCACTGGTTGCTGCTGTAACAAAAGTTTCAGACAAAGAGCCTCAATTTCTCTTTCTTTTTGGTCTATCTCTCTATCAATGGGAGCCACTCTTGCAGCAATATCAATACTTCCCATCATAAGCGCTGCACATGCAAGCCCAATCACTTCCTCACACAATTCGCCCATGCGAATCATTTCTTTATTTAACAGTTCTAACTGTTCATCAAATCTGCTCCTCATTAGCCAAACCTCCCTGTAATATAATCTTCTGTTCGCTGGTCTTTCGGCTGCGAAAAAAGCCGCTCTGTCTGATCATACTCCACCAACTCCCCTAGCAAAAAGAAAGCGGTTTGGTCTGAGACTCGCACTGCTTGCTGCATATTGTGTGTTACAATCACGATGGTATATTTTTCTTTTAACGTAATTGCCAATTCTTCTATTTTGGAGGTGGAGATTGGGTCCAATGCACTGGTGGGCTCATCCATCAGCAAAACCTTAGGTTCCACCGCCAGTGCCCTAGCTATGCAAAGTCTCTGCTGCTGTCCACCAGAAAGACCCAGCGCATTCTTTTTCAGCCTGTCCTTTACTTCCTCCCAAATAGCCGCATCTTTAAGAGACCTCTCCACAATATCGTCCAATCTATCCTTTGAAGTAATCCCGTGAGTTCTTGGGCCATAAGCAATATTGTCGTAAATACTCATCGGAAACGGATTGGGCTTTTGAAACACCATGCCAACGGATTTGCGAAGTCCATTGACATCCACAGAAGGATCGAATATATCCTGTCCTTCATAAGTCACTGTTCCTGTAATCTTCACACCCGGCACTAAATCATTCATTCGATTTAGCGTCTTCAAAAAAGTCGACTTGCCACAGCCAGAAGGCCCAATTAGCGCTGTTATACTTTTTTCTGGAATGCCCAAACTGATATTTTGCAATGCTTGAGAACTGCCATACCATAGGCACAAATCCTGTGCTGACATAATTTCTCTTGCAAACCATACATTATTTTTCATCTTTCCTCCTACGCTTTGGCTTAACAATGATGCGCCACTTTTTCCTGCCCGTATCACTTCATATTTCTCGCTCATAGATTCTGTTTCCTTTTAAAAAGTTTACCTACGAAAGCAGCCAACAAATTGATAAGCACCGTCAATACCATCAGAATCGCCGCTATGCCAAATGCAACGCCGAATTCGCCCTGCTCCTTTGCATACACATAAAGTGCAACCGTCAAACTTGCCCCGGCTCTAAAAAGGCCATCTGCAATTCCATTCAGTGCATGGGCAAAACCGGCTGTGAATAAAAGTGCTGCAGACTCACCCAGAATACGTCCCACGGACAAAATACAGCCTGTCACAACTCCATCCACACATCCAGGCAACACCACGGTGCGAATCACTCTCCATTTGCCTGCGCCAAGTCCAAAGGCACCCTCCCTATAGCTTTGTGGCACTGTCTTTAGGCTTTCCTGTGTCGTACGCATAATGGTAGGAAGATTCATGATTACCAGGGTAAGACTTCCCGCCAATAAAGAAGTCTGCAAATTCAAAAATTGGCAAAAGAAAAGCATCCCTACCAACCCATATATGATAGATGGAATTCCGGATAAGGTTTCTGCTGCATATTCAATCATCCCTACTATCCTTTTGTTGCTGGCATACTCCGTCAGGTAAATTGCCGCCCCTACTCCCAAAGGAAGCACAATCAACAGGGTAGCCACGATCAAATAGACTGTATTCAATATATTGGGCAGAATTCCAATATTACCAGTTAGATAACTGGGTTTGGTGGACAAAAGCTGCCAGGTAACATTTGGCAGACCCTTAAGCAAAACATATCCCACCAAAAACAAGACAAGGGCCGCAGTAATTGCCACCGAAAAAAGCATTAGCCCATGCATAAACAGCCCGTACATTTTTCTTTGACTAGAAAGATGACTCCTTAACATACCTACGCCTCCTTTCGTCCTTTAAAAAAGAAATTTAGACAAGCATTGATCAACATAATAAACAAAAACAGAACCAACGCTATAGAAAATAACGCCTGTTGTTGTAAGCCACTGGAATAAGACATTTCGCTGGCTACGGCTGTAGTCAGAAATCGAACACTTTGGAACAAGGAAGGCATATTAGGGGCATTTCCAGATACCATCATCACGGCCATTGCTTCTCCTATGGCTCTCCCCACCCCCAGCACTACCGCTGTTGCAATTCCACTTTTGGCAGCTGGCACAGAAACCCTAAAATAGGTTTCCACGGGTGTCGCCCCCAATGCCAAGGAAGCGTCCTCATATTCTTTTGGCACTGCATCCAAGGCAGTCATGGACACTTTGATGATAGATGGCAAAATCATTACGGCCAGCACCACTATAGCCGCCAAAAGACTTGCGCCATCTGGCACATCAAATATCTTTCTGATTCCCGGCACCAGCACCATCATTCCAACCAGTCCATAGACCACGGAAGGAGTTCCTGCCAGCAGACTGACCGCGTGTCCCATAACGTCCTTTACCCTTTTTGATGCCATTTTGGACAAATACACTGCCGCCAAAAAGCCAATAGGTACCCCTAGGGCAATGGCTCCCGCTGTGCCATAAATACTAGTCAGGATAAAAGGCAATATACCATAGGAAGGTGTACTGGCAGTGGAAGCCCATGTCTTTCCAAGCAAAAAATTTACAAGGCCGATTTCACGAATGGCTGGAATTCCAGAAACAACCAGATACACCGTAATCAACAAAACACTTGCCACAGTAAGCAGTCCCAGCACCAGAAAGATTCCATGTACCACCTTCTCCATTATTTCTTTTTGTCTATTCATCTTTACTCCTAATCTCCATTGGTCCGCACACCCCATAAATGAAAGTTTACAGACGCGTCGCAGGCTTTTTTAGTTTACTGGCACAACACCTGCAGACGAAATAATTTCACTTGCCTCGTCAGAGGTAATGTAATCGAAGAACTCCTGTGCCGTTTCAGACAAATCCTCCCCTTCTTTGGTTACCAAAACGAAAGGCCTTTGTACTGCATAACTGCCATCTTTTACTGTTTCTTCTGAAGGCATGACTCCTCCCACCTTGAGGACTTTAATTGTCTCTTTGATGGAGGCTAATGATGCATAGCCAATCGCATTTGGGTTGCTTGCAACTGTAGTAATCACATCGCCTGTAGATGTAAGTTCCTGACGATATACACATGCATCCTCTGTTCCAGTAATAGATTCAAATCCATCTCTTGTACCAGATCCCGCTTCGCGGCCAATCAAAACGATTTCTCCATCTACGCCGCCTACTTCACTCCAGTTGGTAATCTGGCCTGTATAGATTGCTGCAAGCTGTTCCAGGCTCAAATCTTCCACTGGGTTTGCTGGGTTTACTACAATTGCTATTCCGTCCAAAGCCAATACAGTTTCTTTCAAGCCTTCCGCCTTTTCACTGTCTTTTAACTTTCGGCTAGACAAGCCGATATCGCAGCGCCCCTCCAGTACAGCCTTGATTCCTGAGCCTGAACCTGTGGGGTTGTATGTGAATATTACACCTTCATTGTTGTTTTCAAAGGATTCTCCCAATGCTCCAATTACTTTTTCCATGGAGGTAGAACCATCTGTGGATACGCCTTCCTTTTTGGCTCCGCAACCAGTCAACATACTAACGGACAAAGCGCCAACCACTACCATAGCAACAAATTTTTTCATTCTTTTCATTTTCATAATCTCCTCATATTTATATTCATAGGTTTTCTCGTTCCTACAAAAATAATCCTATTCATCGAATGTAAAATCCAAAATCACACTCATGTAAAAAGAAATGAAAGTAAAGTAAAATCTTTGTGAAACCAAAATTACTGTTTTTTCCCATTTCTCTCAAAAAAAGACATGGGCTAATTAACCCATGTCTTATCTTGTGTATCCTATTAAATTATACGTTTTTATCTGCTTGTAATATTACGCGCAACATGCACACCACTTGCAGATGCATGTGAAAGAGAGTGTGTAATACCGCTACCATCTCCAATGATGTAAAGGCCCTTGTGTTTGGTCTCCAAATTTTTGTCCACTTCTACTTCCATATTGTAGAATTTAACCTCTACTCCATAGAGAAGTGTATCCTCATTTGCAGTACCTGGAGCTACCTTATCCAGTGCATAAATCATCTCGATAATTCCATCCAAAATTCGTTTTGGAAGCACCAGACTCAAGTCACCTGGTGTAGCATTTAAGGTTGGAGTAATAAATGCTTCTTCAATACGGCTTGGAGTAGAACGCTGTCCATTCACTAGGTCTCCAAAACGTTGTACAATTACCCCACCGCCAAGCATGTTGCTAAGACGCGCGATAGACTCTCCATATCCATTGGAATCTTTGAAAGGCTCCGAGAAATGCTTTGCCACCAATAGTGCAAAGTTGGTATTGTCTGTCTGCTTTGCAGGGTCCTCGTAACTATGTCCGTTTACCGTAATGATACCATTGGTGTTTTCATTTACTACTGCACCCTTTGGATTCATACAGAAGGTGCGCACCTTGTCTCCATACTTCTTGGTGCGATATACAATCTTGCTCTCATAGAGTTCATCTGTCAAATGTGCAAAAACTGCTGCCGGAAGTTCCACGCGAACGCCAATATCCACACGGCTGGATTCTGTAGGGATATCCAAATCCTTGCACACTTCTTCCATCCATTTGCTACCGCTTCGTCCAACAGAAATGATACAATCCTTACTCTGGTAGGTTGCATCTTTACATACAACCTCATAGCCATCCTCCAACGCCTTCACAGATGCTACAGGTGTATCAAAGAAGAACTCCACTTTGTCCTTCAGATATGCATACAAGTTCTCGAGCACCACATAGTTAATATCTGTTCCCAGATGGCGCACAGATGCATCCAACAGGTGCAAATCATTTTGTATGCAAATTGTTTTAAAACGAGAGCCCGCAGTAGAGTACAGTTTAGTACCCTCTCCGCCGTATTTAAGATTAATCTCGTCTACGTAGCGCATCAAATCCAGCGCCTGCTTTTTGCCAAGATATTCATACAATGTACCACCAAAATCATTGGTAATATTGTATTTGCCATCGGAAAAAGCTCCTGCTCCACCAAATCCACTCATGATGCTACAGCTCTGACAACTAATACAGCTTTTCACCTTGTCTCCATCAATAGGACATTTACGTTTGTGAAGGGCATGGCCTGCTTCAAACACTGCCACCTTCAAATCTGGCTTTCGCTGAACCAGTTCGTAAGCTGCAAAAATTCCACCTGGTCCCGCTCCCACAATAATTACATCATATTTCATATTTTTACCTCCTATCCATAAGCCACTGCTCTAAGTCATTTAGATTTAAGTCCGAGTGCTCTATTTCTCTGGCATACCTGTAAGCCACTCTAATGCACTCATCCAAGGATACCTTCTTTCCTTGTGTCAGCCATGTATACATGATGAATTCCCGAATATAACAGGTGGACATCACAGACATGGCTACTTTGCTGTAAATGCAGTCATCATACACTGCACCGCAAAAATAAGTATATAAGAAAAATGTTAATATCTGTTCCAAAAAGACTTCCCAGGTTTGCTGGTCCTGCTGCGCTTGCCACTTGTCTGTTACCGCCTCACAGAACTCCTTATAAATCACTTCATACTCCTTATAGCCCCCAGCATAAAGTTCCTCATAAGTCCCTTCCAGAACTTCTGTCCATTCTTCTCTAAGCCTCTCAAGCTTTGTGTAAATCTCAAAGCTTTCCTTTAATTGCCAGTAGCGGTCCTCACCTTCCAATATCACCGGCATAAGCGCCCTAGTACACTCACCCTGACACGACTCGGCTTGGCTTAGTTTGGTCAATCTCTTCCCATACACCTCAATCACGTCCTGAAGATCAAATAGTCTATCCTCATCCAAGCAATCTTGCATATCTCTTGCCATATCCATGAGAATCGCCATTCGCTCTGTCATAGACAGTTTTCTGTTTCGTAGTATATCAAAGATGACTTCTCTGGCATCTTCTAACTGCGTAAAGAGCATGAAGTCAAAATCCTCAAACTCCTCTTCCAATGGGTCTGGCAGGTCATCTTCTTCTACCAAAAATCTGGTCTGCTCTGTCATTTTCAGCATCATATCTGCTACCACAGGACAAGACAAGGAAAGGGAATACTCCCTTAACCCTTCAAATTCTTCTACGTGCCTTGGATATCTGTTACAAGTTTCGCACAAATATCCTTCCCCCTTGGCACTGATCAGGTCACAAAGGTTTTGGTCATTCAGCATAGCGCATCTACGTCCATGCTGTAAAAAGCAGCCTTCCTCCCAGTCGATAGACTCTTGCATCCTAAGGGCAAATTCATCTTCACTAGATGTAGCCCCAAAAGCGAAAGCCTCATACTTCTCCATTGTATCATCATCTACCACTATTTGCCAACCAGCACAACAGGTATCTGGACATTTATCCGCTATACATTTAAATCCATCATAATAATGGGGTTTCACATATCTCATTTATCTGTCTCACTTTTACTTCTTATCTTGTATGAGTCATATTCCTTACAGGAAATATCCCATGTTGATGCGCACTTCTTTGCGCTCCAAATCCCTATTGGAATAGCAGCAAGAATCAATACCGATAGGGGCAAAGCCTTCACTTTCATAAAAACTGATTGCAGCCACATTGCAGGACTGTGTCTCAAGAATAATCGCTCTGCGTTGCTCCTGATACAGTTTGTCTGGGAAATCATATTCCTCTGCCTATTTCCCTACTAAATTGATTGCTCTTGAATTGCCTATCCGCATCAGCACTTCAAATCTCAGTCACAACAACTGTATTATAGCGCATTCTAAGGTCCTATGGTAGAATGAAAAAGTAGTATTCAAAGCTTTTTAGAAACTTTTTTTGAAAAAATTGTAAATTCTGCCAACCTTTTTTCAAAAACGGTGTCTATATAGGTGAAAGCTTTCAAAAGAGAACACACGAACCAACAAGAGGAACAAACATTATGAATTATCAAGCAAACGCAGAGCAAATCATCACGCAGTATTTGAAACCCATTTACGGTTTTGCTTTGAAGAAATGCAAAAACCTTCAGGATGCAGAAGATTTGTCTCAAGAAATCGCATGCAAAGCATTTAGGGCACTTCTTGTCAAGGATGACATTGAAGATGTGAGCAAGTTCATCTGGACTATCGCGCACAACGCACTTTCAAATTACTATCGTGCAAATGCCAAAAGCATCGTGGGTGTCTCCATCGATGAAGTGGCAGAACTCATTGCTGACCCCACCTCACCTTTCGATGAGGATGACAGCGCGGAAGCCATCAAGACTTTGCAAAGCGAAATCGCCTATCTTTCCAAGTTGCAAAGACAAATTGTAATCGCTTATTACTTCGAAAATCGCAAACAGGAAGACATCGCAACCCAGTTTGGAATCCCTCTTGGCACCGTGAAATGGCACTTATTTGAAGCAAAAAAAGAATTGAAACGAGGTATGAATACTATGAGAAAAACAAGTGAACTTAAATTCAATCCAATTAAATTTACATCCTATGGAGTCAACGGTTCCAACGGCGATATGTCTCCAGATGACTACTTCCGCACTCCACTTTCCCAAAACATTTGTTACTGCGTTCGCGACACTGCCATGACTATTAATGAAATCGCAGACGCTTTAGGGGTATCTCCTGTCTATGTAGAAGGGGAAGTAGAATTTTTGGAAAAAAATGGCTTCCTCAAAATGCAGAAAGACAAATACATCGCCAACTTTATTATCTCGAGTGCTTCCACAGAGTTTCTCTCCATTTCAGATCAAATGTACAAGAAGGCAACTGAACTTTTTGCCAACGATTTGTATGACGAGCTCTGCGCAAGTGGAATCTTGGATGACGCTTCTATCCTCTGTGCGCAGACAGATGATGAAACATTGACCAACATTTCAGCACACCCAGATCACAACTATCTGCTTTGGAGTTTGGTTCCTTTTGTAGCTACATGGTCTGGCAAGGACTTGATTGACCGCAAAATTACTTTTGAGGAAGTAGCCACGATCCGTCCTGACGGTGCAAACAATATCTTCAAAGCACAAGTTGCACCAGAAAACTTAGTACTTCCAGAGGACTTTGTCCCTATGAACAACTGGTGTGGTCCTATGTGGATTGGCTGTGGTGGAAATATTCTTTGGCAGATCGATTGCGAATACTCCTACCGCGGCAAAGATCAGCACGGTATGTTGCGTTACGACGATGTTTCTCGTCTTCTTTCTCTTTATCAGCACGAAATGAATGGCGAAAGACTTTCCAAGGACGATTACGCTTGGCTTGCGCAGCGCGGATATATTAAGACAAATGGCGACTATGACGGAATGTTCAAAGCCGCTTGGCAGGTAATCATTTTGAAGGATAAAGAAATCAAGCAGCGCCTGGTTGCTATCGGCGACAAACTGAAAGAAAAATACAAAGCTCAGTTTGATGATCTGAAGATTCCATACGCCAAGGCACTTTTAGCTGCCACCCCAAAGCATCTTCAGAAAATCACAGAGTATGAATTACAGTACACCTTCCACTCCGACGGGTGGTTCCTCCTTCACTGCATCAACACTCTGGTGCAAAACGGCAAGTTAAAACAGCCAACGGAAGGCCAGCGCAAATCTTTGATGACTTTGATATTTCAGGAATAAGCATTCAACGCATTTTGGGAGCAAGATTTCTCGCACATAGCTACTAGTTTATTGACGCTCATAATTACAATCCTATATAATAAAACGTACCTAGTTATTCCTACAGGAAATGGTAGCCCACAGGCACTTAACTAGGTACGTTTTTCTTTATTTCATATTTTCCATCTATTAGTTACATCTCACTAATTCTTTTTCTATAAAAGTCTCTTAAATATTCATTTAATTTGAGCTGCTCAAGTTCTTGTAGCAGTGATTCTTTACACCTCTCTTTTTCACTTTCCATTTCAAGTACCTTATAAAGCTTTGCTTTTTCCCACTTTACTTCAAACAACGCATTGTTTTTCTCAAAAGTTCTGTGTTCTTTTTTGATTTTTTCTAAGTAGCGCTATTTTCTTTCCCAATTCTAAATGCATATATACCTCCGCCTTACATCCTTTTTCAAAAATGTTACATCGTCTCTTATATCTTGAAGCTTCCACTTTATTATAAATAGCTACACAAGCTTTGTAAAACAATGGAGCGTGGAGCAAAAAACATGGTACTTTGACAACTTAATTAAAGGCTTTACACCTTCAACCAAAAACCCTATAATGTAGATACAATCTACAAAGGGGGTACGAACATGGAGATTGACGATATGAACAAAGACGAATTGATACAAAAGAATGTTGAAGAGTTTTCCCGACTTCAAAACTACATGACACTAGCGGACAAAGATACGGCCGTATATAAAGCAATGAAAACCAGATACATCGAATTAAAAGTGATACTAACTGCATTCGGTGTAAATCTTACCCAACTTGATATAATTAACGAATAGTAACCAAGGTGTAAAGTCTTTTATTAAGTTATTAAGGCTTTACACTTTTTTTGATTTATCCAAAGCACCCTGAAAATGATTCACAACAAAAATGGCTTAAAGGCACATTTCATGTGCATTTAAGCCATTTTTGTCATTTCTCTGTAAATCGGAGTGACTGGATTCGAACCAGCGGCCTCCGCCTCCCTAAGACGGCGCTCTAACCAAACTGAGCCACACCCCGCGACACAAACGATATTATATCTTGAAAAACCTTGAAACGCAACAGATTTTTTCGATATTTCTAAGCGCACCGTCACAATAAAAGGTCGGTTCATTGAACCGACCTTTTATCACGTCTATTTTTTTCACAAGAACACAAAAGATTCTTGGCAACTTTTAGATTCCTTTCATCCAGAAGCTAAACTCTACCTTGCCCGACACATCCAGCAAGTACTCTTTGTGTACCTTCGCACCCCAGCTGTCGTCTCCACCAATTCCCATCTGAGAAAGAGCAAGACGCACTACCGTATAATGGATTTGGGGAAGTTCAAAATCATGCATCGCATTTTCCATTTCATGTGGTGTATAAGGCAACGCTGAGAAATGCATCGCATCTCCTGCAAACAAAAGACCTCTGCCCAGTTTGTCTGTGACTTTGGCATATCTTACTCCTGTCTTGTTGCCACACTCCTGAGGAACCATATACTTGGACATATTGTCACTTACCATGTTGTGATACAGACCAAGTTTTGCTCCTTTATCCCTATCTACATGGTTTTCGTCTGGTCCCATACCATACCACTCTACATGGTCATAGTCTGCATCCATTTTAAGTAGCCAGCCAAACTCAGGCATATCGGAAAGTTCCTTCACTGGGTCGTAGGTCATGGTTGTCTGGATTGTTCCGTCGCCGTAAACACGATAAAGTACATCCACATAAGCCACTGGATTGGTTGGAAGCATCATCTTACAAGTAAGCTCCACATGATCTTCTTTCTCCACCACATGAGGGCCTGCATCCTTCACATCCTTGCTAGTCACATACAGGCTGGCAAGCTTCCACTGTCCATAGCGAACCATCATGTTGTTGCCACAGTCATTGTCCACTGGCGCACGCCAGAAGTTTGGCTTTGGAGTCGCCTTCAGCATTTCCTTGCCACCGTAAACGTAGGATACCAAACCATTTCCATTGAAAATTGCACTAAAGTTTGTACCCTTCACACCTGTATTGTATGTACCGCGAACCAATTCTATGGACTCATGCACTGCCATAGGCTCTGCCACATAATCAAGTGGATTACCTACATTTGGCTCTGCCAGCTGTCCCTGTGCACGAAGTGCTGCCTTTTCGCTGTCCTTAAGCACCTTGTAAACCTTGCCATCTTTCACGCGGAGCACACCCTGTCCAAAGGCAACCTCGTGACCCGCTTTCGCCCATGCAGTGTCCTTTTTCAAGGTAAAGGAAATAGTCAAAGTATATTCGCCATCTTTCTTTGGAAGTTCCACAGGAAGTGGATAATCGCTATCTGTCAGTGGATCTAAATCCACTCTGAAATCTACTCTTTCAAGCTCCTTGCCAAATTTCTCCAAAATTGCCTGACACTCAAACACCTGCAAATCCGTAAATAGATTTCTGTTGGCAATCCAAACTCTATCTTCACGCACTTCAATGCTGATATTCTGGTAGTTATACTTCACCTCCTGCATCTTTGGAGATGGAAGTCTGCTGCCACCATACACAATACCGTTTCCACTGAAGTTGTAATCAGAAGGTCTGTCATCAAAATCGCCACCGTAAGCTAAGAACTCACGTCCATAACGGTCCTTTTTGTAGATAGACTGATCTATATAATCCCAGATAAAGCCTCCCTGGTAAAGGGGCTCTACATCTGCTAACTCTGTGTATTTGTGCATCGCACCACAGGAGTTACCCATAGCATGTGTATATTCACAGCAAATAAATGGTTTGTCTTTGTGCTCTGCAAGAAAGGCTTTAATGCCCTCTACACTAGTATACATCTGACTTTCTACATCACTGGAATCATTGTATCTGCGGTCGTTGGCAATACCTTCGTAATGAACTATTCTAGTAGGATCTAATTCACGGAACAGATTTGCCATCTTGAGGATATTGAGACCACCGAAAGACTCATTACCGCAGGACCAAAGCAATATCGCAGGATGGTTCTTGTCTCTTTGGTACATGGAATTTGCCCTATCAAGCATCATTGCTTCCCATGATGGATTGTCTCCAGGTACAATCTCCTCGTAAGTCGTTCCCTTCCAAAAAATTGGTGTCCAGTTTCCGTGAGACTCTAGATTCGTCTCGCCAATCATGTAAAGACCTAATTCATCACAAAGTTCGTAAATATCAGAAGCATCTGGATAGTGGCAGGTACGAATGGCATTGATATTGTGTTGCTTCATAGTCAGCAAATCCTGCACCAATTCTTCTCTAGATACCACACGTCCACTCTTTCCAGAAAACTCATGTCTGTTTACGCCTTTAAATACGATGCGCTTGCCATTTAAAAGCATAAGTGAATCTTTGATTTCAAATTTTCTAAATCCCACCTTCTGTGGAATCACTTCTGTCAACTTGCCATCCTTGTCATATACATAGATAAACAACTGATACAAGTAAGGAATCTCTGCACTCCAAAGCTTTACATTGGAGACAGGAATCGAAAACTCACACTCTTCCTTAAGTGTTGCAGACAATTCTCCAACCACTTCTCCCTTAGGAAGCTTTCCTGGCATCTTAAGGGCACTAACCTTCTCTGTTATACCAAGTTCAAAAAGCTTTACATCTATCTTTCCTTCGTTATTTGCCCTAAAGGAAAGCTTCAGAGTCGCATCCTCCATATCCTCTGAAAGTTCAGTGACTACCTTCAAGTCTCTCACATGTACCTCTGGTTCCGCATAGAGGTAGACATCTCTGAATATGCCCGAAAAACGGAAAAAGTCTTGGTCCTCGCACCAGCTACTGGAGGTCCATTTAAAAACGGTCAATGCCATTTTGTTTTCTCCTGCCTGAAGGTATGGAGTCAGCAAAAACTCAGAAGGAGTGAAGGTATCTTCACTATATCCTACAAAATGACCATTAAGCCAAAGAGCAAAACCACTCTCTACGCCTTGGAAAGAGACATACACTTCCTTGCCTTCCATCTGCGCTGGAATTTGGAAATACTTGACATAGTTCGCTACTGGATTAAACTTTTCTGGAATCTGTCCAGGCTTAATCTCCTCCGCTGCATCCCATGGGTAAACCAAGTTCGTATAATGTGGCTTGTCATATCCTTCCATCTGAATATGCGCAGGCACACGAATATCCGCCCAAGTCTTACAGTCCACTTCTGGCGCTTCAAAGCCCTTGATACTGCTCGCATAATTAGGAGCATAAGCAAACTTCCACAGACCATTTAAGCTAAGTCTAAGTTCGCTCTCTCCTTCCTGATATGCTGCTTCACTCTCAAACCACTTATGATCTGAGTGAGCATTTATTCTATTTTCTTCAAAATAAGTGGGGTCCTTTACCTTGTCGTATACAAATGACATCTCAGTCCTCTCCTTTTCCTGATTTCTTAATCGTATTTCTACTAGGCCTCTTACTCTGTCTTGCCTTCAGCCCCGTCTGCAGTTTTTTTATCCTTGACGTCTGTTTTTACTGCACCCTTCTTTTTCCCAAAGAAGCTCTCCATCTCCTTTTTATCCACAGGGGCTTCCTGCTGCTCTATCACAATGCCCAATTTCCCATTGGCGTTCTCACGAACCAGTGCATATACTGTGGACAGAAGTGGGATGAACAAAAGCATACCTGCTACGCCAAACAAACTACCACCAAGACTGACTGCAACCAGCACCCAGATGGAAGGAAGGCCAACAGAACTTCCTACCACTCTAGGATAAATCAGATTTCCTTCAATCTGCTGAATAATCAAAAACATGACAATGAACCACACTGCCTGAAGTGGATCGTTGATTAATATAAGAAATGCGCCCACGAAACAACCAATAAATGCACCTACTACCGGAATAAGCGCTGTCACTGCAATCAAAGTTCCTACCATCACAGCATAAGGGAATCCAAAAATTGCCATGGCAATCACAAACATGCAGCCCAAAATCACTGCCTCAATACACTGCCCAGACACGAAATTGGAGAAGTTCTTGTACATCAGTTTCATCACCTTTTTGATGCGCGCACTCCAAATCTCTGGAAGGTAGGCATCCAACAGTTTGTCTCTCTGTCTCGCCAAATTTTCTTTCTGTGACAAAATATAGATGGCAAAGATAAAAGCGATAAATGTATTTACAATTCCACCAATCAAACTACCTGCTGCTGTGACAGTCACAGTCAATACATTTCCCATTCCGTTTTTCAAAAAATCAACCACTGTGTTGATAACTGTATCCCAGTCAATCTTTATATTTTGCAGTTCTTTGACTTGCTCTAATATCTCTGGATATTCATTTGCCAATTTCGTAAGCGTTACCAACGTAGAATTGAAAAAGGCTGGAATCTGTACGCCCAGTTCTGCCAAACTCTCTCCTACCTGTGGCACTATGATAAGCATAATTAAAGCAACAATTAAAACAATCAGCAATATTGCAATCACCATGGAAATCGGGCGTTTCATCTTGGCTGCCACCCTTCCGTTCCATTTGCCAAACCACTTTTTCTCCACCCAATTCATAGGCATGTTGAGCACAAATGCTATGGCGCCACCTGCCAAAAACGGAGTGAGAATTCCGAAAAACATCTCTATGCCGCTCCATACACTACCGCTATAAATAATCAACAAAACCAATGCAGCAGCAAAAATAAGCAGTCCCCTAATCTGTCGCATTTTCACTTTGTCAAAACCCATCTATACCACCTTTCTGCCGCCCTTGGCGACACTCCCTTATGTCAGTAAAAAACGCATTTCCTGCAGTCCTTTACATATCTCTTACAGTTTATCTATAAATGCAATAAGGGCATCTACATTGTCCTCTTTGGTCGCCCAACTAGTACAAAAGCGAACCGCACTATGTGTCTCATCCACTCGCTGTTGGTACGCAAAGCCAAACTTGCCTTTCAGTGCATCTAAATGTGTGTCAGGCATGATTACGAAGATTTGGTTGGTACGATTTGGCACCAAATATCTGTATCCCTTCGCCTCGAAAGCTGTGCGCAATTTCTCCGCAAGAGCAATGGCATGAGCAGAAATTTCCTCGTACAAACCGTCCTTCATCAAGGTTTCAAACTGAAGGCCCAAGAGTCTTCCCTTGGCAAGCATTCCGCCCTTTTGCTTGATGAAATATCGAAAATCCTTTTTCAGTTCATTGTTGCGAATCACAACTGCCTCACCAAACAGCGCCCCTACCTTGGTTCCCCCAATGTAAAAAACGTCTGTCAAAGCAGCAATATCCATCATGGTCAAATCATTGTCTGGTGCTGCCAGACCATATCCAAGTCTTGCTCCATCTAAAAACAAGTACAGTCCATAGGTATCACAAACCTTTCTAATTTCTACCAGTTCTTGCTTAGAATAAATGGTTCCAAGCTCGGTTGGATTGCTGATATACACCATTTTGGGCTGCACCATGTGCTCTGGGCCATCCTCTGCAAAATGGGCCTCACAGGCCTCTTTTACCTGTTTGGAACTAAGCTTTCCATCCTTAGATGGCATTCCTAGCACCTTATGTCCGCAAGCTTCTATAGCTCCAGTCTCATGCACATTGATATGCCCTGAAACCGCACAAAGCACGCCTTGATGGGAGCGAAGTGCAGCGTCTATCACTGTAGTATTGGTCTGCGTTCCACCTACCAAAAAATGGACTGCAAGACTCTCATCTGCTCCGCATTTCGCAATAATAAGTCTTCTGGCACTTTCGCAATAAGCGTCCTCACCATAGCCTACTGTTTGCTCCATATTGGTTTCCAACAAGCGCTCTAATATACGTGGATGTGCGCCTTCATTGTAATCACACTGAAACAAAATCATCACTTATATCTCCAGTCCTTACTTTGTCTCCAAGAATTTCACCAAGAACTCCCATACTCTCTTGGTAGAGGAAATGCTAAGTGTCTCCTCTGTTGTATGAATATCCTTCATGTTTGGTCCGAAGGAAATGCAATCCAAATCCTCAATCTTGGATGCAAGGATGCCGCATTCTAGGCCTGCATGAATCGCCATCACCTCTGGCTTTGCGCCGTACATCTCTTCGTATACAGAGATCATCTTCTCTCTAAGTGGAGAATCTACTCTGAATGCCCAACCTGGGTAATCACCTGATATGCTATAGGAGCCCCCCGCCAATTCTGTCACGCTGGACACCTTGTGAATCAGTGCCTGTTTTGCGGACTCGATACAGCTTCGTACAGAAAACTCGCAAATCAGTTCCTGTTCACTCAAATTCAGCTCCATAATTCCTAAGTTGAGAGAAGTTTCAACCAAACCAGGCATATCTGCACTCATAGCCTGCACGCCATTTGGAAGCGCCATCAAGTAACTTGCTAGTGCTGCTGTAGACTCGCTGTCCACGTAGGTACCTTTGTCCTCTCCCATACACACTACTGTCATGCCAAAGTCTGGATCTTTGGTAGCAAGTTCTGCCTTTACATCTTTTTCAAAATTCAAAATCACATCGCGGAATTTTTCTTCATCCTCTGGTGCTATCATCACAGTTGCAACCGTCTGTCTAGGAATGGCGTTGTCTGCAAGCCCGCCCTTTACATCATCCAGACATACTGGCATCTGACTGGTCAACTCATAAAGAAGTCTTCCCATCAGAATATTGGAATTTCCTCTCTCTTTATGAATTTCTGCTCCTGAGTGGCCTCCAAGTAAGCCTTCTACGCTGATGCGATACATCACTCCAGATACCTCTGCAGTCGCATAAGGCATGTAAGTATAAATTCGTGCGCCACCTGCACAACTGGTAAGAAAGATTCCCTCTTCCTCTGAGTCCAAATTGAGCATCTGTTTGCCCGTGAGGCTAGAAAGGTCAATGGCTCTTGCGCCATCCATGCCCACTTCTTCATCTACTGTAATCACGACTTCCAATCTTGGATGCTTTAAATCATTGCTGTCAAGCAGTGCCAATGCGTAGGCAACTGCAATACCATCGTCACCGCCAAGGCTGGTGCCATCTGCTGAAATCAAATCGCCTTCTACCTGAAGTTTCAAGCCCTCTGTGGCCATGTCGATTGTTGCCTCTGGCTTTTTCACAGCTACCATATCCATGTGTCCCTGCAAGATAATAGCTGGCTGGTCCTCGTAACCTTCGCTCGCCTCTTTGACGATGATGACGTTCTTCACCTCATCCTGTATATAAAATAAACCTCTATCCTTTGCAAACTGTACTAAATAATCACTAATCTGCTCTACATTGCCTGAGCCATGTGGAATATTACAAATCTCCTCAAAATAGTGAAATACTTTATTTGGTTCTAAGTTAGATAAAACACCCATGTTAATTCCTCCATTCTATAGAGTCCTATGCTTTCATTGGACCCTGCACTAGTCTTTTCACAGACTACATCACTCCTAATTTTACCATAGCCCGAAATAAAAAAAAACCAGAAACAATCAGTTTCTGGTTTTCTTAATCAATTCTTTAGAAATTGAAATTAGTTCAATTTAGATTTTGCAAGTTCAGCAAGTGTTGCGAAGCCTTCAGCATCGTTAACTGCCATCTCAGCAAGCATCTTTCTGTTCATTTCTACTTCAGCAAGTTTAAGTCCATACATAAATTTGCTGTAAGAAAGTCCGTTGAGACGAGCTGCTGCGTTGATACGAGCAATCCAGAGCTGTCTGAACTGACGCTTTCTTTCTTTTCTACCAGCATAAGAGCTAGTAAGAGCTCTCATAACAGACTGTTTTGCAACTCTGTACTGTTTGGATCTAGCTCCTCTATAACCTTTTGCAAGTTTCAATACTCTATTGTGTCTTTTCTTTGCGTTCAAGCCGCCTTTAATTCTTGCCATTCTTATTTCCTCCTAACCAACTATTGTGTTCACCTTACAGATAAGGCAAAATCTTCTTCATATTCTTAACATTTGTTGCATCTGTGATAGCAGGCTGTCTCAGATTACGTTTTCTCTTTGTAGATTTCTTGGTTAAGATATGGCTCTTATAAGCTTTTGCTCTCTTTAATTTACCTGTTCCTGTTACTTTAAAGCGCTTTGCAGCTGCTCTGCTTGTCTTCATTTTTGGCATATCTGGTTCCTCCTAAACTTTTTGTTGTATTTTTAACTGTGCCAACTAGCGTTTTTCAGTTAAAAACATAGTCATACTTCTGCCTTCCACCTTTGGGGCTTTTTCAACCACTGCGATATCTGCAAGTGCCTCAGCGAAATCATCTAGAATATGTTTGCTGTTGTTCATATGTGCCATCTCTCTTCCGCGGAAACGAAGTGTAACCTTTACTCTGTCGCCCTTGGATAAGAACTTTCTAGCAGCATTCACCTTGGTGTTCAGATCGTTGGTGTCAATGTTTGGTGAAAGTCTGATTTCTTTGACTTCAATCACCTTCTGTTTCTTCTTGGCTTCCTTTTCTTTACGCATCTGCTCATATTTGAACTTGCCGTAGTCTACAATCTTGCAAACTGGTGGCTGTGCGTTTGGAGCAATCTTTACCAGGTCAAGTCCTGCTTCGTCAGCCAATTTCATAGCTTCCTTTACAGACATAACGCCCAGCTGCTCGCCGTTTTCGCCAATGAGTCGAACTTCTTTGTCCCTAATCTGTTCATTAATCATTAAATCGCTAATGGTCGTACCCTCCATAAGAACCTGCATTGCAGGAAAATAAAAAAGTGGATAGCATAACTATCCACTTAAACTCAGACCTCCATCAAGACCTACCTTTATCGTAATTCCCGATGTCCCAAAAGGGTTCTAAATCATGAACACTTACTAGCCCTATCGCCGTAAGGTGAGAGTGGATACTCTGCTTTATTGTTACTTGCACGGTACTTATAGCACTCACATGCTTTGATAGAATACCACATCTCTTATCATGTGTCAACACATTTTTTTATTTCTCTGTAAAAGTACCACACATAGTCTCTGGGCTTGAACAAGCGTTGCTGCCCTGAATGTCTACATGCTCTGCCACGCATTTGTAGCTTCTATTATATTTACACTTTTCTGCCTCACAGTCAATACTAATTGTGTGAGTTGGATGCTCCAAAGAACTCATATAGCTCTCTTTGCCTTCCTTTTTAGGGGAAAAACTCTCACAACTTGTCTCTTTTTCAGCATCTGCGTGCTTTCCGCCTACCATGATATCACCCTTTGCGCAAAGGTAATCTTTGTTGTAGACACAATTTTTTGCTGTACATTTTAAATCAGCCATCCTACTATCTCCTTTCATTGTTACATATTACTTGCAACACTAATAGTATGGATGGCTGAATTTCATTTTATTCGATTTAAAAAATCAATTATTCCTGATCCTGTGGAACTTCTTTGCGAATTTCTTTTGTACGAATTTCTTTTGCAATCTGATCAATGAATTCGTCCAAAGACTTCTGTCCTTCGTCTCCTGCGAATCTACTTCTTACAGATACAAGACCTTCCTCTTCTTCCTTCTGACCTACTACGATCATGTATGGAAGTTTCGCAAGTCTAGCCTCACGAATCTTGAAGCCAATCTTTTCAGAACGGTTGTCCATTGTAGCAAGGATTCCGTTGTCTTTCAGTTTTGCTTCTACCTGAGCAGCGTAATCTGCATATTTTTCAGAAATAGGAAGTACTCGAACCTGTTCTGGGCAAAGCCATGTTGGGAACTTGCCAGCATATTTCTCGATAAGCCAAGCCAGAGTTCTCTCGTAGCAGCCCATACTTGTTCTGTGAATGATGTAAGGTCTCACCTTGTCCCCATTCTGGTCAATGTAGTACATATCGAACTGTTCTGCCAAGATAGCATCCCACTGGATAGTAATCATTGTATCTTCTTTGCCGTACACGTTCTTCGCCTGGATGTCAACCTTAGGACCGTAGAAAGCTGCTTCGCCCTCTTCCTCGTAGAAAGGAACTTCGAGCTCTGTCAGAATATTTCTGATATGTCCCTGTGTTTCTTCCCAAACTTCTTCTGTTCCAATGTATTTTTCTTTGTTGTTTGGATCCCACTTGGAAAGTCTGTATGTTACATCTTCGCCAACACCAAGTGTTTCAAGGCAGTATTTTGCAAGTGCCAGACAGCCCTTGAATTCTTCCACCATCTGGTCAGGTCTAACGATAAGATGACCTTCAGAAATTGTGAACTGACGCACACGAGTAAGTCCATGCATCTCGCCAGAATCTTCGTTTCTGAAAAGTGTAGAAGTCTCACCATAACGGATAGGCAAATCACGGTAAGAATGCTGTGTTGCTTTATATACATAGTACTGGAATGGGCAAGTCATAGGACGAAGAGCAAATACTTCTTTGTCTTTTTCTTCATCTCCGAGTACGAACATACCCTCTTTGTAATGATCCCAGTGTCCAGAAATCTTGTAAAGATCACTCTTAGCCATAAGTGGTGTTCTAGTACGAACATAGCCACGTCTCTCTTCTTCGTCTTCAATCCAACGCTGAAGTGTCTGAATCATCTTTGTTCCCTTAGGCATAAGGAGTGGAAGTCCCTGACCGATAACATCAACAGTTGTGAACAACTCCATCTCTCTACCTAATTTGTTGTGGTCGCGATTCTTGATGTCTGCAAGGTAAGCAAGATACTCTTCCAACTCTTCTTTTTTGTTGAAAGCTGTACCGTAGATACGCTGAAGCATTGCATTTTCAGATTTACCTCTCCAATAAGCACCAGAAGAAGAAATGAGTTTGAATGCCTTGATTCCCTTTGTGCTCATGATATGAGGACCTGCACACAAGTCTACAAAATCACCCTGGCTGTAGAAAGAAATCTCTGCATCTTCTGGAAGGTCGCGGATGAGCTCTACCTTGTAAGGCTCGCCCTTTTCTTCCATAAACTTGATTGCTTCTTCTCTAGGAAGTGTGAACTTCTCAAGCTTGTTGCCTTCTTTGATGATTTTCTTCATCTCAGCTTCTAACTTGTCAAGATCCTCTCTGGAAAAAGGCTCATGCTCAAAGTCATAGTAGAAACCAGTATCAATACTTGGTCCAATGGCAAGTTTTGCATCTGGGAATACTCTCTTCACTGCTTCTGCAAGCACATGAGATGTAGTATGGCGAATCACTCTAAGGCCTTCCGCATCGTTTGGAGTCAGAATGCTAAGGCTGCAGTCTTCACTTACTACTGTTCTAAGGTCTACCACCTCTCCGTTTACTTCACCAGCACAGGCTACTCTTGCAAGGCCTTCGCTGATATCCAGAGCGATTTCATATACGCTCATTGCCTGTCCGTATTCTTTTACGGAACCATCTTTCAATGTAATCTTCATAATATGTTTCCTTCTTTCTTTATTTGCATACTATAGTTGCACATGCAATTTACCTATAAATTGCTGTGTAAATTTCTTTGGTCAAACTGCACTGCTTCGCTGGCTAAGCGTCCTGCTCCATGCCTTCCTGCGTATCTTCTATGGTCTTTGGCTTCTCAGTGCAATTTCCACTGTTGTTGCCGTTGTTGCTTCCAATGGTCACGCCGTGAGTCCATGGAGCCTTCTTCAGCCCATACACGATGCCTGCCAGCAGACAAACTGTGCCAATCAACCACAATTCTCTTTTTCCAATGGTGACTTCTCCGTGAAATAATTTGCGCCATGTTTCAGAAATTTTGTTCTTCATCGATACCCTCCTTACAAAATAAGAGTTTGCATGCAAACTCGCCGCGTCCGAGCTGGTTTGCGGAGCAAACTCTTTCATTTCGGCGAGGTGCGCATGCTGCTTTTCTTTTTTTTAAAAAAAGAAAAGCCCCTTGTGTCAATATTGACACAAGGGACGTAAGTTACGCGGTTCCACCCTAGTTGTCTTCTTTACGCGTGGTCACTTCACAAGCTCCATCCTGCGTAAAGGAAAACCTCTCATTTACTGTATAACGGCAGTTACCCGGGCTGTATTAGAGCCACTTAGGGGTGGTCTTCAAAGAGTTCCATACTAGGTCACTTCCAGCACTGGTTTCCCAGGTGACCCTCTCTGGAGTAATTCACATCTCCTACTCTTCCCATCAACGTGTTAAGATATATGATGTCTATCTGCGACGGACATCTTCCAAATCATCTTAACCTTTATTTTTCAAATTGTAAAGTGTTTTTTCTCACTTCTTCGTTGTAGAATCGCCTTTTCTATCTGTCGTGAAGTTCTGTCAATTCTGAGGTGGATTTGCCACCTGCTGCGCAGCTGCCTTTTTCATCATCTTCTTTTTGTTTGCCTTAAAGATGAGACCCACTACCAATACCACTACGCCTACTACCAACGCGATAGGAATCAGACGAATCACTGCAAAGAGCAGAACTTCCAACATCTCCCAGAAGAAATCCCAGGTCTCAGACAAAGTGTTTTTCAGTCGATCCATGAAGGTGTTGCTCTTCACTGGCTCTGTCTGAGGCGTATATTCCATTACTTCAGATACATTTACTGTGATAGTTGAAAAAGCTACGTCTGCATCCATGGAAGCCAAGGAAGTCTTAGCAGAATTTAACTGATACTGCACTTCGCTAAGTCTGGATTCAATGGTAATCATATCTTCAATTTCTGTGGCTGCTGCAAGCATATCAAGGAGTCTGTCCTGCTGGATTTCCAACGCTTCAATTCGAGCAGAGGTATCGTAATACTGTCTGCTGATATTGTCCACATAAGAGCGCTTAGAAGTAATCTTGTCCTGGCCTTCAATGCCACTCAAAAAGTCATTGTAGTACTGAGTTGGGATGCGGACAGTAAGTGACATATGCTTGGTCCCTGATGTCTTTTTGTAGTTTTCATAATACCAGCGGCCTGCATCATCTGTCTCGTTTTCAGACTCCACAAAGCCATCGTATTTCTCAATGTTTTCTCTCAGTCTAGTAATACACTGGTCATAATTTAATGTTTCCATTACGATGTTGCAGGTATAGACCAGTTTTTCTCCATTGATTACTGTAGTATCAGTGTCTGCACCTGTCTGACCAGTTTCTTTGCTAGAGGTGTTGCTAGAACTTCCACTAGCCAGTACTCCATAAGCTCCATCTTCGGTAGCTTTTTCTTCCACATAATCTGCTTCTGGATAATACTCTTCTGCATAGCCGTAGTCATAGTAACTATCGTTAACTGCCATATCAGAAGATTCCATCTTGGATGCACTTCCACATGCGGTAAGTGAAATTGCCAAGATACAAAGTACACTCAATAAACCTTTTCTCTTTTTCATAAGTTTCCCTCCATAAAATGCTTATACTAAATCACCGAGAAATTGCTTCTCGCCAGGCTCCCTTCCCAGCATCAAAGTCTTATGTATTCCTCTGATATAATAGATACGCATCAAAAAAGGATAATTATGGAATCAGAAAAAATTTTTCATGATACGAAAAAAAATATTTTCTTTTTGAAATGATTGGTATATTATGTAAAAGTAATTTATCCTAACTTTGCAGAGGAGACAAAAATATATGCAAATTATTAAAGCAAAAGATTATGCTCACATGAGCCTTATGGCAGCAAATGTAATTGCAGCACAGGTATCTAGCAAACCAAACTGCGTTTTGGGACTGGCTACAGGTTCCACACCTATCGGTACATACGAAAATTTAGTAAATTGGTACAATCAGGGAAATTTAGATTTCTCTCAGGTTACTACCGTAAACTTGGACGAATATAAGGGCCTCTCCGGCGAACATGACCAGAGCTACCGTTATTTCATGAACACTCATCTGTTCAATCATGTAAATATCAGACCAGAATGCACACATGTGCCTGACGGTTTAGAACCAGACAGCGACAAGGCTTGCGCTGACTACAACAAAATCATCGAGGAAGTTGGTGGAATTGACCTTCAGCTCCTTGGCCTTGGACACAATGGCCACATAGGTTTCAACGAGCCAAGTGATGCCTTTGACAAGGTAACTCACTGCGTAGACCTTACCGAAAGCACCATCAATGCCAACGCTCGTTTCTTTGAAACTATCGACGATGTTCCTAAGCAGGCTTACACTATGGGCATCCAAAACATCATGTTTGCAAAGAAGATTGTCGTTGTTGTAAGCGACAAAGACAAAGCTGAAATCGTAAAAAAAGCCTTCTTCGGCCCTGTTACACCACAGGTTCCGGCTTCTGCTCTTCAGCTCCATCCAAATGTAGTTTTGATTGCTGATGAAGATGCATTGTCTTTAATTTAGAGTATTGAAGCGACGGGGTGTCCCG
>JAFTKW010000031.1 GCA_017453065.1 Lachnospiraceae bacterium | reverse complement strand
TAACACAAAAATAGTTTGACAACCCAAGCAAATTGTGGTTAAATAAACACAACTTGAGGGAGTAGGTGACGTGTAAAAGCGGGGCTTATCAACACACTGATCGAAGGATCTGGTTTGTCTTAAATACCGAGACTTGAGTACGGCATAGCTGTACCTAGGTCTTTTTTTATTTCGTGGGTACAGCAATGTATCCACTTTTTTATTTGGGCGACAGATAAGCCGCCACAAGCACAGTTATTTAGGAAGGGAGAAAACTATGTTTATCACACTCAAAAACGCCACAAAAAAGTATGGGGAAGGAGAAGCCTTGGTCTACGCACTAGACGGAGCAAATGTGGAGATTGACCAAGGGGAGATTTGCGTGATACTAGGACCATCTGGTTCTGGTAAATCTACACTGCTCAACATGCTGGGCGGCTTGGACCATTTGGATGAGGGGGAAATCATCGTAGGAGACAGAAACTTAACAGGCTACAAAACCAATATGCTTACACAGTATCGAAAAGAGGACGTGGGATTTGTTTTTCAGTTCTACAATCTGATTCCAGATTTGACCGTAGCCGAAAATATTGAAGTAGTATCTGATATTTCAGAGAATCCACTTAACCTTGACGAAGTTTTGGAGGCTATGGGCATTGAGAAATACCGTCACCGTTTTCCAAAGGAACTTTCTGGCGGACAGCAGCAACGCGTAGCCATCGCAAGAGCCATTATCAAGAATCCAAAACTGCTATTATGCGATGAACTGACAGGTGCACTGGACACCAAATCCTCCAGAACCGTTTTGGAATTCATCGAAAAAATCAATAAGTTATACAAAACAACGACCGTTATCATCACTCATAATGAAGCCATAGCCCAGATGGCAGACCGAGTTATTTATATCAAAGACGGAAAAGCCGTGCAAAACAAATTAAATGAACACAAAAAAACAGCCTCCGAGTTGGCACTCTAGGAGGTGATGGCATGAATCTGAATAAAAGATATTTTCGAAGTATAAGAAGCAATGCCTCTTTTTATGTGTCTTCCACAGTGCTGACTATTACAACTATATTCTTGTTTTTCATCATGAATATTTCGGGGCAGTCTATACAGGAATTTGGAGAGTCCTTCTTTGACACGCAAAAGGTAGAGGATGCAAACTTTACAACCTACCTTCCTATCTCGGAGGATGAAATCGCTACGCTGGAAGAGGACTTTGGTTTGGAACTGGAAGCACAATATTACAGTAATGTAGAGACTGGAGATTCAACCGTCAGAGTGTTCAAAAAGACAGAGCAGATTAATCTTTATCAGGTTACCGAAGGAGAGGATGTCACGGAGGATGATGAGGTGATTATTTCTGAAGGTTATGCGGTGTTTAACCAAGTGGCCATCGGAGATGAGATAAAAATAGGCGAGAAAACGTATCAGGTGGTGGGCTTTTTTCAGAGACCGGACTATCTGTATATGCTACAGAATGAAACAGATGCCTACAAGAATGTGACTACCTTTTTCCTAGCTTATGTGACAGATGAGGAATTCGAGAGATTAGAAAGCACAAACAGTATTTATCTGGTGCGCTATGGAAAAGACAATCAGGATGATTTTCGTAAAGAGATAAACGACAAATATTATATGCGCTCCTATCTTTCTGCCAGCGAGAACATGAGAATTGATATGGTGCCAATGCAGGCAGAGATGTTTATCGTGATGTCCTATATTATTTTGGCCGTGATGCCACTGATCGTGGTGGTGCTGGTAAGCATCGTCATCAGCAGAAAGGTAAAATCAGAGCAGAAAATGATAGGTACACTTACTGCGTTGGGATACAAGAAGGGCCAGTTGATGCTTCATTATGCGGGCTTTGCCATGCTTCCAGGACTGTTTGGTGGTATCTTAGCAGTGGTGCTCTCCGCAATCTTTGCACAGCCCTTTGGAGAAGTGGGCTTACAGGATTATGAGCCTATGCGAATCCAGTGTCGGGTAGACCCATTGGCAGCTGTTATAGCAATTGTTGTACCTACGCTGATGTATGTGTTGGCAGCGATGCGCTCGGTGAACAAACTACTGAAAAAAGATACGGTGCTTTTACTCAGTGGAAATTCAGATCAAGACAAAAAGGGTTATAAGCATCTTTTGAAGAAAAGCAAAGTCTCCTTTAAACTGAAGTATGCGCTTCGCTCACTGATTGGGAATCCTTCCCGTAGTTTTGTGGTGTTCTTGGGAATCTTTTTAGGAAATTACATAGCCCTTTTGGGATACAGTCTGTTAGATACCATGGAATACACCAAGCAAAACATGGTAGATGAGATGGGTAGCTATGAGTATCAGTATGTGTTAAATGAACTAATTGTGGACAATACCTACGGCGGCGAGACAGTGGTAATGTCTGCAGTGGAAAATGAAAAGGGTGAGCAGATTAGCCTTATTGGAACTTCAAAGGACAATCCTTATTTGGATCTAAGAGATAAAGAGGGAACGCAGGTAGACATAGAGACTGGCTACTATATCACAAATGTAATTGCGACTTTAAAGGGGATAGAGAAAGGGGACGAAATAATCCTCAAGAATCCATTAACCTTGGAAGAATATCGTATTACAGTTGCCGGCATCATTGACAACGATATGCAAAATGCCATCTTTACGAGCAAGGAAAAAGCAACAAAGATGCTTGGAATAGATGCAGAGACCAGCAATGTAATCATGAGCGATGTTTCTCTTGACATTCCAGAAGAGAAAATTATCCAGACCATCAAAAAGAGCAATGCCAAGGAACAGTTCCAAAACATGTCTAACATGATGGATGTCATGATTGGCTTTGTCATTGCGCTGGGAGCACTTATCTGTGTAGCGTCTATCTATGTGGCGGTGAATATGCTGGTAACGGAAAATAGATCAAATATCTCTATGCTGAAGGTGCTGGGATATGACGACAGGAAGATTAATAGAATTGTACTAAGTGTAAATCACATTTTGGTGCCAATTGGAATCGGTGTAAGTATTCCTTTAGTATTTGGTTCCGCAAACTGGTTCATGGCATGGCTTGCCGAATTCATCGGTGTGCTGCCACAGGCATATATTGCGCCAAAGAGTTTTGTTTATACAATCATTCTAACTTGCGCAAGTTATTTTGGCTCGCTGATGCTTCTTAGAAGAAAGGTGTCTAAGGTAGATATGGTGGAGAGTTTGAAGGATAATAGGGAGTAGGCGTTTAAACTGAATTTAAGAGAGAATGTCCTTCCAATTTCGCTTGTTATATCCAATTCTTAATACTATAACAATCTGTGGGACAGAGAATATTTTGTAGAATATGTAATAATTCTTGTAAGGCATACATCGGATACCCTGGGCTTGCAAAATTTCATCTTGGACAAGTGGAAATTTGAATGGAAAATATTTTAAGTGAGAAATAGAATTTTTAAGACCTTTGATAAAAATTTGAGATGTGTAGGGCTCTAATAAAGTGAAAGAGATATAGTCGCCAATATCGATGATATCGTCTTTGGCTCGATGGGTGAGAACAATCCGATATTTATTCATTGGAACTATACCTCTCTTCTAGTTCATCGAATGTAGAGTCGAAGTCTAGTAGTTTGTCATTCGATAAGTCCTCAAGTCCTTCGGCGACAAAACTCCTGATTTCCACACGAGTGACTTCTTCTTGCGAACAGTTAATTGTAGTTTTCATATGAAACCTCCTTTTTTGTTTGATGATTATATGGTAACACCGTTTTAAGGACTTTACAATCGAATAGAATATAAAATTTGAAGATAAGAACATCTAGAGAGTGGTATCTACGGTTAGTAGATTGCGAGAACTTTATCCGTGTTATATATCGAGGTGAGTTGCAACATTATATTCCTGACGAGGAATATAGAAGAGGTATGAAAAAGTGCCCTAATTTCAAATTGAAATCCATGAATTTCATTTTTATAATGTAATTAAGACCTGCAGGAAAAAATGAATGAGATTCAAAAGGAGATTAGTATAATGGATACAAGAGAGTATTATGTAATAAATGATGTGGTGATGTTTACAGGATTGACAGACAGAACCATTCGTAACTATGT
>JAFTKW010000015.1 GCA_017453065.1 Lachnospiraceae bacterium | reverse complement strand
GCCATCGCCTGAATGCATATCTATCAGTACAGTCACTTCTTTTTCGGAAAGAATCTGGGTTGCTTCCTCTTCGCTGTAATCAACCGCTTTGCCGCCGCCATAAATCTGAATCTGCTTGCCACCGCCCTGGAAGAAGAGTTCCACTTTGTCTGGATCAAACTGTGCTCCTGAATAGCCAAGCGCACACAAGATACGTCCCCAGTTTGCATCATGGCCGAAGATTGCAGCCTTGGTCAAGCTAGAGCAAATAACAGCCTTTGCCAACGTCTTGGCATCTACCTTGGATGCAGCACCTACAACCTTTGTCTCGAACAGGGCTGTCGCGCCTTCGCCGTCGCCTGCCATCTTTTTGGATAAATATGTATTCACATACATCAACGCATCCTTGAATGCCTGATAGTCTTCATTTTCCTCTGTGATTTCCTCATTGCCCGCCATTCCATTCGCCAAAAGAAGGAAGGTATCGTTGGTGGAAGTGTCTCCATCTACAGAAACCATGTTGAATGTATCATCAATGCTCTCACTAACTGCCTTCTGAAGAAGTGCCTTCGAAATCTTAAGGTCTGTAGTCATGAAAGCAAGCATAGTACACATATTTGGATGAATCATTCCAGAGCCCTTACACATACCACCGATGGTCACTGTCTTGCCACCAGCCTGGAAGGATACTGCCACCTGCTTAGAAACAGTGTCTGTTGTCATAATCGCTTCAGCGGCCAAAGTACCTGCATCCAAAGTAGCCTCTTTACTTGCTGCAAGTTTTTCCACGCCTGCAACTAATTTGTCCACAGGAAGCTGCATACCGATAACTCCTGTAGACGCCACTAATACTGCGTTGGTTGGCACACCTAGAATCTCACCTGTCTTCTTTGCTGTTTCCTCACAGCATTCATAGCCTTCCTTGCCTGTGCAAGCATTGGCGATACCAGAGTTTACAACTACCGCCTGTACAAAAGGCGCTGTCTCTACCAAGTGCTTATCCCAAAGTACTGGAGCAGCCTTTACCACATTTGTCGTAAAGGTTCCTGCTACCTGACAAGGCACCTGACTATAAACCAACGCCATATCTTTTCTATTCTGATATTTTATTCCTGCTTCTACACCTGCTGCCTCAAAACCCTTGGCCGCGGTTACACCGCCCTGAATCAATTCCATAATATTTTCCTCCCTATCCTCTCGATGCGAAATGTCTGCACATGCGCATTTGATATTCTCCACACTTTTATTGGATAAACGCTGTAATATTTTCCTCATTTAATGTGAAATCATAATAATTTAGATCAAGTCTTTTGGTCCAACCAATGCGGTTCCAGAATTTGTTGCCCACATCGTTCTTGGTAAATGCAATGAGAGAAACCTTGCTGATCTGCTCTGCCTTGAGAGCTTCCATGCAATGCACCACCATGCTCTTGCCAATGCCGTGCATACGGTAATCCTCTCTCACGCACACATGATACATACAGCCCCTTCTGCCGTCGTGGCCACTCAAGATGCTACCAACGATCTGTCCGTCTGCCACCGCTACAACACTGATGCCTGGGTTGCGGTTTAAAAATCTCTCCACACCTTCCCTAGAATCATCAATACTTCGAAGGCCAAAGCCCTTGATGGTATTCCACAAGGCAAATACACCTTCATAATCTTCAATTGTCATCGCTCTAATTTCAAACTGTTGCGCCATAAACTAAGCTCCATATCCTTTGTAAAAGGAAGTTCCTGCTTCCATTTTAACTTCTTAATTTAAGATAATACCACTTTTTGCAAAAAAGTCCACTACTTTTTTAATTTTTATGCACATTTTTTAAATTTTATTCATCTTGCAGTCATTTTCTCACTTTTTATTCATCTTTTTGTATGTTTTTATGCATTTTCAAGGATATCCTGTGTATCAATATACATTTTCCAGCGTTTTACAACAAATGGGGAAATATAAGAATAGAAAAAGCGCAGATAGAAGTTTCTTTCTATCTGCGCCCGTCTGTCGCATTATAAATACAAATATATCCTCATATGTATTACCACTTTATGGGAAACAAAGCACCAAATATATTTATGGGAAGCAAGGAACCAAATCCAATCCCATATCCTCTGGAAGCCCAAAGAGAAGGTTCATATTTTGTACTGCCTGGCCAGCTGCACCTTTTACAAGGTTGTCGATTGCGCCCATCATGATGACTCTTCCTGTTCGCTCATCAATCACAAAGTTCACATCCACATAGTTACTGCCTTCTACCCATTTGGTTTCTGGGCATTCACCAGCCTCAAGGACACGCACAAACTTCTCTTCTTTATAATATTTATCATAAGCTGCGCGTACTTCCTCCTGCGTAGGAAGGCTGCCATCTGCTTTCTTATTTAAAGTTGCATACGCTGTAGCAAGGATTCCTCTGTTCATAGGAACCAAGTGTGGTGTAAAGTTGAGTGTCACTTCACAGTTCCCTGCATAGCCAAGCTGTTCTTCGATTTCAGGGGTATGACGATGGGATGCCACACCATACGCTTTAATGCTCTCATTTACTTCACAGAACAGGTTTGGCACCTTAGCGCCACGTCCTGCACCTGATGTGCCTGACTTGGCATCTACGATGATGGTATTTACATCAATAAGTCCCTCTTTTACAAGTGGATAAATAGTCAAAATAGAACATGTGGTATAACAGCCTGGGTTTGCAATCAATCTGGTATCTGCATTGACCTTGCTGCGATTAATCTCACAAAGACCGTAAACAGCCTCCTCAATAAACTGTGGAGATTTGTGCTCAATACCATACCACTTTTCATAGATAGCCACATCTTTAATACGATAGTCTGCACTTAAATCTACAATCTTGACCTGAGACAAAATTTCCTCTGTCAAAATAGATGCCAGGTAACCCTGAGGCGTCGCTGTAAAGATTACATCCACCTGCTTTGCCAGTTCTGGAAGATTGTCGTCCAAGCATTCATCCTCCACTATCTGGAACATATTTCTATAAACCTGATAATATTTCTTTCCAATATAACTCTTTGATCCATACCATACAATCTGTGCCTGAGGGTGTTTTGCAAGAATACGCACCAACTCTCCTCCCGCATAGCCTGTCGCACCGATAATTCCAACCTTAACCATAATATTCTCCTCTTTTCTACTTAAATATAAACCCAACTAACAGTATAACACAGTCTTTTCAAAAATGAATACCGAAAATGCATACTCTCTCTATGATTGCATAATTATACACAACCGATTTATTTTATGCAAATTATTTTATAACACCCTATTGCATTTTGCAAGGAAATGTTGTATAGTGTTTACGATTTATGAAACACAGGCAAAGGAGATATATTATGAAAGAAAAGGTTATTCTCGCTTATTCAGGCGGTCTTGATACTACCGCAATTATTCCATGGTTAAAAGAAAACTTCGATTACGAAGTAGTATGTGTTTGTATCGACTGTGGTCAGGAAGAAGAATTGGATGGATTGGATGCACGTGCTAAATTCTGCGGTGCTGAAAAATTATACATCCTTGATGTAGTGGATGAATTCTGTGAAGAATACATCGCTCCTTGTGTACAGGCACACGCTGTATATGAGAACAAATATCTGCTCGGCACTTCTATGGCTAGACCACTTATCGCAAAGAAGTTGGTTGAAATCGCTCGTAAAGAAGGCGCTACCGCTATCTGCCACGGCGCAACAGGTAAAGGAAACGACCAGATTCGTTTCGAACTTGGCATCAAAGCATTGGCTCCAGATATCAAAATTATCGCTGCATGGAGAAACGACAAGTGGACTATGGATTCCCGTGAATCCGAAATCGAGTACTGCAAAGCACATGGAATCGACCTTCCTTTCTCTGCAGACTCCTCTTATAGCCGCGACCGCAACATCTGGCATATCAGCCATGAAGGTTTGGAATTGGAAGATCCAGCAAACGAGCCAAATTACGCTCACCTGCTTGTTCTTGGCACCACTCCTGAAAATGCTCCAGAGGAAGGCGAATATGTAACAATCACTTTTGAAAAAGGTATTCCTACTTCCGTAAATGGCAAAGCTATGAAATATGCAGACATCGTTCGTGAGCTCAATAAATTGGGTGGCAAACACGGTGTAGGTATTGTCGATATTGTTGAAAACCGTGTAGTTGGTATGAAATCTCGTGGTGTATATGAAACTCCTGGTGGAACCATCCTTATGGAAGCTCACCAACAGCTCGAAGAGCTCATTCTCGACAGAGATACATACACCCAGAAAAAGGAAATGGGCAACCGTTTTGCTGATCTGGTATACGAAGGAAAGTGGTTCACCCCTCTTCGCGAAGCACAGCAGGCTTTCATCGAGAAGACTCAGGAATATGTAACTGGCGAAGTTAAGTTCAAACTCTACAAAGGAAACATCATCAAAGCTGGAACTACTTCTCCATATTCTCTTTACAATGAATCCATCGCATCCTTTACAACTGGTGATTTGTATGACCACCACGATGCAGAAGGCTTCATCAACTTGTTTGGTCTTTCCTGCAAAGTTCGCGCTATGAAAATGCAGGAAGTAGAAGGTAAGAAATAATTTATGGAAGTTCTTTTGATTATCACCGCATATATTGTACTGGTTAATTTCATCGGATTTGGGCTTATGGGAATCGACAAACGCAAAGCCGTAAAAGGCACCTTTCGTATTCCAGAGGCAACCCTGTTCATTGTGGCCTTGATTGGCGGTAGCATTGGATCCATTTTTGGCATGTATACCTTCCGTCACAAGACGCGCAAATGGTACTTTGTCTATGGCATGCCTGCTATATTGGTTCTTCAGGTTGCACTCTTATTTTTCCTATTTGCCTATTCACCAATCCAAATCTTGACCATGTAACATAAATGGCGTAAAAACGTTGGCAGTATTCTGCCAACGTTTTTTTATGCCACGCCAACAAACTTTTGACTACTTTTTTAGCAATATCTAGTTAGCAACACTCCCCTTATGGGTGTATGATTACTGTGTGAATAACAACAAACGAAAGAGGTAAATTTACCCCTCTAATAGATACTCAGGAGGTCCACCATGCACGTAGCACTTTGTGACGACAATACCGCTGACCGCAAGCAGTCAGAACGCCTACTTCAAAGAGAATCTTTGAATCGAATCCCGGTAACAGGACCTCTTTATGTAGATTCCTATGGCAGTGCTGCTTCTCTGCTCACCAAACCGATGCAGTATGATGTCTTTATCTTGGACATTTGCAAAAGCGAGGAACACGCCGTTCAAATCGCCGAAAAGCTTGTCGCACTTGGAGTAAAAGCACCCATCGTTTTCTGTTGTTCCGACATGGATTATCGGAGCATGGACTTGAGCTTCGCTCCACAGGATCAATTTCTATTCTTAGACAAGCCTATCCGCCGCGCCGAATTGACAGAAATCATTGACCATGCCCTGCTTCGTCTGGCAAACACAGAGCATACCATCGAGCTTCGTTCTCAAAAAGAAACTCTCTATGTCATAGAAGCGGACATTATGCATGCCAAAGAAAAAGGACGCAATCTACTAGTCACTCTCGCAGATGGCAAAGAAGTGCTTATCCCTTCCTCCGCATCCAATCTTTTTGGTCAGATTCAGCAGTTTCCTTGCTTTTTGTGCCCTACAGAAAAGACTTTAGTCAATGCCAGACACATAGCAAAAACCGCCTTCCATAAAATAATTATGAAAGACGGTCAAAGTTTCTATACCAATTCTTCAGTTTTGAAATATGCCAAACTCATGATGCAAGAATACAAAGCAAACTAGCCCATATCCACTTGCGTTTCAGGGTATATGCCACTGACTACACTGCCACAATGATACCACCATCGTTTGCATACAGAGTGCTCAGTCCTCCTGTACTCTGGATATAGATTGCCTTGCACTGCACTTTGGTTTCCAAAAGTTTCTTCACTACCTCTGCTCGGTCTGGGCAGTTACAATGTGCAATTCGAATCACCTTGTCTTTGCCATCCTTAATCTCAGCAGCGATTAAATCTGTCATCTTTGCAAAGGCCTTCTTCAATCCGATACATTGCGCTCTTTGAATGATTACTCCATGGTCTGCACCCATAACAGGCTTAATGCTCAAGGTAGATGCCACAAGCGCTTTCACATTGGAAAGTCTTCCATTTTTGCGAAGCGTCTCCAAATTATCCAGCACAAAATATGTGATCTGTTCATCTCGAAACTTTTCAATATATTCCACGATATCTTCAAATTTCATTCCACTTTCTGCAAGTTCACAAATCTTTAACGCTATCTTTGTCTCCCCACAGCTGGCAGACTCTGAATCCACCACATAAATATTCTTCTTCATCCCATAGGTTTCTTCATAAAGGCGCTTGCCCAAATTTGCACTTTCATAGCTTCCACTAAGATGGGACGATAAGGTTACCACATAGATATCTTCTGCATCCGCATTGTATGCTTCCATATATTTTTCAGGAGAAGGACAAGCTGATTTGGCTGCCTTAGGATACTCTGCAATTCTGCGCAAAAAATCCACCTGATCAAATTTCTCATCATCTGGTATCACATAATCCCCAATCTCAAGCATCAAAGGGACACTTTCAAATCTAGGATCATTTTTAAATTCTTCTGGTATTTCACAACAGCTATCCACAACAATTTTAAAACTCATACTGTTCTCCATTTCATACACCCAAGGGTGTTAATTTCTAAATAGGCTCACTTCTAAAACCTTTAAATGTAGTTTTGATTACCACTTTTGATGCTAGCATACACTCACTAATAAGTAAAGGAAAAACATATACTTTTCACAAAAAATGTACTATACTAATTGCAGTGCTTTGACCTAAAGCACCACTCTTTTCCAAACGAGGTATCACACATGATTGCATTACAAATCACATCCATGAAACAGTTTATGAACCAGTTACTTTCAACGGATATATTCGATATTTTCCTCTTGCAGGAGGCCACCATTACAGGGGCCTACACGCATATCATCGACGGAACTCAGCACTTGGAATTTTACGGCGATGATGACCCCGCCTCCTACCCTACAGGCACATATCCTTTCATCACATGGAAGTCTGTCAGAGGACAGATTTTTGATCTCATCAAAGGTAAGCACACTCCTCTCAATTTCAAGATTGTGCTTCACCTTCTTCCAGAACATGTACCATCCATCTTGGCAAAGGGAACTACCCAAGTGAAAGAAGAACAGATCAAAGCGTTAGTACTTACCATTCGTTTTGACGGTGGGAAAACCCTTCTTACCACTGCAACCTCTTTTCATTCCTTTCTCATGGACAAAGAACCCGACAAACTGTGGGATGAAAGTCTCAAAACCTATCTCGGCAAAAAAGAGGTTGGCTTTGAAATTCTTTCCTAGAATATCATATGAAAATAAAAAGAGTTCGTTTCCTAGTGTAACCAATTTCGGAAAACGAACTCTTATTTTTTATTTATTGTACACTCTCAGTGGCACTCTGCGCTTCACTCTCTGTGACTGTTTCGGTAGAACCTTCGCTACCATCCCCTTCTGTAGGAGCTTCTTCCTCCACTCGTGGAGGCTTTGGTGGAAACTGGGGCACTACGGTATACTCCTCTGGCAATGCATCTGCTACATACTTGTAGAAATCATTGTTTAATACCCCTGCGCTGTAATCATAGATAGCCTTTACCATGGTCTTCATGGCATCAAAATACTCTTCGTCCACTGGATCTTCTGTCCTTGACTCTGTCAGTTTCGCCTTTTTGTTGTAAGATATTGTATCTGTAATAAAACTCTTGTTTGCAAAGATTACCAGAGATGGACTGTCGGAAAGCATATCTCTTCCCGCATACAGTCTGGAATCATACTCAAAGCCAAACAAATTAAGCAGGGTTGGAAGAATATCTGCTGCATAGCAGGTTTTGTCTACCGTGATGGTCTCCATCTGGCTGTTCCACAGAATCAAACTATTGCGGTAAATATCCAAAGTTCCTTCTAATTCTCTTCCTGCCAATTCCTCTAGATTTGCAATTTCCATACCGTATGGATAATGGTCCGCGCTGAGACAAATTACGGTATTGTCTAATTTGCCAGCCTTCTCCAGTTCTTCGACCAGATAAGTCAACGCCTTCTCCAATTCTAAATTGCAGGCGATATAAGCTCTTCCTTCCTCTGAATATGGCAATTCAGCTACAGCAGCTTTGTTGATGCTTGCCATCTTGTTTCCGGAGAAATTGTAATTCATGTGACCAGAGATGGTCATGTAATATACATTAAATCTTTCGTCGTCTATGTAATCAGGCAGGGTTGCCTCCATCATCTCAAGGTCAGAGGCTGGCCAATACTTTGGATGCTCCATCTCAAAGAGATGATCACCCCATTCCTCCTTGCTGAGAGAACCAAGTTTGCTTGCCTTAAAATAATATCCTAGGTTTGGATGACTTAAATGTCTGTCATAATAGGACAGCGAATTGTTGTGGAATGCATAGCTGCGTACGCCCTCTCTAGCAAAATATGCCGCCAGGGAGAATGGCTGTTCATTTGCAGCAGATCTTTCCATACTAAACTGCTGGTCTGGAATCAATCCAGTCATATTCACATACTCACCATCACTGGTACTGGTTTGCCACAATGGAACATAATAATCTTCCACCACGATACCAGAATGAGTCATCTTGTACAAAGTAGGAGTCAATGTTTCGTCAATCGCATAGGTAGAAAAACCTTCTGCTGTAAGGAAAATCAAATTGTATCCTTCAAACAGGCCAGTGTATTCATTGCGATTGGTAGGTGTCATAGTCTGCAGATAATTCACCAGTTTCTTAAGTGCCTTCGTATCCGCACTTGCAGTAAGCGCTTCAAAGTCAATTGGCAATACATTTGGTGAAGTATCAACAACTTCCTCTGGTGGAAGTTCCTCCGTACTCTCTACTACTGTCGAATCGCTTTCCTGCTGATCACTCTCTGGCTCGCTAGTAGGCTCGCTGCTGGCTATAGGCGTATCCTGCTGATACTCCAGCCATGCGCTCATGTCTACCTCCTTTTCTGGAAGAATATCTCCAAGCGCATCTCTCTGAAGAGAGGCCATTACACCATAATTTTCGATGATCATGGATGGATCATAAAATTCCTGATACTCTTGATAATATTCAAATTCAGCGAAATATCCCACCACCAATACCAAAGCGGAAAGTGCTGCTCCTCCCAAAGTCAGACCAAGGGACAGCAATCTCTCTTTGCCTCTGTGGCTTCGAAGGTTCAAAATCTCAAAATACAAAAGCACACCTATAGATACGAAAGGAAGAGCCAGCAACAACAAATTCACAGTGTTGGAGAAAATACCCTGCAAGGTCTCGCGCCAGAAATTGGTAAGCGCCGCTCCTCCCGCATTGGTGACAGCAGCCACCAACATAGGTTGCTTGAATATACTCAAATAAACTATCTGACATGCATAAAGCAAATAGTCCACTGCCAGCAATATCCACATAATAGCCAGATTCACTTTTCTCTTGAAGAAGCCCACCAGCATCGTCTCCAGCCCCGCCACCGCAAGTATCACTGGAATACCAAGAAGTGGATTGATCCCTACCACCCCAAAGGAAGCAAAGTGATAGATCATCTCCATATATAGTAAGGTTAAAGTAAAGGTCAAAAACATCTTTTTCATAATGCAATATCTCCGTGAACTTTTGTACCTTTCTATCATAACACAATTCGTCAAAAAATGGGGAAATATTACAAACCTTAAATAATTTTTAATGATTTTGTATTGTTTTGACAGCTGAAACCTTCATTCTATTTTTTCATCTTCGGTTTAAAGATAAAACCTGACAGCATGGCAAGTATCAAAGCAGCGCTACTTCCTACTGCACCAGCCTTAAAGCCACCCATAAAAAGGCCTATAAACCCGTATTCATCCACTGCTTCCTTTACCCCTTTCATAAGACTGTTTCCAAATCCCATCAGAGGCACACTGGCACCTGCTCCTGCATACTCTAAAAGGTTTTCATATACCCCTACAAAGTTCAACACGCAGCCCAGCACCACCAATGTTACCATAACTCTTCCTGGCAGCATTTTGGTTTTTTCCAACAGAATTTGAGCAAGGGCACATACAAGTCCGCCCACCCAGAAAGCATTCAAATAATCCATACCTTTCTCCTCTCATTCCTGCTATTTGTGCAAGCATGATGGCGCTCGCCTCGTCGCTTTCACAAAAAATAGCAGGTATTTCTACCTGCTATTTTGTCCAAAACGTCTATCAATTATTCTTTTTTTCTTTCTTGCCAATCCATTTCTCCCACGGAAGCTGCACCAGGATAACGCCAGCAAAAACCAACACGCAGCCTGCAACCTGTCTTCCAGTCATGGTCTGATCTGTGGTCAGTAATCCAACGCGAAATGCCAACACGCCTGCTACCGTTGCCACCACTGACTCTAAACTTAAGATTAGCGCAGCTACGGTTGGATTGACTCCCTTTTGTCCTACGATTTGTAGCGTATATGCCACACCGCAGGACATAACACCCGCATAGAGAAGTGCTACCACACCTTCTCCTAAAGATGCCATTGTTGGCTGTTCAAAAACAAGCGCTGCCACCGTACAAATCACTCCCGCCATTGCAAACTGAATGCAGGACACAATCACTCCATCCACCTGTTGGGCATAATGGTCTATCACCATGATGTGTGCCGTAAAAAACAATGCACACAAAAACACCATGGTATCTCCACCACTCAAGGAAAAACTTTCTGTCATGCACAACAGATACATTCCAGCAGCTGCCAAGCATGCCGCCACCCAAACCATAGGTCCCACCTTTTTCTTAAAGAAGACACCTGCAATGGGTACAAAAATAATGTACAAAGTAGTAATAAATCCCGCTTTACCTACTGTGGTATAGGCAATTCCAAACTGTTGAAAAGTACTTGCCGTAGTCAAAATCACGCCACACCAAAGCCCGGCCTTAACAGTGGCTTTCCAATTAATCTTTTTCAAATCTCGACTGCCTTTGGCGCAGGTAATGGCTATGTATACCACCAAAGTCAAGGCTCCGATAAGGCTTCTGACTCCATTGAATGTCAAAGGCCCCATATATTCCATCCCTTTGCTTTGAGACACAAATGCCATGCCCCAGATCAACGCCGCCAGAAAAAGCAGAAAGCTATTCCTTACTGTCTTACTATTCATAACTCGCTTCTCCAGTCAATTCTTTTGTAATCCGAGCCACAATCTCACGAATCTTCAGGCCATCGCACTCCACTACCAAATGGGCATATTGTTCGTATAGAGGAGTTCTTTCCTGATATAAATCCATTAGATTTTGCCCCTCTCTCATGGTAACGCCTCTGGCGTTTAAATCGCCCAGTCGGTCTTCAATTTCCTCGTAAGTCAATTTCAAGTACACCACTGTGCCAATCTTGCTTAAATGCGCCATAGCTTCTGGCTCATAGCAGACACTTCCTCCAGTGGCAATCACAGCCTGGGAAACTTGATAAGAGGCATTGACATCACTTTCAATCTGCCAAAAGCCCTCCACTCCATGAGCAGAAATCAGTTCATGAAGAAGTTTACCTGTCTGCTGCTGAATCACTAAGTCCGAATCTATAAAAGTATAGCCTAAAGCCTTAGCCAGAACTACACCTACTGTGCTTTTGCCCGCTCCAGGCATACCTATCAAAACTACATTGTTCATAATAACCTCATCTGTACAAACAAGAAGCTTTGGCTACCCTCCAGATAGCCAAAGCTACTACTGATTTATTTACCTAAATATGCGATTACTTCCACTTCACAGAGCACGTTCTTTGGCAGTGTCTTTACCGCTACACAGCTTCTTGCTGGTTTTTCAGTAAAATACTTTGCATATACACCATTGAATGCAGCGAAGTCACCCATATCTGCCAAGAAGCAGCTGGTCTTCACTACCTGACTGTAGTCTGTGCCTGCAGCCTCTAAAAGGCCACCGATGTTTTTCATTACAAGTTCTGCCTGCGCTTCGATTCCTTCTCCTTCAATCTCTCCCGTAGCAGGATTGATTGGAATCTGTCCTGATGCAAAAAGGAAATCCCCAGCTACAATTCCCTGAGAATATGGTCCAATGGCTGCTGGAGCCTTGTCTGTTGAAATCTTCTTTAACATATATTTATCCTCCCTATTCATCAAATTCAGCGGTCACATAGAACCCTCTGTCATTTTCCTCAATGTTGGTGACAACGCCTTCCCTTGCAAGCATGCGCTGCGGAAAAGGTATATTTCCCGACATCGCCAAAGCTGGGTCTATGGTATAGTAATAGTTACTGGGCAAAACACCCTCTGTCACTGTTACTTTCTGTCCTACTTCCAGCAAGCCTTGTCTTTCCATTTTAAATAACATGGTTCTCATGATATCCACTTCCTTTGTCTTTTTCCATTCTATTCTACTCCATCTAGGGAGGAGTTTCAAGCGCAAGGACCACTTTCAAATCACTTTCCTATGGCTTCCCATTTACTTTCAGACTTGTTCTATTACCACAGCGTGAGCAATGGCTGGCACTGCTTTTCCCTCGTTGTAACTAGTCTTACTAAACCAAGCGCCTGTGGGTACAAAAAGCACTCTTTTCCACTCGCCTTCTTTGATATTTCGCAAAATAAGAGCAGATAAAGTGGATGCACAGCAACCACAGCCAGAGCCTCCTGCGTGAGTATCCTGTTTGTCCGGATTGAAAATTTCCATGCCACAGTCCATGTGCTTTTGGCTAATATCAAATCCCTTCTCTCGCAATAGGTCTATCAAAATCTTCTGCCCCACATTGCCTAAGTCTCCAGTGATTATTTTGTCATAATCCTCTGGTGTTCTTTGGAAATCCTGAAAATGATTAAAAATGGTATCTGCCGCCGCTGGGGCCATACAAGCTCCCATATTAAAGGAGTCCTTCAATCCAAAATCCACCACTCTTCCTATGGTTCCGCCCACAATCATGGCGTCTGGCTTACCACACTTGCAGGCATTCATTTGCTGGTCGCACTGGTCTTCCGTCTCCCCGCCATTTTTTTGCTGTGAGGCAAGCACAAACGCTCCACTTCCCGTGACCGTCCATGTGGCAGACAAAGGCCTCTGACTTCCATAAGCCAGGGGATAACGAAATTCTTTTTCGGCACTTGCAAAATGACTGGACGTAACACAAGCCACCTTATTCGCAAAGCCTCCTGCAACAGCCATACTCCCCAGCAGAAGTGTTTCACCACAGGTGGAGCAGGCTCCAAACACCCCCATCAAAGGAATAGCATATTCCTTGATTCCAAAGGCGCTGGCAATGGATTGACCAAGCAGGTCACCAGCATAAATCAGATCCAAGTCCTCCACATTCAGTCCTGCTTTTTTCACCGCCAGATAAACCGCATCTTTTTGAAGTGTGCTTTCCGCCTCTTCCCAGCTTTCAGCACCAAACATATCATCACTGCCAACCATATCAAAGAGCTTTCCCAAAGGGCCCTCTCCTTCTTTGCTTCCAACAACACTGGCGTGACCTATGATATATACTGGATTAGTCAATTCAATACTTTGTTTTCCTCTATGCATACTATCGCTCCTTATTTTTTCCTTAGTATGCGCCAAAACCCAGTCATTTATGCTTTTGATTAAGCTGCTTCCCAATATCTTTGTCATCAGAGCGAGATTCGCTCGCCTCGTCGCCATCACAAAAAAGGAGCGTCTGGCTTTCACCAGAACACTCCCTTTTTGAGGTATCTATTATTATGATTTATGAGTCCCCACTACATATCCTCTTTGCGGCTTTTCCATATCACGCTAACCACAATCGCAGCTGCGCCGAAACCAACCACCAGTAAGATAGCAACTACAATCCAGTTTACACCTGTTACAGCTGCAACCACAGTACCCTGAACGCCGTCCAAGTTTGGATTCATAGGATCTAACTCTGGCTGTCCACCAGGAGTCTGTACATCTTCGATTTCTGTCACAGAATCTTTGCCAGTTTCTGCAGTCTGATCGCCTTCTGGTTTTGCAGTATCTGTATCCGTTACTTCCTCAGTATCCTTTACGGTATCCTGTGGAGTTTCTGTTACCTGCTGATCCTCTGCATCCTGCTTCTTTTCGTTAGAAGGAGCTTTTGGATCATTAGTTGTGTTACCTGTGCTAGGTGTCTGGCTTACCTCTGCATCGCCAGTACCCTCCTCTGTATTTCCACCTACATTTCCACTACCGGTATTTGTGTTTCCACTGCTACTGCTGTTTCCGCCCGTATTACCAGTGCTGGATGCCTTGTAGCCCACGATAAATGGAGATGCGCTGTAAATCTTAATCAGCAGACCTTCGTCTGTCTCAGTAGGATTGAAGTATTCCATATCTCCAGCCACTTTGCCATTGCAGCCAAGTACTACCAAGTGTCCGATGACAAAGTCAAACTTGTCTTTGTCTACACCAGCTGGATAAGGAATGACTACATCAACACCTTCCGCAGGGAAATCCGCTTTATTTTCTTCTGTGATTTCCACAAACTGTCCGTCTACTTCGATCTTAATCTTCACTTCAGTGATAGTAGTCTGTTCTACCTTGATACCAGGTACAATATCTGTTGCACCCTTATCTTCGGTAAGTTTCTTCTCCATAAAGTCAATCAAATCCTTTGCAGACTCAATCTCTTTACCAAGAGTATCCTTCACCTTGTCATTGATTTGATCTTTTACTTCTGTTGGCAGACTTTCCAGAACTTCATCCAGTTTTTCTTCTAGCTTCTCAGAAGGAATAATTTCTACTTCTATCTTAGGAATTTCAATGGCACCACCTGGGTTCTCTGCTTCTGCTTCTTCTACATTGTAAGAAGTCTTGAGCCACTGCAAAGTAGACATCTGCACTTTGCCAGCACCAGAGCGAGGTACCACTACGCTGTAAAGATCCTCAGCATCATACAGGTTATACTCTGAATAAGGAAGGGATGCAAGGAAGTTTTCTGCATCCAGAACCAAAAGTGGTTCTCCTGCTTTTGTAGTATTAACCTTAGGTTCAAGCTTCGTCAATTTGCCATCCATGTAGTACAAGCTGTCAATAGCATTGATGTATCCAGATGGGCTGGAGCCGTTACCAGAGTTCAGTGCATTCTGGATACCGTTGATATAACAGTTCTGCAAAAGTACCTGTGCACCATTGGTAGATGCTGCGCCGTTGCTTACAACCTTCTTCGCATAATTTTCATTCTTGATAGACAAGCGAATGTTGAGAAGCTGCTGGGAGTCCATGATACAGTTGTAAACATGAGTATCTCCATAGCGAAGTCTTGGCATTCTGTCCATAGAATTGAAATAATAGTTGTTTGCAAGGGTAGTCTTAATTCCCTTCGCGCTTACTGCATCGTCAGACTGCCCAAAGAGGTGTGTCTTCTTCTGACCATAAGCGTACATATAAATCTGGTATTCTGTCATACCTGCTTTCTGCATTGCCTGATAGGTTGGGTAATCTGCAGGATTTGCATAAATCTCTTCCATCATAGCATTGAAGAAAGTATCGTTTTCACTACCTGGCAGGAATTCACACCAGGAGATAGTCACATAATTTGTTGGATCTGGGTTCTTGATATCTACGATACCGTCGTATGCTTTGTAGAAGGTACAGTGGTCAATCCATACACCGTTTGTACCCTGATCCAAAGTCATGTAATCCCAGTCGTTTCTATCATAGTCTCCGCCAGTTGCTTCATCCCACTCCCAGAGTTCGTCAAACTTAATGTTTCTGATGATGATATTCTCTGACTTCTTGATAGTAATGTTTGCATGCTTGATAGATGCACCATTCTTGGAGAAGATGGTCAAGTTAGCCATATTCTCGAGGTTCAGCTTAGAAACACCACTTTCAATCAAAGTAGGATGCGTAAGTGCCTGAGCAGAATATGCTGTCAGCAATTTCTTACCACTGTAGTAACTGAAGTTCTTCACTTCATTGCAGCCTAAATTGATATCTGCCTGAAGTTCGATTACAGAATCTTTCCCAGTTTCTTTGATCTTCAAAAGCGCATCCAAGAACTGCTCTGCAGTTTCTACTTCATAGTAATTGCTGTTGCTTTCCTTTAAGAGTCCGCCACCAGTTACCTCATAGTAGCTTGCATAACCTTCCTGTTTGAAAATTGCAAATCCATCGTCTTTGCTGTCACTCCAGAGGTACTTATCATCGTTAGGTACTCTATTGTCAAATGCATTTTCAATGTCTGTCACGATATCACCTACATAGTGATCTCTAGACAGGCTGTTCATGTTGCTTACGCCAGTCTTCTGTCTGTCTTCAAATTCCTCTGCCTTGCTTTCAGAAACCTGACGTCTGTCTTCATTCACAAGGAACGCTGGTCCAAAGGTGCCGTATTCAAAGAATCTTGCATCTTCATGAAGGTTTCCGCTCATATCTCCATAAGGAGCAAGTTCATAGATTACCTTTCCCATGTAACAGTTAATCCATGCAATATAAGCATCTGCGCCCCAAGGTCTTGCAAGGAGATAGCCATTGCCATTGCAGCCTTCCTCAGCTGTAATTGCACAGTTCAAGAATACCAGACCGTATTCTGCACTTGCTGCTGTCTTAGGAGCACAAACATAACCAGAAGTCTTAGTTGGTTCATAGACAAATCTAAGTTCACAGTCATAGAATACAGATCTTGCTGCATCACCAGAATAGATATAATCTACCAAACCTTCAATCAAGCACTTCTCATAATACTGATATCCGCTGTGCATATACAAAGTATCCTGCACGCCTGTAAACTTAACATTTACAAAGGTAGAGCCATCCGCTTCCACACGAATTGCATCTGCAGATTTGTTACTCTTTCCATCGTTTGTGCCATATACATAGTCGTTTGCAAAGGAAATGTTCTCTGCGCTAAATCCTTTTGCAGCAGACTTGATATAGGTAGCACATCTCTTGTCCATATCTCCGCCTGCTTCATAATTGGTTCCAAGTTCTCCTGGATAGCAGTGGATTAATGTATTTTCACGGTCCTGACCAATAAGTGAGATGTATGGAGTTGACACTACCAATCTCTCTTCATAGCTTCCAGCCATTACCAAGATTACCTTGGAATCGGCATTGTCTGCAGGCACAGCGTCCACTGCTGCCTGAACGGTCTTGTAAACTGGAATTCCATTGTCATTAAGATCGCCATCGTTTCCTTCAAAGGAAGCGTCTACCACATAATCGTAGTTTGTCAGATATACAAAGTTCAGTGCTCTTCTAGTAGTCTCATCTTCTTTTACTAAGATAAGTTCTACATCATTTCTTCCCTCTTCAAGAGTCAAAGTTAAAGCAAAGCTCTGGCCTTCTTCCATATCCTTTTCGCTCACCTTAGTTCCATTTACCAGAACTTTCAGTGTACCTTCTGCATAAACCAAGCCTTCTACAGTAGCTTCACCTGTGAATACAGTGTCGTAAGCTTTCTTGGTAAGGAAGATATCCTCTGTCTCCATACCATAGATTACCTGATTTCCATCACGCTTGGTGGTTACCACATTCCAAACAGTCTTAGAAACAGGGCTCTCGTTGTCAATAGATGGAGCCATTGCCTGTACATAGTAGTAATAAGGCATATCTACCTTTGCAGTGGTATCTGTATAAGCAGATGCTGTCACCTTACTTGCGATACACTGTGCTCCTTCTGCGCCTTGATCATAGGAATAGCGGAATACCTGATAGTACTCAGCATTTTCCACATCCTGCCAATCAAGCACAATAGCACCTGTGGTCGCATCATCGTCTGCCACCTGCGCCTCAATTGTTACAACTGGCTGAGTCAAAGCGCCCTTCACAGTAACGGTTTCTGCCATTGTCACGTATGCGTTTCTTTCTCCACCAAGACTTTCTTTACCAAGCTGACCACAAACGCGGAAGGATAGCTCTCCCTCAACGCCTGCTGGAATATCGTAACGATAGTTAAAGCCAGTCACATCCTCTGAAAGCTGCTGCCAAGCTCCATCGTTTACCTTTACTTCCACTACATAAGTTGCGTCGCCCTCTGCAACTGTACCGGTCCAGTTAAGCTCTACATAAGTCTTGTTGTCGGAAGAAGCTGTTACAGTATTTACTGTAGGAGCAGTTCCCACTGGATAATAACATGCATTCTGGTCATACAACACATTGCCCTTGGCATCTGTGTAAACCATATTTGTAACAGTTACGCTTACATTTGCAAGCGCAAAACCATAGTAAACTTCGGTTGGAACATTTCCATCTGGCTCCTGCAAAGCACCCTGTGAGAAACTTCTTGTCTGCAATACGCCCTCATCATCCAAGAAGGAAATGCTTGTTTTGTATTTCTTGGTTGTAGTATCAAATTCAATTTCGTAGTGAATTGGTCTGTTAAGGCCTACTACCTCTTCCGTTGGCGAGCCTGCTCCAGCGAAGGAACCGCCCGCAAGTCCGCCGTTCTTGGAATAAATACCTCTGATCTTCTGTCCACCTGCGCGAAGACCAAGAGAATAAACATAGTTGTCTGTAAACACGCCGCCAAAGAAACCAGCAGAGTTGCTTGTTGCCTTGGATTCGGTTACGAGCAAGTCAAACTCCAATTTATTTGCGCCATCTGTCTTAGGGAACAGATAGTAAGATACATTGTCTGTATCTGCAAATTTGTCTGCAAAACTACCGCCAACCTGTGAAAAATTCAACTTTTGTCCAACTGGTGCTACAGTCAGATTGTCTTTCACATTTCGTCTTGGCACGCCATCTGTATCTGCATCTGTATTTGCATCGGTATCATCTGCTGGTACAAAAGGCATTACGGACTGTGTAACAATCTCAACATCCTTCACTGGATAGCTAAGAGAAATACTTGCAATATATGCACTGCCAGTAGAAACAATATCAATAGTTCCTGCCTCACCTGTGTATTCCACTTCTGTGCTGTCAGAAGATGTTCCCGCCTCTACACCATTGATGGTATAAAGAGCATACTGGCCCTGATAAGCAGTTACTGTAATCTTACATGGTCCTGCCACCGGTACAGTGATAACGGTGCCTGAGTTGAACTGTGCTGTTCCACTGCTGTGAGCTGCTAATTTACCGTTTGTAGCATCCACATACAAGCCCTTGAACCAACCAGTTGCTTTTTCAATCTTTCCTGTAAAGTCGCTAGGTCCAAAACTCCAGGAAGTCAGTTCCTTAAACGTAATCGCATGATTTACAGCTGCGCCTTCTACTGTGAGCGTAGCTCCAGTGTTGATATCGTATGCCATACGCTCCATATCTCCACCGATGGTTACGCTGTATTTACCGTCGCGAAGCGCAATTCCTTCTATGCTGTCATAGTTATAAACCGCACCATCTTCATGAGTAAAGGTCAAGGTAAGATCCAAATCACTTAAATCTGGTGTTGAACCGAAACTAATTGTGATAGGATAAAATACTTTTTTCTTAAATTCTAAATCCAAGGTAGTATCTGCACTGTATGTAAAGGATTTTGCTGGAGTGATAAGTGAATACTCATCCACGCCAACTGCCGCCATAGTGTAGGCAGTTCCTTTTTCCAAAACTACGCTATAGGTTCCTGCCTCTGTGTCAATCACAGTCTTAGGAATCTCATAATAACTGCTGGAAGGAGCTGTAAATACAATATCTGTAAGAAGATTTGCTTCATCGCCCAATCCATTTGTATATGTACCAGTCAAAGTATAAGTAGCTGCCTTGTAGCTGATAGTTTCACTTGCTACCACCTTGTTACTACCGCTTACTCTGAACTGCCAGTCGCCATAGCCAAGTCCCTTTGCAGAAAGATCTACGGTTACGCTTCCAGAAGCTGCTGTTCCATCTGCTGCGCCAACCTTGATCCACTTGCTACCGTCTTTGCTTGCTTCCACGATATATTCTGTATCTGCTTCCCCCACAGAACCTGTGAAAGAAACCACAACTGTTTTGCCAGTTGTATCAGCTGCGTCAGCCACTGCTGTCACGCTAGATACCTTTGGAAGAGCGGAAGCTACATTTTCTACAACCTGAATGTAGTAAATATTACATGCGCCTGTCACAGTCGCTTCTGTTGTAGCCTTTTTAGAGCCGATATAGTAAGTTCCTGCTGGAACATCCTTTATCTCAGCCACTGTCGCTACTCCTCTTTCTACAAAGCACACTGTTCCTGAGATCACGTCTCCATTGGCATCAAAAAGTACCAACTGTGCATCTGCAGATCCAGAAGAACTTGCTACACATACTGTAATGTCTGCAGTCCAACCGTTTGTTACCGAAATTCCAATGGACTTCTTATTTGTCTTTCCGTCTCCACCTGTCTTCAATCTGGAAGAAACACTGATTTCTGTTCCATTTACAGTAAAGGACTTGCCGCCCTTTGCCTCGATAGTATTTTCAGGATTGATTACAAAATAATCATCTGTTCCTGCGTTGTAAGCAGTTGCAACTTTTTCAGCTGTCAAATCTGCCACATTCAAAATATAGGTCTTCTGTGTAACCTCTGGATATTTCAAAGCAATGCTCTTAATGTATGCACCACCTGTAGAAACAATCTCTACATAACCAGCTACACCTGTGTATTCTACTACACTGATCGCCTCTGCTGTGCTTGCTGCCTCTCCATTGATAGTATAAAGAGCATAATTACCTGCATGTGCTTCTACCGTCAAGGTACATGGACCTAATACTGGCACCTTCAAAATGGTTCCTTTATTGAACTGTGCGCAGCATCCATTTGGAGAAAGCTTACCGCTTGTTGCATCTACCACAAGACCGTTATAATCTCCGGTGGTTCCTTCAATCTTGGTAAAACTTACCGCAAAATCCCAAGAAGTTGGAGTTTCTGTTGTGCCGCCTTCTGTAGTACCGCCTTCTGTGGTGTCCCCCTCTGTAGTGCCGCCCTCGGTAGTGTCTCCTTCGGTGGTGTCCCCCTCTGTAGTGCCGCCCTCGGTAGTGTCTCCTTCGGTGGTACCGCCTTCGGTGGTGCCACCCTCTGTAGTGCCGCCTTCGGTAGTGCCGCCTTCTGTAGTGCCACCCTCTGTAGTGCCGCCTTCTGCAGTGCCGCCTTCGGTGCTACCACCTTCAGAGCCAGCCTCTTTTGCTGTCACAGTGATGCTCTTGATATATGCACTGCCTGTAGATACGATTTCCACATAACCAGCTTCGCCCGTATATTCTACTTCTGTCACTGCATTGTCTGTACTTGCCTGTACGCCGTTGATAGTGTAAAGCGCATACTGTCCTGCATGTCCCTCTACTGCCAATACGCATGGGCCTGCCACTGGAACCTTAAGGATTGTTCCTGCATTAAACTGTGCAGACTGTCCGCCATTAGGAGAAAGTTTGCCGTTTGTTGCATCCACAAGGATTCCGTTGTACTCACCTGTGGTTCCTTCAATCTTGGTAAAGTCCACTGCAAAACTCCAGGAGGTTGGAATTTCAGTGGTCTCGCCACCTTCTGTTGCGCCACCTTCTGTTGCGCCACCCTCGGTGGTGCCATCCTCTGTGGTGTCATCCTCTGTGGTGCCTCCCTCGGTAGTGCCGCCTTCCGTTGTCTCACCACCTTCGGTGCTACCAGTTCCGTCGCTCTCAGAACTTGTAGTCGCCTTCGTAGTCACTGTAACACTCTTAATATACGCACTGCCTGTAGAAACAATCTCTACATGACCTGCTTCCCCTGTATATTCTACTTCTGTCACAGCATTGTCTGTGCCTGCCTGCACTCCATTGATTGTATAAAGTGCATATCCACCAGAATGAGCTTCCACTGTCAAAGTACTTGCCCCTGTCACTGGAATCTTCAATACTGTTCCCGCATTAAACTGAGCACAACACCCATTTGGCGAAAACTTGCCTGCTGTTGCGTCCACAACAACGCCATTAAGCTCCCCAGTTGTGCCCTCAATTGCATCAAAGCTCACTGCGAAGTCATAAGTCGTTACTGTGCTTCCATCCTGACCATCAGCCTCGGATGCATAAACTGGAGTTACGCCCACTGTAGAAATGGTCATAACACCTACAAGCAACCAAGCAAACAGCTGGTTTACTTTTTTCTTATAAAACTTCCTCAACATACTTCCTCCTACTTCCTAAAAACTTTCTTTTCCTCATGTAAGCGCTTACAATTTTGGATAAAAAAATACGCAACGCTCTACAAACGTTACGCACCCCTCAATGGCAAAACGCTTCCATGGCATATCCTACCAAAAAAAATTTAGCTTTTACATGGTACTTTTGACCCATGAATTGTGATTTTTGACTCAAATTTGTTTTTTTGCGCTACTTTTTTGTGCAATTTGAATTCATAAATTAGCTTTACAAGGTTTTTAAGGTGAAAAATTTTGTGAATTTTGCCATGTAACCACTTACACGAAATTTCGTTCAATTTTCAAAAAACCGCCAAAATACGCTTTTTTGCATTAGCAAAGCAGAGCGTACCTTACAAAAAGTACGCTCTGCCCGAATTTGTCTAACATTTACAAAAATTTAGTTTTACCACATCTTCACTACGTGCTCTAACAGATAAGTCATATCTTCACGAATATGGTCCTCGTCAACGATCAGATTGCCGTTCTCATCATACCAGCCTTCCCACTCATCCACTTCTTCCTCTTCGTCAGAATCTTCTGTGCTTTCTTCATCATTTTCCGTCACAGCGTCATCATCTTCAGCCGTAGCATCATTGTCTCCAGCCGCAGCGTCATCGTCTCCAACCGTAGCATCATTGTCTCCAGTCGCAGCATCATCGTCTTCAGCCACGCTGCCATCATCTTCAGTCACAGAATCATCTTCTATAGGTTCAAAAGCAGTGATACGAATAGTTACTTTTCCATGCTCCAGACCATTGGCCTTTAACGCCTTATCCAAATATCCCTGAATATACAAAGATTTGTTGTAAGCTGCATACAGCTCTTCCAGCGTTTCACCGTCAATTACATTTGCAAAAACGACACTACCGTCACCATCACCCTTCATAATCTGAACATAACAGTTGTTGTAATAGTCCTCAAGGCTGGTAATTACGGTGCCATCGTATTCATCGAACCAATAATCAGGAAGATAAGTTTCACCTGACTGGTCCGTCATATTTCCTGTCGTATTTTGCCATTTGTTTGGTGCTTCTTTGTCCAGATAAGCCCATCTATCTTTGCCCTGACAAGCGGGCAGGTATATGGATAGGCTCTGTCTTAAATGCGTCTGCGAAAAAACAGCATCCGATTTATTAAAATATAAATAGGAACTAGGTGATGTATCATCCCATGTCACATCAACATTGTAAAAAGCACCTGATAAGTATACGATGTTCCACGCATGATTTTGTCCCGCATAACCTGTTACATAGTAGCAAGGTATATTCAGTTGTTGTAGCACATACTGAAATGCTCTAGCGTATCCTGCGCATACTGTCTCACGATTGACCAATGCGCTATATGCACTTTGATTGACCTCAGACGCCAATTGATATTCCACTCTTCCCAATAGTGCGTCGTGTACATATCTCTCTTTTTCCCAGTCCTCAGTATAATTGACCGCGCCTTGAATTATCTCGTTTACTACATGCGTGAACTTTCTCTGATGGTCCTCCAAATCATTGACCATATGATTGAAATCAAGCATCAATTCCACGCATATACCTCTATTGTCATATTTGCTATCATACCCAGGCTCCATCCAAAAAAGTTCTGGATGGTCATAGTAGACCGCCTCTACCACGTTCTGAATCTGCTGCTGTGTCAAAGCTTCCACAGGAACAAAAACTTGATTCTGCTCAATGGCGTTGGCATAGACCTGCTTGTAAACTCTCTGAAGAGCTTCGCTAAGCATTCCATAATATGGATAAAAGAAGGCATCAAACTCGTACTCTTCCCCTGTGAACCCTTCCTCTATACAAAGGTCTTCCGTACTACCCGGCAGTTCCTCCGTAGGAATAAATCCATTTCTACCCAAAAGTCTTTCCGGTATTTCAAGGCTATTTGTGGGAAGCACATACCAATCCTTTTCATCCAAAAGATTAGCAATACCACCTTTATCGTAGCCGTCTTCTATTATCGCAGGCTCTTTTTTTACGACTGGATTCAAGGAAGCATAAGGTCCTAAATAATCAAATTCTCCTGCTGGTTCCTCCTCACTTTGAGTAGCCCCAGCCGCCCCCTTCTGTGCTCCTGCAAGCCATCCAGAAATTTTGTCCGTTATGTCTGGATTGAATGCGCAAACTAAAACAAATGCGCAGACAAGTCCGAATATGGTTCCTAATACCAATCCTATTTTTTTGAGTGCTTGCATTCGCTACTCCTCCTACAAATATTTCCTAAGTCCTTTCGGATAATGATTTTTCACTATTCCTGATGCAAGTTTGCCCCAGCCAATACTAAGACCCTCCACGCAAACCAAGCACCAGCCTTTGCGGCTGTCGTCCTCTGCCAAAAGAGTCTGACCACTTAAGTACTGTTTTACTTCCAAACTGTCCATCGCCCTATCTACGGTCACACGTGCATCTTCTGGTTTCATCACCAGTGCCAAGGCATGAGATGGCTCAAACCGATTCTTTTTAATGGTCCCCAAATGAAGTCCTGGTCTAAGAACCTTGAGTCCCCTTAAACTAGGCATTTCATTTGGACCTAGATACAACTGATCGCCAAATTTCAAAAATACTCCTTCCCCATAAAGACGCTCATCGGTGAAGGTTTCTTTCGCAAACTCCACATATTCCTTCACATCTTTGCAGGATAAAGATTTTTCCATGCTTACCTTGCTTCTGGCATTTCCTTCCTCATCACCTTTGCGCTTTAGCACCGCTAAATAATGCCCCTCGCCCTTTAATCTATGAGGCATAAGTCGCATGGTACAGTCTATCTCCTCCGGAGCCTTAGTCACTCCCCCAAAAGAGACTGCCCAATCGCCTCGGCCAGGTGTAAAACCTTCCGGGATCTTTACTTTCACAATTTCAAAATCTGGATGCCTTTCCAAAAAGCGTGCTACCGCTCCTTCATCCTCCAAGGGTGCAAAGGTACAGGTCGAATACACCATACGCCCACCTATGCGAAGCATCTTGGCAGCCTGATCTAGTACCTCATCCTGTCTATCTGCACATAGTCTCACATTGTCCAGACTCCATTCCTGCCCTGCGGCATCCTCCTTGCGAAACATTCCCTCTCCTGAGCATGGAGCATCCACCAGCACTTTGTCAAAATATCCTCCAAACATCTGCGCCAGACGTTCTGGTGTTTCATTGGTTACGATTGCATGAGCAATCCCCATTCTCTCTATGTTTTCAGACAAAATCTTGGCTCTTGCAGGGTGAATCTCATTGCACACCAGAATTCCCTGGCCATTCATCTTGGCTCCTATCTGTGTACTCTTTCCCCCTGGAGCTGCACACAAATCCAGAATTCTCTCACCAGGCTGCGGTTCCAAAAACATGACTGGTGCCATGGCAGAAGGCTCTTGAATATAGTAAACTCCCGCCTCATGCAGAGAAGATTTGCCCGGTCTCTGACTTTCGTCATAGTAAAATCCATTGTCAGTCCATGGAACTGGCTGCACCTGAAATGGCACCTTTGCCAAAAACTGTTCCACTGAAATCTTGGTAGTATTGACGCGAAGTGCTCGATACTGCGGGCCATCTAAAGAAGCCAAAAAATCTTCATACTCTGCGCCAAGCATGGCTTTCATTCTATCTAAAAAGGCTGTAGGTATCATAACCTTCCTCCGAAAATCTTTTATAATTATATATCGGCTATATCCTTCACATACAAAACCCCTTTGTCTACAGTAAATTTAATATCTTTACCGGCAAAAGCCACACCATATACCCTGTCAGGGTCCTCCTGGTAGGCAGGTCTTGGATCTTGTTTCAGTAAGTCTATCGCCGCACTTCGTTTGTCCGATGGGAATCTTTCCAGCAACTCGGGTGGAAATTCTACAGAAAGTTCATAGTTCTTCACTCCTCCCGCGAATCCATCTCTAGCCCCTGGATGGCTATCTGTATAAGGCAAATAAGGTTTGATATCCAAGATTGGTGTGTTGTCTCGCATATCAATTCCCGACACATGGATTACAGGTCCATCCTCAGTCAATTCTATTCTCTCAAGTTTTACAGAGGACAGACCTATGGGATTGGGTCTAAACGGCGATCTAGTCGCAAAGACGCCCATATGAGTCTCTCCACCCAATCTAGGCGGGCGTACTGTAGGCGACCAATGTTCTCTTTCTGTCCCCTCAAACTGCCACAAAATCCATAGGTAGTCATACTGCTCCATCCCTTTAAGAGCATCTATATTTCTATATTCTGGTTCAAATACAATTCGGCCCTGTAAATTTGCAACCAGACCGCTCTGTCTTGGCACTCCAAACTTCTGTGGAAAATCCGTACGCATATGTCCTATTATCTTCATCTTTATCTCCTATGAGGGAATGCGTCTCGCATTCTACATACCACTTTTCAAAACAAGTGCATATTTTCATTCTCTATTTGAGGCCCTTATGAAACGTCGGTCCTTAGCGAACAGACAACTTGATTGGATGTGAGCTTAGTACCACTACGTTTCATTCGGAGTGAAAGCGCGCCTCAAATGGAAAATGAAATATGCACGCCTCTTATCAAAAAACAAAGGTGGAATGCAACTGAGCATTCCACCTTCATTGTATACTTTTTTTAGAGGTTTGTAAAACGTTCTGTCTCCTGAGTCAGAGCATGAGAAACTTCCTCGTTCTCCTTCATTGCATCCGCAATATCTTCGATATCCTTAACCAAGTCATTGGTATTCATCGCTACAGTAGTAACACCATTTGCACTCTCATCTACAGCAGCTGCGATATCTCTCATGGATTCTGTAATCTGTGTAACTACATCCTTCAGTTCTGCAGACATCTGATTAAACTGATTTACTACATCATTTACATAAGCTGCGTCTGAGTTGTACTGCTGACCTGCGCCTACAAATCCATCGTAGTCAGGAAGAATATTTTCATTGACATATTTCACAATCACATCTGCACTTGCAATCAGGTCATTAACCGCCTTAATTACCATGCCTGTGATATTCTGAATATTTCCTGCTGCAATTCTACTAGAATCCGCCAAAGAACCAATTTCACCAGCTACTACCGCAAATCCTCTTCCTGCTTCACCTGCTCTTGCCGCTTCAATGGAAGCGTTCAATGCAAGCAAGTTTGTCTGGCTAGCAATGCTAAGGATTTCATTGGTCAAGTCGTTAACTCGTGCTACCTGCTTACTATCTTCAATAGCCTGCTCTAGTTTCTCAATAATCTCATTGATTACCTGACTAGTACCCTGCTTGTTGTCTACAGCAGTACGTTCCAATTCCTTCGCACGGGCACTCATCTCTGCTGCATATTCCTGCAAACTTGCTGCCGCCTCAGCCAAGGTTCCAACCCCACTGTCTGCTGTATCTGCATTCATATTTACGTTGGAAACGGTTGCTGCCACTTCTTCCATAGCTGCTGACAGTTCTTCCATAACAGAGGAAATATCCATAGCACCATCATTAACTGTTGTAACCTTTTCAGATACCACACCTACTACCTGATCTAATTTCTCAGTACCACCAACAATCTGAGTGAGGGTCTGTGAAAGAGTAGCCAGGAATGCATTGATGCCATTTGACAATCTGCCGATTTCATCTTTACCGCCATAAGGTATACGCTTGGTCAAATCGCCTCTGCCCTCTTCTATGGACTTCATAACATCGCCCAAAATACGATTCATACGAACCAGAGGATTAGTCAATTCTACTACAGAAACATAAAGGGTTGCACTAATAGCAAATGCAGCCAATGCCATAAAAATTGCTGCCTGAATGTTGGTAGATGCATACACTGCCTCATGCTCTGCCACTGCTCCATCCATCTTTGCCGCATTGTCCGCAATCATCTCGTCCAACGCATCGCCGATGGCATTGCCGCTGTCGGTCAACATACCGCTGGCAAGGTTAGTCGCATTCTTAACATCATTGGCATTGCTGTAGGACAAAGTCAGTTTAAAGTCTCTAGAATACTGACCATAGTTCTCTTCAAAAATCAAGAAGTTCTGATACTCCTCTGAATTCACATCCAAAGTCTCTTCGTACCTCTTCATGATTTCCTCTACCTCTTTGATTTCCGCAAAGGCAGCATCACTAATTTCCGCTTTGTCTTCTAGGTCCTCTGCTACGATATGCATATAAACCATCTTCTGCAAAGCTTCAAAATCCGCCTTAATCTCACTTAAATCAATGATATGCTGTGCATATATCTCGGTAATCTCTCTGCTAGAGGTCATCAACTCTCCCAAAGATTTGCCATTGCTTATCAATGAGCCAACTAACACCATTCCCACAAAAATAATTGGAATAATAAGTTTGATTCGAATTCCTACATTTTGAGAAACTCTTTTTCCTCCTACTTTTTCCTTCTTCACTTTCTGATTGACTTTTGTGTTAACTTTCTTAGCCATAAAAGATCCTCTCTTGTATTTTTATTTATCCCAGGTTTCAAATCCATAACATCCTTCCTCCAACATTTGGATCAGGTGTTTTACTATATCTGGGTCAAATTGAGTTCCTGAGCAAGCCCTAAGTTCTTGCAAAATAACATCCTGTGGAAGTCTTTTTCTGTAACATCTATCGCTGTTCATGGCATCAAATGCATCTGCCACACCGATGATTCGAGCATAAAGGGGAATATCTTTGCCTTTCAGGCCCTCCGGATACCCCTTGCCATCGTACCGCTCATGATGATACAAGGCCCCTTGCCTGATACCTTTAATCGCGGTAAAATTTTCCAAAATTTGACCACCCTGTGTGGTATGTTCGTTAATACGCTTGCGCTCCTCTTCGGTAAGAGCACCCGGCTTGTTCAAAATGTTGTCTGGCACTCCCATCTTTCCGCAGTCATGCATCAAGGCAACGTATCCTAATTCTTCTATCTGTCGTTCTGGCAAGCGCATCCTCTTTGCTATGGCTACCGAGTAATCAGCAACTCGCATAGAATGTCCCTGTGTATACGGGTCCTTTGCGTCTATCAAATTGGCAAAGGTTTTAAAGGATTGAACAATAATCTGACGGTCTTTGTCGCGGCGCTTATTGTATTTATACACCTTGACATCTGTGATAATAGATGCAATGAGGAAAATAATCCACAACAGCACCATTAAGCACCAGAGCCAAAAAGTTTCGTAATTCCAAATGTAGGAACTGTATTGGCCAGTCACAATGAAATCTTTAATTTCAATCGCTGTATCTGCATGCAACACAAAGCCAAAAGGTTTCTCACCTCTGGCCGGAATGACCCTGATGTTTTCATCTGGTATCAATAATACATCTGAGTCCGTAACTATGTATTCACCATTCCATGAGCTCTCAATCTCTACTGTGGTTGGCACCTTAATCACCAGTTCCCAATCCACACACTCTCCGCCGGTGTTGTTGTAAATCACACCGTCAAACTGAGCTCCCACACGTAGTCCATCCACCCAGACTTTCGTGCGTTCCATTTGAATACAGATAGACTCTGATTCCACATTTGCTTCAACACTATGCAATTCTGTTTCAAAAGCCGAATGGTTGTCCAGCCACACTCTATGCATCAGTGCCAAAAAGGTTAACACTAGCAATAACAGAGTCACTGAGAATCCGATAATCGACTTCTTGTTTTCCTTGAAAAACATACCGTTTCTCCCTCAAGATGTCAAACTATTTTGAGCCTTTTTGATATTTTATCACAAAGTTCCTTTTAAGTCCATCTTTTCTGTTTGCAATTATCTCTTTTTTTCGATATAATTTTTCTAACATATCATTTACAAAAGGAGGGCTTAGTCCATGATTTTAAAATTTATCATTTCTCTACTTATCGGCGCGCGTTGTGGTTGGCTCGCTGGTAAATTCATGAAATCCAAACATGGTTTTTTGCTAAACATCATTCTAGGTATTGTAGGTGGTTTCGTAGGGAACTTCCTGTTTGGCCTGTTGGGTGTCAGCTTTGGTGGCCTGATTGGCAACATCGTATGTAGCGTTTTGGGCGCTTGCATCCTGATTTGGTTGGTTCGCTTAATCAAAAAATAATTGCAAATCTATATAAAACCCAAAACAGCTCAGGCAATTTCGCCTGAGCTGTTTTCATTTCATTTAATGCATTTTATCAAATCATTAAATCTTATTTAATCTCTGCATGATATTCCTGTAAGGATTTCATTTCGCTTTCAGGGTTGGTCTTTACATAGTGAATACCCTCTGCAGAAGCCTTCGCTGCCGCCATAGTAGTCATGTAAGGAACCTTTGCCTTGATGGCTGCCTTACGAAGGTAAGAGTCATCATCCAGGCTGTCTTTACCAATTGGAGTGTTTACGATCAACTGAATCTCGCCGTTGGAAATCATATCGTTGATATTTGGTCTTCCTTCAGAAAGTTTCTTCACTTTCTTTGCTGGAACGCCTGCTGCCACGATAGTATCATAGGTTCTACCTGTAGCTACAATCTTAAAACCATCCTCATGGAAAATCTTCGCAATATCAGCAACCTGAGACTTATCTCTGTCATTTACAGAGAAGAGCACGGTTCCTTCTAAAGGAAGTTTAGACTGTACACCTTCCTGAGCCTTGTAGAACGCCTCACCGTAGGACTTAGACATACCAAGTACCTCACCGGTAGATCTCATTTCTGGCCCAAGTACAGGGTCTACTTCCTGGAACATGTTGAATGGGAATACCGCTTCCTTAACACCATAGTTAGGAATATTCTGTTCCTTTAGTTCCAAGATAGGAGATGGACGGCCGGTAATTTCAGAAGTAATAATATCTGTTGCAAGTGGTACCATGCGGATATTACATACCTTAGATACCAATGGCACAGTACGGGAAGCTCTTGGGTTTGCCTCAAGCACGTAAACAGTACCATCCTCAATTGCATACTGCATGTTCATAAGGCCTCTTACATGCATTTCTTCTGCAATCTTACGTGTATATTCTTTGATTGTTTTTACATTGTCCTCAGAAATGTGCGCAGATGGAATGATACAAGCGGAGTCACCAGAGTGAACACCTGCAAGTTCAATATGCTCCATTACTGCTGGAACAAATGCTCTCTCGCCATCGCTGATTGCATCTGCTTCACATTCCATAGCATTGTTCAAGAATCTGTCAATCAAGATAGGTCTGTCAGGAGTTACACCTACTGCTGCAGCCATATACTGCTTCATGCTGACATCATCATAAACCACTTCCATACCACGTCCACCAAGTACGTAGGAAGGACGAACCATTACTGGGTATCCGATACGGTTAGCAATTTCTACCGCCTCATCAACTGTGACAGCCATTCCTGACTCAGGCATAGGAATCTCAAGCTTGTCCATCATAGCACGGAACAGGTCTCTGTCTTCTGCCAAGTCGATGATTGCTGGAGAAGTTCCCAAAATCTTAACGCCATTTTTCTCAAGGTCTGCTGCCAGGTTCAGTGGAGTCTGTCCACCAAACTGAGCGATTACACCGAGAGGTTTTTCCTTCTTGTAGATGCTAAGTACATCTTCCAGTGTCAAAGGCTCGAAGTACAATTTGTCTGAAGTATCATAGTCTGTAGACACTGTCTCTGGATTACAGTTGACAATGATAGTCTCGAAGCCAAGCTTCTTGAGAGCCATTGCTGCATGTACACAGCAGTAGTCAAACTCGATACCCTGTCCGATACGGTTAGGACCACCACCAAGAATCATAATCTTTGGCTTGTCCTCACTCACTACATTTTTGTCCTCACCATTGTAGGTGGAGTAGTAGTAAGCATTGTTCTCTGTACCAGATACATGTACGCCTTCCCAAACTTCTTCCATTCCAATTTCAATACGACGATTTCTGATATCGTCCTCTGGAATTTCCAAAATCTGGCTCAAATATTTGTCTGCAAAGCCATTTTTCTTTGCGCTGATAAGCTGTTCATCACTAGGAAGCTTGCCCTTGCCCGCTACCAGAGCCTCTTCCTCTTCCACCAATTCCTTCATCTGCTCCACAAAGTAAGTTTTTACCTTGGTGATATCAACGATTTCTTCCACTGTTGCACCCTTGCGAAGTGCTTCATACATAAGGAAGTGACGCTCACTGGATGGAACTCCGAGTTTAGAAAGGAGTTCTTTCTTGGTCCATGTATCAAAATCTCTCGCATGACCAAGGCCGTAACGACCAGTTTCCAAGCTGCGGATCGCTTTCTGGAAAGCTTCCTTGTATGTCTTACCGATACTCATTACTTCACCTACAGCGCGCATCTGAGTACCGAGTTTATCTTCTACGCCCTTGAACTTTTCAAATGCCCAACGAGCAAACTTGATTACGATATAGTCTCCATCTGGAACATACTTGTCCAAAGTGCCATACTTACCACAAGGAATATCTTTAAGGGTAAGGCCTGCTGCCAACATAGCAGAAACCAAAGCGATAGGGAAACCTGTTGCCTTGGAAGCAAGTGCAGAAGATCTGGAAGTACGAGGGTTAATCTCAATAACAATGATTCTGTCTGACACTGGATCGTGTGCAAACTGAACGTTGGTTCCACCAATAACCTGTACAGACTCAACAATTCTGTGTGCCTGATCTTCCAAACGTTTCTGGCATTCCTTAGAGATAGTAAGCATTGGCGCTGCACAGAAGGAGTCTCCTGTATGGACACCAAGTGGATCGATGTTTTCAATCATGCATACTGTGATAATATTGTTGTCTGCATCTCTTACTACTTCTACTTCCAATTCTTCCCAGCCAAGAATGGATTCCTCAACCAATACCTGACCAACCAAACTTGCCTGCAAGCCTCTGGAACATACAGTCTTGAGTTCTTCTTTGTTGTAAACAAGGCCACCGCCTGCTCCACCCATAGTATAAGCAGGACGAAGAACTACCGGATAGCCCAATTTGTCAGCGATATCCAAAGCTTCTTCTACAGAATATGCCACTTCACTGCGCGCCATCTCGATTCCAAGCTCGTCCATTGCTTTCTTGAATTCGATACGGTCTTCGCCACGCTCGATAGCATCTACCTGTACACCGATAACCTGTACATTATATTTATCTAAAATACCGGCCTGGTTCAGCTCGGAACAAAGGTTCAATCCGGACTGTCCTCCCAGGTTAGGAAGTAACGCATCTGGGCGTTCTTTGGCAATAATCTGCTCGAGACGCTCTACGTTAAGTGGTTCAATATAAGTCACATCCGCTGTCTCTGGGTCTGTCATGATAGTCGCTGGGTTTGAGTTTACCAGCACGATTTCGTATCCCAGTTTACGAAGTGCTTTACACGCCTGTGTACCAGAATAGTCGAATTCACAAGCCTGTCCAATAATAATTGGGCCAGAGCCAATGATAAGGACTTTTTTGATATCTGTTCTTTTTGGCATAATACTTCCTCCTACATCAATTTGCATTTTCGTTCTATTATATTATAGTCATCCTTTGAAAATCTACAAGTTATTTTTTTGTTTTTTGCGAATTTTCTTTTTTCTATTATATATATGTTACCTATTATACCATAAATCGGCATTCATAAAAAGAGCGAGCCTGTGACTTTTCACCTGCTCGCTCCTTATTTATTTGATTGTTACATATAAATCAGCAACCTACATATCTGGTAATTTGGCCAAAGCTTTTTCAATCTCTTCATCTGTAGGAATATAATCCTGCATCTGACCATCGTTGTATCTCTGGTAAGCGAACATGTCAAAATAGCCTGTTCCTGTAAGTCCAAATACGATCGTTTTTTCTTCGCCTGTCTCTTTGCATTTCATAGCTTCATCGATGGCAACCTTGATTGCATGGCTGCTCTCTGGAGCTGGCAAAATGCCTTCTACTCTGGCAAAGGTCTGTGCTGCTTCGAAAACATCTGTCTGTCTTACGCTTCTTGCTTCCATCAATCCCTGATCATAAATCTCAGAAACCACAGAGCTCATGCCGTGGTAACGAAGTCCGCCTGCATGGCTGGAAGCTGGCATAAATCCGCTTCCCAATGTATACATCTTCTGAAGTGGGCAAACCTTACCTGTATCACAGAAGTCATAGGAATATTTACCTCTAGTCAAGGATGGACAGGAAATAGGTTCCACTGCAATAATCTTGTAATCTGCCTCCCCACGAACCATTTCGCCAACAAATGGGGAAATCAGTCCTCCGAGGTTAGAACCACCGCCTGCGCAGCCGATAATGATATCTGCTTTTTCACCATATTTGTCCAATGCAGCCTTGGTTTCAAGACCAATAATAGACTGATGAAGCAATACCTGATTGAGTACAGAACCAAGCACATAACGATAGCCTTCCTGACTAGTTGCCGCTTCTACCGCTTCGGAAATGGCGCATCCCAAGCTTCCGTTGGTTCCCGGAAACTCCTCGTTAATCTTGCGACCTACTGCTGTAGACATAGAAGGAGATGGCGTTACTTGTGCCCCATAAGTGCGCATTACCTCTCTGCGGAAAGGCTTCTGCTCATAAGAACACTTAACCATATAAACCTGGCAATCCAAATCAAAATAAGAACACGCCATAGAAAGTGCTGTACCCCACTGACCTGCTCCAGTCTCAGTGGTTACACCCTTAAGGCCTTCCTGCTTTGCGTAATATGCCTGTGCAATTGCAGAGTTCAATTTGTGGCTACCTGAAGTATTGTTGCCTTCAAATTTGTAATAAATCTTTGCTGGAGTGCCAAGTTTTTTCTCCAGGCAGTATGCTCTGACAAGTGGTGCTGGACGATACATCTTGTAAAAGTCCAAAATCTCCTGTGGGATATCAATGTAAGGAGTAGTGTCATCCAACTCCTGTTTTACCAATTCTCTACAGAACACCTTCGCCAAATCATCCTCTGTCATTGGCTCGTGTGTCTCTGGGTTCAAAAGTGGTGCTGGTTTCTTTTTCATGTCTGCACGAACGTTGTACCACTGTCTTGGCATCTCGTGCTCTTCTAGATAGATTTTGTAAGGGATTTCTTTCTTGCTCATGTTTGTTTCCTCTCTTTCTTTCCTTTTACAAATTGGTGCAAGTATTTGGCAGGAAAGGGGTCTAGATAAAAAAATTCCTGCCCTATCTATTGGATAGGACAGGAGTAATATACTCTTGCGGTGCCACCTATTCTTCATTCCTATATTATATAAAGGAATGCTCTCTGCCATGTACCATCATACATGCCCTGCTGTAACGTGCAGACACGTCTTCCCTACTCCCCTAAGGTTTCAAGTTGCCCTCCGAGAACCATTCGCCTATCTTCCCATGGCTGCAATCACACCACCTACAGCTCTCTGTGCATGTTTCAAAAGGTTACTTTTTCTCTTCAACGGTTTAATTTGTTAAAGCAATATTATATCAACTTCTAAAATTTGTCAACGAGTTTTTCTTTTTTTCTTTTTCAAGCCCTCAATATTCATGTACGCTTATTGTATCATAACCATTTATAAGTCAAACTTATATCATATATAACAAAATAATATGGCTAGATTTCTTGTATTTCGGTATTTCGCCATGTATAATTGGCTTGTGTTTGAGGGATGCTCCTTAACATAATATGCATTTTAGATTAAAGAGGTGTAATTAGTATGGAAAGAAGAGTTGGTACAGTTTCAAGAGGTATCCGCGGACCAATCATCCGTGAAGGTGACAATTTGGTTGATATCACAGTGGACAGCGTTTTGGCTGCAGCTGAGAGCGAAGGCTTTGAGCTTCGTGACAGAGATGTTATTGCTCTTACAGAGTCTATCGTTGCTCGTGCACAGGGCAACTACGCTTCCGTAGAAGATATCGCTACAGACGTAAGAAATAAATTGGGCGGTGGCACAGTTGGTGTTATCTTCCCTATCCTTTCTCGTAACCGTTTTGCAATCAACTTGAAGGGTATTGCAATGGGTTGTAAGAAAGTAGTTTTGATGCTCAGCTATCCAAGCGATGAAGTTGGCAACGCACTCCTCACTTACGATCAGCTCGACGAAGCAGGCATCAATCCTTATTCCGATGTTTTGACACTAGAAAGATATCGTGAACTTTTCGGCGAAAATGTACACGAGTTCACTGGTGTTGACTATGTAGAATACTACTCACAGATTATCAAGGATGCTGGTGCTGAGGTTGAAGTCGTATTTGCCAACCAGGCAAAAACAATTTTGAACTACACAGACTGCATCATCAACTGCGACATTCACACTCGCGTTCGCACCAAACGTATCCTGAAGGCTGCCGGTGCGAAAGTAGTATGCGGACTGGATGACATCATGACCGAGTCCATTAATGGCAGCGGTTTCAATACAAAATACGGTCTTCTCGGTTCCAACAAATCCACAGAGGACAAGATTAAATTGTTCCCTCAGGAATGTAAAGACCTTGTAGTTGCAATCCAGGCATCCATTTTGGAAAAGACAGGAAAGCACGTTGAGGTTATGGTATACGGCGACGGCGCATTCAAGGATCCTCAAGGTAAAATCTGGGAGCTTGCTGACCCGGTTGTATCTCCTGCTTTTACAGATGGCTTGGTTGGTACTCCAAACGAGTTGAAGTTGAAATATTTGGCAGACAACGACTTTGCAAACCTTAGCGGTGCAGAGCTCAAGGCTGCTATCGAAGAAAGCATCAAGTCCAAACAGGACAACCTGGTAGGCAACATGGCTTCTCAGGGCACTACTCCTAGACAGCTGACCGACCTCATCGGTTCCTTGTGCGACCTTACTTCTGGTTCTGGAGACAAGGGTACACCTATCATCCTTATCCAGGGTTACTTCGACAACTTCACATCCAACTAATATTGCATCTTATATATACGATAGATAAACTAAAAGAGGGAAGTTATGGCTTCCCTCTTATTCATTGAAGAAAATGCATTTCGTTTGCAAATATGGAATAATGACTTATTTCCTATACAGAAATAGCATTTTACTCTTTAATATTTATTGATTTTCCGTTAAAATAATACATGTAGTGGTTTTAATTCATTTTTTATTCCTAAATCCACAACATGTTCCAATCAAATAATTTTACTTTAGACCACAGAAATGGGAAGGCTTATGAAAATAGGATTTGACAACGAACAATATTTAAAAATGCAGTCAGAACACATCAAGGAGCGCATCTCTAAATTTGACAACAAATTGTACCTTGAATTTGGTGGCAAACTTTTTGATGACTTCCATGCAGCCAGAGTTTTACCTGGTTTTGCCGCTGACAGTAAATTACAGATGCTTATGCAACTTGCAGACCAGGCAGAAATTGTCATGGTCGTAAGTGCTGACGACATTGAAAAAAATAAAATCAGAGGCGACCTTGGCATTACCTATGACCAGGATGTTATCCGCCTCAAAAATGAATTCGAAAGCCGTGGCCTTTATGTAGGCAGTGTGGTTTTGACCAAATATTCTGAACAGCCTTCCGCCAAACAGTTCCAGAAACGCCTCGAAAAAATAGGCGTTAAGGTTTATCACCATTATTTGATCCCTGGCTATCCAACCAACATTCCTTACATCATCAGTGATGAAGGCTATGGAAAGAACGATTTTATTGAAACATCCAGACCTTTGGTTGTTGTCACTGCTGCAGGAGCAGGAAGTGGAAAGATGAGCACTTGCCTTTCTCAGCTATATCACGAACACAAACGTGGTGTCAGAGCAGGATATGCCAAGTTTGAGACATTCCCAATCTGGAATCTCTCTCTAGACCATCCTGTCAACCTAGCTTACGAGGCTGCCACAGCAGATTTAAATGATATCAACATGATTGACCCATTCCACTTAAAGGCCTATGGGGAAACAACAGTCAATTACAATAGAGATGTAGAGATTTTCCCAGTACTCAATGCCATCTTTATGAGCATCTATGGTGAGAGTCCATACCAGTCCCCTACAGACATGGGCGTAAACATGGTAGGAAATTGCATTGTGGACGATGAAGTATGTAGAGAAGCTTCCCGTCAGGAAATCATCCGCAGATATTACAACGCTCTCACAGGCTTAGCTCAGGGTACACGCGAGCCAGAGGAAGTAAACAAGCTCAAGCTCCTTATGAGTCGCGAGAATATCGACCCTATGGATCGAGCTGCTGCCAAATATGCTTTGGAACGTGCCGAGCAGACAGGAGCACCTGCTGCTGCAATCGAGCTTTCTGATGGTACCATCATCACTGGCAAAACAGGGGATCTTCTTGGCGCTACAAGTGCAGCACTGATCAATGCTCTCAAACACCTAGCTGGGATTCCGCATGATTACACCATGCTGTCCAGAGAGTCTATTGAACCAATCCAAACCCTCAAAACTCAGTATCTTGGAAGCAAGAACCCTCGCCTTCACACAGACGAAGTGCTGATCGCTCTATCCGCTAATGCTGCTGCCAACGAGAACGCAGCCCTGGCTCTACAGCAACTTCCAAAGTTAAAGCATGCACAGGTTCACTCTTCTGTGATTCTTTCACAAGCAGATTTAAAGACCTTAAAGAAACTTGAGTGCGATGTCACATACGAGCCAAAGACGGTGTAGGTGCAGCTAAGCCTCTTAAATGGCGCCAAGATTTGAAAATCACATTTTCTCCAAGCACAAAACGCAGGGATTTCTCCCTGCGTTTTTCTTTTCCGCTTTACTCTTCCCCAAACAGTTCGTCTAGCGTTTTCCCTAACACCTTACAAATTGCTCTGCACAGATTAATGGTAGGATTGTAGTCACCTTTTTCTATGGCATTGATGGTCTGGCGAGACACACCTACTTTATCGGCCAAATCCTGCTGAGACAAGTCCAAAGCCGCTCTGGCAGATTTTAACTTCAAATTCTTCATCCTACGCTTCCTTTCTGTCCTTGATACATTTGAGTAATAGTACCACCCATACGATAATACACATTATACCACAAAAAACATTTGCTACGCGAATGGAGAATTGACCGTTAGCCCAGATTGTTCCACTAATGATGCCTTCTGCCCCTATTACTATATTAATCCAACCGCCAATTCCGATGGTTGCCAAAACAACTCCTCTTCTATGGTTAAGCGCAAAATAGCCCTCGTTCCAAATACAGTAAACTGCATATATAGTAATTCCAACAAGAGTAGACGCCAAAGCAGACACTCCAATACTCATATATAAGTCAATCTGCATCAAATCCAAAACATATACAATAATATTGTAGGTTACAAATCCAACAAAAGCATATTTAAAGCCTCTGCCTCTTACCAGCTCCTGTCTCTCATCATATCTAACCTTTTCATCCCCCTTAACAGCCAGTGTCAGAATGATTGCCACAAAACAGAATCCAAGTAAAATTCCAAAAACAACTGCTATTCCTAATACTGGCACAGATTTACGAATTTCAAAATCATAATCCGTCTTGAAATACTCGTTAGCCTTGAACTCGTATGTAGTGCTCGTATAAGGAACATCCCACTCCTCCATAGGATACAAGTATTCGTTGCTGTAGTAGAATTCATCCAGCGCTTCTGCACTGGTGATATAGGTCGCCTTAAGAGTGTACTTACCCTTTTCAAGTTCCATCGGCCCTGTTTGCATGGTCAGCCACGCCGCGCTGAAGGTATTGATGTTCACTCCAGCTTCATTGATCAATTCAACGCCTGTAATCATGCCCTCTGGCTGTGTATGCCATGCAGCAGATAGCTCATACTTGCCATCTTTTTCAATCAGGACTTCCCTCTCAAATCCTTCTATCTGAGCAACTCCATCTATAACATTTACTTCCCCGTGTATAGAATTCTCAAAGACTGTGGTATCCATGCTAAATACATATCCCATCAGCCCTATCAGCACCAGTATTGCCAGTGCATAAATCGTTACCTTTACTTTCTTCATTTCTACTCTCCTCATACTTTGTTACTGATTTTTGCAATCCACGGTTTTCATGTCTTCAGGATTGCATTTACTAACATATTCTCATCGATGATAAAGTTTCGTTTGCAAACTTCACTTTGTATGGTCATAGTACACCAGAGCAGACATTTTGTCAATTATATTTTACATTTATTTAAATTTGTTTGTCTTTCCATTAAAAAAGGCGTGTGATTTACACGCCTTTTTCTTGATACTTCTTTATAGGTTTACTACTCTTTACCTAACATTTTCATCATTTGTCTTCAAAGAAGAATATCTCTTCTACGGGCTTTTCAAACACTTTCGCAATATCCATCGCCAGTTTTAAGGATGGATTGTAAATTCCCTTTTCCAAGCGAGCAATCGTCTCTCGTCTAACTCCTGCCAAATTTGCCAAGTCTTCCTGGCTTAGATTCTTTGATGCACGAAGTTCTTTCAGCTTCGTGGTTAAAATGTAGTCTTCCATTATGCCCCTCTCTTTTCTAAGTAGATGAAATATAGTGACTCGACCATCTGAATAACTCCATACGCAATAATAATAAAGTTTGCATCAATGGTCATGATTGAACCTAGTTTACCGCCATCTGTCAGCCCCTTGTCTGTTACTAGCCTCACTACCCCCACTAGTGCAAACGCTAATCCATACGCAAACTCCGTTATTAATGACTGTGTTACTAATGATAATTTTTTCATCCTTATACTCTCCCCGATGTGATATATTTGTAATAAAATGTGATATATTTATCACTTGTGACAAATATATCACATCCTTTCAGGGGTGTCAATATGATTTACAATTATCTTTTCAAAAAAATAAGATTTATCGCGCCCATCCAATTTAATAGCACCAACGAACCTCATTCAAGACTACAAAAAACAAGAGCGCAGGAACTAATCCCTGCGCTTTCTATAGGTTCATACAATATCATTTATTGCAATCGACCGTCATTACCACCTTGGCAACTTATCCAATGTAATTGCATATGAGTGGTTAAATTGCTTACGATATTCTTCTTTGGTATTGAATTCTTCTGTCAGCACAAAACCCTTGCTCCACATCATAAACCAGAGCCAATCTGCACCTGCTTCTGCCATATCACAAATCGCTGGCACTGTACCAATTTCTCCTATGGCCACAGGCTTTGTAGGTGCAACTTCATGCAATGCATCACATTCTTTCTTCATGGCTGTGTGCTGATGCTTAGGAGGATACCAGTCTGCAGTGACAATATCGCAGTACTCATCTCCCACATAGCCCTCTAAGCGAGGATTGTTCCACACCCAAATCAAATGGTCTAGGTGTTTCACTTCCGTGTAGTAATGGAACATTAACTGGTAAAGCTTTCTTGCCACATCCATGCCATGTGCTCCCCACCAGAACCAATTCCCTTCCGCCTCATGGAATGGTCTCCAGAGAATGGGGATATGCTTGTCTTGAAATCCCTTGAGAAGCTCAGCCATCACATCCATATCATGAAAAAAGGCTTCTCTTTCTGGGGTTCCTTCTTCCAAAACCTTGGATGCATCAAAATCCGTATGCTCTGCATAAAAAGACTTATCCTCACCTCCGATTGGTGAATACCAATGCCATGTAAAAGTGAGAATTCCACCCTTTTCAGCCCATTCATAGGCGCGCTGCAGTGTACCTTTATTTTCATTAATCTCCGTCAACGCGTCCACGCCACAGGATTCATAATTGATATTTGGCGAATAAGATAGAAGTTCAAACCCGCAAAGTGCTGGCAATTTCCCTGTCTCTTTTTCGATGTAATGAAGCTCCTCCTGAGCCATGGTCTGTGTATGTAGGCCCGTGAGAATTCCATTACCACGGATAGAGTCCAGATATACAAGTAAATCTCTGGCTTCTTTCGTTGCGTTCTTGTTAACTGGCTGAATCATAATCTATAGTCCTTTCATGTTGCTACACAGTACTGGATTCAAACTATACAGCGTAGGCACAAAGTCCTCTGCGCCATCCACTGAAACCACGATTTCTTTAGAAACTCCCGGTATCAAATCGAAGTCATTGTCGGAGTATTCCACACCATCTGGAGTAGCCAAATGCAGCATCCAGACAAAACTATCTGCCTGCAAAGAGAGGCTATATACTGCGTCTTTGTCCTTTGAGAGTTTTTCCACCCTGCACTGCACCTTGGCCTGAGGCAATTTGAGGTCTCGATAAGGTGCAAAGAAGTAGCGGTTGGCACTAACCTCTTCTCCCTCACAGAGCACTCTTGCATAAAGCAGGCATTCCTGTGCATCAAAGTCATCCTTTATATCCTCTAAAGTAACTTCCGCAACCTTGGTCATCTGGTTTGCCTTGAGGGTGCAGTGCACAGAATCGCTTTTAAGCACCTTGCCTGTAAAGGTCATAATCTGATATTCCACAGTAGCCTCACGGTCTGTAAATACATCGCTAGTCACCAATATCTCGATAGGCTGCGTTTTTCCCTGATAATACTCTTTGTATCCTGCCATACCATCAAAGGTTTGCACCTCATACCCCATAAATGACACATTGATGGGGGCTAAGGAGCGCTTCATATAATAGTACAACGGGCGCTTGCCTAGGAAATAGTCTATGACAGACCAGTTGTGAATGCCATAAGAATCGCTCAAGGTCCAAAGAAGTACACCCGAGCAACGGAACTTTCTGCTGCGCAGTTCATCATAGACATGACGCATCATTTCTCCCTGAAGAGCCTGACTCTTTAGGATAAACTCCTGCACATCCATGTCTGTAGGATCGCCAAAATACTTCTCCACAAAAATATCCAGCAGTTTGTGTTCCACACTGGTATTGGTATGATGAATCCACTCTGGCGAGTTGCGATACAACTTATCTTCGCCGATACATTTCTGGGCGGATTCCAGGTTCATGGCACCAATAATACCAAACTCGCTTAAGAACTTAAAGTCAAAGTCTGTGAAACGCCACAAATCCAGATAGTGCTCCCACTGTGGTCTGTGGGTAAAATGCCAAGTATGCTGGTCACCCATATCATAGCTGGTTGGTTCGTCCCCGCCAAAAGGACTACTCTGTCTATAAATTCTATCAGGACAAAGTTGCTCTACCAACGAAGGGAGCAACTCCTCATACAATTTTCCGCCGTACCAAGGGAAATTCTTGCCTGAATTCTTTGCAGACAAATACATCTCCTGAATTTCATTATTTCCAGACCAGCCCACCAAACTTGCATGGCCACGAAGTCTCTTAATAGCCGCAGTTGCCTCTAGACGGATTTCCTCATAAAACTCTGGCACGTGGTCTGGGTAATAAGCGCACGCAAACATAAAGTCATGCCAAACCATAATACCAAGTTCATCGCAGGCTTCCATAAAACCGTCGCTTTCATAAATACCACCACCCCACACACGAATCATATTCATGTGGGCTTCTGCTGCCATTTGAAGCAATTTCCTATTTTTGTCATCTGTGATGCGTCCAGGGAAACAATCCGCCGGAACATGGTTTGCCCCTTTTGCAAAAATAGGCTGCCCATTTATGACATATGTAAAACTCTTGGATTTTTCATCCAAAACCGCCTCGCAAATGCTGACCGTTCTTATGCCGTGCTTACGGCGCACCTCTTGAATGATATTGCCATCCCTGTCTTCGATATATACACAAATCTCGTACAGATATTGGTCTCCAGCTCCATTTGGCCACCAAAGCTTCGGTTCCTGAATTTCAAAAGTCAAAGTCGTGATTCCATCTTTACACTTCCCTGCGCCCATGACGAGCAATTCCTTTTTGCCTTCATAGCGCTCATCTCCGAAAATCACGCCGTTTAGCAGATAATCGCCAGTTTCAAAAAAATCAGTCTCCACATCCACTGTCAAAACCGCCATCTGCTCATCTACCATTTCGCTGGTCGCATTCACATCTCGAATCGCCACAGACGAATAACTATTAAGCGTTACATCCTTCCAAATACCACAAGTCGGCATCCAAATGGTCCAGTCCCAGCCGTAGACAAACTGTGGTTTGCGCATCCAGGCGCGATATGGTTGCTCTGCATTCCAAGAATGCTCCATCAAATCCAGAGGCTTGTCTTTCACCCCTGCTACGCCATCGTCAATACGCACCATCAGCGTATTTTTGCCTCTATTGACCAGTCTGGTCACATCGATGATCTTTGCGATAAATGCGTTGTTGTGATGACCGATAAATTCTCCATTGAGCCAAATATCTGCGGTCAAATCGAGGCCTTCAAAAACCAGTTCCATACGATCGCCAAAGAACTCTTCCTCTAGTTCAAACTCTTTTTTGTACCAGAATTCTTTGTCTTCTACCCATCTGCATTTTTCACTATTCACATCCTTAAGAGGATCTTCAATAATCTCTGCCTCCGTCAGTGCAATATGTACATCTCCTGGCACCTGACAAGAGATGGCATCCTTCCAAAATGAGGCTCCTTCAGCCTCCAGCCCTCTCACTATAATCTGTTCTCTGTCTGTCAGTGTATCCTTCCAGCATAGCTGCCACTTTCCTGACAAGTTCAAATTCTGCTTTCTCTCCATGAATTCATCCTCACACTTTGTCCATATTTATCCTCATACGAGCCAATTTAACTTCCTGTAATTCTCTAAAAATCATCTACGTTTTATTATGCACAAAATTCCGTAAAAAGCCAATATTTCCTTGTCCTTTCTTGTCGTTTTCTGTATAATGAAAACGATGTTTTCATATCATGTGTCGGTTTAATATATACTTAACTATTAAATTGTAACACATGACTATCTATACTTTGGGGGACAAACAAATGAAGAGACCAGACGGCCGCTTAGTAAAAAACATAGAGCCTATGCAGCGAATCACGCCATACATCATGAAGACCAGAAATGATGCCATGAATATGTTCGAGGATTCCTTTGCATGTGAGGCTATGGACGAATACATACAAGAAAAAGCAGAGCAAGGTATCAAGATGACTTACATGCACATCATGATTGCAGCAGTAGTTAGATTGATTGCGTTGCGTCCGCAACTTAATCGCTTTGTCATCAACAAACGCATTTATGCTAGACATAAAATCTGGGTAAGTTTTTCCATCCATCATACCTTACGCGAGGACGACCCAGGTACCGACTTGAAACTTTGTTTTGAAGGCACCGAAACCATCCTGGAAATTGCTCAGAAGGTCAACGAGGCTATCGACGCTGAGACTATTCACTACAAAGAATCCAACGATCTGGACAAATTCTTGGACAACCTGATGAACCACCTGCCAAGTTGGGTATTAGCTGGTATCATCAACACCCTGATGTGGATGGACAAACACAACATCATGCCAAAGGCAATTGTGGAACTAAGCCCTTTCCACACTTCCTTTTTCCTGACTAACCTGAAATCCCTTGGTATCAACCATGTATTCCATCACATTTACAACTTCGGTACCACAGGTCTTTTCATTGCTATCGGCAAAGAAAAAATGGTGCCGGTCATCGAAAAGAAAAAATTGACTACTCGCAAGCACATGGGCTTTGGTCTGGTAGCAGATGAGCGTTTCTGCGACGGCTTGTACTTCGCATTGAGCCTTAGACAGCTTAAGAAGTTCCTTATGGACCCAAAACAATTAGAAATTCCTTTAGAGAAAAAAGTAGAGGATGTGGAGTAATCCACATCCTCTACTTTCGTCATACAAACTCATTTCTTAAACTTCTAGAAAACAGTTTCTGTAACATTTCTGTTGGCTTAGCATTCTCGTATAAAATTCGATATACAACTTCGCATATTGGCATCTCCACACCGTATGCTTTACTCAAATTATGTAATGCCTTCACTGTATAGTACCCCTCCGCTAATTCACAATACTTGTTCTGTAACACAATTGCTTTTCCATATGATAAATTATGGCTGTGTTCCGAGAACAATGTCGCTTCATAATCTCCTAAATGGCATAAGCCATACACCGTACTCGCCTTACCTCCCATTGCAACAATCAGTTTTGCAATCTCATTTGATCCGCGAGACATTAGTGCACCTTTTAATGAGGACAAATCTAATCCATCCAACATACCTGCCGCTATCCCTATCACATTCTTTGCTGCTGCACCAACCTCATTCCCTATCAAATCCGTCCCATAATAGAAACGAATTAAATCACTGGAGAAATCACGTATCAGCATATCTTTTACGATTTCTTTTGTACTATCAATTACCATGCAGTTCGGCACCCCTCTGTAGAACTCTTCTACATGTCCCGGTCCAAGCCATACCGCTACATTATTATTTTCCTCCACCCCATCTGATAAAACCTGAGACAAGCGTCGCCCTGTGGATATTTCAATTCCTTTCATACAAAGAACTATCGTCTTGTTTTCTATCCGATATTGATTCAATTCATACACTATGTCTTGTAACTTCTGCGCTGGAATAGAAATAATTATATATTCAGCATTTTCTATGCCTTTTAAATCAGTAACCAATTCAATGTTATCACTCAACTGCAAATATTCATTTTCTCTTGTTTCTAATAATTTCTGCATCTTTGCAGATGCTTCTCTTCCATATAAAGATACTTCGTGTCCAATTTCACTCAAGTACCAGGCAATAAATGTCCCCCAACGTCCGCATCCGATTACTGTTATTTTCTTTGATATTTTTCTTTTATTCGGAAATACAATTTCTTTTTGATATTTAATACTTAAGGTATCTGCATTTAAAATATCATTAATTGATACTCCATATAATTCTGATAATTTCATTAACAATTCAATGTCCGGTATTGTCACGCCATTTTCCCATTTTGAAATTGCCTGCCTCGTTACACACAATCTATCGGCCAATTCATCCTGTGTAATTTTATAATATTTTCGGAGTGCAGCTAAATATTCTCCTACCTTTACATTGTTCATACAATCACCTCTCCCCCAAAAATATATCACAATCTACTTCCCCCAAAAAGCAACCATAAATTGCAATCTAAATTCTGATGTAACGTCCTAGTTCATCATTCATGCAGTAACGAAAGTTCTTTATAAAAATCAATAATTCCTTCCGCAATCATTTCAACATCCTCGTCAATCCATCTTTGTCTAGATGTGGAAATCCTTTTCAAAAAGCCTTTATCCTGAAAACTGTTGTCAATCCTTCTAACAATATCATCCATTGTATTTTCACGCATGGATTCATCTTTAAAAATCAATAGGTCTATGTATCGTAGGAACTTGTCTAGTTTCAACTCATTTTTCAAATAGTACATATCGTAAATATCTTTATATCTACGATTATTAACTCCAAAAATAAGCAATGCTCGCAACTTTTCTACAACTGATTGCTCTTTGGAATTTTTAAGCAGACTGGCACCCTCATCATCCATGCAAACATCAAAGCAATATTCTTCCTGCTCAAGTTCCAGATGCTTATGAACCCCAATATCTATTTTACTTTCTACTGCAGTCCCATTTTTATCTATGATTCGTACATTTATAGATTTCCCATGATAATCTTGATGTTTCAGTTCTTCTATATCTCCAACTATTTCTATCTTGATATCCGGAATGCAATTCATCTTCTGTACAAATATTCGTATTGCATCATCGTCGATAGAATAGTGAATAAAGTCTAAATCAATGTCCCTTGTTGCCCTACGATTATTGTTGGTAAGGCTTCTCATAACAACGCCACCTTTAATTGTTATATTTCTGTTAAGAGGGCCTATCGCAATCGCTTTTAAAACAATATCCTGGCAAACACGTGCAGCCGCTAGTTCACGAGCCAATCCGTCCTCACTATACTTATCCATCATCTCTCGTAAATTCATATATCAAAAAACCTCCTCTTCCAGCGCTTTCTTAATCATCTTGCTCTTAGGAAAAATGTCTGCATACTCTTGTATTCTCCAAACTTGAAGACTTGCTATGATTTTACGATAACTACTTATGATTTCTTTATATAGGTCATACGGCATAGAATTTTTGTTGCGAAGCAATTCAATCAACATGCGCTCTTTATCATATATTTTCACTGTTACTCCGTTAATTTCTTTTTCAACAACTCCTAACTGCAATAAATCATCCCTGACATAGATCTGTTCAATTCGAGCATCAAGTAATTTCGCTGCCTTTGCTTTGGTTGCAATATGATATTTTTCGGGAATAACATCTGTCAAACGATGATGATAAAATGCATACTCACCTGTAAAAATAGCATTCGGATACTTCTTAATTATAACCTCTAATTCCGTCGAATACCGCTCAGTAGAATATACGCCCGGCTCCACTCGATAAATACTTTTTTCAGCAACAGCTCTTGTTAACTGATAATCGTTTCCGTATTTTTCAATACATTCTTTATATGTTAAAATCATTTTTGCTCACCTCGGTAAGATTTGTATTTTTCCCGACCTTTACTTTAATATACACTTATCCTTGCTATTTGTCAAAGTTAAACTCGGTAAAAAATCATTTTTTACCGAGCTTAACACATGAAAAAGCAATAAATATTGAATTTCAGAAGGAACCTTCTGCGATAATTTATACAAATATTTTTAGTAGCCAATAAATAAACCCCAGCACCCAACTGGTGAAGATTCCATACAAAATAACCGGGCCTGCAATCGTAAAGATTTTACAACCTACACCAAACACCCATCCCTCTTTCTTAAATTCAATGGCTGGTGATACTACAGAGTTTGCAAAGCCTGTGATCGGAACCAAAGCGCCCGCTCCGCCCCACTTTACAATGCATGGGTAAATATTGAACCCTGTAAGCAAGGCACTTAGCAAGATTAGGAGCAGCGAGCACCAGCTACCAGCATCATCCTTACTAAGCCCATAGGTTTCCATAGCAGTATTCAAGATAAATTGGCCCAGCACGCAAATCAGTCCACCTACCAAAAAGGCTTTCGCCATCTGTAGCCAGAGATTGTGGGTTGGTGTCACAGAACTTACATACTTCTCATACTCCTTTGCAGACTTCTTGTCCAAATTTACGGAGTTCGTATTTAAATTTACTTCTTTCTTTTTCATTTCTCTCATCCTTCCATTTCAAGTCTACTATCACAATCCCCTTACCAGCCCACTCGCTCAAACCAAAAATAGAGCAATGAACCAGCCAGTTTTCCTGCTGCCACACTTGATATCAATATGCCAGCTCCACGCCTTAGTCTCGCTCTCCTTGCAAAGATAGGCAAACTATCCAGCATCTCTGCAATCGCTAGCGCAAGACATCCAACAAACATGCCAACAAAAATCCCCATGGTTAACAGCAACACCCCCAAGAGCCACGTAACATATGGCATTTCCCAAATATTGACATCCCATTTGAGTGCTATATATTCCCTTACCCATAATTGTAACCGATTGGCATACAAGCTATACAGACCGCCAACTATAGTCCCCAAAATAATCATATTCTCATACAGTTTCACATCCCGACCTGTATGCGTTTTTCCTACAAATCTAGGCACCAGACTGACTGCCGCAAGAACGGTAAATATCCCTGCAGCAGAAAAAGCCCCAAAGCTAAATCCAAGCAGCGCGAGTAATCCTATTTTCATAGCCACCTCTCATCGTATAGCGTCCCCATCCGCTTCATCTGGCATCCACCTCTTCGCCTTCTCGGTCTGCACTCTCAATCAGTGTCGTATCCACGTCTACTTCGTACTTGCGTAGCGCTACCTCTATAGGAGTTGGATCGTTACTAAGCTTCCATTTCCCCACATGATTGAAAAACACAATAATCCCCACTGCCAGTCCGACAGAATAGGCTATCTCCAAAACCAAAAGTCCCAATTGGAAATCTTGGGGCATTATCACTTTTGCCACGCCTTCAAATATTTTGTGTATCTCGATATCATTGTGATAAGCCACAAGCGTAAAAGCTGTACCACAAAAAGTCACCAAGCTTACTAGCGCTATTTTCCAAGGGTTTGCTGGACGCTTCTTCTCATTCTGGTTAACCCACTGAACAAACACATCCTTTTCGCCTACGTTCTGAACTAAGATAGGCTGCTTGCAACTATAGGCTAGCTTCCGCTCAAGTAATTGAATAATTCGAAGGATACTTATTACCGTACGTTTCTGCCCTTCTACCTCAAAACGATAAACGCACAATCTTCTGGCGCTTTCTTTGACTTCTTCATCAGTGCACTCTACAGACGCAACATCACTTAGCAAAACTTCCGGTCCTTCCACCTCCACGCTGCGCTCCAATTTGATGTATACTACGATCTGTCCCTTCTGATTTTTCTCATTTCCCCCATTCATTACTGAATCATCATCTCTTATTTCCTTCTTTCACTACAAACCAATCCTTCTTTCTTGTCACAGTATCCCAAAGCCAACTTCGTTCTATGCATAAATTAGGAAAAATGCTATAATACTTCTTGTAATCATTGATAATAATTCGAAAAAATACCGTGCATAGCAAAGGAGGGAGATTCATGGAAGGTAAAAAAGTATCCCATTCTGTAACGGAACAGGTTCGAGTTGTGATTAACTCCGATTTAAATGGATTTGATCGTCTGTTTGGCGGGCAACTACTGAAATGGATAGACGAAGTGGCTGGAGCCACTGCAAGAAGACACTGTGGTCATATTGTTACCACGGCAGCCATTGACAACTTAGCTTTTAAAGAAGCCGCTTATCTAAATGATGTGGTGGTTCTCATCGGAAAAGTAACCCATGTAGGTCGCACCTCCATGGAAGTACGCGTAGACACCTACAAGGAGGATCCTGAGGGCAATAGACACCCTATCAACCGTGCCTATTTTGTCATGGTCAACATGGGTGAAGACGGCAAGCCATCCCCAGTTCCCCCACTCATCTTGGAAAACGATGGTGAACGCATGGAATGGGAAAACGCTGAAAAGAGAAGACAATTGCGCCTACTGCGCAAGAAAGAAGGATATTAAATCAAGCACTATCTCTTACAAACACATCGCAAATCAAAAAGGGCCTCCCAACCGGGAAGCCCTTTTTTAATAGTCTACACTATTACAAATCCTACCATTCATTTACGAAACTGATATTCAGGTCTACATCGCCCTGGATACCATTGACTTTTCCTTTTTCAGAATACTGCCATATAGAGAAATCATATGGGAAGTACAAGTTGCTACCGTAGTTCGCATACCATTTATGATAGCCCTCAAACTGAGCCACGTCTATTAAAACTGACATCATCTCCAGATTCGCATACAACATTGGTGTATAACCTGCATCCTTGATTGCCTCCATAAAGGTCAAAGCAACCTGCGTTCTCTCTGCCTGGGACAGCTTGTTCATACGGCCACTGCTGGCACTGACTTTTTCAACGTCATATACGATTGGATACTCTAGTTGATAGGAAGATACCTGTTCTAACACAAACTGCGCTTCTTCCAAGGCCTCTTCTACTGTAATGGCCTGAGCAAAGAAGTAAACACCCACTTTGATGCCTGCCGCCTGCGCGCCCTGTACATTGGTATGAAACATATCATCCAACACAATACGGCCCTCTTCACCATATCCCCTGATACCAAGGCGAATAATGGCGAATTCTACGCCATCTGCAGCCACTGCCTGCCAGTCAATCTTGCCTTGATATTTGGACACATCAATACCCTTGTGGGACAGAACTTGTCCATCCTGAATGTATTGCATTTCACCGTTGTCAAGAACCACCACATTTGCCTGCTCCAAACCATGTTTTTTCAAGTTCTCATTAATAGGCACAAAATGGAACGCTCCATTGCTTACCACTACCAAATCATCTGGATAAAGAGGACGCAAGGTCTCAGCTGTAGACTTACCACTGGCCAAATCATTGGCGATTTGATCCAGAACGCTTTCCATACCACGCGTGTAGCCTGCCTGGCCTGCATCATTCACTGCTTCCTCTATCATCAAATCTACTTCGCTCTGTCCATACTGTTTTTCAATAGGTGCCAGTGCCTCCTGACTTTCTGCCTGCTTGTCAGCAGCGGCTGTCTTTAACTTGTCATATATCAGTAGCGCAGCTATCACAATTACAGTCATGGCTACCAAGCAAGATACAACAGTTCCAATATAAAAGCCAATTTCTTTTTTCCTCTGTAACATATTTTACCCCTTCTTTAATACTAATCATCCATCTGCGTGCTACTTATTTTACTCCTTTACTATACTTTATTTTCAGATTTCAGAAAAGGTCTTGACAAAGGATTTTAAAAATAATTAAGATTTGTGTCGAATTTAGGTAACCTTTTGTCGCATTCCTATTAATATCTTTTTTTCCAGTCTGCTGACCTGTACTTGGCTAATCCCCAGTTTCTTCGCCACTTCCATCTGTGTGTGTTCTCCAAAAAAGCGTAGCATAATCAGTTCACGCTCCTGCTCTCCTAATTCCTCTAAAAGTTGTTTTACCAGCATTTCATTCATCAGGCTTTCTTTTTCTTTATCCTCCGTCGCCAATTTGTCGATGAGGAAGATTTCACTGCCATCTGCCTGGTACACAGATTTGTAAATAGATTCCACCTCAGCAGAAGCTTCCATAGCCATAACCACATCTTCAACACTCAGTCCCGTCTGCACCGCCACTTCCTCCAGACTAGGCTCTCTGCCCAGCTGTTGCATCAAACGCTCACTGGCAGCCTTTACCTTAAATCCATTTTCCTTAAGGGCTCTTCCTACTTTTACCATTCCGTCATCACGCAAAAATCTTTTGATCTCACCAGATATCATGGGTACTGCGTAAGTGGAAAATTTAACATCAAAGTTTAAATCAAACTTATCGATGGCTTTCATGAGCCCTATGGTGCCAATCTGAAATAAATCCTCTGCATCGTATCCTCGTCCTAGAAATCTACGCACTATGTGATGCACCAACCCTAGGTTTTCTTCTATCAGTACTTCTCTGGTCACTCTGTCACCAGCTTGCGCTTTGGCAATCCGTACTGATACTTCCTCCATGCCTAGTCCTCGCTTTCAAACACAACCCAAGCACTGGTTCCAAGTTTCTTTTTCATACGAACCCTGGTCCCAATTCCCAGAGTACTATCTACCTGCAAATCATCCATAAAAGCCTCCATAAAAGCAAAGCCCATGCCACTGCGCTCTAGTTCTGGTTTGGTGGTATATAGTGGCTCCATAGCTTTAACCAAGTTTTCAATACCCTTACCCTTGTCCTCGATTTCGACCGTAAGTACATCTCCTTCTATCTCACAGCGCATAAAAACGCGACCATATGTATCCTCGTAAGCATGAATGATAGCGTTGGTCACCGCTTCACTGACCGCTGTTTTAACATCAGATATCTCTTCCATGGTAGGATTTAGTGGCGCTATAAATGCAGCCACCGCCACTCTGGCAAAACTCTCATTGGAAGAAATTGCATCAAACTCCATGCTTAGATGATTTTTGTATTCCCTTCTTATGGTGCCCATGCCAAATCCTTGGTTCATCTTTTTTGCTCCTATGACTTTTACTTCTTTTTTCACTGCCTCGATCATCTTTTTCCCCTTTTCTATATCCATCTTTACACTGGTTATTCCATGATTTCCATAATCTTACTTAGTCCAGATACATGCAAAATCCTTTTGATCTGTCTATCTGCATGAATCGCAAACACCTTGCCCCCAAAGCAAGATATCTTCTGATACCTGCCAACAATAATGCCAATGCCTGAGGAATCCATAAATCTCGTGTCCTCGAAATCAAAAACTATGTTGTCAACCTGCTCCTTCAAAATCAAAAAATCCGCCTGTTTGCTGATATAACTTGATTTGTGATGATCAATTTCTTCTGGCATCTTCACCATCAGATACCTGTCAATTACCTTAAAATCCTCCATATTATTCTCCCTTTCACCAAATATCGCAATAAAAAAGAACCTGCAGTCCCCACTGCAAGTTCTCTTTCGTATCTTATTATTGTGCATTTAATTCATCAATGTATTTCTGTGAGCGGTTTGCACTCTGTGTGCCAGGGAACAATTCAATCACCTTCTGATAAGTAGCGAGTGCATTCTCCTTGTCTTCGCTTCGCTTGTAAGCGTTGGCCAAGTTAAAGAGCGCATCTCTGTTGTTTGCATCATACTTCACTGCCTGGAGCAAATTGGTGATTGCTTCATCATACAATTCATCTTTGTACGCCTGATATCCGATGGTGTAGTAATGCGCGGATACCTCTGGACCAATCTTGGCAAACAGTGCGGCATAAAGTTCCTGGAAGGCTGCAGAAGTTTTGGAAATATCAATTGTTTCATCAATTTCTTCCAAATAGTTTGCTGTTGCTAGCACATCTCCAGTTTCTATATAGCCTTTGGATGCATCCATCAAGCCATCAAACACCTTCAAAGTTCCGCCCTCACCGACGTAACCTTCCAGTTCGTTTTGAAGCGTTGTAATCTGGTCTTCCAAATCATTTCTCTCCGCTTCCAGTTCTGCAATGGTAGATGTCTTCACATCCAATTGAGCGCTAATCTGCTTCACCTGATCATTTGCTTTTTCTTTTTCCGCTGAGATAGATGCTGGAAGCACCAAGAAATACATAGCGGCCAAGCCAATTACCAGACCAATTGCCACGTTGAAGAGAGTTCCCACTCCGCTTCTCTTTGGCTCTTTGACGTTGAGTGGCTGAATGATAATCTCATTGTCACTCTGGTAGCGTACTGCTTCCTCATTTTTGCGCTTGCCGTCGCCACGAACACCCTCATCTGGCTCGAGCACTGCATCTACAATCTTCATGTAGCGCAAAGTCTGTGTGTTGTTGGTGTCAATATTGCAACACTTAACCAGTTCTCTCTTAGCCTTGTCCCACTGTTCGCTGTCAATATAAAGCAGTGCTAAAAGCTGATGTGCGCGCACAAACTTTGGATTCAGAGAAAGCACCTTTTTGAGCTGAATAATCGCCAAATCCTTGCTATCCTGATTGCAGTATACCAACGCTTGATTGTACTTTTTGATAGTAGCATTGATAGATTCCAGTCTGGATGCATTGCTCTGCACCATTCCAATATAATCATCTGCCACGTTCTTTTGTGGGCGCATGTTCTTGCTGATAACCCATTCACTAAGAGCAGCAACCACTTCACCCATCTCGAAATATACCAGACCAAGAAGGTTTCTGGCATCAATATTATTTTTATTAAACTTAAGACTCTGCCTGAGGCTTGTCACTGCACCAGTCAAATCTCTCACAGTTGCTTTTTCCAGACCCTCGTTGTAGTAAAGGTTGGAAATGTTCATGATTCTCTTATACAGTCCCACATCTGCTCCGCAAGCGGTACAGAAATCGTGGTGTGACAAACGGCATCCACAGTTGTAACAATTCATGCCTTAGTCCTTCCTATTCTTCCTCTTCCTTTACCTCTTTGAGCATCTTTACTAAAACGTCTGCCATATCAGTCAAATCCTGATTGTAGATGGCATCCTCTGCATCTTCAACTTCCAAACTGGGGTGAAATTTTTTCAGTTCTTCTTCAAAATTAATCATGTCAGCACCTCTCTAACATTTCCTTTATCTCGCCTACCAGATAAAGAGATCCTGCCGCATAGATTCGCTGGGAATCTGTCTGTTGCGCAAGCAAAGTCTCCACCGCCTCCTGCACCGTGTCAAACACGGAAAGCTCCTGCCCGGTATGCTGTTTCCACAATTGTACTAGTTTTAAAGGGTCGATTGCACGATAGCTCTGCATCTGCGCCACAAAGGCTTTGTGAAACAGGCCACTCTTTGCCATCTCCCGAATCATCAGTGTATAATCTTTGTCCTTTACCACACTGCATAGAAGGATTCGCTCTCCTTCGTAGCCGTCTGCTCTGACGGTGTCCAGAAAAGCCTCGATACCGTCTGCATTGTGAGCGCCATCCACAAAAAAGTCTGGTCTCACTTCTTCCATTCGACCAGCCCAAAAAGCCTTCTGGATACCAGCCACAATATGCTCTTTCGTAACCGTTTTGCCCTGGTCTAAAACCTCGATGCTACGGATAGCCAAAGTGGCATTGTCCATCTGGTATCTGGCAATAGTGCGCAGACAAAGACTAATATAATTATAATATCTAGAATGGTAGGAAAAATCAATGCTTTTGTTTTGAAAATCTAAGTAGGTGTAGTCTTTTTTCGACACTGGATGGGCGCTTACATTTCTTTTCTCACAATTTGACTGAATTTCGACAGTCGCTTCATCTCCTCCATCCCAATAGACTAGTGGCACACCTTCTCTGATAATCCCCGCTTTTTCCCACGCGATTTCTCTAAGCGTGGTGCCTAGATACTCGGTGTGATCCAGTCCAATCTTGGTAATAATCGTCAGTTCTTTATTTGAAACTGCGTTGGTAGCATCCAATCTACCTCCCAGTCCTGTTTCCAATATGCAAAAGTCCAACTCTGCCCTCTGAAAAATCAGCATGGCCATAAAAAATAAGTATTCAAAAAAAGTAGGATGATATCCCTCTTCCCTAGAAAGCGCATCCCAATCTAAAGCCTCATAAACCTGCAAAAAGGCCTGCAAAAACTCTTCTTTAGATATCTCTCTGTCATCGATGCGAAAGCGTTCTGTTGGCTCCACCAAATGAGGCGAAGTAAACACGCCACACCTATATCCCGCTTCCTTCAAAATTCCACGCAAATAAGCACAAACAGAACCTTTGCCGTTTGTGCCTGCTACATGAATAATCTTCATGGATTTGTCTGGACTGCCCAAAACCTTTAAAAACTTCTGGGTATCCTCCACGCTATTCTTTTTGGTAAACCGTGGAACATCATAAAGATATTCCACGGCTTCTTTATAAGTTGCAATTATTTGTTTTACCAAAACATGCGCCTCCTGCGCAGTTGCGCATTGTCACTAAATCAAAGCACTCTAACATTTGCTCTGCCTTGCACATTTACTGCAGCTGAGCCAATCTCTGCTTTACCTGCTCCATCATCTGAGTGTACTTCTCAAGCTTCGCTCTTTCTTCTGCCACTTTAGCCTCTGGAGCCTTGGACATAAAGCGCTCGTTGTTAAGCATGCCCTGAACTCTAGCAAGTTCGCCCTCCAGACGCTTCTCTTCCTTCTGAAGTCTCTCGATTTCTTGCGCAATGTCAACTAACTCTGCAAAAGGAATATAGAGTGTTGCCTCAGGAATCACTACAGACACTGCATCGTTTGCAATACCTGCTTTGTCCTTCTGCATGAAGCTCTCAGAAGCGTAAGCCAAGGATTCAAAGAACAATTTTCCTTCGTTAAATACATTCAAGATATCCTGGTTTTCACTTACTACATATACGGAAGCCTTTTTGCTAGGTGGTACGTTCATCTCAGTGCGAACGTTACGGATACCGCGAACTGCTTCCTTGATGATTTCGATTGCTTTTTCCTCTTTGCTATATGCCTTTGCTTCATCGTAAACTGGCCAATCGGAAATCATGATAGATTCTTCCTCCGGCTGAAGTGTACAGAAGATTTCCTCTGTGATGAATGGCATATAAGGATGAAGAAGTTTGAGTGCATCTGTAAGCACGCTCTTAAGTGTATAAAGAGCTGCATTCTGGCTAACCTGGTCATCAGAGTTGTAAAGACGAGGCTTAACCATCTCAATGTACCAGTCACAGAACTCATCCCAGATAAAGTCATAAACCTTCTGAACTGCAATACCGAGTTCAAAGTTTTCCATGTTGTCGGTTACTTCTTTGATAAGGCTGTTCATCTTGGAAATAATCCATTTGTCTACTGGCTGAAGCTGTTCTGCCATAGGCTCAGTTACTTCCTTGCCTTCCATGTTCATCATAATAAATCTGGATGCATTCCAAACCTTATTTGCAAAGTTACGGCTTGCTTCTACTCTCTCGTAGTAGAATCTCATATCGTTACCAGGTGCATTACCGGTAATCAAGGTGAGTCTGAGTGCGTCCGCGCCATACTGTTCAATGATTTCCAATGGATCAATACCGTTGCCCAAGGATTTGGACATCTTGCGGCCCTGGCTGTCTCTCACAAGGCCATGGAAAAGAACGGTCTTAAATGGCTTTTCATTCATCTGCTCATAGCCTGAGAAAATCATACGAATTACCCAGAAGAAGATGATGTCATAACCAGTTACAAGTACATCTGTTGGATAGAAGTATTTCAAATCCTCTGTCATCTCTGGCCAGCCGAGTGTAGAGAAAGGCCATAGTGCAGATGAGAACCATGTATCCAAAGTATCTGGGTCCTGTGTGAAGTGAGTTTCGCCACACTTAGGACAAACTGTTGGAGCCTGTCTTGCAACAATAACTTCCCCACACTTATCGCAGTAATAAGCAGGAATACGATGTCCCCACCAAAGCTGACGGCTGATACACCAGTCACGGATATTGTCAGTCCAGTTAAAGTATGTTTTTTCCATACGTTCTGGAATAAGCTGGATCTCGCCGTTCTTAACTGCTTCTACTGCAGGTTTAATCAGTTCGTCCATCTTTACAAACCACTGCTCTTTTACAAGTGGCTCGATGGTAGTCTTACATCTATCATGTGTGCCTACGTTGTGAGCATGGTCTTCAATCTTAACCAACAGTCCCATCTCGTCAAGTTCAGCCACAATTGCCTTACGTGCCTCATATCTATCCATACCTTCGAACTTGCCGCCCTTGGCATTGATAGTAGCATCGTCGTTCATAACATTGATGATAGGAAGATTATGTCTCTTTCCTACTTCGAAGTCATTAGGGTCATGAGCTGGTGTAATCTTAACTACACCTGTACCAAATTCCATATCTACATAGCTGTCTGTTACGATAGGAATCTCTCTATTCATAAGAGGGAGCAATACCTTGCGACCAATGAGATGTGTATATCTTGGGTCTTCTGGGTTGATAGCAACCGCAGTATCACCAAGCATAGTCTCTGGTCTGGTAGTTGCAAAGGTCAAAAATTCTGTAGTGCTTGGCTGACCATTTGCATCAATCAAAGGATATTTGATATGCCAGAAATGTCCTGCCTGCTCCTGATATTCTACTTCCGCATCAGAGATAGAAGTGTTACAAACTGGGCACCAGTTGATAATACGGCTTCCCTTGTAAATCCATCCTTTTTCATGCATCTTGCAGAATACTTCTGTAACCGCTTTGTTACAGCCTTCATCCATGGTGAAGCGCTCTCTATCCCAGTCACAAGAAGAACCAAGCTTTTTAAGCTGGGAAATGATGCGTCCGCCGTACTCTCTCTTCCAGTCCCATGCTCTCTCAAGGAACTTCTCTCTGCCGAGATCCCACTTGTCAATTCCTTCTTCACGAAGTTTTTCAATAATCTTTACTTCTGTTGCAATACTTGCATGGTCTGTACCTGGCTGCCAAAGTGCATTGTAACCCTGCATTCTCTTGAAACGAATCAGGATATCCTGCATGGTATTGTCCAGAGCGTGACCCATATGCAACTGGCCTGTAATGTTTGGAGGTGGAATCACAATAGTAAATGGTTTCTTGCTGTGGTCTACTTCTGCATGGAAGTACTTTTTAGCAAGCCATTTCTCATACAATCTGTCTTCTATGCCACTAGGGTCATAGGTCTTTGCTAATTCTTTGCTCATGTCTTTCTTCCTTTCTTTGTGGGGGGTGGGTGCGCGTTGTCGGCCTCGCTGTCTCTGCGGGAGGGCTCAGCCTGCTAGGATGGAGTTTCGCTCGTCGAAACTCTTGCGCCGCCGAATCGTCGCGCCAGCGACATCTTCCTTGAATTCGGCGTGTGCATCATGGGTCCGAAGGACCGTTTTTAATTTGCATGGTTGACAATTTAACCTTATTCCGCTGTCTTAACAGCAAATTAAAAACGCCCTTTGCCTAATTAGGCAAAGGGCGCTGTTAACTTGCGCGGTACCACCTTTGTTCACTGTACTTTCACAAGCACAGCCTCAACAGTTTCGAATCTGCTTCGCAGACGTTAAAACCTTATCCTGTAACGGGGATAAATCGTGAAAACCTACTTGATATTGCAATTGGCAATTGAGCCTCTTGTGCTTCGCCTGCCTGCTCCCTTTCGGCCTTCCGGTTCCAAAGCTACCTTCCATACTCTTTTCGTCAAGCGCCCTCGCAGCTAGGTTACTTCCTACCCTTTGGCAGTTCTCCCTAAGGCGCTCTCTCTGGTACGCAGTTGCATGTACTCCTCTTTGTCATCACCTTTAAAAAACATAGATTTGCTATTTAATATAGTGATTTATTTTGAATTTGTCAAGAGGTGGGTGAAGAACTCTTTACTGTGAAACCGTATAGAGCGAATAGAAATATGCTTTTTGCTCCATCAGTTCCTCAAAGTTGCCAGTTTCCACAATCTTTCCATTCTTCAGGGTTAGGATACAGTCATAGCGTTTTAGAAGCGCTTCCTCCAAGGAATGCGTCACTACTATGCGAGTCAAACTATCCAAATCTAAAATAGCATCTGATACTTGGAAAGCTGTCTGAGGGTCCAGTGCTGCCGTAGCCTCGTCCACAAGAAGAATCTGTGATTTCTTAAGCAGACTGCGGGCGATAGAAATACGCTGTTTTTCACCGCCGGACAAGGCGTTTCCATTTTCTCCACAAAGATAATCTTCGCCACGCTCTGCAATCAAAGAAGAAAGACCGGACAGTTTAATCGCACGGTCCACTTCCTCCTGTGGGAATTCAGAGAACATGGTAATGTTGTCTCTGATAGACTCATTGAACACAAATACATTCTGTTGTACTAAGGAAAGCATTCCATACAAAGAATCTCCACTGATTTCTCTAAGTTCCATGTCATCGTAGCAAATCTTACCTTCATACTCTGTAGAGGATGCCATAAGCAGGTTCAGCATGGTAGACTTACCACAACCGGATGCTCCTACCAAAGCATAACTTTTTCCCTTTTCAAAGGTAAAGGAAATATCATCAAGAACCTTCTTTCCTTCTTCATAAGAAAAAGATAAATTCTCCAATCTGATTCCTTCTTCCAATTCCGTTTTATCCGCTAGTCCGCTTTCACGCACATTCTCCTCCAAAGCCTCTGCCATCTTGCGGATCAATGCTCTGGAAGCCTTGCATTCTGCGATATGACTGGGAATCGTGCTGATTGGGGATAACAAGTAGTTGATGAGCTGTACAAAGATCATAACCGTACCTGCAGTAATTCCGTATCCGGCCAGTGCCAGTGCAGTACCAATGAGGAACACGCCCATCTGTACCATAATACCGGTAAAATCGGATATCATCGCAATAATGACACCTAGCTTTGCACGTTTTTCCTTTGCTTTTGCGACTCTCTTTACATCCTCTGCAAAAAGACGGCACATCTGTATTTCTGCTTTAAAGGACTTGATAACAGAAAATCCACCCAAACTGTCTCTCAAGGTAGACATATAGTTCTCATTTTCATCCGAAACCTTCTTTTCTGCCAAAGCCACACGGTTTCCGGTGAGAAGTGACCCAATCACAGGTGCAATACACAGTGCAATGGTGATGCCCGTCAAAATCGGGCTGTAATACATCATCATTACAAACGTTGCCACAAACAAAAGTGACTGATTGACGATTCCAATAATCTTAGGCAAATAGCCTGTTTCAATCTTCGCACAGTCATTGCTAAGTGCAGATATGTACAAATTGGTATTCTCCCCCTGAAATGCTGCCACTCCCTTTTCAGAAATCTTCTCAAACACATGGTTCTTGTATTGCTCCATAGCCTTGGCATAAAGTCTTGGGCCAGAAACATAGTCACAACCATACGTGATTCCCAGACCTGCGAATCCAAGAATGGTCACTCCTACAAGCTGGGCAAAACTGATCCCGATATCCACACCAGACATCATATCTACCAACTGCTTAATCAGCCATGAAACTAAAAGGCTGAGTACTGTATTTATCACAGTCTGCGCAAGCATCAGCGTCATCCGCCACTTATTATTCTTATAAAACTGCCTTGTGTAAGGCCTAATATCTGTTTTTTTCATATTCTTTTCTCCCCTGAAATGTATTTCTTTTATCTTAATTCATCGAACGTCCTAATCCCGTTTCCACTTCCTCCAAAGTTCGGTTAATCTGCCGCCTTCTTCCTCCTCTTCTAAACGGTTCTCCACTGCATCTGTAACAGATATTCCTATATCATCAAAAAGAGTAATTTCGGATATATCTCCCAGGAAAAACCTGACATTCGCCACTCCGTTATCTGGATTTGCATCAAATCTCCTAGCCAGATCCCACGCCGTCTTCAGATATTCCTCCGCCTGCTCCGCCCCGCCAAGAAGATCCGACATGTGTGCCTTATTTGCATAAAGCAAACTAATCATCTTATCCGGATAAGATATTTTGGTCCGGTCTATTTTTAATGCCTGCAAATACTCAATCATCCAATCCGCAGTATTCATAGCCTCTGCGTAGTCCCCTTTACGCTTGTAATAGTGATAATACCCAAGCGTAGTCTGTATCAATTCCAATACATAAGAAGAAAAGGCATTTACCAAATAAGGTTCCGCTTCCTCCGGTCTGTATTCCTGTCTGCTGGCATAGAGTAATCCTATCATTGCATCATTTCGCCCGTTAGGATTATGCTTCTTTAATATTTCGATGCCCTTATCTACTTGTCCCATCCCCAGATAACACTGGGCTGTATACTTTTGAATGGTATACTCACTTATCTCCTGCTTCGTATTTTGGTGCAAAAGTAAACCCGCACGTTCAAATAATTCAACAGCTCTTCGAAACGCAGACTTATCCCCAATTTCTGCTCCCTTAATCATATATGCCATTCCGGCTGTATACACAGTTGAAAAGTGATTCGGATATTTTGCCAAAGCAATCTCTGCAAGCTTGACCGCTTCTTCAAACTCCTTCTGCCTTCCCAATTCATATATCTTCTTTTCTAAAATTTCTCTGTTTCCGCTCTGTATCTGATATCCGACCAGCACATCAATTGACACTTCGAAGATTTCAGCCATCTGAGCAATATATCCCAGTTCTGGAGTTGCAGTCCCTCTCTCCCACTTAGATACTGCTGCCGTGGAAACACCAAGTGCCTCCGCCAGCCCTTCCTGCATCAGGCCATGCTGTTTTCTAAGAGTGCGAATATTTTCACTAATCTGTAATGTCATCTGACATTCCTCCCACAAACAGTTCCTCCGCTAAAAGTACATAAAACATGTTTCATTGGACATATTCTAGCACGGAAATAGGGGCATAGGAAGATATTATTGGTATAGTTGTTAAATTTCTTTTTCAACCATTGGTTGATTTTCCTCGTCGCCATAACAGAGACGAGATTCGCAAAGCGTATCTCGCTCTGATTAGCGGTCGTCAAATGTCCATTCGTGCAAGCACAATGTTCATTTTCCTCGTCGCCATAACAAAACGCCACCCCAATCGGGATGGCGTCTTATGCCTTACGGCAAATATTTATTTGTTATGTATTACTGCTGTGCGTTTTCCTGTGCTGGAGCCTCAGCTGCTGGAGCTGCTGCCTGACCAACAGGGTTTCCACATGCTGTGCAGAACTGACCATTCACTGGTGCACCACACTTTGTGCAGAAAGAAGTGCCTGCTGCTGGAGCTGCTACTTTCACTTTCTTTGGAGTTACAACGCCGTATACCCAATCAGCGATGTTCTTTGCCAAAGGAACGTTAGCATCTTCACCTTTAAGGTTCTTGATGATAGCAACGATAGCAAATACCAAAACTGCAAGGTCAACCAAACCTTCAATAACGCCTACGATTACGTTCCATGCTGCTCCTACGAAAGGAATGTCGCCGATGAAATCGAAGATATTGAAGAAACGAGACAGAATGGAGCCAACGTAGCAAAGCACGATAGCCTGTACAACCTGGCGGAATGCCCATTCGTTCTTCTCACCAATCAGAACTACGCCTGCGATAAGGAACAACAATGTTGCACTTCCGAAGTAAGCAAGCATAAATGCTAATACTGTGTAAACACAAAGTCTAATACCAAAATTTCCTTTTTCCATTTTGAAAAAGCCCTCCTAAAAATATTTATTGGTCGCTTTCTTAATTGCTACTAATTATAGTCACAATCAAAAACTTCCCCGTAAAAGTTAGTATAACTTTTACGGGGAAGTCTGTCAACATTTGTCAATATTTCTACAAGCTCACGGTCTCGCAGACACATAGGCCCACAACAACGGTCTGCCCTAATCGAGTTCCGTCAATCCTGTATACAAATCGTAGTATCTGCCCTTCTGTGCCAGCAAATCATCATGATCGCCACGCTCGATAACTACGCCGTTTTCCAATACCATGATTGCATTGGCATTGCGTACAGTAGAAAGTCTGTGCGCAATTACCAAAGTGGTACGCTGCGCCATCAATCTATCCATACCGCGCTCAATATGTTTTTCCGTACGAGTGTCGACGGAGCTGGTAGCTTCATCCAAAATCAAAATTGGTGCCTTAGAGATGGCTGCTCTGGCAATATTGAGAAGCTGTCTCTGCCCCTGACTTAAGTTTGCACCATCCCCCTCAATCATGGTGTCATAACCATGCTCCAATCTAACGATAAAGGAATGGGCACTGGCAACCTTCGCCGCCTGCTCCACCTCTTCATCTGTAGCATCCAAACGACCATATCGAATGTTCTCACGTACAGTACCAGTAAAAAGATGCGTATCCTGAAGTACCATAGCAATATTCTTGCGAAGACTTTCTCTTTCAATCTCCATGATGTCGATATCATCAATCGTGATGGTTCCTGCATCAATATCATAGAAACGATTGATCAGATTGGTAATGGTAGTTTTACCAGCACCCGTGGAGCCTACAAAGGCAATCTTCTGCCCTGGCTTTGCATAGAGAGAAACACCTTTCAGCACCTGTTTTTCAGGCACATATCCAAAGGAAATATTGTCCACCTTGATGTCACCTTCCACTGTCTTAAGTGCTGCTCTTTCTTCCGCCGTAAGTGCATCCACATTCACACTCTTTTTCACGTATACATCTCTGCCATCCACGTTTTTGATCTGCCATGGATCCTCACAGTCTGCAAGCTCTGGTTCGCTATCCATCACGTCAAACACACGCTCCGCACCTGCTAGTGCTGAGAAGATTGTATTTACCTGCATAGACAACTCATTGATTGGTCTGGAGAACTGTCTAGAATAGCCCACAAAAATAGTAAGTCCACCGATATCAAATCCCTTCAACACGCAGAGCACTGCACCAACACAGGCAGTAAGTGCATAGCTCACCTGGCTGATATTACCCATAACAGGTCCCATGATACCGCCATAAAAACTAGCATTGATTTGCTTTCTTCGGAGGTCATCATTTAAGAAAGTAAACTCATCCAAGGCTTCCGCCTCATGGCAGAATACCTTGACTACTTTTTGTCCTGTTACTGTCTCTTCTACAAAACCATTCAGTGTACCAAGCGCTGCTTGCTGTGCCTTGTAGAATTTACGGCTAAAGGAGCCTACCATTCTTCCTGCAAATACCATCAACGGAAGCATCACCACTGTTACCATAGTAAGCCATACATTGGTATAAAGCATGAGTGCAAAAGTACCCACTAAGCTGATGACACCTGAAATAATAGAAATAACGGTATTGTTGAGCATGTCACCGACAGCATCCACATCGTTGGTAAAGCGGCTCATAATATCGCCGTGATTGTGTGTATCGTAAAAGCGAACTGGCAGTTTCTGAACCTTATGAAACAAGTCATCTCTAAGATTTTTCAGTGCCTTCTGAGAAACGCCAATCATCAATCTCTGCTGAATATACTGTGCGGCCACCGCCAGCATATAAATAGCAAGCATGGTAAGAAGGCCCTGTGCAAGGACTGCCACACCTTTGCCCTCTGTAATACCATTGATAATAGGACGCAGCATGTAGGAGCCTGCCAAAGTAGCGATGGTATTGATGATTACGCAGACAAGCGCTACTACAATCTTGAGTACATCGCCTTTAATATATCCAAACAGTCTTCCTATCGTCTGACTGGTATTCTTGGGCTTTCCTCCTGGCATCCTACCCGGACCGCCCGGCCCTTTTCCTGGACCTCTTCCCGGGCCACGTCCTGGACCACCTGGGCCACCTGGACCTTTCAAGCCTGGAATATTTACCTGTTTGGAGGCGTATTTCTTCTGCAATCGGTCAATTCTAGCCTGATTAAGTTCAGGCTGCGTATTCTTTGTCTGTCCCATTATGCGCCCACCTCCTTTTTATTTTCCATCTGCGAAGCATAGATTTCCTGATAAGCTTCACAGGTATCTAAGAGCTGGTCGTGTGTGCCCAAGCCTACGATTGCACCTTCATCCATTACCACAATCTGGTCTGCATCCATCACAGAGCTGATGCGCTGGGCAATAATAATTTTGGTTGTGTCTTTTAATGAGGTATTAAAGGTCTCGCGAATCTTGGCCTCTGTAGCAGTATCAACCGCACTGGTTGAGTCATCCAAAATCAAAATCTTTGGCTTTTTCAGCAATGCTCTGGCAATACAGAGTCTCTGCTTTTGACCACCAGATACATTGACTCCGCCCTGTCCAAGCTCCGTCTCATAACCCTCTGGGAAGGAAGACACAAAGCCATCCGCCTGTGCTGCATCTGCGGTCTTGCGAATCTCTTCCATAGATGCCTCTGCATCACCCCATTGCAGGTTTTCTAGGATTGTTCCAGAAAAAAGAACATTTTTCTGAAGTACCATACCTACACCCTGACGAAGATTCTGCAGAGAATAATCCTTTACATCCACTCCATCCACCAGCACCTGGCCTTCATCCACATCGTAAAGCCTTGGAATCATGGATACCAAAGTGGTCTTGCCACAGCCTGTAGAACCGATGATGCCCACTGTCTGACCTGGCTGGATGGAAAGATTGATGTTGTTTAATACTTTTTCCTCTGTATCTTTGTAATAGCGGAAGTTAACATTCTTAAACTCTATGCTACCCTTCTGCACCTGTTTGAGCGGCTCAGCGGCATGTTCATCGGTCAAATCCACCACTGTGTCCAACACCTCTCGAATACGTTTCTCAGAAGCAAGGGCACGAGAACTTTGAAGAATAATCATACCCAGCATCATAAGGGACATCAACACCTGTGTAATATAAGAGATAAAGGAAGACAAATCTCCCACTGGCATATCTCCTGCAATAATCTGCTGTCCACCGAACCAAACAACCACCAACGTAGTTAAGTTCATGGCAATAGACATAATAGGCATGTTTAGAATAACCACCTTAAAAGCATGCAAACTGGAATCCATCAAATCCTTGTTGGCTTCCTTGAAGCGATCCTCTTCGTGCTTTTCTCTGACAAAGGATTTGATTACTCGAACGTTGGTGAGCGCTTCCTGAATCTTGGAATTTAATTTGTCCAACTTTTTCTGCATTACCTCAAATCGTGGAAATGCTGTCATGGTTACCATAGAAATGGCAAACATCAAAATAGGCATCGCAATCAGCAGGATTACCGCCAATTTTGCATTCATCATAAATGCCATAATAATAGAACCAATCATCATACCCGGAGCACGGAACAACATACGCAGACACATGTTTACCATGTTCTGAAGCTGTGTGATATCGTTGGTCAATCTGGTTACTAGTGAGCCCGTACTAAAAGAATCGATGTTGTTAAAAGAAAACTGTTGTACCTTGGCAAACACATCTTTTCTTAAATCAGAAGCAAAGTTAACCGCTGCCTTAGCTCCAAAGTATGCCGAGCCTACACCGCCCATCATCATTAGCAGAGCTACCACTACCATCAATAGTCCTGTGGAAATGATGTAGGAAACGTCCTTCTGCGCCACACCATTGTTGATAATCTGAGCCATCAGATAAGGCATGGTTACCTCACCGATTACTTCCACGATCATCATCAGCGGACCACAGATAAAATAGGGTAAATATGGTTTTATGTATTTACTGTATCGTTTCACCCTTATTTTTCCTCCTCTAATTTATTTTTCAAATTCGTCAATATTCTTTCGTAGTACGACTTAAGTTGCTCAAGTTCCTCTTGGCTAAAGCCCTCGTACATGGATTCATCTACTTCTTGGAAAATCAGTTTACTGTCTTCAACAACCTTTTGACCCTTAGGTGTCACAGAAAGCAAGTTCACACGGCTATCCTGCTCATCTACCTGTCTGGTAATATAGCCGTCTTTTTCTAGCTTCTGCAGAGCGTTCGTAGCCGCCGCGGGAGAAATATCTCTGGCTTTTGCAAGCTGCGCCTGTGATACTCCTGGATTACAGCCAACCCACATAAGCATCATATGCTGCCCCTGGTAAACACCTGTCTGGGCCACCTGCTTTTCCATATAACGGCGCAAATGCCTATCCACGCATCTCTGGAGCCGGGCTATTTCATGGGCAAAAGATTCCTCTCTTCTTTCCATCTTTTCGGTCCTTCCTTTCTAGCTAGTTTCCGTTTGTTAACTACTTAATCATTAACTACTTAACCATTTTACTATAATTCTATCTGCTGTCAACATAGTACGGCCGATTTTATATTTTTTTAATCAATCAACCTCTTCTGCTTTTCTCTCTTACAGCACGACTCAAAACTGGCATGGTAAAAAAATTACATTTTGGCACTTTTTACAATGCCACTTCCGTGTATAATGAATATCAACAAGAACGTAATACATATCGTTAGGGGAGAATAATTATGAAAAAAGACAATTCATTATTAGTAAAAAAATTAGCCCAAGCAGGACTTCTGGCAGCACTTTGCTACATCGGCTTCGCCTTCTTCCGCTTCGACATCCCAGTAGGACCCGAAAAAACGGCCTTCCACTTTGGAAACGTATTCTGTGTACTGGCCGCTCTTTTGGTAGGTGGCGTGCTCGGCGGCCTGTCTGGCGCAGTAGGCATGACCATTGCTGACCTTACATCTGGATATGTGACCAGCGCACCAAAGACCTTTTTCCTAAAGTTGTGCATTGGTCTAATCGTAGGTCTGGTTGCCCACAAAATCTTCAAATTAAATGAAGCGCACTCCAAAAAATATGTTTTGGGCGCTACCGCATGTGCATCTGCCGCAGGTATGGTATTCAACATTTTCGCAGACCCTATCGTAGGCTATTTCTACAAAACCTACATTCTAGGTGTCCCACAGGAGATTTCTGCTGCGCTTGCAAAAATCGGCTCCATCACAACTTCTGTAAACGCTGTCATTGCCATCATTTGTGCTACTTTGTTCTATGTGGCACTTAGACCAGCCCTCAAAAAATCTGGACTGATGGCCTAAGCATTTGACCAACAAATAAATATACGTTAAAATAAAGCAAGGAAAGCTCCTACGACTATACTTAGCCTACGAACTTTCCTTGCTTTTTTTGTAAAAACGATAAGGCGGGCCTAATCTCACTTACAAGAAATGGCATTCGTCAGCCATCCAAGGGTTCGCCCACCAAAATATAAGTAGGAGAGAAATATGCAGGAATTACAAATTTCCACACAAATCCCACCAAAATTGGTTTTAATAAATGATTATGCAGGCTTTGGAAGAATTGCGCTGGCAGCTGCTATCCCAGTAGTCAGCACCTTGGGCGTACAACCAGTAGCCGTGCCCACAGCTCTTTTTTCCAACCATACTGCTTACCCAAGCTGGTCCTATCTAGACTTGTCCAGCCATATGCCAGAATATCTACAGGGACTTGAGGAAATTCGCCTGAAGTTCGAAGGCATCTGCTGTGGCTTTTTAGGGAAAAAGAGACAGATTAAGATGGTATCCGAATTCGTAGATCTGCATCCAGAGTCCATCTTTATCCTAGACCCTGTCATGGCAGATTACGGCAAGTACTACTCCACCGTAGATGAAAAATACTGCCAGGCCATGCAAAAACTGATTACCAAGGCTCACATCCTTACGCCGAATGTGACCGAAGCATGCCTACTTTGTGGCAAGGAAGACTGGCTAGAGGACAAAAATGATGTCAATCAGGGCTGGAAAACCAGTGAGTTAGAATACCTTGGCGCACACTTGCTAGCTCAGGGCCCATCTGCCGTAGTGATAACAGGAATCAAAAAAGGCAAAACCTTCATTAATTTCATTGCCTGCAAAGATGACGAGCAAAACCCAATATTTCGCTCTATAGTCTCTCCTCGCAGAGGCTCACAGCGTCACGGCACTGGCGATATCTTCAGTGCCATCCTTGCAGCAGACGCTGTCAATCAAGTTCCTCTGGATGTATCTGTACAAAAAGCAGCCAATTTCATCGGCATCTGCACCGACGCATCCGACAAAGCCGGCCTTCCAACCCACGAAGGAGTGCTGCTGGAAAATTGCCTGCAATTGCTGAGGAATATGTAGTTAAAAAGAAGATGGCATTTCCTTTACTTTTTAAGGACCCTTGAAAAACGTCAGCACTTAGCGAGGTCAGGTGCTTAGCACCTCGAGCTTAGTACTGCTACGTTTTTCACGGAGCGAGAGCGCGTCCATAAAAGTAAACGAAATGCCATTTGTAATTTTACTCTACAATTAAATTTACTCTACAAATCTCACATCAATGTTTCCCATCGCGCAGTTAAATTCGTATGTGGTCTCTGCATTGTTGTTGATGAAGATGTCGGAGGTAGCCAATCCTGCCCAGGAATAATCTCCCACATTTACTTCACCCATAGCGCAATCCACTTGATAGTTGTGGTCACCTTTGCCACTGCCTTTTACTACCATGGTCAGATTTCCAAGAGCCACGTCGCCCTTCACTTCTCTTGTAATCTGTGCAGTAATGTCAATGTTTCCTGCTCCGACTTCTGCACGCACATCTCCAAGCACACCATCTCTAATGGTTGCATCACCTGCGCCTACCGCCAGGATTACAGAATCTGCCACCAACTTCTTTGCGTTGAAGTCTCCTGCACCTACGGATACCATTACTTCGCCCCCCTGAAGTTCATCGATATCTATAGAACCTGCTCCAAAATCAAATTTCACTTCTTCAAATGTCATCCCTTCTGGCACCTGAAGTTCAAAATCTCCCGCAGACACATTTACGCCAGAGTTAGTTGCAAGCACATAAAACGTATCTCCATCCACAAATGCCTGCATTTTACCTGCAAAGTCTGCGTCAATACTTAGCGTGCTTCCCTCATGGGACTTAACTTGGACATCACAGGTTGCCAGACTGAAAACAAGCTTCTTAACTTCTGCTGCATCAAAATCCAAATCTATGGTTCCACCTGAATAAACAGGGAAATTGTCATTGAACTTAATGTCTGCATTCACAGAGAATGTAGGTTCAATCCCCAATTCGTCCAGCCATTCCTCTATCTCAACGCCCATATCTCCTAGCACTTCAATGTCTTCTGCGTCTATGCTAAACTCCCCTGCTTTAACCTTTTTCGCCACTTCATCCATCACTTTGATACCTTGGACGCTTCCCCCGATAGCTCCAATGGACAACAATACTACTCCCAGTACCACCAGCACAAGGGCTGTGATAGCTGTATATTTGACAAATTTCTTCATTTTATACTCCTCCTTACGCTACCTGAGTTTCCTCTTTTTTGCCGAGCTTTTTGCACATCTTGATAATCCATTTGACAAAGGTAGGAATTGCCCATCCGCAAATCCAAACGCCAGCCATCACAAGCAAGATGCCGATTGCTGCCAAAAGCAAACCAACTCCCATCAGCGCAAGTCCAAGGAATGGACTGACAATCATAGATGGGAAAGCTGCTATGAAGACAGCTATTCCTGCAACCACTAAGGAAATACCAGCTGTAAATGCAGCAACCAAAAGACCGACCAAAGTGCCAAGAACCCCAAGGACACCGCCCAGAACAGTTCCAGCTGCACCTAGTAAGAATGGTGACAACAAAACACAGCCTAAAACAATCAATACAATCGCCCAAGTAGGCATCGGGTCGTTTGCCGATTTAGTAGCAGGTGCACTGTTTCCCGCATAAACATTCTGCGTTCCTATATGCTGATAGCCAGCATTCTGATAGCCTGCTCCCGAATTTTGGTAACCCATATTCCCCCTAAGGCCCTCTTTGATATTCTCAGCAACCTTATATGGATGACCCAATTCTGCAATCACCTGCTGTTCATTTTCAGGTCCTGCATCGTTAAAATAATCTTCATAATAAGCCAATGCTTCTTTGCGTTCGCCCTCCGGAATGTTGTTAAGCAAACGCTCCAATTCCCTCATAAACTGTTCTCTATTCATGTCTTATTCCTCCCTCAAGCATTTCGGTAATCTTTCCAGAATATTGCTTCCATTCACTCTCATACATGACAAGCTGTCCTGTTCCCTTCGGAGTGATCTTGTAATAGCGTCTGTTTCTTCCTGCAAACTCCATATCATAGATACTCAAACAGTCGTCCTTCTGCAGTCGTCTGAGCACTGGATAAAGAGTGGATTCCGAAACTTCGATGACCTGCCTTACATCCTGCGTAATCTTGTATCCGTAGGTTCCTTCAGGGTCTTTGGATACAACTGCAAGAACAATAGCATCTAAAAGTGCCGCTCCTGTATTAAATACCATTCCTATTCCTCCTTATCTAATTATTCATCATATCTCACCCCAAGAATAAGACTTGGATGTTATAAAATTTCACAATATTGTTTAAATATATAATATTATACGAGATATAATATCGTTCCATGTGCATACTATACGACGTATAATATTATTTGTCAACTATATATTTATAATTTTTTTCTTAAGATTTTTCACCCGTTGCAAATGACGTTTCTTTCTATACTTAATTCACTGCACTCCCTAGATTGACAACATCCTCAAAGTGTAATAAAATGAGCATACAAAAAAGCAACTTATAATCGCATAAAGTAAATAGAGAGGCACTCCAAGGCCTTTTTTTGTTGTTTTTTAGGCCAGCAACATTTGAAACTAAGAAATAACTATTTAATGGAAGTGGAGAAAGCCCTTTATGTACAAAAAGAAATACGAAGATTTAAGATTAACCAATGATTTTATTTTTGCAAAGATTATGAGAAATGAACGCCTTTGCAAAAAGCTATTAGAAGTAATCCTAGGTTTTGAGATTGATCACATCGAATATCTAGAAGAGCAAAAAACTATAGATCTACTCATCGACTCCAAAAGTATACGACTAGATGTATACGCCAAAGATGACCGCCAGAGCATTTATAACATTGAGATGCAGACCACAAATCCTGGAAATCTGCCCAAACGCAGTCGATATTATCAAAGTCTCATCGACTTAGATTTAATTGAAAAAGGAGCCAACTACAACCAGCTTAACAAAAGTTATGTAATTTTCATCTGTACAGAGGATATTTTTCATAAGGGAAGGCATGTTTACAGTTTTAAAAATCTTTGCTTGGAAGATTCATCAATTGAATTAAAAGATGAAACAACAAAGATCTTTCTAAACCCAATCTCCCAAATGGACGATGTCGATGATGAACTCAAAAACTTCTTAACTTACTTAACTACAGGAATTCCTACGGATGAATTTACATCAGAATTGGAAACTGCTGTCACAATTGCCAAGAGCAACAAAAAATGGAGGCACGAGTATATGACACTGTATGAAAAAGAATTAGAAGCCATGGCTGAAGGACGCGAAGAAGGACGCAAGGAAGGACGCGAAGAAGGACTCAAAGAGGGTATGGATTCCATTTGCGAACTGCTCAAACTATTAACCGCTGCTGACCGTACCGCAGACATTCAGTTGGCAATTAATGATGCGGAAGCTAGGCATCGCCTACTGGCAGAATTTGGATTAGACAAATAAAATGAAAAAGGTGCTAACCACCCAGGTTAGCACCTTCTTTTTTTATCTCGTCGACTCTCTTTTGATCACACTTGAAGTTGTAATGTATGTCTGTATCTGCATATTAGGATGTTTGATAATATCTATCAAGAACTTACCCGCCTGGGCCCCCATATCTCGCACATTGATGTCTACCACTGTAAGCTTAGGTTCAATAATCTGCGAAAATGGATAATCATCGAAAGTCATCACACCTATATCCTTTGGAATCTTCAGTCCCTTTCCTTGAATTGCATCCACACAGCCTAGAGCAATATAATTATTGGAGCAAATAATCGCATCTGGTTTGTCACCCTGCTCCAAGAGTTTCGTGGTCATCCGAAAACTGTCCGCTCTGGTAGACTCTCCGAGCCAAATATACTGATCCTCCAAGCGATAACCTGCCGATGCAAGTCCCTGCCTCACGCCCTGAAGTCTATGTGTAGAGCCCAAATCATAGGATTTGCCACCTATGTATGCAATCTTTTTATATCCTTCAGACAACAAAAAATTCGCTGCTACTGTTCCCGAATATATGTTATTGTTGTCAATCCAACACACTTGGCTCTCAAAATCAGGCATTCCCAATACAATATGTGGAAAATTCATTCGTGTCAATGTCGCTGCAAGAGGATGAGACATCACTCCTACATGTATCGCTATTCCATCTGCACTATTTCGTGAAATAATATCCTCCGCATAGCTACAGGCGGAAGTTTCGTCCGTTCCCTGCAAAATCAGTCGATACCCTCTCTTTCTTAGTGCCTCCTCTAATCCAGAAATGATTTCAAACATATGGGGATTCCGAAATGCCATATTCTGAGACATATCAGCAAGTAAAACTATGGTCTTGCTAGTCCCAAACGCAAAATTCTGCGCATTTGCGTTGGGATGGTAGTCCAATTCTCGCATTACCTTTTGCACATGCTCTACTGTTTTCTCAGAAATACTATAATGTCCATTCAACACCTTGGATACCGTCGAAACAGATACTCCAGCTGCCTTTGCCACATCTCTTATGGTCACTTTCATGTGTATCACCGCCTTTTCGGTAAGTATAACACACTTTACCCCGCGCCAAAAGGAGCGGGGTAAAATGTTCCATAGAACCTCTAATGAAAAAGTGTATCAATAAAAAAGTGTTAGTCTTGATAAACACAAAAACCCTTTGAATCCAAACTATCCTGCCTTAGCCCCTTAGCCCACAGCAGCTTGCCTGCCATTTCTGGCAATTTTCTCACTGTCTGCCCTCCATTGATTGCTATGGTAAGCGTTTCTTCCTCCGCTATACGTTTATACACAATCAGGCCGGACTCTTTTTCCGCAAGGACCATCTGAAACTCGCCTCGTCTGAGAGCAATATGATCCTGTCTAAGTTTTATTGCTTCCCGGAAGAATTCATATAGACTTATATCTCCGCCATTCCAAGGCATAGGATAACGATATTCCTCCTCCAGCAGGCCTTGAATTCCAAGCTCATCTCCATAAAAAATTGTAGGCATTCCCACAAAACTCATCATGAAGAGTATAGCCAACTTATATTTCTCTACATCTCCTTCACATAGGGACAAGAAACGCCCTACATCGTGGCTGTCTAATAGATTCAACTGAGCAGGTACTGTCTGCACGCGATACCTCATCAACATATTGGTGATTCGCCCTGCAAAATCTGCCGCATCAATGCTACCCTCCGCAAAAAACAAATTGCAATGCTTGCGGAAATCATAGTTCATGGCAGAATCAAACATATCTCCCTGTAGCCAATGGTTTGCACTTTCCCACACTTCGCCAATAAGCAAGGCCTCAGGATTGGCTCTTTTTACTGCCTTGCGAAAAGCCCTCCAAAAACTATCATCAACTTCGCTGGCCACATCAAGACGCCACCCATCTAGTCCATACTCTTTTATCCAATACTCGCCAACCCTGCAAAAATAGTCTCTCACTTCTGGATTTGCAGTATCTAGTTTTGGCATCATTCGTTCATAAGCAAAGCAGGCATAATTAGGATAAATCTCTGGATTTTCTGGTCTCACCACAGGAAATTCCAAGTGATAAAACCAGTCACAGTAACGAGACTTTTCTTGATTTTTAACCACATCATCAAAGGCAAAGAAATACCAACCACAATGGTTGAACACGCCATCAATAATCACCCTGATGCCATGTGCATGCAGAGTGTCCACCATGTAACGAAACGCCTCATCACCACCAAAACAAGGGTCTACATGAAAGTAATCAAGCAAGTCATATTTGTGATATTCTCCTGCTGCAAAAATGGGATTTAGGTAAACACAATTAATGCCCAGTCCCTTCAAATAGTCTACATTCTCCGCAACGCCTCTTAATGTCCCCCCTAGTTTGCCATGCACCATCTGCCCCTGATATTCCATCTGTGTCGGCTCTTTTGAAATCCACTTATGAGAAGTAGCAAAGCTGTCTGGAAAAATATTGTAAACCACAGCATCCTTCACCCAATCCGGCACCATGGCTATATCTGCACGGTGGTTAAATGGCAGTTTAAAATACTGTGAACGATCATCTACCAGATGATCCGTAAAAACGTCTCCGTAGTACAATTTCGTGGTCTCCCCGTCATCCAAGAGAAAATAATAATACACTCGATTGTACAAACTATCTACAATTACTTCCCAATAATCATGCCTAAGGTCGCTGGCTACTTTTTTCATAGGCACTGGAGTAAAAATAATCGGTGTCACACGGCAAGCCGTATCCCCATAAAAAAGTGTAGCACTCTTTAAATCATCCTTGGCACATCTAAGACGATACACCACGTGATTTTCGTCTAGCCCATGGCAGTATTCCGACATGGGTATATGTAAAATTGCTTCTAGTCTCATCCTTTTACGCCTCCTGCCGTCAAGCCAGACACCATATACCTCTGGCATATAAAGAAGATAATCAACACAGGGAGCGAAACCGTGATGGAAGCTGCAGAGAACACTGGCCAGCTTCCCGTCATCTCCGTAGCTTGAAGCGCATTCAATCCTGCTGCCAAGGTATAAGAATCTTCTCCAGTCAGGAATGTTGTGGCATAGATGTATTCGTTCCAAACATAAATCAGCACCTGCAAAGCCGTCGTTACGATGCTAGGTTTCGCCAGTGGCAAAACAATTTTCATCACTACCTGCAGAGCACTAGCCCCATCCATTTTGGCGGCTTCTTCCAATTCAGTGGGGATGGTATCAAAATACCCCTTCGTATTCCACAAACTAAATACCGCCATAGTTCCTGTGTAAACCAATATGAGCCCCATCCTATGATTAACCAGTCCCAATGGTCTAAGCAGACGGTATATTGCAAACATGGAAAGAATCGCAGGAAACGAATTAAGTAGCACCAAGCACTTTAAAATAGCCTTTCTACCCGGGAATCTTCTTCTGGAAAAACAGTATGCTGCAGGAACTGCAATCGCCAAGGACAAAGAAATGGTTACTACCGCCAAAAAGACTGTATTTTTCAGCCATGTGAGTATATCTTCACCAAACAAAACTTCTTTGTAATTGTCCAGTGTAAACTCCTTTGGAATAAAGGAGAAATCAGAGCTAAGAAGCCCTTCCTGTGCATTTAGCGAAACACTGACTGCATACAAAATAGGAATCATCGTAATAAAGCACAGAATGATGAAAAATATATTTAAAAAGGTTAATGTCACACCTTCTTTGATTCTCTTTTTTGTCATCGCTCACCCTCCTCACTCATTTGAAATCGTGCAGAGAATAAGAGCAGTAGCGCAAATATAATCACAGATATTGCTGAACTGTACCCATAATTGTTAGTAATAAACGCATTTTCATAAGCATAAGTCAGTATGGTATGGAATCCCGACCCTGTCTTAGCTCCCGCTTGCTGCGTCAACAGATAAACAACATCAAATTGCTTAAATGTAGTAAATACAGTGATAACAACCGCCGGCGCTATAATAGACTTAATTGCGGGAATGGTAATATAGAAAGTACGCTCCAACCAGGTTGCACCCTCCAAAACAGCACTCTCATAATAGCTTCTATCTATGCTCTGCATAGCGCCATCCATAATCATAATCATAAACGGTAGCGCTAGCCACAGATTCACAAAGGTACAGCACACAAAGGCCATCACATCTGTGCCCAACCAGCGCACAGACTCCAATCCTATTTTCTCCATCCACTGATTTAAAAGACCGAATTGGCTGTTAAACATTCCCGTTTTCCACAGCATAATAGATACATAACCCGGCATAGCCCAAGGAAACATGAGAATAGTTTTGTACAATTTGCGAAATCTTAATTTTTCTATATTCAGAAGGGACGCCAATACAAAAGCAATCACCAACTGCAATATCATACTCACTACTGTCCAAAGGATGGTTGCCCCCAGCGCAGAAAGAAAGCCCGAGTCAAAGACAAACAATGCCTTGACATAATTCTCAAATCCTATAATGGAAAAATCAAACCAATGGTACACATTCATATTGGTAAGACTAATATAGAACGTGTATGCAATTGGAAACACCACCATAAGTCCAATCAAGAACAGAGAAGGCGCACTGCACAAGTATGAAATTAATGTATCCTTCTTACGATATTTCATTGAATTCTTTCCTTTTTATTTCATTGCATCAATTAATTCTTCCGCCTTAGACAAAGCATCCTGAAAACTGGAGTTCACATCTTTGCCAGAAAGATTCACATCTGTCAAAAGATTTCCAACTACAGTCCACATAACATCCATCTCTGGAATGTTAGGCATAGGAATTGCAATCTCCGCGGTGGTTCTCATCGCCTGAACCATCTCATCCTTTACCACTCTCTCATCCTCGTAGCACAAGGAGTTGGCTGGTGCACAGCCGCTGGAAAGTGCCAAATCAATTCCTATAGTCGGATTTGTCAACGCAGCCAGAAGTTGTTTCACTGCATCTGTTTTGTTCTGTGCAGCATAAGTCAAAACATGAATCCCCTGTACCCCTGAGTAAGGCGCAAGAGCTGTATTTGTTTCATCTACAATAGGCATCGCTGCAATGCCGAGATCAATTTCTGCAGCGCGCGCAGATGGCACCATCCATGGACCACCGATGGTCGCGTCTGCCTTGCCCTCTAAAAACAGTGTATTTACTGTGTTATATTCCGTTTCACCTGGCATCAAAGCCACAAACTGCAAGTGGTAGCTGAGTGCATCCTGCACTGCCTGTGCATCAGGAAATGGCACTCCTGCCTCATCTATAATTGAACCGCCGAAACCATGAATCCATGCTGCGCTATAGTAGGCTGTACTGTGTTGCTCCACGAATCCGTATCGTCCACGGCCTGTATTCTTTTCCATATAAGCCAAAAGCTCGGATGTAGTGCTTGGCACTTCATCGTCCTGCATATATCTGCGATTGTACATAAAAAGAAGGGTTTCAAAGTAAAGAGGCAACTGATATACAGAATCTTTATATGTAGCCGCAGAAAGAGTCATAGGAAGATAATTGTCTAGCGTTCCCTCTTCTACCAACCCCTCCATGGAAGCCAAAATTCCCATCTCTGCAAACACTCCAATCTTGTCATGTGCAAAAATGAACATATCTGGTGCAGCAGTTGGATCGTTGCCAACTAATTTCAAGGAATCTGTCAAACTGGCCTTTTTCTCAAAAACTATCTCCAGTTCTGGGACTGTTGTCTTCAGATAATTTTCTATAGTTGCAATAACTGCTTCTTCCTTGTCATGCCATATTACAAGCTTATTTGCTTCAGCTGGGCCCAACTGCCCATTTCCGCATCCACACAATCCCAATAGAAGGCCAAACACCAAAAGAATGGATAAAAATCGTTTCATAATCTACTCCTTTTAGACAAAGTGCGGGCACACGGTTAACGCGTGCCCGCAGCATCATGTACATGGATTATTTCTTTTTATTTTTTACAATAAAGAATGCTCCACCTGCCACAACTACTACTGCAATTACAATGCCTACAATCAAACCAGTGTTATTTCCACTAGGTTCTTCTGTAGCAGTATCCGTTGCTGGCTGACTAGCAGGCTCATCAACTGTCTGACTAGGCTCTTCCGTTTTAGACTCTTCGGTCTTTGATTCTTCTGTCTCTGGTGCCACTTCTGTCGCTGCTGGTTCCTCGTATGCTACTGTAGCATCTTCTGGGGAATTAACTACTACCCACACATCTTTGCCTGCCTCTACAGAGAGATCAGAAGTCTGCACAGAACCTGCGTTGCCATTAATGATTACAGAGTTAATCCAACCAGGAACCTCAATCACATACCAGTCGCCGTCTAAAGTAAGCGCTTCACCTGGCCATGATGTAAATGCATTAGTTCCATCTGGTGCAGACCACGCCCAGCAGCAAGGATCTGCCCAATCTGCAGGTACTTTTGCATACACAGTCACATTTTCTACTGCTTTTTCTGGGTCCTCGTAAGCAAGTTCATAAGTCAAATCTTCGTACACTGTAATCCAAAGTTCCTTTGCTTCAATGCTTACGTCTGCTGTCTGTACAGTACCCTCGTTGCCGTTGATAATCAAACTGTTTACCCATGTCGGAACTTTTCCTGTAAACCAACCGTCTTCGCCTTCTACCATTGCTTCACCCGGCCATGCTGTGAATGCATTAGTTCCGTCTGGTGCAGACCACGCCCACATATTTACAGTCTTCCATTCAAGTGGAACATAAGCGTGAACAACAAATTTCTCAACATATGCTGGAATTTCACCAGTCTGCGCTTCGTAGGAAACAGTTGCAGTCTTGTCCGCTGCTACCGTAATCCAAACTGGTTTACCTGCTTCTACTACAACGCCATCTGTCTGAGTGGCAGCATCTGTACCATTGTTTGCATTTACAATAACATTTTGAACAAAAGTAGGAACATAGGTGTAATACCAACCATCACCCAAACTTTCCATTTCTTCTCCTGGCCATGCTGCAAATGCATTGGTTCCATCATCAGCCCATGCCCAAAGATGTGGTGCTTCCCAATCCGCTGGCACCTGTGCTACTACAGGAACCATTTCGTCTGCCTCTGTAGCCAAAGCTGTCAGTGGCATGCATGCCATACAAAGTATAACAGCAATAAGAGTAGCGATTTTCTTTTTCATATTTTACCCTCCTATACATATATTGTCATATGCTTATCGCTGGCTTGAATATAGCACCCTCCAAAAACATCGTCAACGAAAGTTTGCGAAAGCAGTTTCCCTCAAAAAGCCGTCATTTTTCACAATTATTAGGTGTCTTTTTTTGAGCACAATCACGGCAATTGTTTGGTTTTTTGAACAATTCTTTCTTTTTAAATTGTTTGACGGTTTTTATTTAAAGAAACTAGTTTCTCAATTTGTTTCCTTAATATACCATCAGCATATGTACATCCTTTCGTGCAAGCACGATGTCACTTGCCTCGTCGCTATCACAAAAAATAGAGGTCGGGGAGAAACCCGACCTCTTACTAGGTTGTCTATTGTTACTTCATAAAATACGCTGTCATAAAGATAGCTGGCGAGTTCCAATAAATTGTAATCTCGTTGGTAGAATAGCTATCCACATGATCAATAAAGCATTTCATTGGAGCCGTTCCCTTTGGAATCATCTTCACCGCAATTTCATCCACTGGAGTCTTGAATGGGCCGCCGCTTACCCAGCCTGGCATTGGATCTTCAATGCCATCACAGGCTGTAGGTCTGTTGTGAGGATTCTTAAAAGCATGCTCACCGTGACCAGTCACATAGCTGTAATCCACTGCATTTCTTCCCAGCAGATAGTGAAGCTGGCCTAAAGCCGCCTCCTTGTAAACCTCCGCCTTGACACTTTCACTACCAAGCGCACAAAGCAAAAACAGCATACCTCGGTTACAGATAACCATATTACTTCCCCAAACATAATCCTCAGGAAGCATGGCTACGCCGTAGCCCGACTTACTCTGAATTTCCAGCAATCTGTCTGCTTCTGCAAAGACCGTTTTTTCCACTTCTTCTGCCAAATCTACAGGGAATGAGTCTTTTGCTGTGAGCACTGCCATAGATCCAAGTGCAGATACATCTGTCCAACCAAAATCAATGCCACTTACTTCTTTTATAAGTTTTCCTGCTACCGCCAAATACTTCTCTTTGTTTGCATGGTCTACCTTTGCCATCTCAAGGGCTGCCCAAAAACGTTCGTCTCTGTCATCATCATCGTCATATTCACCAGTTCCACTTCCCTCTGGATTGTGGAATCCGATGTACTCATTTACCTCAAGCCAAGCCCATGCCTTCTTGGCACCCGCAAGTGCCTGCGCAGCAAACTCTGGTCTATACTCTGCGTATACCTTGCTAGCCAGCGCCATGATAGCCGCATAGTCTGCCACCGCCATAGAAGAAACAGGATAGAGCAAAAATGGATCCAAATCTTCTTCAGGCATCAAAAATGGTGCATGTCTCCATGCTGTCAGTTTATGATACACGCCACCATCTTCTCTCTGCATCTTAATCAGCCACTGAAGTTCATACAAACACTCATTTAAGATATCTGGCATATCATTGCCGCTTTCAGGAATCTGCAAACTATCCTGAAAACTTTCTGGGAACAGTTCATAGGCATACAGAATATGGCCCAGTGCCACTGCCGCAGCTGTAGAATATCTTCCAAAATCACCCGCATCATGCCATCCACCAGTCATATCAAAGGTCTTTGGATTGGCGGTTCCCGCCATATAATCCTCCACCAGCATTGCTGGGGTTGTATGGCAAGCCTTGTGTGTATAAATGCCTGCATGCTCTGCCTTCAGCTCGCAGCCGCATCTCTGAAAATACAGTGCCTTCATCAAATCTTTGTGCAGATTCGCATATGGCTTGTCTGAAATCTCAAATGTATAAGATTTCTGTCCTCCCCTTCCAGCAAGGAAGTATTTACCCGGTTTGTTAAGCGCTGAAAAATCCACCTCAAAAGCATCCTCGCCTGCTGCCGCATCAAACCCCTTTGATGTAGCCTTGGCCATACAAACTACTCGCTTTGTTTCGGCATCCAGCACCTGATAAGTGCCTTCTGTAGTGGTGGTAGCTACCTTTTTTGCACTGGTAAGATAACCCACTTGATTTAAATAGATTCCCATTAGGAGATCCTCCTTTTTCATATACTGCCTAACAATTCTTTCTTTTCCTTACGTCTTTGATTTCATCGAAATTGTGGGTTTATTCTTCCACCAACTGAAGTTCGTACAACTTCTTGTAAATACCATCCTGAGCGAGCAACTCTTGGTGTGTTCCACGCTCCATGATACAGCCGTGGTCCATAACCATGATGACGTCTGCATGCTGAATGGTGGAAAGTCTATGGGCAACCATGATGGTAGTTCTACCTGCCATCAAATATTCCAGTGCCTCAGTAATCAGGCTTTCTGTCTCTGTATCAATGTTGGCTGTCGCCTCATCTAGTACCAAAATCTTTGGATCATAAGCCAAGGTTCTGGCAAAGGAAAGAAGCTGTCTCTGACCCGCAGAAAGTGTAGAACCTCTCTCTGTCACTGGCTCATCATAGCCGCCAGCCATCTTGTCGATAAAGGTGTGTGCATTTACGTTCTTGGCTGCTGCCTTCACCTGCTCCATAGTGATGGCCTCATTGCCAAGGGTAATGTTGCTCTTAATATCTCCTGTAAAGATAAAGACATCCTGTTGTACCTGGCCAATCGCTCGGCGAAGTACATCCGTATCCAAATCCTTGATATTGACACCATCCACCAAAATTTCGCCCTTTTGAATGTCGTAGTATCTGCCAATCAGGTTCAGGATAGAGCTCTTACCTGCACCCGTCGCACCTACGAAAGCAACTTTCTGACCTGGTTCAATTGTAAAGCTTACATCCTTTAAGATATAATCTTCTTTTTCATACGCAAACCATACATTTTTAAACTCAATTCTTCCAAGGATATTTACATCCACAGGCTGTGGAGGATTCTTGATTTCTGGCTCTGTATCTAATATCTGGTATACCTTTTCTGCAGATGCCAAGGAGGACTGCAAAGTACCAAACTGCTCTGCCAAATCCTGAATTGGATCAAAGAAAGAACTAATATAATTGATAAAGATAAAGAGCACGCCTAGAGAAATCTCTCCCCTAAATACCAAGGAGCTTCCGTTTCCTATAATGATGACAAGTGCAACAATGGAAAGCATGTATATCAAAGGGCGGAAGATAGCAAAAATCATCATCTCGTTGAAGCCCGCTTTGTAAAGCCCCTTGTTCTTGTCTTCGAACTCGTCGTACTTTTCTTTTTCTCTGGCAAAAATCTGAATCAGTCTCATTCCAGAGATATTCTCAGAAAGGAAGGTATTCAGTTCTGTAATCTTGTTTCGAGTGATGCGATATACCACTCTGGAAAGATGTCTAAACACGAAGGTCACCACACCCACAATAGGAAGCATTAAGAATGCATATCCTGTCATGGCTGGGTTGATGGTATACATTACTACTGCATATCCTGCAATCTTAAGCACGTTCTTAAACAGCCTTACCACTACGCTGGTAAACATCTGGTTTACCGCCTCTGTATCATTGGCAACACGGGTCACCAATTTACCTACTGGCTGTGTATTAAAGAAACTGAGTGACAGGGTGTGAATGTGCGCAAACACATCCTCTCTCATCTTGTAGATGATTTTCTGTCCCATGTTTTGAAGTGCCATGGTTTGCAATACATTGAAGGCAAAGTTCAGAAGCAAAACTACCAAATAGACAACTGCAGCCTGACAGATGCCAAGGAAGTCAAACTGTCGAAGTTGTCCTAGCTGTGCTCTTTCCAGAGCCTTGCTCTGGGCTCTGTATGTGATTAATTCCTCGCTAGTTGCAGTTTGCAGAAATTCACAGGTTTCACTGTCAATCTGCTCCGCCATGTAATAGCCATCTTCCACCAGATAAATCTGGTAAAACAGCTGGCCATCCAAAGCTGCATGGTCAGTTCCACCGCCTTCTAGAGCTCCTATCGCTTTTACGGCTTCACTTTCTCTAGAAAGCCAAATATCTCCGTAAGCCACGGCACCTTCCGCGCCCTCACTGACCTCTACATAAGGTCTGAAATAGCCGTTGATATATTCGTCAATGGCATCGCCAATGATAATAGGCTTGTAAAGTTCAAGCACAGTCAAAATGATTACAATTCCTGTCACAAGGAGCATGGTCCACTTATGTGGCTTTAAGTATTTTAGTAGTCTTTTCATTAGTCACGCTCCTCCTTTCCAGATTGCTGGGCTTCCAACTGCTGTTTGTCGTACATACTCTTGTATATACCGTCCAGTTCCATCAAGGATTGATGATTTCCAATTTCTGCAGCCTCTCCATCCTCCAGTACCATGATAATATCCGCCCCCTGGATGGTGGAAATACGGTGAGCAATGATAATCGTCGTCTTTCCTTTTCTGTTTTCTTTTAAATTGCGAAGAATCTGTTCTTCTGTATCCGTATCTACAGCAGACAAAGAATCGTCCAAAATCAGAATTGGAGCATCCTTCATCAAGGCTCTGGCGATAGAACTACGCTGCTTTTGTCCGCCAGAAAGAGTTACACCTCTTTCTCCAACCACAGTTTCGTATTCCTCTGGGAATTCCATAATATTATCGTGAATACATGCTGCCTTGGTTGCCTCTACCACTTCCTCCATGGTGCCATCTACCACGCCAAAGGAAATGTTGTTCTTCAAGGAATCAGAGAACAGGAAGTTGTCCTGTGGTACGTAAGCTATGTTTTCACGAAGAGTCTTAAGTGGAATGGAATTGATATCCTTTCCATCCACAAAAATCATTCCATCTTCTGTGTTATATAAATGAAGAAGCAAATTTGCCAAAGTAGACTTACCATTTCCAGTTCGGCCAATCAACGCCAGAGTGGTTCCTGCAGGAACATTTAAGTTGATGTCTCTTAAAGTAGGCTCGGACTGTCCCTTGTGTGTAAAGGTCAAGTTCTTGAATTCGATTTCGCCATTTACTTTGTCTACATCCTGCACATCTTCTCTATCAAAAATATCTTTCTTTGCCTCGATGACTTCCTGTACACGCTTTGCAGATGCCATACCCTGTGAAATCATGTTGGCCGCATCACCAGCAGCAATCATAGGCCATACCAACATACCAATGTACTGGTTGAAGGCTACGAATCTACCAAGTGTAATTTCACCTGTCAGTGCCAGATATCCACCATAAAGCAATGTCAGAAGGCTACTTGCACCGATGATTACCTCAAGAAGTGGCATTACTACTGCCTGAAGTTTTACTACACTGAGGTTCTTGTCCATCGCGTTTGCACTAGACTTGGCAAAGGATTTCATCTCTGCTCTCTCACGCACAAAAGCCTTAATAACACGAACACCAGAAATACTCTCCTGCACCTTTTCTGTCAAATCAGAAAGTGCTTCCTGGCTTTCTCTGTAACGTTTACGCATTGCCTTGTCGTAAAAGAAGGTTCCAACCAAAATTACAGAGAGAGGGATGATTGCAAGAAGTGTAAGCTTCACATCTACATAAATCATCATCTGACCTATTACCAGCACTGCCATTACAGAGGCATCAAATGCTGAAATAACCGCTGGGCCAATCGCCATACGAACAGAGTTAAGGTCATTTAAAAATCTGGACATCAAATCCCCAGTCTTATTTTCATTGAAATATTCTACAGACATGTCTTCCAAGCGTTTGAACATATCATTACGAATCTCATACTGAATATGTCTTGCTGCGCCAAACAGGAAAAATCTCCACCCAAATCTTCCCAGAGCCAAAAGTGCACCAATGCCAAGAATCTTCCATACACAGTCCATGATTCCTGCCATATCCATAGTTCTGCTTGTAAGTCCATCTGTTACCATACCTGTCAATTGTGGAATAAAAAGGTTCAGGTAATCTACACCAAAAAGTACCGCAATACCCAATATATACTGTACGCCGTGCCGCTTGATGTACTTCCACAAAAATTTAAATTGCTCCATAAATATACTCCTTTGTGCCTAAACGTCTCCTCCGGAATATCATCATTCCTGACTATATACATATACTAATATTTATATATACCTATATATTTAGAGACGCGTATGTAGATTGTACTACTTTGCCGAGAGAAAGTCCACAGAGAGTTTTTACTTATTATTATGTAAAACTACTGTTTATTTGTCGCCATCTAATTTACATAACAATTTTGACCAGTTCAGTTTTTTTGCAATTTCTCACTCTTTGTCGACCTTTGTCGACGAAATGGCTTAAGTGTCGATTTTTTCGGCAAATCAAAAAAGAAATCCCCAATTTCCACATAGTTATCCACATATACACATGTGTCAATTTTGCTCTAATTTGGGCGTCAAACTTGCAAAAATAAGTGTCATTTTGTAAGATTTTGCAAGATTTGGTACCCTAGTCACAGTAACATAAAACCTCAACCGGTAGCATTTTTATGTAAACCGCTCCGCCTTTATGTAACGCCCGTTATCTTATGCGGCGTTTTGACCAAGAAATGAGCCAAGTGCTCATCCTTTTGTGCAAGCACAAGTCTGTGCTCTGGCCTTCTGTCGCTTGCCTCGTCGCCATCACAAAAAAGCCACCCTGGTGCTATCAAAAGCACCAGAATGGCTTAACTTTACAACCAAGAATCCCAAAAGCGTTCCACACGCTTTGAAACACTCTGCAAATTTACTACTTCAAAATTCATCCATTCCCTTGGGAACATGCGCTGATAAGAGCCTTGCAAAAAACGTTCATCCAACAATGCTATTATCCCCACATCATCAGAGGTACGAATCACACGTCCTGCGGCCTGCAAAACCTTGTTCATTCCAGGATACCGGTAAGCATAGTCAAATCCGCTCTCCCCATCTGCATCAAAATAGGCTTTTAATAGCTCTCTTTCATTGCAAACCTGAGGAAGACCCGTTCCCACTACAATAACACCAATCAGACTATCGTGCTTTAGGTCGATTCCTTCTCCAAAGATTCCACCCATGACACAGAAGCCAATAAGCGTTCGTTCTGATTCCCCTTCGGAATCTATTTCTACATCTATTCCCATGACAGAGGTTAAATCCAGTTCAGGATTGCCCTCAAAGCGAGCCAAGAAAGCCTCTCTTTGCTCCTCATTCATGAAGCTATCCTGCACCAGGCATTCTGTATCATCATTTGCGAAATACTCCTGATAAGATGCGTATACCTCCTGCATGAAGGCATAGGAAGGGAAAAATACCATATAATTCCCATGGCGATTCTTAACAATCTGTTCAATATACTTGGCAATATTGAAGTACTCATCCTCATTTCGCCTTGTATATTTACTGGTTACATCTCCACCAATAAGTAGGGCTCTTTTTTCCGGGTCAAATACTGATTTGGCATAGACCTCATAGTCTTCCTCTTTGCCACCGAGTAGTTTCTTGTAATACTGAATTGGCAAAAAAGTCGCTGAAAAGAGCACGCTGCTTCGGGCTCGATTCATACATTCCCTTAGGTTGGTGGACGGATCCACACAAAACAATTTTAAGATGAAACTGCCATCTTCTTCATACTCCGTGTACATGACATATTTGTCATCTACCAGCTCATAAATCTCCAAAAAATGCGCAATTTCAAAGAAAAAGTCCAAAATATCTTTCCTGACTGCGTTGTCATCATGCTCCTCTAAATACTGATTGATGGTATCATACAGGCGATTTAAGCTCTGCACAAATGGATCAATAAACTCAACTATCTGGAAGTTTTCACAATCCTTCTTTAGCACCAACATATCCCGGTTGCATTTGTCCAGCTGCTTTTCCAGTTTGCCACCGTATTCGTGGATCCGGCCCGCTGCAGTAGTAGATAACACAACATGAATTTTCTTTTTTAGTTCCAAGAAATCTTCTTTCCGAAGAACTGCGCTGTACATTTCTCTGCCACGCTCCAGCAGATTGTGCCCTTCATCTACTAAGAATAGATATTTGCCACTATTTCCATCTCCAAAAAAGCGTTTCAAATATACATGTGGGTCAAACACATAGTTATAGTCACAAACAATGCCATCCGCATAGAGGCTCATATCCAAGCAAAATTCAAAAGGGCAAACCTGATGCTTTCTGGCATACTCTTCTATATTATCTCTGGTAAAACTATCTTCATGGGTCAATAAATCAAAGATGGCATCGTTAATTCTGTCATAATGCCCTTTGGCATAAGGACACTTTTCTGGATTGCATTCCGTTTCTTCCATGAAGCAAATCTTGTCCTTGGCAGTCAAGATCACACTTTTAAACTGAAGCCCTCTTTCCCTGAGAAGTGCAAACGTATTTTCCGCCACAGTTCGGGTAATAGTCTTGGCAGTAAGATAGAACAATTTATCACCCATACCCTCCGCCATAGCCTTGATTGATGGGTATACCGTGGATATGGTCTTCCCTACACCCGTGGGAGCCTCAACGAATAGTTTTTTCTGATTCACAATCGTCTGATAAACGTATCCAACCAATTGCTTCTGGCCTTCACGATACTCAAACGGAAATGTCATCTGCTGAATAGACTCCTGTCGCAGCCTTCTCCATTCACTCTCATAGTCCGCCCACTTCTGGTACTCCTTCATAACACTCTGAAACCAATCCGTGATTTCATAAATGGTAAACTCTTCGTAAAAAAACTTGATCTCTTCTGTCTCTATATTGCAATAGGTCATGCGAACTCGGATAGTCTTTAAATCATGCTGCGATGCATAAATATAAGCATACATTTTGGCCTGCGCTAAATGCTCTGGAACTGGCTTCGTAATTTTGTCCAGATTCCGATAGGTTCCCTTGATTTCATCAATGGTCACGCGCTTTTCTTCTGATACAAGTTCCAGACCTGCATCTTCTGACTCTGGAATAAATCGAATGTCATCATTTTTCTCTGTATAAACACCATCCGCTCGACCCTCAATGGTCAAAATATAGTGCTCTGTCTCATGCTGGTAGCGCAGGAACACTTCGTCCTCGTAGCCCTCACCCATGCGCTTCTGAATCATTCTGTGAATGCGTCCACCTTCCTGCATGGCATTTTCAGGAGCACCCACTCTACGATTGTCAATATCTCCGGCACGCAAAAGAAACTCTACCAACGCCCTGACAGAGATTCGTATTTCAAGCTTATTCAGTTGTTCCTGTGTTTTCTCTGCGTCCATACTCATCTTCCCGCAGTGCTTGCTCCTTTGCTCCCACCAGTTCTGTGCAGACGTTAATTTGCGCTGCAAATCAACGTCTGATTAACGGGCGGCAAATACTTCGTCGTGAAATCACGACGCCCTCGTCTGTTTCGCATTATGGGCCTTCCGTGCTAGCACGCCGCCTCATAATGCTCACATCCGTACCCGCCCTCATCACTCGGTGCTTGCCTTGTCGTCATAACAAAAAACTCCCCAAGATGATAGTAAACTATCTACCTCAGAGAGTCAATTGCGGGCACACCCTTTTTGGAAGCTTCAATTAATTAGCAGGCGATTGCCTTGGAGCGAAGCAGCGCATCGAAATCGCTATCGTATCCGTAGCAACGAACTGTTAATACCTTTGAAAAATCCATCCCGAAAACTCCTAAGAAGGATTTCGCGTCAACAACATATCTGTTGTAAGAAATGTCAATGTCGAAATCACATCTAGTTGCAGCAGCTACGAACTGCTCAACTTCGCCAGGAGTTAACTTGATTCTGCATTCCATGGCACAAACCTTCTTTCCTAAATCTCCTCAAACCGGTTTATAAATACAATGATGCCATTAGTTATAAAGTACCATTTATAACCGATGCCTATGATTATTGCTCAAAATTTTCCAAAAGTAAAGGGCACTTTGACACTTTCGTCCATTTGCATACTTTTTCCAAATTTAGGATATTTGCTCTGTGCAAATTTGCGATGTTATTGAAACTCTGTCATGTACTTTCTAAAGCGAATTGGCAACATGTTGCGCTGTAATTCGTAATTTCTTCGTTCATCAATAGCAATCTTGTCTACAAAGTGACGGTATAAGTCCTGATAATTCATCTCTTTGGGTGATAACTTGTCTTCCAAAAGATGCAACTTCTCTCCTGCCCCTTCCACCAAAATCCAGTCCCTTCTTGCAGGGTGGACTGCTGCCCAATCGTGTCTCTCGTCGTAAATAATGAAGTTCTCTGATGGAAGTCTGTCTGCGAAATGAGGAATCATCACGGGAAGAATCTTGTTCCTGGCACTGAATCTTGCCATCAAAAAACCCTGTGTCATTTCTTCGAACCGAACGAACTCAATCATGTGATGGAGCTCGTTTCCAGCATTTCTACTGAGTGTCATAACCTTCCTGACAGAATCGTCAGATAAGTTATCCATAACATACGCTATTTTATTTCCGCGAGTCATGCGAAGTCCAGTAACTACGGTACGAAATACCGCTTGAGCCTTGTCAGCATCCGTGGTAGTAAGTGCCATACAGATATCCTTATAAGCATCCTCTCCTAGACGCTTTCGAATCGTACCAGTCACCTTATTAGCTTTTTCCAAATCTGTAGTAACAGACTGGTAAGTGGCAAACAGACGTATATTTTCATCTTCACTAGTCTGAACTCTAGTGGTATCCAAATCCATATGCTGTTCGTATATTTCATATATAGCTGTGAAGACTCCCTCTACGGAATCCTCGCATATCAAAACTTTTTCTTCCATATAAATCTCCTATTTTCAAAGAGCCAAAAGAGGCTCAAAGCTGTCCCATCGCGGACGCAAACCGATCTACAACCGTCGGCATTGCATCAAAACTCCCATCATCAAAAAGAGACAATTGCTGAAATGTCATTCCATCCTGCCCAAACTGAATGCGATCCTTCTTTTCTGTAAGATTGCGAACGATGTAGTCCTCTTCCAATTTGGTCGGATACATCATCTTCCCATTACAGGTAATGAAGTATAGAGCACGTTTCAAAACCACACCTATCTTCTTCAGGGTTTCAAACGTCAAATTGGCACTGCGTCTGGCTTTGACAATCCTCAGTGCACTTTTCACACCAATACCCGGAACCCTCAGAATCATCTCATACGGTGCTCTGTTGATTTCCACAGGAAAGCACTCCAAATGTCGAACCGCCCAATCCTCCTTTGGGTCCAACAAAACATTGAAGTATGGTCTCTGTTCGTCCAACAGTTCTCCCGCCTTAAATCCATAAAAACGCATCAACCAATCTGCCTGGTACAGCCTGTGCTCACGAAGAAGCGGCGGACCACCTGGCAAAGCAGGCAACTGCGAATCTTCATTTACATTGACAAAAGCAGAATAATATACCCTTTTCAGTTCAAATTTCTGGTACAAAGCCTCCGCAACATTGATTAATTGAAAATCATTCTCCGGTGTTGCCCCTATAATCATCTGTGTGGACTGTCCCCCTGGCACAAACTGCGGTGCATGGCGATAAACCACCAAATCATGCTTATTCTCTGTAATTCCAGTCTGAATCTGACGCATAGGAGTCAGAATATTGACCCTGTGCTTGTTCGGTGCCAATGCCTTAAGCCCCTCTGCTGTCGGCAATTCCAAATTTACACTCATACGATCTGCCAAAAAGCCCGTCATCTGAATCAATCTGGCATCTGCCCCTGGAATCGCCTTGATATGGATATATCCGTTGAACCGATGCACTTTGCGCAGCAAATATACCGTACGATATAGTAGCTCCATGGTGTAATTGGGGCTTCCAATGATACCGGAACTTAAAAATAAACCTTCTATGTAATTTCTACGATAGAACTGAATGGTCAAATCGCTCACTTCCTCTGGCGTAAAAGTGGCTCTGGGAACATCATTGGACTTTCGATTGATACAGTATTTGCAGTCGTAGATACATTCATTGGTAAATAAAATCTTCAGCAGAGAAATACATCTGCCATCTGCCGCAAAACTATGACAAATTCCTGCCTTCAGGCAATTCCCCATGTCCACTCCATTGCCCTTTCGCTCCACACCGCTGGAGGAACAGGAAACATCATACTTGGCTGCATCGCTCAATATACCAAGCTTCTCCATTACGGTCATTTCGTCTGACGCCAAATATTCCACAGGAAATCACCTCCATTCCAAACAAATGTTCTGTGCATTCCTATCCTATCACAGCCAAAACGTAAATGCAATGGTTTTCAGAACAAATGTTCTGTTATTTTACACAAAATTTTCTCCCAAAAAATGTGTAAATCATTGAAATATCCCTTGCAAAAAGGCGTAGAAAGTATTTTAATATAATAGATATATTAAGAAACATGAAAGAATGGAGAAAAACCATGAGTGCCACCAAAATACCTGAAGGTTATAAATCCGAATTATCCTTGTACGATACACAGGTAGCCATCAAAACTGTAAAAGACTTTTTCCAGAGTCTTCTTGCTGAGAGACTTCACCTGCTCAGAGTGTCTGCACCTCTTTTTGTAGACCCTAGATCCGGTTTAAATGACAACTTGAATGGAATCGAAAGACCTGTTACCTTCGACATCAAGGAGCAGGATGGCAAAGAGGCTGAAATCGTTCAGTCCTTGGCTAAATGGAAAAGATATGCACTGAAGAAATACGGTTTCCATATCGGCGAAGGTCTTTATACCGACATGAGTGCGATTCGTAGAGACGAAGTCGCTGACAATATTCATTCTATTTATGTGGACCAATGGGACTGGGAAAAAATTATTTCCAAAGAAGACCGCGAGTTGGATGTATTGATGGATACGGTTCGCACTGTTTACAAAGTGCTTCGCAAGACAGAAAAGTTCATGTCCATTCAGTATGACTACATAGAAGAAGTTCTTCCACCTGAGATTTTCTTTATCACCACTCAGGAATTGGAGGATATGTTCCCTGACTATTCTGCCAAAGAAAGAGAATACTACATTGCCAAGGCAAAAGGCGCTGTCTGCATCATGCAGATTGGTGACGAGCTGGAGTCTGGCGAAAGACACGATGGCAGAGCACCTGACTACGACGACTGGTCTCTCAACGCAGATATCATCGTATACTACCCAGTATTGGACATTGCCTTGGAGCTTTCTTCCATGGGTATCCGTGTTGACAAAGAGGCTTTGGAATATCAGCTTAAGAAGTCTGGTTGTGAGGATCGCGCAGAGCTTCCATTCCAGAAGGCAATTCTCGAGGAAAAACTTCCTTACACCATCGGTGGTGGTATTGGGCAGTCCCGAATCTGTATGTTCTTCCTCAGAAAGGCTCACATCGGTGAGGTTCAGTGTTCTATCTGGCCTGAAGAATTCATGCAGGAAGCAGAACGCATCGGATTGCAGTTACTATAATGTTAAGACATAGTGCAGCCCAACCGGCTGCACTAATTTATTAGAGGGTTATTTATGAATTTTAAATCTACACTTACAGAGGCAAACAAAAAGGAATTTCTCAAAAGCTGGACCAGCAGCTATCAAACCGGGCTTTTAACTCTCCGCCAAAAAAGAGATGGCAACGACGTAGGCGTACTTCGCCCCGTACTTCTCTACCCATTGGCTTTGATAGTTGGCTATTTTCTGGTAGCCTGGGGCATGCAGATAGGCAGTGATGACTTCATGGGAATCGAGATACTATTTTCCATAGCTGTTCTCTTCTTCATCGCTTTTAATCTTGCTTATGCAATTAGACCAAAGTGGTTTGGCCTCATCGCCAAAACCAAAATTTATCCAAAAAAGACATTAGATATCACCTTAGACGAAGAAGGAATCCACTTTAAGGAAGAGGGAGCTTTGCAGAGCGAAACCTGGCACTGGTGGGAAATTACCAAAGTGCTCTCCTTCGCAAGAACATTAGTGATTTACAATCTAGATTGCAAAAGCTTCGGAAACTGCAAAAATCATGTATTAATCTTAAACAAAGATCAGCTTAACGAAGAACAGCGTGATAAATTGCAAGAAGAATTCATCGCTCCGCTGAAACTGGAAACTAAGTTTCAAACCTACTATTCCTACTCAGATATCGTAATCTTCCTTGTAATGTGCGTCGCCATCGCACTGGTATCTCTTCCATTCTATCTTTAATATGAATACAAAAGGACTTCGTGGAAAACGAAGTCCTTTTTTGTTAAATCTTAATTGAATTTTCAAATCTCAGAAACCGCTATTTTTCGCGATTCCCAAGTGTCATTTTCTCATATGACAAATCTGTCAATCACCTTATACCGTATGTTTTGTCACAAATACAATTCCTAATATTCCAGCACCCAAGAGTAGTACGCAAGGCAACCATCCCAACAATGCGCCGGCAAACATGCCTGTGTAAGTCAGCGAATATGCACAGAAGTTTGCCAACATATGCACAAGCACCGCCATGGCATATTTGCCTGTTCGCTCATATACAAAGCAAACCAGCAAACTAATCACAAAGCCATAACAGCCCGCTATCAAGTTGCCATTGTACAATCCAAACAGCAGGGAAGAAAGAATTGCAGCTATCAAAGGTGTTCCGTACTTTTTCAAGCGATTGTATAGAATTCCTCTGAAGAGAAAATTTTCCGCCAGCGGAGCTGCAATACAATAAATCAGCACTGCCAATACAAAAGGTGTGGCATAAGCCTGCTCCCTAAGCTGCTCGAAGGCAGAAAGTGTATCTGTAAATCCCACCAAATTAAAGAGAATATTGACACCATACGCTACGCCAAGAGTTGCGATTCCAACATTGCTAAATACTGCTGGCGCAAGCTTGCGGTCTCCAGTAAGTGATTTAGCAGCAAGAAGATCCGACTTGCTCATCTTCCACAAAATAACGCCAGTTATCAAATAGCAGATTAGCATCATAAGCGACGCTCCAAGTCCTGTCATCTGCGTAATATTCCCCTCTGCATCAAGCACCAGTAAAAATTCTCTTGCTCCTGCTACATAGTCACCCACCGTGGCAATCAGAAACATTCCCAGATTCAATCCTATCTGCTGTACAAAATACGCAATCAGCACAGGAAACAGAATCGCCCAGCCTTTGTTAAAGGCAGGCTCATACTTGGCATCTTCAGAGCCACGAAGCAACAGTTTTTGCAATTCTGGAACCGAACGAACTATGAATTCTGGCTTTGCTTCCTTTAGTTCTTCCATCGGTCCGTAGCCATAGCTTACAGCTACTGTAGTGATATCATGGGCTTGTCCACCCTCCACATCAAACTTTCTGTCTCCTACGATTACTACATCCTGATGCGGCTTCTTTTCACCACCGAGGAGCTGCCTAAGGGCTTCTTCTACTACCTCGCTCTTGTCTGTTCTGCGTCCATCAAGTTCGCTTCCCACTATTATATCAAAATATTTGTGTATTTCGAAATGTTTCAATATTTGTTCTACATACACAGTCGGTTTGCTGGAAGAGATGGCCAATCTCTTGCCCTTTGCCTTCAAGGCCTGAAGCATCTGTGGTATGCCAGGATAAACCTCATTTTCATAGAGGCCAACAGTAGAAAAACGCTCTCTATATAGTTTAATCGCTTGTTCAGCCTGCTCGCTATCAAGCCCGTAAAACTGCATAAAACTGTCTTTCAAAGGCGGCCCAATAAAGGGCTCCAGCTTGTCCAGATCAGGTTCCTCGATTCCCATCCCCTTCAGAGCGTGCTGAACGCAAGTGGTAATCCCCACCTTTGGGTCCGTCAAAGTACCATCCAGGTCAAACAAAATATAATCGTACATGTACTTCTCCTACTACTTTCTTGTGTAATACTACATCGCTACCATATAAATCATTGCCACCGCAATAACTATCTGAATAATCACAAATCGGAACACGGTCTGTGTATTAGACCAGCCTTTGTCCTTGCGCACGAAATCATGCAGAGGCATTCGAGTATTCTTGAAGATATGAATCTTCAAAAAACGAAGTAAAAAGACCTTCATAAGGCCCAGTCCGCCATCCAAAATCAGCATACAAGCTGCTGGAATGAACAAAAGTGGCATACCTGTCTTCAGCACTGCGATACTGATAAAGATACCCATAGCTCTGGAACCTGCATCACCCATCATCAAAAAGCTTGGCGTCGCATTGTACCAAAGATAACCCAAGATACAAACCACAAACAGCAAAATCACAAAGGAAAATTCCTCTGAAATCCCCATCATACGATCCACAATATAAATACTAGTCAAGGTTACAATGGTAAGCGTACCAGACAGACCATCCACACCATCTGCACAGTTGGTTACATTGATAGATGCCCACACCAGTATCATAATCAAGATTCCATAGAGAGGAAGTGGTATTGCTATCTGAATCCCCAGGGATGCAATGGTAATCACGTTGGAATTAAAGAACAAATAAGTAACTGCTGTAGCAGCGGCCACCAACAGATCCAATAGACCTTTCTTGTACTCACCCCATGGCACCTTGGCAGAATCATCAAAATAGCCTGTGAACATCTCTATAACAACTAGGATTAAGTAAATCACTGTTTCTACTGAGATGGGAGCAAATAAAATGGTTGCCCCTGCAAATACCAATATAAAAATGATTCCGGCTCCTCTGGGCTTTCCTGCGGAAAGTTTTCCGTCATGGGCAAACTCTCTTCCCAAATCCCTTGGAAGAAACTTGCTCAGTTTCGAAAGCAAAATACATGTCACGGCAAAAGCCGCCAGTATTCCAACAAACGCCACTAATGGATAATTTGTCCCTAAAAAATGATTAATCATATTCGACTCCATTCCTATGTAATACTATAATATATGCCTTCCCAAGTTAGGACATACCTACTTTGGGCTAGATTTTAATTTTTGTCCACTTGCCTGATTTAAAACGCCAACTGGTAAGTATCAACCTGCAAAGCTGATCTCCTATGACACCAATCCAGATTCCAATGACTCCCAGCGACAACACGTATGCAAAAAGGAAAGAACTGAGTGGTCTGATAAAGGTGACACTGATGATAGATGCGATGGTTGTAAACCTTACATCGCCTGCACCCCTCAGACATCCCATATAAATCACTTGTGACACTTGCATCAGCACGATAAACACCATCACTCGCATGATCTCCACACCCAGTGAAATCGCAGTTGCCTCAGTTGCTTTGTCAAAATATAGTCCAAAGAACCATCTGCCTGCTACCAGATATAGTATGGATAAAACTATAGAGATAATGTTTCCCATTCGTTGACATATGATTCCATAACGCTTCGCTTTTTCCGGGTCTTTCTGACCTAAGCTCTGCCCAATCAGACTCACTGCAGCCACCTGCATACCATCCCCAAAGGAAAATGACAGGGACATCACATTCATACCCACCTGGTGAACCGCAAATTGTTGCGTTCCTAAATTGGCTGCCATCACAGATACCGAAAGGAAGCCAATGCGAAGGAATATCTGTTCTACAAATACGTTGGATGCTAATTTAAACAGTTGCTTGGCATTCGCCCAGGTAGCTCTCAACTTGTTTGAAATTGCCCATGGTATATTCACAAAACTTCTGCTTTCAAACAAAGAGTAAATGCTCATCCCACAAGCTACCATAGAACCAATCACCGTGGCAATTGCCGCTCCCTCGATGCCCCATGCGGGGAACCCCAAATGCCCCTCTATCAAGAGATAGTTCCCAATGACATTTACAATATTAGAAGTCAGATTGGTCCTCATAGAAATCTTAGTGTTTCCAGATCCTCTCTGTGCAGCATTGATTACCAATGTCACAATATTGAAAATAATGCCCGCCATAATGATGCGGAAATACGAAACCGCACTATCGTGCGTATCTGCTTGAGAACCCATCATTGCAATGACAGGGTCCGCTAAGAGAATGGCCAATAAACTTACAATCACACCTGCAAACAATACAAAGGTAAGTGCCGTCAGCAGTACCCTGTTAGCGTCTTCTCTGTTCTGTTCTCCTTTTCTGCGTGCAACCAGCGCCGATACTGACACATTGGTTGCTATGAACATAGCAAGACAAATGAATTTAGGCTGTGTAGTCAGCCCTACTGCAGCCACCGCATAGGAACCAAGCTTACTTACCATCATGGAGTCAACCATGCCTACAAACGAAACACAAAAAGACTCTATAACAGAAGGCCACGCCATACGAAAGGCATCTTTGATATATTTTTTGTTGTCCTGCCATTTAGCACTGTGCATCAATATCCTCATCTCCTATCGCTTTTGGCAGATTCCATTTGTACTTTGTGGCAAGCATGCGCATGCCAAACACCCAAACTACGCCCGCAAAAACAGCAATCCACTCCGGAACCGCTATTCTATCCAATACAGCAAATAAAATAGCACCCGTTATTGCTGCCACTGCATATACCCTGTGACGCAGTACAAAAGGGATTTCCATCACCATCAAATCTCGAATCAGACCACCACCTATGCCTGTAATCATGCCCATGCAGACTACCAAAAGCATATTGTCTTTATACCCTGCACTAATCGCAACCTGTGAGCCGATTACTGCAAACGCACCTAATCCAAGGGCATCAAATACATTGTTAATCTGATCTATCAACACTTCACTGGAAAGATATCTGTCTTTAAAGGCTCTCGCCACCACAAACACCAGTAGAGACGTGACAAGCGCCATGAGCACAAATCTCTTATTCACAAACATAGCTGGCGGAATTTGTCCCAAGATCACGTCACGGAGAAGTCCTCCACCCAAAGCCGTGATTACCCCCAAAACTAGAACGCCAAATAAATCCACTCTCTTACGCACCGCAACCATGGCACCAGACACCGCAAAAGAAATGGTTCCTACGATCTCCAGTATTTCAAACAAATGTCCTGGCAAATTCATGGGTATACCTCTCCAATATGTTTTATTTCATAACAACCGTTTGGCAATTCGTCTGGTCGCCAAGACTCATCCGTTCGCACATAAAGTCCAGGAATACCAAAATCAGCCGCACCTATCATATCTGCTCTGGCATCGTTTCCTACCATTACAGCGGTCTCTTTGCCAAGCTGATATTTATCAAACAACATCTGATAAAAAACTCCACTTGGTTTCTTAACCAACGCATCTGATGAATAAAGGATTCCGTCAAAACAGTCATAGATGCCAAGCATCTTCATCTCCGGTCTTGTAAAATTGGCCTGTGCATTGGACAAAAGATAGATTCCCTTGCCATCCGCACGAAGTCTTAATAGCAAGTCTTTCACTCCCGGAAATAGCCTTATATGAGAAGTAGAAAGCATACGAAACATTACCATGGTATCTTCCACCAACTGCTTGCTCGCCTTCACTCCTTTTTGAGAGTAAAGTTTTGCAAAAACCTTGTCCAAAACAATCTCAACATGAGAGATTTCCATCTGTTGCTTTCTGGCTAGGCGTTCCTGCTCCATATCCACCAGTCTCAGGTAATCCTTCATCAGTTCTTTTCCTTGATACTCCGCACCCTTTAGGGAGTAAAAAGATGCCATCTGTCTCCAAAGAGAAGGTTTAAACTCATCTGTATGTATATCTACCAAAGTGCCGTATAAGTCAAAAATATAATTCTGATACATCGCCTTCTCCTCTTTGCAAATCTTAACCTTCATTGTACCACCTTCTACCCTTAAATACAATCAAACGCGAAAAAAGATGTCTCCCAAAAAGGAGACATCTCGCTATTTTGCTACATCATCTGGGAAAAAGAAATCATCTATTCCGTTGGCAATCCCTTCTACAATAATGGAGTGATTCTCCGAGTTGGTAAGCCACAGGGCGTCACTCTCATTGGACGCATATCCCATCTCTATAAAGGTAGTTGGCATCTCTGCCCGATTCAACTCCCAAAGGTCTGTTCGTTTCATCGGTCTTCGCAGTTGCGCAATATTGCCTTCTACAGCCTCTCCGTAAGCATCGCTGATAGCCAGCGCCAAACGATAAGATTCTGTCTGCCTGTTTCCTTTGTAGATCGTATGATAGCCATGGTGGGTTGGGTCATCGTTACTATCCCAATGAAGGGCAACCAAAATATCGCACTCTGCCTCATTGGCCATCTGTGCTCTCTCGCCCGCATCCAGCTTATAGTTCTTGCGATCATTGGTTTCACGAATCATCAGAACATCATAACCTCTGGAAATTAATTCCTGTTTTAACAAAAGTCCAATTTCCAAGGCAAATTCATATTCTGTGACACCATTGGTACTGACAGCACCAACATTAACATATCCATTGTAAGTTCTTCCTAGGTGCCCCGGGTCAATCCCTACCAGCAATCCATTTTTGTCCGCTTCCAGGCACAGCATCTGTTCCTTTGTCACTGGAGAATCTTTCTTTCCCGTAAACGTTGGCTGCAGTTTTGCCACCTTTTCATAGAACTCTCTAAGCGCCTCATCTTCCAGTTCGTCCGCCAAATCCATTGTTGCAGCCCATACCACCTGTTGCTGGTAACCAGCAGCCTTTTGTACCTGCTGCGTTAGAAAATGAACCGACGAAGCTTCCGAACAAAACGCTAGAATAATCCCCAGCAAAAGACCTACTGTCAGAAGCCCCCATGCTTCCTTCCTAGCAAGTACAATCTTACCCCAAATCTTTTCTTTCATCCTTTGTGCTATATCCTTCTCGACATTCTTTCCTACATACTATCTAAATTAATATAACACAATTTCCATAAATTTCCAAACAAAATAACAATTATCGAATGTGCTTATTCGCAGGCAAGTTTCTTTAAGTAAGCCAATCCTTTTCTTACAGGTGGCAAGAATAAAATAACAAGTGTAATTGCTGCTTCTGTAAATATGTATATACCATTGTACACCAATGAATAACTAAGGGCTCCCCAGCCTTCCCATGCGTACATTCCAAAGAAAATCCATCCCGACAGCACTGCGAACACATATCTTCCAAGAATAGCTGCCATATAGCCTTTTTGTAATCCCCACTTTTGTCCCGCAAACAATCCAGACAACCCCAAGGCTCCAAACGCCAATATATAGTCTACCACAAGCTGTGTTGGATAGAGCACGTATGGCCCCATCAAAAGTTGTAATACTCCATGAGCCACTCCCGTCATGATTCCTGCGCCGAGTCCAAACCAATATCCTGGAAGGCAAATGGCAAGCATAGAGAGAAGTGTTGCGGAACCTCCCGTTGGGAAATCAATCATCTTGATCATAGACAAAATAGATCCAAGTGCAATAGAGACTGCACAGTAAGACAGCTGCTTAACCGACAGTTTCTTTTCTTTGTTTTTGCCCTTGGCAAACAACATAGCGCCAAACAAAAACAGACAAATCAAAATCACGAGCAAAATATTGCCCAGTGTGGTAGGGACGTAGGTAGTCTCGCCCCAATCGTTGACTACAACTTCATAAAGACTTTGAAACATAAAAAATCCTCCTTCGCTGCGCGAGGAGGAACACATAAATAACCTATGTTATCGAATCCACAAACGTAGTTTCAACATAGGTGTGCTTCCTTACGCCGGCATTGTCCGGGTCAAGTAATGAGGGTTAGGAACTTTCCTAGGCTAGTTCCAATCTCAGCAATGTGCTCCCCTAGCGGTTCTATTATTTTCTTCATCACTATAAAGCAGTGAATTCAAAAAGTCAAGCACAAATGTGACCAATTGTGCTTGACCTTTAAAAAAGCCGAATTTACAATACAACTTCCTGTCCAAAAAAGAAAGAGTACAAAATCCTCTCCTTCACCTTCTTACCAGTCAATTTTTCCAGAGCCTCCTGATAGTAATCAATCTGTGTCTGATATCTGTCTATCAAGGCCTGTGGAGCCTCCACCACATCGGTCTTGTAGTCTACTAACACCAGCTGGCCATCCTCTTCGAAGAACAAGTCTACAATACCCTGAATCAAAAGTATTTCATCCTCTGGGAATTTCTGTCCCTCTTTCTCCAGTCTGGAAGCAGGTACTCCGTATACAAATGGTTGCTCTCTCCATACCAATTTCTTTGCATCTGCCTTCGCCATACGCTTAGCCAATTCACCTTCCAAGAAGGTTTCTATCTTGCGTACGGAGATGGCTTTTCGATACTCTTCGCTAAGTTTCCCGGTTTGCACCATCTGGTTTAACTGGGCATAGATAGCCGCCTTTCTGGCATCCCCTTCTACAGAGAGAAGACTTACCACATCCAGGAGTTCCATCACTTTGTGGAAAGCACTACCGCGAGTGGTTCCCGATACAGTTTCCTCTTCCTTCATGAATTTTGGAATGTAAGCCACCACTTCCTCATTTTCAAAGGCATGGAATGCTCCCTCGTCCTTGTCCTCCATAGCCGCCATCTTAAGTTCTGTAACCGTAGTCTTGGTATAAAGTCCCGCCAAATTCTGATATGGATAGACAAATTCAAAATTGTGCATTAGAGTATCCAATAATTGCTCGTCTGTCTTGCCTTCCAAATGCTCCAGTGCAATTAGTCTCTGTCCCTCTTCCATGCCCTGTGCAAGCTTGGCAGCGTCCATGTCTCCAAACTCATATCCTGTAAATTCTGCTGTCAAAGGAAGTATCCAGTCTATAAATCCATCCGCTGCCAAAGTCTCTCCATAGGTAAACTTAGCATCTTCCTGCATCACGCCTGTATTTCGGTACGTCACTTTCTCTAAGCCAAGCTGCTGCTCTCTGGATAGCTCTTCCACTTCCAATTTGGTCAAATCCGCACTTCCAGTCAAAATCAGTTTTTCCTTGGCTCTGGTAAGTGCCACATATAGCACTCGAATCTCTTCTGCTATACTCTCTGCCAGCATATTCGCTGCAATGGCATTTTTGCGCAGTGTATCTGTGATAGTCCTTTGCTCCACGTTGACATACTTCACACCAATGCCCAAATCCATATCTGTAATCACTGCTTTGGCTGTGTCCTGCTTGTTAAATTTCTTTGCAAGACCACTGACAAAAGTGACAGGAAACTCCAGTCCCTTACTCTTGTGGATACTCATAATTCGCACCACATCTGCCGCCTCATCTAAGGTATTGGCCTCACCGTAGTCCACTTCATACTTTTGCAATTGCTCCACATATCGAATAAAGTGGTAAAGTCCATAATAACTACTCTTCTGGAATTTGCCGGCTTTTTCCAAAAGCATCTGTACATTGGCCAACCTCTGACTTCCCGCAGGCATAGCGCCAACATAATGCATATAGTCCCACTGCCCAAAAATGGTCTGAAGAAATTGTCTAATAGGCATATAGGTAGCCAGATGGCGGTATGAGCCAAGCATCTTTAAAAAGGCCTGGCATTTCTGTGCCAACTCACCCTGCATAAGACTTTGCTCTCTCATATTCTGATACAAATAATTATCTTTATTCTGGCATTTCAGTGTGGCAATCTCTTGGTCGGAAAAACCGCCAAAAATAGATTTTAGCACGCCAAACAGTGGAATGTCCTGCAGCGGATTGTCAATCACCCTTAGCAGCTGTAGCACTGTCTGAATCTCTGTGGTGGCGAAATATCCCGTTTTGGATGCCGCATACACAGGAATCCCTTCCGCTTCAAGGACTTTCTTAAATACATCATCCCAACCAGAGTTGGAACGAAGCAGAATCACCATATCCTTGTACTGCACTGGGCGAAGCTGCCCTGTTGCTTTATCTGTCACTTGGAAAGTTTTGCGAAGCTCCTTAATCTTGGCTGCAATCGCCATAGCTTCCAATTTTCTAGCCTCATCGCTTTTGGTTTTTTCTGGTCTATGCGCTAGTAACAGTTCTGTTTCGCAACCCTGGTTATCTGGATATTTCGCTCCCTCGTACAGAGCAGCATTGCAGTCATACTCAATTCCGCCCAAATCCGCTCCCATCAAATGGTCAAACACATAGTTCACATAGTCTATGACTTCACGTCTACTTCTGAAGTTTTGACGTAAATCAATGCGTCTGCATGGACTCTTGCACTGTTCTTGCGCGCCATCTATTTCATAAGTATGGTACTTCTCTAAAAAAAGTTTTGGTCTCGCCAAACGGAAGCGATAAATGCTCTGCTTTACGTCTCCCACCATAAAACGGTTAAAACGTCCGTCTTCCTCTCCGGAAATAGCTCCTAACAGATACTCCTGTACCAGATTGCTATCCTGGTATTCATCTATCATCACTTCTTCGAAATAATCTCTGTACTCTCTTGCCGTAGCCGTTGGCACCACGCCATCCTCGGTTTTGTCCAGCAAAATTTCCAGTGCCATGTGCTCCATGTCACTGAAATCCAAAATGTTTTTGTCTGCTTTCGCCTTTGCCAGATCATCCATAAACTCCTGGCACAAGTTAAGCAGTACCCCCACTGGTTTCTGGCACATTTTGGCATGCTCAACCTCTGTCAAAAGAGGCACTCCAAAATAGCTCTCTGCCATCTTAGAAAGCCCTTCTTTCGCCTTCTTTCTTAACAGTTGTGCTGCTTCTCTTTTGTCTGCATTTACAGACTCATCCTTCTTGCCAGGCAATCTATCAAAGACAAGTTTCCCAAATGCACTTTCCAAGCTAACCAAATCTTTGGCCTGTAACAACTGCTCTACCTGTTCAAACTCCTTGTCCAAAAGTTCGCCGTACATATATGGTCCATCTGGCTCCTGCGCCAAATCTATGGCTTTTTTCAGTTCCTTGGCATGTACCTGACACATATTCTGGATATGCCTAGTCAAATTCAGTGCCCAAGGAGTTTCCTGCAACTGCTCCAAAGTTTCAATTGCATAATCCTGCTTTCTTTCCTCCACCCAGTCCCTTGGCCATGGATGACTGGATGCCGCCTGATAAAGAGCTAAAATATGCTCTTCCAGTGCACTCTCCCTTCCATTGGGGCAGAAAAATTCTACGCAATGACCAAATTCTTCTGTTCCAGCCTCAAAATGTCTCTCCAAAAGATTGGCCATTACATCCTGTTTCAGCAGATTCACTTCGTCTTCATCTGCCACCCCAAAGCCTGGATCCAAGCCTATATCGTTGAAGTTGTTTCGAAGCACAAAAAGGCAAAAACTGTCAATGGTTGTAATCTGTGCATTGTGAAGCAATGTGGCCTGCCTTTGCAAATGCTCATTGTCAGGCTCCACCTCCAGTTTGGCAGCAATGGCAAGGCTGATACGCTCTCGCATCTCTGCTGCAGCAGCCTTGGTAAAGGTCACAATCAGTAATCTATCAATATCCACTGGCTTGTCTGCATTGGAAATCATCTGAATAATGCGCTCAACTAATACAGCGGTTTTACCACTACCCGCTGCCGCAGAAACCAATATATTACAGTCACGCGAATCGATGACTTTTTGCTGATCTACAGTAAAATTAAACGCCACTGTTCTCTACCTCCTGAGCAATCGCCTCCATGGCTTCCTCAGCAGTCATTCCGCTGATGTCTCTTCGTTCATATCCCTTAATAGAAGAATCAAAACCGCACACACCGTTAAAAGCGCAGTAGGTACAAGCATTTTTCTGTCCGTCCTCGTATGGATTCACACTAATTTCGCCATCCAGAATCTTCTTTCCAGTCTCCCTGACTTTTTGGCTCACATACTGAGAGACCATCTGAAGCTGATCCGAATCCAAAGCCTTTGATCTACTGCTTAAACTTCCATCCTTTTTCAGTTCGATTGGAACCACCTGAGACTTCCCACTCAGTTCCTGATCCAGTTGCTGTATCATATCAGGGCTACTATTTACCACGCCAGTGGTACGAAGTTCTTCCACAATCTTGTCGTTGAGTTCCTCTGGTGTCAGTGCCTTGTTGGTCTCAATCACAGGATCTGCCACATGATAATACAAAAGCGCAGCCGGCTCCACTTCTTTGTCTGGATGTTGCTTCTTCTGCAGTTCCATAGCTGCATTCATGTAAACCACCAGCTGAAGCTGCAAACCATGATAAAGGGCCACCAAATCAAAATGCTTGTTTCCTGATTTGTAATCCACCACTTTTACATACACATGCTGGCCATCCTCATAGGTGTCCACTCTGTCAATACGACCATTTAGAAGCATGCGTTCCTCTTTAGATAGAGCGATATTCACGCTCTCCAAATCCGACACGCTAGAAAAAGACAATTCATAGCTTTCCGGTGTAAATGTACCCTTCCTAAGCTGATATTGAATGGTTTCCACGCTGCGATTTAAGATTCGCTCCATGCGTCCGATGGCATAGGCATTTCTGGCACTGCTATAAAGAATGGTATCCCCGTAACTGGAAGCCACCGCTTCCATAGCCTCCGACACCGCTTTTTTTGAGAAAGACTCAGGGAAATTAAACCAGGTATATCCACTCTCCTCCAATTTGTCAGCAAAAATATGCAAAACCTCATGGAATACGTTACCCATATCTACCGCTTCAAATCCAAACTCCGCCCTCTCCTTCAGGGCAAGTCCATAGGTCAAAAAATGCTTGTACGCGCAGGCCGCAAAAGACTCCAATCGGCTGACACTTCCCTTTAAGATTTGACCATAAAGAGCCTTTGCCAGCTCTCTTCCGAGTTTCTGTTCTCTATACTGCACAAAGGCAGCCTGGGTCAGTTTGTCCAAAATCTCCTGTCCCTGACTCTTTTGATATGCTCTATACAGCGTAAAAAATGGCTTAGACTGGGTTTCATAGCCAGCCACATATTCCGAAAGACCCGAGGCCAAATATCCCATACCAGACTGTTTGGTCCAAATCTGCTGGCCCAAGTCTTCCTTTTCCGGATGCTCTATAGCAAGTGCAGGGAACAGTTTGCACACGGTATCAATCAGATATGCAGGTCTCATACTCTTGCCCTCTCCGTCCACCTTGGCAAAGGAAAGAATCAATTTTTCAGTAGGCTTGGTCATATTCATATAAAGGTACAGTTTTTGGATAAACATCTGCTGTCTTGGGGTGGGCGCAAGTTCCATGCCACTTCCCGCCAGAAATTCTCTGTCTATGTCAGAAATGATACCACCTTTTCCGCCACTCTTTGGAATATTTCCATCGTTGACACCCAAGAAAAAGAGTACTTTAATCTCTTTTAATCTGGTTCTCTCAATGTCTCCCACCACCACGCGGTCCACATTTTGAGGAATGGTTCCCACTTGAATTTCACCAAAGCCAGCCTCCAAGATATCTGCAAACTCCTCCAGCGTCATCTTTTCCTCTGCCAAAAGGGAAACCACCTGATCTAATAATTCCATCACAAGACGATAAATCTGGCCATACTCCTTGGCACCCACCAGATTGCCCGCCTCCTTAAATTCCTCTTCATAGCTTCCTAGGGTTTCTGCCGCCTTACTCTCTACCAAAAAGTCGTACAGCCCCTGCACATAATCCTTCACAAGGCCTTCTTTTGGCAGGTTCAGCATAGGACTAAGCAATGCCATAAAGGACTCCCTAAGTTCGTTTAGTTCCTTTAACGCCTGTCCATCCTCTTTGTCATTGACCACTGGTCTAGCAAAAGGTCTGCCCCATTTTTTGGCCCCGCGAATACCAGTCTTAATGACATAGTTTTCCAGTCTGTCTATCTGATCCTTGTCAAAGTCAAACATGCCACAACGCAGCAGCTGAAACACACTGCTATAGGAAAAATCTTGTTCCAGCACTGCAAAAACACTCTTCATATATTCGATAAATGGATTCAATACGATTCCCTTGGTCTGGTCCATAAAGCACGGAATCTGAAAGGTTTCAAATTCCTGGCTGAGCAAATCTGCATAAGTCTCCAAATTTCCGCAAACCACCGCCATGTCACGGTACTGGTACTTGCCGGTGTGGATCAGCTGGGTCATCTTGCAGGCAATGCTACGCACCTCTGCTGCAATCGTAGATGCCTCATAAATGGCAATATCTAAATCCTCACTCTGGTATGCCTTCACTGGATAGCGAAGCATGTGTTTGCCCAAATGTGCCAAACTCGTAGAATGCAAATGTCTGTAATTGGCGCCACAGATTACATCCTGCCCTCGCTCTACTTTGGCCTCTTTGGCAAGGGAAATCAGGCTTAGGGCAGTCTTCTTACTTAAGGCAAACAAATCCTGTTCACCGCCACTCGTCAAATACTTCATCAAAGCCGTTTCCGTGATAGCATCGCTGGTAGCCTCAGCCACGCCCGCGTCACTAGTAGGTTCCATGGTAAGTGTCACAATCACTTCATCTGCCAGCACCATCAGCTCCTGAATTACACGGTTCTGAATAGGTGTAAAGCCGGTAAAACCGTCAAACACCACTACACTGCCTGGAATAATCTGTGACTTAGAAAGCGCCGCCCTCAACTGGTCCAAGGTCTCCTCTGTAGTCACAAATTGATCCTTGATATAATCCTGAAAACCCTGATACAGAGTCGCTAGGTCCTTTAATTTATAGCAAAGAGAACCCCTCTTTTTGGCATAGTCTATAAGAGTGTCCACATCTTTAACGCTTAAGCCATACTGCATAAACTCAGATATGCCACTCTTCACTTCATGTATGTAGCCCTGCTTGTCCAGACGACTACCAAGCACAGGAAGCTGGTCCTTTAAATCTGCTGCCACCTTGCGCAGCACCAAGCTTTTGCCCGTATCGTCCAGCACAGGCTTGTCGTTGCCACCCACCTCTTCAAAGATGCGATGCGCCAATCGTCCAAAGCTGAGCACATCTATATTCAAAATACCGCCTCTCTCGTGGAGGCGTACCAAATCCTTCTGCGTCTGCATGGTGAACTGGTCAGGAACAACAATCAGAAAATTCTGTCTTTCATTGTCCATGGAGCGCTGAATCAACTCCCTATAAAGTTTTGTGCTTTTTCCCGCTCCAGAGCCACCAAGATAAAAACGTAATCCCATATTTTTCTCCCATAAAGGCGCATATTTACACAAAATATGCTACCCTTCAAGTCTAAAAAAGGCGGAAAAAACTTTCCGCCTTTCAGATCCATATGTAGTCCTACAAATCACCCTTCAAGATTCATAGATCTCCAATTCAAATTAGTAGTACATATTGGAAATTTCATTCATCATTTCGGTGTAAACAGCGCCACCACCAACGATGGAGTAAATCAAGCTGCCTGCGCCAAAGAGAATGGCAATAATACTGCAAACCAAACCAGCAATAGCCATACCGCTCATCTTGCCACCATTGTGCTTCTTAGAGCAAATAGCCAAGATAATACCAACGATACCAAGAACAGCACCGATACCGCAGCAGCAGCAAAGCAAAATACCAACAATACCACAGATAAGTGCACCGATAGCCATACCGTTGTTAGGGTTTGCTACAGTCACCTCTGCCTGAACCTGAATTGGTGTGCCATTGTTTACCTGATTGTTGTAATCCATTTATATCTCCTCCTCTGTTAAAAATATCTATTTAATTATAGTCCTTTTTAGACCCCTGTGTCAACTTTTGCAGGGGCAAATGTGCTTTGAATTTCAAATATAATCTAAAATCGCGCTGATACTTAAAAACCTCAGAGCGTTGCTATGCCCCCAAACACCAAAAGTGCATTTCTTACTATAAAGTTAACAGCTATGATGCCCAATAAAATGTACAAGTAATAAGGCTTCATAGAAAGACCTTTTACCCTTCCTTTGGTAAGTCGCATAAGCGTCTGCGAGATAAAATACGCCATGAACAATACCACCCCATAGAGCACCGCTGGATGATACAGCACTGACTGAATCAAATTTCCCCTAAGTAGCGCTACCACCGACCTAGTACCACCGCATCCTGGGCAGTAAAAACCTGTGGCTCTGAGCATCACACAGCCCGCGATTTCCTCTGGAATAATGTTCAGCGTCGCCCAAACATACCAACCCATCAACGCAAGGGCTGGAATGGTAAATATACAAATCAGTCTATACAGCACTGTATCTGTATCCTGATCCCAAAACTCTTTCAACCACTTCCTAAACTTCATCTATTTGTCCAACTTCCTAGCTTCTTCATACAGTCCTTACTTGCAAAACAGGGAGTTTCGCCGAGTCCCCGCTCATCCTATCTCTAGTTCTACAGGGCAGTGGTCGGAGCCAAACACCTGGGTGTGAATTTTGGCGTCCACCAAGCGCTCACTAAGTGCCTTGGATGCCAAGAAATAGTCAATACGCCAACCAGCATTCTTGCTTCTTGCCTGGAAGCGATAGGACCACCAAGAATAGATGTCCTTCTGGTCTGGATAAAAATAGCGGAAAGCGTCCACAAAGCCATCATTTAACAGCTCCGTCATCTTACCTCTCTCCTCATCTGTAAATCCAGCATTTCTGCGGTTGGTCTTTGGGTTCTTAAGGTCAATCTCCTGATGCGCCACGTTCAAATCTCCGCATACCAGCACTGGTTTTTTCATCTCAAGCCCTTTCAAATAAGCCTTAAAATCCGTCTCCCATTCCATGCGGTAGTCCAGTCTGCGAAGTTCATCCTGAGAATTTGGCGTATAAACTGTCACCACATAAAAATCGTCAAACTCCGCTGTAATCACTCGTCCTTCATGATCGTGCTGCTCTATGCCGATTCCATAAGCTACACTAAGAGGCTCCTGCTTGCAAAACAGGGCTGTACCAGAATAGCCTTTCTTTTCTGCATAGTTCCAGTACTGATAGTAGCCATCCAAGGGAAGTTCAATCTGACCAGCTTGAAGTTTGGTCTCCTGCAAGCAAAATACATCTGCATCTATCTCTTTAAAAAAGTCCAAAAAGCCCTTTTCCACACAGGCTCTAATTCCATTTACATTCCAAGAAATCAGTTTCATCTTTTTATCCTCTCTATTATCCTAATCTGTCAGTTTTTCTTATATGTCCACTCATCTATTTTATAGGCTTAAGCATTTCTTGTAAAGCATTTACGGTTTACTTTTGATATACCTCATGCTATTCTGTAAAAAAAGACAAGGATGGTTTTTCTATGAAAAACAACAGACTAAGCAACCCTTTGGGTACACCCTTAACAGCAAAAAAATTATTCCTTTTTGACATAGACGGCACTCTAGCTGTAGGCGACACTCTTTTTGAAGGGAGCCGCCAGCTTTTAGACCATATAAAGGCCATTGGAGGCAAGTCTTATTTCATTACCAACAACTCTACCAAGAGCGGCGATGACTATGTAAAGCGTTTTCGCGAAGTGTTTGGGTTAGAAAGCACCAAGGATTTGTTCATCACTTCTGGCTATATGACTATAGAGTTCCTAAAGGAGCATTTCATGAGCCAAAAGATTTTCGTACTTGGCACATCCTCCTTTGTGGCAGAACTAAAGAAGAATGGTCTTACTGTTACAGAAAGTCCCGACTCAGACGTTGCCTGCGTAGTTGTGGCTTACGATAGCGAACTAAACTATCAAAAACTGATAAATGTATGTCAGGTGCTTTCCACCATGGATGTGCCTTACTATGCAACCAACCCCGATTTGTGCTGTCCAATCGACTTTGGCTTTATCCCAGACTGCGGTTCCATCTGCAACATGATTGAAAGTTCCACTGGCAAAAAACCTATCTACCTAGGAAAGCCAGCCAGAGAAGTAGTCGACCTTTGCGTAGCCGCTTCTGGTTTTTCTCCTGAAGAAACCATCGTTGTAGGCGACCGCATGTATACAGACATCCTTTGCGGTGTCAATGCAGGCGTGGACACCTGCGTCCTTTATACGGGCGAAGCCACCAAAGAAGAGGTGGCAGAGTGCAGTTACAAGCCTAGCTACGAGTTTGAAACTGTGGCGGAGTTACTAAAAGCAGTTCAGGCATAGTATATAAGCATAATATTTATTGTTTATAAGAGTTCTCTATAGATTCTAAGCACATTTTCATACCAGATTTTGTCCAGCTGGCTTTCTGTAAAGCCAGCTTTTTTCATGGCTTCATATAGTCTTTCCATCTCACCGGCATGAGGCAAAGTTTCATGTGTTCTGATTCCATCGAAGTCACTGCCAAGGCCAAGACACTCTATGCCCCCCACATTAACGATATGTTTCGCATGCTCTGTAAGCATCTGAAGATAGTCTGCGCTGCCGCGAAGATTTCCACCCACACTGTCAAACCAATCCGACCCTCTCCAAAGATGCTCTGTGGTAAAGGCCTTGCAGTAATTGAGTCCTGTCACGCCACCTCGCTCTGCCAGTGCCTTGATCATTTCATCCGACAGGTTTCTAGTGCTGCGGCACACCTCTCTAGCATTGGAATGGCTTGCCACAAAAGGTTTGGTGGCATTTTTGCACACATCCCAAAATCCAGCATCGGACAGGTGAGATACGTCCACTATCATTCCCAACTGCTCCATGTGGCTCACAAACTCGATTCCTTTGTCTTTAAGGCCTAATTTGGTCTCCAAAGTATTGGTTGCACCATAGTTTGGATAGCCAATCTCATTTTCAAAATTCCAGGTTAGAGTCATCATGCGCACGCCCTGCTCATGAAGCTGCTTTAGTTTGGCAATCTCGCCCTTGCAGACGCCGCCCTCTTCCACTGTCAAAAGGCTGCACATCTTCCCCTCTTTTTGCAGTCGCTCAATATCTTCAAAGCAAAGAACTCTTCCAATTCGGTCCTGATTTAGTTCCATCTCTTCCTGATATACTCTATAAAGTTTCTGCGCCTCTTCCCACGGGTCCTCACATTCACTCATTTCCACAAAGAGGGCAAAGTTCTGAAGTAGGTATCCACTTTTTTGCATTTTTTCAAGATCCAAATGCCCAGGGCTATGAAGCAAACTTGCCTCCTCCCCCTTTTCCCTCAAGTGATTTAAAAGCCATATAGTGTCACAGTGCATATCAACAATCATAATCCTTCTCCTTCGGTCGGCGAATCTCGCCCTGATGAGCGGTCGCCATCACAAAAATGCGGGACCAGTGACGGTCCCGCAAAAACATTTTCGTTGTTTTATTAATCTATTGCAGATTAAGGCAGATTATTCCTCTGTCTTTTTTTCTTTCTCAAGACGTTTGCCAGAGTTTCCGAAGTCTGCACCAGTTTCAGCGCCTTCATCATCATCAAACTTGTAATCCTTACCAGGAAGAACTGCGTTCATGAAGATACCTACCAAAGCACCTACTGCCAAACCGGAAAGGCTGATTGTAATGCCACCGATTGTGAATGCAATTGCTCCTGCTGTACTATAGGATACGCCGATTGCAAGTACAAGAATCAGAGCTGCTACCAATACGTTACGGCTCTTAGTAAAGTCTGTCTGAGTCTCAACGATGTTACGAACACCTACTGCAGAAATCATTCCGTAAAGTACTAAGGATACACCACCAACTGTAGCTGCAGGCATACTGTTAATAAGTGCTGCCACCTTTGGAGAGAAGGAGAAGAGGATTGCAAATCCAGCTGCAATTCTGATTACTCTAGGGTCGTAAACCTTTGTAAGTGTAAGTACGCCAGTGTTCTCACCATATGTGGTATTTGCAGGAGCACCAAAGAGTGCTGCGATAGATGTAGCAAGACCGTCGCCCAGAAGTGTGCGATGGAGTCCTGGATCTTTGATATAGTTTACTCCTACTGTAGAAGAAATAGCGGAAATATCACCGATATGCTCAACCATAGTAGCAAGAGCAATTGGAACGATAGTAACGATTGCAGAAACCACCAAAGAAGGGTCTGCTTTGCCAATCAGAGAGAATACGGTATCTTCCCAGTGAATAGGGAAACCAATCCAATCAGCCTGAGCTACTGTAGTGAAATCTACTCTACCAAGAACAGCAGCTACAAGGTAAGAGCCAACAACACCGATGATGATAGGAACAATCTTAATCATTCCTTTACCCCAGATATTGCAAACAACAACCAAAAGGATAGCTACGATAGCAATGAGCCAGTCTGCAGAACAGTTGTTGATAGCGGATGGAGCAAGAGTAAGACCAATCGCAATGATGATAGGACCTGTTACGATAGGTGGGAAGAATTTCATAACCTTCGCACTACCGAACACCTTGATAAGTGCTGCCAATACCAGATACAATACACCTGCGCAAGCTACGCCTAAGCATGCATAAGGCAAAAGTGCTTTGTCTCCGTCTGGAGCGATTGCAAAATAACCACCAAGGAATGCGAATGAAGAACCAAGGAATGCAGGAACTTTACCTTTTGCAAGGAAGTGGAACAACAGTGTTCCTAAACCTGCGAACAAAAGTGTTACAGAAACATCCAGACCTGTAAGAAGTGGCACGAGAACTGTTGCGCCGAACATAGCGAACATGTGCTGAAGGCCTAGGACTACCATTTTAGGAGCACCAAGCGTTCTTGCGTCATAAATGCCGCCTTCGCCAAGTGCTACCTTTGCGTTTGTTTTTTCACTCATGAAAAAAACCTCCTCTGTATAAAATTAGTGTTTGACAACCCACTTATAATCTTAGTATCCGGGGGTAGAATCGTCAAGGAAAAATTGGAGTTTTAGGGTCGTCAAAAGTGGACAAAATGAGCCCCAAATTTTGTGCAAAAATAGCATGGTTTTTCCACCTTTAAAGGATTGCCATTTCACTCTATAAAGGATAAAATAAAAATGAGTTTCTAAAAAAAGCAAGGTGATTAACCATATTGGGAGAGGTTTATTCATGAAAGAAAAGTTGTACATGATTCCTTTAAATGACGCCGTCAACGCAAACGACGAGTGTCCATTTTGTTTTATTGAAAGAAAATTAGAGCAGGACCTGATTGACTATGTACTTGGTTCTGGTTCTTCTTATATGGAAAGCGATACCCGCGAGATGACCGACAAGGCTGGTTTTTGCCGCGACCACTTCAAAAAGATGTTTGACTACGGCAATGCTTTGGGCAATGGTTGGATTTTGAAGACACATTATCGCCGTATGATTGGCGAAATGAAGAGCCAGATTAAATCTTATGCCCCTGGCAAGATTTCTCTTCGCGACAAATTCATGAAGACTTCCGAATCTGCAAACCCTATCGGCAGATGGGCTGATGCCACAGCCCAGTCCTGTTATATTTGCAACTACTTTAAGGACCACTATCGCGGCTATTTGGATACCTTCTTTATGATGTACCAGAACGATTCCGAGTTCCGCGAAAAGATTCTAAAGGGAAAGGGGTTCTGTATCCCACACTTTGGTGACCTGGTAGAAACCTCCGACAATTGTCTTGGCGAGCAGGACCGCAAGGAATTCTACGATGCAATATCCAAACTGATGCTGGACAATATGGAACGCCTCTACGAAGATGTCTCCTGGCTCATCGAGAAATTTGACTACCGCAACAAAGATGCCGACTGGAAGAATTCCAGAGATGCTCTGCAGCGCGGCATGCAAAAACTCAAAGGCGGTTATCCAGGCGACCCTGTTTATAAAATGAACAAATAGAACATCATTTTTCAAGCAAAAAGGCTACCCGCATGGGTAGCCTTCATTATTTAAGTCTTCTATTTACGCCTCTTCGTCAAAGAATTCCTCAACCTGTTCCTCGCTCTTTTCCATCAACTGCTCAGCAAGTGGTGTAAAATCTCCCTCTCCTGCATTTGCTTCCTCGAACAAAGGCTCTTCACCCTCTGCCTGTGGCTCACTAGTAGGATTTAAGGAAACATAAGAACGTGGGGTTTCATCCACGTCTACATCCTCACTGAAATCATCATAATCATCGTCTTCATCTACATCGAAATCAGGAAGTTTCACTCCCTTTTTCTGCATATAATAATATGTGCCAGCAGCGGCAGCTGTTGCAACTGCAGCAACAAGCAGGAATTTACCAAACTTCTTAGCCATATCTGTACTCCTTTCAATACTTTGAATATAAAGATAGTTACTTAATATAATAATACTACTTTCCCTTTTTGAAAAGCAAATTATGTATGAAAAAATGATAAAATTTTCCTTCTCAATTTTGGTGCTTTTTTTGTGTAACGTTTAGTTGTTTCCAAAGCGTTCCTATGTTATAGTATTATTCTGATGACTAAATAAGTCAATTTTATTGGGGTGTATGAAATGAATGAAAAGTTTTTTGATTTGAAAAAGGAAAAACAGGACCGCATGATCAACGCTGCGCTGAAGGTTTTTGCTATGCACGGTTATCGCCACGCAAGCACTGACGATATGGTGCGTGAAGCTGGCATCAGCAAAGGTCTGCTCTTTCACTATTTTGGCAGTAAATTAGGCGTTTATACTTTCGTGTTTGATTATAGCGTTAGATATATGACTTTGGAACTTACTAGCACCATCAAAAAAGATGAAACTGACTTCTTTGAGCTTCTCAAGCAAAAAGAGCAAGCCAAGATGCAGGCTCTGCGCGGTTATCCATATATGCAGCAGTTCCTGGACAGATGCATGGTGGAGGATGTCAGCGAGGCACTTCTTGCTATCGAAGAAAAAAGAAATATCTTTGCCCAGAATATAGAAGGCATCTATGGACAGATTGACTTAAGTTCTCTTCCAGCTGGTGTCAATGGTGAAAAGCTGTGGCGCATGCTGGAACTCACTATCAGAGGTCTAATGACCCAGCGTATCATGGATGGCTCCTTCCAAGCAGGTATGCTCTACGATGAAATATGTGAATATATTGAGATGACAAAAGGATTGGTTCGTAAATAACCAATCCTTTTTTGTAATACACTATCAAACTAATCATATTTCTTCTTGAGTTCTTCATACTTCTCAGACGTAATCAAAGCGTCTTTGTCCAGTCCCTCAAAAAATACCACATAGGTCCATCTGCCATAAGGCTCAATTCGCTTGATCTTCTTTGTATTAATTACATAGGACTTGTGACTTCTCATAAATACACTGGCATCCAGCCTTGCTTCTATATCGCCAATGGAGGCACTAGTGGTATAAGAAGTCTTCTCCGTATAAATCACAGTATTTCCATTCTCTCTTTGAATCAACACAATATCCTTGGTATCTACAAAGGTAGCACTCTCTTTACCCTTAATCAACAGTCTGGAAAAATCTTTTGCAGACACCGCTACAGCATCTGACTCTTTGCCTGTCTCTGTTTCTCCTGCGCCCTTTAGTGATATAATACGCTCCAAGGTCAAATTCACACGCTCCATATCAAAAGGCTTTACCAGATAATCAAATGCATATACTTCAAATGCTTGTGGCATAAATTCACCATGCGCTGTAGCAAAAATAATCTTAGTTTTGGGCTCAATATCTGCAATGATACGTGCAAATTCAAGTCCGCTGGCACCTACTATCTCGACATCCAAAAACACCACATCTGGCTTCGTTTTGGCAAAAAGAGTCACCGACTCCGTAAAATTGTCGCACTCACACACCACTTCAAATTCTGTTTTTCTCTCTATTATTTTTCGAAGCAGGAGTCTGACTCCCGCTTCGTCGTCCACAAGCATTACTTTGATTGCCATACGTTATTTGTTTCTCCTTCGTTTGCATAAAGGGCCACTTAAAATCTCATGCCATACCATTCCCTGAGCAATGGTGTTGTTTCTAAACAAGGCGCGGCAAAATGTTTTTGAACTTCCACTCACTGCCTTTTGCTCTTGCTCCACATTCATGGCAACATAGTTTTCTCCCGCTGCCACTGCAGAATTATTTGTCTGATTTGTCATCGGCTCCTGTCTCCTTAGCACTTTCCGAAATCATCTCTCTCATCTGAGTATCTGCCTTAAGATTCTGTAAATCATAATAGTCCATTACACCCATCTTGCCTTCACGAAGGGCATAAGCCATAGCCTTTGGAACCTCTGCCTCTGCTTCTACCACATACGCACGCATTTCCTGTTCTCTTGCGATAGCCATCGCACGTCTTTCCTCTGCCTTTGCCTGCGCAATGTTCTTGTCTGCTTCTGCCTGAAGACTCTGCAAATGTGCGCCAATGTTTCTTCCCACATCAATATCTGCAATATCAATGGAAAGAATCTCAAATGCAGTACCGGAATCCAAGCCCTTGCTAAGTACGCACTTTGAAATGTTGTCAGGATTTTCCAGCACATCCTTGTGAGACAAGGAACTACCTACTGTAGTAACAATACCCTCGCCAATTCTTGCCAGTACAGTTGCTTCACCAGCACCACCAACCAGTCTTTCCAAGTCCGCTCTAACCGTTACTCTTGCCTTAACCAAAAGTTCAATACCATCTTTAGCTACTGCTGAGATCATTGCTGTTTCAATCACCTTTGGGTTAACACTCATTTTTACAGCATCTAACACATCACGACCTGCCAAGTCGATGGCTGCAGCCTTTTCAAAAGGAAGTTCAATTCCTGCTCTGGCAGATGCTATCAAGGCATCTACCACACCGTTAATATTACCACCTGCTAGATAGTGCGCTTCTAACTGATTAACACTTAAACCAAGGCCCGCTTTTCTAGCCTTAATCAGAGGCAACACAATTCTAGAAGGAACAACTCTTCTAAGTTTCATACCAATCAGGGTAAAGATACTAATCTTAACATTGGATGCCAAACTGGAAATCCAAAGTCCCACCGGAACAAATACAAAAAACAAAACCACCAAAAGCGCTATCACGCCAAGCAAAACAATATATCCTATATACTCCATACTTTCCTCCTACTCACTTTTCCATGAGTTTCCTATTCTTATTGTCACGTTAAACTTATCGAATTTCTCTTACAATCAGCTTAGAACCCTGTACTTTTTGAATCACTATTTTGGCACCTTTGATGATGTAACTTCCGTCTGTCAGCACATCAAAGGATACTCCATCAAAATCGCCTTTTCCACTAGGTCTTAAGTCCGTCAAGGCCACTCCTTCTTTTCCAAGCAAATACTGCAAATCACCAGAACTGATATATCCGCTCTCATTTGCCTGTTCTTCCTGCAAAATGATTGGTGATTTCAGTTTTCCGCTTGCCAATACTTTCAGAAGGACAAACATCATGACCGCCAAGAGAGCGATAACAATCAATGAGATGATTACACCCTCTTTAACGCTGTCTGCGGCTAGGAATATGCCAACCACCAAGCAGACAATTCCTGTAACACCTGGCACTGAAAATCCTGGAACTACCATTTCAACGCCCACCAATATAAATCCCGCTACGATTAACACAATCGCAATGATTGAAAATACGTCCAGCAAACCTCTTCCTCCTCCCTGCATTTTTGTTAAGCCTAACATATACCAAAAAATGCAAGTCTTAAATAGATAATCTACAACTTATACAAAGCAACTTTTCAAATGTCAAAAAATGGAACTAAACTTACATCGCATGTTGTTCCGCCTTACGTATCGCCACCGCAAATGTGGTCCATTCCGTAGTCGAACTAATATCCACTGTTCCTGCATGCTCCGCCAGTATTTTATGTACGATATAAAGACCCATTCCATGACCGTTTTCCTTTTTGGTGGACACGCCCTGCTTAAAAATCTCTCCAAACATTTCTTTTGGAATCTGCGGCCCATTGTTTCGAATCAAAAACTCATAGCCCTCTGCCGACTCACTGATGACTACTTCCACCTTTTTTTCTCCGTCAGCCCGCTCTCCTGCTGCCTTCATAGCATTGTCTAATATGTTGGCCAAAACCTTACAAAGATTCCAGCTTTCCATAGGAAGCTGGCTCAAATCAGAGCGTACTTCCAAGTAAAAATCAATTCCATTTTGTTCTGCCTCTGCAAGTTTCGCCTGAAGCAAGGCATTGACCGCTGGCTTTGATGTTTTCAAAGCCTTCCCTACCTTTAATATATCTTTATAAACTGGTGCAAGGTACTTTCTTGCCTCCTCGTATTCTTCCAATTCCATGAGCCCATATACTACCTGAAAATGATTCAAATAATCATGCCTTTGGGCTCGTAAAGTCGTATTCAGATTCTCTAATTCTCGGATATTTCTCAGCAGATTTGTATCATCCTTATGGCCTAATGTATAAAAGCAGACTAGGAGCGCAATCCCACATGCCAGCATCACGCCAATGGTCAAAATCAGATAATTATAGAGTGGGTTATATTCTGTCATGCTCACATATACCAACATAATCAAGCCCACTACAATCTGCAAAATATCAATTCCAATTATTATCGAATAAACTTTTTTCTTTTTCATCATTCTTCCTTCGCAAGCAATTCCTATTGCATCATCCAAAGTATATCATAAATACATTTGGGCGAAAACAAGTTATAATGCTTTGTTTTTTTCTTTTTCTGTATTCCAACCGACACCAAAATGATGTATACTCACTTTAGCGCGTTAATCCGAAGCAATGTTTGTAGGGAAACTCGTTATAGAAATGGAGAATCATCACTATGAAAAAAGTGTTTAAGACAGCTTTTATAGATACCATCCCAGTTCTGACAGGATACTTGGTACTGGGCATTGGTTTTGGAATCATCATGAAATCAAATGGCTATAGCATTTTGCTGGCCTTTGCCATGAGTCTATTTATTTATGCAGGCTCCATGCAATATGTTGCCATTGGTCTGCTTTCCGGCGGTGCATCACTCATTACCATTGCCCTGACCTCATTGATGGTAAATGCTAGACACCTGTTTTACGGAATTTCCATGCTTGGCAAGTACAAAAATATTGGCAAGCGAAAGCCTTATTTGATCTTTGCGCTGACAGACGAGACCTACTCCCTGGTATGCAACGACCAGTTAAGCCTAGAAGACAAGGAACGGGCAGACTACTATTTGTCCGTATCTCTTCTAAACCATTTTTACTGGGTGTTGGGTTCCGTATTGGGAGCTGTGCTTGGTTCTGTATTGCCTTTTAGCAGTGAAGGTATCGATTTTGCACTTACAGCACTTTTCCTCACTGTTTTTCTGGAGCAGTGGCTCACAAGCAAAAAACATACGCCGGCCCTAATCGGTGTCGGCGTATCTGTAATATGTCTCATTTTGTTTGGCAGTGACAAATTCCTGATTCCTGCCATGCTAATCATTGCACTTTTGCTTTGCTTTTATAATGAGAAGCCAAACTCTCTGATTCCACGGAAGGAGGATTCCAGCAATGTCTAACTTATATACATGGAGTGCTGTTGCAGTCATCGCATTGGTTACTGCTGCGCTTCGTTTTTTACCCTTTGTGGTTTTCAATGGAAACCGCAAAACTCCAGCTATCATTGACAGACTCGGAAAGGTCCTGCCCTACGCAATTATGGGCATGCTGGTCGTTTATTGCCTAAAAGGAGTGAATTTGCTGAGCGTATCTGGCTGGCTTCCTTCTCTCCTTGCCTGTTTGGTTGTGGCAGTGCTGTACATATGGAAGCGCAACACCCTCATCAGTATCATCTGCGGAACCGCATGTTATATGTTTCTGGTGCAAGTGGTATTTTGATACTATTTATAACTTCTTAAATCGATTTACTACTGCAATCAATTCTTCGGATACTTGTCTATTGGCATTTGTCTCGCTCTGAATTTCAACCATTGCCTCCACCAATTCACCTGCATCTGTTGCTACACTTGTTACAGCGTTGGCACTTTCGTCAATAGTTGTGGCTATATCGCTCATTCCAGAATTCATATGTTGCATTGTGCCAGCCATATCGGATGCTTCTGATGCAAAACGGGCAATCAATTCATTTAGCCCTTCTGTGTCTTTTTGATACTGACTCATAATTTCCACGAAGGAATCGTAATCTTTTACCACATTGCCTTCCATGAATTGAAGCATCTTGTTGGCATTATCTACCAGCCTGTTAACTGCATTTATTACAAGCACACTAATCTCTTGAATTCCGCTGGCTGACTTCTGGCTATTGTCAGCCAAAACTCTGATCTCATCTGCTACAACCGCAAAGCCTTTTCCCGCTTCTCCTGCTCTTGCAGCCTCTATAGATGCGTTTAATGCAAGCAAATTGGTCTGTCCAGCAATTTCCAATATTCCCTGAGTCAATTCTTGAATCTTACTTACACTCTTGCTTTCTTGAACTGCTGCTTCCAACGCTCCCTGAATCTCATCGATCACCTTTGTCGTAGTCAGCTTATTACTTTCTACATTTGTTCTGGTTGTTGTAACTCTTTCCTGCAAATCGCCAATCACTTCTACGCCACGATCTGCATCTTCACTAATAGCATTGGCTTGTTCCAACACATTTCTACTATTATTTGCAAGTTCCTGAATGGTTGCCGCCACTTCCTCCATACTTGCAGCGAGCTGCTCTGTAGAAGAAGAAACATTTGTTACACTTACATTGGATGTTTCCACTTTGTCCGTTACCACATCCATGGATGCCTGTAATCTGTCTGCGCTCTCACGCATGGTAATCATATTGTCCTGCAACAATCCCACGAATTCGTTTATTCCAGCTGCCATTTGTCCGATTTCGTCATTGCTGTCGACATTTACTCTGGCTGTCAAATCACCTTCGCCTCTCTGAATGCTAGTAACGATTTCACTGATAGTTTTGCTTACTTTTTTGGTAGGCGTAGCAATCATTTTTAGCGATACCAATATGGCAATAACGGTTACCACTAAAGCAAGCACTACTAGGAATATATCAAAAATATATGTACCATTAATCTTTATATCAATTCGCTCCAGTAAATAATTGGCCTCTTCCGCCAGTGCAACGGCATCCGCATCGGAAGCAGTCTCTAAACTTATCACTGTCTCTTGCAAGGATACGCGATAGCCTTCCAATACATCATACGCCATCAAGTTCAAAACACACATCAATCCGGTTATTACACCGAGTCCCGCCAAAATACCAATCATCTTCGTAGCTACGCTTGATCTTTTCTTACCTTTACTCATGTCTTCTCCCTCTCAGTTTCTATATAGTGTCCGTATAAGATGCCTAATGCTATATACTTACTAATAGAATAACACAATGTGGCAAATTTTCAAGCATTTTGGTAGTAATATGATAAATTTTCTGTCTTTTATCCCAAATACATAATTGATTATTGCAGTCCAAAAGTTACAATCCAATTAGATATTTCATACTAAATCGTCCAAAATGCCATTTTAGTATGAAAATTATGACACAGTTGTCGCCGAGAAGAGCCTATAAAGTTCCATATAATGTACAATGAACTAGTTTGGCTAGTTACATCTCCTGATTTGCTCCTAATTTGTTTGTAAACACAACTATTCGCAGTCGATATTCCGAAAACCCTTCATACTAAAATGGTGATTTTGCGATTTTAGTATGAAATTTTTCACGAGTTGTCGGTTTTGCGATAGCCTTTTACCATCACACCGTCACCCAAACCATCATACACGCTATAATGCAAAAATGGGCATGCCTTTGGCACGCCCATCTTATAACACTATACTTCTATAACCAAGCCTTCTTCAATCTTTCTATTCCGCCTAATATCTGTTCTTCGCTTAAACCACCGTAGCCCAGTAGAACTGTGTGAGAGGCCCTCATAGTGCCAGCAGCCCCCAAAGCGACCTCTGACTCCATTGTGCCAGCAGCCCCCAGACTGTCAGTAGCCTCAAAAACACTGTCCGGCAGAAGATCCAACTCCTCTTCTATCAACGCTTCCGAAAGTCCAAACACCTTTACGCCCTGCGCGGCAGCACGCTCAATCAGCCACGCTTCCGTTCTTTCTTCCTCAACTGGCACTTCTTCGCCTAAACTGTCCTTTGCAAAACAATTCTTGTTTCTGTCTACATGCCGTTCACCGCTATCCATTGCCGTCAGTAGCAGATGCAGTCCAGCATGCTCGCCAGATATCTTGAACTTGCCAGTAAAAGGCTTTAATGCCTCCAAGAGCACCTCATGCTTTTGCTTGTATAGTTTTCTTGCCTTGTTAAGGTAGCGTTCAAAGTAACCGCCACTGATGAACTCATTTAAGATGCGCTGGTCGATTCGAGATACGGTCGAAGAGTAAAACCAGCACTTCTCTCTGTAGGCCTGCAAAAGTCCTTCGGGAAGCACCATGTAACTGACACGGATAGCCGGAGCAATAGCCTTGGAAAAAGTACCGATGTAGATCACTTTTCCTTTCTTGTCCGATGCCTGCAGAGATGGAATCGGTTTTCCTTTGTATCTGAATTCACTATCATAGTCGTCTTCAATGATGTATCTGTCTGGCTCATTGGACGCCCATTTTAAAAGTTCCATACGCCTGCCAATGGGCATCACTGTCCCTGTGGGATATTGGTGCGCTGGCATGACATAAGCAAGCTTCGCCTGGCTTGCAGCCAGTTCGTCCACTTTCATTCCCTGCTCATCCATTCCTACCAAAGTAACCGGATAGGCAAAGGATCGAAAGATACGATATGCCTTCTTGTAGGACAAATACTCCATGGCCACTGGTATATGTCTACCCAGAATCTTTTCAAGAAGCATCAACAGGTATTCGTTTCCGGCCCCCACTATGATTTGTTCTGGGCTACATTCTACGCCTCTGGAAATATGCAGATACCTACTGATATTGATTCTTAGCTCCAAATCACCTTGGGCCTCGCCCAAGGTAAACATCTGTCTATTGTCATAACTAAGCACATTGCGGTTGATGCGTTGCCAGGTTCCAAAGGGGAATTGGCTCATATCTATTCCGTTGGGATGGAATGTGATGACATTTTTTGCCTCTTGGGTAGCACTATTATGGTGTATATTTGCCACACTAGCGATATTCTCACTAGCAACACTATGGTTTTGCGTCTCGCCATGAACCTGCGCGTGAGCATTCTTTCCGCCAAACACTGCGTTCTCTTCGCTGCCAAGTTTCACGCTCAGTTCCAACAAATCTTCAATCTGGCACACAAAGTAGCCCCTATAAGGTCTTGATTCAATGTATCCTTCCGATAGAAGCTGCTCGTAAGCACAGTCTACCGTGCTTCTGGAAATCTGCAAATATTCCGCCAAAGAGCGAGTAGAGGGAAGCCGCTCTCCACAGAGCAGCTTCCCTTCTCTAATTTCATTTTTTATATGTTCATAAATTTGCTCGTACAGACGCACGCCTGTGCCAGTCTGTAACTGTATGGTCATATCAAACATAGTAAATTACCCTTTTTCCACGACCTACTAATAACTCACAAATACTACTGATTCTTTTTCTTCATTGCAAGCACGATGCTTTCCTTCAAATCTCTTGCTTTTTCCTTCATACGAGGGTTTGCAGAAGATCCAAGAAGTCCTGCAATCATTCGAGACGCCACATCATATCTCTCAAATCGAGCAGCAAGCACTGCAATCAAGTAATCCACTGTGTACTCATCCATACCACAGATAGGCATGTTTTCTTTTGTTCTGGCTGTCATGAAACCTTCCAAAGCATTGGTAAGGTATTCATTCTCTGCTGCAAGCAGCTCTGCCTTCTGGCTTTCTGTTTCAGGCTTTGACTCATCCAAAGTTTCCTGCCATCCACGAAGAATCCATGCAGTCTTCAAACAAATATATGCCTTTTCACTAGCCTTGCCCTGCTTAACGATAGCACAAGCCAAAGCCATCTGATAACGTTCCATGGCAATCTCGTAACTATAGATTTCCTCTGTGCGTGGAGTCATCTTCACGTTCTTGGAAATGTTCTCTGTAATCAATTTGCGCTGTGTTGGTGTAAGGCCAGCCGCATGGTATCTGGTAAGTGCAGAGTATCCACACTTAGGGCAAACTATTACATCATATTTCAAAGGATCGATGCCCTCGTAAACTGGACGAAGATCCTGATCGGACTTCACCAATTTCGCCTTGCCAGATTTCATAACCTTGCTGGCAATCTTGCTTGAACACATAGGGCACTCATAAACTCTATCATACACCATATCCTTTTCCAGCTGCTCTGGTGGAATAGGTGCCGCTGCTTCTTTCTTTTCTTCCTTAGGTTCTTCAAAAACCTTGGCATCTGCCAAATTTCCCAATCCTAAGTTCGCTAATCCTGACAATAATCCTGCCATGACTCCTCCAATTCTATCTCACTACTCATTTGTAAACAATATTACTTAGGCAACACAAAGGAACTCTTTAAGGATACGATACGGTTAAATACTGGCGCACCCTCTTTGGAATCCTTGTAATCTACGCAGAAAAATCCGTTTCTTACAAACTGGAAGCTCTCATAAGCCTTTGCACTTGCAAGAGATGGTTCTACTACGCTTTCTGTCAATACAGTCAGAGAGTTTGGATTCAAATTCAGACTTCCGTCCTCATTGTAAACGCCCTTCTCTTCGTCAATGATATTTTCATAAAGTCTGGTTACCACTTTGATGCCTTCTTTGGCTGGTACCCAGTGAATGGTTCCTTTGACTTTACGGCCGTCTGGGCTGTTGCCCCCCTTGGAAGCTGGATCATAAGTACAATGTACTTCCACGATATTGCCGTCTGCATCCTTCACACATCCTGTGCACTTCACAAAGTAAGCGTTCATCAGACGAACTTCATTGCCAGGGAACATTCTAAAGTATTTCTTTGGTGGTTCTTCCATGAAGTCTTCTCTCTCAATATAGAGTTCTCTTCCAAATGGAACCTGTCTGCTTCCCAAAGATTCATTTTCAAGGTTGTTAGGGATTTCCAAAAGTTCGCTTTCGCCTTCTGGATAGTTGTCAATCACCAGTTTGATAGGATCAAGAACTGCCATCACACGAGGCTTCTTCATCTTCAGGTCCTCTCTGATACAATACTCAAGCATTGCATAGTCCACAGAGGAATTACTCTTGGATACACCACAAAGGTCTACGAACAGTTTGATAGACTCAGGTGTAAATCCACGTCTGCGAAGGGCAGCGATAGAAACCAATCTAGGATCGTCCCATCCATCAACGATACCGTCTTCTACCAACTTCTTGATATATCTCTTACCTGTTACCACATTGGTCAGGTACATCTTTGCAAATTCAATCTGCTTTGGTGGATTTGGATATTCCAACTCTCTCACTACCCAATCGTACAAAGGTCTGTGATCTTCAAACTCCAAAGTACAGATAGAGTGTGTGATTCCTTCAATCGCATCCTCAATAGGATGAGCAAAGTCATACATAGGATAAATACACCACTTGTCACCTGTGTTGTGGTGATGCATGTGCGCTACACGATAAATAACTGGGTCTCTCATGTTGATGTTAGGAGATGCCATATCAATACGAGCACGCAATACCTTGCTACCATCTTCGTATTTGCCTTCTCTCATCTCTTCAAAGAGACGAAGATTTTCTTCGATGCTACGATTAGCAGAAGGGTCCTCCTTGCCTGGAACTTCAAAAGTACCACGATACTCTTTAATCTGCTCTGCTGTCAAATCTGACACATAAGCCTTACCCTTTTTGATCAATTTCACAGCACCTTCATACATCTGCTCAAAATAATCAGATGCAAAGAACAATCTGTCTTCCCAATCTGCGCCAAGCCATTCAATATCCTTCAAAATGGACTCTACAAACTCTGTTTTTTCCTTGGTTGGGTTGGTGTCATCAAAACGCATGTTGAACTGACCGCCATACTGTTTCGCAAGGCCGTAATTCAACAAAATACTCTTTGCATGCCCAATATGCAAATATCCATTTGGCTCAGGAGGAAAACGTGTGTGAACGGTCTCATACACACCCTCTGCCAAATCCTTATCAATAATCTGCTCAATAAAATTTCGAGACACAACTTCCTTTTCTTCTGTCTCTACTACTTTTTCCATCTCGCTCATTTTATTCTCCAATTCTATTAAAGTACATGAATATATTTATTCTAGCACATAAACTAGGAAATAGAAAGATTTTTTCCATCAACCTCTTCAAATCCCATCTCGAAAGCATCCTGTTCCACCACTCTGATATCTTTCAGGTTGCTTTTCAGCGCAGTGATATAGTCGCCAACACGTCCCAAAACGTATTTACCCTGATTTTCAGGGGAGAATACTTTCACAGTTTTGTCCAATTTCTTGGCATAAACCAACGTATCTGCCTTTGGCTCACATACCTTGGCAAAATCCGTGGCCTGTACCGTCTTTTTCTGTCCCTGAACCTTCAAGGTTGGAACGTAAACGCCGCGCTTTTTCCACTCTCTCATTTCATAGGCTTCTTCGGATGTCTGATAGCGTTCCTCGAATTGCTTGCTATCCATAAAAAATACGCTACCCATCCAGCTAAGCACTAAATAATTGTCTGATGTTACCTCTATGGATCTGTCTCCCATATCCGCACGAATCTGCACTGTGCTGCCCACTTGGAAGTGATCAGACAGGCGAACATATCCATCCGGAATAGATTTACGGCGATAAATCTGCATCTCGTCTATTGGCACCACAACATCATCGGTGTAGATGATTTCATGGGCATCAAAATAGTTGGTCATTCGATTGTTGAAATATCCCGCCGCATTCATGGTAGGATAGGTTTCTTCATACAGCTTCAAGCTGATAAATCCACCCGCTTTTTCACTATGGCCGCCGCCAGAGCCCACGCCCTGTGCTAAATAAGCAGCAAGTTCATTGGCATTGACCTCTGGAACACAACTGCGCACACTAAATTTATATCCATCGTATTCCTCGTTGAATACTACGCAAGTGTCTACCTCATCTACTTGTAACAAAAAGTCACTGATAATACCCATAATGTTAGGATCACATTTCTGGGCATGAATCATCGCAAAGCGATAGTCATCATTGTAGCTAGTACGAATCATCGCTATACCTGCAATTTCCAGCTCCTTTAAACTCAAGTTGGAATTGCGGAAACGTGTAACCAGACTCTTGTCATAGTCCAAAGAGTCTCTCATATCCATGTCTACTGGATTGTAAATTTCCGCAAACATATTGGTATCCATAAACAAACCGTAATAAAGGGCTGTTGACAGTTTTCGATCTGTAACCTGATACCCCTCTTCTTTCAGCATGTTCCAGACCAAAGTGCTGCAGCTACCAAGATGAGATTCGATACGGCTGTATTTCACATCCTTGATTTCCTCCTGGTGATGATCGATGATAGCCACCTCATCAGCCAAAATCTTGGTTACATTGCCTGCGCCATATTGCCCGTCCACGGTAATTAATAGGCCTTCCACTTTGTATGGATTGTCTGTGTTTCTAGGAATGAATTCCACAGGAATATTCAACTTTTCCACCATCATGCAAACGTTTGCCTTCTGCATTTTGTTTTTGCCACTGTACACCAAATGTGTATCTATCCCTTTGGAAGTAAAATAACAATAAAGACCAAATCCAGACGCAAGTGCATCTGCGTCTGGATTGTCATGACATTGAATTGTGATTTGCTTATAACCTTCTAAATCACTAAGTCTCATAAATAACTCCTTACCCTAAATCTATCCCCATAATCTAGCAAAATATGAATTGTCGTCGTTTGAATTAGTGGTGGAACAAACGGATTCCAGTAAATACCATAGCCATGTCATATTTGTCACAGCACTCGATGACCAAATCATCACGCACGGAGCCACCTGGCTGTGCAATATAGCGAACGCCACTCTTGTGCGCTCTCTCGATGTTGTCAGAGAATGGGAAGAATGCATCTGAGCCAAGAGTTACATCCTGCATCTGGTCAAGCCATGCTCTCTTTTCTTCTCTGGTAAATACTGCAGGTTTCACTTTGAAGATTCTCTCCCAAGCGCCATCTGCAAGTACATCCATGTAATCCTCACCGATGTAATTGTCAATAGCATTGTCTCTGTCTGCTCTTCCCAAGGTATCCACGAACTGAAGTCCAAGTACCTGTGGAGCCTGACGAAGGAACCAGTTGTCAGCCTTAGAACCAGCCAGTCTGGTACAATGCACACGGGACTGCTGTCCAGCACCAATACCGATAGCCTGTCCTCCCTTTACATAGCACACAGAGTTGGACTGTGTATATTTCAAAGTAATCAGCGCAATCTTCATATCGATAAGTGCGGACTCTGGGATTTCTTTGTTTACAGTGACTACATTGGAAAGAAGATCTCCGTTGATATCCAATTCGTTTCTTCCCTGCTCAAAAGTAATGCCGTAAACCTGCTTCTTCTCGATTGGAGCTGGAACATAGTTTTCATCAATCTGAATAATGTTGTAAGCGCCTTTTTTCTTTGCTTTGAGCATTTCCAAAGCTTCCTCTGTATATCCTGGAGCGATTACACCGTCAGAAACCTCACGTTTAATCAGTCTTGCTGTATCAGCATCGCATACATCAGAGAGTGCAATAAAGTCACCGAAGGAAGACATTCTGTCTGCGCCTCTTGCTCTTGCGTATGCACAAGCAAGTGGAGAAAGTTCTCCCAAATCATCTACCCAATAAATCTTTGCCAAAGTTTCATCCAAAGGAAGGCCAACCGCTGCACCCGCTGGAGAAACATGCTTGAAGGAAGTTGCTGCTGGAAGTCCAGTAGCCTCTTTCAGTTCCTTTACAAGCTGCCAACCGTTGAAGGCATCCAAAAAGTTGATATATCCTGGTCTGCCGTTGAGTACGGTGATAGGAAGGTCACTTCCATCCTCCATGTAGATACAAGAAGGTTTCTGGTTTGGGTTACATCCATATTTTAACTGAAAATCTTTCATTATTATCCTCTTTCCGCCCTAAGATGGGCTATCTATACTCATACTTTCTTTCGCTGATCGCTTACTGGTTCTTGTTCACAATCTTGGTCTCGTATTCACCTGTTGCGATGTCAATGTAGCGCACAAACAAGGAAACCTTGTTCTCTTCGTTTAAGGACTCCCAAAGCATCTGAGTAAATGCTTCCATGTCATCCATCATCTCAACCCACTTTGGTTCGCCTTCAAAGCTAGGAAGTGGATTGCCATCGTGCATATATGTATGAATAAAGTGGCCCTCACCTGCTACTGGATTCTCATAAGCGAATGTGTAGCGGTTGCAAGCGTCTGGGTTTCCATTGTTACTCTTTAAAATGGACATAGCATAGTTGTACTTGCCGTTCTCAATATGCATTACACCAGAGATTCTAGGTGTGTAGTTAGGGCCGTCTGGCTCAAACTCACGGCATCTTAAGGACTGTTCAAATGTCAGCTGCTGGTCCATACCGTCATAGATTGTATCTGTCTGATCTCCGTTGGTTACGATAGTCTTGTTTCCAAGTACTCTTACTGGCGCGTAAATAATCAGGCTTGGATCCTCCAACTTACTTGGATCAAAAGCCTCTGTGCGAATGCCTTGTCCCTCTTCCACAAATACTCTGTTACGGCTGTTTACACTTCTTCCCATGATAAAGTAAGCAGTCACTGCCTTCTTACCATCTGGAGTTTTGCCGATCACAATACCTCTTCCTGGGTAAGCATTGTTTTCAAGTTCCTGTTTCAGTGATAATAGATTCATCTTTCATTCCTCCGTATAAATATAGGTTACACTATTCATTCGCCACAAAAAACGGAGATTCGATATACTTCGCATATCTCACTCTGATTAGCAGTCGTCAAATGTCCACTCTGCAAGCGTCTCACTACGTCTAATGTCTTTTACATTCTTCGCATGCAAGCATGCAGAATGCTCAAGACCTCATCCGTACCGAGCTATCGCTCGGACGCTTGCCTCGTTGCCATAACAAAAACCGCCTGAGCGGCACTATTAATAGTGTTCGCCCAGGCGGTCGGCATTCATCATTGGCTACGCTCCCTGTGGGTTAGCCCCACCACAGTTTCCTGTTTTCCGCCAGTTGCGTAACTACTAATGTAATACTAACACGTTTAAAGGTGGTTTTTCAACCTCATATTTACCGAATTTCCACGCAATTTTGAACATCTTTATGTACATATTTAGCATCAAACTGTCTTCTGGTTAGCGGTCTGTCGAAATAATAGCCCTGAACCATGCGCACCCTCATGCCTTCTAGTACCTTGAACTGTTCTTGTGTCTCGATACCTTCCACGCAAATACTTACGCCGATAGTCTCTGCAAGTTCAGACACCAGTTTGATAAAGGACTGTGAATAAGCGTCTTCTGCCAAATCTCTGACAAAACTCTGATCCACCTTGATAACATCAAACGGAATCTCTCTGATATGATTGAGGGAGGAATATCCTGTTCCAAAATCATCCAAAGCAATACGAACGCCAAGCGCCTTGATACTACCCAAAATCTCTTTCATGCGTTCCATATCATTGATGGCCAAACTCTCGGTAACTTCCAAGGTAAGATTCCGTGGATTGATACCAGTCTCATGTAAGGTCTTACGCACAATATCCACCACGTCCGCCTGCAAAAGCTGCACTACAGACAGGTTAACGTTAATCTTGTAATTTGGATATCCATGCTCATTCCAATACCTACAAGTCTCACAAGCAGATTTCAGTACATGGTTACCAATCGGGTTAATCAAGCCCAAATATTCTGCAAGTGGAATAAACTCTGCTGGTGAAATAAATCCCAGCTCCGTACTGTTCCAACGAATCAGTGCCTCCGCGCCTGCACAAGGAGTTCCATCTCTCTGAATGTCAATAATTGGCTGATAGTATACTTCAAACTCGCCAAATCCTGCCACAGTAGCGTCACGCATATTTTTTTCCATGTCAAGTCGCTTGCCAGAAGTTGACTCCAGACTGTCTGTGTATTTGGCCATACGGTTTTTACCAGTTTTCTTGGCCTCATACATGGCAATATCAGCTTTTTTAATCAAATCCTGTACCGTGTCATCCCCATGCGGGAAACTTACGATACCCATACTCATAGTGCAGTAATAGTCTGCATCTTTCAAAAACCAAGGCTTTGCAAAAATCTGTTTGATATCCTCCAGAATACCATCCAGTCTATCATAATGCTCCGCTGGAATTACTATGACGAACTCATCACCGCCCATGCGGTAACAGGTCTTTTGAATACCATCAATTCGGCGCAGGCTGTTGGAAATGGATTTCAAAAGAACGTCTCCGTACTGATGTCCCAAACCATCATTGATGTGTTTGAAATCGTCCAAATCCAAATACAGGATACCGCCTTGCACACCACGTTTCTTGGCATCATCCAAATGCCATGCCATATCACGTTCACAGCACATACGATTATATAGACCTGTCAAAAAGTCTGTGTACGCCTGCTGTTCTATCTTTCGCTGATAAATCTTTTTGTCAGTAATGTCATACAAAGAATACAGTTCTACTAATCTACCGTCGACCCAATTGATACGTGTATACATCATATCATACCAACGGCCTCTGTCCTCATAGAACACTTCGTATGCACCATCTCTACGCTCCTGTATCATAGCGGAGTCTAAAAGCCGCTGCATTGTTCCATCTCGCAGTTCACCGCTGAACTGAGTCTTGGTCATGCGGTTAGTGAACAAAACCTGTCCAGACTCTAAATCCCTGACATAAATGCAACAACTGATGTTGTCAAGTACTGTCTCCATAGAAGTATAAGAATTCATCAAAGAGTTCTTCTGACTTCGTCTGGTCACGATGCTCTGCAGAATCTTGGATACGTCCGAAGCAAACCGAACCTCCTCCACTTGCCACAGTCTGTTTTTGTCTTGCTCACAAAGACAAAGCACCATGGTGCCACTCTGCTTTTTCTCCAACGGGAACACCATAACACCACGGATTCCATACAATCTGAACGTAGGCTCATCCAAATGCCCCTGCATCCCATCAGTTCCCATAACCAGTGGTTTTTCCACGTTCAAAAAAGGATACATCGGAATGTTCTGTGTCTTATCAAAACTGGAAATGGTTCCTTGGCTTAGCCATTCCGTAACCACATCCATGGTTTGTTTTTCTACATTGAGTCTAAAAATCTGTGCGCTAGATACAGACAAATGAGATCCCAAAACTGACAAGACTTTTCGCATTACATCGTCAAAGGCTTCCTCATCATCCAAAAGTTCCACCACGCTGGTCATGGCATCAATGCGAGCCTTCGTTTTTTCCATTTCCTCCTCATCCACACGGTTGCGATACATCTCTGCTTCCGCTCCTATGCAGGACAATTTGTTTTCCATAGTAATGATACTTGTATGACGCATCATTTCTATTGCTGCGAAAAAGTGTTGTTCATCCTCTTCATTCTCCACTGGATACGCCAATATCCAGATTAAACTCTTAACGTTCTTAGCTGCAATTGCAATGGCAGCCATCTTAATTGTAGTACCGTATATATCCTCTACTACAAAATCCTCAAGCGAATTACCTGCAACGCGCTCATACAATTGTCTGCAGCGTTGCTCGCTGAATACTTTTTCCATATACTCCATGCCAGGTTTCGCACCAGACATCTTTGTACGCAATCCCCCAAATGCATCCAAAGTAAGAGCATATAAGCCAGTCGCTTTACAAAATTCGTCTTGCAACTGCTGAAGAATTTCATTGTTAATGGAATCATTCACTGACAAATCTTGTGTTCTTTCCGCTGGCTCAGTTAACCTGCTACTAAACACCCTAAAATAAACCTCCTACTTGGTTAAAACTTCCTCTTTTGCGTTTTCCACCGCAAATTTCGTCTTATTCTAACACAACATTTTGTGGTGGTGCAATGTTTTTATAGTGCTTTTTCTCCTAAATATTGTCATTTTTCGTCAAAAACCAAATAATATTACTAATGTAAACGCTTTCACGTTTATCACGTGCAAAGAAAGAGCCAAGACGTTAATGTCTTGGCTCAATACTGATTTCTTATTCATCTACACTATAGTTAGGAGCTTCTTTGGTGATGTGAATATCGTGTGGATGGCTTTCCTTCAAGGAAGCAGCAGAAATCTTAACGAATTTGCCGCCTTCTTTCAGTTCTTCGATAGTCTGAGTTCCGCAGTAACCCATACCAGCTCTAAGTCCGCCCATCAACTGGAATACTGTGTCTTCTACAGTTCCCTTGTAAGCAACTCGTCCCTCTACTCCTTCTGGAACCAACTTCTTAGCGTTGGTCTGGAAGTAACGGTCTTTACTTCCGTTTTCCATAGCAGCGATAGAGCCCATGCCACGATATACTTTGTATTTACGTCCCTGGAACAATTCGAACTGTCCTGGGCTTTCGTCACATCCTGCAAAGATGCTACCCATCATACATACGTTACCACCAGCAGCGATGGCCTTGGTCATATCACCAGAGTACTTGATACCGCCGTCTGCAATAATTGGAATACCATATTCCTTTGCAACTGCATAAGCATCCATGATTGCGCTAACCTGTGGAACACCGATACCTGCTACTACACGAGTAGTACAGATAGATCCAGGTCCAATACCTACCTTAACAGCGTCTGCACCAGCTTCAATCAAAGCTCTGGTACCTTCGCCAGTTGCTACGTTACCAGCGATAACCTGAAGGTCTGGATATGCTTCTTTAATCATTTTTACACAATTCAACACGTTCTGAGAATGTCCATGTGCGCTGTCAAGTACAATTACGTCAACCTTCGCATCAACAAGTGCAGCAACACGGTCAAGAACATTTGCTGTAATACCTACTGCTGCTCCACAGAGAAGTCTTCCCTGATCGTCCTTTGCAGCAAGTGGATATTTGATAGCCTTTTCAATATCTTTGATAGTGATCAGACCCTTTAAGTTAAAATCAGCGTCTACGATAGGAAGTTTTTCTTTTCTTGCTTTTGCAAGAATCTTCTTTGCTTCCTCCAAAGTGATGCCTTCTGGAGCAGTAATAAGTCCCTCAGAAGTCATGGATTCTTTAATCTTTTTGGAAAAATCAGTTTCAAATTTAAGGTCACGGTTGGTAATGATACCTACCAGTTTGCGTCCCTCTGTAATAGGAACACCAGAAATACGGAATTTGCCCATAAGTGCGTCCGCATCTGCCAATGTATGCTCTGGAGACAAAGAAAATGGATCTGAGATAACACCATTTTCGGAACGTTTTACTTTGTCTACTTCTTCAGCCTGCGCTTCAATAGACATATTCTTGTGAATGATACCGATACCACCCTGTCTAGCCATAGCAATCGCCATGCGGTGTTCAGTAACAGTGTCCATTCCTGCACTCATCATTGGAATGTTGAGTTTAATCTTCTTTGTGAGGTAAGTAGTTAAATCTACCTCGTTTGGGATGACCTGTGAATAGCTAGGAACCAACAGCACGTCATCAAAGGTAATGCCTTCGCCAATAATCTGACCCATGATCTTTCCTCCTAATAATGTGAATTGTTTCTGTGAATTTTGTTCCAAAGTGTATCAAAATAAAACAGGCTTGTCAACACATAAAAGTCTGCTAGTCGGCAAAAATCTTTCTAGGAGCTACGTTCTTCATAGCCTTAATCATTTCTGGTGATGGTGTAAGGTATGCCTTTACGTTTCCTTCGTAATACATAACATATCTAAGGTCTGGCTGCTCCTCTACTTTAGTAGTATAGAAAACAGGTTTTACCTGACGGTTCTTGTAATTGTCCAAATGATAAGATTTCACAGGAGCCAGGATTTCGATGCGATCCAAGTCGTAACTTGCCACTCTCTTTCTCTTGGTCTTAGCCATAACCTTGTCAATTACAAGTTCTCTATCTAAATAGAGGTATTCATATTCAATATCTGTGTGAAGCCATACAAAATAAGCTCCAAATCCTGTTGCAAGTGCAACAAAAAAAGCTGGCCAAAAGCCAATCAGCATCAACAGTCCAAACACTACTGTCAACATAATCAATAAAGTCTTGGTAAATCTACCCATCACAGTTGCAGGTACTTTGACCAGACATTCCACATAAGTATCACTCATCGTTACTACCTAATCCTTTCAAATTCATTGCTTCTTTTAATCATAGTACATTCCCAAAAATCTTTCAAGGACAAACCCCTTTCAAATACGTAATTTTATGGTTTTTTTAGAAACTGGTTATGTCCTTTTCATTGACTTTGGAAATATTTCAACTTATGATTAGAGAGGTTTCAACACTCATAAGATATTTGAGTAAATCTAAATGCTTCAGCCTTCCTCGGCTGAAGTTCTACAACATATAGAAAAGGTGGACGCAAACTATGCCTGTAATGGATGAATTTAAAGAAGAACGTGAGGCCTTGAAACAGAAGCCTCTCAAGAAAAAGATAGAGCACTTCTGGCTCTACTATAAATGGCACACCATCGGAACCATCGTTGGATTGATTCTTCTGTGTATATTAATTAAAGATATGAGTACCCACAAAGACTATGGTTTCTTTGGCATCTTTGTAAATGCCTATCCCAAATATGCCGAGACTACAGCCTTCGACGATGCTGTAGCCGAAGCGTTGGAAATTGATTTGGAAGAATATCAAGTCGCTTTCGACCACAACTACCGCATGACCGAGGAATTCAACGACAACAGTTTCCAAACTTCTCAAATGATTATGGTTCATACAGCTGCTGGTGATGTAGATGTCATGGTTATGGACACTTACAACTTCAGCAAATATGGCTACAACAACAATTATGGTGATTTGCGTTTTTATTTATCTGACGATCAGTTAAAGGCATTGGAAGGTCGTATCTTCTACGTAGATGCCACCTTGGCAGAAAAGATACAGGAAGCAAGCCAAAATATGGCACTTGCGGATTCCGGTCTCGAATACCCTGCAAACCCTTATGATTACGAAAGCATGGACAACCCTATTCCTATAGGAATCAGTTTGACTGGTTGCGAAAAGTTCGAAGAATATTTTGTTTTTCATGAAGACACCGAAGGATTTCTGGGCGTCTTTGTAGGAACTAAGCATCCTGAAGAAGTCAGCAAGTTCGTAGACTATTTATTTGAATTAAACGAATAACATCCACAAAAGCTCATGGTCATTATAAACCATGAGCTTTTTCCATTTAAATGAATTACAAAGAAGTGGCAATTGCTTTTCTTTTGCTGTATAATATCTTCATTGTTTCAGCAAAATAATCACGGATAGAAAGGACTAGTTCGATGACTTCTACTGGGCTCTTTTCAAAAGTAAAAGCAACAAAAACGAGATTTCCTCAATATATCATTGCGTTTCTAGCCCTGATCCTTTCTACTATGCAGGTGGTTGGGTGCAATCTTAGTTTAGAACACGGCACTTCTGTACACAGCCATATTGGCCCATTCCTTGGCCTGATTCCAGCTTGGATGTGGGTAGTCATTTGGCTTGTAGAAATATTTGCATTCTATTTTGTTCTGCGCTCTTTATTTCGCGCGCTCAATCGCAATTCCAAAACTACATATACCAGATACCAAATCAAAAAGCCAATTCTGATTTTTATCATAGGCGCTATAGGTATGCTCATCTGTTGGCTTCCGATTTTGCTCGCCAACCTTCCAGGCTTTTTCAACTATGATATTTCTGGCCAGTTGATTCAGGTAATGTATGCGGATTTGAACGACTTCAGCACACACCACTCTCTGGCCAGCACCTTAGTCATGGGCGGCATCATCACCTTAGGATACAAACTATTCGACTCCCTGTTTGCCGGAATCCTTTTGTACTCCTGTTTCCAAATGGTGCTTTGTAGCCTTACCTTTGCTTATTCTCTATACTTTATATACAAGAAAACGCAGCGTACATGGCTGGTTGTGGCAGGCTTTCTATTCTATGCGCTGTCCCCTACCATCTCCATGTTTACCACTAGCACCACCAAGGATGTTATCTGTTCCTTACTTGTGTTAGTCGCCGCTTTACTGACCTTTGATATGTTAGAAGATTCGGAGTCTTTTTTTGAAAGACCAACAAAACCTATCTATTTGGCTACAACGCTTGTGTTTGCTTCTCTATTTCGCAAAAATATCATCTACGCAGTGATTCTGTTTGCCATCATGTATCTTTGCTTTTTGGCATCCAAGCGCAAGGCAGTTGCCATTCTTTTTGCCGCTACGTTGATTGGCTACTTTGGCATTTCCTTTGCTTTGGAAAAAGGCTTAGACGCTGTTCCCGGCGGAGCCGCGGAAGCCTTCAGCATACCCATTCAGCAGATCGGGTACTTGTATGTTTCCGAGGGCGAGGATGCGTTCACACCAGAGGAGCTTAACCTTCTTTACAACATGATGCCTGAAGGACAGTGGAGCAAATACAGCCCCTTTATCTCTGATAGCCTGAAAAACTATCTTTACACAGATTATTTCAATGAGCACAAAGGAGAGTTCCTTTCTCTTTGGGCCCAAAAATTCCTACAATACCCTGCCCAGTATATCAAGGCCTTCTTCAACCTCACTTACCAGGCATGGTATCCAGGAACTTCTATATATGACGGCGAAATCTATTATTTTGATTTTTATGGCGGCAATTACCGCATCGAAAAGACTACCTATATTCCAGTGCTGACAGACTTATGTGAAAAAATTTCTCTTGGCTTTTACTACCAAAAGATTCCCGTACTTCGTCTACTGTTTTCACTTGGATTTATGTTTTGGGTAATGCTTACCACCTTAGCTTATGGGCTTTACTCCAAGCGCAAAATGATTTGGGGAACCGTTCTGCTCGCATTCTGTGTGAGCCTGACCTGTTTAGCTGGACCAATTTCTTTAGTCCGCTATTATCTGATATTGTTCTACGCATTCCCAGTCTTTTTGGCTCTTTTCTTTTACAAACAAAAACCTACCAACCTGTAGGTTAACACTCCACAAGGAGGCACTATGCAACACTTTCTTGAAAAATACGAAAAATATGCCGCCTGGTTTTTCTTTGGCCTGATGATACTTTGCCTGATTCTCATGTCTATTTTGGGCTTCTTCAATCATCCCCTTGGAGATGATTTTTACTATGGAAGTATCGTAGGTAAGGTTTGGCAGGAAACCGGCAATATCTTTCAGGTTTTGGCAACCGCTTTCTCTGAAACTATCAAGCAATACTATGCGTGGCAGGGAACCTATTCTGCCATGTTTCTGATGCACCTAATTCCAAATGTTTGGGGCGATTTCTTCTACAAATTGTACCCTACTGTCCTGTTTATCTGTTTTACAGGTAGTACATTCTACTTCACACATACTATTCTTTGTCATGTGCTGAAGGCATCCAAACACTTATGGATTTTAGTTACATCTCTTTTGGTTTTGACCTTTACCCAGCAGGTTCCCCTTTGTGGCGAAACCTTTTACTGGTACAACGGGTCCATGTACTACACTGGTTTTCTGGCATGCACCTTCGTCTTTTGGGGACTGCTGATTAAATCCCTAGATAAAGCAACTGTATGGCGCACGATAGTCCTTTCTCTGCTGGCTATCTTTCTGGCAGGTGGAAATTATGTTTCCCTGCTGCCAACCATGATTATTCTAGTGCTTTTTATTTTGTACTATGCATATTTGGTAGTCCTTCGCAAAGCACCAAAGGGGCATATCTTGATTTCCTTGTGCCTGATTGCGTTTTTCCTGTTTGGAGGATTTTTGATCAGTGCTGTCGCCCCCGGCAATGCCATTCGCCAAGCTACAGCCATGCAGTTATCCCCCATCAGGGCGGTACTAAAGGCTATTTACCAAAACTCCAGATACTGCCTTTACTGGAACGGAATATGGTCCCTTTTGTTTTTCCTTTTTGTAACCCCAGCCTACCTACGCATCATTGAAAAAAGCACATGGAAGTTCCGTTATCCTGTACTGGTATGTGGTCTGATTTTTGGCATTTACTGTTCCTCTTCCTGCCCACCTTTCTATGCTCAAAACAACGGCGGTGCAGCGAGAGTATTCTGCTTGGTTTACTATCTGATGATACTGGCTCTGGCTATGATTTACTTCTATGCCTTAGGTGCCATCTACAGGTTGTTGGAATCCAAAAAGACTTGGAAACTAGCCACGGCTTCACCACTGAAAAAGATGCTTCTTTTGCAAGGCGGCTTGATAATTGTGTTCCTTCTCCTGTTATTGGTTAGACCTTGGAGCGCATCCTATGTAAAACCTCATGCAGTGACAGCACTTCAAGTTCTATGTAACGGAGAGGCTGCTTACTACGAAGAGCAGTACCAAGAGCGCCTAGCCATCCTAGAAGATGACTCTATCCTGGATGTCATCTTTGCCCCTTATGATGTGCCAGAGTCTTTGGTAAATCTCCTATACTTGGGAGATATTTCCACAGATGCAAACCATGACGTAAATAAAAATATGGCAACTCTATATGGCAAAAATAGTATACGAATTGAATAGAATAGTAAAAAGGCACAGAGACTTCTAGCTGAAGTTCCTGTGCCTTTTTTATGCGGTTTACTCTTAAAATGTAGATACCTATATCGTCAATCCTATCAATTACACATAGTACTGTGCCTGGGCATTCCAAAGTTCATGGTATTTGCCCTCTGCATTGACAACTAAATCTTCATGGGAGCCCTGCTGCACTACCTGGCCCTCGTGGAATACAGCAATCTCATCACAGAACTTACAGGAGGAAAGTCTGTGGCTGATATAGATAGCAGTCTTGTCGCCTGCAATATCATTGAACTTGCTGTAAATCTCCGCCTCTGCAATAGGATCCAGCGCAGCAGTTGGCTCATCTAAAATAATGAAAGGTGCATTTTTGTATAGGGCTCTTGCAATGGCAATCTTCTGTGCCTCACCGCCCGAAACATCCACGCCCTTTTTGTCAAAGTCTTTGTAAAGCATGGTATCCAGTCCATCTTCAAGCTCTGCTAATCTCTCTCCAAAGCCAGCATCCTCTAACGCTTTTAACACTCTTTCTTTGTCGTAGGTTGCACTGCCTGCAACGTTTGCACCGAGAGGTTGTGAAAGCAACTGGAAATCCTGGAATACTACAGAAAAGATATCCATGTAGTCTCTATAATTGTACTTGCGGATATCAATACCATTGAGCAGTATCTGTCCTTCCTGTGGGTCGTATAGTCTGCACAAGAGTTTGATAAAAGTAGTCTTTCCGGAACCATTCTCACCTACTACCGCAAGACGGCTTCCCACCTTAAACTTCATATTCACATGGCGAAGCGCCCAAGCTTCAGAGCCCGGATATTTAAAGGATACATCCCTAAACTCCACCTCATATTGGCGATCTGCTCTTTTTTCGGTGGTAAGGCTTCCCTGATACATATTGTTGGGGATATCCAAAAGTTCGTAAATAGTACGAAGGAAGGTGGTGTTGGTTTTCATACTTCCAAGGGCTTTTAATAACTCACTTGCGTTGGCTGTCAAGGAGGTAATCGCGCTCACATACTGAGTCACACTACCCACGCCAAAGGCACCTGCCCATGCCTTAAGGCCTACAAATGCATACACCACGCCTGTAATCAGGGATATGCTTCCCGCCATGACACCATTGCGAATCCCCTCTTCTCCTGCGTTTAGTTTTGCGCTATAAGAGCCCACGCCAAAAGAGTCACACTTTTTCAAATAATAGGTTGCCATATCCATCTGATTGTACATACGCAAATCCATAGCACGCTCTGTGTCATGAGCAATGTATCCAAAATGAGAAAAAACACGATTGCCAAATCTGGCGAACTCTGCGATTTTCACATACAAACTCTCATTCCTTGCCGCCAATACTGGAGTAATACCAACCAACAGTACAAGAGCCACCACAAACCCTATCACTGTCAAAGGGTGATTAAGCCACAAAAAATTGCTTTGCGTCTCTGGTACCATCATAGTAAACATGCTAACCGTCAGTGCTATAGCTCCTATCACGCCGAAACCATAGTGAAGAACACTTTGCATATCAGACAGGGCCATATTGATGCCCCAGCCAAACCAGCCTTCACTCTGCCTAATCTGGGAACGTAAGTCTCGCACTTCCTGATTGTCCACATCTGCATAATCCATATCAAAAAATTTATTTAGATAAATTCGCTCTTTCTTCGGATTATATATAGTATTTACGGCACAAATCCATCTGGTGGCCACCGCCTTTAACAGACCAATCACAGCCTCTAAAACCAATGTCAAAAGTACCCACTTCATCAAGATTTCTGGGCGTCTATGGTGGGCCAGTTCATTGATAATGCGAGCGGATAAATACACTGTCACATAAGGAGAAAGTGCCGCTACCAACGCATATAGTCCAGATGCCCAAAATTTCTGAGGGCAATAACTATATATATCTTTAAAGCATCTACCATGGAGGGCAAAAGTTTCCTTCCAAGTAGCTGTGCGTGTTTCCTTACTCATCTACTTCCCCTCCTTCCTGATAATAGCGACTTTGCACTTCAAATAGTTCTGCATATTTGCCACCTAATGCAATCAGCTGCTCATGCGTACCCTCCTCCGCAATTCCGCCATCCTGAAGAAGCAAAATACGGTCGCAAAATCTTGTGGATGCCAATCTATGAGAAATAAAGACGGAAGTCTTTCCTTCGGTCATCTCACTATATTTCATGTAGATGTCATTTTCTGCAATAGCGTCCAAAGCAGCTGTCGGCTCGTCTAGTATCAAGATTGGAGCATCCTTGTAGAGAGCTCTAGCCAATACAAGTCTCTGTGTTTGCCCTCCCGAAAACAGAATGCCATCGAGATAAACATCTCTGCCCACATGGCTATCCACGCCTTCTGGCAATGTCTTTACAAACTCCAAAAGTCCAGCCTTTTCTAGGCAAGCATTTACTTTTTCCTCGTCAATATCTTCCACTGTTTGAGCCACATTTTCTTTGACTGTCACATCAAGCAACTGGTAATGCTGGAACACAGCAGTAAACTTCTGATAATACTCTTGTCTATTAAATTCTCGTATATCTATTCCATTTAGCAGCACTCTTCCTTCGTCAGGATCATAAAATCCACAAAGAAGCTTCACGAGCGTGGTCTTACCTGCTCCATTTAGACCTACCACAGCCAATTTCTCTCCAGGCTTCACCACTAAATTGACATTTTTAAATATATAGTCCTCTGTTTCTGGGTAGCGGAAGGATACATTTTCTAGTGTCAGTTCATACTGCTCAAGCTGTGGAATCTCCATTCCTCCTTCAAAGCGAAATGGCTCTTCCATATTCAGATATTCTTGCACATGAGAAAGTTCCTGACACTCTTTATCCAAAGCACCAATTTCCTGTAAAATACCTGTAACCCATTCTGTAAATCCACTAACAGCTGTAAAGTACAAAAGGAATTGTGCTGCACTAAGTCCCCCCTCAAGTGTTATGCTGATAAGGTATCCATAAGCAATTCCGTTTCGTGCAAAACTAAGCACCACATCTAACACATTTCCCCATATGTAAGTCTTTTCCCTGCGAGCAACATAGGCCTCCAAGAGTTTCGTAGTCTTTTCATATATTTCCGTAAGCCACGGTCTAAGGCCTAAAATACGAATGTCCTTCGCAAATTCTACGGACTGGGCACGTTGCATAATATACCAGTGTCTATAAATTAGTTCACTGCGTTCCTCTTTATGTCTGTACTCCCACTCATTGATACGCTTACTTACCACAAACCCAAAGATACTAGTTACCAGTACCACTATCATTAAAAACGGATGTAAATTTGACAAAAGCGCCAAATAAATGCCAAATCCTGTCACGTTAGCAAGAAGATTACTCAATGTAGTCCAAATATGTTCTGCTGGGCTTGAATTGCTATTCGTAGTATTCAGCGCATTACCCAGTTTTTCTATGATTTTCTTGTCCTTTATATGTGGGTAGGAGGTGGCACACGTCTTCACATTCAAATCGCTTAGCACCGCGCTACGCACATCACACCTGCCGGGCAAAGTGTTGGTATCCACATACCCCTTCAATCCTCTAAGCAAAAAGGTAAGCAATGCAAATCCTGTCACAGTCCAAAGCAGTTCTGCCAGCGAAGATTTCTGCTCTATCTTTGCCAGTATTTCTGGAGCCACAAAAAGCTGCGCCAAATTGATACTAACCTGCAAAAAAGCCACCACTATGCAGAGCCACAAAACACTCTTTTCCGTCGTCCACGCCTTTCTGACCATGTAGCAAATCCCTTGCCACATGTTATATTTTGGTTTTTCTTTCATACTTCCTCATTTCCTATCAACAATTTTGAATCCATGCGCGCCACAAATTCATTCAAGCGTATCTTAACACAAAAAAATGCCCCCGCACATTGCGGGGACGAATTGTTTATTTTGGGGGATGAATTGTTGGCAACAATATTTCTGTAGTAAACGCTCCATCCTCGCTGTTGCGGCTGATATAGCCGTCTAATCTCTCTACAATCGCATCGATACGCACCAGCCCAAAACCATGATCCTTACCTTTGGTGGTTTGGAAAAGGTTCCCCACCTTATTCATCTTTTTGCCTGCTGTAAAGTTGGTGAATGATATGTAGAGCTGGGTGTTTTTCATATCCATGTAGACACGGATAAGTCGTTGCTCACAGGGAAGCTTCATGCTGGCCTCAATAGCATTGTCAAAAAGATTACCGATGATACAGCACAAATCTATCTCAGACAAATTCAGTTTCACTGGAATATGTGCATCCGCTGTCACCTCTATGCCCTTGGACTTGGCAAGAGAAATCTTGGAGTTTAAGATGGCATCTGTCATAGGATTGCCTGTCTTGATGACGGTATCTACCGTAGCAAGGTCCGTATCCAGCAAGTCTAGGTAATTGCAGATAGCCTCCCAGTCTTCGCTCGCCGCATAGGCCTTCATGGTCTGGATGTGATTGCGATAATCATGCCTCCACCCACGAATCTGTTTGTACATATTTTCCACTTCTGCATAATGGGTCTGAATCAGTTCCTGTTGATACGCCCCAATCTGTTTTTCTATTTTCCTTGTGAAAATACCCATTTAAATCCCTCTCATGAAATGCCTGCACTTGTCCTGCGTCATAATCCGTCCTATTCATTCTCAAATTCCCACACTATCTCAGTTCATGGAAATAATGGCCCGGTTAACTCCCTCATATGCCCCTCTGGGAAGCGGAATCTGGCTTCCATCCTTTAGATAAATATCCGTCTTAGTCACTCTGTTTATATGCGTCAGGTTGACTACTGCCGAACGACCAACTTTGTAAAATCTATCGTCCAGTTCTGCTGCCAACTGACTTAAAGTCTTTTTGATGGTATAGTCTTCCTTGGCATGAATCGTCACATAATTGGCCTGCACATCCAAGTACTTAATCTGATAAACAGGGATGCGAACCATCTCGCCACCCACTTCCAGATTCAGCACCTTTTCATTCTTGGAAAGCTTGTCCAGCGCCCTGTCCAGTACTTCTCTAAGTTTCATCTCCTTCACCGGTTTCATGAGGTAATGAAGAGCTTCCACCTCATAGCCTTCGGATATATAATCTGAATAACCTGTGACAAAGATTATCTGGACAGTTTCATTGTCCTTTCGCAGAGTCTTGGCAAGCGAAACTCCATCCATCTGTCCCATTTCGATATCCAACAGCAGGATATCAAAATCTTTTTCTTCTTGATACTGAAAAAGGAAGTTCTCTGCACTGGAAAAAGGACTGATGCTCGCATCAATCCTTCTCTCTTTCACCCACGCTAGGGTTAAATCCTGTATATAATTTCTATCTGCTGCGCTATCGTCGCAGATTGCTATCTTGTATCTCATTCTTCCACCCAAATATAGTCGATTCCTGACTCTTCTGACTCTGTCACGGTCACATCATACCATATCTGTTGTTCAAATTCCATCTCGTTTTCTATAGGTACAGCCAGCAACTTTTCTTCGCCGTCCACCAAGACTAGATACAAATCATAAATTTGATTAATATGCTCTTTATCCTCCGCTAGCAAATTCGTATTGTCTGTAGGAATCTGCTCTACCACCTGAAGGTGGAGCACTTTTGTCTCCGTCTTCTCTTTCTTTAAGTCGTCATGTTCTTGGGTCGCTTGTTCTTTGTCCTCTGTGGTAGTCTTGGTTTCCTGTCTATCCGCATAAGTGTCAGTGTTTGCACTTTCTGTTTTGCTCTCAGCGGACGGATTGCCGCTTCCTGTGGCCATCGTAGAACTCAGATTACCATTCTCACTGCTACCTGCCAAGGCCCCTGTGTCTGTCTCCGCACTCTCAAGCATATACTCTGGAATACTTTCCTCCATCACAGCCTCTTCCTCAGCATACAATTCTGCTTCCGGTGCTGCGTTGTCAGCCATCCCATCAAAAAATGCCATGTCCATAGCTGCTTTTTCTGATGATTCAAAAGATCCCTTCGGCATAAAGATTGGTGCAGCTACGACTAGCAGAAAGACTGCTGCCGCCGCAGGAACTGCCGCCATCCACTTCTTCCATCGTCGCGTTCTGAAAGTTTTAATGGATTTTCCAGTTTCCTCCATTTTCTTGTCTTTGGCTGTTTCATGTGTCGAAACCGCCTTGGATGCAGGCGTTTTTTCTGTCAAAGCGTCCTCAATGCGGGCCCACAGATCTGGAGTTTCACTTTTTAGATGTTCTTGATATTCTTTTTTAAAGTCCTTCTCCATATCCCTGCCTCCTTAATTTATTTACCGCCTCGCGGTATCTCCATGCGATGGTGCCAATGGGTGTCTCTAGGGCGTCTGCAATCTCCTGCAATGTCATCTCGCCCAGCACCTTCATATGTACCACCAGTCGTTCTTTTTCATTTAATGATTCCAGCGCTTCTTTGACCGTGGCATCACCTATCACCTGTTGCTCTACGCCAATCTGAGAAGAAGCCACACCTGTACTTGCCACGAACTCGCCTTCCTCAAAATCCTCTACCAAATCTTCTCTTCTGTTTTTGCGGATGAAGTCCACTGCCATGTTTCTTGCGATGGTAGCCATCCAACCCTTGTGTCCACTTCCCGGCTTGTACAGTGCCGATTTTTCCCATAATTTGATAAAAAAGTCCGCAGTAATATCCTCCGCATTCTCTTTGTTTTTTAAGAGCTGCCAAGTTATGCCATAAATATAGGATACATATTCTTCGTACACTTCTCTCAGCGCATCCTTATCTCCCTCATTCATGCCTTGGATGCACTGCGCAAATTTTCTTTCTGTCATTTCTGCTCCAATCCGAAGCACCTCTACTGCTTAATATAGATACGCTTCGCCCCTCGTGATTTATGGATAAAAATTTACTCCTCCACAATATAACTTTTTAGTTCCGCCTCAATAAGTGCCAAAGACTGGGAGAGAACCTGCATTTGTTTGGAAAGTTCCTCCTTGTTTGTTCTGTCTTTTTTGTAGCAAATCTTGTGCTCCATACTGGACCAAAAATCCATGGAAAGGGTGCGGAATTGCACCTCCACAGGATAATATTCCATGGCGTCCAAGGCATGGATAGGCACACCAAACACGATATGATAGCTGCGATATCCGCTCTCCTTGGGCTTGGCCATGTAATCTTTTTCCTTGATCAAAATCAAGTCCTCTTGGCGTTTCAAAGCCTCTATCATCGTGTAGATTTCATCTTCAAAATAACAGATTACGCGGATGCCTGCAATATCCATCAGATTGTCCTTTGCATTCATCACGCTATCCGTCGTACCAAGTCTGCCTAACTTTTCCTCCATGCTGCGTTTTTCCTTGATACGTCTTTGCATGTGGTGCACAGGAGAACTTGCCTCTCTGGAATAGATGCTATGATTGAGTATCTCCAATCTGGTGTAAAGCACCTTCATTGCATCCTCGTATGGTCTGATTAATTCATAGTATTGCTCGTTTGTCATTTGTTTTGTTTTTCCTTATACCTAATTATTTCCAAAATACTCTCTCAAATCTGTGTTGCGTATGTTACACGCAAAGGTTTCTATCAATACATTGGATATCCACCGCAACACAGACCTCCGCCGCCACAACAGATATTGCAGATTGCGTTGGCAATACAAAGTTTGACGCAGATATTGCCACCAGCAGGATTCATGCCACCATAATAGGTGGTTCTGCCCTGATACCAGCTTGCGCCTGATTCAATTCGTTCCAAAAGCTGTCTGTATTCCCAGTTGTTTGGCTCCATGCTTACAGCCTTGTTTGCATGCTCTTTGGCTATGATGTTGTTGCCCATTGCAAGGTTTGCAGTTGCACTATAATAATACCACAAACTGTTTCTGTCTTGTATCTGACTAAGCACATTTAAAGCTTCCTTGTAATACCCAGCGCGTATATAGGATGCCGCAGAGCGCAAATAATCACTGCCTTCCGCTCCCGCCTGTCTATATCTAGCCTGCTGCCCATGGAAGGAGCCACCGTAGTAACCACCAGTTCCAAATCCGCCAAAACCGCCATAGCCCGTATTTCCATAGCCTGCTCCGCCAGTTCCATATCCGCCTGCGCTATAGCCGCCGTAGCCCATATCCGAGCCATATTCCCCACTTCGCATCTTCATGATATCCTGGTAGGCCCTTTGGATTTCCTTAAACTTCTCTTCTGCCGCTTCCTTGTTAGGATTGTTCACGTTGGCATCGGGATGATACTTTCTGCTAAGGCTTCGATATGCTTTTTTTATGTCGTCATCTGAGGCGTTCCTTTCAACCCCCAGAATCTGATATGGATCACTCATTGCTTGTTACCTCTGTTTCTTCTTTTATCGCCTCTTCCGTCACATCTTTTGATTGTGCTGACACCTCTCTAAGCACAATTGTTTGCTCAGTATCGACTTCTTCTGCTTTTCCAAAATGTGCCGCCTCTTCTCTCTTAACGTGCACTTCTTCATATCTCACCCATACTCCCGAGTACAGAATATTTCTCAAAATCTCTATATTTTCTATAATAGGCAATTTTTCAAATTCTCTGCAGCACTCACCCATCATCATGGTCAGTATCTGATGACATTCGCCTTCGAAGTCTGGGGATTGGTAATGCTTTATCAGGGGATTGTACTGGCATTTTTTCAAATCCTCTTCCATATCCTCATAAGCATCCATGATGTAGATAAACTTACCCAAAAAGAAGCCCATGCGCCCCAGCATACCTGCCCACTCATCCTCTTTTTGTACCATCACTAACGCCATAATGTTTCCAAAAAGACCTGACATATAATCCACGTCAGTGGAACCCAAGTCCTCACCCTTTTTGAGTTCTTCAAAAAGCGCCTCTATCTGGCGTAGCTTTTCCTCATAAAAACCGCCCAGCTTTTTGTATTTGTTTCGAAGGGCGGCCATGAGTAAACCTTTACTAATCTTCTTTTCATCATCCCAATCGTCCTTGCATTTGTAATAAGTCATCAGCAAGGACATATCTGCCACATACTCTGCAACAGAATTCTCTCTAATCTGTATTTTTTCAAATGGATGAAGCGCACATTTACACTGCTTCACTTCTGTCTTCGGCTCATACAGTCCAGACAAAAGCATATATACAAAGGTCATATCGTAGGACAAAGAAAGGCGTGCCAAATTTCCACATCTATCCTTCATGGACCTACACAGACCACAATAATAGGAGCGATACACATCATACTCCTTAAATTTCATCTCAGCCTTGTTGGCTATTACATATCCAAACATCACTATTCCTCATCTTAGTTAGCGCTCAAGGTGCTCTCACAGCGCATCCTATCTAACACAATATCTCATATTCCAGTTTAGGTGCGGCCGCGGAACACAGTTGCACATTTACGGCAGCTTACTTCTACGTTTCCTCTTCCTCTTGGCACACGCAGTTTTTGCTTGCAAGTTGGGCATTTGAAGATTTTGTAGTCCTTGCTCTGCTTTAGCGTATTCATCCACTTCTTTGGACCAGCCTTCACCTTGTTTACGAAATAATAGTATTTCATATTTTCTGCATATCTCTTTTGCACATTCCTAGAAAAGACACGAAAATATCCATACACGATCATCACCATGGATATAGGTGCCAAAAAACCCATATATGGAATGTTGGATAGCAGACAAAGGATAACTGCTCCCCACATCATATGCTTGCTGAGTGTATCTACTCCATTTCTTCCATACATAAATCTGATAAATTTCTCTCTCATTGTTTCGTTTCCTCTCTTTTACGGCTATGTTCCTGCTCTCCATTGATTTCTGCTCAAGCACCTTCTATTTCCTATTGCCCAGCAGACGAGCATCATTCCGCATGTTAGTTTCTATCATAAAACGCAATTGTGAACGTGTTGTGAGCGTTTTCTAAAAAGTGGCAAAACTAATTCTAAAATAATCATAAAACTGCTTTCTCAAAGAGAAAGCCGCTTACACCGTAATGGTGTAAGCAGCTTCAAATGTTCCGTGCGCTTGTAATTTATTTCCGTAAATTCGCTCTTCCAAATTTCCTGTAAAGCATTCATGGTCGCATCTGCCATACCATGGTTCAATGCAGATAAATGGAGCATTTTTGCCTGGTGGAGACCAGATACCAAACAAGGGAGTGTCAAATACCACCGTCAAATAAGGCTTGCGATTAGCATCCAACAGTGCCACTTCTTGGCAGCCACTATCTTCCACTACCAAAGCATCATCCTCAAAAACCTGTTCTGTCACAGCCAATGCGCCTTCTGCATCCAATTCCCATGTATGAAGAATATTGGAAGCAAGGCCTCCTACAAGTTGTCTGGAAACCACACGCTCCTTGCCCTTAAACTGTACATAACAAGTAATCTCATCCGCCTTTCTGACAGGCGCCCCAAAAGCAGGATGACCACCAATGGAAAAATAGAGCGTTTCTTCTGCTGGATTCGATACCTTCCACAGTACCTTTACGCTTCGCTCCTCCAGCTTATACCCTATTTCAAGTCCAAAGGCATAGGGATATTTCTCCCAAGTATCATCCTTGTCCGTAAGGCAAAACCAAATCTCATGCTCTTCCTGTCTGGTCAACATAAATTCCATATCTCTGGCAAATCCATGCTGACCCATGCGGTAAGTCTGCCCCTTGGTGCGAAACTCACCGTCTTTAAACGCCCCTACCACAGGAAAAAGAACCGGTGACGTTCTTCCCCAAAAAGCCGGGTCCGCCTGCCACATATATTCTCTGCCACTTTGGCAGTCTTTCAAGGATGCAAGTTCTGCACCCTTGGAATTTACTGTTATCTCAATGATTCCATTTGTGAGTATGTATTTCTCAGCCATGATTGTTTCCTCCGCCTTTTAGTTCTAAATGCCTTGCCTAAATCTCTTCGAAGTAATAAATCGTGGACTGGAAATCACCCCATGCATTTGGAATCACAAATCCGCCCTTCATCAAGGTTGCGCCGCTAAATATGCGGTCTGTCTTCTGTAGAAGTTCCTCGCCTGGCTTCACGCTAACGATACTCAGTGCATACTGTTTGTCAGCCTTAAGGCCTTCCAATCTCACCTTGTGAGAGTGTGAACTTGGCTTAGCCAAAACCTGCACATAGGTAACGATACACTCTGATTTATCTTTGGATACCACCTGAGTGCAATCATAGTAGTGATTTTCCTGATAAGAATCAATGCGATAGTAATCGCCCTCTCTTACCAAATCGTTGAATCTATGGTACATAGCAACCTGTCTAGGAACCATTGCCTTGTCTTCGTCGCTGAGTTTGGTCACATCCAGTTCATAGCCAAAGGTTCCAGCAAGAGCTACGTTTCCTCTAGTTGCAAATGGAGTATTTCTGCCTACTGTGTGGTTAGGGCATACGCTGACATGAGCACCCATAGCAGAAAGAGGATAAATCATAGCAGTGCTTTCTTGAATGGCAAGTCTCTCTACTGCATCTGTATCATCGGAGCACCAAATCTGTGGGCTATAGTAAAGCATGCCTGCGTCAAATCTTGCGCCGCCACCAGAACAGTTTTCAAGCAGCAAATCTGGAAACTCCGCAAGAAGTCTTTCCTGCATCTCATACATACCCAAAGTAAATCTATGATAAAGTTCACCCTGTCTGTCTGCCGGAAGACATGCGCCACCAATATCACTGAGTGGTCTATTCATATCCCATTTCACATACTTAATGTTGGCACTGTGAAGTACTTTAAACATCTTGTCAATGATGCAGTCGCGCACTTCCTTACGACTGATATCCAGCACCAACTGATTACGAGCCAAACCTGGAGTTCTGCCAGGAATCGCAATGGCCCAGTCTGGATGCTCTTTATAAAGATTGGACTCTGGGGAAATCATCTCTGGCTCAAACCAAATGCCAAATTCCATACCAAGAGCGTTGACACCGTCTACCAATTTCTTAAGTCCGCCCTTTAATTTGTCTTCGTTTACTTCCCAATCGCCCAGCGCTCTGTTGTCATCGCATCGATTGCCGAACCAGCCATCGTCCATGACCAACATCTCGATGCCCATTTGGGACGCTTCCTTGGCAATCTCCAAAAGCTTGGTTTCGTTGAAGTCAAAATATGTAGCCTCCCAGTTGTTAATCAAAATAGGACGCTTTTTATTTCTATATGGGCTGCGAATCAAATGCTTGCGATAAAGTTCATGCAAGGATCTGGTCATACCGCCGATACCCACTGCGGAATATGTCATAATCATTTCTGGTGCTTGGAAGGTCTCACCACTTTCCAATTTCCAACTAAAGTCTTCTGGGTTGATACCCATCATCACTCTGGCAGAGTCAAACTGATTTACCTGTGCCATAGCCACGAAGTTTCCTGAGTAAACCAAACTAAAGCCGTACACCTGACCTCTATTTTGAGTCGCTGTATGCTCTAAGAGAGCGATAAATGGATGCTCCTGATGACCACTTTCCCCTCGAAGAGAGGAAACGCTGTGCACACCTTTGCCAAGTGGATTTCTCTGCATGCGACGCTCTCTTGCCCAAGATCCATGGAGCGTAATCATGTCAAAGTTTTCATTGTCCATATCCAAGCAACCGCTCATTACCTTTTCAAGGAAGATAGGCTGCACGTCACGGTTCGTTACTCTGACATTTCTAGCAATACTGTCTGTGTCCGCAAACACACTATATTCCAGCACAATCTGCAAATCAAGCACTGGGTCTACGCAAGTAATTTCCAGTGTTTCCACATCTTCTTCACTGCCCCAAGTAGCTGGAAGACCCTCTAATTTCTTTTTGCCTTTGTAAATCACATGAGAAACATAGTAAGGCTGCACTGCACTGTGGCCACCCACCGTTTTCACACGGATACTGCTTTCTCTGTAGTCCCCCACTCCATGTCCTGCATACTCTGTTGGAAAACAATCAAGGAAGCTGAGTCTGTCTCTGGCATTGGTATCTGGAGTAAATGGTGCCTCATGCACACGCATCAATTCTGCAATACCAGTCACGTCCTCAATTCTTTCTCCGTAGTAAGCATGGCCTACAAAGCCCTCTGAACTGACAATCGCAATCACATAAGATGTGTTTGGTGTGTCCAGTTTAAAAAATCGCTCTTTTTCAAAATACTTAATTCCCATCACAAAACCCTCCTAACGTGCAAACTGACTATTGTACAGATTTGCATAAAATCCGTTTTGAGCAAGAAGATCCTTATGATTGCCCTGCTCAATAATATTTCCATCCTTCATCACCAGTATCACGTCCGCATCCACGATAGTAGAAAGTCTGTGAGCAATGACAAAGCTGGTTCTGCCTTCCATCAAACGGCCAAAAGCCTTTTGAATTCTGACTTCTGTTCGCGTATCTATGGAAGATGTAGCCTCGTCCAAAATCAGCATTGGAGGCAGGCAAAGCATAACTCTGGTAATACAAAGAAGCTGTTTCTGACCCTGTGAAAGACCATCTCCATCCTCCGTGATTACTGTGTCATAGCCCTGTGGCAATCTCTTGATAAAGCCATGAGAATGTGCCGCTTTTGCCGCTGCTATCACTTCTTCATCTGTAGCGTCCGGCTTGCCCATAACGATATTTTCACGTATGGTTCCCGCCTTCAGCCAGGTCTCCTGAAGCACCATGCCATAGTTCTCTCTAAGGCTTTCTCTGGTGATATCACGGATATCCGCTCCATCCACCTTGATACTTCCGCTGCCTACATCATAAAAACTCATCAGCAGATTAATGACTGTTGTTTTGCCACAGCCCGTTGGGCCAACAATAGCAATTCGCTGACCAGGTTTTACCTTTAGGTTGAAATCCTGAATCAACTTTTTGTCAGGCACATAAGAAAAATACACCTGTTCCAGGCAAATCTCGCCTTTGGCATCTGTAAGCACCAAAGCATCTTCCTTGTCTGGCACCTGCTCTGGTTCTTCTATCAGTTCAAAAATGCGTGCTGCACAGGCCAGAGCATTCTGAAACTCTGTGAACACACTTGAAATCTCATTGAATGGTTTGGTGTACTGGTTTGCATAGCTGAGGAAACAGGTCAGTGTACCTACCGAAATTCCACCGCCAATAACCGAAAGAGCACCAGATACGCATACGCCAGTGTACACCAAGCTATTTACAAAACGAGTACATGGATTGGTCAGTGAAGAGAAGAAAATCGCTTTCAGTGAGCATTTGCCAAGTCTGTCGTTGACCTCGTCGAAACGTTGGATAGCCCTGTCTTCGTAGCCAAAAGCCTGCACAACCTTTTGGTTGCCAATCATCTCATCAATCAGCCCAGTCTGCTCCCCTCTGGTCTCAGACTGCTCCCTGAACATATTGTAGGTACTCTTGGCAATAAAGCTTGCCACTAGCAAACTGATTGGAGTAATGCAAACCACCACCAGGGTGATACCAACATTTTCACTGAACATGAAAATCAGTGTACCAACGATAGTAATCACGCCTGTAAAAAGCTGGGTAAATCCCATAATTAATCCATCAGAAAAAGTATCTACATCCGCTATCATACGGCTTACCACTTCACCGTACGGATGGGCATCCAAATATTTCAATGGCAATTTCTGAATGTGCGAAAAAGCATCCTTACGAATGTCCTGCACTACATGGTAGGCGATATGATTGTTGCACACGCTCATCACCCACTGCCCAATCGCCGTAAGTCCGATAGCCGCAAGCATCCACATAAGTATGCGCCCAAGTACTGCAAAATCCACTTTCCCAGGCTCTAAGATGCAGTCGATAGCGTCACCCGTAAGGATTGGTACATACAGGGTAAGTATCACTGTAAGTGCTGCGCACAAAATTGAAAAAACTAAGTAAAGCCAATACTTTCCAATATACTTAAATACCTTTTTCAAGGTTTGACCGTTCTTACTCATGCCTTTGCCCCCTTTCCATCTTCGCATGCTGGGGACTTACCAGCCAAATACTCCACCTGAGCATCCTGAGTCTGCACAGGTCTTGCATCAGGATACTGTGAATAGTAAATCTCCTGATATACTTCACAGTTTTCAAGTAACTGCTCATGAGTACCCACACCCATCACTTCACCATCATCCAGCACCACAATCTGGTCTGCATGCATCAAGGATGAAGCGCGCTGGGACACAATAAACACCGTTGGATTGTAATCCAAGGTCTTAAGGCTGGCACGAAGGCGTGCATCGGTCGCATAGTCTAGCGCAGAAGCACTGTCATCCAAAATCAAGATTTCTGGCTTGCGAACCAAAGCTCTTGCTATAGTAAATCTCTGCCTCTGACCACCGGAAAGGTTCTTGCCACCCTGACTAATCATAGTGTCCAGTCCTTCTGGCTTTCCTTCCACGATTTCCTTGGCCTGGGCTATTTCCAGTGCACTCTCTATCTCTTCCAGAGTCGCATCCGCTTTGCCCATGGTCAGGTTGTCACGGATGGTCCCCTTAAACAGCACTGCTTTTTGAGGCACCACGCCAATGCGATCACGAAGCGCCTTTAAAGGAAGTTCTTCGATTGGTGTACCATCCACCAGCAGACTTCCTTTGGTAATCTCATAAAATCTAGGAATCAGATTGACAAAGGTAGACTTTCCAGATCCAGTGCCGCCAATGACGCCAATGGTCTCTCCCTTTTTCACCTTTAAATTCACATCTGTCAAACTCTCATCACCTGCGCCTGGATAGGTCATGGATACATGGTCAAACTCCAGGATATATGGGCTCTCACCACCTTGCTTTCCCGCAATTTGTCCTGCGGCCTCGTCTGCATGGGCAGCTACTGCTCCATCTTCATCGCCGCCCTGCTTCATATCAGGCTCCATATCCAAAATCGCCTGAATTCGATTTGCGCAGGCAAGCGCCTTGTTAATGAGTACAATGAGATTGGCTAGTTTAATCAACTCCACCAAAATCTGAGATATATAGTTTACCAAGGCCATCACTGCACCCTGCGTCAATATACCCACCTGAACCTGGGCTGCGCCAGTCCACAAAAGCACTACTAGCCCCACGTTTACGATGACATAAGTAAATGGATTGGTGATGGCAGAAATCTTGCCCACCTTCATCTGAAGATCTGTCAGTTCCTGATTGCGCTGCCCAAAGTCCTCTACCTCTTCATCTTCCATGTGGAAGGCTCTGATCACACGCACACCAGTCAGATTGCCTCTGGTCGTCCCAGTCACTCTGTCTAAGCCTCTTTGCACCTGCTTAAACAAAGGAATGGTCAGCTTCATAACCCCAAATACCACGATGGACAAAAGAGGAATAACCACCGCAAAAATTAGGGCACTCTTTACATCAATGGTAAAAGCCATAATCATAGCTCCAAATACAATAAATGGAGAACGAAGAAACAAGCGAAGCACCATATTCACTCCGTTTTGCACCTGATTTACATCGCTGGTCATGCGGGTCACCATGGTAGAGGTTCCCACACCGTCCATCTGAGAATAAGACAGTTTCTGCATGTGTGCAAAAAGAGTATGTCTTAAAGACGTGGCAAATCCAACCGCCGCCTTTGCGGAAAAATACTGCGCAGTCACAGCACACACCAGGCCAATAAGGCCTAAAGCCACCATGACTAGACACATTTTGATTACGTAGTTTCGGTCCCCTGTAGCAATTCCCACATCCACAATCTGCTTTACTACCAACGGAATCAGCAGTTCAAAGGATGCCTCCAGCATTTTAAACAGTGGAGCCAGTATCGTTTCTTTGGTATATTTTTTCAAAAAAACAAGAAGCTTTTTCATGTCAAAACCTTTCTCTAATCCGCACTTTTTTAAGTTAATAAATCTCGTAAAAGTCAAACTTCGCGGAACTTTTATATCATAGCATATATTGGCAAAAACGGAAACATTTTTCCTCTTGGCGCACACATATTTCTAATCAAAAATAAGGTTTGATTAGGAGAGTAAAAAGAGTATAATGTTTGCTAGCAAGTACTAATATTTGGAAGGAGCATTATTTATGAGAAGAAAATATGTTATGGCTCAGTAGTCTGAGCTTCTAAAAATGAATAGTAAGCTCAGATGAATCCCCGAAGCATCAATATAGGAGGATTTACAAATGAGCTATTTAAGAGCGGAAGATGTTCTGCCAAAAAAATTACTTGAAACTATTCAGCAATATGTAAACGGACAAACCATATACATCCCCTCTAAGGAAAAGCAAGTCTGGGGAAGCAGCACAGATACCAGGCAAATTCTTCAAACCAGAAATGAGAAGATTTATAAAGAATACCTAGGTGGCATCTCCACCATTGGACTGGCTGAAGCATACTCGTTATCTGTCAAGAGCATTCAAAGAATTATCCGAGAGCAGAAGAATTCTGTGCATTCTAACAATGCCAACAAGCTTCTAAGCCACTCAGTTACTGGGAAAACTTCAAGCAAATAAATGAAGTTACCTAATTCTTTAAGTACCATCAAGGTATATCACCGCTGTGGTGGCTGTGGAAAAAAACAGGAATTCGTCAACTCTGGAAGATTTCGAGTAAACGCCAACGGAAAGGCTGTAGATGTGTGGCTCATTTACCGTTGTGGCAAATGCAAGCATTCCTGGAATCTGACCATATACGAAAGAACGAAGCCTTCCAAGATTCCCACGGAAGACTACCAGCGTTTTTTGGACAATGATATGGATTTGGCCTGCGAATATGGAAATGACATAAGCTTTTTAAAAAAGAACAATGCTGATTTTAAGTAAATACAAAACTAGAAAAAGCACCCATCCACATATCGTGAATGAGTGCTTTCTTTATAGCTCCTAAATCAAATCTTTTTCGTGAAACTTACTCGCCACTAGTTTCACTGTTCTATCTAAAAACTCATCAAACTCTTCTCTGGACCAGCCGATGAACTTGGCGCCCTCGTAAATCTCTGGAATATAACTACCCAAATAAGGAATCTTAAAAGCGATACTTCCATGGGGCAGATAGTCTAAATAATCTGGGAATTCCTTTAGGGGCATAATATCTGTAAAGTACCCACAATTAGGGTGACATTGTAAATACTCCGCCTCCAAACTTTGAAATTCCCTCAGGCGTTCCTCTCGTGGAATCAGCTTTTTCACCGTATCCCAATTCTCTTCTAACACGCCTTGCGTCTTTTCCAGCGCTTTCAACCGCTCCACCATCTCTTCGTCGGCTTTGATTCGCTTCCATGCATCAGCCACACGTCTCTCATCACGAATCATCTCCTGAAAAACAGCGTCTGTAATCAAGTGCACATAATATCCGAGAAGAAAACTATATTCTTCGCCTAATGGTGTAGCTCTCGCAAAGATTTCCTCCCTGCGATTTATAATATATTCCTCGCAAAAAGCATCTACATCAGCGACAGTCTTTCGTCTCCCTTGCATCCAGTGTGTCACCGCTCTTGGAGGTGTAAACTCCGTCCAGTCTTCATTTTGTATATTACAGTCAGGGGCCACATTGCCCACATAAAATCCATGTCTATCCAGTTGCGGAAATTCCTCTAAAACTTTATCTGCAACCATCATATGTGTAACCCATTCAGGCATTTTTACTCTCCTTTAGTTACCAGACAATCTTGCTTCTCTTTACCTCTGTACTCGAAACCATTTTACTCTTCCCAAACGCTCTCCACTACGATGCCAGTATGGCATGCGCCAAACAAAACTGCCGCCCAGCAAAGCCACCAATGATCCAAAGTAAGACCGGTCAAAAGGAAGATAAGCGCAGACAAGACTGACACCGAAACAGCTCTTGCAAATGCTCTCTTTTTCATAAACAAGGACCAACAAACCCAATATGTAATAATCAAAGCAATGTTTCCAAAGACATAGATAATAAAGTTTTCCTTGTTGCTGAATCCAAATTCTAGTACACCAAAAGGAACAATCGTCAAAACCACACAGGCAAATCTCGAAAACGTCTCCATGATACCAATCAGAAGATTCAGTCTTTTCCATCTTGCTTTTTTCTTGGCAGCATCCACGTCGTTTCGCTTCTTCTTTTGGGTGATATCCTTGTACACGACACTAGAATGATCCGCATCGTCCGCCAAAAGCACCGGTTCCTCAACGTCCGCATATAGAATCTCTTCTATGGAAGTCTTTTCTGGTGCCTTCTGTGTCTGAGGGATTTCTCCCGTTTCATCAACGTCCTCTTTTTCCCTTCTTACAGGTTTGATATCCTGCACCTTCAATGCATAGATGATATTCGGAATCATTATGCAAATCAAAATAATAAGATTGAATACATTAATCATTTCACTCCACCTTCATACCCTTTCAACTATTTCGTAATCTGTTCCCCCTCGTCGGCAATGACAAGCAACCTACCTTTATATTTTACTATGCGCTCATCTTGTTGACTACTTAATTCGTGCTTTTTTCGGAAAGCAATAATTTGCAAAATCAAACCAACTTAGTGAATCCGTTTTTCCAATAACTCCGTTAGACAAATTGGGATTTATCGCGCTCAAGGGAAAAGCAAGCACTTGCTATGCAAGTATTTGCTTTTCCTGGCGCGATAACCTCAAATTTTCCAGTTTATTCCTAGCCTCTCCTATTCGCTTGGAACCCTACAGAAAAATCCATTCTATTTCCTTCAAAACATGCTATAATAATTACGGTCGTCAAATCAAAACACAAGGAGCATTCTCATGAGCAAAAGTGAAAAAGACAAATTACATACCGGTGAATTATATCTTCCTGGCGATGAAGAAATCATGCGTCAGCAGCTTCAGTGCTTGGAAAAGTTGTACGATTTCAATGCAACCCGTCCCTTAGAATGGGACAAACGCCAGCAACTTATGAAAGAAATGTTTGCTGAGATTGGAGAAGGATGCTATATTGAGCCTCCACTTCATTCCAATTTTGGTTGTCATCATGTACACTTCGGCAAAAATGTGTACGCCAACTTCAATCTCACCATGGTAGACGACACCCACATCTATGTTGGTGACTACACCATGTTTGGGCCAAACGTTGTATTAGCTACAGCGGGGCACCCTATCTTGCCCGAACTTAGACAGCAAGGCTATCAATACAATATGCCTATTACCATCGGCAAAAACTGCTGGATTGGAGCAGGTGTCATCATCACTCCTGGCGTAACTATTGGAGACAACGTAGTCATCGGTGCAGGAAGCATCGTAACCAAAGATATCCCCAGCAATGTAGTCGCTGTGGGAAATCCTTGCAAGGTACTTCGCGAAGTAAATGACCACGACAAAGAGTTTTATTTTAAAGACAGGCGAATAGATTTGTAAAAAAAGCTTCCCTACACGAAACCGTGCAGGGAAGTTTTTCATTTGCATACAAAATTTATTTCGTTTCCTATCTCTTCTCTTTACAGATTAAAATATTTGTCAAACTCTGCTGGATGAGGAATTGCAGACATCTGCGCACATTCCTTTCTCTTAAGAGCAATGAAGTTCTTGATCATATGCTCTGGGAATACGCCGCCAGCAGTAAGGAAATCATGGTCTACTTCAAGAGCATCCAAAGCATCCTCAAGGCGAGTTGGCAGAGATGTAAGTTTCGCTTTTTCTTCATCGGACAGATGATACAGGTTGACATCGTATGGGCCCCAACCTTCGGCATGAGGATCAATCTTGTTCTTCACGCCATCCAAACCAGCCATCAGAAGTGCTGCATAGCAAAGATATGGATTGCAGGTAGCATCAGGATTTCGAATCTCGAAACGGCGCAGATTAGGAGTCTTCGCGTAGGCAGGGATACGGATAACCGCACTACGATTGGAGGTAGCATAGCCAACCGTTACAGGGGCTTCAAATCCTGGCACCAATCGCTTAAAGGAGTTGGTACTTGGATTGGTAATCGCACACAGAGCAGCGATATGCTTCAAGAGTCCGCCCATAAAATAATGTGCAGTTTCACTCAAATGGGAATAGCCATTGTCATCAGAGAATACTGGCTCTCCATCCTTAAGCAAAAGCATATGTACATGCATACCATTGCCTGCTTCGCCGTAAACAGGCTTTGGCATAAAGGTAGCAACCTTGCCATATTTCAGCGCAGTATTGTGCACAACATACTTAATCATCATGGAAGCATCTGCCATCTTGGACATCTGACCAAGCATAGGCTCGATTTCGAACTGACCTGCTGCGCCAACCTCTGGATGATGGTACTTGATATCAATACCCATTTTTTCCAGTTCAAGGCACATCTCGCTACGGCATTCATAAGTCGCATCAAAAGGCTTTGCAATATGATAGTTCTTTTGGTGAGGAACTACCACTCCAAGGCCTTCTGTATCACTATTCCAATATGCCTGCTGGGCATCCACTGCTACACCGATGGAATTTGATCTCACAGACCAGCCCACCTCGTCAAACATATGGAACTCAAATTCTGGTAAAATCAACATGGTATCTGCGATACCGCTGTCTTTCATGTATTGTTCTGCTGCCAGAACGATATTTCTAGGATACTGATCCAAAGGTCTATTTTCAGGATAATCAATAATCATCGCATTTCCTGTGATAGACAAAGTGGTAACTTCACAATATGGATCAATCATTGCAGTTTCCAAATCAGGGATAAACACCATATCACTTTTTTCTACAACTGCATAACCATAATTGGAAGCATCAAACCCGATACCATCCTTCATGGTATCCTCAGTGAATTGAGAAGCCGGAATTGTCACATGTCTGAATTGACCATTGATATCTACAATCTTGAAATCTACCATTTTGATATCCTGGTCCTGGATCAATTTGATAATGTCTTGTGCTGTTTTTGCCATAATACCCTCCATATATATTTTTTGTAACCCACTTATTATTGTACAAGAAATATGATGTTTGCACAACTGAAACCGAATTTCAGCGTGCACAGTTTAAACAGCAAAAAAGGCAGAAACTTACGTCTCTGCCTTTTCTAAAACCCTTACTTCATCAGCTCATCAGCAAGTCTAAGAATTTCAGGGCCATACTTTTCACGCTCTTTTTTGGTGATGTTTAAGTATACTGGATAAGCAATGCCGAGAACCGCCATGCCCAGTAAGCCAATGATGATTCCTGCCACAAACCATACGCCTTGCCAAACAAGGGTACAACACATTCCAACTCCCATAATCAATGTCCCAATTACGCCGATGATGATTGCCATCATAGTTCCTTTTTGAGTTACCTTCTGGTCCAAGCGGCGAAGCTGTTCCATTTTGTTCTCCTGCTTGTCTGCGTATTTCTCTCTAATTCTCTTTACTTCATCCTGCTCCTTTGCAGAATATGTATAGTTAAAGCCTGTTTTTTCCATTTGAATCTCCAATCTAAATATCCTCTTCATCTATATTTAACTGTCGCTCGAAAAAGAGTTTTCGCTCGCAGTCATTTTCATTACTAGCCTCTGCGAAAGCGCACACTAAAAGTGCTACCCTTTCCAGGCGTACTTTCTACACTAATCTCACCGTGGATAATATCCACCACTCTTTTTACCAAAGCAAGTCCCAGGCCATTTCCCTGTGTGGCGTGAGAAGTATCTCCCTGATAAAACTTGTCAAAAATATGCGCTCCCACCTCAGAACTCATACCACAACCTGTATCGGTCACCTTTACAGTTGCGTGATGCTGCGTTGCTGTAAGCTGCACTGTAACTTTGCCGCCCTCAGGCGTAAACTTAAAGGCATTGGACAAAAGGTTATTCCATACCAAAGACAAAAGTTCGCCATCGGTATTAACCTTTACGCCATCCTCAATATCTGTTTCAATTTCGATATCTTTCTTTTCCCATACAGACTCATAGGCGAGCAAGCATTCACAGAGTTGCTCTCCTAGGTCATATTCTTCTGCTTTTGGATAAATCTGCTGTTTTTCCAAGCGATTTAGCTTCAAAATATTTGTCATCATATCTGCCAAACGGCGCGAACCCTGGGCAACCCCTTTGGCATATTCTATCCTCTGCTCCTTACTTAAATCTGGTGCTTGCAGAAGAGTTCCATAGTTTTGCATCACCGCCAGAGGCGTCTTCATCTCATGAGAAACATTGGCGATAAAGTCTGTTCGCAGTGTTTCTACTCCTGACAATTCCTCTGCCATAGCATTAAAGCAGGAAATAATTTCGTTTAGGTTTTCATCGGCGCCCAAATGATGCACTTGTTTAATTCGAACGCTGAAGTCACCCTGTACTAACTGTTTGGCTGCCTGTGCAATATGCTTCGTAATCCTGTCTGTAGTCAGTTTTCTTCGAATCATGTCGATAGCGCTGAACAAGACACTCAAGAAAATCACGTTGGCAAAGGTAAGCTTTGCCGCCATATTTAAGTTTTCTCCAGTAAGTTCTAAATTCAAGGTTTCTGCTAGTACACTTACAAATAGCATGGTGGAACAAGAAACCAAAAACGCTACTAGGAGAAAGAAAAGCGAATAATTGTATATTGCCCTTTTTACTCTATGCCAGATATTCTTTTTTGTCATTTCAACACCGCCTTGTATCCCAAACCATGAACAGTTACAATCTCAAAATCTTCACAGTCTACCAATTTCTGTCTAAGTTTTGTCATGTATACATCCACCGCTCTTGGAGCTGTCTCTGTATCTGCATCCCAGAACTCGTCCATAAGCTGGGTTCTGGTAAAGGTCTTTTTAGGGTACGAAAGCAGTTTGTACAAGATACTGAACTCTCGGTTGGTAAGTGAGATTTCGTCATCCTTTAGGTATGCGGTATGCTCATCCGCATCCATCACAAAACTACCTATCTCTAACTTACGGCTGGACGCAATCTTTGCTCGTCTAAGCAGAGCGCCAATGCGCAAAAACAGTTCATCCAAATCGATTGGTTTTACCATGTAATCGTCTACGCCAATGCGAAATCCTCTCTGTTTGGAGGCAAAATCATCGCGCGCTGTCATAAACAGAATTGGAATATCTTCGTTGAGTTCACGCACACTTTTGGCAAACTCAAACCCGTCCACGCCTGGCATCATGATATCAGACACAATCAGATCAAACATATTGCCTTCTAGTGCATCATAGGCATCTAACGCATCTAAACAACCTGTTGCTTCATAACCGCTCTGGTTCAAAAAGGAACAGACGGTTCTGTTCAGTTCTCTATCATCTTCTACAACCAATATTTTGAACATTGCATACCTCCTATTTAGCAACCCTTTTTTGTCTATGTATCGGGCATTGTCATCGCATCTTAAATTCATCTTAGCATGCAAATGTTAAAGTTTTGTTAACGTTTTTGCTTATTTGCAAATTTTCTCTAGAAAACATATTGTTTCCTAGGGAAAGTTTGTCTTCTTAGTTTTCCTTGCCGCTCATGATTTCTTCGCTAAGTTGCAAAATCTGCGCTGCATATTTGTTCTTACGAGATGTAAGCATCTTTTTGTAAATTGGGTAATTGATGATTGCCAGAAGCATACCAACCACTCCGATTGCAATACCTGGCACCATAGCATTTTCAAGGCCCAAGATCTGACCGATGTTTGTCATCACAAGACTCATTCCGCTACCCATGATGATTGCACTGATGCTACCAAACACATATGCAAAAACATTTGCTGGGCGTTTCACTTTTGCATCCAACTCTTTTAAAGCATCCAGCTGTGTATGCTCTTTTTCAACGTACTGTGTACGAATCTTCTGTACCAAAAATTCCTGATCGTTTCTTTCCATGATTATTTCTCCTCCTTGCCGTTAAGTCTATCCTTTGTTTCCTCTACAGTCTCACCATCTTTGCCAAACATAACTTCTACACACTTGTCTGTTACTTTTCCGAAGCCTTCTACAACTCCTGTCTCGATTTTCTTGTAACCTTCAACCACGCCAGTTTCGATTTTCTTGTAACCACCGACTACGCCGTCCTCAATCTTTTTGTAACCACCTACAACTGCCTCTGCGATTTTTTCGTTTGTTTCTACAAATTTGCTCATTTTCTTTTTCTCCTTTTCTTCGTTTGCTATTTTCTTTTTCTACTTGCGAGCCAGATGTCTTGTTCTCGCTCGCCACAACTTACAAACAAAGAATACTGCCCAGTTGTTTTTGAGGTGTTTGGGAAATGTTAAAGAAATATTAAAAAAGAGGCAAAATCCAGAAATTTCACCTCTTTTTACATCAATCTTCAAAATATTAACTAAAAGTTCTTCCAACATTTTTCTTTCATAAAATTACTAATAATATCTATTTTTTCCCTTTCATAATATGCCACAAAAAGTTTCTTAAACTCTGGCACATCTTTTTCAGGTATAACAATAAATCCCATTCCATGAGCAATTAAATAATGATTAGCAAATATTACGGATGCTCTCTTATTTCCATCTTTAAATACTTGCGTTTTCATACAATAAAGACAAAGTTCTACCGCTATATCTATAGGTTCTTTTTCTTGTTTTCGTATCTCATCAATTCTTTCAATCACAACCATTTCAATCGGAAGAGGCGGTACATAACTGGTTCCACCTTTTTTAACCGGAATGCCACGAATACGTCCACCATCATAAAAGAACCCTTCGTTTACCAACTTTGCGATATGACACAGCATATGATAATTACTTTCACTTTGAATAACATCCCTGTCCAAAATAAATTCCCATGCATGCTTCAAATTAAGAATTTTCTGAACATCCGTTGCAGAGACACCATTGACCTGTCCATTCTCAATAATATCTTCCGTCTGTGGAAATGAAGTAGCAACACCCTCTAAAACAGCTTGGTCATATATGTTAGATTTCATATTTGCCCGAGCAAAATCTAAATTCCGCATTACTCTGGCAGAGAGCTCTTTATCCTCATATCCCAGTAAAACCAACTCTTTATTAATTTTTCGAATAGCTTTATTTAAATCCTTTAGTTCTTTTGCATTTCGCAATAATAACTGATACAGATCGTCAGAATATACATCAACATAGGTAGAAGTCAGTTTTCCTGCTACTCTTTTACGCATATACAAATATTTTGAGCCACTCTGCTCCTTTATCTCGGGATTACCATCATAAGGTATTAAATTTATTCTTGCTTGAATATCTGCACGTTGTTGTAATAGTTCTTGAATTTCCGAATAATTAGCACTCATTAGGTCACCTCTTTCTTTTAGGGAACTTTTTTGTTGATATTGTACCGCAAAGTTCCCTAATTATCAATATAATTTTAGGGAACTTTTTGATATAATAATTCGTCAAAAAGTTCCCTAACTCTTTTGAAATCAGATGATCACTTCTAAGCAAACAACAGGCCCAAAGCATAGCCTTGGACCTGTTGTTTTAAAATGCAAACCCATAATGAATAGGACTAAAAAGCAATTTCGTAGACCGCTCCACTCATCGCTGTAAGTGTAACAAAGTCTTCGGTTTCTTCCATTGTCTGCACATTTTTGTATATATTTCTATTTGAAAGAACTTCTTTTAAATCAATCACATGGTCTTCATCACTATTATTCATCAGAATTAACAGTTTCTGTTCTTCATAAATTCTGTAAAAGCCATAGATCCCACGCTCTGCGTCCACAAATGCGCTTCTGTATTCGCCTTTTGCAAGCGCCCTATAAGACTTGCGAATCTTTATCCACTGAGAAAACTCTGCAAATGCATTTTCACTTTCCCATCTCATCGGTGCTCGATACTCCGGCTCACTTATTCCTTCTACAAAACATTCATCGCCATAAAAAACAGACGGAATACCCACACTCATAAAAAGATAGAAAAATGCCAATCTCATCCTCTCTAAGTTTCCATCGCAATAGCTAAGAAATCTTGGCACATCATGTGAATCCAAGAAATTCATCTGTACAAGTGAAATTGGTTTTGGATATCGCATAATCATCTTATGTATCTGCTCATCGAACTTAAGAGCATCTATTTTTCTTGTAGCAAAAAAGTCTCTGCATAAATATGTAAATGTGTAATTCATACTAGAGTGAAACTGATCACCCTGCAACCATACACTCGAATCTTCCCATATCTCTGCAATCAAAAAGCAATCCGGCTTTTTGCCACATACCGCTTTGTTAAATGACCTCCAGAAATCATGATTTACCTCATTGGCCACATCCAGTCGCCAGCCATCGATGTCTGCTTCCTCAATCCAATAGGTTCCAACTTTACACAAGTACCCCACAACCTCTGGATTCCCCGTATTTAGTTTGGGCATTTCCTTTACATAGGCAAAGGCTTCATAGCTCGGTGGATCACAAAAAGAAACCGGTGTTGGCATATGATAAAACCAATCATAATATTTCGATTCCTCACCATTTTTCAGCACATCCTGAAAGGCAAAGAAGTCTGGTCCACAGTGATTAAACACTCCATCCAGAATCACTTTGATGCCATTCTCATGACAGTTTTTCACAAGGCACTTAAAGTCTTCCATCGAACCAAAACATGGATCAATCTCGAAATAATCAATGGTATCGTATTTGTGATAGGAGTTAGCCGCAAATATCGGATTCAGATAAATGCAATTTATCCCCATTTCCTTCAAATAATCCAAATTCGCTTCAACACCCTTCAGTGTTCCGCCCAAGTTTGTGACCGTAGTAGCACCCTTGTATTCGCAGGCTTTCCCCTGCTTTTGTATTTCTTTTTTCCCTGAAGCAAAACTGTCGGGAAAAACATGGTACATCACAATATCATTTGCCCACTCTGGCGGCCTAGAAATATCCTCCCTCCGAATATATGGAAATTGAAAATACTCGGTCCGATGGCAATTCATCTTGTCGCAAAAACCACGGCTATAATAATACAAGGCTTCTTTTTTATCTTCTAAAAGAAAATAGTAACAAACCCTTGTGTATCTATCCTTCACGCTGCCCTCAAAATAGTCAAACAAGTCATCCGAGGCAACCTTTTCCATGGCAACTTCTTTTGTACGGATTGGCTCCTGAACATCAACCCTGTCACCATAGAACAAACTGCATTTTTCTATATCATTCTTCGCTGTTCGTATTCGGACAACCAGCGTCTGCTCATCCTCCGCATATGCATAATTGGAGAGCGGAATATGTAGTACTGCTTCTTTTTTCATTTCAACCTCAACTCTACTAACTAGCCTTTTACAGCACCACCAGTAACACCTTCCACATAGAATTTCTGCATCAGGACAAACAGTATCGAAATCGGAACTGCCACAATAACACCGCCAGCACAAAATACAGAAAAGTATTCGCCTACCAAGGTTCGCTGCACTAGATTGTAAAGTCCCATTGCTACAGTCCAGTCAACTGGATTCTTAGAACGAATCATGAGCTTTGCTATCACAAAATCCATCCAAGGTGCTAAAAATGAATTGATTACTGTATATACAATGATGGGCTTTGAAAGCGGGATTACAATCTTCGTAAAAATCGTAAGTTCCGACGCCCCTTCCAGCTTTGCAGATTCCCTTAGAGATACAGGAATCGTGTCAAAAAATCCCTTGCAAATCAAATATCCAAGTCCTGACCCTGCAGAATAGATTACAATTAATCCAAAAAGACTGTTTGACAAGCTGAGCATCTTCATTACGAAGTATATGGCAATCATGGAAAGAACTCCCGGGAACATTCCAAGAATAATTGCAAAACTCATAAGTGCCTTTCGTCCCTTGAAACGCATGCAGCTCATGGCATAAGCAACCATCAGCACAAAGGATGTGGAAATCAAGCAAGAAAACGCTCCTATAATCATGGAGTTTTTAAACCATGCAGGGAAATTTGCCACCGTATCAGGCCTTAAAAATAACTGTACAAAATTGTCCAATGACCACTCTGTAGGAAAAAAGTTCATGGTGTTGATTCCTTTGTAACCACTGAGTGAAGTTACAAAAAGCCACACAATAGGAACCAGCCAAATCAGCGAAAGAAAAGTCAGGAGCAAATGATGAAATACAAATTTTACTTTCTTTTTCATTATTGGAACTCCTCCTCTTTATTGCCTGCAATCATACGTGAAAAACTTATAAGCGTAAGAACTGCAGAAATAAGGAACACGCATATTCCTATTACAGAAGCCATTTTATAATTAGAATAATCATTAGTCAGAGTAAACAACCATGTGACCAGCAAATCCACTTCCTTTGCATTGGAATTTGCATAAGCCATATTTCCTGTTACATAATCACTGGTCAACAAATAAATCACATTAAAGTTATTGATATTGCTTATCAATGCAGTAATCAAACTAGGACCTGTCACAAACAACATGTATGGCATTGTAATTTTCCAGAAAATCTGAAACTCACTTGCCCCGTCAATTTTTGCGCTTTCCAACTGTTCATCAGGAATGTTCATCAGAATTCCCGTTGCACTCAACATTTGGTATGGAACTCCTACCCATATGTTGATAAGGATAATCATGACATGCGCCCAACCTGGTTTTGACAAGAAAGGAATGTACGATAGTCCTTCGGACACCAAACCTATATCCTGCAAAAACCCCGTCAGTCCTATCTGATTACAAATCCCATTCACAATGCCATAGTCGCCAAACATCTTTCCCACCAAAAGCAGAGTTACAAATTGTGGTATTGCGATGGTGATGACAAACAACGTCCGCCAAAGTTTCTTGCACCTTGTCATTTTATTGTTAATCAGCTTGGCAAGGAAAATTCCTCCAAAATAAGTGGAAAAAGTCGCAATAACAGCCCAGATTAAAGTCCAAGCCAGCACACGAACAAAAACATAGCCAAAAGTTATGGTTGTCGTTGTAGTGAACAAGGTTTGAAAGTTCTTTAATCCCACCCACGTAAACAAAAAACTTGGTGGCTGATGGTTCATATCGTAGTTTGTGAAGGCAATACAAACCATAAACAAAATTGGAATAATATTAACAATGATTACTCCAATACTTGGCAAAGTAAGCAAAGTGATATGGAACTTGTTATTCACAAGTTCCATACAATCTTCTTTAAAGTTATTGATATGGGCGCCATTCTCTTTCCTTACCTGAAGCTTGTATACTGCTTTCATGTTTTGGATATACAGAAGAACAAAGGCAAAGATAAATAAAATACCTATGATCCCACCCAAAAGAATAAGCAATGAATTGTCAAAATCATTCACTGTCTTTTGTAATGTAAGTGGATCGAAATATTCTTCTCTTTGCACAGTCCCTAACGTGCCCAGTTTCAAAATATATGGAAGGGAGAAAAAGTAAGTAAATAGAATGAATCCTACTTCAATCAAGGTCATAAAGATGCCTTTTACGATTTGCTTTCTCCCAAAGTAACCTGCTCCTAAAACAAGTATCGAGCAACGCGTCCATATATCTCCGTTTTTTATTGCAATACAAAAATCTCTAAAATATTTTCTCATAAGAATTATTGTGCTACAGGCTGTGTAATTCCTGCAACTGCATCATCTAATAGTTTTTGAACATCTTCATAGTTTCCTTCTACAAGAGTCTCGCCCAATGTTGCTGCAGGACCCCAATAGCTATCTCCTACTCTCTGAATATCTGCAAATTCTGACTGCTCTGACAATGCTGCAAGTGCAGGAGCAGATGCAATTTCTTCAGAGCTTGCAGCAACAAGGTTTGCAGGGCCTTCTCCAGTTGCAACACCAATCTGTTTCTGGCTGTTTTCATTAGTAATAAACTCTGCTAAAAGCATTGCCCAACCAGTGTTTTTAGAATGTGCGTTTACACCTACAAATTTATAACCTGCAAAAGAGCCCATCTGAACTTGTTCTCCGTTTACAGTAAAAGTAGGTAACTTAACTGCAGCATAGCCATCGCCATAAGCCTCCTTGAATCCAGGTGTTGCCCATGTGCCATTTACGTCTGCAATCATTTCTCCATTTAAAGCAAATGCCTGTGCATCTTCATTGACGCAGTTAACCAATGCCTTACTCTTACAAATTTCAGTAACTGCTTTTGCTACGTCAGCTCCAGTATATTTTGTATCTGTTGCATTCCAGTTACAGGTATTGGATCCGTCTTCATTTCTATACATTTCAAGACCCGCACCTGCAAAGAAGCTGTACAAATACCATGCTCCAGAAACTTCCATACCAACGGTCTTACCCTGTTTTTCTGCTGCTGCAAGCAAGTTATCCCAAGAAGCCACATCTTCTTCTGACAAATAATTCTTATTGTAGAACAAGAAATAGCCGTTAGAAGCAGTCAATGGATATGCGTACAACTTGCCATCTACAGAAGCAGCATCTACTGTGGACTGTGCATTCGCCTCCGCTGGATTATATGTATAAGTCGCATCCACACTCTGAAGTGCTCCTGCTGTTACAAGATCCAGCAACTGATCATCTGGGAAAACAAATAAGTCTGCTGCTGACTCCACATCTGCCAATACGTCGTCCTTACAATTTGCTTCTGACTCTGCGCCAATTGTAATATTAAAATCTACATCTGGATATGTTGCCTCAAAGTCCGCAACAAGTTTCTTCATAACTGTCTGATATGCTTCTGTTTCTGAGCACCATAAAGTCAATTCTACTGTTCCTTCTGTTGCAGCCACTAAATTGTCAATGGCACCATTGCCTGCTACAACTGTATCGTTTCCTGATACAACGGTATTGTCCCCTGATACATCCCCCTTCTGTTCTGTATCACTAGGGCTTTGGCCACAACCGGCCAGCATGGAAATCATCATTCCAGCTACAAGCAACATAGATACTAATTTCTTCTTCATAACAACCTCTCTTTCTTATGAAACCAGTTTCACAATTTCTTATTATTTTGCGCACATTTATGTGCTGCTGGTATAATTGTTTTATCACTAGTTTTCCCATGTATTCAACATTTTTCAATCGCGTTCTGTTGACTTTGTTAGGAAACCGCTATACTATATTCTTAAATTTATTCATTTTTATGGAGGTATATATGTCCGTCACAATTACAGATGTTGCCAACGAAGCAGGCGTATCAAAGTCCACAGTCTCTAAAGTTCTGAATAATTGGAGCACCATATCACCAGAAACCTGTGCAAAAGTAAACGCCGCAATAGAGAAATTACATTATATACCAAATTCAAGAGCAGTAAGCTTTGCCAGACAAACCACCCAAAACATTGTATATCTAACCAATCTGGGGAAGGATACTGCTTATCAAAACCCTCATATGTTCGACATTATGTGCGGTGTTTACTCCGAACTTTCTAGGCAAAACTATACCTTAACTCTCGTGGACACTTCCGAGGAAGCATATCCTGGTGAGCGTGCTATGCAGGAAATCAGTAGGCGTTCTGCCGACGGATTGATTATCCACGGTTCTGCAGTAAGCGAAGAGTTGGCAGCACTTATTTTGTCGGAAAACATACCTCATATTATAATCGGACATCCCTCCTTCGAAAACCGTCTTTGCTGGATTGATTCCAGTCACGCTTTGGCAGGCGAATATGCTGCCGAGCATATGTTAGCTTGCGGTTATACTGATGTTCTTTTTATCGGTGGAAAAAAGAGCGACACTATCTCCAATCAAAGAATCAAAGGATTTCGAAAAGGAATGCTAAGTCAAAAGCAATATATTCCCGGGCACAGAATCGGTTACACAAATGCCACTCGCTTGGGGGCTTATGAAACTACGCTTGAAATTCTTTCTAACACAGAGCATCCTCTTCCACAAGCGATTGTATGTGCCAACAATACTTTGGCTCTAGGAGCCGCCAAAGCACTCCACGAGTTATCTCTTTCCATCCCACAGGATATTGCTTTTTTAACCTTTGACACCTATCCATATTCCGGAGTCATTGATCCTGCTTTAACCGTTATCGATATCAATGTATATGATATGGGTGCTCAGGCCGGAAATATGATGATACGAAAACTAGAAAACCCAGATTTATTAATTCAAAGTTTTACCGCTCTTCCTAAGTTGATTCAAGGAGAAAGTACGGTTCCTTTAAAATAGTTAGTATGCAATCAAAAAGGGGTACGAATTCCCATTCTAATTGGAATTCGTACCCTTGAATTTTGTTGTTTTACTCTCGTTTCAGTTCTTACGCAATCTTTCCTTCCTGCTTGAGCCATGCGATTTCATCGCGAATAGTCTCTGCATAAGGACGAGTGGTATAGCCAAGTTCTCTCTGCGCCTTGGAATAGTCGAAGGCGTTGTTCTTGTCTAGGTTGTAAACGGAGAAAGTAGTCATCATAGGCTGTTTGCCAGACTTCTTTGCAAGTTTTTCCATCATAGAAGCAAGTGCATACGCCAATTTGATTGGAAGGAATTGCTTGATTGGCTTACAACCAGATTCGTCACATACAAGTTTTGTGAAATCTCGGAAGGATACTTCTTCGTTGGCAAGAATGTAACATTCTCCCTTGCGGCCTTTGTCTGCTGCCGCGATACATCCTGCTGCCAAATCACGCACATCACAAAGATTGAAGGAGCCATCCATACCCATAGGCATCTCACCGTTGATAATATCAATCAAAGTCTTTGTAGTCTCACCTACTGCTGGATCTTCTGGTCCAAGAATTCCAGAAGGATGAACGATGCAAGCATTCAAGCCCTCTTTGTTAGCAGCGTCCAGCACTGCCTGGCTTGCGATTGCCTTAGAGCGGCTGTAGCATCCCACAGTCTGGTCTTCATCAAAATAGATTACCTCTTTCATCTTGCGACCCTTTTTCTCCTCAGGAATTGCTCCTGTAGAAGAACAGTACACAAGTTTCTTGCACTCTGGATGCTTCTGGCAGCAAAGAATGATGTTCTTTGTTCCGCCAACGTTTACGTTCATTACGAGTGGATTGTATTCAGGGGATACTGTCACAACAGAAGCGATGTGCAAGCAGATAGTCTCTGTTCCCTCTGGAACTGTAAAAAATCTATCTACATCTTCCAAGTTGCAAAGATTTCCTTCTACTACTTCTACTTCCTTTGGAATAAACTGAATCGCTTTATCTCCTGGAAGAGCAAATGCTCTTACCTTGTCTCCTCTTTCGATTAACTGTCTGCAAACATGTCCTCCCAAGAATCCTGCTGCACCTGTTACTAAATACAATGTGTTCTTCATAATCTTTTTCTCCTTTTCATATCTCATCATAAATGTTTTTATGTTACTTACCTTTGTTTACCAGCATTTCTTGCTGACAAAGGTGATATTAAAGGAGATTTATTGATGAATTGTTTGGGAAATGTTTAAATTTTGTTAAATAAACTCATCAATCAATCTAATGTAACCATCTGGATTGAACATAATCGCAAGATGGCCGCCGTCCACTTCTTCAATCACTTTGGGCTCAGTCATCATATTGCATAGTGCCTTCTTTATATCATCCGTAAATGTTTTGTCATCTACAGGCTCAATGATTAGAACCTTACCTTTCAAGTATTCAAAATCCTCTTTGCTATACTGTCCGAAGTGATTTCTCAAATCGCCAAGCAAACGTGTCATGTGTACAAAATGATCCTTGCTCATTTCAGGCTCTAATATTTTGATTAGTTCCTTGATGGTTTTGTAGGCCTTTTTGTCCCCTTTTAGATGTGGTTTAAACATCATCGGAAACATAGCCATGGCAAGTCCCATTGGCATCTTTCGATATTTCTTTACTCTCTTTTCTTCTTTTTCCTCGTTAATCATATTGACGATACACTTCATACCCTCAAAGGTTAACTCTGTTGAAAAAGATGCAGTAGAGGTGAGAATCAATCCGCTTACCACATCAGGATGCTTCTTGGCAATGATCTGTGCCAAAAGCCCTCCATAGGACTGTCCCCAGAAATAAACATTGTCCGCCTGTAAATATCTAACAAGCTCTGCAATCGCATCTGCCGTCTGGTGATTGTCCTCGCAGAAGATTGGATATGGAATAGTGATTAATGAATAGTTGTCCATCAAACTTCTTAGAAAAAGGAAAAAGCCATCCGCCAGTCCCGAACCACCTGCCAAAACTACGATGGTCGCTTTCGCATCTTCCTTTTTGTAGTAACGGTATTTCATTTCCTTTCCACTTCTCAAAAAGGTTTGAAATGGCGCTACGCTATTGTAATATTCCCATTCTCTTTTTACATCTAATTCTGATAAGTTCATACTCCACCTCACTTCTTGGTTGCAACTACAGTATAAATGAATGTTGTGATGTTCTCTCCTTGCACAATCTCAAATCCGTTTCGCTTCAAATCACGAATAGATTTGTTCAGATAAGAAACATTACAATCTCCTGTATTGCTAAAATGGGTGTAAATAAAATTATCTACTTTAACACCTAGCATCTTGAAAAAACCAACTCCAGTGTCAGACAAAATGTAAATTCCACCTGGCTTTAGTACACGTAGCACTTCCTGCATAGCCTTGTCTGTATCTGGATAGTGGTGAAAACTCTGAGAGCAGGTAACTACATCAAACATATTATCCTCAAATGGCAACTCATCCGATTTCCCTATGACAAACTCTGCTCCTGCAATGTTTTTCGCACTAGCTTGCTTAATCATCTCAGAAGACAAATCCAGTCCGACATACTTAGCAGGATACCTCTTTGAAAGCATTTCAATCAAATAAGCAGTTCCGCAGCCTACATCCAGTAAAGACTCATACTTCCTGTCGCTCAAATAATCGAAAATATTTTTACAACTGATTTTTCCATATTTTGAATAAAGCAATGTGTCTGTTTCGTCATAAACCTTTGCTTGACCATCAAACCACTCTTCTGACAACTTCACAAAATCTTTGTCTTTGCTCAAGTTTGTTTTTTTCATGATTATATACTCCTAATAATAGTTAGTCTTCCCTAACCATTATTATAATTCTTTTTTTCATCTAGTCAAGCAGCTTACAATTTTACGTCTATTTACTTAATTTGACTTTCACAGACCAGAGTACAAACAATATCGCTGTTACACCAGCTACAGCATATGGCACCTGTCCTACCACAGACAACACCATCGGAGTAACAAACTGTGCAAAGTACATAGCCATAGAAATCAGGGGCATAACTGTAGTTGCTGCTGCCTTTCCCGCCTTCTGAGACGCAGTCGAAATAATGTATGGAATACCTACGCCATTCGCAAACCCAATCAGTACAGAGCCAACGATAGCACCAATCCATCCACCCAATGCAAATAGCAACACATATCCTACAAAAAACAGAACTGGAGCCACAAATCTTGCTTTCTCTCCAAAAGCCTTTTTAATATGTACAAAACTCAAGCCTCCGACAAAGGCAATCAAATCCATCCCGGCCATGATGATTGCGATATAATGCTGTGGAATCACGCCTTCTTTTGCAGTTTCAATCGCAAACACCGTAGGATATACAAAGAATGTAAACATCAATAGGAAGATAGCTACAACAAAAACATAATATTCTTTGAATACCCCCTGCTTCTTTTCGTTGCCTGCTCCTCCAATTTTGTCATTAGGAAGAAAAATCAAGCACAAAACAATGCTGATAAGTCCCATCAAATACACCAAAAAGCTAGCTCTCCAGCTAATGCTAGCCAGCATTCCAGAAATCAGTGTTGCCACTACGCCACCCATCTGATTCATGGCAGAGGAATATCCCATAAGCTTGTCCTGCTCCTCTGGCTTAAAATAAAAGGACAGTAATCCCGTGGACAAAGGCATGATAATACCTACACCTACTCCAACCAGTGCTCTAAACACCAGCACCAGATAAATGTTACTAAAAAGCCCTGCTGCGCAGCCTCCTACTACATACAGGATTAAGCCTGCCAACACCAATTCTTTTGCCTTAAATTTCTGTGATAATTTCGGAAAAACAAAACTTGTCAGTGCGATAAACAGAGCAGGAATACTAATAATCATCTGTACCAAAGTCTGATTTGTATCTGCAAAATACTCTTTGATGACGTTCAAAGCGGGTGCAACTGCAGCCCCTGCCATAACCGTCAAAAGAGACAGTGACAAAATTGTTACCATTAATTTCTTACTTGCTTTCGTGTTCATAATAACCTCTCTTTTTCGTTAATCGTTCGTAACAGAGTGAAATGGCGGTCGGCGAATGCCATCAGCCAAATGCACATCCTTTTGTGCAAGCACAAGTATGTGCGCTTGTCTTCTGGCGCTCGCCTCGTCGCCATCACAAAAAAACGCGCAAGTCCGTTTGGACTTACGCGTTACGCTACTCAACGTAGGTAAATTTATCATATTTTTTCTTCGAAAGTCAAGTCAACACTTTCTCAATGATTCTCTTATACTATAGAATCTCTGTGCTGTTGTTCAACTGACTCTTCAGTTTCTCATAGAAGGAAATATTATAATCCACTCTTTCCTGCCAAAGTTCTTTGGCGCTCGCTGTTCCGAGCTTCATTTCTCTAAGTTCCGCCAATCTGCTCAGTGTCGTATCAACGTAATCCTTCTTTTCTGCATATGGCATCTCGCTAAACTTTCGATACTGCAAGCCCTCATAAATTCTATATGCATCAAAACGATCAATATTGTCCGCATCGCCAACTGTTTCCGCAAAAGCTGTTCTTTCTCCCTCGAATCCCGCCTCGTCGTCTACATGAATCGCAATACCATAGCAGATATCATCAACACGTTCTGTCGGCAATCCTAAACTCTCCAAAAATGGTCTGGCAATTTTAGCCCCATTTCTACCATGATTCTTCCAATCATTTTCGAAATCATCAAAGGTCAGGCAATATGCAATATCATGCAACAAGCATGCTATAACTGCTTCTGTTACATCAAAGCCTTCTTTTTCCGCAATAGCTTTACCTATATTTGCCACGCGATAGGAGTGCTGCAAACGGTACTCCTTGTCCGCTGGATGCGCATTCAGAAAATCACTGTTGTCAAATTTATCCTTTAAAAAATTTTCTGCCTTAGCTACTAATTCCATGTTGAGTGCACTCATTGCATTTCCCCCTTAACATTTACATTTCTATTCCTAATTCTACCATTATATCCATTTCCTGGGAACAAATATCTTGTTTATATACTATATTTTGACAATTTTTACACATAATCCTTAATGTTCTATTAAATTTACAAAAAATTATTGTAATTTTCACCTGGAGTAAAGTATAATGAAAGTGATTAATTATGCACAAAAGGATTACCTATGAAGCGAACAAATAAAATACCTAGAACGATGCTTTTTAGCATTGCTGTCACATGTCTGGTTTTTGCAGTCGGAATAATTGCTACGTATTTAATTGCTGATTGGTACAATGAAGGAGATGCAGATGACTATTTGGCACCCGAAGACGTAATGGTGTCATTGCCCATTGAAAGTTCTCCTGTGATTTCGGACATCCCCGAAAGTTCTACTCCTGTATCCTCTCCCGAAGAGTCTACAGAGAGCCCAGAAACCAACGACCCTATTGTGGACAAGCCCGACGAGTCGTTGCCACCCGAGGAACCAGAACCAATTGCAGTTGAGAATCCATATACTGACTCTTATTTAGCCAATGACGATATGGTGGCATGGATTGTACTTCCTGGCACAGTGATAGACTATCCAGTCATGTGGACCCCAGAAGATGAGAACTACTACCTCAAACTTGACTTTAATAAGAAAAAGAGTAACGATGGTTGTCTGATATTGGATACCGACAGTTCATTGGATCCATTAACCACCAACCTCATTATTCATGGTCATTATAGGAGAACAGGTACCATGTTTACCTGTTTACACAAGTACGAAGACAAGGACTTCTACGAAGAACACAAGCAAATTATTTTGCACACAGAAGAAAAACAACGAAATTATGAAGTCATCGCTGTATTCCGTTCACAGGTATACAAAAAGAGCGATAATGTCTTCAAATTTTATAAATTCTTCCAGGCCGATACTCAAGAAGAATTTGACGACTTCTATAACAACATCAAAAAACTCTCTATCTATGACACTGGTGTAACCGCTGAATTTGGAGACAATTTCCTTACATTGTCCACATGCGCATACCATGTAGAAAATGGTCGTTTTGTTGTTGTCGCCAAGGAAGTGGAATCTGGAGATACTTATTTACCAATTGAGCGTTAGTGCAAACGCACACCAAAATAAATTCAAAAATTCAAGGGGGACGAATATTATGAAACTCTTCAAAAAATCTATGTCACTTTTTGTAGCAGCAGTTCTTTGCATGATGTGTTTCTTCAACACTTCTATTTCTGCTAACGCTGCAGAACCAACAACTTTTTATCTCAAGTATGTTAGCGCTAACAACGAATGGCGCTACCAGGAAGGCGAATGGAAGGCTGATGGTTTCCACAGAGAGCTCTACTACATGCATGAGAAAATCAAAGATGGCGATATCGTAGTTATCGACAGTACTGTAGACTTAATCTTAGAATTAGATGTTCGTTTAAGCAACTTGACTGTTGTAAGTGGTAAGGCTGCAGTTGTTCATGCCAAAGGATATGACAATGTTTACATTCTCAGCGGCGCAGTTGCTGCTGTCAATGGTGATGTTACCAATGCGTATGTATACGGCAACGCTTCTGTAAACTTCAACAACAACGTTGGAACATTGAATGTTTTAAGCGAAACAGACAACTCTTTGTACGCAAACATCAACGTACTCGGTACAGTTGACCATTTGATTGGTGCTGGCAAAGATCACACTATCTACGAAAACTATAGTTACGAAAAGGGTGCTCTCAAGATTATTAACGGTGAAAACAAATCCGATGTTACTAAATTCACCAGCACTCCTCCAGCAACCACAACTACACCTTCAACACCAGCTACTCCATCTACAAACAACAACAAATCTGATGAGTACGACGAAGTGCCAAAGACTGGTGACTCTCTCTTCAGTCCTTTGTGGATCGTAGTAATTGCAGCTGTATGTATGATTGGCGCTTACAAAACAAAATAAACTAAACAAAGCTAATATGCAAAGATGCCTAATCGTTACTGATTAGGCATCTTTTTTGATGGTCATATTCTACTTTGATAATGCTTGTTCTATCTTCTCTCTATCTAGAAATTCATACTTAGCGCTTGCCTCTTCTCTAGAGGCAAAGAACTCCACATCTGTGCATGGTGTCATAAGCGTTTTCCATTGCTTTACACGATTCAAAAACTCTCTTCCGTTTGGGGCTACTACAAAGCACTTCCTATCTATGTCAATGTAGCAAATAGGTGCATCGCTATCTAGATCCACATTTTGTCCTAGCGACGCAATATATCCACCTTTACTATCCGTCGCAAATATATCTATTTGTGGAATTGTATAAAAATCTATTTGGGGAACATTATCATCAAAAATAAACTGAATATCATATTCGTCACCGTATCGCTGGTATTCGCTATTTTTGTGTCTCACAGGCATAGACGATACGGTCGCCCCAGCAGGAATTACCTGAGCATCTCGAACAATCACTGACATACATGCTGTGGCTTCGGTTTGGTCAAAGTATATTTTTTTCATATAACTTCTCCGTGAACTCTTACTTATTTCTATATATGGTTGTTAATTTCTCTCTACTCTCCGTCCAAAATCGGCAGATTGTTCAAACATGGCGGAAGATGCATCATGTGGTGATCGGTCATTGGAGTCAAAATCATGCCACCCATAGTCAATCTCCCCCAATAAACCAACAGCCATACAGAACGAAAGTCAGTTGTAACGCCGCCCACTTCTAGAATTCTCATCACTCGTTCTGCTGGAACCATCGACTGAATCTGTTCCAAAGAAAGATTCTCCAATATGTGGCGAGTATTCTTTCCTACTGTAATCATATATTCATGAAGTGCCTCGATGTTAATACCTTTCCCAAAGTCGATTGCCTCATCAAGTTCTAACGCATTACCCGTGTCTGTAATATTGGCGCCAATTTTCTTTTGCCATTCCTCATTGAATATCTGTTCTTGATCTGCCATCAGGATATTACTTACCAAATCTTCGATTCTATATGTATGCCAAAACTGCCAGCACAAAGGAACTGTCCTTGTTCCTGCAAAACGCAGATCCACATCATAATCTTCTCTAGGAACCAATGCATTTTGATTTCCCTTAAGCATATAATCAAGGACATAATCCGCTATAGTCTTTTCTGTTCTACCAGAAACCTCCGCAGGATGTACCATAGCATGAACCTCTAGTGTAAGCTCTCTTATTTTGTCTAAGTCTGTTCCTTTCAGTGCTTCTCGTAGTTCACTGTATTTTTCTCTTATTGGTGCAAACAATTCTTCCTTCGTCATAAAGAATGCTCCTTACTTTCAAATGATTACTTCTCAATTGAAATTCCATAGTCCAAAATCACATTTCCATCATCATCTGGAGTAGTAAATCTTGGGCAGTTGTATCTTTCAAAGCACCAGTCATCTTCTTTGCGTTTCAATCCCTGTGTCTTTAACTCCTCCAAACACATATTGTGAGTGTCCATAGAATAAAAGTCACCACTACCGTCTTGGTCTTGCAGATAACAAACCGCATACTCCATCGGATCAATATCTACATACTCAAAACCTTCTGGCACTTCTGTATCCACGGAGAAAAACATGCCAATCCAGTGCTCAGGCATACCATTCACGATGTGGACTGCTCCAATGTAAGCATCTCCATTGATCGGAAGACATGGCAATGCTTCCAGCGCCTCAAACCAATTGTTTGCCCACCATTCTCCCCAGTTTGGAGCACCCTCGTACTTCTTGCCAATCAGCCTTGCCTTTGGCCAGGTCTCTTGTTTGATTTCTACTATCTTGACTGACATTTGATATCTCCTCCCTTACTATTCAAAAATAACCATTTTATCTTGTTCAAAGACAATCGCTTGCTCATTGCCAAGTTTGATTCGCTCTGTTCTGTCCTTACTATAACTTCCCACTTTTTCCCTGGACTCAGAGCTGCAATGAACATCTAAAGGGCATTTCAGCAGTCCTAAATTGTCTGGTATATTGTCTGCAAATATGATACTTCCTGCACTTACGCCAAGTACCACGCCATCATCATCTATGAACTCCATTAAATCTTTTCGAAATACTTTTTCATTTATTCGTCTCAGCAAATACCTTGGGTCTCCACCGCAGAAGTAAATTACGTCATAGGATTCACGGATGTTTGCCCCTATCTCGTCGTGCAAGTCATATACAAATATGTTCTCTCGCTTGATGCCACACTTGAGCAAATCCTCTAGGCATTTATGTAGCACTTCTATAGCGTCTGGATAAATCGCTGCAGTTGGGACAAAGATTGCCTTGATTTCTTCTGGTTCCTTAGGCAGCATATCCATAAACACTTTTTCTATTTTCGCTGTCTCTAGTCCACAAGACGTAAGTAATACTTTCATATTTTCCTCCTTTATCCTAACACCCAATACCCGTCATAAACCATCTTGCCATCATTTCCTGTAATCAGGTGCTCATACTTTGCAAAACCTACCTGCCGAATCGCTTCTATTCGCTCTACTGCATATATTGGCGCCTTGGTAAGCACATCGTTACACCCAATCAGCTCTGACATCTTTGGGGCAATCAACGCAAAAATGGGCACAAGCTTGTCTTGTTTTTCGTAGTCACTTCTTACGTCTACGCGCAGGATTCCTTTTCTGTCAGACTCTCTTAAGCAAAGTTCTACCGTTCCCACCACTTTAGAGATTGCTTTGTCTACGATTGACATGCGAACGAACCAACCATTCTCATAGGAGTAATCCCAAAATTTCATTGCCTCCTGCATTCGCTCTGTGGTTGCATAGTAGAAGTTGTCCCCATGGCAGTTGTCACTGTTAAAGAAAGGTAAGGCATTTTTGTCTCCGTACACTGCACATAACTCTTCACAATCCTCTTTCGCAACCGGTCTAAGAACAAAGTTCTCATTCTCTAGCGTTGGACAATTTTCATATATGTTCATCCCTTAATCTCCCTCACTATCTTCTTGTACACTGTCATCCTCATAGTTATAAAGCAGGCCAAGCCTCCAATGACATTAGAAATAGGCTCTGCCATAAATACGCCCGCCACGCCAAAACCAACTCTCGGCAAAATCAAGGTAAGAGGCACTACAATAATCGCTTTTCGCAGTAATGAAAAGAAAATCGAATGTTTTGCATCTCCAAGCGCCTGAAATGTAGACTGCCCAGAAAATTGGAAAGCCATAAAAACAAAACCAAAGAAATAAATCTTAAGCATTGTAACGCCTACATCCACCATCTGCACGTCGTCAGAAAAGATATCAAACCAAACCTTTGGAAATAACACTACTACTATCCAAGCTACCAGAGTATAGATTGAACCAACCAAGGTATTAAAGTTGATTCCTTTTTTCACTCTTACGTATTCCTTTGCTCCATAGTTAAAACTAACCACTGGTTGGGCGCCGTTTACTATTCCAGTTACCGGAAGGCTGAAAATCTCCCTGACAGAACTCGCAACCGTCATGATTCCTACATAAATGTCTCCTCCATATGTCTGAAGGGTGGAGTTGCACACTATCTGCACTAAGCAGTTCGTTCCAGACATAATGAAATTGGAAGTTCCAAGTTTTACCGTCTCCTTGGTAACCTCTTTGTCTATACACAAATTATCTCTTCGAAGAGGAATTAGTGCCTTTTTGCCAAACAAAAAGTGTAGTACCCAGATGGCCGAAATAGCCTGACTAATGATGGTTGCTAGTGCTGCTCCTGAGACTCCCATATCAAATCCAAATATAAAAATAGGATCTAGCACAATATTCGCAATCGCTCCAAGGGCCGTAGAGAGCATACCAATCCTTGGAAAACCCTGCGCATTTATATAGCCGTTCATACCTGTGGTAATCATAGAAAAAACAGTTCCAATTAAGTAAATCCTCAGATATTCATTTGCATATACATAAGAATCCTCGCTGGCACCAAACGCAAACAAAATTGGTCTAGAAAAAGTATAGCCCACCACTGTCAAAACCACAGATGCCAACAAAAGAAGACAAAAGGAATTGCCCATGATTCTCCCTGCTTTTTCATTGTTACCGGAACCTCTCTCTATAGAAAAAAGGGGCACGCCTCCAATACCAAATAAACCCGAAAAAGCCATCACTAATGCAACAATCGGAAATGTCAGTCCCACACCTGTCAGTGCAAGGCTATTCCCATCGCCCATGTGTCCTATGTAAATCCTATCCACCACATTGTAGAGCAGCTGAACAAGTTGCGCTACCGTCAACGGAATCGCCTGCGCAATAATACACTTCCACACAGGACCCTTTGAAAAATCAACTTTTTGCTTACTCACTTTTTCCTGCATAACTATTTATAATCCATCCAAAATATACTTTATTCACCATCATCTATGGCCATCAATTTCTTTCCTGTAAATCGTTCTCCATCTTTCACCTTTATGTAAATGAAGTTGTCGGAGCCTTCTTCGATAAACAGAATATCTTCTCCATCAATTTTGAAGCGATGGACGAAACCATAGCAGAAGTCTTCATCCTCTTTCAAAGTCAAAATGTCACCGTCTACTGACCAAGTTCCTATACCAATATAGCTACTGAGCATAGATTCATAGTATGAGAAAGTGCCATCCTTATTTATTGAAATGTGAAATAAATCACTTTCCACTGCTGGTTCAAGTGGTTCCCCTGTGTAGGTATACATCCTACCGATTTCATTGTCAGCAGCATCACTAAAATCAAGTACATTCGCTTCCTCTTTGGAGCATGCGCTCATGCCTAACAACGTCACCGCCATAGCAATCCACATCGCCCTTTTCCATTTTGAGATTTTTCCCTTCATTCGCCGCTCCTCCAATCACAACTTTGGCATCTGCTTTAGTTCCACAACCCACCTGTTGAGCATGTCACATGCCCAGTGGTACGAATCTTTCGTCTCATATTGACGATAATCGCTCTCCAAAGACACAATCAAAAATAGATAGATATCGTACCATCTTGCACGTCTCTGTTGAGACTTCGTCAATGAGGGAATTCCATATCCATCAAAGAAACCTTGCTCATACCCATAGGTTCTAAACCCCACTTCCATCAGTTCGTCCGCCCACAGGCATCTCTCAAAATCAATGATTCCAGTGATATCTTTTCCCTGAATAAATACATTTCCAGCCCAAATATCCCAGTGCACAAACTTAGGTCGTTTGACTTCTTCGAATATCTCTCTGTCCTCTTCCAGCAGTTCCATCAACTGCTCTTTTGCAACAGGAATATGAATATCTTTACGCTGCGCATCCGCATAAGTATCTTCTACCATGCTCCTAAATACGCTATACCAATTGTCACCTTGTTTGTCCTGCTGACAGTAGTAGCCAAAAAGATTGCCTGTCAGTCCGTTAAGTTCTTTGGTGTATTTACCCACCTGACAAAATATGTCCCCTTTTTCTTCATCAGACAGTTGCTCCATGCAGGACGAAAAACTACGCCCCTCTAGCATTTCCATGAAAAAATAGGAACGATCACAGATGGTATGGCTGTCATCAAAAAACAGGATTTGAGGTACCGGAACGGTAGTTTTCTCCCTCACCATGCGCATAGAATCCGCTTCACTAAACATGATATTTTGTTCATGGGTCATAATCTCCACATCCATAGGAGGAGCAACCTTCAATATCACTGCTTGATTATTCACTTGCACCTTGTATGCAATGTTGAAAAACCCTTCTGTAAGTTCCTCCACGCTGTACGCCTTACAGCCAAAGGCTTTTTCAACCATGCGATTTATACATTCTTCTGATATGGTACTTTTTGTAATACTAATTGGCATTGTCGCCTCCCCAATATCCTATTTCTTAACTATATAAATATATCTAGCCAACTTCTTCTCAAACTTTTCAAAACTTTCCATGGCACATTCTGTCTGGAACATCAGCATATCAAACCACTGCTTATTCCCTTCTGCCTTAAAGGCTGATTGATATTTCAGCGCTACTTTCCTTTTACGTTTTAGCATCTCGTATGTTTGATAAGTAATATCTGCCACTTCATACATCAAGCCATTTTGTTTGAGAGACTGTGCCAATACGGTAGAGTGCATATCCTGCGTTTTAGGCATAACATCACCTTCTTGATATCCCACAAAAAAGATTCCGTTAGGCTTAAGCCACTTCTTAATTTGTCCCACAAAAGATACCATATCTTTAGCAAAATACATGGTGTCCATAGAAATAATCACATCGTAACTCTCTTGGGGATATTCAATCTCTCCCATGACTCCCACCCGAAAATCTGCATTTGCTGGATGTAATCTCTGTGCTGTCTGAATCGCCTGCTTGGAATAATCAAAACCGTGGATGTATGCTCCCGTCTTCGATTGTAAATATCCAAGCATCTTGCCATTTCCACATCCAATGTCCATAATATGTACTCCTGCCGCAGAAGGAATGTAGGACAGTATCATATCAATCTGCTGAATATCGCTAAAACCATCTTGAGAGAAGTCCTCTCCAAAAGCATCCTTGCAAAAGGCCTTGAAAGCTTTGGACTCACTCACCATTGCATAAAATTGTTCGTATGCATCATAATATAAAAGGTCTGATTTATTCATGTCCACCTCAAAATTCCTATTGTAATCCCCAAAAACTCTGCTATAATAAAGATACAAAAGGCAATCGCCACAGAGTGGTTGGCCCAGATATGAAAGCAAAACCTTCCAAGAACCGGTCAAAGTTACAGGGAAGGTTTTTTGCTATTCTAATGACAAATCATATAAATGAATGTCAGCAGTGTTATGAGGAACATTCCAAAAGCCATAAGGTCTTGAAAAGAAAACCTTTTCTTCATAAGCAACACCTCCATTCTATGTAGAATAAAGGCCAACCACCCTGCGTTGCGAAACTCGCATATACTCGATTGCCAGTAACCAATAATTGGCTACTGAATTTATTATATCACTAACAAAAAACGAACACAAGTTCTGCTTTCGCGTTTTACACATTATTTTTCAGAAATTCACATTTTGTAATCTCAAGTTCTTGGCATCTCCATTTTTCTCCCATGATCTCTATGAGAAAAGAGCCATTTTCCGTCAGCACATCCCTGAATCCTGCTGCCTTGTAGCAGTGATACGCTGCACTGTTGTTTTCAAATACGCCAAGCGTAATCTTTTCCACCTTCAAAATCTCAAACGCATACTGGATGGTCAATTTTAGCATTTCTTTTCCATAACCCATGCCTCGTTTGCTATCATCCACGATGACAAATCCAAAACGCAGCGTCTTTTTCTCTTTGTCCACAAAACGCAAAATCAGATGTCCTACCACCCCGGACTCATCAAAGGCTGTCACAGGGAAAAAGTTGTCCTCTTCATCACAGTCTCCATTGCAATCTATGTATTTGTGATTCATATCCTCAGCTGTAATTGGGAATTTCTCATATCTATCAGATACCCATTTACGCATGCTTACTTCATCCTTGCACCAAGAAACGATAGTCCCCGCATCACAAGGTTTGTATGGTCTTAGTCTTAACATATGTCTCGCCTCTTTTTTTAACTATTCTTCAACAATATAGTACCCTCTGTAAAACTTTGCCTTTTTAGGCTTAAACAATATCAGCACCGAATTCAATATATCTGCCCCTGCGATAACCGCATTAAGCCATGCCACAAACAGTAACAGATTAAACCAAAATCCACTTACAAATAAAAGTGCCAACAAAGGCACCACGGTCAGTGCCAAAAATGGCAAGGTCATGAAAAACCAAAACTGCCCTTTGCTCATCACCGCATTGCTATGTATCCAAAAGAATATGCCTGAATGGGTGATGCTGATATCTCCCTTTCTAAACACCACCAATATGTGCAGCAATTCATGTACCAAAAAGGTGCTTATTCCCGCTAAGATTCTTACTGGTAAACTGGAAAAAGTCCAGCCAAACAAAAATGGCAACAACAGTAGCATTGCCTGTAATCCATAAACAAAATACATAAAATTCTTGTTAAACCAATCACTCCGAATAAAACGAGTATATCCTGTAACATCTACCTTCTCCTCTGGAAAAGGCTTCATAAAATATAACATTGTCTGTTCTCCTTGTGCTTGCTATACCACTTAAATATATTTCACTAGGGTGCTCGCCATATCCTCTTCCCTAACTTTTGCGATATCTGAGAAAGACCAACCATCCTCTATCATATCTCCAATCAACTTCCAACCTGCAAAATAACCCTCGCGTGCCTTTCCTGTAGTTCCTGCTCCCATAGTGAATTGAAAAATTCTTTCTGCAGAACACTCATGTAGGTATGGTTTAATGCCCTGCAAAATCACTTTCGCATCTTTGCTGCATTCCTGTAACCAACCCACTTGAGCCTCTACATAGAACTCATCTGTATGGCCAGGAACCAGATACTTGCTCAACTGTGTTGCTAATCCCTCCTGAAAAACCAAGGATGCCACAGGCCTCTCCCAACTCGCGGTAAAGCCGATTATTTTTCCATGCACAAGATGCGTAAGCTCATGTACAATTACCACTTGATTTTCACCGTTCTCTACGGGCAAACATACCGCAATTCGATTTTCGCCATATGGAGCAGCAAAGGCGTTTCCATCAAATGCACCCACAAAGAAGATTAGTACTACATCTACAGACTCGGTGTACTTCAACACACTTTTGATCTTTGATAAATGCTGTTGTATTGTCCCGCTATCAGGAGACCACTGCTCCAGAAAGGGAATAACCTCCTCATATTTTTCCCACGATGTCTCCAACTGTTGTTTAACAATCCGTTCTCCTTCTTCTCCCGGAGGAACTGCTGCAAAGCCATAATGCTCTTTCCACAATTCAAAACGAGCTTCCCCATCACACTGGGCAGCCTTATTGTAAAAATTCAAGAACTTTGGTACTAAATTTATAATTTCTATATTGTCTTTCATCATTTGGCACACGCTCTTTCTCTGCTTTTTCTTCAAAAAAGTCTTCCTATTTTGATACTTGAAATATTGCAATGTGATTTACTATTTCACATCTATCCATATCCCAATATCTTTCATTTCAGAATTAGGGATACTCTTATAAAATTTTTGCGCCTCATCATTAGCCGCCGTTAATGCAATTAGTGTTTCGATATTTTTTTCCTGTAGACATTGAAGCAACTCCGAAAGTAGTCTTTGAGCCACCCCAGAATGCCTATAACTTTTGATAACACAAATCCAATCCAAATATGCTTTTTTTGAGCCATCAAAGTGACTTGCTATCATTGATGAATCTATTCTTCCAACCACTTTATCTTCTACATACGCTAACAAAGATATGGAAGCATTAAATTCAATGTCATCGAAACTCCTTTTTACAGATTCGATATATGCTTCGTCAATTTCCCACCCCCAAAAATTTTCTTCTTTACGAAGCCTTTCTTCAAAATCTATTACATCTTGTATCAACTCTTTTGTGTATTTTCTTACCTCTATTTTCATATCACATACTCCGCTAAATCACGTCCACAAGTTTCTTGCAGAGCATCACTAGGTCGTAGCGAATTCCTTCACGGCTACGCCAGCCTCTGTTGCTCCATTCTTCTTGAGACACATCATCCCCACCATAAATTAAAGCGCCGTAATCAAATCCTCTGAACTGAGCCACTGCTATGCAACCAGACTGTTCCATCTCTACAATCTTTGCGCCTTCCTCTTTGCGACGCTGAATTCTATCTGGTGTCTCTCTAAAAATCGCATCTGTGGTCCAAGTAATCCCACGAAGATAGGAAACCTCATTCGCTTCTAGATACTGCACCATCTTTTCTGTAACCTTTGGATCTGTATAAATATATCTGGAAGGTTCTATGTAATGGAAGGAAAATCCTTCATCTCGGATTGCTCCATCTACCACCAGCAACTGTCCCACCTCAATATTTCTATCCAGCACTCCACCGCCACCGCAGAACATTACCTTGTCTACACCCATGGCGTTGAACAAATCCAAATTGCCCGCGCAAGATGGACAGCCCACAAATCCGAGTGTAATCAATACATCTGAATCCACAAACTGATAGATCGGAACTGGATTTTCTCCACCTATAATTCTTTCAAGAACAATCTTTCCCTCTTCCTTTAGCTTGTCCATCACCTCCGGGAAAAAGGTGATTACCATTTTATTTGTAGCAAAAGGCTGATCCACAAAGTTCGTTGGATTCAGCTTTGCAACTTTATTGTCATCAAATTCCATGATTGGATATTCATGTGTTGTCAGCATATTATTACTTCCTCTCTGTCATATCTAGTTACATCGCTACCCAGTTTCTCATACAATTCTTTTACGGTGAGTTGTTTGTTCTGAATTGCCTTTAGTTCGCTATCTGTAGCACCGATGAATTCCACAAATTCCACTTTTCCGTTAGGTGTGTTAATAGGTGCAAGCTGGGGGTCTGGAATTGTAATAAAGCCCGTAATATTGGACTTCATCTGAGTGTCAATTCCCTGTGTCTGTCCAGTATACAAATACTCGTAAGGGGCAAAAATCTCACCTTTGGAAAAAGTAATTCTAGCTATCGCCTGTAAAATTCCACAGATACACTTAATTTCACCTTCTTCATTTTCATAATTCGCTTTCTTTAATTTGAAGGTAAACTCCATACCGTAACCACTATATTCCTGGTCTTCGCTTTCCTTGTCGTAAAGTTCAGTCAACCCAAAAGTCACGAAATGCCAATACTCACCGCCATCGTAAATACTAATTCCATCCAGCGGATCGTTTCCCCCAAGTCTCCATTTAATGAGTGTACCATAGTGCTTAGGATTTTTCTGGTCTGGATACACTTTTTCTACTGCTTCGGTAATAGCATCCCAGCCAGAGGTGTTGAGTTCATCCTCAATGGCTTCGTTCTGCGCTACCTGTTCTTGTGTTTCCTGTGTTTCATTTGCAGCAGTTTTTTTCTTAAAAATATCAAACAATCCCATGTTTTGGCCCTACCTTTCCGCCCTTTTCCGTCTCATGCAACAGCCTATCTAAAGTATGAAATCATGTGTCCTTCCACAAATGGCTTCATTCCTATTGACTTGTAAAACTCGTTGTCCCTTACATCCTCTAAATCTGTATTTACTTGGAACATTCTCACATCGGCATATTTCTCGCCTGCCAATTTCATCAGTTTGGTTCCAATTCCCTGTCTCTGATAGTTCCCGTCCACAATCAAATCTTGCACCAAAATCACATGCTCTCCATCACCCACGCAGCGCACCAATCCAATCAAAACATCACCATCAAATGCGCCCAGTGTGTACAAAGAATTGTCATAAGCTCTAATCAGTTTTTCATCATCATGAAGGTAAGCGGTCCAACCTTCTGACGCATATATCTCTTTCACACGCTCAATCAATTCTGATCCAAATTCCTTATATGTAATCATCACATTCACCTTCTTTCAAAAATTTATCTGTTCCGCATTCAGTCATTGACTACAAAATCAGTTTCTCCTATACTCCAAAATTCACAGCTCGTATCTGCTTCCCTTTTCAGTCTTCTCATACGCCTTGAATCCAAAACTTTCAAAGCATCTTCTTGAAGCAGTATTGAAATCGTAGATTTCATTCACACGCAAAGTCTCATAGCCTAAAGACTTCCCACGCTCAATGAAAAACCCTACCACCTTTTTGCCAATTCCTTGTCCTCGATAAGCCCTGTCACCTATGACAATGGGCATAACATCTTTCCAAAAACATACATCTCCGATTGGTCGATACCCCTCACCAACCAAAACCTCTATAAAATACAGTTCGCCTTGTTTATTCAAGTACTCATACATGCATTTCAAGGTCTCTTGGCTATAAGGTTTTCTCACTCCATCCACCAAATATACGGTTTCTTCATCCTGATACCATTCAAAGGCAAAATCATAAATACCGTCATATTTGCGCAACCTGATCAAATCATCTATCTGTAAGATTTCGGGTTGCTCTATTCCTTGTATTGCCATCTTATTATCTACCCTTTTCCATGTCCATTCATCTCGTAATACATATCTGCCAATTCCGTCAATTCTTCCACAACGTTCGGTCTCCAAACCACTTTCTGTACCAGCCACTCACAAGGAAACTCCCTACAAAGTCCACAAAATTGTACTTTGTGCTCGTTGGCACATTTATGTATAGGACATCTACCTGATCCAGCCCACTCTTCACAGTGTCCGTCGGATTCAATGCATCCTTTACAAATTCCTTCTTCTTTTTTCTTACAGCCCTCGCAGCACTCGCCGCACGCTGTAATGGTGGTAAAATCGATGTCCTTTTGCATTCTCTTCTCCTAAATTGGGTGCTCTAGCTGGGCCTAGCACAGAACTGTAACTAGCCCCTTCATCTATCGTTTTGGGCATAGGTATGAAATAACATCTCGTCCATGCCCAAAAGTCCGAAAATAAGTTTGTATATTCACGGTTTTATGTGTTTTTGGGGCATAGAGTAATAATACTTTTCCTTCAGTGCCCAAAAAATTGATATTTTGGGCATGATATATAAATATTTATCTTCTAATGCCCAATCCTCTTCAAGAAAAAGAATTCTGCATATCCATCCGTTGGATTTTCATAACTTCCCACGATTTCATATCCTAATGCTTCATAAAACTCTTTTCCTTGCCAGCTAAATGTGTCAAGGCGAATTGTATTCGCTCCCATTTCTTTAGCACGCTTTTCCATTTCACATATAAGATACTTGCCGTATCCTTTTCTTCGGTAATCTTCATCTACAAAGACAGTTGATACATACAAAATTTTAAATGCTGTAATGCACGCATCCAATCCTGCAACTATTTTTCCATCTTCCTCTATTCCTATTTGAATACTACCATCCATCTTATATGTAATATAATTCTCGTCAAAGGCACTTAGTTTATTCTCCACAATTTCAATTTGCTTTTCGTTCAAATCAATAATCTTCATAATTATTGCATCTCCTACGTTCCTATGCTTTGACTAAATTACCCCCTTGCTATTCCATCTGACCGAAGTCTTGTATCCAAGACGTGCATACCATGATGCAACCCCAGTGTAATGGATATAGCTATAGTCATATCCTTCTTCTTTCAGTATCTGAGTTACATTGCGAACCATCGTCAGTCCAATACCCTTGTCACGGCTCTCTGGAAGAGTTCCAACGCAACCAGGTCCGCCTATCTTCAGGCTACGGCCATTTATGTTGTGTACTCCCATATCTGCCACTTGGCAGAAACTTACCACTTTTCCATCGATATATCCGCAATAAACTCTACTGTCTTTTGTATAAAATTGTACCCAACTTGGCTCTACTTGCCCTACCACTTCTTTTAGGGCCTCTATATCTCCATCATAAAAACCAAAAGAAATGTTCTCGTCCAACTTTTTCTCATACGAACTTGGGTCAAATTCGTCCAGCCAAAGAACCATTTCATCGTGAATCCATTCTTCTGGAAGATTGCGAATATAATCCCTTTCGAAAAAGTTTGGCTGCAAGCACTCCATCAATGTTATGTAATCTTGTTTATTCATACTTTTCTGCATCACGCTTACTCCATCATCTCCAAGGTCACATGATTCCATCTGTACTTGCTCAAATCTACTCTACTTCCTTCTAGCTTGACACCCTCATTTTCTAGAAGAGTAATCTGCTGGTTTTCACCACCAAAAGCAAACGCTTTCGATACTTCGCCCTGGGCATTTACCACTCTATGGCAAGGAATGTGCTCTGGATCAGGGTTCGCATGAAGAGCATAACCCACTACCCTTGCCCACCTTTTGTTTCCTGCAAGAGCCGCCACCTGGCCATAAGTAGCCACTTTGCCCTGTGGTATCTGCTTTACTACATCATAGATTAGTTCAAAGGTAGATTTCTCCATATCACAAACTCACTTTCCTACAGTGCCTTCGCATGGTTTTTCATACAATATTCCGCTTCTGCTTTGCCAAACCAGCCCTCATCTTCGCGAATACGAGGATAAAGTCTTCCCAGTTCTTCCTTCTCCTGCGCTGTAAGTTCATCAAAGTCCTCAATCGCTCTATCGCTCTCTGCCACTATATATTTATGGTCCAAATCGCCTCTTTTAAATACACCTATCACCTTGATTTCGACCTCATCGCCCAGATCATATTCTTTGTCTGTCATAAGGAGGCAGTCCCAATGAGGAAGTGGTGGAGTCCCTGACTCTTTAATCCAGCCGTAAGGCTTGGTAAAATTTCGCTCATACGCTAGAGATTTGTGCTCTCTTTCATGAAACGTTTTAGTCTCAGGATCATACTCCATACGCATTGGATATTTATATGTTTGTTCTACTATCATGTGAAACATAAATTGTCTCCCCTCACTATATATTTGTCCGACCACAACTGCACTTCTATGTAATGCTTTCCAGTAGAATGAAGAAACCCATCAAAGTCCCCACCTTGCTCGTCTATCCTTCGGTGAAGTTCATCCACCGTCAACAACTCTACGTTTCCATTCTTTTTAAATTCAGCTCCACTGTCGCCAACCGTAAAACTAATGTGACAAGGCTCTATATCCTTTAAAAGAATCCTAGTCTCAATACCATTTCCGAACCACTCTCGAAGATACTCGCTCCCCTCTATCACAAAAGAAAGAGGATGCTTCTCTTCTGGTGTTCCACCCAACTGAAGAAACCTCTCATACAAATAGTTGTCTTGGATTTCTCTCAAAGCATAATAGTTGTCAAAATCCGCAAAACGATAAAACGCTGTTGTCTCTGGATGGAGCATCGCAAGCTGACGGGCCAATTCAAACGCATCTGTCTTAGGCAATCGCATAATGTTCAAAAGTGGTGCGCAATCTGGATAGCAATAGTTCACTAACTCAAGGTCTTCAAAAGTTTTCATTTCCATATCCCTTTTTGATTTCTACCTACTTCTTGGCTGTATCAATGCTTTTACCAAACACAATAAATCTGTCATACAAATACTCTGTCACGAAATTGGTTGCCATGGTAATCGCCAGCACCAAATACTCGTTCCAGCCAACGTTTTCTCCTGTAAGCACTGCAGTCCACCAGGTAGACAAGGGTGTGAACACCAGATAAAACACGCCTACCTTCAACATCGCAATAGGAATGTTACTAGCAGAATAGAAAGTAAATTTGCGGTTCAATGTAAAATTCCAAAGCACCGACAAAACAAGTGACACCAGATAAGAAATCCAGTGCTCCAGATGTAGCCACTCTTCCATAAGCGTGAAACTTAGCACCTGAATAATTCCCGCGCTTGCTGAAAACAGCACAAATTTAAGTGTTCTTATGAGTTCTTTTTTTGTTTCTCCCATGTTTATCTCCTCGTTCCTTATACTAATAATCTTTTACAAATCCTCTAAAATGTCCTGCTTCTTTTGCTCATACTCTTCCCTAGTAATCAACGCCTGATCGTACAGACTCTGCAACTTTCTCAGGCGGCTTTCCACGTCCTCTTCCGCGCCATTCTTCTCACTACTACCATAGTCGCCTGCACTTTCCTGTCTGAAGGTATATGACTCAAATCCTCTGTTTGAAGTAATGGTTACGTCATCTCCATTTTCTTCTATGTCAATCACATGGCTATCTATCTGCTTGTCTGTAAAGCCGTTTCGATAGTTGATAAAGGTAATCAGTGCCGCCATGCCTGTCCAAATGATGCCAAATGGGCCAAAAATCGGAATCACTACAAACAATCCCAGCAGGCAGAAGAGAAGTCCCGCTATAAACCCTACTTTTGATTGTCCTTTCCCTGGTCTTACATGAATTTTCTTTGACATAATGTATCCCCCTATACGTTCATTTCATATTGATATTCTTGTCTTTCCTCATCTGAGGATTTATTGAATCGGCCGCCGTACTCTGCCGTTCTCACCATACCTATCTTTTCCATAGTTCTGTAGGAACCAGGATTTCCCGCATCGCAGTGTGCGATAAAGTGCGTCACACCCAGTTTTTCTTTGGCGTACTCTACCAGAGCCGCTGCCGCTTCTGGTGCAATTCCCTGTCCCCAGTATTTCTTGTTCACAATCCATCCCAGCTCGCCAGATTTGAGGTCATCCTCCTCCAAAGTAAGGCTGACAGCTCCAATCATCTTACCTTCCAAAAGAATCGCAAACTCATAGCAGGTCTGATTGTCACTTGACCACTGCTTATCTACGCCTTCCAAAAACTCCTTAGTTTCTTCCACCGTATCGTTTGGCAAAAACATCATGTATCTAGTATTATTAAGGTCCGAAGCATACTCATGCACCGATTCTAGGTACTGTATGCCCAACGGCCTTAGCACTAATCTTTCTGTCTTGATTTCTACCATTATTCTACTCCCGTTTATTTAATCTAGCCTCTCTTAAATTGCTTTCTTGCCATCTTACTCGCAATCCAGCAAATGTTTCTCCATACAAGCCCTCAGCTCGCCACTGCCCTCTTCTAAGTGTGCCAGATAAGTTACCATCAAACCCTTCGAAGGCACAACATAACATTTCTGCCCCCACTTGCCATTGATGCTAAAGCCATCTCTATACTTCCAGATAAAGTAGCCGTAGCCGCCCTCTCGGTTCATCTGCTGAATAGACGTGGCTTCTTTTACATATTCTTTTGATAAAATGCGCTTGCCCTCATAGACACCGCCACTTGCAAGAAGCAGTCCTATCTTACTAAGTTCTCGCACCGTAAGTTCCATGGAAGATGCTCCGTAAAAATATCCTTCTGGGCATCGTCCTACTTTAGGCTCGTGAATATCGAGCGGCTGAAAAACCTTACGACTTAAATATTCATAAAGGTCTTCTCCCACTGCATGGGAAACTGCAACGCCTACTAAATAAGCTGGCACGTTGCTGTAGTCGAATACTCTTCGCCCTACATCTGTAAGAGGGTAACCCAACGAAGATGTCAGCCAACTGTCACCTTCTGGTCTAAAGGGATAGCCCTGAATAGACATGGTCAAAAGTCTTTTTACTGTAATCTGTTGATAGACTTCCTTCTGGGCCTCTGGCATGGATTCCACAGCCTCCGCTGGCAAATACTGCAGGATGGATTTGCCTACATCCATCTTCCCTTCGTCCACGGCCAATCCTACCGCTATAGAAGTGATTGTCTTAGTGGCTGAGTAAATGGGATATCTGTGCTCCGTTGTATCGCCGTAGCTAGCAAATAGTTTGCCATCTTTGTACACTTCTACGCCGTAGACCTGCCAGTTATTTTGTTGTATGTCCTTTATAAATGCATCGAAATTCATCTTAGTTTTCTCCCACTATCTCACTTCCAGCATTCAAATTTTTTCTCTTTATTTGGCGCATTCTTCTCCAATATATTTAAGCACCGTTTCTGCCAATTCATCCACAGTTCTACCATCCGTTGTGATATGATATCCACCATCTACCGAACCCACGCCCGCTCTTGCCATTTCAATGTTTTCCATACACCAACAGCCTTCCTCTTCACCTCGAGCCAAAATTCGGTCATGGATGCTCTGATATGTACCCTCAAGAATAATGAGTTTGGTTTCTATTCCATCCTCCAAAAGTCGCTTCACAATCTGGTCATAAGAATTCTGTCTGACCATGGTCATAGGCACTAAGATGTTGTAGCCAAAGTTTGTGTGAAGATCCTTAAGCAACTGGTAATTGAACTCGCACCAAAGTGGGTAGTCCTCAAAAATCACACCGTAAGGCTCCGTGGGATAATTGCCTCTCACTGCATTGCCTACTTCTTCTGCATCAAAAATCATAGCATTGTCTATTTTTTCTACTAAAGCCTCAGCCAGGGTGGACTTCCCCACTCCGTAGGCTCCGCTAATCCATATAATCATAATATCTCCTACAATTCTATCCTCTCTGGGAATGCTTCCTTTCGCATGATTCCCCACATCTTGTCGATGTACGCCAAGGTATAGAAATTCTCATAATAATGATAATAAAATGCACCCTTTAAGGTCATCTGGTACACACCATCTTCCTTGGTCACAAAGCCAAGCACTTTTGCCAGCCATAGTTCAAACCCATACATTTTTTGAAGAGACTTACCAAAGAATTTCTCAAACGCCTTTTCCTCCACCCTTGTACTATAGGCCGTCCAGAAGAGGTAGTAAATCATCCTCTGGCGCTCCGTAAAGCGAATGGTAAGTGAGGTTGGTAGTTTCCCATCATTTACACGTCCACAGTACTCCTTTACAGAAAAAGTATTGATTTCGAACTGGTCTTTCAAAAGTGTGGTCGCAGAGCAACCAAATCCCAGAAAATTGTCTCTGGTCATGGATGAATACTGAGCCTCTTTATCACTAGAAAAAGTCCAAATAGAGCTTCTAGTATAACCTCTATCTAAACAATAATTTGTGATTTGGTCAAGCAGTTTTCGCTTGTCTTTTTTCTTCATGGCTTTTACTTTACTGGAGGTAAAAGTAAAGTCAATAAAAGGGTAAACAGCGATATGGTTTGCGCCATGGCTAAATGCCAATTCTATATCACATTGCAAATCCTCATATGTCTGATTTGGGAGAGCAAAAATAAAGTCCATAGAAACCGTCTCAAAAGGCACTGCCCTAAGCGCTACTGCCATAGCCTCTAAGTCTACAGCCTTTCGCCCCAAAATGCTCTGATATTTCTCCTGGAAAGATTGAATCCCTATGCTGATTTTGGTTACGCCAACCCTTTTAAGCTCGGTTAAAGTCTCCACAGTCACATTGTCAGGGTGAAGCTCCAGACCAATTCCTTCTGTAATCTCAAAATGCTCCTTCAACGCATCAATGATTTCACCCAGTCTATCCAGGGCAAGCACAGGCGTGCCGCCACCAAAATAAAGACTGGTGACTTTCTTTTTCGCAGAAGCCTCCTCGCTGTGCACCTGGCCACCCACCATATGTATTTCTTTCAGCAGCGCATCCACATACATGTCACACTTTTCCTTTAAATACGACACCTTGCAGTAAGGACAAAAATTACAAATGCTCTTACAAAAAGGAATATGCACATAGAGCCCCAGGCTCTCGCAGTCCTCGAACTTAAGCACACTGTCGTATTCATTTTTAAATGTAAATGGCTTCGTCGATCTGGTCAGCCACATTCTAGTCAAATCTGTAATGATACTCATTTGTCCCTTATATCTCCCAAGTCTCTATACTTGCAAACCCATATGCCCTTCATGTTTGCAAGTTCTCCAATTCTGTAAATTAGATATACTTCAGATATGTCCCCAGCATCTCAAACACAATCTTCAAATTCCCCCTAAATAGCAGTGTGTATTCTGCCACGAAAAAGTAGCCACACTCATCGCACAAGCCTGGCACATCTATGCAGCGTCCACACACATTGAGCTTCCCATTTTCCATAACCACACACTGATAGCAAGGAGTTGGGAAATTGTTGTTTACCAAATAAGGCAACGCACTTTTTAGATTAAAGATTGGCGCACCTTCCTTCATCATGCGTTTGATGGTATCACAACAAGCCTGCTTTTCCTCTTTTGACAAAGCAAGCTCCCTGGTATCTGGATAAGGTGTATGGAAATTAAAGGATACGGCACGCACATTCTTCGTATCCCTCGCCGTCCTGCACACATGCTCGATGCAGTCCTTGTTAATCTGATTTACTGCCATATAAAAACAAATATTATCCGAGGTCGCTCTGGCAATGTTGTCAAAAATTCGGTCATAGGTTTCGCCACGAATAATATTGTGATGTTCCCTGTCTCCATCCAAACTAAGAAGTATCAGATCTGCCTCTGGCAAATCTATTGGATATGTACCATTGGTCACTACGTTTACGATCAAAAAGCCCATCTCCTTGGCCTCAATGACCAGATCGCGGATGGTCTTGCCTTTATTCTGCCACAGAAAGGTCTCTCCACCACAGAAAAACAGGATGCGCACGCCCATATCATAGAGCTGTTTCATCTCATCCTTTACCTGCTCATAAGGATGCACTATAGCAGTGATATTGTTTACAGAGCAATGCTTGCAGGACAAGTTACATTTGTCTGTCACAATGATTGTTCCAAGTATGGCTTCTCTTTTTCGAAAAAGAATGGTCTTAACGCCAAAAGTGGCGAAATGTATAAAAGATGATAGTTTCATTTGTCCCCCCTGTATCGGCTATCAAATTCCAAAATCCATGATTGCGTGTAGTAACACCCCTACCCACAAGCTTCCACTAGCGCGCTTACACCACTCAAAAAACAGCCCAAATAGGGTGTATCCTCCGATAGTACTCATCAAAATCATACCTAGTTCAGCCAAGTCCTTACCCTGTACGATAGGCATAATTAAATGCCCTACTGCAAATAACAAGCTAGGTAACAACCATTCAACCCATTTGCACACGCGTCCCTTCAGCAAAGCAGGCATAACTGCTCTACACTCAAACTCTTCAAAAAAAGAAATAAAGACTAAATAATACACCCAACGAAACGCCTGAGTTACCTGATCATCATAAACAATCAGCTGTCTAACTAGCGAAATGGCATAAACGACTGCCAACACTGGCACCAATATCTTGGCTATCTTCTTTTCTATCTTGAAGCAAAAAAATTCTGCTGCCTTTTTCTTTAATAGCAACAATGAAACAATCAGCAAAATTATTGCTGGCAAATTCACCATCACACTTTGGAGTGTGATTTGTGGCAAATACTGTGATGCTCCCAGCGTAGAAAGAAGTTTCCCTGACTCATTCAAATGTTTAAAATAAACAATTGACCATCCGCATACAACAATGTGCAAAACAATTACACTAATAATTCTACAAAATTTAGAGTTTAGTAATTTCATATTGTCCCCCCTGTAAACCTTGTTATTTCTTCAAAATCACAACTTTTTCTCTGGTATTATCTGCCTTGTAAATTACTTCATGTACACCTAGAAGTTTCTCAATTTCATCCCATCCATAAGGATGAAAAAGCATGCCTTCCCTTGAAGTGTCCTTATACTTCATCGTGCCCTCTTCTACCATTTCGTGAGCAGTTTCAAAATCTTCTGCTTCTGGATTGTCAAAAGATAGCGCAATAAGCCCTTCTTTTGCCGTAATCCGAAAAAGCTCCTTCAAGGCTTTCTCTGCATCACTTACTGTCAAGTGGTCTATTACAGCGTGGGCGATTACTCCGCCAAAGAAATCGTCTGGGTACTGTGTATCTAAGATACTAGCCACCTTGACTTTGGATGAGTCCATTCCATATTCCCTAAGGCCACCACAAGTGATTTCTACTGCTGTCTCAGAAATATCAAAGCTATGTACCTCAAAGCCATTGGATGCAAAAGCAAGTGAAAACGCGCCAAATCCGCAAGCCGCATCACATACTCTAGTAACATGATGCTCTTTAAACACATCTAGCACCTTGCTTTCGCACTTGTAATACCCACCTAAATATTTATACAACTGAGCCGGCTCTTCTTCTCGCCAGCATCGCTCCCAGTATTTATCACTTTCGCTTCTCATCTTTAACCCTCGCGCACATGCCTTATACCAATGCCTTATATCAACCCTTTATATCTCCGTCTAGGTCTCTCAACTTAGACTACTTTCCTGCCTCCACTTGTTGCATCAAATACTTCAAGATGCGATTGCAATATCTCTCCATCTTCCATATCTTCCATCTATTCTTGCAGTAATTGGCAACAATCCAGTCGCCCTCCTCAAGGGCTTCCTCACTCTCATCTGATGGTATGGGTAAAACTGGAATCCCCATTTTGCCTCTCTGTTCAGTCGTTTTCTAGTCATATGTGTTCCCCTCTACTACTAATTATTTCCTTACTCCACCGTAAATGGTGTCCACTCGATATGGTTGTACTTCATCACTTCATCTGCCTTTTTCATACCTAGTTTTTGGTAAAATGGGATAGCGTCTTCGTTGGCTACCAGGTAAATTGCCACATCTTTTTCGCCACCTGCCATCTCATGGGCTTGCTTCATCAGCGCACTTCCGATTCCCTGTCCTTCGTACTCTCGGTCCACACCTAAGTCTGTTACAAAAAGCCAATAGGCAAAATCCGTAACCGCAAACAAGGTTCCTACAATCTGACCCTCCTCATTGCGAGCTACCAGACTGATGGACACATTTTCTACCAGGCGCTTAATACGCTCCTTGAATCTTTCCTTAGGATACTGCGAGCCAAGATTGGTTCTCGCCAAAAATTCTATGTACTGCTGAGCAGTCAACTTTTCTGACTGAATATTAATACTCATAGACTACCCTCCCGGACTTTGTTTGTCCATTAATGTTTTCTTAATTTTGCTAATATCTCTACCCTAGTTTCTCCACTTTAGCAACCAGTCTTAAGATTTCCATATCTACCTTTTCTCTGCCATACAAATCTAGGAAAAGGTCGGTATACTTGTCTGTCTTTAGGTTGTAATTCAGCGACCATAGTGCCCAATAAATATCGATATGCCTGTCTCCTACTCCAGCTAGTCCAACATCAATAAAACAGCTGAATTTCCAATCGTCCAGCATGATATTCGGCAAGCAAAAGTCACCATGGATAAAGGTGTCATATTTCATTTTGTCGCCGTAACCATGCTCCTCATATAGTTTCATACAAGGAGAGATAGGAATGCTTGTTTCCGCAGAAACTGGCAAACTATGTAAAAAATTCATTGCATCTGCAAGCACCTTACAAAGTCTCTCTGGCTCTTCCAAATAGCACTCAAGCAAACAATCATCACCTACCGCCTCTTTGGTCACCAAAAAATCTTTGTCTGTAGAAACATAAGCTGTCATCTCTGGCCCCAAATGGCGCTGCGCGAACAATTCCACCGCTTTAGCTTCTACTTCTAATTTCCCTTTATCCTCCACCTTGATGTAATAGCCTAAATCGCTATAGTAAACTCTCGCATGGTCACTGCAGCTGCTATCATATACCGTAGCTCCCTCAAGGTAGGGCCAAATTTCCTGTGGGAAATCCTTTATATTTAGTTCTATTAAGGTTTTCTTCATTGTATCTTCCCGTCTTTCCCTAGCAGGCAAACCATACATATTTTGAAGTATGTTTCTGATTGGCTATCGCTTATACCATGATGGAATCACATTTTTCATTCCATCGTACCATTCCAATATTTCCTTTGCCTGTTTCGTCATCACATCAATTTCGACCTGTCCAAAAGGTATCGCCCAGGGCAGAGAAGACAAGGTATTACTAGATATATAGAGCGCAAGCAACTTCCAAAACTCCATTGGCACATCGCCCTCAAAATATCCATCTACCATACCTGATGCAAACTTTGGTTTCGCCTGAGCGCACCAAACTATACGATTAAACTCTTCCCATGGATCACCATAATCATTGCGATTAAAATCTATCACCACCAGTTTCCCCTCATGGTCAATCATCATGTTTCCGATGTGATAGTCCCCGTGCTGATAAGTCGATGGTCTATTTTTTATAAGGTGCCTATTCTGCTCTATGTATGAGACAAAGGCTTCTCCACCTTCATACTGCAAAGGACAATTTACATAATTGGAAACCTTTCGGTCTATTTTTCTGCCGAAATAGGATTCCCAATCCTCTATTCCTTCAGGAGCTGGAATGGAATGAATCTTTTTCAGAAACTGCCCTGCCTGATAGCCATAGTTATACACCTGCTCATCAGAATACAAGTCAATCACATCTCTAGCATCCTGACCATCTATCCAGCTGTGAATTACATACACGCCCTCTTCACAAGTTCCAAACTCTATCGGCGCGCACATGGAGATACCCATATCTACCAGTTTCTGCATGGTTTGAAATTCAATCTTTTTCTGCTCGTGGCAATCCGATGGCGCAATGCGAAGCAGATATTTTTTGCCATTTTCATCTGTAATGCAATATTTCTGCTCGCCAGACCAGCCCTTTTCTACAGGCTTTCTGTCCACAATCTTGATATTCATTGGTACTCCCTTCCTGCCTTTTTGCCATCTCCGTACGCCTTCGCAGTCTTCTCACCCATCATAACCATTGACCCAAGGCAAATGGTTACCTAAGCTGCTTAGACAAATACAAAACCAAATCATCATCGTTGCAACACTGTTCATACTGTGGGCATACTTTGTCTCCATACCACACGCCTTTACCATCAGGAATGTAACCTCGCTTCACATACATTCTCTGGGCGCTTCCGTAGCCATCATGCAAGCCCACACCCAGATAAACCACGTCCGAATGTTCTGCCGCAATCTGCTCTGCCACATCCATCAGCTTATTTCCTACCCCATTTCGGCGGTATTTCACAAACACTCCAAAGTCCACTATCTCTGGATATCCCTGATTGGCAAAAGATCCCCACTCACAATTAGGATAAACATTTATGTAGCCTGCCACGTTTCCTTGATATTCTGCCACCAGCGAAATGCATTTGCCCTCCGCCTGATGATTCAGTCTCATTTCATATTTATCTATGGTCTGCTGCCAGCCTTGCGCCACTTCTTCGTCAGTGATGATCTGCGCATCGCTTGGCTGCATATCACGTATTAAAATTTCTTCGCCCTGATAGTAAATCATCTTTTTCCTCCCGCATCTCTTCTCCACTTGTCTCAATAGCGTTTTCTGCCGCCTCTATTATCCTTTACACACCTTTGCCGTCTTCACAATCATTACAATCATCAGCACAAAAAAGAGTGCCAAATACATTGGCATCAATGTCAAACTGATGTGGTTTGCAATCAATCCAAACAGGGGTGGCATAAACGTGGAACCCACATAGGCGCTCGCCATCTGAATTCCTATGATACCCTGTGAATTTTCCGCACCAAAATTATGTGGTGTGGAATGAATGATGCATGGATAGATTGGTGCACATCCAAGTCCAATGATTACAAAGCCAGCAAGCGCTGTTGCCTCAAAAGGAAGTGCGATACAAAGCACTCCAAAAAGCGCAATGCCTGTTCCAAGATAAATCATCTTGTTGTCGCCCACTTTGTCGGAGATAAAGCCGGCCAAGAATCTGCCCACTGTGATTCCTATGAAAAAGAGCGCGCCGAATGCTGCCGCCTCTTCCTTGGTAGCCCCTCTTGTACCCTCCATATAGCTACTCGCCCAGAGCATAGTGGTGGATCCTGCCGCACAATAAGCAAAAAATCCTGTGAGAAGATACGGTACACCCTTTATTTTTAAGGCTCCTCTTAATCCGAGAACCTTCGCATTTTTCTCCGCCGCTTCTGCTGCCCCATTCACCTTCCAAAGAGGCAACGCCAGCGCCACTATCACCGCAATGCCAAACTGTATGTAAGAAGTCATTCGATAACCATCTGTCCACACGGTATGTGTAAGTGCATAACTCATGATATATGGGCTAATGATAGTTCCCACTCCCCAAAAGCAGTGTAGCCAGCTCATGTGTCTGGAACTGTAATGCAATGCCACATAATTGTTCAGCGCAGAGTCAATGGCACCTGCGCCCAATCCATAAGGAATTCCCCAAAGGCAAAGCTGATAAAACTCTGTTGCCGTTGAAAATCCATAGAGCGCAACCGCAGTAATTAATACACTTACTGTTGTTACCACCTTGGCGCTAAATCTCTTGGTCAACCTTTCTGACATCAACCCAGAAATAATCGTTCCGCCCGCAATAATCATGGACACAAAGCCCATATAGGACAATGGCACATCAAAATCCATTCGAATGGTTGGCCAAGCCGAACCCAGTAAGGAATCTGGCAATCCCAAGCTTATAAATGCCAAATAAATAATGGCTAAAAGTAATATGTACATGTCTCTTTTCTAAAGCCTTATCTCATAATACAGATAGTCGCCTGTATAAGCGCTTTCTGAATCATTCACCTTTCTGTCATATAGTTTAAAGCCTACGCTCTCATAATTTTTAGGTGCAACAAAGTTGCTGTTGGTACACACAATAATCCTCTGAAGCCCTTCGTATTCTTTGATTCTGCGAATAGCCTCCGCCAGCTGCATGTGCCCGTAGCCTTTCCTTTTGTAACTCTCCCTAATACCGTTATGTCCAATTTCCACATACTCCGGCCTATATCTGGGGTCCCATGTGACAAATCCAATAGGTTCTCCGTCCACACAGGTTACCAAACCATATTTATCCGCTATCTCAGGATTGTCATAGAAAAAATCGTCTGATTCATGCCAGTTTTGATCCCAGATCTCTTTGTTTCTCGCATCATAAGAGTATGCATCCTGCAAAATATCGTACATCGTACCTCTCGGAAACTCTGTAAATTTCTTGAACACAACCATGGTGTCTCTCCTTCAATAAGGCCTATTTCTCGGTATATCCAACGCGAATTAATACCGCCTACTACCACACTGTCTTTCGTCTGTTACATCATAAATTTTCAAATTATGCTCTTTTATGTACCGCTGCTGATAATGATGAAGCAAATCTCGCTGTTGATAAAATGCTTCCCCCTCTTTGTCTCCATACATTTCCGTTAATTCCTCGATGGAAGGAAACACACTGTAATATGTTTCGTCTAATTCTTCTACATAAGCAATGATTTCTTCACAACTCATACTCTCAAACATCTCTATATTGTCTGGAGTAAGCGATATAATCAGTGCTCTATTTTCCGTCTCTGCAAACGTCTTATATGTTACCCATTCTCGCTCTGTCTTGTAAGATTTCAAACTAAAAAGGGCTTTTGCTTCCTCACTTAGCAATTGATAATCTTTCTCCCGAAATCTAACCGAATTTAAAGATGCGCCTCTCCCCTCTTCATGAGGCACAAATAATCTAATTTTCTCAATCTGGTGTTTCTTCAAGATTTTCAAAAGTTCATCTATCTGTCCTACATTTTCCTGAGTTATTGGAACACCTACGCTGACTTCTAGTTCTGACTTTATAGCTTCATCTATTACACAAAGCATGTAATCAAAATCACCTTTTCTTGCAGCAAATTGATCATGATACTCTTTTGTCCCATAAATGGTAAAATTCAAATGCTCTACTCCATGTTCTTTTATACTGGAGAGCAGTTGATATATTTCTTCTGCGTTTCTAAATTTCATTCCATCAAATTGTAAAAAATGAGCGTTTACAGAATGAATGCTTCGAAAGAAATCAATCGCATCAAGTAACCTTGGATGCTCCATGGAATACCCAAAATAAAAATTAAAAGTCCATTCTGGTTTCTTTTCTTGTATCCACTCATAGAATCGCTTTGCGAATCGTTCACTTCTATCATAATCAATCCCCAATAATTGGTTTGACCATGACAAAAGGCAATATCTACAATGGCAATTACATGGTACACACAGATTTTGTATATAAATTGCTGTTGTCTTCATTTCGTTCCTCTCAACTTTCAAATGTAAATTCTCTACAAATTGGGATTTGCATGAGCCAGGCACAGATGAGCCGAATTGGCTACGGGAGCTTGCTCACATGTAGACATATTCGTGCGAAGATGTATGTGGCGAAGCTTTTGCAGCGAGTGGTCAGCATCGCTGGACGCGAGCTGGGCCTGGCTCAATTGTACACTAGATACTCTTGCATAATACTTCAATTATTTTGCTCAAGGGTTGATTTGCGCACCAAATAGCCGATTTGTCGTATTTGGTGCAGAATTTAAGGCTATATTTGAATGAAAAGCGCACCAAATTGCTATTTCCAGGATTAAGAGCGCAAAACTATCAATAAAAAGTCCAAGGGTTGTCTATATACCGACAGAATTGAATTTTTCTGCACACCAAATCAAGTTTTTGGATTTTTGGTGCGCAAGTAGGTTTACATAAATCAAAAAACCAGCGCACTAAATCGCTATTTTCAGGATTTGGTGCGCAAAGTGAGTGCTTCCCTTCGTCTACAACTCATCAAATCCCACTTTCACAGCCTCAACACCTCCGGCAACCTCAAATTTGCCAAACCAATCGCCTCGATAAATTGGGATTTGTCGAGCCGGGCACAGATGAGCCGAATCCGGCTTGGAACTGTAACTAGTCCCCCTTCATCTATCATTTTGGGCATAGGTATGAGATAACATCTCGTCCATGCCCAAAAATCGAATTTGAGTTTATGCATTCACGGTTTCTTGTTCTTTTTGGGCATAGAGTATTAATTCTTTTCCTTCTGTGCCCAAATATTTGATATCTTGGGCATACAGCAAAGATTTCATCTCTCCTATGCCCAAAAACTCTTTCGACCTTGGCAAAATACTGATTTTTCACTCTCTTTTGGGCATGATATATAAATATTTATCTTCTAATGCCCAATCTTCCCTCCAAAATCCAGTCACTCCGTGCCTGTCGCGCTACATACTACAAATTCATCTACTTGCTTTAATCCCCGATGCAATCATAGATTCTTCTCTATGTACTCCATATAAGGTCTCTTCCAAACCTCGTCCTGATGCTCAACATACCAGTCAAATGCCCTCTGCAATCCCTCCTCAAGCGCAGTCACATCCTGCAACAGTTCATACTGTTTGTCCACATCAAGCACATATTCATAACCATAAAAGCTAAAATAGTTTCTCTGTTCTATATCCTCATAAACGTTCACAAACTCAGGTTTCTTTCCTGCTGCCCGATAGCAAAGCGTTACCCACTCCTTAACAGTTACAGCCTCTCTGTTTCCCACGTTGAAGATATGCTGGGAAGGCTTCTTTTCCAAAATCAGGTCCAAAAATCTGCACAAATCGTGGATATGGAAAAACTGAAGTTTCATCTCGCCATCCTTTGGCAGATAAAACTTGCGATTCTGAATTGCACAATCAAATACAAAAGCCTCTCGATAAAGGTTGTTGTTCTCACCGTACAGATATGGTGGGCGCACAATGTAAGCATTGGGATTACGCTGCATCAACGCACTCTCGGCAGCAATCTTGTCCGTACCATATTTGCCCCAAATCTTGTTTGGACCAACCTGCATCCCTTCTGTAAAAGGCTGTGGCAAAGTCTCTGGATAAACGGCACTTGAACTAATCAAGATATAATCTCCATAGCCTCCTAAAGAATCATGAAGCATAGATACATCCTCAGCCGTATATGCCGTATCCACCACCACGTCAAAGTACTCGCCGCGAAGCAATTCACCGATATCATGCCTATCTGTCTCAATCAATTTCACGCCTTCTGACTGTACTCTGCTGTTGCGGTTAAGCACATACACATCATAGCCTTTGTGTGCAAAATATTCCGCAATAGAACGGCTCACAAAAACGGTTCCACCTGTTACCAGTAATTTTTTCATAATCTTCTCCCCTTGTGCTCTACTTACAGCCATTTTGCTCTCTAAAAATCGGCACTCTATATGTCCACCCTCTGTCACTACACAATATAGTGCACTCTGCTCTCCTCATAGCGATCCTGCTGTGGCCTTTCTTCCGCCTGGTCTGGATATCCGCAGGCAATCATGGCAAATGGACATAATCTCTCGGGCAAATCAATTACAGTTCTCACAGCGTCCATTCTCTCCTGAATTGGTGCCACCCCAAGCCAGACAGCTCCAAGTCCAAGTTCATCTGCCTCCAAAAGAAGGTTCTCTACAGATGCACTAAGGTCTATTTCTCTATACATTGGAGAGGTAATTCCCTCTTCCACTCTATAACATGGCACAAACAAAAGAGGTGCACCCTTTGCAGGCTTTGCATGAGGGGCAGCTTCTGACAGTTTGTCAATCACTTCTCTGTTGGTTACCACATAAAACTCCCATGGTTGCTGATTGCGAGCTGATGGTGCTGCCATCGCTGCACGAAGCATTTTCTCTATTTTGTCCTGCTCCACTGGCATATCCTGATATTTACGAATACTTACTCTGTGAAAAATCGCGTTCATATTATCCTCCCTTATCGATTGATTGACCTCTCTGTGCTGAACCCTTCTGGGTATCTAGCCTTCAGTTTGTCTATATTTCTAGTCAGCACTTCCTCCAAATCCACATCAAGAGCCGTCGCTGTCTCTGCCAAGTACCATGCAATATCACCCAGTTCCTTAATCAGGTGCTCTCTATCCAGTTCATGACCTTGCGCCAAATGCTTCTTAACAATATCAATGGCCTCGCCAGATTCACCACAAAGTCCCATCACCCCATTGATAAGCACATCCTTTTTGCTAAGTTCTGGATTCAATGTTGTCATTGCCAATTTCTGATATTCGTTGATTGTCATAGGTTACCTCCCAATCTTCTGTTACTTCTCATAAAACACCAGCGTCAAACGTTGGTTAATTTCTTCGGTTTTCCCTGTCGCCTTGTAACCCATCTTCTCATAAAGATAGCAGTTTCCTTTTTCCTGCAAGATGGTATCCAGTTCCCAATCTTCACTTCCATGTATACGCTCAGCCTCTGCGATTGCCTGTTGTGCAATCCCCAAGCCTCGATATTCCTTCTTTACAAAAATGGGCGAAATTCTCTTGTTCTTGCCTGGCTCCTTTTTGTCTACCACGCGGATGGCACCAACAACTTGTTCCTCTGCGTATATCAGATAAAAATAAGTAAATGACTGATTCAGCCTCATTATTACCTTATCAAATGGCTCATTGCCAGGGCTGGTATCAAAATCCTGATACCACGCAAGCATATCTGCAAAAGCGTCCACCTGCATGTGCCAAATCAAGTCTGCATCTTTGAGGGTTGCTCTTTTTAACTGTATTCTCATAGGCTTTCTCCCCGATATTCTTTATCGTAAAATCTCACTCAATTTATCCAGGAATGCTTCCTCTCCCCAGGTATTCACCTTGAAGAACATAGCTTGACTTCCACCAGAGGTGATTCCCGAAACCCGAATCTCCTCTGTTCCATTTTGAAACAGGGTCACTGTCAGACTTACACGATTGCCCCCTGCATAACTATAGCGTTCAAATACCATAACACAGCACTTAGCATCCCCACTGCTAAAATAACTGATGTCCTCCAATGTAGCTGACATACTGCCCTCCAATATGCCATTTTTAATACGCTCCTTAACCAGAGTAAAATCCCCTCTAACTGAACATTCTAATTTAGCCATCTTTATCCTCCCCGATAGATGATTTTATGCTTTTTATTATAAGGCTTTTTGCCCCTTGGCTCAAGGGAATCCTGCAACATAGTCGCAGGTGCAACTTCATTTCAAAAAAAGAACGAGGTCGCCCTTTTCTCAATTGAATGTTAAGATGATAGCAAACACCGATTTACTGGAGGGAATAATAATGGCAGAGATATTTTATGGCTACCATGTAGTGACTGAAAGACCTATGTACTTGGGACAACATATCATATTTGACGCAAACAACCGCAGTGGCGTTTACAAAAGAGTAATGAGCAAAAAAGCTGTCGTAGAAGATATCTATCAAAATCCACAGAAGTATCAGAATACAGAATTAGAATATCCTGTGGTGAGCGGCGATATTGAGGTTGCGGAGATCATAAAAAGCTATGTATAAATAAGCGGGGTATTTCCCCGCTTTTCTTAATCAATCACAAATCCAGATGAACTAATTCTTGATTTCACGTATGCAAAACGTTATATTATTCTCATAATCAATGCCGTATTCACAGCTTACTAATTAAATATTTTTTCTGTTTTTCTTTTATATTTTCATTTCTTACTTTTTCATGAATCCCCCTATCAAAAATGAACCTTGACAATTGAATAAAGGCTTTACACCTTGAAACCACTAATGCTATAATGCAAATACGAAAGGATGATGCAAACATGTCTGATAGAGAAATTCTGGAATTATTACTCGAAAAAGTATCTTCTGTAGAAAGCAAAGTAACTTCCTTAGATGGCAAAGTGACTTCCTTAGATGGCAAAGTGACTTCCAATGAAAATTCGATTGCCAATCTTGACAGACAGTTAAAGAAATCCGTTGCTGAATTGAAAGCAATGGACGAACTTATTCTTGATGAAGTCGAAAGAGTTCACGCCATTTTAGATAAACACAAAGAAGATAAGAATGTACATTCCGCATAACTGAATAATTACCAATATAAATTAAGGTGTAAAGTCTTTATTGAATTATTAAGACTTTGCGCCTTTTCATTTCCCCTCTATCCATTCCCATATCCCATGTTATATCGGGTCTGTCAACAAATAGAGGTAAGTGGGGACAAAGAAGATGTCATTGTTACCGAATCCGACAATTGGATCACCAAAGCAGACGAGTATATGTCGTATATTTCTGCTTTTGAATAATAAAATGCTAACACAAAATGGCGGGTATCATCCCGCCATTTTTTCGCTTAATCCACATCCGAGAACTTAACAATAACTACATCTTCCATTACCACAATAGATCCATCATCTGGATAAGATGGCATTTCTTTTATCTGCTGTTCATATTTGTCTATGATTGACATGTCACCTAATTCGTAGAATGTATTACCCAAATATACTCTGGAATAAGCTTGTCTCATAAGAGGAGCATTTATCACATTGCCAACATCTACCGTGCCAGTCATATTATTTACCATTCTAAGTTCCCATATGTTTCGGTTAACAGATTCTCCATAGGCACCGTAAAAACAAATAGGCTTGTCCGTAGAATAATTGTCTGCATCTTGAATTCTAGTAGACAAAGTCTCCATAAAATGCGAAGTTTCATAAAAAGCCAATTCTAAATTTAAATAGTATATATTTGCAAAACGAATGTAAAAAATTATAACTATAAAAACAGCAAACAAATATCCGTATCGCGCACCAGATGCAACACTCTTCCCCAATTTCCCATTTTTGAACCCATCGATAAATATAAATGGGATGAAAAATACCAACACAACTGAATAACACATGAGTGTATGAACAAAAGAACCGTTATTACACATGATGTAGATAGAATTTACTGCCAGTGGAAATACAGCAACAAAAACTGTCAACGCAATACTTTTAAATGCTCGTTTGCGATTATGTATAAGTGCCTGCACACCGAACATTGCCGTGAGCACATAGCCTATTGCTATTACCACCCTCACATACGGATACCATGTAATATGCAGATAATTTTCCGTTGTAAAACCAAAAAACCAACCATAAGCCATCTTAAGTATCTCTGGTATCCTAGACAACTCAAACTGCCCCATTTCCGAAAGGCCTTGATACTCTGACATATTAATTCCTTGAATACCCAGCATAATATTGTTGACTATCAAATAGAGAACCACTCCAAAAAGAAGTGTCACAAAACTTTTTATAGCCAATACAACAATTTCAAGTTCTTTACTCTCCTCATCCATGCATAGCAACATCAAATACAATAATAGGAAGCCAGCAATAAGTCCCCAATAAGCCTGGTAAATCCCTAATGAAAGGCATACCAAAAATATGGAAAGCAAAAACCCATACTTATAACTAACTAAAATATAAAATGCGATTGCCATAAACAATACTGCTACTCCATAAAAAGGAGCGGTAAACATAAATCCCATTGTCGCCGTTACTGTAGGAAAAGACAAAAAGAGTCCTGCTAAAATCCTCTTAACCCATCGGCTTTTAAAACGAAACGGTTTAAGAAATATCATAATGGCTAGTGATAACATTAGGACAAAAACGACACCATTAAAAAAAGGCATGCTGTAGGTTCCATCTATTCTAAACAAAGAATTGCCAATCAACGCAAGAAGCCACCTTCCTGATGCATATCCGCTTCCATAATGAAATATTGATATATAATCGTCTATGTTGGGCAATTTGTTGGTCATCATATATATGTGCGCAAGAATTCCGACAATTGTTCCCGCAATCAATACATCCTTTTCCTTCCACCATTCAACTTTCTTTTGTTCTATATACTTGAGCATGTTACACTCCCTGAGAATTTGTCTATATGAGTATTTTTAACTTATGTAAGTTATTCTAACATACAACGGTCAATAATACAATTAGGGCATAAAAGTATTTATATAGACAAGAAAGAGGTACATTTGATTGCAGCAGGAAATCGATTACGCTAAATTAGGGCAAAAAATTAAAGAAGTCCGCCAGAAACAAGGTTTAACACAGGACAATTTGGCGGAAATGGTTAGTTGTAATACATCTCATATTTCCAATATAGAAAACAACCACACGAAGGTCAGTTTAAACGTTCTTTTAGCCATCGCTAATTCACTCAACACTTCGATTGACTTTCTATTATCTCAACAGTATGAAAATATTTCGTTGGCACTTGAGAATGAAATAGCAAGAGCTGTCGCAGAATGTGATTTAGAAACAAAAGAACGTATTTTACGAATAATCCGAGTACTGTAGCAAAAAAAGCGTACACAAAGACAATTCTTTTGTCCTTGTATACGCTTTTTATTATATCCTCAAATTCCTACGCTTATAGTAGGTTCTAGCCTGCTCCATTTTCAGCAGTCCCCACTCTGTCTCTATAGACGAATAGGTAATATTTCTTAGCCAAAAAATCGTCTGCCGCAGGCAAATAGCAAGCAGCAACAAGAAAGTGGTTAAGCAAAACACACTGCACAGTTCCCCTTCACTAAATACTGCAAGGAAAGTGAAATATTCAGGAACCTTCTCAGCCAGTGAAAAGAAGGAAGGAATTATTGACAGCATCAGCAAAAGCAGGTTCCTGACAATTTCCAAAGTATCATTAAACCGGTATTCCGCACGAATCTTCTCTTCTTCAGATAGTTCTGCTCTTACTCCCATCACTTTTAGTCCAGAAGGACCAAGAATCAATATGAGAGTAGTCACTAACAAAAACGCCATCAAAAAGAACAATGTACGTAAGGTTAAAAGCGGCATGATTGTCACTCGATATATATACAGCGTAAGTGCTGCTCCAAAAATAGAAAGTAGTAAGTCGCAAATCCAAAGTGCACTATATCCCTCTCTGATTTTTCCTTTCTTTATAACCCCTTGAACCAATGCATGATAGAACAGCGCAGCCACTACCAAACATGGAAAAATCAATCCCTTCATGCAATCACCTCCTGACTCTCAACATCAACTTGGGTAGCCGAAATGATTTCATCACCAGTTTCTATACCAAAACATGCGCGCTCCCTTTCTATGTTCTCCTCATAAATCAGGGTATTTGCCCAGAAGACAAATTTTGCTCTGAGCAAAACCGTCTCTGTTTCATTTTCAAATAAACCTGCTGGAATTACTTTTGCAAGATTAATTTGGCAAAGCAGTGCTACCAGTGGATAGAAGCCCTCCAAATTCTGCATGCTTGCCTGCATCATATATCCATCCTGTTCTGTTTCTGGACTTGGTCCAAACCACGCCAGAAATTCCGCCAGCGACTGCGTTGACAAATCGCCGTTTCCGTTCCAGGTTGGCAATGTAGCGCATATCTGTGGTAAATAGTCCTCCGGATTCGTGGATATCAGGAAGTGTCTCTTCCAGACTGGTTTCTTTTTGCGAATTGCTACAGCAAAAAGAACAGAAAGTCCATCGATAAGCCCGGCCACACCCAAGCAAAAGAAGGCTGTTGTTTTGGTATCCTCACCGATAAGCGCCTGTACTGGTATTAAATAGAGATCCATTATCTGGAAACGACTCTCAGAAGGATTCAACTGCTGGTCTTCAGACAACACAGAATTCAAACTAATGATAGCCGTCACAATCTGAGAATCCATGTTGCTTTTTAGAGTCATCAGGTTTCCTGTGGTAACCATCTTTTCTGGCAAGGCATCAACCAAAGTCTGATAGTCTGCAATCGCAGTCAGTTTTGCTGATTTACTACTCAGGCTAAGAGCATTGGTAATGGAGGCCAAATCATATTCCGTATCGCCATATGATATAGTCGCCTGCAGGAGGCTAGTAAGTTTTTTCAAAGAATCTTCGCCCATGGGTTGTCCCAAGGCTACTGCGTCCACTGCTGAAGATAGTTCCAAATAAAGTGTACTCAAATAAGTCTGTAAATCCACCTCTGACTCCTGTGAAACGCCAAGCGCTGCATACATAGCAGTGATATCCGCCGCCACTTCAATTTTGGCCTGATTTAAAGCCGCCACATCTTCAAAGCCATAGGAAGACAAAATACCCGCGCGAGCAAGTTCTTTCTCCGTTTTTGAGCCCGCAGACTTAGCTTCAATATAAGCCTGATAGGCTGCTGCATATTCTTCGTATGTCTCATAGGAGGATTGCTTTGGTGCTCGAAGTCCGCCAGAATAATTCGTATCGATATCCGCCAGTTCCTCCAGGCAAGCATCTATATTAGCCTGAGTGTCCATTAGCGCCCTATACTCTGCATGAATCTTTGCATAAGTATCCCCTATGCAAAGTCGCACCTCTGAAAGACTGTTTTCCAAAGTGGTATCATGGATGCGTGTCAATTCATCCGAAATGCGCATGTAATTTTCCTGTAGATAACTGGTGGGAGAATTTACGGAATTGTAGATTCCGATGTAAGAATAGTATGTAGAGCAACACAGAGCCACCACCATTGCAATCACCCTAAGTGGGGTAATGCGGGTTCGCAAGGAATTGCTTATGAAGTAAGCCGTTGCTTGAATTGCTAAGGCGAACAGGAGAGCGGCATAAGGAAATACCCCCTCCAAATAAACCTTAGATCCACTCCAAGTAGTAGCGAAAGATATCGCCTGCAAGAAAAAAGTTACGATAGATACCAGAATCACAAGTACAGATTCTGAAAAAAGATTTATTTTGTCTGTTCTGAAGTTTCTTCTGGAAGTTTGACTTCTTCTGAAAGTATAGTTTCTACTGGTTCGCATATCTTAGTCTCCTGTGAGAGCGGAAAGCGTACACAAGCGGTAAACATATCCGCATCAGTTTCAATCGTAAAGGTTCCGTCACAGGATTCTGTAAAACTTTGGACAATAGAAAGTCCAAGACCACTGCCCTCAGTTGTTCGAGAAGCATCTGATCTCACAAAGCGCTCTATGATTTCTGACGTGTCGAAGTCAAGTTCACCTTTCGAAGTGTTTTTAACCTTTGCCACAGCAAAGCCATCCTGCGTAGAAAGTTGAATATGTACTCTGGAGTAATCCAAGGAGTACTGCAAAGCATTTACAAATAAATTTTGAAAAACGCGGTATAACTTATCCCCGTCAGCTTCAATCATCAAGGGCTCTTCTGAGATAGCAAGTTTAAAACTCAAAGAGCTCTCTGATATTTTTTCATCCATATCCGCCAAGGTCTGTCTAATCAGTTTCACCAAGTCCAGTCTCTGTTTTTCCACCGGAAGATTTCCCGTGGTGGCCTTGGAAAGGTCAAAGACGTCCTGCACCATGTTTTTGAGTCGATAAGCCTTGGCACTTAAAGCCTTGGCATACTCGCTAGCAGGTTCTGGCAGTTCCTCTTCACACAATAGATCTGCATAATTAATGATAGATGTGAGCGGAGTCTTCAAATCATGAGAAACATTGGTAATAAGTTCCACACGCATTTTGTTTGAGCGATTTCGCTGTTCTACTGCTGCCTCAATTCCATTTTCCAGCTCATTCAAATCATTTGCTGTCTGCGACAGTGTAGAACGTTTATGTAACTTAAGCGGAGCTGAGGTTTCCCCATTTTTCAGTTCCGCGATTTTGGTTGTAATGGCATTGCAATCCTTTGCAAACTTATGCATGCGTATGGAACCAAGTAGCAAAATCACACCCACAATCGCCGCAAAACAAGCAACCATAAAGGACATCTCTGCATGCATTCTTGCCCCTGTATAATAAGCACCATCTAACTCTATTGCCACAGCATACATGAAAAGAGAATATATCAGTAAGCCCAGCCCGCTTATCAATGTAATCCAAAACAGATTTAGCACTTTTCGCTGCCAGGACAGACTGCGAACATACTCTCTAATGTTAAGGACAAATTTAACCAAAATCGAATTCAGGAAAACCTGCGCCTTTCCAAATTGCAAATCTATCCACAACAAATAAACTACGCAGCCTATTGGAAAGTATAGCCACATATAAAGCGTAAGGCTGGCTCTTTCATACAGAGGTGCCAAAACAAATCCCAGACGATTGATATACCAGACAAACACCATTGCCAACGCCAGAAGAACTTTTACTTCAAGCCAAATCTTCTTTGAAACACTGGCATACTCTGTTTTTGCTGCTTTTCCATATCGAATACTAATCAAACTTAGTAGTCCAAAAATAACAAACAACGCTCCACTAGAAAGAATCACTATAAGCTGAGCGCGGTAGTATTCTGCCTGTCTACTCCAATCCCTCATCATAGGGGATTGGTATTCCTGATCTTTATCAATTGCAAAAACCAGTTGCGTTTTTTCAGCAAGATTGACAATCGGCTTGTACTGGAATACGCCGTAACTCTTTGCATTCAAATAAGACTCCTGCAAGTACTTTCCACCATAGAAGAAACTTAAATCATTCTTCTCTCCATCCCAATAGCAACATAGTTGCACATCCTCAGGCAAAAGAAGGTGTCCATCCTGCTCCGAAAAAATCGGATACGCAATGTTGGAGATACTAGCCGAAGGGACACCAGCATACTGCACGTAGTACAAAATATCATCCTTTTGTTCGAGTAGCTCGTCCTGAAATGATTGCTTTATTTGATTTTGAATTTCCTTCGCACTTAACGTCTTCATTGCGAGGCCCTGGTCATCTCCCACACCAGCATATGCCAGCATGCCTTGCTGATAGAGGTAACTGATATACTCTCTGAATTCTGTTAAGTAGTAAACCTCTCCCTGCAAAGTGCCAATTCCTTCTTTTGCAAAATTCACAAGCGCTTCTCTGCCCATAAGAGAGGATGCGATAAATACGAATAGCGCCCCCACTGCAATCACTCTGTATAGAAATGCTCTTATTTTTTTACTTGTTTTCAAATTTGTATCCAATTCCCCACACCACCTTTAAATATTCCGGTTCACTCGGATTGATTTCTATCTTTTCACGGATTCTTCGAATATGTACCATAACGGTGTTTTCTCCGTTGTAGGCAAGCGCCTCATTCCAAACTAAAGAGTAGATTTCCTCTGCCGAGAAAATTCGTCCTGGATTACGCATGAAAAGTTCCACAATTTTTGTTTCTGTAGAAGTCAATTTGACTGGTTCGTCATCCGCTGTCAGGATATGCGCCGTAAAGTCAAAACTCAGCCTTCCTATCTTGACCACTTCCGTTCCGGCGTGAATTCCGCCCAGCCTCATATATCTTCTCAGCTGGCTTTTCACTCTGGCGATTACTTCCTTTGCATTGAAAGGCTTCGTAATATAGTCATCTGCCCCTATGGAAAGACCCAATATTTTGTCAGAGTCCTCTGATTTGGCGGACATGACAAGGATGGGTATGTTTTTCTTTTCCCGGATTTTCATGATGGCTGAAAAACCGTCTAAGCGGGGCATCATTACATCAAGCAAAATCAGATGTACTGTTTCTCGCACCAGCACATCCAAGGCTTCCTGACCATCGTAGGCGCACAGCACCTTATACCCTTCTTTTTCCAATTGAATTCTCAATGTGTTGACAATATCCTTGTCATCGTCAACTACCAAAATATGTTCTTGTTCCATAGTCTTTTTCCTTTACGCATGTGATACCTTAATCATATCACAATTCCCCGCCAACAAAATCATTATATCTACATTTTCTTACAAAAAAAGGAGGATAAATCTTACAGTTTTCTTAAAAATGGACACTAAAAAAGCTCCCCGGTTTGGGGAGCCTCTCTAGCCACTTATTCTGACGATTCATTTAGTCCTCTTATTTATATTTCCACTTCGCCTTCAAACACAGTCTCCGCTGGGCCTGTCATGTAGACACAGTTGTCCTTGCGGTCCCAATAGATTTCCAAATCGCCGCCGAGAAGTTTCACCGTAACCTGTTCCTCGGTAAGACCATTTAATATACATGCTACAGCAGTTGCGCTTGCACCTGTTCCACAGGCTAGGGTCTCACCTGTTCCACGCTCCCAAACGCGCATCAGTACTGTGTTTCTATCCAGAACCTGCACAAACTCTGTGTTGGTACGTTTAGGAAATCTGGCATGATTTTCAAAGTATGGTCCGATGGCTTCCAAATCCATTTCCTTCACGCCATCCATAAACACTATCGCATGTGGATTACCCATAGATACACAAGTCATGCGATATTCTTTGTCCTGCACCCAGATAGGCTGGTCAATTACCTGCTCCGTATCTGCCAAAACTGGTACATTGACCGCAGCAAGCTCGGGCTCGCCCATATTTACCTTTACAAGTTCTACCTTCTTGCCATGAATGGTAAGATTTAATGTTTTCACTTTGCCTGCACTGACAATGGTGATGCACTTCTTGTCTGTAAGACCCTTGTCATATACAAACTTGGCTACACAACGAATACCATTTCCGCACATCTCTGCACGGCTGCCGTCTGCATTGTACATTTCCATCTCAAAATCTGCTTCATCAGAAGGATTGATAAAAATAACTCCATCTCCACCAATTCCAAAGTGGCGGTCGCTGAGTTTTCTTACAATTTCTGGCTTTTTCTCTGTTGGAATCTGCTCCTTGCTGCCATCCACGTATATATAGTCATTTCCTAATCCATGCATCTTGGTAAACTTCATCTTTGTACCTCCAAAGGTTTTGATTTATCTCATTATAACAGCATTTTATCCCCGACAAAAGAGTATTAACGGGGATAAACTATGCAAAAAATGCTATTTGTTCTAATCTATCTTCCTCTCTCATATAGTATACAAACAAGAAAGGGAGCCAAATAATATGAATTCTAAAACAAAAATAGTTGTTCTCAAATTAAAAGAACTAATTTACTTGGGTATCTTTGTAGCATTATGCCTCATTCTGATTGTTTTACTGTGGATTGCATTTCGTCCAAAAGAAACCATCTCCACTCCAAACACTGACTCTGGCCCCAGTCAGGAACTAGATACCGATTCCTTAAGCGACCCAAATTCTGGAAACACATCCAATTCTCTCCAAGGTAACCTGACAGATTCGGAAGTTTCCTACATACCTGGAATTTACAGCACTGCCTTAGTTTTGGGCAATCAGACCGTAGATATGGAAGTTGTGGTTGACCGCACTCTCATCACCTCTGTTCGACTTGTCAATCTAGATGAAGCAGTTGCTACCATGTATCCACTCCTTGAGCCTGCCCTAGAAGCTATCAGCACACAGCTGTACGACGGAATTCCACTAGAGCAAGTTTCCTATGGCGAAGAAAATAAATATACCAGTCAAATCCTGCTTAATGCGATTGAGGAATCTCTATCCAAAGCCCTTCCCAAGCAGGAAGTTCAGTAAGCTAGCTCAAGGGTTCCAATTGCTCCACTTCCTTCATCCATAGAGCCAAACTGGCATCCGAAGGCATGCTCAATCCACATCTAGGAGAAACGGATATTGGACCCACCATAGGCCCATCCGGTAGGCAGGAACGTTTAAATTGCTGCGTCATAAATCTAGTATAAAAAGCTTTCAGCCATTTATATATAGCCTCCGGCTCGTACTTATGACGAAAAGCCACTTTGGCCAAGGCAAAAATCTTGGATGGTCCAAAGCCAAAGCCCAACACATAGTACAAAAAGAAATCATGAAGCTCGTAAGGTCCCACTAAATCTTCTGTCTTCTGTGCAATATCTTGATTGCTAGGGGGCAGAAGTTCTGGGCTTACTGGCGTCGCCAACACATCCTTTAAAATAGCATTGATGCCAGCCCATTCACAGTCGCCATAGAGAGGATCGCCTCCCAAGCCACTGCCGATCAGTCCTTCGCCTCTTTCGACCACATATTCAATTAGTCGACGCACCATGGTCTTTGGTACACCACTATTTACACTGTACATGGACATATGGTCTCCGTTGTAGGTTGCCCATCCAAGTACCAGTTCGGACAAGTCTCCTGTACCAATTACCAGACCGCCCACCATATTGGCTATATCCATAAGCACCTGTGTGCGCTCTCTCGCCTGGGCATTTTCGTAAGTCACATCGTGCAAATCTGGATTCTGTCCTATATCCTCAAAATGACACATCACGGACTGTTTGATGTCTACTTCCTTTAGCGTAACTCCAAGAAGTTTGGAAAGTTCACAGGCGTTGGAATAAGTTCTGTCGGTAGTGCCAAAGCAAGGCATTGTGACCGCATAGATGCCTTTTCTGTCAAGGCCTAGCATATCAAATGCTCTCACTGTAACCAGTAACGCCAAAGTGGAGTCCAATCCACCCGAAATGCCAAGTACGGCTGTTTTACAGCCTATATGACTATAGCGTCCCGCAAGTCCTCTTGCCTGTGTTTCAAAGACATCCTCCAAATAAAGGTCCTGTTCATAGGGGTCCTCCGGTAGAAATGGATTGGTTGCAAATTTACGCTTCAAGGGAACCTGCTTTTGCTTTAGATAAAAGGAAGTTCTCACATAATCCTCTGTCAAAGAATCACTCATTACTCCCATCAAAGATGTTTCGCCCACACCGCATCCAAAAGTGGACATTTTGCGGCGCAGGATGCGAAGCATCTGAATATCCACATCTGTCACTACCATACCGCTTTCGAAAGGAAGCTTGGTATTTAGAAGCGCTCCGTTTTCAGCCACCAGACATCTTCCACCAAAGACCACGTCTTGTGTGGACTCGCCTGCCCCAGCAGACGCAAAGGCATAGGCACATTTCAGTCTGCTACTGGTAGCCTCCACCAGTTTCTGAATCTGGGTTTCTTTGCCAGCCATTTCATTGGATGCCGCCAAGTTTACAATCAGATTTGCTCCAGCCAATGCATGACTGGTACTAGGTGTATTTGGCACCCAAAGATCCTCGCATATCTCGCATGCCACTGCAAGACCTTCCACGCTGTTGCAAGTAAAAAGTTGGCTTGCCCCGAAAGGAATCACTGCATAGCCTTCATCCTCCAGCACAATATCATCTACCACTGCACTTCCTTTGGCAAAATATCTGCCCTCGTTAGCCCAGCCATAGGTTGGGATATTCATCTTAGGCACAATACCCAATATTTCCCCATCAGACAAAGCGGCTGCCACATTGTACAATTTACCGTCTTTTTCAAGCGGCAGTCCTACAAATACCAGACCCTCTTTGCCCTCTGTATATTCCGCTAAATCAAACAAGGCTTTTCTCGCCTTCACGAGCAAAGCCTCCTGGAAAAACAGATCGGCACAGGAATAACCCGTCAAAGAAAGTTCAGGGAACACCACCACTGAAACCTCCTTCTCCCAGCAAGCATCCAACTGCGCCTTGATCTGCGCCAAATTAAAATCTACATCAGCAACCTTAACCTTAGGGGAAACAGCTGCCACTTTCACGAAACCATACTGCATAGTCTTCCTCCCATGCGATTATTATTTCAGTGCTCTCCTGTACATGCGCTCCAAATCTTCTACGCTAAATACATAATGTTCATCACAAAACTGACAGTTTACCTCTATAGGTTCCCCATCTTCAATCATGGACTGAATATCCACCTTACCAACACTGATAATTGCTTTTTCCACGCGTTCTCTACTGCAGTTGCAGGTATATGCACATGGCAGAGTATCTGCGATATTCATGTCCAGCCCTTCCAGCAAAAGCTCCAGCATCTGCTCTGGGCTCATGCCCGCGTCAAGCATTGCTGTCACAGAACTAATCTTTGCCAGATTGCTCTCTAGCTGATCGATAACACGATCCTCTGTAAAAGGCATCAGCTGTACAATAAATCCACCTGCTTGTTTGACGGTATTGTCCTTTTCCATGAGCACACCAAGTCCTACAGAAGAAGGAACCTGCTCAGAAGTTGCAAAGTAATAAGTCAAATCTTCTGCAATTTCACTGGTCTGCAATTCTGTCTGTCCGATATATGGTTCTTTCAGTCCCAAGTCCTTGATCACTCTCAAGGTGCCAGGTCCGATGGCTCCAGCCACATCCAGTTTTCCCTTTGCATTTGGAGGAAGGATTACGATTGGCTCTTCCACATACCCTTTTACATTGCCAAGGCTATCAGCTGTTACCGTAAGTCCTTTGCCCGCACCCATGCCTTTGATCTGAAGGGTCAGCAAATCTTTGTCACTCTTCATCATACTACCCATCATACAGCCTGCAGACAAAAGTCTTCCCAGTGCTGCTGTCATGATTGGACTTGTTCCATGAATCTGTCTTCCTCTTTCGACTAGGTTCTTGGTACTGCAGGCAAATGCTCTAACCTGGGCATTTGCAGCTGTTGCTCTTACGATATAATCTCTATATTCACTCATGCTTCCTTACTTCCTTTGCCAATATATATATTCGCTCACTTTCAGCAGTGACCTTATCATGGGTGTCTGCATCTATTGCAAATACGACCTCCATACCTGCCTCTTTCACCAGTCTGCTCATCTGCTCTAAGGTATATCCACGCTGCACATGAGTCTCCTGAAAACGCCTAAATAAAGGTTCTTCGTCCCCGGCATCGGTCTTCACAAAGATAGTCAAATCATATTCGTTCAGTTGCTCTTCTGGGTCGTAGAAGTTTTCCCAGATAAAGCTACAGTCCTCCCTGCTCTCCGCAATCGTGGTATCCCCGATTACCTGCTCATATTTATACACCGTATTGAAATCAAACAAAAAGATGCCACCTGGATAAAGGTAGTTATTTACTAACTGAAATGTCTGAAGTACATCTTCCTCGTCCAGCAAATAATTGACACTGTCGCATACGCTGAGCACAGTGCCAACGGTACTGTAAAGTTCAAAGTCCCTCATATCCTGACAAAGATAAAGGGTTCCTGACTCTGCCTGCTGGCGTTTTCCCATGGCGATAGCAAGCATCTCAGCGGACAGGTCAACTCCTATCATATCGTAGCCTTTTTCTGCCAGCATCTCTGTCAGCGTTCCTGTGCCACAGCCCAGATCAAGCACCAAGTCTCGCTCCGAACGGAGCGCATTTTCCCTTGTCTCCTGTTCGCATTTCTTGTCCTGCGTTTCCTGTGTATCCACTGCGTTATAACAAGATAATTCTTGCTCTTCATCTCCCTGCAGCCTTGGTTTGGAAATTCCATATTTAGTTATCACTTGCTGAATATACTCGCACCACTGTTCATAAGGAGTTTCATCCATAAAGGTGTCGTATACCGTCGCAAAATCTCTATATGAATCCACTTTGTTCACTATCTTTCTACAATCTTGGTTAGCGCTTCTATCAATCTATCCATCTCTTCGTCCGTTCCGATGGAAATACGAAGATGATTGGAAATCCTTGGCTTGTCCCAAAAACGTACATAGATATCCTGCTCCTTCAGTGCAAGGAATATCTCCTTCGCAGGCACGCTCTTATGGCTAGCAAAAATAAAGTTACCCATAGCCTCTGGGAACGTAAAACCAAGCTCTGTAAGTTGTTTTTTCACTCTTTCTCTAGTGTTCACCACTTTTGCGACAGTCTTCTCAAAGTATGGTCTGTCTTTCACAGACTCAGCACCCATCAACAAAGAAGGCTGGTTCATGGTGTAGGAATTGAAGGAGAACTTTGCATCCTCCAAGTATTTAATCAGTTCTCTATTGCCCATGGCAAATCCGATACGGCATCCAGCCATAGATCTAGACTTGGAAAAAGTCTGTACAATCAACAGATTGTCATATTTATCAATCAGCTCCAAACAGCTCTTGCCGCCGAAATCAATGTATGCCTCGTCCACTATTACTACGCTGTCAGGATTGGATTTTACGATATCCTCCACTACATGGAGAGGCTCTAAAAGACCAGTCGGTGCATTTGGATTTGGGAAAATAATGCCTCCGTTTGGCTTCTTGTAATCCTCCGGATTGATGTGGAAATTTTCATCGAGTGGACAAACTTCAAAAGGAATGCGATACAAATTCGCCCACACATCATAAAAGGCATAAGTCACATCTGGGAACAAAATTGGTTTGTCATTGTTAAAGAAGGTCAAAAAGCACATAGAAAGCACGTCATCTGAACCCACTCCCACAAAAATTTGCTCAGGGCTTAATTTATAAAAATCTGCCAAAGCTTCCACCAGCACGTTACATTCGGGATCTGGATACAATCTCATCTGATTGCAGTCCATCTCTCTAGCTATGCGCTCTACACCTGGCGCAGGTGGATAAGGACATTCATTGGTATTCAATTTCACCATATTTGGCTTATTAGGCTGTTCACCTGGTACATAAGGTTCCACTCTTCTGACATTGTCTCTCCAGTTCATACGGATACCTCCAATTTAGCATTTTTATCCAATATGACATTTTACCACGTCTAAAGAGCGAAGTCTACATATTCTTCCAATCCCAATTTCATGATTTGAGTAGATATTTTCACGTACAAATGCTGTTTTTCTGCTGCCTTTTGCATGTTTTTCGTGGTACGAATTCGGTACCTGTCCGTGCTGGCCTTCTTGCGAATTCCATTGCCTATCTCTACATGATAGCCTTTCTGCGTGCGCCTAAACGTAATTCTGCCAAGGCTGTGATAGTGATTGGTTTCATCATAATAAAAAAGTGCCACTGTCTTCTTAAAGTATAGCCAAATCCCTAGCACACATACCGCTGCAAAAAGGCATAGCGCAACAAGACTCTTTTCTTGTACGCTGCCCAACTGAAGCTTCGCCATCTGCAAGTCTGTTGGTTCGCTCTGTGCCATCACACTAGTGGTGGGTACACGTTCTTCGCTTGCTCCTACCTGCACTTCATCTTCCTTCACTATCTCCGCGCCTCTCAGCGTTGCTGCTCCGTCCGCTAGGCCTATCTTCACGCCATCCGGCACTTCTGCACCATCCTCCTTCACTGTCTCCGCGCCATCCGGCACTTCTGCGCCATCCTCCTGGCCCGTCTTCATACCATCCAGCACTTCTGCGCCATCCTCCTGGCCCGTCTTCATGCCATCTGGCACTTCTGTACCGAGCCCCTGCACCGGTTCTTCCTCCTTTATTGGCACCTTCACGGGCTGAATCACATCCTCTGAAGTCACATTCACTTCCAAGTCGCAAACCAACTTATATCCGACAATGGTTTTTCCTGTCATACCGCAATTACGTTTGTACGCTTCTACCTGCCCTTCACTATATCCACAGTTTAGTTCGAATGCCTCAACCGTAGATTCATTTTTACCACAGGAAAGCTGATACCATTCCACTGTGCCACTACTTTTGCCACAACTCAGTTCATATCCTTGCACCGTATCTTCTCCTAAAGAACAGGTCAGTGTATACCTCTCCAAAGCCCCTTCTATCAGACCACATCCGAGGGTATATCTTGTCTCTAATACCTGCGGCCAATGTTGTCTGTCCGCTGGAACATTCCAGTTTGGAATAACCCAGCCACAGCCACCACATTTCCATGTCTCGTCACCCAAATCTGCAAAAATTCCGCAAACTGGCCCCACATTCTTCACAACAGTTTTCGTGTAACATCCATTGGGTGTGGCAGTTTCATCTTCTCCCTGATGCTGATGGTAAATGGGCGTAGCATAACAGGCACCCCCCTCTGTCTCATTGCCACTATGGCTGTGGTAGATTGCTTTCCCATAGCATCCGCCTCCCTGGCTGCTACTTCCACTATGGCTGTGAGTGACTGCACTTCCATAGCATCCACCCCCTTGTCCACTACTCCCGGTGTGGCTGTGAAAGATGCTTTTTCCATAGCATCCACCGCCAGTGTTAGAACTCCCGGTATGAGCATGCTTCACCGCCTTTCCATAACAGCCACCACCACTGCTCTTACTACCCGAGTGTTCATGATATATTGCCTCATAACACACACCTCCAGACACCTCATCTCCCTGATGCACATGGTGTGACTCTTCACTTACTACCATAGCCTCTCCAGTTAGTGTAAGAATGCTCCAAATACAGATTGCAACTGTCAAGGCTACAAACATCCTGACCGTCAAAGTTCCATTGTATAGATGAAATTTGAACATAAAAAAACCTCCTAAATTAAACTAACGATTGGTTACAATATCCCCGTTTCATTTAATTCAGAAAGTAGTAGAGCAACTATAACACAAAAAGGCGACAATGTATATTGTCACCTTTTCACAAGATATTCTATTTCATTTTCATGTAGTTTGTCCAAACATCAGCTCTGCATTTCTCTTGAATCTTTGCCAAGTCTCTGCGCTAAGTTTCGTCACATTTCTTCGCTTTCGCCAAATACTCCTGCGCAAGGTCTTCCATGCCCAGCTGGTGGTAACAATAGCCCAATCTCTCCAGAGCCGTCTTTCCACCCAACTTGATATCCAATACAGGCTCAGCCTCATAGCAGGCATTGTAATACCAAAGCGCAGCTTCCTGTATATCCTGCTGGCTTAGGAAAAATTCGCCCATCTCAAAATAGCCTTCTGAACAAGGGAACTCTCCCACCACCTTGGTAATGTACTTTAAGAACTTCACCGTATCTCCAGATATTCTTGCGCCTCTGGAAACCACAAGAAAGGCTTCACAGATTTCATCTTGGCTTCTGCCCTCTTCCATGGAGGAAGTCTCGAAATAATCCATCGCACCAAGTACATCTTCATCGGTACCAGCGATAAACAATTCCTTAGCATAAATGTTGTGCAGTCTCTTCGGCAAGCTATAGCCACCCAAGGTAGCTCTTCGAAAGGCTTCCAAGTCTCTGCCACCGTGCTCACTGGTAGGTAAATGTGTAATCACGATATCGCTATCGTAAATCACTGGCTGCAAACGCACCATCTCATGAATTGGTGCTTCCCACACAAACTCTCTAAGTCTCTTAAAGAGCTTGGGCCTGAGCTCCTCATCAAAGTTGTAAATGGTGTTGAACTGAAGCTGGTTGCCATACTTCATCTGCACTATCTCTATCTCTGGAAGAAGGGTCTCCTTCAGTTCCTGAAATTTGGCAAAGTTTTCGCTATCTAACACTTCGTCTGCATCTGCCGTATAAATGTAATCACAAGTAGCTTTGGAAAAAGCGAAATTCCTAGCTGCAGAAAAGTCATGAATCCACTCGAAATCAAAAATCTTGTCCGTATATTTGGCAGCAATCTCTTTGGTTCTATCTGTGGAACCAGTGTCCACGATGACAATTTCGTCCATCAAATCCTTAATAGAATCCAGACACCTTGCCAAAACCTGTTCTTCATTTTTCACTATCATGCACAGACTGATGCTAATCATGTTTCCTCCTGCGTCCATCCTCACCTTTCGATGTCTAATCGCCGTCTCATAGCGGGCACTCCATCATTCGTTCCACTTAGGCATCTGCTCCAATGTCAACACATGTTCATGGTGGTAAATCTTGTTTAGATACTCAGGTGCATTGTGCTCCTTGACATAAATGGTATGCCAAGTCATAAACCAGGCCCAGTTGATCTGCTGCTCTACCAGTTTGTCTGGATCTGGCATAGGTCCGCATTCGCTGTAAGCAATTGGAATCTGTGTACCGGACCAAGAAGCTAACTTGTCGTAGGAAGCCTGATGTTCACCCACCTCGTATATATCTGTACCTATAATATCATAAAATTCATCTCCTGGGTACCAATTATCGTGCAACTGCCAAGAATAACTGAGAACCCAGATGAGATTGTTCAGTCCATGGTAATTGGTAAAACGATCATACATCAGTTTCCACAGTCGGATAAAGCACCCTGGTCCCTGTTTGCCCCACCAAAACCAGGCGCCATCAAACTCATGAAGGGGTCTCCAAAGCACAGGAATCTTCTTAGCCTGTAATTCCTTCAGTGCCTCTGCCACCGCATCCATCTGACGCAGCATGCCCTCATACAGCTCCGTCCCCTCCGTCAGGGCTTCTTCCACATCTATGGTCTCCTGGCTGGAAGGATAACCTACGCCCACAGGCGGAATTCCCCAGTGCCAGCAAATAGTCACGATACCACCACGGTTCCACCAGTCTATGGCGCGTTTATTCACGCCTTCAAAGTCATCGTGAATATAGTCAAGGCCACGAATAGCAGGCAATTTGCCTGTGACCTTAAATATATAATCCATCTCCTCTTCTACCCTTTCTGGGGTAGGACATTCCTGCTGCCCAGCAATCAATTTCTTGCCATGCATATCGCACAGATACGCATACAACCTCTTTGCCTCAGCGGTCGCATTTGGATTTGACAAAATTCTATTTTTCATATCATTCTCCTATATCATCATGGCCATGCTTGGACGAATCCACACATGGCCATATCTTTACTTATCCATTATGAATCTAAACTGCCGTGCAGGTTACACCTCAGCAGTTCCAGGAGTAGACATAAACAGAGTCATTTCGCCCTCCAACTCTACCAGACCGTAACCTGCAGGAATGATAAAGTGGTCTCCTCTTCTGACCTGCGTGCCATTAATCAGACCTGTACCCTCCAAAACAGTAACGTTTCTGAAGGTATCCATCTGTTTAAACGCCGCATGGCCATTTACTCTCATCTGGCTTACCTCATAGTAAGCGTTGGAGATGATTACAGAAATCTGATTTTCTGTCAAAATCTCAGGATGAGAAATACACTCGTAAGCTGGCACTGCAGGAACGGTAGTCACAGCCTTGCTCTGCTCCACATGAAGCTGACGTGGCTTACCATCGCTCAGTCTGTCATAGTCATACACTCTGTATGTGATATCACTGTTCTGCTGTGTCTCAAGGAGCATGATTCCTCCCTTGATTGCATGCAAGGTTCCAGGGTCAATCTGAATAAAGTCTCCTTTTTTCACAGGAACTTCCTGCAAAAATTCTTGCCATCTGCCCTGATCAATCATGTCGTCCATTTCTTCCTTGGTTGCCGCATGATGGCCTACAATCAAAGTTGCATCCTCTGGGCAGTCCAAAATGTACCAGCACTCTGTTTTTCCTAAACTGCCATTCTCATGTTTCATAGCATATAGGTCATCTGGATGTACCTGAATGGACAAATCAGCCTTGGCATCAATAATCTTGATAAGTAATGGGAATTTATCGGACTTAAGGTTCCCAGCCTTATCCACATTTCCAAAAAGTTCTGGTTTTTCCATCCACAGGCTGGACAAAGTTTTGCCCTTGTATGTACCGCTTGCAACCTTGCAGTCTCCGTTTGGATGTGCACCAATCGCCCAGCATTCACCAGTGTCCGCTCCTGGAATCTCGTAGCCCCAATCTGTGGCAAGTTTATCTCCGCCCCAAATCATCTGCTTAAATACAGGCTCTAAAAACAAAAGCTGTGAATCCACAGGATTGTTGATAGACAAAGTAGCTCCGTTGCTTTCCATTACCTGCTTGTACCAGAAGGCAGAATCCTTCACTACTCTGCGCTGGGTCTCAAAATCTACGTGTACAATACCAAAGCGCTCTGTATATCCTTTGTCCCACTCAAAGTTGTCCAGGAAGGTCCAAAGGAAGTAACCTCTGATATCAGCGCCTTCATCATTTGCCTTCTGAAGAGCACTCAAATATTTGTCTAAGAAATTGATTCTGTCTGGATCATGTACTCTGCCGTCCAGTGCAAGGCTGTCATGGCAGGACATACCATTTTCTGTGATGTAAATTGGCATTTGGTATCTGTCATAAAGGAACTTTGCTCCCCAGTACAGACACTCCGGAGTCACAGGCCACTGTGTAGCGGCTTTGTCTGCACCGATTGGTCTTTCTACATACTCGCCTTTGCCATCTTTGCCTGCACGAATCATGTATCCGTTGTATATATTCTGTCCCATAAAATCCAAAGGTTGATGAATCAATTCCATATCTTCCTCGGTGATTTCTGGAAGCCATTCTTTGTATTTCTCAAGTCCATCCTCTGGATAATGACCAAGGAATACAGGGTCACCAAACCAGGCTACATTCCATGTCCAGTTGTCCATTGGATTGTTCTGTGTAAAATAGTACTCTCTTGCAGCCTCGATATCCTCTGGCTTGTCTGTGGCAGGATATGCCACGCCACAGGTAGGCGCATAACCCACCAAAATAGGCTGCTTCGCATACTTACGAAGGTTGATAACAGCCTGACCATGTGCCTTCAACGCATTGTGTGCAATCTGGAAGGTATCTTTGTAAGGCAGTTTAAATCCAGGCGCTTGAATTCCAGACAAATGGCCCAATCCTACAAAGCACTGTGGCTCATTTAAGGTAATAAAGTACTCACAGATGTCTGAGAAGTTCTCAGCTACCACTTTTGCGTACTCTCCAAACCATTCTACAATCTCTGGATTCAACCAGCCGCCTTTGTCCTGAAGCGCCTGAGGAAGTTCCCAGTGATACATGGTAAGGTATGGTGTCACGCCTTCTGCCTTCATAGAGAGAATCATGTCTCTGTAAAGTGCAACTGCTTTTTCATTGACTTTTCCTGTGCCCTCTGGCATCAATCTTGCCCAGCTGATACTGAATCTGTAGGCTTTGATTCCCAGCAGCTTCATCAGCTTATAGTCATCTTTATAATATTTCATGTGCATACAGGTTTTTTCTGCACCGTAGCTACCGATAATATGTCCTTCTTCGACAAATTTGTCCCAAATCATGCTACCTGCACCGTCATCAGGCATACGTCCTTCCACCTGATATGCGCTGGCTGCTACGCCCCATACAAAATCTGAACGAAACATAATTAATCCTCCGAATTTACACTGTTTTATTAAACTACTATTTTGATGCTATCACGGAAACCAGATAAAATGGCACATCTGTGCCCGCCACGCCCTCGGTAGTTGTAATCTGAATGGTATGCTTTCCATCCACGCCGTGATGAAGTAGTGGCTGTAAATAAAGGCAATCACCCCAGGTTTCATCAAAGTTTCCATCCAGCAGAATTGCTCCCTCTTCGTTGCCATCTACTACTGCCTTCGCTACGCAGGCTGGATGCTTCACAGACTTGCGATACTGCACTGCAAGGCTGCTTCCCTCCACTTCAAAAGTGATCCTGTCACCCGCTTTTTCAGAAATCCATCCCTTGCGGAAGATTTCTGTAATATGGTTCTGTGCTTCTGTATCTGCCACATATCCGTCTAGAAATGGCTGACAGTTATGGTTTCGATAACGCACACTGTGCTCATAACCATTGGCAGTGATAGGTGTTGGCATCTGTGCAAACTGCTCTACAATGTGAGGAGGAACAATCTGCTCTTCTGGCACATCTAATGTAGCGTATACTTTCTCAAGGAAGTAAATCACCAAATCTGCCAAAAGTCTATGTCCTGCATCGTTTGGATGCAAATCATCCGGTGTAATTTCACGCACAGGCAAGTTGCCGTTTGCCACCTCACGATACACGCTGGTCTTCATGCTAACACAAGGAATGCCATATCTGCGGCCAATCAATTCATGCTGGTCCTGTGCATTGGTTCCACTTTCGTAAAAAACATTGTGGATAATCACCATCGCTGGCTGACTTTCCGCCTGATAAATAGTACGCACCAATCCCTCATAGGTCTCTCGAAAGAATGGTGTATTGTCATCGTTTACACTAAACTCCACAGTAGTGAAATCTGGCTGAGAGGAAAGCAAGTCCTCCTTTACTCTGCCCACGCCAAAATGAGAAGTGGTTCCACCAATACCTGCGTTGACATAGGTTACCTGACTCTGCGGAAAAGTCTTTGCCCACCATTCATATACCAAATATGCATAGCAGGTGCTAGGAAGGGAAGACAAAGACCCTTGAGTAATAGAACCACCCAAGAAACCTACCGTAATAGGTTCACCTCGCTGTGCTTTTTCCATCGTAGCACGAAGTCTACGCCAGTCTCCATTGTAGGTCATACCTTCTTCAAAATTGATATATGTCATGTTACTCTAATCCTTTCATCAGGCCGTCTACTACCGCTTCATATTTCCATTCATAGGTCTCTCTGTCGATAAGGCCAAACAACTCACCATCGCCTTCGAAAGCACCATTGTCCCACCAACAGCAAGGAATGCCAACTTCCTTGGCAGCGCGCACATAATACTCTGCCCAAGCTGCTCTTTCCTCTAAATTTTTCTCATGTGGCTTGTACATAGCACCAAACTCACCCAAAATGACTGGAGTTCCTTTGGATACAAACAACTCGTCTAAGTTCTTCATAATAGTATTGATGGTGCCAGTATCATTGTTCCATACTCCTGCCCCGCTCACATTGAGTGCAAAATTGTATGGCTCGTAAGCATGTACAGACACTGCAATCTTGTCATCATTTTCTGGAATCTCTAAGTGTTTCACAGCTTCCCAGCAGTTTGCAGCATAAGCAGGAATCATCAAAATACGATAAGGATTGTTTCCACCAGACTGACGAATGGTTTCTACAAAAATAGAATTAAAGTAATTTACCATCTCCCAGCCTTCCCTATCACCGCCGGTCCATTCTACTGCTGTGCCAACCTTACGAGGCTCATTCATACCTTCAAAGATCAGCCTCTCGCCGTAGTTTTCAAAGCGCTTTGCAATCTGAATCCAAACCTTTGCAAGAATTTCAGCGCCTTTTTCTTTGTTGTCATAATATGGCATATGCCAAGATTCATGGTGAATATTCAGGATGACGATTGCACCGTGGTTGTATGCATAGTCTACAACCTCCTGCACTCTATCCATCCAGCTATCTACGATTTCGTAGTCGCTACCCACCAGCAAATGGTCATTCCATGATACTGGAATACGAATCACATTGAATCCTCTATCTATAACTGTATGTATCAACTCCTCTGTGGTCACTGGGTTACCCCATGCAGTCTCCCACGCAGTGGCTTTGCTGGTCTTAAGCAAAGTCCCATTGGTTGAATCCAGAGTATTTCCTAAACTCCATCCGATATTCATCTGAGACACAAGTTCAGATGCTGTCAATTTTTCCATTTCAGGATTTGTGTTCACAACTATATCCTCCTTTTCCATCAAAGAAGCCACCACCTCTGCGGCTGTCAGTTCTTTGTCCTGTGTTTCCCCACTACCACCTTCGGTATTTCCGTCCTCTACATTGCTATTTGCATTTTCTGTCTGCTGTGTTTCCCCGCTTACAGTCTGCTCCTCCCCAGATACAGAAGGAGCAGGCTGATTGGTACAACCTACCAACAATGTGCTAATAAGTGTGATGGTTATCCAAAATAAGCCTGCTCTTTTCATTTCTACAAAATACCTTTCAATTAACGTTTGCCAAGCTCTGTGTCTGTCTCTGTTACACGGCTGTGCTTCTTAATGTAATCAACGATTTCGTTGAAATTACAGAATGCAAGTCCTACATAGCTGTCTGCAGCGCCATAGTAAATCGCAATCTTTCCACTTTCTGGATCATGAATCGTAGCACATGGGAAGCATACGTTTGGAACGAAGCCTCTCTCTTCATACCACTCTTCTGGAGTGAGAAGGAAGTTCTCACATCTGTAAAGAACCTTGGATGGGTTCTCAAGGTCGAGGATTGCACCACCGATGGAGTAAACGAATCCATTACAGGTTCCACTTACGCCGTGGTAGAAAAGAAGCCATCCTTCGCTTGTTTCGATAGGAGCTGCACCGCCACCAATCTTAACGGACTCCCACCACTCAGAGCCTCTGCTCATTACGTGTCTATGTTTGCCCCAGTATACCATGTCTGGACTTTCGGAAAGGAAGATATCTCCGAAAGGTGTATGTCCAGAGTCAGATGGACGGCTAAGCAACATATACTTGTCGTTAATCTTTCTTGGGAACAATACTGCGTTTCTGTTAAATGGGATGAAAGGACTTTCGATTCTAACGAACTTCTTAAAGTCTGTGGTCTTTGCCATACCGATAGAAGCACCGTAGAAGTCCTGACACCAAATAATATAATATGTATCTTCTACTTTAACCAATCTTGGATCGTAAGCGTAAACAGGCATAGCTGGATTTCCGTCTTCGTCCACGAATGGGATTTTTTCTGGTTCAATATCCCAGTGAATCGCATCTTTACTGTGTCCCAAATAAATGTGTGGGATACCGTTGGTCTGCTCTCCACGGAATACGCCGATAAATGCATCGCCATAAGGCATAACGGCGCTGTTAAAAATTCTTGCAACACCCTCAACAGGGTTTCTTCCAATAATAGGGTTCTCTGTATAACGCCAAATTGGTGCTCCCTTTAATCCAGCAGGTTTTTCCTGCCAAGGAACATTAGGAACTGCAGGCGCGATCATCTTAATTTCGCTCATTATTTCCTCCCGACTACCTAAGTAATCTTTCTAAAATTATTGTGTTATATCCTTCACGGAGTCTCTGATAATCAGCTTGGTGCTGATGACTTTGCGTCCGTGAATTCCTTTTTCACCACGAATCATGCGAATAAGTAAATCGCATGCTGTCTCGGTCATGGTTTCAACGTCTACCTGTACTGTGGTCAGCTTTGGATTGGAAAACTCTGCCATTGTGGAGTTATCAAATCCTACAACAGACACATCTTCAGGTATCCTTAACCCTAGCTTCTGCAGCTTTTCCATTAATACAAGTGCAATTTCATCACAGTTACATACAAATGCTGTAGGCATATCCTTTGGCATCTGTAAATCTAAATAAGTACCCTTCTCATCTCTATCACAAATCAGATAGTCTGATTTCACTTCTAGGCCATGCACTATCATGCCCCTCATATAGCCCAAATATCTATCTAAAATACTTGGTGTAGCCATTACATCACCTACAAAGGCGATTTTCTTGTGACCTTTACCAATGACATGATTCATCATAGTATAGGTTCCATAAACGTTGTCAGTGATGACAGAAGGTACTTCCATATTTCTGTCATAATAGTCCAAATATACAATTGGAATATTTGAGTCTCTAAGTTTGCGTAAATATCCACTCTGAATTTTACCCAAAGTAATGATGCCATCCACTTTGCTATCTGTAATCATTTGAGGCAATTCTCCAGACTGAATCATGTCTGCAGTGAGAATTTCCAAGATACCCGAATAACTACTCTTAGAAAGCTTCATGACAATACTCTGGTACATTTTAAAGTAGAAAGCAGAGGTCTTGCCGCCAATGAAATGCTCCTCAACCAGTACACCGATATTAAAATTTTTGCCATCTTTGCCACTCTTGGTCGCACTATATCTGTATCCCATTTCCTCGGCTTTTTTCTTGATGGCCTGGCGCACTTCTGCGCTGACGCCCTCCTTGTCTGTCAAAGCCTTTGAAACTGAAACTGTACTAATTCCCAAAGCCTCTGCGATGTCTCGCATTGTTACATCTTTAGCCATAATTCCCTCATCATTCTACTTTTTGGAGGGGGCCTTTGAAAGGCCCCAACTCCTTAAAAGTTAAATTAATTAATCAGCAACTAAATTAGTTGAAGTATGCATCAAGAGCATCCTGAACCTGCTGTTTGTATGTCTCCTGGAACTGAGCTGCTGTCATTTCTCCTCTGAGAAGTCCAGAGAAGTCATAACCGATACCCAAGTTGTTCCAAAGTTCAAATGTCTCTCTGCTTCCTACGTCAAACATAACGTCGAAGTTTTCATTCTGAAGCTGTTCTTCTTTTGCAGTAACTGCATACCACCAGAACAATGTTTCTTCATCATCACGAACGGATGTGTCGCCATCATACCAGTTCCACATATCGTAAAGAACGTTGTAAACTGTTTCAGGATCTTCAACACCTGCAGGAATGATGTAGAATTCACCAGCGGATACTTTACCAGCGTTGGTCTCCTGGTTACCAGAAGGACCTACTGGCCACTGAACGTATACTGTATCGAAAGGAAGTGTAGCACCCTTTTCGCCGTTGTAGTCATAGTCAGCCTTGTCAGCTGCAATCCATGCTGCAGATGGCCAGAAGCCGATGTTACCTTCACGGTACTGACCTCTCATTGTTGCAGATGGGTCAGAGCTTTCAAAGTCGTGTGGGAATGCTACGCCGTACTCATTGTACATTTTGGAGATCAGGTCAAGTACTTCACCGATTTCTGGGGAAGAAAGCTGTTCCTGTGTGGTGGAAGCTACGCTAGCACCGTTGGACATCATAAGCTGTTCAAATGTCTCGTTGATGAATCCGCAGTAACCATACTGGTCGATCTGTCCGTCACCATCTGTATCCTGTGTCAAAGTCTGGCAGTACTCAATGAACTTAGCCCATGTCCATTCGCCTCTTTCATAGAGAGCTCTAGGATCTTCAAGGTTGTTGTCTTCAAGCATCTGTTTGTTGAAAGCCAAAGGATATGTAGCTTCTACTGTGGAAGCAGCTTCTACACGCTTTAAGATGCAAGCTTTGCCATCGCCAAGGTCAAGGAATCTGATGTTGTTCTGAGTTGTGAACAAATCATCATCTTCTGGAAGAACTGTTCTCATATCCATTGCAAGTCCGTTAAGAGCAGCTGGGATACCGAAGGAAAGTTCAACAAGGTAAATGTCACAGTCAGGTGTTCCGTTGAGGATGGAAACGTTGATAGATTCCTGTGTACCTGCGTATGTAAGGTTCTGCCAATAGAACTCTACGTTGTATTTGTCTTCGATAGTTTTAACATTGTCAAATTTAAGGTGAGCAACGTCAAGACCAGAGTAAGAAGGGTCATCTTCTACAGATTCATGGGAACTGTCATAGTACTGTACCCACCATGTACCGATGTTGATAATTCTTGTTTCTTCTGGTTTGTCCTTAGACTCTTCTTCTACTACAGAGCTGGACTCAGTAGTAGGATCACTAGGAGTGTCTACTGTTGGTGTTTTTTCGCCACATGCAGCCATGGACAATGTCATAACCATTGCAAGGCCCAGTGCCAAAAGTTTCTTCAAATTCTTCATTTATTTATTCCCTCCAATTAATATATCGCTTACTGTGCGCTCTGTCCTACAGTTACACTGAATACTTCCCAGTTAGAACTGCCTTCAGCCTGAAGTCTTGCTCCCCATGTAGAGGTATCTTCGCCAAGGAACTGTACGCAAAGTTCATATGGAATCTGGCAAAGGTTGCCATCATATGCTGCTGTGCCGTTGTTGCCATCGCCTACTCTCATCCAGCCTGCTGCGCTGTCTGGGAATACTACCCAAAGTTTGCCATCTTCGGATGTGTACTGAAGGTTGATTACGCTACCTGGAACAAGTGCTGCAAGCACTTCTGGAGTCATTTCGAATCCGTTCTGTACCCAAGCGCCTTCCTTACATGCAAAGCCTGCAAAATCAACCTGGTTGTTGTTCATCTTAAACTCGTTAGCCTGACCAACTCTTACGCTGTATACTTCCCAAGCTGCGCTACCTTCTGCCTGAAGTCTTGCTCCCCATGTAGAGGTATCTTCACCCATCATAGCTGCGCACTGCTCATATGTGATATAAGCCTTACCATTGTAGCATACGGACTTGCCGTTGTTGCCATCGCCTACTCTCATCCAGCCTGCTGCGCTGTCTGGGAATACTACCCAAAGGTCGCTGCCGTCTTCTGTGGAGTAAGAAAGTTCAATTACACTACCTGGAACAAGTGCTGCAAGGAACTCTGGAGTCATTTCGAATCCATTCTGTACCCATGCACCTTCCTTACATGCAAAACCTGCAAAATCAACAGGATTGCCAAGTGCATATACAGGAGCCTTAGAACCAACTTTTACGCTGAATACTTCCCAAGCAGAGCTGCCTTCACACTGAAGTCTTGCACCCCATGTAGAAGTATCTTCACCTAAGAATGCTGCACACTGCTCGTATGTGATCTGTGCTACGTTCTTTGAATTGTTGAGGTATGCTTTGCCGTTGTTGCCATCGCCTACTCTCATCCAGCCTGCTGCGCTGTCTGGGAATACTACCCACATATTGCCATCTTCACTGGAGTATTCGATTTCGATTACGCTACCTGGAACAAGTGCTGCAAGGAACTCTGGAGTCATTTCGAATCCGTTCTGAACCCATGCACCTTCGCTGCATGCAAAGCCTTCGAAGTTTGTTGCGCCTGTTACTACGCAAAGGTTGGAGTAATCTTTGCCGGAATTTTCAAATCCCTTAGGAGCTGCGAAAGCTACAGATGTATCTGCTTTCAGTACGTTGCCGGAAGCATCCAAGAAACGGATGTTGTCAATGTACATTGTAGCATTGCCATTGCCTTCTGCTACACCATTGTCTGTATCCATAGCAACAATAATGATGTTGCCAGCATCTGCTACGAACTCTTCGCCAGCAGCTACTTTAGAAACAGCTTTATTTGGGTTCTTGGTCTTCAAATATACAGACCAGTCATCTTTTACTTCTACCAAATCAGTGCCAACCCAGGAGTAAATCTTTCCTGAAGAAGAACTGAAGTTGCCAGTAGCATATTCAGTTGTGATACTCATCTCGATCTGTGCAATCTTTGCAACATCAGCACCGAGAAGACTTGTAACGTCAATTGCTACGAAAGGAACTTTGCCATCGATGTTCTTAACCTGAAGCTGTTTGCTTCCATTGTAATCAACGAGTGCAAGTTCGGAATTGTCTGCGTTTGCAGGCTGTGTGTAGAGGGCTACAAAGCTCATGCTGCCATCTTCGAAGTCAACACTCACTTCTTCCACTACTGGTGTTTCTGGAGTTTTGGACTCCTCCACTACGCTGCTGCTTTCCTGTGTAGATGGTTCTACACTGTCGTCAGTTGTTGTTGGTGCTTTTTCGCCACATGCTGCCATGGATAAAACCATAACGCCAGCTAAAAGACACGCTAATAATTTTTTGCTCTTCAACTTTTTCATCCTCCTTTTTTTGTTTAAAGTTGATTCACTTTGAAGGGGTTTACCCTACAATACCACTTCTCTCCACACCTTCGATGAAGTATCTCTGCAAAAGTACGTATATCAGCACGATTGGAAGGATTACTAACACGATGCCTGCGTCCAAATACAACTCTTGGATGGTTGTATCTAAGATCTGGTCTACGTTGGCAATCGTAGCCTGCAGGGTCGAAATCTTTCCACTAATGACGATGTCATTGCTGACACGGAACAGATTTGCATAGAATGTATCATTAAACTGCCATACCATAGAGAATACCGCTACAGTGATGACAGATGGCATGGCGTTCACTAGCATGATACGGAAATAGGTGTACCATACGCCTGCGCCGTCAACAAAGGCCGCTTCCTCGATCTCCTTTGGAAGACCTCTGAAGAACTGATTAAAGATGTAAATGTAAAGTCCTGATCGAACTCCGCATCCCAAAAAGGTCATAGCATACATCGGGATAACGCCGCCCATGAGGTTTAAGGGCTCTCCTGTAATCATGGTCGCCAGACCAAACGGATCGAAGTTTCTGAAAGTCATATACAGTGGAAGCATGATGGTGTGAGTTGGGATAACGATCATCACTACTACACAGCCAAACAATAGCTTCTTGAATGGGAAATTGAATCTGGCAAATCCATATCCAACCATGGAACAAACCAAAATCTGGATTGCCATCAATGATATGGTGTAGAGCATATTTCTTGCTATAGTTGGGAAATAGTCAAGTCTCTCCAGTACCAGTTCATATCTCTCCCATGTGGGAAACTCTGGAAGGATGTAAACCATAGGGTTAAAAGCATCTTTATCTGATGATATAGAGTTTACCACAATTCCTATTACAGGGGAAAGGATTACATAGCTAACGCCTACCAAAATAACGATTCTAATCAAGGACACTGCAAAGTTTTTGATGTCATTGAAAAGGCTCATTCTCTGATCGTGGTCGTTAAATGTCTTTTTGATTTTGTCGATATAAGCTGTCATCTTTTTCCTCCTCTCCCTAGTTATAATAGAAGGTTCGCTTGGAAATGAATCCGCATACCGTTACCAGTATCACGCAGGTGATAATGGTGCTGACCAAACTGAATACGGAGGAAAGTCCGTAGTTATAGTCTGTAAATGCGGTCTTGTAAGCCAAGTCAACAACTTCACTTTCTGTAAAGCTATCCACGATGGTGTAAACCACGTTGGTAATGATGTGAGGCATAACCATTGGGAAGGTAATCTTCCAGAAGGTTTCATATCCTGTGGCACCTTCAATCTTGGCTACCTCGTACAGTGATCCAGGAATAGACTGGAGCGCCGCAATAAAGATAATAATCTGTACACCAGATGCTGAAATAATGTCATTGATTCGAGCCACCGCTGCTACAACATAGTCAAGCAGTTTCACTGGAATACCAAGGCTCATAAACAAATCAATAAAATAGTCAATACTCATAACCGCGCCTGCGCCTGCTGCCGAGGAAGCAATTTCCTCAGAAACACTGGAGATACCGCCGCTCATCATCTGCTCGGACAGTTCCATCGCTGCGGTAATGGCACCGGAGTTAAGGATAATTGGCAGGAAGAAAATAGCACGAATAACGAATCTTCCTGGGAACTTCTTGTTCAGAAGCATTGCCATGAACAAACTGAAGAAGGTAATCAGTGGTACGTCCACCAGCATGTTCATAACAGATGTGGTCAAAACCTGCTTGAAACTTCCATGTACGCGGAAAGCGTAAATGAAATTCTCCCAGCCCACTGGAGTTAAGGTGTATCCACCTTCACCAGGAATGGTCTGCAAATTGGAGAAAGCAAACTGACCTGTCATAAATAAGGATCTAACATAGAAAATCAGGAATCCTACAAACCAAGGTAATATGAACAGATAACCTGTTCTCATACGCTTTTGGAGAAGAGTTAATTTTTTTCTTTTTTTCATTTAGTTCCCCTCCAATCTATAGCTTCCTGCTGGAACTTCCAGTCCATCCACTTTAGCGCTGTTGCTGCCGTAGTTGATGTAGATGGTCACTCCATTGGAGTAAGTTACCTTTCTCACATCTGTGTCTACGATTTCGTGATTCACCATCTGCGCGCCACTTACTTCTTTAAGTGCTTCGTTTACCTGATGGTAAACATCGATGGCTTCCTCTTTCCACACATCATAAGTTGTTGCGTAATATCTGTTCAGACCAGTGTTCTTCATCTTACTGGATTCTTCCCAAGTAAATACATAGTGTGGAGCTGCGCCGTATTCAATCATGTTCAGCACGATTCCCGTCATATCTTCTTCATCATGGAAGTTGAGTAATTCTGTGGAATAATCAATGCTGCCATGGATAATCATCTGATAAAGAGGAATGCTCTCGTCTGTCACAAAGTAATCATTTTTGTCCAGTGGGGTATTGATGATATCGCTCAGGTACTCAAATGTATAATCATTTGCTGCATCCGCCATAAGCTTTTTGTTTGTGCCCTTGAGCACTTCCCACTGACCAAGCACGATATCAAGAGCCTCTTCTCTGTCGATAACGTTGGTTCTCTTTTTGTCAGAATGTAAGTAATTTCCCAAATCTCTGAGAGAAAGTCCGTCTAATTCTAGTTTTTCAACTGTTTTTGCATATTTTCCTACATATCTAGGCAAGAACTTAGGAGAAAGTAAATCCCACTCGGTCTCGTAATATCCCAAACTAGAAGTTGCTCTTAAGGTGGTTGGGTTAACCTGACCAAAACTTGCTACATACCCTGCTCCATAGTATCTGGAGCCTTCTGCGTTGTAGTTGAATCCGTCGTCTGCGTATGTTACGTTCTGCAAACTAGTATCCGCATAAAGTGTTCCACCGTTTGCTGCGACTACAGCGTTCAAATCTTCCAAACCACTCTTTCCACCAAGTTTAAGAGTAATGCGAACCTTGTCTGCTGCATCATGGTAATATCCACCATTCATCCAACCCTGAAAGTTCATCACCTGATTGGTGATGCCTGCTGCTGCAAAGTCATTGGACATCTGCGCTGCTTCCTCGAAAGTAGTCATTGCAAACGTTCTGAGGTACTGCACACCCAAGAAGTGAGCTGTTTCCTTCACACCGCCAATCACATCGTAGTAGAAAGGAATATCTGTCTCTTCTGTACTTGGAGTGAGTACACCCTCTTCAATCAATCTGTTTCTGTAGTAATTGGCCATGCCCACATAGCCGCTTTCCTCTTCCTCAAGGAAGGTATATCTCACTTCAAGATTGACATCATATTTATCTTCTTCCAATACATATACGTCGCCGATGGAATCACCAAACATTACCAGGTTATCCGCTACGCGAAGTGTAAAGGAAGGATATGCGTAGTTGTAATTGTTGTATACGCCAGAAATACCCGCTGTTATCTGTGCCAAAGATGCGCCATCTTCGATTGTAGCAAGGATGGTGCTACCTTCTTTGCAAATACCAAACAATGCCAGTTTCACTGGATCCGCATTTTCTGTTGTGGTATAGTTTGCTGCCAAAGGATCAATGTCGTATACATACTGAGAGTAGTTGGCAACTTTGGTCTTGCCGTTGTTGAAACGAATCAAGGAACCTGAGCCATTTGGTACTACCAAATAACCTTCTTCGCTGTCATGACCTGCTCCCATGTATCTGAGAAGCTGAATACGGTAAATGCTTCCGCCGCCGTACTCTTCAATGCCCTTGGTTGGAATAGAAACCACAAGCGCATCCTCATCCAATCTGTATTCCAATGGAATCAGGAATGAGATTGGCATTTTGACTTCCACGCCCGCCAGAGCCATCTGTTCCTCGTAGTCTTCGTCTGTCCAGCCGATGCCTTCGAACCAGCCTTTTACTTTGGCAATGGTCTTAACATTCTTCTGAACAACACCGTTTAATTCCATCATTCCAGGTGCTACTTCACTTTCGCTATAGTAACGTCCAAGAGAAGTTGCTTCCTTTTCTCCAAGCAATCCCATGATTTCATTTAATTTCTCAGGAGTGATGTAGATAGGAAGATTTCCTGTCTTGCTACTGGAAAAATCACCAACTGTGTAAAGATAACGGATACCATTGTCGATAGACTGTACTTCCAACTGTCCTCTCTCTACCGCCATGCTGTAGGAGTCAAATGTACCAGACTTCACATCACTGTTGTAGTAGCTTAAGATGAACTGAGACTTTAAGTAGTTCATGTTGGATACATTTGCGATGGTATCATCCTCTGCATTTACTGGATTGGTGTAAGTAATCTCACCGCTTCTCTTGTCGTATACCGCCACATTTGCTGTTGCAGTATCTGTGTAGAGCTTGAGGTAGTCATTCTCAGCCACCAGTTCCATGCCTTCTACGTCCGGTTTGGACTCCTTGATTGGAGCATATTCCAATCCTTCTTCGTAGGTATAGTCTGTTAAATACTTTTCATATCCGTCATAAGCCATAAAGTGGAAATAATAATAAGTAAAATAAGCAACTCCACTTACAGCCACAATACCAAGGATCCAAAGTGCAATCTTCTTGCCAAGGCTCATAGGCATCTTTACTTTTTGTTTCTTAGTCTTTTCTGACTTTTTCATGCCTTCGCCTCCTTAAACCCTAAATATAATCTCGGTATAAACACTTCTAAAGAAGTTAAATACCAAACTAATCATGTTTGACAGAAGCAATGCGATAAAGATGATGATTAACATTGCCACAAAGGTAAGGAACACTGTAATCAATGTCTTTCCCAATGTGTAGTTATGTACCTGCATAATTCCAATCAGAATCATAATCAGTCCGTAGGCAATTCCTACACCAATCAAAATACCGTAAAATGCCTGTTCTTCGTCTGCAACAACCTGGCTGACTATGGTTCCTAGGAACAAGCAAAGGCTGATTGGAAGAGTGCCATAACCTACTGCAATGGTGATATCCTTCATTCGGCCTTCGCCACCCATCAGGCAGGTAACAGACCAGTTGCTGACACACATCAGAAGGAAGAATACCAGCACACCAATCATTTCGTACAAGCTGTCAACACTTCTTGGATCAATATCATTTACTACAAAACTGGAAAGCAATCTGTTGGCGGTAAACATTGCACCAAAAACCATTACCATCAGCACTGCCAATGGAACACTTCCCTTATCCGCATGTCTAATCCAGTAATAGCCATCCATGGGATGAGTGACGGTATATAACATGTATTTCCATTTGTCCTTGGAAAAATATTTACCCATTCAGTTTGCCTCCCTTCTTGTTGTTTTTCTTCTTTCTCACTACCTTAAATATCTGGTAGCCAATCAACAGTACCATGACTGCTGTCAATGCAAAGCTGGCGTTTTCTGTAAGAAGCTGGTTTCTGTATCTGCGGAACGCGATAGAATAGTATTCTCTATTCATACCGAGTTCCAAGTACTTCATAGCCAGTTCATAATCGCCTGCGGTCAGATATGCTTTACCGATACCTGTATTGGCAAGTTCGTTGTTTTCATCCAGTTCCAAAACTCTCTGCCAAAGGGCTACTGCCTGACTTTCATCTCCGCCATATCTCAGCGCTACGGCCTCATTGATGAGTCTACCGTATTCTGTCATCTTGAAAGTCATAATCTCTGCTCTCGCGCTGTCCAAAACTACCAGTTTGTCACCCAAATCTTCCACTGCCACTGGCATGGAGAAGGTTCCCTCCTGACTTCCAAGTCCGCCAAAGATGTATAGCAGGTTTCCTTCGTGATCGTAAGAGAAAAGACGTCCACGTCTGCGATCTAAGCAGGTATAAATACCATCGCCCCTGTAAACTACGTCTGTAAACTGAGATGGTCCAGAGTAATCAGAACTTCCGTCGATCTGCAAATCGCCACCTACATTTTCGTTGAAGCCCTTCTTAATAACGTCTTCACCCTTTGGATTCAGTCTGCGAACGCCCTGAATACCTGTGGAATCAATGTTGGTTGCATATACAAATCCGTCTGGATCAATGTCAATACCTGTAAACTCTGTTGGGATATAGAGCTGCTGTTTGGAACGCTCTTCCTTGGTTGCAATACGCTTCCAGAATTTCTCCCAAAGGCTAATCTGAACCTTGATGGTTCCGATGAAACTGGAGAACTCTCCTGTTGTCTCGAATACCATGATACCTTCGAACATGTTCTGTGCTACTACGTATACTCTGTTTGCATAGTCCACAGTTACCTTCAGAGGTGTGAATACATAGTCATCTGCCAAACTCTCTGACTTTGGATCCTGGATGGTTCTAACGAAACTTCCATCCTTTTCCAATACAACCACTCTTCTGTTCTGAGAGTCTGCAATGTAGAGCTGACCCGCCTCAGAAACACATACACCGTAAGGCTGGTTGAAGGTTTCTACTGCGCCATCTTTTTCAAAGGAATCGATGATATCAATTGCCTTGGTCATAGATGGATCTAATACTACAATTCTGTGATTTCCTGTATCTGCCACATACACGTTACCATCTGCGTCCTTACACAAATCCTGAGGAGATGCAAATCTGCCAATTGGTTCGCCATTCATCTGAATGTCTTCGCCGCCAAGAGATGAGTCTGGCACATAGGCTGCTGGTGTATAGTGAATATACTCACGATAGTCGTAGTTGTAAGTGTCGTACGGAAGAGAAGTAGCTGCTACGCTTTCTCCCATTGCCATAGCCAACACAACTACGGACAGGCTCAAGGAAAATAACTTCTTAAATATGTTTTTCATCTTCATTATTTCCCCCTCCCCTTAATCTTTCATACCAGAACTGGTCATGGTCTCTAATACGTTCTTCTGACAAATCAAGAAGAAGGTAATAGGTACTGCTGCGATGATAAAAGTAACCGCTGCAGCTGCGCCCGCTCTGGCTGCTCCACCTGCTGAAATCTGCTGCAAAGCAAACTGCAGAGGTTTTAGTTCTTCGTCTCTTAGGAAGGTACTTCCTGTATTTCCCCACATCTGCTGGAACTGGAAGATAGCCAATGTCAGCCATGCAGGTTTTACGTTTGGCATAACAATCTTCCAGAAAATCTGGAACTCGTTGGCGCCGTCTAGTCTTGCAGATTCCATCAAAGAGTCAGGTAGCTGCTCCATGAACTGTTTCATCAGGTATAGACCCATACCAAAGGAGCAGGCTGGAAGAATCAGTGCAAGGTAATTGTTGTTGATACCAAGCCAGGAAATAATCATGTACTGAGGAGTCTGTGTTACTGTCCAAGAGAACATCATGGAAAGTACAACTGCCTGGAACAGGATGTTTTTGCCTGGGAAATTGTGCTTCGCCAGTGGGTAAGCCGCCAGAGAAGCGATAATTACGTGACCTACCATTCCGCCACCAGTAATAATGATGGTGTTAAGAATATATCTGGAAAAAGGAACCCAGGAGTCGTTCATCAAAGTGAACAGGTCTGTGAAGTTTTCCAGCGTAGGATTTCGCACAAAAATCTTAGGTGGGAACTGGAACAATTCATCCAAAGGCTTCAAACAGTTGTTAACAACCATTACCAGAGGAAGAATCATTGCAGCGCCACAAATCGCCATCAATACGAACAAAAGGGTGTTACCTGCCATAGAGCGATTCAATTTCTTTTCTCTAGGCTTAAAAAAGCGTCTCTTTTTCATTATTCGCCCACCCTCCTTAATACTTTTTGAACTAACATGTTAGATCCAACCATGAGGAGGAATAGCACGGTAGCAATTGCAGATGCATAGCCCATTTCGAAACGAACGGTACCATAGTCAAGTAGGTGTGTTACTACAGTGGCACCGGAGTAGTTTACGGAAGGGTTACCAGCCAACTGGATAGATACGTCCGCAATAGCGAAGGACTGTGTGATCTGCATAACCGCACCGAACATCAACTGAGGCTTCATTGCTGGAAGGGTTACATACCACAGTTCCTGCCAACGGTTCTTAACTCCATCTAAGGCTGCCGCTTCATAAAGGCTCTTGTCTACGGTCTGGAGACCAGCGATAAAGGAAAGGAAACCTGTTCCTAAGCTGAGCCAGAGCTGTACGATGATCAGCATTGGGAGTACCCACTTCTCTGTCTTCATCCAGAGTACCGCTTCATCCAAGATACCCAGTTTCATCAAAATACCATTCAAGTATCCATATCTGTCGCCTGACAAAATCAGGTTCCAAACGACGTATGCGTTACCACAAATGGAGGGTGCATAGAAAATCAATGTAAGGAATGCACGAAGCCAACCCTTAAACTCATTGATAATCCATGCGAAGAGCAAACACAGGAAATAACTGACAGGTCCTGTGATTACCGCCAAAATAAGTGTATTTTTCAAAGATTTCAGGAAAATGTCGTCTTCTAGGAAAAGCTTGATGTAGTTTTTCCATCCAATGAATTCTGGCATTTCCAGCATATTGTAATATGTAAAACTAAAGAACACTGACATCACTACAGGCAATACTGTAAAGAAGAAAAACATAATAAAGTAAGGAGCAAGCATGATATAGGATTCTTTATTTCTTTTGATTCGATAGCTTAAGGTAGCTTGCTTTTTGGCAATCTGCAAAGCTTCCTCAGATACCTGATTCTTTGTATCCATGTTTTTTCCTCCTACTTATTGTTTTCTTTGGCGTCAAGTTCCAATTCTTCACGCTTGTAATTGATTTCTGCGTTGATGTAGATTACCTTATCCATCAATTCTTCTCTAGGAAGAGATGTGTCCGGTTTGTCTACTACTGCGAAGAATGCGTTGTATACGTTACGCCAGGAGTAGTAACCACCAGGTACCTGTGGGATACCCTTTACCCACTCCATAGATTCCTGCAAGGATCTAAAGTCATCCACTGGCCAAGGCATATTTAAGAACGCCTCGTAGTTTGCAGTTGGAACTCGTGCTGCGGAGCCCATCAAACTTTCCATTTCTCTTCCATAGGAAGTCTGAGTCTCAGCACTGGTCCACCATTTTAAGAACTCCCAAGACTCCTTTGGATACTCTGTATCCGCCATAATCATGCTGGCAAGTCCTGTGGAAGCAACGGAATGATCTACGCTTCCATCTTCCTGCACGGTTCCAGGAATCTGTGTAAAGCTCCAGAGACCTGCAATATCTGGTGCAGATACTGCAAAGTTGTTGTATGTGGTGTAGTCCGCAATCATCAAAGGACACTCACCGGTACGGAAACGTTCTTCTACGCTGGTTTCTTTGTCTAGCTTGTAGTCTGTGTAATATTCACAGAAATCCTTAAATACGTTTACTGCAATATCAGAGTCCAAAGCAGACGCCTTGGCATCCTCTGTGTAATACTGTCCACCATTCTGATAGAGCAAGGATGCGAACAACTGCTCATTTGGAAGCATACCGAATTCCATCTGGTTCTTGGCAAGGACTGTCATAGCAACCTTAACCTCGTCCCAAGTAGTAGGAATTTCCAGACCTATCTCGCTAAGGATGTCTTTGCGGTAGAACATTACAGGGTATGTGATGGTTTCTGAGAGAGCGTACACGCTACCGTCATAGCAGAACTGCTCCATAGCCGCCTCTGGGAAGCGGGCCATCACTTCTTCCAAATCTTCAAACTGTGTCAAATCTAGTACCGCGTTACGGATACCGTAGTTTACTGGTGTATCATTACCGGTAAAGAGCACCGCGCCTGCGATACCGTTGGTATTGGCAACCTGAATGGCTACGTCAGGTCCTTCGCCAACCAGAGATGCCTTCAGCAGGGTAGACATGTCTACCAGCTGTACGTTGACACCAATTCCAGTTTCCTTAGTAAAGGTTTCGTCTATCAAAGCTTTGATAACGTTGGCCTGGTCACGACCAGATCCAATCCAAAGAGTCAAAGTGGTCTGATCCACTGCGTCTTCGTTCACACTACCAATGTTGTTGTAGTCGATGATGAAGGAGTAGTACAGTCTGGAACATTCATAGCCAAGACCTGCAAAGAAGCCTTCATTGTCATAATCTACAGTTACATCTGGAGAATAGATGTTGATGCGGTCCACCTGAAGAGGCTGGCTGATTACCTGTGTAATCCAGTTACCGCATGCTCTCACGTTGATCTTGTAGGAACCAAGCACTCGTACAAAGTACTCTTCATCCTCAATCAAGTCATCCAACTGATCTCTCATTGTGAGAAGTGTTGTCTTTTTGTCTGAGTTTTTGCCTGCAACTACTTCCAGTTTTTCAAGCGCTTCGTTGATGGTCGCTCTCGCTGCCACCAATTCATCGTGAAGTCCTGGGAGCATAGCTGCCAACTGGTAATCACGGAAGGTATCTGGTGCAACACCGGTCACCTTAATTACCTGTCTATAAATACTGTTAAGCTGCTGTACGCCTTCCTGTACCAAGCCGACAATCTCGGAGAACTGGCCCAGCACCACTTCCATACGAAGTGTGTGCTTGCCGGCCTCAAGGTAAAATTTATAAGGAGTACTTTGCGTATCCGCGATAATATCCTCTCTCCAGCTCTGTCCATACTCAAAAGCGTATGCAGACATTTCTTCGAAAGGAAGCTCTCCATCGATGGTGATTCGACGAGATACGTCTACACCTCTGGAGAAGTTCTGTTTGTCATACAGAGAAATATAGTAAAAACCTGGCTCGGTTACTTCAAATTCCCACTCAATCCATTGTCCATTAAGTCTCCAAGAGTTACCTCCGATGGAGTTGTTTAAAAGTTCCTTTGGACTGGACGGAGAAACAGATGGTGAAGACTGATCCTGCGTAGGATAAAGCATTTGAGAGGAAGTCTTGGATGCGTATTCACCCTCAATCTGAATCAGCACTCCAGAAGTATCCTTTGCGCCTTCGCTTTCCCATTTAGCAAGCACTTCTTCGTAGCTTGTAATCTCTGCCTCGTTGGTCAAAACCAATTCTTTAATCAGCATTGGCTCCTTCAAAGAGAGGAGGGAAATGGTATGCTCACCTTTTTCCAAATAAATGTACAAAGGAGTGGTAATATAACCGTTGCTGTCATATACCAATCGTGTCTGCCACTCAGGGATTTCCACACTCTTTGGCTTTACATCGTTGCCTTGGTTGTCTTTTTCCCAGTGTTTCACTGTCACGCCGTTTCCATCTACTGATGTATTTGCCACATAGCTATGCCATACACGCTGGAATTTGACCAAGGACATCTCTTCAAAAGGAAGTTCTCCATCTACGAAGATACTTCTCTCGATATCACTGTTTTTGCCTTCTACTGGGTAGTACACCACTTCCATGTTGTACAAACCTGTCTCTGGCACGTATACATCAAACTCAATCAGGGAATCTTCGCTTGTCAGCACAGAATCACCCTTCATGCCTTCATAATCTGTGTATACTGTAGGTGTGGCTGGCGCATCGCCTTCTTCATATCTGCTGTAATCGCCGGCATCGATGGTCACATTCTTCTGTGGATACTTGGCATCGGCATATCCCGCCATATACTCTTTGTATCCTGGAATGGAATCATCTATGTTGTAGGTGCTGACAATTTCATCATATTCATCCATAGAAAGTGATGTGGCTGCCTGGGCGGTCATGTTTCCGAATGGGAACAAGGTAAATACCATAGCCGTTGCCATGCAAAGCGCCATTGTCTTTCTGCCTAACCTCCTAAGTTTCATCGTTTTCCTCTCCTAACTATCTAAAATCTCAAGTCTCGCTCTATTTGTTAAATGGAAGTTCATCCAATGTAATAACTGCATCGTGTGAGTATGCCTTAATCAGCATCTCTTCTTCGGTGTACTGTTCGCTGAGCGTGTAAATCGCTGTATCCTTGGCCACGAACTCACCGCCCCAGGTACACCACATGCCCCACATAGCACCATCGCGAATTGCTAAGTCTGGGTCGAAGATACATCCATTTTCGGACATATATACCATCTTGGTCTGTTCCTCTGGATACGCTGCCGCCTCAAAATACTTGGCTGCCTGTGAGGTGTAAACCTTCTCGCCTGGATAAAGGTCTTCGCCGATGATATCAACATATTCATCGCCCGGATACCACTCTGCATCCTGACCGTTCCAGAACCAAATCAGATTGTTCAGTCCATGTTCGTTCACCATCTTGTCATACATGGCAATCCACAATTTCTTGCAGGCTTCTCCGCCGGATGTACCCCACCAGAACCAGCCACCGCTGGCTTCATGGAGTGGTCTCCACAGTACTGGGACATCGGCCTCGGCCAAAGGCTTGAGCGCCTCGGCGATAGCATCAATATCAGCCATCAAAAGGTCGTAACCTTCTGGATCTTCACCGTTCATAATCTTGTCTAACTTAATATTAGTATGTTCTTTATAAAAGCTGCTGTACCAAGTTCCTGTCAGATACTTTTCCGGTACAGTCCAGTGCCAACACATGGTAACGATTCCGCCTTTTTCCCAGAAGGCTTTGGCAAGCTCTACGGAGTTTCCTGTAGTGCCATTCTTTACGTTGGTAGGAGAATAGTTCATCATGTCAAGTCCAAGCACTGCTGGAAGCTTTCCTGTGGTCTTACGGATCACCTGAAATTCCTTGCCTGCAAAACCGCCGTCGCAGTTCTGCCCAGAAAGAATCTGTTTGCCATAAATCTCTTTCAAGTAATCAAATACCAACACCGCATTTGGCGATGCATTTGGATTGACCAGTGGTGTAGTGATTTCATACATGGCAGGGTCAATAGGCTCTGCTGTCCACACCTCTACTCGGTCTAACTGAATGTATCCCCAATATTTACTAACTGTTACTTCGTGAGTACCCGCTGTGAGATAAACTCTGGTAAGATAAGAGTCTGCAAATCTACTGCTGGTACTTCCTATGGTTCCGATGGACTCGCCATCTACAGATACGTAATTGTGTTTTTCTCCACCGCTGGCTGCTGTCAGGAAGTTCAAATCATAGATGCCTTCCTCCGCTACCTCGATAATCACAGTAACGCTATCGCCGTCCTGTTCAAAGCCTTCTACGTATCCCGAACCTGTATAATTGCTTTTGGAATTGGCTTCCTTTACATTGCCTGCAAAGGTTCCATCTTCCGCTTCAAAAAGCCCCACTCTCTCAGGAACAAAAGGTTCCTTTTCCTCTACTTGTGATTGCTCTGTCATACTGCCCTCCTGTGAGGAGCCTTCCTCACCTGCTGGTGTCTGATTTCCGCAACCCATCACCCCAAAAATCATTGCCAAAGCCATCCCAAGGCTTAGCCACTTGCTATACTTCTTCATAAAAACTGCCTTTTCCTCTGACGCATTACTCATGCGCTTATTTCTTGCCCGTGGCACTTCGCTCCTGCCAAAGGCTTATCTCCTTGCAAATCCTTCTACTTAGCAAGAAGCTTTAAATTCTTTTCAATCAAGTCGCATCTCTGTGCCACACATTCCACACTGCGAAGCGGATCCGTTGGTGTATTGAATACATAGTCAATCAACTTTTCAGTGGTGGTCACTGCTACATGAAGTCTAGTGTCGCTGGATGCGTAATAGATGTAAATCTTGCCGTCTGGTGCGCAGATAGCTCCGTTGGTAAATACCACGTTGGAGACATCGCCCACTCTCTCCTCGCCTCTAGGTCCAATGAGAAGTCCAGAAGGTTCTGCAATCACTTTGGAAGGATCCTGCAGATCTGTTGCAAAAGCATAGATAACATATCTGAGGCCTGCTGCTGTATTTCTTACGCCATGTGCGATGTGAATCCAGCCTCTTTCTGTCTTGATTGGCACTGCGCCAGCACCATTCTTGCTCTCTGTGATAGTGTGATACTTGCGAAGAGAAGTCATTTTTTCTTCATCAATCACTGCATGAGTGATGTCCTCGCAAAGTCCAAATCCAACGCCACCCCCTGATCCAGTCTCAATGAAATCGTCCATTGGTCTGGTGTAGAAAGCATATTTGCCATCTACGAATTCTGGATGGAGTACCACGTTGCGCTGCTGTGGAGAACGAAGAGTTGTAAGGTTTGGAAGTCTCTCCCATGTCTTTAAGTCCTTAGTTCTCACGATGCCTGCTGCTGCAACCGCCGCAGAGAGATCGTTTACGCTAGTGTCCTTGCTTTCGGAGCAGAACACACCGTAGATATATCCGTCTTCATGTTGTGTCAGACGCATGTCATATACGTTGGTTTCCTCTGGGCAAGTGTCTGGAAGTAAGATTGGGTAATCCCAAAATCTGAATCCGTCAACTCCGTTGTCGCTTTCCGCTACACCGAAGAAAGACTTGCGATCATTTCCTTCGATACGAGCTACCAGATAGTACTTACCATTTAAGTAAATGGCACCAGAGTTAAACACTGCATTGATTCCGAGTCTCTCCTGGAAGAAAGGATTGGTTTCCTCGTCGATGTCGTATTTCCAGGTTGGGGGAATCATCTCTCTGGTCAGTACTGGATAAACATATCTGTCATAAATTCCATTGTAGAAGTTGTCATCTACTACATTTTTGCGATTGATTAAAGCTTCTACTTTTTTTGCTTCTTCAAAATACTTTGCGTGAATCATGATTTTCTTTTCCTTTATATAAATCTTTTCTATAACTTCCTCATTAAAACTTCTAGCAATCTGCCGAGACCTACTCGATGCCTCTCATAATCACTTCCAGGCACATGCGTCCGTTGTGATAAGGGCATTTCCAAGGCTCTACGATTGGTTTGTGTGTGTGTGGTGCTCCCTCTTTAGTTACCTCAGAGTGCCATTCCTGTGTCCTTTCATCAATCACATACTCTTTGATGAATTCCCACTGGGCTCTAGCTGCCTCAAGGTACTGTGTCTGGCTTTCATCTCGTTGATAAGCATTCAGGAAACCAACCACGGTCTCCGCCTGCACCCACCAAACTCTCTTGGTGTCTACCACACCTTTCTCACATTCATTGGCCATGGAGCGTCCATCGAATGCCACTTCGTATACCTGTCTCACCAAATCTGCATTGACTGGCTTTAACTTTGCTGTGTAAGTTGGCTCCTCTAAGATGTCAAGGCCTCTATCCAAAAGCCATGTGGTCTCGATATCGTGACCATAGGAATGAAGGTCGATGATGGAATTCATCTGTCCGTCGAAGAATACCTCGTTGCGATGAAGCTCAGGATTGTAAACCTGATCTGCAAAGGTATCCAAAATCCAAAGCAGTTTAGCTTTCACTCTCTCATCCTTGCACACTCTGTAAAGTTCTGTGTAAGCTTCAAATACATGGAGCAAAGTGTTCATGGTCTTGTCAGCCATAACACCGTTTTCCGAAAGTTTGTCATTGGACTCTGGTCCAAAGTCTCTGGTGAAAGCTTCCATATATCCCACTTCGTCAGTGCACTTACTTTCAATCAGTTCAAACAACTGAAGTGCCAAATCCAGCGCTTCCTGGTCGCCTGATGCATCATAATAAGAAGAAAGTGCGTAGATAGCAAATGCCTGATTGTATGTATGCTTGGTGGTATCCAATGGCTTTCCATCATAAGTGGTAGACCAGTAAACACCGCCGTACTCTCTATCTAGGCAAGCGCTCTTCATATATTCATAAGCGTGCTTGGCTTCATCCAACAGGCTTTCATCCTTCAGAATCAGATACGCGTTGGCAAAAAACCATGTGATACGGCTGTTTAAGATGCAACCTTTCTCCGCCTCTTTGTCTAAGTTCAAATCAAAATCCATGTAGCCGAAATAGCCACCGAAAGCATCATCACGAAGACCCTTCCAAAATGGAATGATCCCTTCGCAAAGATGCTGTTTCATCTCACTCTTTAACATTTTTAAATCCCTCATATTTTTCAAACATTAGATGCTGTTTGAACTAATTAAAAATTTAAGTTAATTTTTAAATTAAAAATCAAATTTAATTAAGTAAATTTTGTAACTTGATTATACACCTTTTGAAGTAAAATGCACGCATTTTTTTACAAAAAATTGAGTTTTTACCTCCTTTTTTAGTGATTTTGTATACTTGCACAATTCCAAGGTATTCTTTTTGTCTAATTTTACGAAAGTTTTAATTACTTAAAAAATTAAGTCTTGTATGCCAATTAGTATTTCATAACTAGATATTGAGTCTGGGCCTTTTTTAAGTAATTTGAGATGCATATCCATCGTTTAGGCGCATATAACTTAATAAGAACTCTGTTTATTTTCATAAGGAAATACATATTAATATGAAGAAACGTGACCCAAAACCTATTCCTGCCCTTTTATCTTTGTTCGTGCTGGCTATCAGTTGTATCAGCCTAGGTGCTGGCCTTGCCACCACGGGAGGCAGTGCTTCCGACAAACAATTGCCTATCTACTGTGTAGAAACAGACAAACCATACATATCTATTTCCTTCGATGCCGCCTGGGGCAACGAGGACACAGCCCAAATTTTGGAAACTCTCAAAAAGCATGGTGTGCATGCCACCTTCTTCATGACCGGTGGATGGGTATCCAAATATCCCGAGGACGTAAAGGCTATCTTAGAGGCAGGCCACGACTTGGGCAACCACAGCGAAAACCACAAAAACATGTCTGAGCTTGGCAAAGCAGAAATCGAGGAGGAACTCCAGAAGGTACACGACAAGGTCAAGGAATTGACTGGCTATGAAATGTTTCTATTCAGACCGCCCTACGGCGACTATGACGACGCGGTGGTAACCACCGCCAAAGATATGGGTTACTACACCATCCAGTGGGATGTAGATAGTTTAGATTGGAAGGACTACGGCACAGAAGCAGTTATCAAGACTGTCACCGAACACAAACATCTAGGATGCGGTTCCATCATCCTTTGCCACAACGGCAGCAAATATACCGCCCAGGCCCTGGACACCATGCTAGCCAAACTAAAAGAATTGGGATATGAGTTCGTTCCTATTTCAGAACTGATTATTAAGGAAGACTACCACATGAACCATGAAGGTAGGCAGATACCAAATGAAGGGTAGGTAACAGTTAAAAAGCACCTTGAGTTTTCTCAAGGTGCTTTCCTTATATATTTGCTTAATTATATACTCTTCACCACATGCCCACTTTTGTCCTGCTCTTCATCCAAAAGTGCCTCGAACTCTTCCATTGGCATCGGTCTGTAATAGTAGAATCCCTGTGCGTCATAGCAACCACACTGAATCAGGAAGTCTGCCTGCTCCTGGGTTTCTACACCCTCAGCGATAACATGCACGTCCAGTGCATTCAACATGCCTACGGTGTTTCGAACTACTACTTGGTTTTTGGCATTTTCAATCTGGCGAAGGAAATCTCTATCCAACTTGATGACATCTACTGGCTCATTCTTAAGCATGGTCAAAGTAGAATGTCCCTTGCCAAAGTCGTCCATGTGTACAGAGAACCCAAAATCACGAAGCTGCTGCATACGTTCAAACAAAACCGTGGTGTTGTTTGAAAATCCACTTTCGGTCACTTCCAAGCCTACCAAGTCTGGTGATACTCCATGTTCAATACCCATGCCGCGAATACACTTAACCATGTCATCCTGATGGGCATGGAGTCTGGAAATATTTACAGAAATAGGAACCACCTTTTTGCCTGCTGCCTGTCTACGACCCAGCATCTTAAAGACTTCGTTCCACACATAAACATCTACATTGATGATAAAACCATCTTTTTCAATGACAGGGATGAAATCCATAGGAGAAATCATGCCAAACTCTGGATGCTTCCAACGAATCAATGCTTCCCCACCGATGATAGCTCCTGTTTCCATATTTACTTTTGGCTGTATGTAAACCTGGAATTGCCCTTTTTCAAGTGCTTCCACGGCTTGATTTTCAATCTGTTTTTCCTTCAGCATAGAAGTACGCATCTGCGCATCAAAGAAAGCATAGTTAGAGTAGAACTTTCCTTTGATAGTGCGCATAGCCATATCTGCATAGTCCTTCATCAAACTGATAGGCACTCCTGGATCCTCTGCGATATAAATTCCAAAGGAAGGAAATGCTTTACAAGGCAATTTCACCTGCGCTATCTTGCTGGTCAAATACTTGGTGATATCCACCAGTTCATCTTCAGATTCAAAGGATGTAAAGATTTCAAATACGTCTGCCCTGAAATGACAAAGCACTCTGTCTTCGCGCTCCAATTCGCGCATCGCATCCGCAATAGATTGCAGGAGCAAATCTCCACCATCTCTTCCGCAAAATTCATTGAAGGATTTAAAGTTGTCGATATCCATCTGGATGAGGGCGTGCTTGCGCTCTGGATGAGTTCTCATCAGCTCCCCAGCCTTAAAAAATAGCGCACGCAAATTGTAAAGGTCTGTCATAAAACTCTTCTGACCCTCCACATTGTCTTCCGCCATCTTTTTAAGAGAATAAAGATAAATCTTTACTTTCTCCCGTTCTTCTGCATCCAACATCTCAACTGCTTTGTTCAAAGCATTCCATTCATTCGACATAAATCACCTCTCACGTGAAATAATCTCTTGCGGCACAATATATTATAACTCTGTTCGGCAGTATTTTCCACTAAATTCTTTGCTTTTTGGTGTAATTATTACACGTTTTTTAGTCTAATTTATCTGTTGTACTATCAATTCAAAAAAGGTATAATAATAGAAGTAAAGGAGAGAGTATTATGGCTATGTTTTTACTTTTGTCAGGGGGATTATTAATCGTGATTGTTGCAGCAGTTGTAGTTGCTGCTGTTTCTTCTGTAGTTTCTGCAGTCGCAGCAAGTGAGGATATCGAACCTTAACTTATTAAATTGGACTTAAAGCAGCCGCTTATTTGTGTAAGCGGCTTGTTTTCTATTGTAAAAGTATAAAAGCGCCTGAACTCGTTTTACTTGGCGCTCACTATCCAGGGGAGACTTATTATGCACAAACAGATTCCTTACAAATATCAAAACTTACCGATACCAGGTGGTGGATATGTGACTGGTTTTCTTTTTTCCAAAGAGAAACCAGACACTCTCTATTTGCGCACCGACATTGGTGGTTCTTATCGCTTTGATTCCAAGGAGAAGCGCTGGAACAGTTTAAGCGATCATGTAACCATGACTCGCTTGGATGAAACCTATCCAACCGCCATTGCCTTGGACGAATCCAATCCTGGCAACTTCTATATTGTTTGCGGTGTAAACACTTTAGAAAAGGACCCTTCCATTCCAAGGCAGGGGCTCTTTGCTATCTCTGAAGATTACGGCAATACATTTACCTATGAGACTATTCCATGTTTTGTACACGGCAACTGGAACGGCAGAGGAACCGGGCTTCGCTTGATCGTAGACCCTACCGACAGTTCTACTCTATATTTTGCCAGCCAAAAAGATGGATTATTAAAAACCTCTGACCGTGGCAAAACTTGGAAATCCATATCCGTTGCAGGCATGGGTTACCTCACCCTTGTGTGGATATCCCCAAATGGACAGACTTTGGTGGTAGGAGGTGCAGGCTTAGATGCGGACGGAAATCCTACCGCAAACTATGATGAACTAGCTGGGAAAGGTACTCTCCCCACCAGTTCCGCCCAAACAAACACCAGTACCACGACCGGGCTGGGGCGCGGACACGGGCTGTTTGTTTCCTACAATCAGGGCAAAAGTTTTGAGCCATTAGAAGTAATCGGCGATCACTTTGTATCTGAGTCCAAGCTATTCGGCTTAGTTCCTCAACGCTACGATTTTGACGGCACTTATCTCTATGTTACCTTCGCCATGACTGGACGCCGCTCCTATGTGGTGCCCAATGGTTATAGCTGTGACTCCGGAGATACCATCGCTGGCAAAGTGCTTCGCTATCATGTTACAAACGATGGGCATATTGACAGTGTAGAAGACATTACTCCTGTGCCAGACTTAAATCTTTGGCCCAATGCACTGAATCAGAAAACAGATGCACATGCTAATCCCTTGTCCTTCTTGGACTATGGTTTCAGCGGCATCAGCTCCTGCCAAAACAAGTCAGGGCTGCTTGTGTGCTCTACCCTTTGCAAAGACGATGGCGATGTGATTTATCTTTCCACCGACTACGGCATGAATTGGAAGCCAGTTCTCTATGATTTAACAATTGGCCGCATGGATTTTAGGGCGCCTTACATGCGCCCCGAGTGCAACGGTGGCCACAATCTAATTCATTGGCTTAGCGATGTCAAAATCAATCCTTTCGACCCTAATGAACTTTGGTTTAACTCTGGAACCGGCGTGTTTGTGACACACAACTTATTAGAAGAAACCGTCGTCTTTTCTGACTGGTGTGATGGTCTGGAAGAAACCGTTCATTTGAATATTTACAGTCTTCCTTCAGGTAGAGTTCAGGTCGTAGATATTTTGGGAGACTTAGGTGGTTTTGCCTTTACAGATTTAGATCAGCCATGCCCTAACTCCTTTGCAGACGCAGACGGAAACCGCTATATTACCTGTATCAATGCCGACTTTTCCGACACCAATCCAGATACTGTGGTAATCACCCCTAGAGGAAACTGGACTGGCAAGACCAAGGGCGGTTTGATATTAACCACTGACGGCTGTCAGACTTTTACAAGACTTCCCATGCCATTTGGCATTTCAGAACGCATAGACCAATTGCTTCATCGTATCGAGCACCCCAATGTAAACTCTGGTTGGATAGCCATGTCTTCCGATACCCAAAATCTGGTTTGGTCCATTGCGGACAATATTACACTGTATATGAATGCAGTCATCTGCAGCCAAGACGGCGGCCTGACCTGGAAGAAAATCAAAGTATTCGATGAAGAAGGCATACAAGTCAATGCAAACGATGATTCCTGCAAAAATCTACTATTTAAGGCTTTTTCCGACAGGTTAAATCCTGATTTAATGTATGCTTTTGGCTTAGATTCACACTTTTATATCAGCACAGATGGCGGCCAGAACTTCTACGAGAAGTCCTTGGCGGGGGTCTTTGATCAAGTTAACTTCGGCCTCATAGACTGCGCCAACAAAACTGAGATCCGCGCAGAATCTGGCAAGGAAGGTGTTCTATATATTGCAGTCGCAGACCAAGGACTTTGGAAGATGCAGGTGGATGTGGAAGCAGATTCCATCTCTCTTAAGAGGCTCACCCCTGTAGGCGATAGCGTATATCGTTTGGGACTTGGGCTCCTACGCGAGGGCGGCGATTACTTTACCGAAGACAAGGCTCTGTATGTATGTGCCAAATTAGATGGCGAATATGGGTTCTTTAGAAGTTTAGACGATGGCCAGACCTGGGATAGAATCAACACAGATCAGCAAATGTTTGGCGATATCAATAGCATCGACGGCGATTGCCGCAAGTTTGGCCGTTTCTACCTGGCTACTGGTTCTCTCGGTGCCAAATACGGAGAAATGATTTAATTGAAGAAAGGCGAAGTGGATTTATCCCACCTCGCCTTTTATTTGTTCCTTCTTTCCTTTATTGTGTTGTACGTTATTCTAGTTTCGCCTTCAGTCGAGTTGCGTTGTTCTTGATTCTCGCGTCAGATGCTTCTGCAGCAATATTCACATACTTAAGACTTCCTTTGCCCTCCTGGCAATTCATCATCAGCGCAGTCAGGGTCATAGCAGTAGCACTTCTACTTGGTTCATCGAAGAACTGATTTTCATCCAACGCCTTTGTGTACTTTTCTATAGTCTTTTTCGCACAGATTTGTGCAAACTCCACTTCTCCAGCATCCTTTGCAAGCCAGTATAGATTTCTCCACATTCCGCCTATCAATGCATCTCCACCTGCATTGATATATTCATTGATATGTATTGCCTGCAAGTATCTCATCACCAGTTCGTCATAAGCATTTCTCTTGGCAATGCGGGATTCTACCACTGGTCTATGTTCCTTCTCCAGCACCTGTTTTACCAGTTCAAACTCAAAATTGTTAATTCCAAAGAAACGCAAATAGTGATTGGTATAATGGCAGTTTTCACAGGCAATCACCTCATACCACAATGGATTACATTTCATATAGTTCATGCGGCAGTCAATATCAAAGCTTCTTTCCTCGAGTTTGTTCCTCTTTACGTCCGTCACAGAAACCGCCTTACCACAGATTGGACAAGCCTGCTTATAGTAAATGAGAAGTTCTTCGTCCTGATAAGGTTTTTTCATCTTCTGTCCTTCGTGATGCTGGTAAGGAATCTCAAATTTAGGAACGTGACGGTTTCTCACAAAGCGATTGTTTTGATAAAGCTCAGCATCCAATTTACGGATTCTTCCACTCATTTTTTCCAGCATCTGACCCGCTATCTCTGGACAAGTTGCCAAAAACTGTTGCAGATTTTCTTTGTTGATTGCTACTGCCACTGTATCTTCTAGAGCAATACAGGAAGCGCTGCGGGGAAGATTGTCAAAGATGGCCATCTCTCCAAAGAAATCACCCACACCTATGGTTGCCACATGGGTTAAGGTACCAATGGCATTGGTGACAAACACACCTACAGAACCCTTCAAAATGATATACATTTCACTGCCAGGTTGTCCTTCATTGCAAATATAATCTTCATTATGAAATTGTTTTGGCGTAGAAATTCTACGAAGTTGTTCAATTGTCTCTGGACTCATAGTATCCTCCTGTATTATCAATCACCCTGGAACATCATATATCCACTGTCATATCCCGTAAAGAAATCTGTAGTTTTTCCGGTTCCCGTAGCATAAATCACAAAGTTACCCATTCCGCTTCCGCAGCTTTGCACATTCACACTGGTAAGCCCTGTACAATCATCCAATCTCAACTCGTACATACCGGTATTACCGGACACATTAACCGTACTTAACTGTGCGTTTCGAGCAAACGTTGCCGAATAAAGAGTTGTACATCCAGAAGCATCCACGGTAGTTAGTCCGGTGCAATCATCCGCGCCCAGTAAATACAAAGCTGTTAACCCTGACACATTCAGGGATGTCAAACCTGTATTACCTACATTCAATTCATACAACTGCGTACAATCTGAAAAATCCACGCTCTCCAATGCATAACAGCCAATTAATGATACATTCGTAAGTGCTGTACAATCCGTTAAATATACATCCCCTAACAGTTCGCAGGCTTCTGCAGTCAGAGTTTCAAGTGCTGTGCATCCGGAAACATCTAGAGAAACCAACTGAATTAAATTTGTGGCATCCAATTGTGTCAGCTGCGTTCCAGAAACATCTAACCACGCAAGGCTCTCAACACTCGACACATCAAGTGTTGATATCCCTGTGTTGCTGATATCTATCATCGCCAGGGAATCACAGTTACCCACATTCAGAGTCGCCAACGATGTCTGGTCAGCCAACAGCAGTTCTTGAATTGGACATGCAAATACATTCAAAGAACGCAATGTTCCCGCATCGCTCACCTCTAGGTAAGCAAGCCCTGTATTATAACTGGTAATGGTCTCTAAGCTGTTATTATTCTGCAAGTACAATTCAGTAATTCCTGCATTATAAGAACAGTTAAGTGTGGTCAGATTCGCAAAATATTTAATGCCAGTCAAATCGGAATACCCACCATCCTGCGAAGACGTTCCTGCCAAATTCAAGGTTGTAGTCCCTGACAACTCGCTGGCCCATAGATGGCCGTCGCCATCTGCGTCATACTGGGTGACATAGGCAAGGAATGCCGCATCTGGGAAGCAAGTGCTGTCCAAACTCGCCCACAGTTCTCCGCAATTGCTACAGAGCGTGTCATTTCCAGTATCTCTCACATGTCCCTCGGCCGTAACTGTCTCCTCATAGCTGTAACCACATTCACACTCATATAAAGTAATGCCATCTAATGTGCAAGTAAGCCCCTGCAGTTCTGTCTCTGTATAGGAATGCGCCGTTACCAAAGTCATTCCGCACTCTGCACATCTGGAATGTGTAAATTCATCTCCCACAAATTCTGTTCTATGGTCTCCTATCGGAAGTACCGTCTGTGAAAGAAGTGTTCCACAGTCACTACAGGTTATTCTCTCATACCCTTGGGCTTCACAAGTTCCCTCTACTCTGGTCACACTGTTTGTATGACCTTTTGCTTCCAAAATAGTTTCCGACAGGATTTCGTCACACACCGTACAACTTTCTGTCTCCATACCGGTTTCCGTACAGGTTGGTTCTACTCTCTCCACATTGCCGGAGTGACCCATCGCTTCCAAAATGGTTTCTGACAGGATCTCGCCGCATACTATGCAGCTTTCTGTCTCTATACCCGTCTGTGTACAGGTCGGCTCTACTCTTTCCACATTGCCCGAGTGACCCGTCGCCTCTAAAATAGTTTCCGACAGGGTTTCACCACACACCGTACACACTTCGGTTTCCATACCATTTTCCGTACAGGAAGAAGCATACACACTAACCTCCGGCTCATGTCCCGTTGCAGACAAAACCTGTCTAGCTAATTCTTCTTCACAGGTCTCGCAAGTTACAACACTAAGACCGTCTTCCGCACATGTAGCCTCTAGAATATTCGTAACTTCCGTATGTACATGCGTCTTAATCGTCTCCGTTTCTTCGCCATCCATCAAACGAGACATATCGGATTGCTTCTCTTCTGAAGCGATCGCTTCTCCATTCGCTTCGCTCTCCAAGGTTGCATCCGCATTTTCTTCCACCTTTGCCAAAGGCACACTGTCGTCTGCAATCACATCAGTTTCAGCCTTAGTGCCCCCATCTGCTCCTACCTCTGCTTCTTTTTCATAAACGGATGTAGTTGATTCCAAATCAATATTTCTAGATTCAATATCTGCCTTTACCTCCTGGGCTGTCACAAACAATTCATGCCCATTTTCTGCCGCATAATAAATATCTATCAAATCTCCATCCGGAATCTCTATGTTTTGAATCGGTGCCACATCAAGGATTGCATCTCCTGTGGTATCCACTGCACCTTCCAATTCTCCTACAACGTATATGGTATCCTCTTCATTTTTGTTAATCGTTGTCTTAAATCCTGCATCTACCAGTACTTCCGCCTCTTCCACCTCGCCAGAAGGAAATACTCTTCTGGTAGATACCTTTCCACCATAAGTCATCACATTGGCAGAAAGTTCTCCTTTTTCAGTCGGAATCAAATCAATGCGGAAAAAGGTACCTCTCACCGCCAGCACTGCATTTGGAGTATTTACCACAAACTCTTCGTCCTCCGACAAAGGTTTTACCACTTCCCCCGTCAGTGCGCCTCTCTCCAACTTCATTCTGGTTTTGCCGCTTCCAAGCACTCCCAGCACTTCGAACACAACTCGGCTTCCCGATTCCACCTTGACGTATTTATCCCCGTCAAGAGCCAGTCTGACATAACCATTTCCTGATACCACCAGTTCATGGCCTTCCTGCAAAAGCATTCCTGGGTAGGCCTTGTACTCAATGCCTTCTTTTACTACGCTGGCAGAACCTTCTACCTCAATTACGGCAATGGTTCGATATCCCTTGTTTTCTCCCAATGCATAGCAAGAAAACGCAGCTATTGCACCCATCACAACCGCCAAAGCTGCCAAAGCACACCACAATATGAACTTTTTCTTCTTTTTCATCTTGTAGTTATTAAGGTTCATCTCTTAGTTCGTCTCCAAAAAGCCTTCCTCTTTCAGTTTCGCAAAGGATTTCAGTGTATTCTCATTAGAAGATGTTTCCACCAATACAGTGGCCCCCTTCATATATCGCTCGTAATCCTCATAAAATTGACTGCGATTGATGACACCGTCACCCCACGCCAAATGCAAATCGCTAACACCATCGTTGTCATTGATGTGTATATGTTTTACAAATCTACCCAATTTCTGAGCCCAAAGGGATGGCTCCGCTTTAGACAATGACGCATGTGCATAATCCAGGCACACGCCATAATTGGGATATACGCAGAGTCGCTGCGACAGCGCTTCCATGATATCCGGTGTGGATTCAAAGGTATTTTCCAAATAAATACTTATATCTTTATGTCGCTCTAATACCTGCGCCCAATATGCACTATTGTCTTTTAGCCAGTTCTCCACATACTCTCTAGAATTTAAGCAGGAGTTGTAATTGGTGTGAAACACAACAGCCTTTGCCCCAATCTTTTTTGCCGCCTCCAGGCTCTGTTCAATGCGTAGCATAGAAATCTCACGAATTCTTTCATCCACACTAAATGGAATCACATCATAAAATGCCCCATGGATGGTGGTGTAGGTTGGCAACAACTGCTGCTTGTATGTATCCACGATTTCTTGCAATCTCACCCCATCGTCCAGCACGCTGGGAAGCATAAAATCGTTGTATTCAAATCCCACTCCATATTCCTGTACCAATGCCAAATAATCTGCTATTTTTTCCCTGTTTGGGATGACAAGCAACTGCTTCATGTATACTTACTCCTCTTCTGGACTTATGTATCCATCTACACCGATTACAGAGTAGACAAAAACTCCTTTTGCTTTTCCTTTGAGTGGAATCTCTCCAACCTCTTCCACTGTAATGCGATCTTTCAGCCTTTCATAGAGGGCTTCACTGATATAGATACAACCTCTAGGCGCGTTGGACTCCAAACGTGCAGCGGTATTTACCGTATCTCCGATAGCCGTATAATCCATTCTAAAGTCACAACCAATATTGCCCACAACGGCTGGTCCGCAGTTTACACCCACGCCAAAGCCGACATGCTTTCCATATCGCTCCAGATATTCTTTTTCAATGCGATTGCCTCCCTGCACGATGTCCCAAGCTGTCAGAATCGCTCTGTACTCGTAGTCTTCTGTATCGAACGGAGCGTTGAATACAGCCATGGTCGCATCTCCTACGAACTTGTCCAGAGTTCCACCATGGCGGAAGATACTCTCCGTGGTCAGTTCTAAATAGCCGTTCAATATATCCACTACCTGCTCCGGCTCTAGGCTTTCGGATAGAGGAGTAAATCCCCTGATGTCCACAAATAGTACCGCCACATCACGATTTTCACCACCGAGACGCAATTCGTAGGTTCCATCTTTCGCAATCTCATCCACCACCTGTGGTGCCACATATTTGCTAAATGCTCTTTCAATACTTCTCTTTGCTGCATTCGCCTTGTAATAATGCACGGCTATGTAATATACCGCAATCAAGAGAGACATGGCTGGCACCACCAAAACATTAGTGGAATATCCTAAATTAAATAGAACTAGACCAACCAGCAGTTTGCAAACTATAGTAGCAGCGCAGACCATCGTCACCTTCGCCACACTCAATCTATCGCAAATTAGTGCCAGGAAAAAGGCCACTACCGCTGCCAATATTGCATCCGCCAACGCTGGCCATGCATGCAATTCCTTCCCCTGCAAAAGCGCTTGAATGACATTGGCCTGAATTTCCACACCATACATCTGTCTGGAAGGCTCTACCGGTACAAAATAGGCATCCAACATGCCTGCCGCATAAGCCCCTATTAGAACAATACATCCATCAAAGGCTTCCGCTGGCACCGTACCGTTTAACACATCCACCAGAGAAACATTTTCGTAGTCTCCCGCCTTACCAGAATAGCGAAAGCCCATTCCATTTCCATCGGTTGGATAGTTCGCAGGCAATCCGCTTACCTTGCAATATTTTTCATAGATGGCACTGCTAAAGCTTCGAGTTCTGGTGTCATCTTTTTCATCAAAATAAAGAAAAGTACTGCGAATGATCTTGTCATCATCGTCCGTCAATGCATTGACAAAGCCCTGCTCTGTGGCTTCCTTGAGCGCACTATATGGCACCACTTTTTCAGATACAGACATGCTATCTACCACCAGGTTGCCATCTTTGTCCGTAGACACTTCCTTGGTAAATACATAGCCAAATCCCGTCACTACATTGTCATACTTCGCACATACTTCTGCAAATCTTTCATCGGATTCTTCATTTTTAGAGCTACTAAACAAAATATCAAAACCAACAACCGCTGGGCAAATCTCATCAGAAACACAAATGGTCTCTAAAAGATCTGCATAGACACCACGGTCCCAAGTAGAAAAATCCCCCATCTGGTTCATGGTGCGGTCATCAATCTTGATAATCTTAATTCGCGAATCCATATTTCCTGCATGATGATAAAGCCGATCTTCCGCAGCCTTATCCACCGTTGCAAATATTCCTGTGTAGGTAACCACAAAGGCAAGTACACCACATACAAGCCCTGTAACAAATCCCCTGATCCTCATAATCTCTTTTGGACATTTCCTTTCATTTCCATAGATAAAGTCAATTAAATTTTACCAAAAAATCGGCTTTGCGTCTATAATTTTCACACTTTTTGCCACTATTAACATCCAATTTCTGTATAATAACCCCCAAAAAGGCGAGACAGCTAAGCCATCTCGCCTTTTTAATCATTTATTTCACTCTCTGCAGCACTCGTTGTTCACCTAGTATCTGTACCAAATACAAAGGTACCAATGCATACAAGTAAATCGCATATCGCACCAGAGCTACTGGTCCTAACAAATAAGTCAGCCACAGCACAAACACAAATCCAAAGACTACACAGAAGGACTTTCTTGCACTATCTATAGCATAAGCAAACATGATTACAAACAGATAAAAGAAAGTTCCAGGAGCAAACAAAATCGCCGTCACCGTATTCCCTGTTGCAAAATCTGAACTTTCGAACAATTTGTAATACTCATACAAAAAATCTATCTTAGAATTGGTCTCTGCAGGCCAATAGCACTCAGTAACCCAGTACCCCTTAGTTCCATCCCAAAGCAAAGTCAGTTCACACCCTGGATACCAAAAACCGCAGGTATTTTCCAGGAAGGAATCCAAGGAAAGCTTAGGGTTTCTAAGCACCAAATCCAAATAAAGCTTGTTGTAATAAGAAGCGTTGACCTCGTAAAGTTCCATGTCGAAATGGTTTTTAGCAGGATCGGAAATAGTAGGTACATATCCCTCTATTCCCTCCTTAGTAATCAGTTGCTTTATGAGGGCCCTTTCCTCCTCCGTTACATCTGCCTCTTCATCGTAATATATTCTAGCCATTTGCTGTATCGGCACAGAAAGCAGTTCTCTTTGGTCAATGCCACGCACGGTCACGGCAGGCACAAACACTTTGGAATACAGCAAACCCAGCACGGCAATGCCGCCCACCAAAAGCAATAGCGTCTTTCTCTTTTCTTTCACACACAGCAATGCACCCACTAGCAAAAACGGGATTGCATAGATGCAGTTGTTTCTAAAAATAGCAGTGCAGACCACGGATAGCATCCACAAAATGCCTTTCCATTTCTTGTCCATGAACCCTCTAGGTTCATCCACCATCTCAACAGTCAACGTACTAGCCAAAACAAGAACCACGAAAAAGTAAGAATCCTTTGTCAGAGAAAGCACTTGAAGTACAATCGGTGTAAAACAGGACAAAAACAAGAAGGAAAATCCTGTAACCCACCAGTTTTTTACTTTCCTGTGAACGTATGTCAGCACATAAGCAAAGCACAGAACTGCCACAAATATTTGCACGATGGTATAGACAGCCACTCCATGGTTAAAGGAGCCTGTAATATTGCTCACTGTAGTAATCAAAAAACCTACTATCAAAGTGTGCAAGACTGGATGGTGTTCTGTAATCTGTCCACTGGTATAGATTTCCATCTGATGTGGTGCATCAAATACAAACAAGCCTGGGTAAAGTGCCAGGAAATGTATCGCGTAAACAACCAGCAGAGCGGCCACAAACACAAGATACATGCGGCCTTCAGACCGGCGGGCACATACTCTCGATTGCTTCACCTTTGCTCGATCAAATAGCCAAAACAATAGCAGTAACGCTGCACTTATCAACACCCAAAACAGCAGCACCAGTCCTGTAGTAGACCAGCCAAATATGAGTTCATGATAGTTTTCTATCTGGTATCCCCAGACAGATGTAATGGACAAAAGAAGTCCCGAAAAAGCTACAATCGCCCATCTTCTAATGGAAATTTTCTTTTCTTTCATTCCATCCTCCTTAAACCATCTCTCCTGCTTCAATCCTTGCTGCCAAATCTTCCAAATACATCCAACGGTCCATCTTTTGTTCTAAAAGACTTTCCGCCTCATCTTTTTCCTTCTGAAGTGCCGCCAGTTTCACAAAGTCTCTGGCATTGCTTAAGATATCTTTTTCCAGCTGTTCTATCTTGGCTTCTAAACCTGCTATATCACCTTCAATAGACTCATACTCCTTTTGCTCTGCATAGGTAAATTTCAGTTTCTTCTGCTGACCTTCTTTCCAATTTGCGCCAGTCTGCTTGCCTCCTGTAGGGCTTGCATCTGTCGCAACGCCGCTTTTGGCACTCGATTTACCTGCAGTATCTGCCAGGCCCATTTCTTCCATCAATATACTAGCAGAATAGTCTGTATATCCGCCTTCAAACTGACGAAGTTTTCCTCCTTCTTCAAAGGCAAATATCCTTCTCACCACACGGTCCATGAAATAGCGGTCATGAGAAACCACGATTACAATTCCCTGGAAATGGTCTAAATAATCCTCCAAAATAGTCAGCGTTGAAATGTCCAAATCGTTGGTTGGCTCGTCCAAAATAAGCACATTAGGGTTCCCCATAAGTACACGAAGCAGATTCAACCTTCTTCGCTCTCCACCAGAAAGCTTGCCAATCAGTCCGTACTGGTCTTCTCCTTCAAACAGGAAACGCTCCAACATTCTGGAAGCAGTAATCTTGCCTTCCTCTGTCTCAATATATTCTGCCACATCTTTTACATAGTCTATGACCTTCTGGTTTGGGTTCATATCTTCCCCAATCATCTGAGCATAGTAACCTATTTTTACCGTCTGGCCTATGGTAATCTGACCGGCATCAGGGGTTTCTATCCCCATAATCATTTTCATCAGAGTACTTTTTCCACAACCATTGGGCCCCAAGATTCCGATTCTATCATCCTTCAAAAAGATATAAGAAAAATCATCTATCAACTTGCGGTCACCAAAAGCCTTGCTGATGTGTTCTAGTTCCACTGTGGTTTTGCCAAGTCTAGATGCCACTGAGCCAAGCTCCACTTTTTTGTCTTGCACAGGCGCAGCCATATCTCGAAGTGCTTCATATCTCTGAATATGAGCCTTTTGTTTGGTGCTTCTGGCTCTGGCACCGCGCTGCATCCACTCCAGCTCCACACGCAAGATTGACTGACGTTTGCGCTCTGATGCAAGTGCCATCTCTTCTCTCTGTGTTTTCAGCTCCAAATAACCAGAGTAGTTGGACTCATAAGAATAAATTTTTCCTTTGTCTATCTCAATAATTCGATTGGTTACACTATCCAAAAAGTATCTGTCGTGGGTTACCATGATCATGGCTCCCCTGCGCTTCTTAAGCTGCTCCTCCAACCAATCCGCCATTTCATGATCCAGATGGTTGGTAGGTTCGTCCAAAATCAGCAATTCCGCTGGGGAAAGCAGCACCGAAACCAGTGCCAAACGCTTACATTCACCGCCGGAAAGGCCCTGACACTTTCTCTCAAAGTCAGTCACTCCCAGTTTGGTAAGCATCGCTTTCGCTTCCACCTCTGGATTGTGCCCCTTGCCTGTATCTTTATTGTCTCTGAGCACAGCCTCCAATATGGTATCTTCCGGACTAAATTCAGGATTTTGAGGCAAAAATCTCACCACCATACCGCTGGCTTTTACGATACTTCCACTATCCTCATCCTCCAGCCCTGCAATCATGCGAAGAAGAGTGCTTTTTCCAGTACCGTTAATACCAATCACACCTACTTTTTCGCCCTCCTGCATGTAAAAGGATGCCTCATCAAAGAGTTTGCGTTCTCCGTATGCCTTTGTGATTTTTTCCACCGTCAAAATATTCATGTATCACTCCATAATTACGCTGTTTTACGGGTTTTTGCAGTTTAGTAACGCCCGTTATCTAAATTGTTAAATCTAGATTTACTCCATGCTTCCATAACAAATATTGCGAATTTTACGCACTTCTGTAGTGGTTCCAGCGTTTCCCTTCTGAATTAAGTAAATCAGATAAAAATCTTCAGACAGATCCACTGTCATATAAGGCCCAGTCCAGCCGTCCCAGCCAAACTCGCCTACGCTTCCGTTGCTTCCAAAGGCAGCTGGTTGCTCCATAATACGCATCAGAAGTCCATAGCCATAGCCTCTATTGCAATCCCAGTAACCTTTTTTCTGTTCTGGAGTAAGCAAGTTGTGTCTATACATCTCCACTGTTTTTCTGCCCAGAATACGTTTGCCCTTGTAAACGCCGCCATTTACCAGCATCTGTGCGAAGTGGCTGTAGTCTTCCATAGTAGATACCAATCCCGCTCCACCAGACTGGAAGTGCTGCTGTCCTCTATAGCCTTCCATTCCAAGGTGTTTTTCATGGAATGGGGTAATCTTTCCATCACCCATATCCACATACATCTTGGTCAAGCGATGCAACTTTTCTTCCGGCACGTAGAAATCTGTATCCACCATTTCCAATGGCTCAAATACGTATTTGCGCAAGAAATCTCCATACTTCATTCCAGAGGCAACCTCAATAACACCGCCCAAGATGTCTGCCGAAAATCCATACTGCCATAGCGCGCCTGGCTCGAAGTTTAGAGGTATCTGCGCTACCCTGCGACAAAACTCCAACGTATCGGTATATTCACCTCTATCTTGCTTTTCGCCAATCTCTTTAAAGAGCTTGTCCATCTCTTTGCCCGCCGGGCTCCAATCATCAGGATATGGAATTCCAGAAGTCATATTCAGCAGATTTAGGATTGTTAAATCCTGTGTGCAATCTTTCACGCTTCCATCCTCTGCGAAATATTGCATGTGTTCAAACTCTGGAATGTATTTGCCCACTTTGTCCAGCAAATCAATTTTTCCCTGCTCCATCAAAATCATAGTTGCCACGCTGGTCACTGGCTTACTCATGGAAAACAGGCGGAATAAAGAATCCTCCTTAAGAGGTTTCTTCTCCTCCACATCCGCATAGCCCATGCTTCCTCTGTAAAGCACCTCACCCTTTCGAACTGCCAGCACGTTGGCTCCTGCGATTACGCCATCTTCAATAGCTTTATGTACAATTGCTTCAATTCTTTCTTTCATAGCCTTTATCTCCGCCTCCATATGCAGGTCTTACCCCATCTGCTTCATCATATAATCATAGGTTTTTTGAACCTTAATAGTCATCTCTGTATCTCCATCCTGATTGTCTGGATGGAAAGTCTTCATCAAGCTTCGGTAGCGCTTAGTCAAACTATCCTTGTCCTTGCACCCAGCAAAGAGAGTTGTGTCGATTTCGCTAGCACCCGCTCGGGCCTGCTGCCCCTGAGCAAAACTTTCGCGGCGCTGATACTCTTCATACGCAGTTCGCTGAGCTCCTGTATCTCCACCTAAGTCCTGTGGGTCATCGGCCTCTTCGTAATCGTCCTCGAAATCTTCTTCGTAGTCATCTATGAATTCCTCTTCAAAAGCCTCCGGCTCGTCGTATTCCTCATCCTCTAGGTAAAGACCCTTGTCCATGGCCATAACACGGTTGGTCTCTCTCATAACCTCAAAGGTAATTCGTTCCAAATCAGAAAGCAGTTTCTCCGCTCTTCGCATAGCCTGCTTTTGTTCCTGATAAGTTCTAGCATCCCGAATCATGTCTGCATAGACGCTCATTCGTGCAGAGCCTTCCGTCCAAATACGGTCATTTTCCAGCATAAGGCGATACAAATCATCTGTATCCGGGGAATCATCTTCATCCAAGATTTCCTGCGCCAAATCCATTACCTCATCTCGCTCATCACAGGCATCCAGAAAATCCTCCCTAATCTGGTAGAAGCGTTCTCTCACTTCCTCTGGATCATCCTCCAGATCCACAGCATGATATCGCTCCTCTACTTCTTTAGTATCAATCGTCTTGTGACTGTAGTCCTTCTTTGGGCCAAGCAGCGCATTTACAGACATAAAGTGAAGTGCCACGCAAACCACTGCCAACAAGCCCTGCATTCCCCAATACCAAATAGGGTCATCTGTTGGATGATAGTGATATCCTACACGCCAAATGGCCTGCGACCAAAGAAGGCCACAGGCTACCTGCAATATGCTTCCCAAAAAGCGGATGCGCATAAACAAAAGAATCAGCGCACCTGCTCCGCATCCAATTAGCAAAGAATAAAAAGGATGCAAATTGTAATTTTTGTTGGCTGTAAGTCCAGCCAATGCTGCCACTATGACGAAGTCCCAAACCGCCAAATTCAAGCAACCAAGTCTAATAGTTCGCCCCATGCATCATTTCCTCTACGGCTTTGTGAAGAAGTTCACTTCCTTCAACTACCATAATATCATCTGTCAAGCCAAACTCTAATTTCTTCTCTATCTTAAGCAGCGCCTTAATAAGTGCTGGGTGGAACTGTCCACACTCTCCTGCCAATATCATATCAATGGCTTTTTGGTGTGAATATGCCTCCTTGTACACTCTTGGGCTGGTTAATGCATCATATACGTCTGCCAGAGATACAATCTGTGCTGCCAAAGGAATCTCTTCGCCTGAAAGGCCATCTGGATATCCTCTTCCATCAAATCTCTCATGATGCCATCTGCAGATTTCGTAGGCAATCTTGGTCAGTTTCTCATCCTTAGAAAATGGAATTTTCTCCAGCATCTGTGCACCGATAGTGGAATGAGTGCGCATTACCTCAAATTCCTCTTCTGTCAATTTTCCAGGTTTGTTCAATATCTCATCTGGAATTGCCATTTTACCTATGTCGTGGAGTGTCGCAGCTGTGGAAATCAGGTAGATATCCTCGTTGGTCAGCTTGCAGCCCAACTCGCTTTGATCCAGCGCCATGGTAAGCATTTCTGTGATTGCATGAATGCGAAGCACATGAGCTCCGCTTTCTCCGTTTCGAAATTCTACAATATGGCTGAGTATGGCAATCATCAAATTGCTGATGCGCATCTTTTCTTCAATCTGCGCCTCCACCATCTGTATCAAGTTCTTCTGCTTGTCATAAAGCATAATTGTATTGGCCACGCGATGTTTGACCACCAATGTATCAAAAGGCTTGCTGATAAAATCCGTAACTCCAAGAGCATAGGCTTTGTCAATATTGTCAGCACTGTTTTCACTGGAAATGGTTATGACAGGAATTCGATCAATCCATCCCTGATTTTTCATCTCCTGAAGTACAGCAAAGCCATCCACATCCGGCATCACAATGTCCAGCAGCACCAGTGACAGTTCATCCCCAAATGAACGTAGACACAGAATTGCGCTTTCTCCATCCTTGGCCTCAATAATCTGATATTCTGCAGAAAGAATATCCGCTAGAATTCGTCTGTTAATAGTAGAATCATCTACAATTAAAACTTTTTTCCTTTCAAATCTCATCTTCCTCGTAGTTTAGTTCCTTTCCTTTGAGTGTCAACTGTAGATGTCGTAATGTTTTCCTTCTCTTACAAAGACAGGGATAATGTGAAGTGGCGCTTCCACTTCTACCGTCTGACCTCCTTGATACACTTTTCCTGTACTAGCCTCTGTCCATGTAAGTCCGTCTGGCAAATATACCTTGCGGCTACGAAGTCCGATTTCCATTACAGGTGCCACCAAAAGGTCTGGGCCAAACATATACTGGTCCTCCACCTGCCAACAGGTCTGATCCTCTGGGAAATCAAAGAACATAGGGCGCATTACAGGTGCTCCTGTCTTGCTGGCTGCGCTCATACATTCTCTGATATATGGGCGAAGCCTTTCTCTGATAAATAAGTACTCTTTGAGAATTTCGTAATTCTCTTCTCCAAAACTCCAAACCTCGTTGTCCTGCCCGGATGTCAATTGACGCACATTGTTGATAAATTCCTGCTCTCTCTCATACCATGGAGAACGTTCTCCATGCATGCGGAACACAGGACAAAATGCGCCCCAAGCAAACCAACGAACCAACAGTTCTTTAAAATAAGGGTCGGAGATATCTCCGCCTATAAACCCTCCGATATCGGAGGTCCACCATGGAATGCCCGCCATACCCATATTAAGTCCAGCCTGAAGCTGTTCTCTCATGGCGCGGAAAGATGAATGAATATCTCCCGACCAAGTCAGCACTCCATACTTTTGGCTTCCTGCCCATGCACAGCGCACCAGCGACAAAATTTCTTTTTCGCCCTCCGCTTTAAGGCCATCATAGAATCCTTTGGCATACATCAGCGGATAAATGTTGGTACACTGCAGGGCTGGGCCTGCATAGTATCTATAATTGTCAAAATCATAAGGACCATACTCTGGTTCTGCTTCATCCAACCAGAAAATACGGATTCCTTTGTCGTAATAATTCTTTTTGCATTTGTCCCAGACAAATTTCTGAGCACCTGGATGTGTGGCATCGTAGAAAACGGTATTGCCCATCCATGTCATATGGTTGGCGTTGCCTCTGTCTGCGCGAACCAAGTATCCCTTGCTGTTCATCTCGCCGAAGTTTTCACTTCTCTCATCAATGGTTGGCCAAACCGAAACTACTGTTTCAATTCCCAGGTCCTTCAGTTCCTTTACCATGGCATCTGGATCTGGCCAGTCTCTAGGCTCGAACTTAAACTCTCCCTGCATGGTCCAGTGGAAGAAATCCACCACAATTGCATCCATAGGGAGCCCACGTCTTTTGTGTTCTCTTGCCACTTCCAAGATTTCGTCCTGATTGCGGTAACGCAACTTGCACTGCCAGTAGCCCAAGCCAAACTCAGGCATCATTGGTGTGCGGCCGGTAGCTTCACTGTACTGGAAAGAAATCTCTGCTGGAGTATCTCCTGCCGTGATAAAGTAATCCATCTTGCGAGTGCTCTTGGCATACCACTCGGTCTTGTTCATACCAAAGTTGGCTGTTCCAATGGCAGGATTGTTCCAAAAAAAGCCGTAGCCTCTGCTGGATACATAAAAAGGCACGCTAGCCTGTGAATTTCTATGTGCTAGCTCTAAGAGTGCGCCCTTTTTGTTTAAATTCTTTTCCTGGTACTGCCCCATACCATAAATTCGCTCGTCATCAAAAGCCTCAAATCTGGCCGTCAGTTCGTAATCTGTCCCGCCCTGAATAGGCTTCATCTCACGCCCATCTACGCGAAGTGGCACGGCATATCTGTTGATACGATTGCGATTGCGCCAATATTCCTCTGTCAGAAGTTCGCCCTTCTGATTAAAGTAGCTAATCCATCCTTCTGGATTTACCTTGGCTGTAATCTTGCCGTTGGTCAAAGTTGCCACCACACCCGTCTGGTGATACTTTGCCCATTCTTGGCCCTTGTACCAAGGATCGGTCACATCGATTTCTTCAAAGGAAATCGATACCTCTGTATCTTTTACAGGCTCGCAAAGAGCCCAGTCATTGTCATCCATCTTGGGTTCCATAGTCATGCGCACGCGCAGAGAGTTTGCTCCCCAAGGTTCAATCCAAACCTGGCTGACACCATTTTCGATAATTAATCTCTTACCTTCCTGTCTAACCGCCATTTCATCCTCCTAAATAGTCCCCACTAATGCCTTATTTTACAAGAGGGAGATTCGCCGTGCGCCTCTCCCTCTGATTAACGGTCACCAAATGTCTCTCCGCAAGCGCTTACTTTGTCTGCTTCGCTCATCTGACCTTTTGTGCAAGCACAAGGTCCATCTCACTCCGCATCCATCCTGCACTTTCGTGCAGACGCTTGCTTCGTCGCCATAACAAAACACGCGAGGACATCCCTTTGTATTATAAAGCATTTCTGTCCTCGCGTACACATTCAATTTTGAAGTTTTTGTTCGATTTTTCACTAAATATTGCTGTATTTTCCACAATCTACTGTGGTCTACTAATTCGCTACCACAATACATAGTACTTATTTCCTAAGAGATGCTAATCACCTCATAGCCCTGATCTACTACGGTCTTCTTCAGTGTCTCATCGTCAATTTCTGCGGCCAATGTAAGCACTGCGGTTCCGTCCACATGGCTCACTGCAGCCTCTGTTACTTCTTCCAATGCCTCAAGCACCTTTTTCACTCTTGCCTCACAATGTCCACACATCATGCCTTCGATTTTCATAGTTTTTGTCATCGTTTTTTCCTCCAAGTTTATTTCTATATTTTCAGATTCAATCTTTATCTTCTGCTTACATGTTGTCTTGTCATATATCTTAAGCAAATTCAGTCTAAGTGCATTGCTCACCACACAAAAACTGGATAAGCTCATGGCTGCTGCGCCAAACATAGGATTCATCTCCCAGCCAAGCACAGGAATCCACAGGCCTGCTGCCAATGGAATGCCCACCGCATTGTAAAAGAACGCCCAGAACAGATTCTGCTTGATGTTTCTAAGAGTGCCCTTGCTGAGTCTAATGGCTGCCGGCACATCCAAAAGACTGCTCTTTGCCAATACCACCTGTGCCGCATCTATAGCCACATCTGTTCCAGCTCCGATGGCGATGCCCATATCTGCTCTGGATAGAGCGGGCGCATCGTTGATGCCATCTCCTACCATAGCAACCTTGCCTTGTTTTTGCAGCTCAATTATAACGCTCTCTTTGCCATCTGGTAGCACTCCTGCCACCACTTCCTGAATTCCAACACTTTGGCCGATGGCCTTTGCTGTCTTTGGATGATCCCCTGTCAGCATTACCACGCGGATGCCCATATCATGAAGCTGCTTAACCGCCTCTACGCTATCTTCCTTCAGGGTATCTGCCACTGCGATGATACCAAGTACTTCACCATCCATCATGAAATACAACGGTGTCTTACCTTGCTCAGCTAGACTTTCTCCTTGAGGCAATATGTCCTGTGGCAATGTTTGTCCCGCCAGAGCATATTCTTGAATGAATTTCTGATTTCCTGCCAGACAAAGTTTGCCATCCCAGTAACCCTGTACGCCCAGGCCAGAACGGTTTTCAAAGTTCTTGATTTCTACTTCTTTTGCCCCTGCCTTCTTGGCATATTCCACCACTGCTTTTGCCAGAGGATGAGCACTGGACTGCTCCAAGCTATATGCAACGTCCTTCAAGGCTGGATGATATTCCACCACATCTGTGACTGACATTTTCCCACTTGTGATGGTCCCTGTCTTGTCCAGAACCACGATATCTACACGACCTGTTTCCTCTAAAGATTCGGCCGTTTTAAACATAATTGCATTTTTGGCTCCCACGCCTGTACCTACCATGATTGCCACAGGAGTTGCCAGTCCAAGAGCACAAGGACAACTGATGACCAACACAGAAATGCCTCTCGCAAGCGCAAAACCAAAGCTTTCGCCCGCTATCAGCCATCCTACTATTGTAGCCAATGCGATTCCCATTACCACTGGCACAAACACACCCGAAACCTTGTCCGCCAATTTGGCAATTGGTGCTTTGCTGGACGCCGCATCACTTACCATCTGTATAATCTTTGCCAAAGTGGTGTCTTCGCCAACTCTATAGGCTTCACATTTTAAAAATCCAGTCTGGTTGATTGTTGCCGCAGCAACCTTATCGCCTACCTTTTTGTCCACCGGAACACTTTCTCCAGTAAGGGCAGATTCATCTATTGCACTGCCACCTTCCAGTACAATTCCATCCACTGGAATTGCCTCGCCTGGGCGTACCACAAACACATCTCCTACCAGTACCTGATCCGCAGGAATCACTTCTTCCTCCGCAGCCCCTTTTCGAAGCACTGTGGCTGTCAGAGGTGTCAGTTTCATCAACGCTTTCAGAGCATCAGTGGTCTTTCCTTTTGCCCTTGCCTCCAGCATTTTTCCTACCGTAATCAACGTCAAAATCATAGCTGCAGACTCAAAGTACAAATCGTGCAGATAAAGGTGCGCGCTTGTCCAATCTCCATAGGTCACCGCTTTCGACATAGCAAAAAGCACGTAGGTACTGTAGAGGAACGCCGCTCCTGCCCCCAAAGCCACCAGGGTATCCATATTAGGGCTACAGTTTATTAGTCCCTTAAATCCATTCACAAAAAACTTCTGATTGATTACCATAACGATGCCAGTCAGCAACAGTTGTAGCAACCCCAAAGCCATGGCATTGTCTTCAAAAAAACTAGGCACAGGCCAGCCAAGCATGCCATGCCCCATAGAAAAATACATCAATACTGCCAAAAAGCCAATGGAAGACACCAGTCTTCTCACTAACACTGGTGTTTCTTTGTCCTGAAGTGAATCCTCTCCTGCCATACCCCCATGTCCGCTTGACGCATCGCCCTTTGCATGGGGTACTCCGCCTCGATTGCCACCCTTTTTCAGAGACGCACCATAGCCCGCTTTTTCTACCGCTTCTATAATTTCTCCTGCGCTGGCGCTCCCTTCCACATTCATCGAATTGGTAAGCAAATTCACGCTGCAGCTATCCACTCCTGGAAGCTTGCTTACCGCTTTTTCTACTCGTGCACTACACGCCGCACAGCTCATACCTGTAATATTGTATTGTTCCATGATTCCTCCGAATCTATCTTTTTTTACTATGTTTATAGTAGTTAGTCTTGTCTAATCGTTCTACCTAAGATTATACCCACTTTTAGGCAAATTGCAACTGACAATCCCCGCCTTTTCCACTTGCAACGTACCCCAATTCAAACTATAATGTTTTCTATACTCGAAAACATATTGAAACATATTAAGAGGAGTGATTTTATGATTAGATTAGTAGCAGACAGCACTTGTGATTTGTCCCCTGAATTGATAGAGCAGGCACAGGTAAGCATTATTCCACTTTGTATCGTAATGGACGATGTCAGTTTTTATGACGGCGTGGATATGACACCTGATCGCATTTACAAATGGGCAGATGCCAACAAGACTACCCCCAAAACTGCTGCCGCTTCTTTTGATTACGCCGAAAAAGTATTAAAGCCTTTTATGGACGCTGGCGACGATATTATTTTCTTCGGTATCTCCGAAAAGATGAGCACTACTTGCAATGTCGTTCGTATGATTGGTACCGATGCGAATTACGACAAGCTTCATGTAGTAGACTCCATGAGTCTTTCTACTGGCATCGGCCTGCAGGTTTTGTATGCAGCCCACTTAATTAACGAAGGCTTGACTGCTCAGGAGGTCGTAGAGATGGTTTCCTCTAGGCGTGACCTAGTCCGTGCAAGTTTCGTCGTAGAGACCTTGACCTATCTGGCCAGAGGTGGAAGATGTAGTTCTGTGACCGCACTGCTGGGCAACGCACTTAGCCTGAAGCCTGAAATCGTGGTAGAAGACGGCGCTATGAAGGTTGCCAAGAAATATAGAGGCAAGCAAAACTCTGTAATCTTAAAATATGCAAAGGATTTAGAAGCAGACCTGAAAGTTGCCGATCCATCTTGCGTATTTATCACCCATTCCGGTTGTGAGCAAGCAGTAATTGACTCTGTAAAAGAGTATCTTGAAAGTTTGAATCACTTTGAACACATTTATGTCACCAGAGCAGGCGGCGTCATTTCCAGCCACTGCGGCCCAGGCACCCTGGGTGTTCTGTTCTATGCAAGCTAATTTGTTCATTGTAATATAGATTTACATACCATGTTTTAGGAGCTTACCATGAAATCACTTGAACTACTCTTTTCCTTACTTCTTTTGTTATCTGGCGCTTCTTCTACGCCATACTACAACGAGGCGTACCAAGAGCCTTACGCCTGGGTAGAAGAAACACACCTTATTGCACACGCATTTGGTGGCATTGAAGATTACTCATATACCAATAGTTTGGAAGCATTTCTCCAAAACTATGAAAAGGGACAAAGGGTATTTGAAGTTGATTTCTCATTTTCTTCAGAGGGCACTTTAGTAGCCGCACATGATTGGAGTAGTTTTTACACCATGACTGGTCTTACTCCTTCTGCCCCTGAATTAGACGCTCCTTCCTTGGCAGAGTTTAGCCAAGCCACCATCTATGGCGAATATACCCCTCTAACCTGGGAGCAAATAGCCTGGCTTATGGTCTTTTTCCCCGACATGTACGTTGTTACCGATACCAAATACACTACAGAGCCAATGATTACGGATGCCTTTACCCAAATCGTCGATGTTGCCATAGATGTGAATCCTGCGATTTTAGACCGCGTGATTCCACAGATTTACAACAATGACATGTACATAAGCATCTCCGAAATACATCCCTGGCAGTCCGTCATATATACTCTCTATGGACAAACCATAGAGGAATTTTCCTATGACAATGTATTGGAGTTCGTCGAAGACAACGAAATCAAGGTTGTAACCACCTTCCCTGCTCGTAGCGATCTAACCTTCATTCAGCAGGTGCAGGAACTGGGATGTGCTGTATATATGCATACTTTCAATGACACAATACAGGTTGAGAAATACATAGATTCTCACCAAATTCAGGGAGTGTATACTGATTTTCTCCTGCCTGAAGACGTAGACCACCTCTTTGATTAATAAACCCAAAGGAGTTATTATGCCAGCCTTTTCACTGTCACGCAAAAAATTAGTAACCATAGTACTGGCGTTTCTGGTAACCGTAGTTTGGACATTTTTTTCTTTACGATATGTGAACTACCCCACCAGCCCAAACCGACTTCTCTTTCTGAAATGTCTGGTTGTTTTTTACGCCCTATGCGCTTTTATACTTGTGTTTTTACCATTGCCCTCAAAACTCAAAAAGTGGGCAAGATACGCACTTCCCGTGGTGATTCCCCCATTTCTGGGAATCAGCCTCGAGCTTATTACCATCGACACAGGATACACTTTAGGCAATGCTTATTTCTTCAACGTGCTTCTTTTTTATGCCATTGAACTAATATGCATTTTGCTTAGTTGTTCTATTACATTTGGCTCTCTAATTGGAGCATCTCTGGTGGTTGTAGTGTACATCGTCAATTATTTTGTTTACGAATTCAGACATGTGCCCTTCACCTACAATGATCTTTTTGCCATTGCAACCGTAAAACAGGTTGTTGCCAACTACAAATTTGTTCCTGGCAGTTTAGTTATGTTCAGCCTGACCAAGTACCTGTTAGTCTTGGTGGCTTTATTGAAGACCCGACAGAAGAAAACCATACCCCTGCGCCTTCGACTGACATCCGTACTTGCAGGCGTTCTGGTCTTTGCCATTGGCTGGTTTTCTTTTGTAAACCTAGCTTTTTGGGAAAAGCAGGGATTTCGCACTGTGCAAGGCTTCACTTCGCCTTACCACTATGATGGTTTTTTAGTATACAGCTGCATTACCTTGGCTTCCGAAAAAGCAACCGCACCAGATGGCTACTCTGAAGAAGCTGCTAGGTCCATCTTGGATTCTTATTCCTCCCAGAGTACGGAATCTAGCGCAAGCGCCGATCGACCACATGTTATCATCATCATGAACGAAAGCCTCTTTGATCCGTACACATGGGGCAATATTGAGTTGGAGGGCAACCCTCTTACCTTTTTCAATAGTTTAACTCAGGATACCATTCGCGGATATCTGAATTCCTCCGTTCTGGGCGGAAGCACTTGCAATGCCGAATTTGAAGTATTTACCGGACATAGCATGAAGTTTTTCCCAAACGGTTTTTATCCGTATTTACAATCCATAAATAACAGCACCCCTTCTCTTGTCTCTCTAGCAGGTGATGTGGGTTATTCCACTTACTCCATACATCCAGAGCTTTCCACCAACTGGAACCGCCATCTGGTGTACAACCACTTAGGCTTTGACCAACAATTCTGGATTCAAGAGTTCGTATACGCAGATACCTTAGGCAACGGGGTCTCTGATGCCAGCACTTTTGACAAAGTGATTGACATCTTTGAAAATCGCGAAACAGACGAAAAGCTGTTTGTATTTGATCTCACCATTCAAAATCACGGTGGATATACCTGGACTGAAATAGAGCAAACGGTCACCACCCCAACCTTTGAAAGCAAAGAATTCAACAACTACCTCTCTTTGGTAGACAAGACAGATGAAGCCTTTGAAGATTTAGTAACCTATTTCTCCACACAGGACGAAAAGGTGATTATCTGTATGTTTGGAGACCATCAGCCACTGTTTACTCTGGACGAGACATACAATATTGTCTGTGAGCAGACAGAAGGCCTTTCCGATGCAGACCAGTTGTTGAACCTATACAAAACTCCTTTCGTAATCTGGGCCAACTACGACATCCCAGAGGAGTCTGATTTAGACATCAGCATGAACTACTTAGGCTTACTGTTAGCCAAAACCGCAGACATTCCTCTTTCACCATATATGCATTTCTTAGAGGATTTGCAGAAACAGTATCCTATTATTTCAACCAATGGTTTCGTTGATGCGGAGGGCAACTTCTATACCTCCGACTACAGCGACCAATGGATTCGAGACTACTCCTTTGTTCAGTACTATATATTGAACAAAGACAAATAACCACAGAGACGAGATTTCCTCGCCTCGCTACTATCACAGAGAAAGGTCAGGCACTTTCGTGCTTGACCTTTCGTTTTCTGTCAAAAACTCGCCTAGACTTTTCCCATATCTTTTTTTCGGCTAATTCTTTTCCTCAGTTGTATTTGTCTGCATTGCTTTCTCGCGAATCGCCTGTGTTACCTTCTCATGAATCGTCTGAACTCCACACAAAATCAAATAGCCTGCCACTATTACCGAGCCCACCAAATCAATGTAGTAAGTCATAGGCGCTTTGGGCGCAACCACCACCGCAATCAGTGCAATTGTGACACAGCCATCCACCAGACTTTTTGCTCCATAGAGCCTTGCCTGCACCGCCAATATCGGATTTGGTTCTGCCCTATTTAGCTTAGTATACTTTCTCCAAAAAATGGTATTTGCAATCACCCCAAGCACCGCAATCACAAGTCCAGGGACTACATTTCCCTTGTCCTGACTATCCGATGTAAAAGCCAGTATCATCATAATTGCACCGCCAAGGCACATCATAGCACCCACAAAGATATTGGACATTTTCTCGATTTGCTTCTTCATGGCAATATCGGTCTGTCCGTTTTTCGTAGTGATTTTGTAAGTCACAAAAGCCATGATAATCGCTAGCAATTCTGAACTTCTTCGCACAAAATCTGCAATCTGCGTAGAACTTCTGCCCACCAGCAAACCAAGTCCCACCACAAGAGGTCCCGGAGAGCTCATGATCACAGACCACAGCAATGTACGTTTTCCCGATGTGTGCGTTCCCGCCTCATTGTTTTGGTCCTGTAGGCCATTTTCCTCTTCACATACTTTCTGTTGCTCTTTTTCTTTCGTCATGTCATCCCTCCAAACAAATATACTAGCGGAAGAACTGTAACCATCGCTACCATTGGACATATCACCGTATCCATTCCATCCTTTGAATACAATTCTGCTATTGCACTGACAAATGCTGTTATTGCCGCAGTTAAGAGAAGACCCGCCGTATTTAAGCCACCTCTGCAAGCTAGTACAATCAGCACACTAACAAAGGAAGTCAGAAACATAGCTATCGTTCCTGCATAACTCTTTTTTCCATCTATATATTTCCATTGAATCTTTTGTTTTCCGAATCTCTTTCCTATCAAGGCCGCTGCCGCATCTCCAAACCCCCAGGCATAAACAGAAGCTAACACTAGATATTTGTCTCCCAGCCATCCCCAGCATATGGCAATGACTGTTGCGAACATGCCAAACACCAGCAGAAGGCTCGCCTTCAGCTCTCCACTTTTGCGCTCCGTTGTCAGCTGCGAATAAGCCTTAAAACGTTCAAAAAAGGCAAGAATTGGGTACACCACCACCGCAAAGGCTACAGCTACCCCCGCCGAAATCCACCATGTCTCGAATCCAAATACAAAGCCCATCAAAGACCCAAGCAAAATGCAGTGCAATATCTTGCGAAACAGCTCGTCCGGTATTCGAATCAGCGCACGGCAAACAAGTGCCGTGCTAGCTGCAACAATATAATATATCAATACTACTTTGGTTCCTGCCCACAGCTCCAGCATCGCATTCCTCCTAATCTATCAACCAACGAACCTTCTGCGTCCTCTTGCAAATCCCCCGCTTCAATGGTAGATTAATGACATATCAATTACTTATCTAGCATTTCATTCTATTCCATTCTTGACACATCTGATTATACTCTTAAATCTCTACAAGTTCCACCTACAATCACTTCTTCGTCATTATCCCAGTTCTCAACCATTCAGAAAACCTACTCTTTCTTAGTTCTATTCCAATCAATAATAATTTCTCCTTTTTTACCTTTATTTCAATCAAGAAAACTTTCTCTTTTTCCATTATTATTTAAATCAGGAGGTATAATCTTTATGTTTTATCATCAAATATCCACAGAAAGTGCTCGTTTGAGCAAAGAAATCTCTCGCCTAGAAGCCGAGATACAAACATATCCATCGGGTAAATTAATCTGTTCCAAAAATGGAAAGTATACAAAATGGTACCAAAGCGACGGCGTGACAAAAAAATATATACCAAAGGCTGAATGTTCTTTGGTTACGCAGTTGGCCACCAAAGAATATTTACTTTGTCTACTAAGCGATTATGTTCACCACAAACAGTTCCTTGACTCTTATCTTCAAAAATGTGAAAAATACGTCAACAACGTTGATACTCTTCTAACTTCAAAGCCATCTTATTATTCTTTAATATCTTCCCCATTTTTGGTGAATTCTCAATCTTTACATGACAAATGCTTAGATTGGCTTAATACCCCATTCACCCCCAACGCTGCTCATCCCGAAAACCTAGTTCACCAAAGTATATCTGGCCACCTTCTACGATCCAAATCAGAGGCCATGATAGATGGACTCTTACACCTCAGTAAAATTCCCTTCAAATACGAAGCCCCTCTCATTTTGGGCGGCACTACTCTCTACCCTGATTTTACAATTTGCCATCCCCTTACAGGAAAACTGTTTTATTGGGAACACTTCGGATTAATGGATGATCCTCTTTACCGAAAAAAGACTCACTCTAAACTAAATCTCTATATTTCACATGATATCCTTCCAGGTGTCCAGCTCATTACCACATACGAGGACAATTCTTCCCCTTTAACTATGCACAAAATCCGAGAAATCATAGCTCAGCATTTCATGTAACCCAATTAACTTTCTACCAAACCAAATCTAGTCATTCTTTTTGGGTCTCACAGTTCCTTCTCAGCCTCCCTAGACCCAATTCCTAAATTCTTTGGGCACCACGGCCTCTTCTCAGCCTACCTAGACCCAATTTCTAGATTCTTTGGGCACCACAGTCACTTCTCAAGCCTACCTAGACCCAATTCCTAGATTCTTTGGGTACCACAGTCACTTCTCAGCCTTCCTAGACCCAATTCCTAAATTCTTTGGGCACCACGGCCACTTCTCAGCCTTCCTAGACCCAATTCCTAGATTCTTTGGGTACCACGGCCACTTCCCAGCCTCCCTAGACCCAATTCCTAAATTCTTTGGGCACTACGGCCCCTTCTAACTGCAAAAACCTCCACCGACCCATTTGAGGGTTGGTGGAGGTTTTAAAGAAACTCGTTTATTTACCTATTTATGAACGTTCCTTCGAACCAATCAGCAAAGCCTTCGCCTTATTTGAAAGGATTCTCTGTAGGATACATCATTCCCTTAGGCTGGTTGAAGTTCAAATCTTCTACTGGAACGCCTACATATTTGAATACTTCGTAGAGAGCCTTTCCAAAGTGACCGAATGCAACCGCACCATGGTGAGGATAATTCTTCTCGATCAATACATGGCGGTAGAATCTGCCCATCTCTGGGATAGCGAATACGCCGATTGCACCGAAGGACTTAGTAGCAACTGGAAGAACTTCACCCTGAGCGATGTAAGCACGAAGCTTGCAGTCTGCTGTACTCTGGAGACGGAAGAATGTGATGTCGCCAGGAGCGATATCGCCTTCAAGTGTTCCCTGAGTAACCTCGATAGGAAGGTTTCTAGCCATAATCTTCTGATATTTCATGCTGCAGAATGCCAATTTCTTGGAGTTTGTATTTCCACAGTGGAAGCCCATGAAGGTATCTTCATGTGTATAGTCAAACTGTCCCTTGATGGATTCAGCATACATATCAGCTGGAACAGAGTTGTTGATATCAAGAAGTGTAACAGCATCTTCAGATACACATGTTCCGATGAACTCACTGAGACATCCATAGATATCTACTTCACAGGAAACAGGGATTCCCATACCTGTGAGACGGCTATTTACATAGCAAGGAACGAAACCGAACTGTGTCTGGAATGCAGGCCAGCACTTGCCAGCGATAGCAACGTATTTTCTGTATCCTCTATGTTCCTCTACCCAGTCAAGCAAAGTAAGTTCATACTGAGCATGTTTTGGAAGACTATCTGGCTGCAAATTTCCAGCGCCAAGTTCTTCTTCCATCTCTTTTACCTTTGCAGGGATACGAGGGTCATTGTCATGTTTCTTGAAAGCTTCGAACAAGTCAAGTTCGGAGTTCTCTTCAATCTCAACGCCAAGGTTGTAAAGCTGTTTGATAGGAGCATTACAAGCAAGGAAGTTAAGTGGTCTAGGACCAAAACTGATAATCTTGAGATCGGAAAGGCCGATGATTGCTCTTGCGATTGGAAGGAACTCGTTGAGCATGTCAGCACACTTGTCAGCATCGCCAACTGGATACTCTGGGATATATGCCTTTACGCCGCGAAGCTTTAAGTTGTAGCTAGCGTTGAGCATACCGCAGTAAGCATCGCCACGGCCATCCATAAGGTCGTTCTGGCTTTCTTCTGCTGCTGCGATGAACATTGCAGGACCATCGAAATGTTTTGCAAGAAGTGTTTCACTGATTTCAGGACCAAAATTTCCAAGATATACGCAAAGAGCGTTACATCCAGCTTTCTTGATATCCTCAAGAGCCTGAACCATGTGAATTTCACTTTCTACGATACAGATAGGGCACTCATAAACGCCTTCTGTGCCATATTTTTTTGTGTAAGCTTCCATTAACGCTTTTCTTCTGTTAACGGACAAAGATTCTGGGAAACAGTCACGAGAAACTGCAACCACGCCGACTTTTACCTGCGGTAAATTAATCATATACATATCCTCCTTATTTCTGCCCGCCTCACTGCGGGATTAAAATTTAAATTTATTCAAAGTCCTCTGTCAGGCAAAGATTTTTGCCCTTAAGGCCTAAGAAACTACCTTCATCCAAGCCACCTTCTGCATGACCAATAAGCCATTTGTTTACAGCTGTAAGCATAGAATCTTCGTTGTTTACGCCTGCGCCAGTACTTACATCTGCAACCTTTGCATGTGCATTCTTAAGTGGGTAGTTGGTTCCCTTTGGAAGCACGATAGCTACCTGGAAGCCATCCTGTCCCTTTGCATGGCAAGGTGCATAGTGAAGTGTTGTAGCATAAACTTCAACAGCCATTCCTGCTGGGAGCAAGAATGCTTTCACGTTGGATGTATCGTATGTATGGTCTGCTTCTACTTCAGAGAGAAGTCCAAGCATAAGCACTGCATCGTTTACTGCCACGTTAATCTCGGAATCTCTGTGATATTCCAATGCATTGAGCATTACGTTGTGGCCATTGCAGTAACCAATCTGAATTGGCATTTCGCCATAAGCTACGCTGCTAAGAGTTTCAAAAGCATCGGTCGCTTCCAATTCTGGAACAGATGGCAAATAGTCTACGCCCTCTGGAATTGGAGTCTTGGAAAGCGCTTCCAAAAGCTGTGTAAAGTCTACATTGTCAACCACTCTGCCGTATGCTTTAAATTCTGGGTCTGTTACTTTGTATAATTTCATGTTTCCTCCCATCTGCCGCCGTGCGACAATTCACTACTTGATTATTTCAAACAATGGCTTGCATGCTGGATAGATTTCTTTGAACTTCTGATATCTATCTTCGTATTTCGCAACCAATTCTGGGTCTGGCTCTACGGTATCTACTACCTTCACAAGTTTAGAAGCGATTTCTTCTACGCTAGCGTATTCGCCGCAGGCAACTGCTGCCAGCATTGCGCCACCCATTGCTGGACCTTCTTCACTTTCAATCATATCAACCTTGAGGTTCAATACATTGGCAACAATCTTTTTCCAAAGTGGGCTCTTTGCACCGCCACCACAAATCTTGGTGCGCTGGATATCGATACCAAGGCTTCTTGCTACTTCCAAAGAATCACGAAGTGCAAATGCTACGCCTTCAAGTACTGCCTGAGTCATATCTGCTCTGGAAGTATCCATGGTCATGCCGATGAAGGTTCCTCTTGCATTTGGATTGTTGTGAGGAGAACGCTCACCCATGAGATAAGGCAAGAAGTAAACGTGGTTTTCACCAAGTTTGGTAATTGCCTTCTGCTCATTTGCATATTCCTGTGTGCCGATGATGTCGTCCATCCACCACTTATTACAGGAAGCAGCGCTGAGCATACATCCCATCAAATGATAACTTCCATCTGCATGCGCGAAGGAATGAAGCGCATTGTATTTGTCTACACCGAACATTGCGGAAGAGATAAAGATGGTTCCGCTGGTTCCGAGAGAAATATTGCACATACCATCGCCTACTGTACCAGTTCCAACTGCCGCTGCTGCATTGTCACCAGCACCTGCTGCAACCTTAACTGTTTCAGGAATACCAAGTTCCTTTGCAATTTCAGGAAGTACAGTTCCAACGGTTTCATAACTTTCATAAACCTTTGCAAGCTGGTCTTCTGTGATGCCACAGATATCGCACATTTCTTTGGACCAGCATCTATTCTGCACATCAAAAATGAGCATGCCGGAAGCATCGGAAACGTCTGTACAATGTACGCCTGTCAATTTATATGCTATGTAATCCTTAGGAAGCATAATCTTTGCAATCTTTGCAAAGTTCTCTGGCTCCTTGTTCTTTACCCACAAAATCTTTGGAGCGGTAAAGCCTGTGAAAGAAATATTCGCTGTGTACTTAGACAAAGTCTCTTTGCCAATTACATCATTCAAATAGTCACATTCTTCAAAAGTACGTCCATCATTCCAAAGAAGTGCAGGTCTGATTACCTGATCATCCTTGTCTAAAATAACAAGACCATGCATCTGTCCGCCAAAGCTGATACCAGCTACCTGGCTCTTGTCAAATCCGTCCAAAAGTTCCTTCAGTCCTGCCATGGACTGTGTATACCAGTCCTCAGGCTTCTGCTCTGACCATCCTGGATTAGGAAAGTACAGAGGGTATTCCTTGGACACGATATTCTTAATCTCACCCTTTTCGTTCATAAGCAGCAACTTCACTGCTGATGTACCTAAGTCAATACCAATGTATAACATATCTTCCTCCTTCTACGTTGCAATGCGCAGTTGCGTGTTCGAGCACGCAATTTAATCATAATATGATTTTATTCGAAAATCAAGTAGGCAAATGCAATTCGTAAAAATACACAAAAACTCAGCGTTTTAGCAGGCTTATAAGGCTTGTATTTTGTTCAATTCCACAGTTTGAGTGCCCAAGCACAACTTTTGGTGCGCATCAAATTGACTTACGAGCATTTTCGTGTTAATTTGATAGATAGTTGATTTGATTTCAAAGGAGAAAATTATGCCAACCATCAAAGAAATCGCTGAACTTGCGGGCGTATCCCGAGGTACCGTAGACCGCGTACTTAACAATAGAGGTGCTGTCAATCCAGCCACCGCCCAAAAGGTAAGAGATATAGCAAAAGCCCTCGATTACCGTCCCAACAGAGCTGGCCTCGTTTTGGCTGCCCAAAAAAAGAACTTGAAGTTGGGAATTGTTCTCTTTTCTTCCCACAACCCTTTCTTTGACGATGTCATCAAGGGAGTACAATCCAAAGCAGAGGAATTGGCTACCTACAACTGTCACGTAATTATCAAGCAGGTGAATTTCGACGCGGCAGAACAATTGGCAGCCATCAATCATTTAGTTGAAGTGGAAGAAATCAGTGGCCTAGCATTGGCTCCTTACAACGATCCTCAGATTGCCGCCAAGATTGACGAGCTCTGGGACAAAGGCATCCCAACCGTCACCTTAAATACCGACATTGAAAACTGCAACCGTATTGCTTATGTAGGAAGTGACTATACCAAGTCCGGTGAAACCGCCGCAGGGCTGATTCACCTACTCACCAAGGGCGAAGTAAACCTGGGTATCGTCATTGGTTCCGAAGGCGTGCTCTGTCACACTCAGCGCATCGCTGGTTTCCGCAGACAAATAAAGCAGCATTATCCACACATTCACATTGTAGAGACCGTGTTGAACCACGATGACGATTTTGAAAGCTACGACCAGACTACCAAGCTTCTGGAAAGGCACCCCGAGATCAATGCCCTCTTTTTCGCAGCAGGAGGTGTGTATGGTGGATGTAGAGCAGTGTCCACTTTAGGGCTCACAGAACAAATCACTATTTTGGCCTATGACAAAGTACCTACCACTCTCGAAATGGTAAATCAAGGCGTCATCGCTGCCACCATTTGTCAGCAGCCTAGAACACAGGGTAGCAAGCCACTGGATATCCTCTTTTCTTATCTCACCACTGGTGATTTACCCGAAAAAGAATATCACTATACCGCAGTAGATATCCGCATCAAGGAAAATATCTAATTTATTTACAAACAACCATATAAAAGCAAAAAAGGTTTGAGTCTTTTCACTCAAACCTTTTTGTTTGTCTATGTCATTTACATATCTGTTTCTGCACATTTCACGTCCACAGTTTCCAGTCTTGATTTGTTTTCCGCAAGCAAAAACCACACAAAGGGCAGCACCAGCATTAGGGGATAAATGTAGCGAAGCTGTACCGTCGGCCCCAAAAGAAGGGTGCCAAAATAGCCCAGCACCAGACTCAGTGGCATCAAATAAGAATACTTCCTACGCAGAATACACACTCCCATGGTCAGCAGATAAGCCCACAAGACCATTCCTGGCACAAATAAATATTTTAGGATAGGCATATTCAGGTAAGCATTCTCGTCCGCCCAATCCTCCAAAATCTCATGTAAAGATTCCCACTTGGAAGCCTTGTAAATTCCATGCTCGTTTAGTACCGATTCCGCCCAATGGGTCTGAATATATCCCATTCCCTTTAAGCCTTCTGTTTCATTGATGGAGGCATGGGTCACGTCAGCTGGCGACAAAAATCCAGCCGTCAGAGCCAGGCCAGCGTTGATATAGTCGCCCGGATATCTCAGCAACAAGTTCAAATAAGTAGACACAAATTCTTTGGCGCGATATCGCACCACATAAGTGTTGGTGTTGCTCTTCACAGGATCTGAAATCTCTGGCCTATAATATCGATAACTCTCATTTAGCAAAAACTCGTCAATCAATGCCTTTTCCTGCTGGCTTAGACTGTTGTCATCTGTGGGTACCACGCCTATACCACCGTGGTAAATCATGGTTCTTGCCAACTGCTGAATCGGCATACTTAGCATTTCACGTTTGTCCCCTTGGGTTGCATTGGTTGCTTTGGAAAGACCCGATAGCGCCAACATTCCAACTGCAAACCCTATTGCCCCATAACACAGCAGACTTGCCCAGACTTTGCGACACTTTTTGCCAAAGAGCACAGCCAATACCAGGAAAAAGAAAAGCACCAACATGGCAAATTTGCCATTGTTTCGAAACACCATCATTCCTATGGTAGATAGTTCAAACAGACAGACAAAGGTCACTTTCCATTTATCTGCCCTCTTTTCGCTACCGCTCTTAATCCATCCGTACAGAGAAACTACCTGCGCCAAAAAGAAGGCGCTGAAGATCGTATCCTTGGTAGTAGTCACACTCATATACCAGTGGAAAGGATAAAACATACCAAAAAGTTGTAATATCAAAAGTCCCCATTTTGAAGTTTTAAAATGGTGTAGCACCATAACCGCGTAAGCCAACGCCGCGATTACAAACAGCACTTGAAGTGCCACATAAAGGCCCACTCCAGCTGTCACATTTTCAAGCACACCTCCACCAAATTCCATAGCCCAGCGCAAAAACAAAGTGTGCAGGATTGGATGGTGATCAATATAATTATTGGTAGTAATCTGCTCTAATTGAATAATCGTATCATAGGAGCAAATACCTGGATAATAGGCCAAATAACAAGGAAGCCATGCAAGCAGCAGTAGAACAAAGCTTCCCAAAAACACCTGCCAGGACTTCCATTGGCATTTCCAAACATTTCTCATAAAGATGGGCACAGGCAGCTTTGAAACCAACGCCTTACTCCATCCACCAAAAGAGTTCTTGCTCCATCTATGCTTCAAAATACCATATACCAAAAAGCAGATTGCCATACCTATGGTGGCTCCTACAAAAGCAGAAAAAAGCAGGATGCCTGCCACATATTGACCCGTCCACAGGATATTGCCCATGACAGCCAAGTCTCTTTGAGCCTTCCACAAAAAAGCGCAAAGAAACCCTAGCACTGCAAAAAGCGTATATCCTTTTTTCTTAGACAATAGTTCTTTCGTTTCCATCTGCCTAACTCCTAATCTGCTTCTTCTTTTTATCTTACCATACTCACCTGGCAATCGCCACTTTTTTTCCAAATGAGGGTATGCTATAATTGTAGACAAGTTTAACCCTTAAAACTACAATTGGAGACATTTATATATGACTAAAATCTATCGTTTCTTTGCCAAAGGAGCCGAGATTCTCTCATTAGTTTTCATGAGCATCCTGCTTCTCAGTGCCTTTCTCATCACTTCCTATGTAGATGAAATGAGCATACAGGCTGTAAAACTGCGCTGGGATTCTCCTCTGGTCAACTTGCTAGGGCTGGCACTAATCCTACTTCTTTTTGCTGGATTCTTGCAGCTTGCCAAAAAGAATTTTAAATTGGCCAAAAAGGTTATGCTAATAGTGGTCAGTCTTTGGATTTTGTTGGCCGGCGTACTGCTCATCTTTTTCGGCAGAACCATTCCAGCCGCGGATCCCTACACCGTTTATCATGTATCCAACCTATTGGCTTTGGGCGACACCTCTGTAATTCACCCCACCCAGTCCTACCTTTCTTACTATCCACAGCAGATTGGACTGGTGGCCTTTTACGAGCCTCTGATTCGCCTGTGGAATCTGCTTCCAATCAACTACGAAGCATATCACTTTTTTAAGATTGTATACGTATTTTTAGGTTTCGTTATCTTTTATGCTCAATATTTTACTGTACAATTTCTCTTCAAGAGCGACAAAGCAGACTTGATTTACTTGTGCATTGCAGGTCTGAATTTCCCATTCCTGATGTACACCTCCTTTATCTACAGCGAAATACCTTCTTTCGCTGCTGCCAGCGTAGGTCTGTACTTGTTCTTTCGAATGGTTGCTGCCACAAATGAAGCAAACCGCAAACAGAGCATTCTCTTTGCTCTTTTGTCCGTTCTGTTTTTAGCCTTGAGCGTAATGCTTCGCAAAAACTCGCTTATCCTGATCATTGCTGTGGTAATCATCAGCTTCCTAGTATGGATAAAGGATTGCAAAAAATATATCCTGCTACTCTTCACCGTTCTTTGTATCGTATGCTCTTTAAGTATCTTACCTGTAACACAGAAGGTATATGAGCTGAGAGCAGGAAACACATTAAGCTCCGGGGTTCCCGCTATGAACTATTTTGCCATGGGCATGCAGGATGCCGGACGTGGCTGCGGATGGTACAACGCTTTCAACATCCTTACCTACGAAGAAAGTGGCATGGACACTGCCAAATCCGTCGCCGTCAGCAAGGCTGCTATCGCAGAACGATTGGAATATTTCCGCGACAACCCTGACTATGCCGTGAACTTCTACCTCCAAAAATTTTTAGGTCAATGGACCGATGGCACCTACGCCTGCAGGCAGGCAACACATGCCAACTTTGGTGGCAGACATGCTATTTTCACCTCTATCTACGAAGGCGAATTAGGACCGGCTTTTGTACAGTATTGTAACATCTACCAGATTTTCATTTATCTAGGCGGATTTCTGTTCTGCCTGGGCCTTTTTACCAAAAAGATGAATACCTTCCAAATAGACCACCTTTCCCTATTGGTTGGACTTATCACCGTATTTGGCGGATTTTTGTTCCACATGATTTGGGAAGCCAGTGGAAGATACATCTTCCCTTACGGCATGATGCTCATTCCATTTGCCGCCAAGGGCATCGAGTGGCTTCTAGAACTGCTTGATACCTTCCGTCATCACAAATAAAGGCAGAACCCCAAAAGAGTTCTGCCTTCTTTTTATGACAATTTCTTATATAACTTATTTCCCACCATCTGAATTGCCTGCACAATGACAATCAATATCACACTGGTAGCAATCATATACTCGGTTTTGTAAGCTTGGTATCCATATCGAATGGCCACGTCACCAAGACCACCTGCGCCAATGGCACCGCCCATTGCACTATAGCCTATAAGACTAATCATGGTCAAGGTGATTCCATTCAAAATTGCCGGGAAAGCTTCCTTCAGATACACTCTCAGCATAATCTGAGTGTTGCTCGCGCCAAAGGATTTGGCGGCCTCAATCAAACCACCATCCACCTCGCGTAGAGCGGATTCAATGACTCTCGCCACAAAAGGAATGGCTGAAATCGTAAGTGGAACCAGTGCTGCTGTGGTACCGATAGATTTGCCTGCTATAAATCTCGTCAAAGGTATAACCAGTACCATCAGAATGATAAACGGAAAGCTTCTAAAAATATTCACCAGCACATCCAAAATGGAATAAACCACTTTGTTTGGTTTCAATCCATCACTGGCGGTAAGCGTTAATATAATGGCTGGAATAAACCCTAGCACTACGGAAAAGAAAGTGGAGCCAAGTACCATATAGATTGTCTGCCAAGTTGCTTTCAATAAAACTTCTGTCATAATACTTCTCCTTTCTACAATCTCTCCCATTGAATGTTTCTTTCATCCAAATATTTCAAAACTGCCTGCTCATCTCCATCATCCACGTTGATGACAAGACTTCCAAGAGTGGTTCCTCTAAAAGACTCCAGTTTTCCCTGACAAATGGAAAAATCCAAGTTTAAGTTTCTGGCTATACCAGTAATCACATTTTCTTCCGCATTGTTATTGTTGAAAAAGAGCTTAATGTTCTTTCCCGTATCCGGCAAAATCTCACTGCTCTCACCCAAAAACTTATTTACCACAGAGTTTGGTGCCACGAACAATTCCTCTGGCTTGCCCTGCGCTACTGCTTTTCCATCCTCGATAAGCACCATCTGATTACAGATTTCTTTGATGACTTCCATCTGGTGAGTTACCATAACGATCGTGATACCCAATTCCTTATTGATTTTGGAAAGCAGTGCCAAGATGCCCTTGGTAATCTGTGGGTCCAGTGCAGAAGTCGCCTCGTCACAGAGCAAAATTCTAGGATTTAACACCAGTGCTCTGGCAATAGCCACTCTCTGTTTTTGTCCACCTGAAAGCTGGGAAGGAAAACTGTCTACTTTGTCCTCCAAGCCTACCAGTTTCAAAAGATCAAGGATGCGCTCTTTATTTTCAGGCGCATTTTTCTTCTGTCCCCAAAACTGCAATGGGAGTGCCACGTTGTCATACACATTGAGGCGGCTGAGCAAATTGAAATTCTGAAAAATCATACCCATCTCTTTTTGCATCAGGCGAAGTTGCTTGGGATCTAAGTCTGCAATCTCTTTGCCCTCCACCTTAAGGGAGCCCGCATTGTAACCCTCCAGACCGTTAATGCAACGAAGGAGTGTTGATTTGCCCGCACCACTCTGTCCAATGATACCGTAGATATCGCCTTCTTTGATTTCCAACGACACCTGGTCCAAAACCTTCAGGTCACCAAAACTTTTTGATAGATTTGAAATCTGAATCATACTAAAAAACCTTTCTAAGCACCTTCTTTAAAATGCTGGAATTACAGAACCGCTGTACTTTTCTTCAATATATTCTCTCACTTTTTCATCCTGGAACGCTTTGATAAGAGCCTGAGACTTTTCGCTGTTCTCATTTCCTTCCTTCACTACCACATAGTTGATGTAAAGGTAGCTGTCTTCTGCGTCCGCTTTCTCAGCAGCAAGAGCGTCTGTCTGTGGATTTAAGCCTGCCTCTAAAGCGTAGTTTCCATTGATTACTGCCACTGTCACATCTTCCAAAGAACGTGTCAGGTTTGCTGCCTCCAACTCTACAAACTCAAGTCCAAGTGGGTTAGTTTCGATGTGCTGAAGTGTATACAAATCATCTGTTTCTGTCAAGGTAATCAAGCCGTTGTCTGCTAAAAGTTTGATTGCTCTGGATTCATTGGAACCATCGTTTGGCACTGCAACAGTCGCACCTGCATAAAGGTCATTTAAACTAGTGATTTCGCCAGAATAAACTCCCATTGGCTCCAAATGAACGCCCACGATGTCTACCAAGTGAAGACCTCTCTCTTCATTCTGCTGCTGTAAGTAACGGATTGTCTGATAATAGTTTGCATCCAAAGATCCTTCTTCTACACTGGTATTTGGCTGTACATAATCATTGAACTGTACAATTTCTACTTTCCAGCCTTCCGCTTCCAAAATAGGAGCTACCACATCTCTCACAATCTCTTCGTGAGGAACTGGAGTCACTCCAATGCTGATGGTCTTTTCATCATTTCCACCACCGCAAGCTACCAAACCAAAACTAAGCGCCAACACGCTAAACAAACTAATTAATTTTTTCATAATATACCTCCTATCAAGCTTCTTTCATTCATCTCTTATGGCCATGGACACATTCTAGCACCCTATATGTGCTATGTCAATTTCGCGTTTTTTATGATTGGTTATAGGTTTTTCCTATAACTCGTCGTAAAAAACTTCTTTTCTATAACCTTTTGTGATATGCTTTCCGTATACTTTAATTTAGTCAAGTAAAGAGGAAAAGAGGGCTTGTCCAATGACAGCAAAAAACATTCCGTATCTTGGAATTCGGTCAAATAATCCTTCGCTCTTTCAAGTGAGTGTTCCAGGTTCAAAAAGCATCACCAACCGTGCACTGCTTCTCGCCACCTTGGCCGATGGAACCAGCACACTTAAGGGCGTTCTGTTTTCCGATGATTCCAGGCATTTCTTAAAATGCATACAAGACTTAGGCTTTCATACCACGGTAGACGAAGAAGCCAAAGTTGTAACAATAGAGGGCCTTGGAGGCGCTATTCCTAAAGAGGAAGCCTCCATTTACGTTGGCAGTGCAGGCACAGCCGCCCGCTTCTTGACCGCATATTTAGGCCTCAGCAAAGGCACTTGGCATCTGGATGCTTCTGCCCAGATGCGACGCAGGCCTATGGCCCCCCTGCTAAATGCTTTGCAGGACTTGGGCTGCAAAGTTCAGTATGAAGGAGAAGAAGGCTTTTTCCCATTTACACTGATCAGCCCAGGTTTTACTTCCTTTAAGGCCACGGTAAACATTGACAAAAGCAGCCAGTTTTTGAGTGCACTGATGATAGCCGCGGTACTCTCCCCACAAGATTTTGAAATCACTTTGGAGGGCACCCACGGTATGGCTTATGTGGACATGACCAAGCGTATGATAGAGGATTTCGGAGTCAAGGTTGACATGGAGCCTACGCAAGAAGGTTCCTTTCACATCTTGGTGCCAGCGGGGCAGAAACTTCACGCTCTAGATTATCAGATTGAGCCCGACATCTCTGGAGCCTGCTATTTTTATGCGGCTGCCGCCCTCACAGGGCTTACCATCCAAGTGCAGGATGTATCCTTAGACGCCCTGCAGGGAGACATCAGACTGCTCAGCCTACTTGAGTCCATGGGCTGCCTTCTTGTGGAAGTTCCTGAAGGCGTAATTCTAAAGGGGCCAGCCGGTGGCACACTAAAAGGAGTGAACGTAGATATGTCCACTTTCTCTGATCAGGCTATCACTTTGGCGGCTATGGCACCTTTTTTCAGCAGCCCAACCACCATCACAGGCATTGGCCATATTCGCTTGCAAGAAAGTGACCGCATCCATGCCATAGTCACCGAGCTAACCAAGCTTGGCATCACCTGCGAAGAGGGAGCCGACTACATCACCATTCACCCTGGCGCCCCTGTCCCTTGTACTATCGACACTTATGAGGACCACCGTGTAGCAATGGGCTTTTCTCTGGTCGGTCTGCTCACAGACGGAATCGTCATCAACAATCCCGAGTGTTGTAGCAAGACCTTCGAAAACTATTTTCAGGTTCTGGATGAACTAGCCAACGCTGTAAAAACATCCGACAAATTTAATCGTCCATAACCCCACTGCGGATTGGGGTAACTTAAAGAGGGGTCCCTAGTGGCCCCTTTTATAAAGTAATTCTTTATCTCCTTCGTGGATACAAAAGGCCGATTGGCCTGCAAAACCGCCCATTCCAAGAACAAAGCGGCTGCGCCTGCCCCAAAGGCTACTGCCATGCTACTTCCAGTCACCTCTCCTGCCAGGGTCGTAACTCCTACCCCGGGCGCTGCCAAATCCGGCTTTGGAAGGCCATTTCTTGCAAATCCTCTCCCAGATTCCAGATAAAAACTATCGTTTCGGTCATTATAAGCTGTCATAGTAATCACACCGTTTGCCAACGAAGGTTCTGTCAGCGTTACATTTGGACTGGATACCAAAAAATAGGTATCTGCCCCCAAAAACTGCTCCATGGGAAGCCACAGATGAAACGTTCCACTTTGTACATTTCCCACACCTCTAACACCAATACTCCAAACGCCCTCTGAGGGCTGCGTAAATCGCAAAATTGTCAACTGCTCTCCACTACTGCCTTCTACCACTTCTGTATATATGCTCACCCTACCTCTCTCATATACAAAACCATAACTTAAACTCTGTCTCAAAGAAAGGTCACTCCAAGGAATTTCCTCTCCTCCGGGCGTCCGCAATCGAATCTGATAAAAGTCAGGCAAGCTGCCCCAAAACTCCACGAAAAGTCCTGCCTCTCCCGGTCCTACACGCAGTTCCACCTCTGCAGACTGCACAGGGTCACCTATGTCATCGTCAAACTCTCCCTCCACATGCCCTCTTCGATTTCCTTCGTTTCCTCCTGCCACCAGCACACAAGTGCTTTTGTCCAAGGCTATTTCCTCCAAAAAACGCGCCAAGGCACTGCTGCCAGTATGGTCCCCCAAATTGGTTCCAAGACCAAGACAAATTACCAACGGCCTTTGAAAGGGAACTGAAAACTCTCTCACATATCGAAGTGCCTGCAAAATATCTGTCTCACTATATGCCAAATCTGTCTGCGCTCGATAATATTGCTTTAAATAAGGCTTGCAGGGTCTTAGTTTGACAACCACAAGTTCCGCTCTTGGAGCAGCACCAATCCTACTTCCTGCCGCCACAGAAGCCATGGCCGAGCCATGTCCCGCCTCATCTCTGCTGGGAATCTGGTCATAAGGATTTGCCCCTCTCAAGGCTTCGTTGAGCTCTTCTCTACCATATTCTGTTCCATAAAAGAAACCCTCCGGCGGTCTTCCAGTCTGTATATTTTGATCCCACAAAGCTATCAGGCGACTATCTCCTGCCTCGTCGCGAAACTCCTCATTGGCGAAATTGATACCCGTATCAATAAAGGCTATGGTTACTCCATTTCCCAAAAGAGATAAAGGAGGTCTTTGCACAGGACGAATCCCTGCTGCCTCCAGCCCTATGACAGCTCCCGCATTTGGCACTCCTAGTTGCAGAGCATCCTGCCGCAAAAGGCCATACAGTTTTGGCATAATGCGATATCCAAATCGATCTAAAGGAAGTTCCTGTGGGGATGGATTTTGCATATACACAATTTGCAAATCATTGGATATTGGTGTAACACAGTATTCCCCCTCCTGAGCCTGCGGTATATTTAGCAATTCTGTCGGGAAATCCACAATAACCTCTATGTAATCGTCGCTCAATATCATATCTCTGCAATCCATTCTATGACCCTCTTGTGAGCGAAGGTGTACCGAAACATTTCTGTTTTGACGTCCTGCTCACCATTTTCAAACATCATTTTAGGATATGAAAAATGAGCCCGAAATATGATATTTCAGGCTCATGGTATATTTTACTCTTTTTACTTCATCGGAAGTGCCCCTTGACGAATTTCAATCAGCGGTCCACCTGTACCATTGATATAATCTCCTGTAATGGTTACCGTACCAATATTGTCATCCTTTGGAATCTCATACATGATATCCAGCATGAATTCCTCAATGATAGAGCGAAGGGCTCTGGCGCCAGTGTCTCTCTCCATGGCTTTGGATGCAATAGCTTGCAGCGCATCATCTGTAAACTGCAATTTTACCTCATCCAACTCCAAAAGCTTCTGGTACTGCTTCAGAATCGCGTTTCTTGGCTCGCTGAGAATCTTCACCATCATATCCTGGGTCAATCCCTCCAGTGTGAAAATGACAGGAAGACGGCCGATAAACTCTGGAATCATTCCAAATTTCTTAATATCCTCTACTGTCACCTTGGACAGAATATTCTTGTCCTTGTCAAAGCGGTCTTTCAATTCTCCTGCAAAACCCATGGTGGAGGACTTCGTCAATCTCTCCTTGATAATCTGCTCCAAATCCGGAAATGCGCCGCCACAGATGAAGAGGATATTTCTAGTGTTGATGGTAGTAAGCGGCACCATAGCATTCTTGCTGTTGGCTCCTACAGGAACTTCCACCTCTGCACCTTCCAAAAGTTTCAGCATGCCCTGCTGGACAGATTCACCGCTGACATCTCTGGAAGTAGTGTTCTTTTTCTTGGCAATCTTGTCTATCTCATCGATAAACACAATTCCTCTCTCTGCTTTTTCCACATCATTGTCTGCAGCTGCCAGAAGTTTGGAAATAACACTCTCAATATCGTCGCCAATATATCCCGCCTCGGTAAGAGAGGTCGCGTCCGCAATGGCCAAAGGCACGTCCAACAATTTGGCAAGGGTCTTAACTAAATATGTCTTGCCGCAACCAGTTGGTCCAATCATCAGCATGTTTGACTTTTCAATCTCAATCTCATCCATGGTGTTGGTAGCCACTCTCTTGTAGTGGTTGTAAACCGCCACTGAGATCACCTTTTTGGCATGCTCCTGACCCACCACATATTCATCTAGGCTAGCCTTAATCTTGTGAGGAGCAGGTATGTTTTTAATATCTAAAACTGGCTCTGCGCCCTCTTTTTTCTTCTTTTTCTTTAATTTCTGCTTGTTTGGTATTCCACCCTCACCCTGTAAGTCACTGATATTCAAAAAGCTGATATTGGGCATACCAGTCATGTTTGGCATATTTCCCATGTTGGGGCCCAGCATTCCGTGATAATCGAACTGGCTGATGGAGTCCATGGTCTTGTGCATACAATCATCGCAGACACAGATGTTGTTTGGCATCTTGAACATTCTGCCCGCCTTACTCTCTGGTCTGCGGCAGATAAAGCAAACATCCTCGTATTCGCTTTCCCCTGAATCCTTGGAAGAGTCACCACTCTTACCTTGGTCACTCTTGTCGCCTGGTTCATCCCCCTGAGTGTTAGCCTCATCCTCTGCATCCTCAAAATCTGGAACGCAGTCCTTACCTTCCTCTAGTTCCTCTTCCAGCATGCTCTCTATATCTTCATCCTGCATATCTATTCTGTCTTTATCCGTCATGTCGTATCCTTTCTACATGCACCAAAATCCCTGTCAGCGAAAGCCAACGGGGATTTTGTCCTATTTGTTACCTCTATAATATTCATTCTGACAAAGAGTAGTCAAGCATCTTTCGATTTCTTCATAAATCTTTTAGATTCTGTTTACTCTGTTGGAGCCTCTCCTAGCACAATCGTCAGAGTCATGGCTTCGTAGACACCATTTACATTTCTCTGAATTACCATCTCCACTTCTTCGCCTACATTGTAGTACTTCAAAAGATCCTGAAGCTGTTCACTGGTGCTAATGCGTGTTCCATCAAACTTGGTGATGATATCACCGCGAAGGATGCCTGCCTTTTCTGCCGCAAGGCCTTCCATTACCTCGAATACAAAGATACCTGTTGGCATGCCGTATCTTGCAGAGTCGTACTCAGTAACGGTCTGCAGGCGGATACCAATATAGCCCTGGTTGGTGGCAAGCTCAGTTCTTGTTTCTTTCGCCATCAATTCTTCCAAAATAGGCTGTGCTGCAGAAATCGGAATAGCAAATCCCATACCTTCTATCACAGAACCACCTATCTTACTGGAGTTGATTCCAATTACCTCGCCGTTGATATTGAGCAATGCACCGCCAGAGTTACCTGGATTGATTGCCGCATCAGTCTGGATAAAGGTTCCTGTAGAGCCATCTTCCATCTCAATCTCTCTGTTCAATGCGCTGACATAGCCGCCAGACACAGATTGTCCATATCCTAGAGCATTACCAATTGCAATAACGGACTGTCCTAGCTGCAACGCATCAGAATCACCCAATTTTGCAATAGAGATAGCTGCCTTTGTGTCCTCTGACAAAGTAGAAAGTGGCACCGCAATAACGGCCAAATCCATATCTGGGTCTGTTCCTTTTACCACTGCTGAAGCATTGCTTCCATCGTCAAAATTTACTGTCAGGCTTCTCGCCTGTTCAATTACATGGTAGTTGGTTGCAATCAAAAGTTCGGTTTCGTTTTCGCCCACAATGATTCCAGAACCACTTCCACTCTTTTTCTCCTGTACTACCTGACCAAAATAAGAGTACTCTTCCACGTATTCGTTGATAATGGAAACCATAGCTGGCATTACCTCAGCCACTACCTGGGATACGTCTCCAGTCACAGGCACAACTGTCTGTGTCTTGCCGATTCCAGAATTTGCAGTTTCCTGCGTAGAATCCTTCTGGTCCATATTGAGTGCGGTCTTGCTAGCATTTTCCTTGAGGATTTCATTTACTACTTCCTCGATGGATTCGTACTCTGACTCGCTCATCTTGTCAAAAATACCTGTACTTTCGCACACCGTATATATTCCAAGACCTGTAAACAACCCAAAACACAGTCCCAAGCAAACACAAGCGAACATCTTTTTCCAAAAACCGCCCTTCTTTGGTGCCTTGACTGTTGCCGCCTGATTCAGTCTCATCTCTGGAGTACTTCCTGCTGGCTGATACACTCCTGCACTTGCAGCTTGTGGTGCTGGCGCAGGCTGTGGCTCTGGTTGTGGCTCTGGTTGTGGTGCAGGCTGTGGTGCAGGCTGTGGTGCTGGTTCAGGTTGTGGTGCCACCATACTTACTGACTGCGCCTCCTGGTTTTCATTTGTATGGAAAGTATAATTTTCATTTTCGTACATAACATTACCTCTTTCACCGATGTTTTTCCGTATCATGGACTTAAGTATAGAGTCCAATTGTGTTTATTTTGTGAAGAAAGTATGATGATTTGGTAAAACAATTCACAATTTTTATTCTACGGTAACGGACTTTGCAAGGTTGCGTGGCTTATCTACATCGCACCCTCTTCCCACTGCTACATAGTATCCAAACAATTGCAGTGGAATGATTGCCAAAGAATTGGTGAAATAATTGTTGGTCTGCGGAATATAAATGACATAATCCGCCGCCTTGTCCATCTCCTTGTTTCCTGTGGTGGTCAGGGCCATGACAAAAGCCCCTCTCGCCTTTACCTCCACGATATTACTGATAGTCTTTTGGAACAATTCAGGCTGGGTAGATACAGCCACAACCAATGTACCATCTTCAATCAGAGAAATTGTCCCATGCTTCAGTTCACCTGCTGCATAGGCCTCTGAATGGATATAGGAAATCTCCTTCAGTTTCAAAGAACCCTCTAAAGAAATCGCATAGTCGATTCCTCTTCCGATAAAAAAGATATCTTTTGCGCCTACATAGCGATTGGCAAAACGCTGAATCTTTGTCTTTTGACCCAACAAAAATTCAATCTGCTCTGGCAGTCTGCGAAGGTCTGCAAGCAAGGTTGCAAACAATTCTTCGTCAATCACACCTCTTGCCTTGCCCAATTTCATAGCCAGCATATAAAGAGCCACCAGCTGAGCACTATAAGCCTTAGTGGTTGCCACTGAAATCTCTGGCCCTGCCCAGGTATACATAACACTGTCCGCCTCTCTGGCTATGGTGCTACCCACCACATTGACAATGCCAAGCACTTTCATTCCTCTGGCTTTGGACTCTCTGAGAGCAGCAAGGGTATCTGCCGTTTCACCAGACTGGCTGATTACTACTACCATCGATCCCTCCTCCAGGATAGGATCTCTATATCGAAATTCAGATGCCACATCCACCTCTACCGGGATTCGGACCAATTTTTCAATTACATACTTGGCAGTTACACCGGTGTGGTACGCAGAACCACAGGCCACGATATGAATTCGCTTAATGCCCCTTAACTCCTCATCAGACATTTTTAATTCTTCAATAACAATGTCACCATCTTTGATACGTGGAGATATGGTATCTGTCACAGTCTTTGGCTGCTCGTAAATCTCCTTCAGCATGAAATGCTCATAGCCACCTTTTTCTGCCGCATCAGCGTCCCATTCAATGGTGACTGCCTCCTTGGAAATTTCTTCTTCATCTACTGTAAAGAAGCGCATTCCTTCCGGAGTCAATCGCACGATCTCCTGATTGTCTACATAAGTAACTGTCCTGGTGTACTTCAAGATGGCAGGCACATCAGATGCGATAAAGCATCCCGCGTCATTTTGGCCCACAATCAAAGGGCTGTCCTTACGAACTGCAAAAAGTTGACCAGGATGTTGCGCAAAAAGAATGCCCAGCGCGTAGGAACCTTCCACACGATGAAGCACCTTAGCGATTGCTTCTATTGGATTTCCTTTGTAATAGTAATCCAGCAGATGAGCCAACACCTCTGTGTCCGTCTCTGACTTGAACTCATAGCCCTTTGAAATCATCTTGTTTCGAAGGGGAATATAATTTTCAATAATTCCGTTGTGTACCACCGCAATCGTACCACTTGGATTGTAATGTGGATGCGAATTGGCATCACTTGGAGCTCCATGCGTTGCCCATCTAGTATGTCCAATACCAGAAAAGCCTGGCATCATCTCTCCCCCGTGAGTCAAATTCTCTAGCACCTTAAGTCGCCCAACAGACTTCTTAATCTGAATCTTCTGCCCATCAAAAATCGCCATGCCTGCAGAGTCATAGCCTCTGTATTCCAATTTAGCAAGCCCCTCCAATATAATTGGAGCGGCCTGCTCATTACCTATATATCCTACAATTCCACACATGAATTTAGTGTCCTTTCCTCAAAAAACTCCTCAATATGTCACTTCTTTTGTGACCTAGCATTGCATCTTCTCTCTCTTAAAGTATGCAGGGCTCATTGTACACTTCATCACGAGCCACTTGGGCAGACGTTTAAAGTTCTTCCCAAGCAAATACCCCAAATATTTATATGCACACTGGAAGCAGAAATAGACCAGCGTTCCAAACTTTTTCTGCTTTAAGAATATTTTCACGGTACTCTTTACCATCTTGGTTCCTTCTGTTGCAGAAGGAACATTTGCAAATATTTCTGGATGCTCTCCTTGCGATACGCCCAAATCAAAGTTTCGATGGAACTGCTGCATGCAGGTATAGTCATGGGAATGGTAAACCATTGCATCTGCCGCATAGGCGATGGCATAGCCTGCCTTAGCCGCAGTAGCCGCATAAATCATGTCTTCATTAAAAATGGTGCGTTTGATAAAGCCCCCCAGCTGAAGATAAATCTCTCTTTTGTACATGGCGCATACATTAGAGCAAAAATAAGTCTTGATTCCAAGTCTAGGCAAATCCTCTATGGTCTTTACGTGGGAAGTCTCTGGATAATTAAATCTTCTAGTAGTCTGTTCTATGATTCCACTGTCTGGTCTGGCAAGCTGTCTGCCATAAGCTACTGCCACATTGTCCCGCTCTAGCGCAGCTATCATAAGCTCCAGCAGTCTATCATCTACAGGCATGGCGTCTTGAGTCATCATCAGCATGTAATCCGCATCCGACTGCATTGCCCCTGCATGCCTAGTGGCGCCATGATCAAACTCCTCCTTACTCACATGGAAAAAAGATACCTTTTTGCACAAAGACTCTTCCAGGTTCTTCTCAATTTCAGGATCTAGATATGCTTTTTCTGTATTCATCACGATGATTCGATTTACAGAAACCGTCTGTTTGTGAAGCATGTTCAAAAGCTGTACAAACTCTGTGCCTGGTTTGTAAGTTGGAATAATCACGTCAACCTTTTTCATCTAATCCTCCTAGTGGAAATCAAATCTTGGCCTAAAAAGGCCAGTAAATAGGAAAAGGGGCCGACTCCCCGACCCCTCCATTAACTAGTACGCATTCTTGTTGATGAACCCCGTGAAGAAGGTTAAGAAAATAATCTTAATGTCCATCCACAAAGTCCAATTTTCAATATAGTACAAATCATATTCTACTCTTCGTTTGATAGAGGTGTCTCCTCTATATCCATTGATCTGAGCCCAGCCCGTCAGTCCTGGTCTAACCTGATGCTTGACCATGTATCTTGGAATCTCCTCGCGGAACTTCTCTACAAACTGCGGTCTCTCTGGTCTAGGGCCCACCAGACTCATGTCACCCTTTAATATATTAAACAGCTGTGGCAATTCGTCAAGGCTTGTCTTGCGTAAGATTTTGCCAACTTTGGTAACTCTTGGGTCGTCCTTGACTGTCCAGCCTTTCTTTTCGTCACATTCTAACTGCTGTGCCATGCTTCGAAACTTATACATATAAAAGGTCTTGTTGTGCAGACCCACTCTCTCCTGCTTGAAAATAATAGGTCCTTCGCTAGATAATTTTACCAAAAGCGCACAGATCAGCATCACTGGTGAAAGGACGATAATTCCAAACAGAGAGCCCAAAATATCCATACATCTTTTGACAAACACATTTCCTGTATTGCTAAGTGGTACATATCGTATATTGATTACAGGCAAACCAACCAAGTCCTCTGTATATGGTTTACTTGGAATCAAACTGTTATAGTCAGGTATAAACTTGGTGTGAACACCAGATTTCTCACAGATGTCTACGATTTCTTCCAATCTTTCATAGTCCTTCAGTGCCAAGGTAATGGCAATCTCATCCAACTTATTTTCCGGCAAAATCACATGCAGGTTGTCGATTCTTCCCAATACCTTTACACCTTTGTAAAGAGTACCCGCTGGAACGCTGTCATCCAGTATACCGCACACATGATAGCCCCACTGTGGATTACCAAGGATACGGTCGATGTATTCTTCCCCTGCTCTCGAATATCCCACCAACAGGATATGCTTTAAGTTAAAGCCTCTCTTTCGAAAATGAGAAAGAGCCCATCGTATTACTACTCTGGAGAAGACGGTGAACACTACGTTGAGCACATAGAAAATCACCAGCATCTTACGAGAAATGTGCATCTGCTTCACAACATAAAGAGCAACGATAAAGAGCACCAGTCCGATGGTGTTGGCCTTGGTAATATTGCCAATCTCGTATCTGCGCTTCATGGTTCTACGTGGGCGATACACTCCGCAGTAATAATACAGCACCATATATACAGGGACAATAAACACCAGCATCTTAAAATATGCAGACATAGACAAAGCGCCTACCCCTTCTGCTGGAATATCCCATCTCATCACATAAAACTTAACATACCAAGCCAGAATGTAAGAAAAAATAGTAATTGCTACATCGATTACAAACTGGAGTCGGTTAAAGATTTTTTGATTATCTTTAATCATATATGTCACCTATAGTTTCAAAAAAGCCATTATTTGGGGCCTATTCCCCTAATCTACGGAAAATATTAATCCAAAGTTGTATCTGAATTGAAACATAATTTCCGAAATTTGCCCATTTAAATGGCACTTTGTGGGCTTTACCTTCCTTTGATTTACATTTGGCAAATCCTTCTTTCAGCCCCTGCAAATACAGTTTGCCCATCTTCTTTTTTGCAAAAAACAGCCACTTAACCATAAAACCTAGCAAAAGCAGTGGCAAGTTGAAAATCCATTGTAAAAGAGGCATATTTTTCCAGATGAGATACACACTGTTAGCAGCAGCCCATACTGTCTTGCGGTCATTGTATCTGGAGCCACTAGAAGCACTACCTGCATGCAATACCTTTGCCTTTGGCTGGTAGACATTGCGATAGCCATGTATCAAGGCGCGATATCCGATATCTATATCCTCCAGATACATGAAATGTTGCTCATCAAAATATCCAATCTCTTCAAATACACTTCTTCTGTAGATGGACGCTCCGCCGCAGGCAGCAAAAATATTTTTCTCTGTCTCGTATTTCTCGCAAGACTTACCCTTGCCTCTGGAAAAAGCCCAGCCCAAAGCACAATACAAATCACCCGCATCGTCTATCAACTCCGGCTTCCACATGTCAATCATCATGCTGCTGGCAGAAAAGACCTTTTCATTGCCTTTACGGTCCATAATCTCCAAAAGCTCAGCAATAAATCCTGTTTTAACTTCAGTGTCATTGTTGAGAAGAATCACATACTCGCTTTCGCTAGCTTTGATTCCCGCATTCACTGCTCCGCTAAAACCAGTGTTACTGCCTAGTTCTAGGCATCTGCACAGAGGATAATTCTGACGAAACCACTCTACACTTCCATCAGTAGAGCCATTGTCCACCAGCAGCACAGAAGCTGGCTCTGGCCATTCAGGCTCCAAAGAAAGCATGCATTTTTTTAAATACTCTATTCCGTTGTAATTTGGAATAACAACCGTTATCTTCATGCTTTACCTCTTGGATCCCATAGAATTCTATAGCCCTTCTGACGAATCGCTTCACACAGTTTCAAGCTAATTTCAATATACTCATCCTCTCCCAAAGAAAGAGGTGTTCCATACGCTATACCTACCACCTCTTCATAAAGTGGTAACAGTTCCTCTCTTACTTTCATTTTACGGACATCCACTGCATAAGCATTTTGTTGCAGGCTTGCCCTATGCATATATCCGCTAAACCCTCTTTTAAGTCCCTTGTAAGGGCAAATTCCTTCTTTTGTATAAATTCCACCCGTTATTTTATTATTCTTCCATAGTGGCATTCCAACCGCGCCCAAATCTGGTCTTGCAAAACATTCCTCTGCATAATCCACGCGATAAAAGCCCAAGTGTTTGAGTGCCTCTACCCTACCTGGCCATGCAAGCTCCTTCAAAAAATTCTGCACTGCTTTTTGTCCAGCCTCATAGGCATACATCTTACTTCTAGGATTTACTGCTGTGGACTGCTGATGACATCTCCAGTGGTAGAGCACCCTTGGAATATGGGCAATGAAATCCTCTGCTGCTCCGAGTCCCATCAGTTTGTGGACGCACTGCAATACCAGATCATAGTCCTGAGCCCCATCATATTCCGGGCGAAAAAAGATACCCTCCATGATTTCCTTGCTCAGAACTAAAAAGTGGCAAATATAGTTATTTGATAAAATTAAATCTAAATTAAACTCTGTTTTTCTGTGGATTTCATAGAAATTTTGAGTGTTTTCGTCACATTTATCTTCGTCTGAATATATCAGATGCAGTTTCTCTCCTGTCTCATGGGCTGTTTCCAGAAGTGTAGCCACTTGAAATAAAGCATCCAAGGTCAGCACATCATCATGGTCCAATAACCCAATATAATCTCCTGTGGCTTTTGTCAATGCTGCATTTGTATTTCCAGAAATCCCAAGGTTGCTCTGCAAGGATACAAATACAATTCTGGAGTCCTCGTATTCGTTTATTACTTTTGATACGCTGTCATCTCCACTGGCATCTGCAATGATTAACTCTAGATTTGAATAAGTCTGATTCAAAACAGAATCCACCATTTCACGCAGGTACACTTCTTTTGTCTTAAAAGTTGGAACCAAAATACTAAACTTAGGCTCATATTCCCAAGTTTTCTCCCTCTGCATCTGAATATCTGCTTCGGCAAGTGGCTTATCTGACTGAATAACCGGTTTTTCCTGCAAACGTTCTAAGGCTGCGAGATAAGTATCTCGCAGCCCATTTCTTTTAAGATAATAATAGGTTTTCTTTAAATTAGCACCATTTATTCTACTCATATTTTATAATACAGCTTTCAAATCTTCTGTAAGCTGCTCCAATTTATTCTGTGCATCCTCAAGGCTATTACCCTTAACGCCCATGTAGAACTTAATCTTTGGCTCTGTTCCGGAAGGACGAGCGCAGCACCAGAAGTTGTCTGGAAGTTCAAAATATAAAACGTTAGACTTTGGAAGTCCAGTCGCACTTTCCGCGCCTGTTTCCATATCTTTTACGATACCTGTCTGGTAATCTCTCATCTTCAGCACCTTCAAATCACCAAATGCTGCTGGTGGATTGTTGCGAAGCTTATCCATCATTTCTGCAATCTGCTTGGAGCCATCTAAGCCCTTTAAAGTAATGGTGTACTGAGACTCTTTGAAGTAACCATATTTCTCATACATCTCAACCATCATATCCCACAGAGTGATACCCTGGCTCTTGCAGTATGCAGCCACTTCACAGAGGCACATTACAGCCACGATAGCATCTTTATCTCTTGCATGTGTACCAGCAAGGCAGCCATAGCTCTCTTCCAAGCCAAATACATAATTGTTGCTTCCGCTCTGTTCAAAGAGTTTAATCTGCTCGCCAATGAACTTAAAGCCTGTGAGAACTTCGATGAGTTTCACATTGTAACTCTCTGTAATAGGGAATGTCATGTTGGTTGTAACGATAGTGGTAACCATCGCTGGATTTACAGGCATAGTTCCCTGTTTTGATCTTTCTCTAAGAATATACTCTGCAATCAACATGCCAGACATATTTCCTGTGAAAGGAATATATTCGCCTGTCTTTGCATCTTTTGCGTAGATACCAAGTCTATCTGCATCAGGGTCAGTTGCAAGCACGATGTCTGCATCCTTTTCTTTCGCCAGTCTAAGTGCATAAGTAAACGCCTTTGGATCTTCTGGGTTTGGATAATCAAGTGTAGTAAAGTTAGGATCTGGATTCTCCTGTTCTGGCACTACAAATACATTTTCAAATCCAAGTTCTCTAAGTACTCTGCGTGCAGGAACATTACCAGTACCGCAAAGTGGTGTATAAACAATCTTGATATCCTTTGCAACAGCCTTAATCACTTCTGGGTGAATAATCTGCTTCTTGAGCTCTACCATGTATGCATCGTCAATTTCAGCACCAATCACTGTGTAAAGGCCCTGCGCCATAGCATCTTCTTTGGCCATAATCTTTACATCATTGTAGTCTGTGATTGCATTTACTTCTGCAATGATTTCTTTGTCCTTAGGTGCTGTAATCTGCGCGCCGTCTTCCCAATATACCTTGTAACCATTGTACTCAGGTGGGTTGTGGCTTGCTGTCACTACGATACCAGAAATACATCCCAATTTGCGGAGTGCAAAGGAAAGTTCTGGTGTAGGTCTGAGCGCATCAAACACATAAGCCTTAATTCCATTTGCACAAAGGCAAAGTGCTGCTTCATCTGCAAACTCAGGGGACATTCTACGGGAATCATAAGCGATAGCAACGCCCTTTTCCTTGCCACCCTGCTTCAAAATGTAGTTTGCCAATCCCTGTGTTGCCTTTCGAACTGTATAAAGGTTCATACGGTTGGTACCTGCGCCGATAACGCCGCGAAGTCCACCTGTGCCGAACTCTAATTCTTTATAGAATCTGTCTTCGATTTCCTTTTCATCATCTTTGATGGCAAGAAGTTCATTTCTGGTCTCTTGATCAAAATATGCATCCTCTAACCACTGTTTGTAACTATCTAAGTAGCTCATAATTTAGCCTCCTCTTTCATTATGGGGCGCCCTATGGGCACATAATTATGTTTTATTATACTATAATTTGGTTATTCTGAAAAGAATTTCTATTCTCTCTGGGCGGAAAAGTCATCGCTCTTTAATGAGAAATCGCTTCTATCCAAGGAGAAATTGACATTGTAGTATGGATCTCCTTTTTCTAGTTGATCCTTCCACTTGTCTTTGAACCTCGCAGACTCCGCATTGTAGCGTTTTGCTTTCTCTCCCTTGTCATCCAAGCCTCTGGAGATAGATTCATAATGGTACAGCTCTGCAAAAGGTGTAAATACATTCAAGAGACCTTTTTCGCGAAGTTTTAAGCAGAAATCTACATCATTTAAGGAAATCTCAAACTCTTCTGTGAGTCCCCCTACTGTCTCATAGTCCGCTTTCTTTACCATGAAGCATGCGCCAGTCACTGCTGATACATTTTGCGCATAACACAGTCTTCCCATATATCCAAGGTTCTGTCCCGGTTGCTTGTAATGGGTATGACCCGCTGTGCGATGTGCGCCAAGGCCAATGACGATTCCTGCATGCTGAATGGTTCGGTCTGGATAATATAGTTTTCCGCCAACCACGCCTACATCCTTACGCTGCGCATACATCAAAAGTTCTTCTATCCAGTTTCCCGTAATCACTTCGGTGTCATTGTTGAGCAGCACAATATATTCGCCATCCGCCCACGCCACTCCAAGATTGTTTACCTTGGAATAGTTGAAGGCACCCTCAAATTTCACGACCTTAATCTTGTCAGGGTAATCCTTCTTAAGCTTCTCATAGTAATCAAAGATTTCCTGTGTTTCACTATTATTTTCTACAATAATAATCTCATAGTTTTCATAGGTAGATTTGTGAATCACAGATTCTACGCATCTAGAAAGGTCTTCCAAATGGTCTTTGTTTGCAATCACAATAGAAACCTTTGGTTCTCCATCCACCTGATATCGAATTCTAAAAATAGTCTCAAAAGCTCTGGTGCTTTCAATTTTAAAATGCTCATAGCCATGATGGCGAAGATGTTCAGCCACCGCACCCTTTGCAGCCTCAATGGCATAGGTCTTGGCTTCAATACCAGACGCCACACTGCCAGGATGACTTCGCCAGTAATAAAGCACCTGTGGCACATGTACTACTTTCTTGGCATTGTCCGTAAGTCTCAAAATCATATCATGATCCTGACTGCCGTCAAACTGACTTCTGAACAGTTCAGTACCTTCCAATAATTCTCTTGCAAAGACACTGAAATGACAGATATAGTTGTTAGCTCTCAAATTGTCCACTGCATAGTCTGGTTTAAAGTGAAGCGTCAGCATCTTATTGATATCATCTTTGTGGAAGGTAATCTCATCACAGTACAGATAGTCTGCGCCCTGCTCATTGATAGCCTTTACATACTCATAAAGAGCGCATGGGTGAAGCACATCATCGTGATCAAACAAACCAATATATTCGCCTGTTGCCATTAAATAACACTCGTTTGTATTTCCCGAAATACCCCAGTTTTTTTCCAACTTCTTGTAAACAATTCGGCTATCTTTCTGAGCATATTCCTTACACATATCGCCCACAAAGCTATGAGCATCATCTGAGCCATCCGCCAGGCAAAGCTCCCAATTTTGATAAGTCTGTGTCACTACAGAATCAATCATCTCTACCAGATAACTCTTTGGAGTGTTATAAAGAGGCACCAAGATACTTACCTTTACCATACGGTCAAAGGTAGTTTCCTCCTGTCTCTGTCTCTCCTCTGCGCTCGGGAAACTATTGGTACCGTAGCGTTTCATGGCTTTGCGTTCTCTTCCCTTACGGCCAAGCTTGACAAATACGTCTTTGACTCCTCCACAATTTTGAAGACGTCTCTTTTGACGTGCCGCAAAATGATACGCGCTTCTGGCTGGCTTGGTCATTTTCCAAAGAGGATTGTTCTTAATGCGATTTAACTGATAAACCAAATCTGCATTCTTTGCTTCCAGATCCGCTATGGTTCCCACAAGCTCCACATTTTTTAAATGTTCTTTTTCATAGGCTTCCTTGTAATCCATCTCATTCCTCCGTAAGACTCACCGTTGTCCCCGTTTCTTTCCAATAGGAAACACGTGATATTTTATTGTGAGCCACCGCTATAAGTTCATACTCACCCGGTTGTAACCCAGTGAGCCTTATATCAAATCCGCAGAGCGCCACATTTTTTTGATCTGCCAGATTCCTCTCCAAATCTTCCCTCAGCACCCTATCCAATTTGCACCAATACATGGCTTCTGATTCTTTATGTTTAAAGACTAGTCTGTTTTCGTAACAGGCGTTATCGTCTCCAAGCATCACTATATATCCCTTTAAGAAAGGCTCTTTTCTCTGGTCTATTCCACACAGCACGCCCTCGTGTCTGCGAAAGTCTTTCCATATACCTTCTCTCCAAACCGCCACCGTGCAATCCTGCTTCAGCTCCGAAAGATGCTCTTCTAAGGCTGGACGAATATGAGTGTCTGAACCTTCACGATGAAGCAGCGCATGATAGAAAGGATCCCGTCCTTTCAGGCCACTATGTCTCTGCCAAAGTTTTTCCCTCTCCTTGTAGAGACGCTGTTTCTTTTCATCCGAAATATCCATTCCTCTGCTCAGGGATTCGTGATGATAAAGACGCACGCTATTCAAACACACATTGTAATAACCATTTGCATACATTTTGTAGCATAAATCTATATCATTGAAGGTTACGGTTAATTCTTCGTCAAATCCACCCACCGCAAAAAACAACTCTGCGCGCACCATCAGGCAGGCACCTGTCACAGCAAGCACTTCCCCATCCTGAAGGTTCTTTCCAAAATAGTGACTTTCTTCATCTTTCAAAAACTGCAGTTTATGAATTGGCCCCTCTGGCAGATTCATAACTCCGATGTGCTGGATTTGAGTGGAATTAGGATACAAAAGTTTGGTTCCAACACAACCCACATACTCCTTACGTGCCACTTCAGTAAGCTTGTCAATCCAGCCTTCCTCTATGGCTTCTATATCGTCATTTAAAAACAAAAGGAAGCTTCCTTTCGCATTTTTTGCACCTATATTACACATGGCAGAGAAATTGAATTCCATAGGTTGATATAGGTATTTGACAGTAATTGTTAAATCACAAATTAATTTCTCTATATTCTCTTTTGTTTCTACATCGCTTCCGTTGTCCACAATCACAACTTCCACGTCCCCTGCCTTTGTGGTTCGCTCCAAGGATTTCAGATTCTGCATCAGTATCTGTTCCTGATCCTTACTTGGGATAATGACAGAAACCAATGGTCGCTCCTTTGAAGCACCATGGTGGCATTCTGTTTCCATCAAAGATTCACAGGCAAAGAATTTTTCGTAAGAAGTTTCCTTTGGCTGATGGCAGAGTAGCGCATCTATATGACAGATACCCTCCGTTCTCAGATTAAATCCACCTGCAGCCTTGCATAGGTGATAGAAAAACAAACGAGGTTTTACCTCTTTACCTTCTCCGTCTGCAAGCATTGTTTCCAATACCTTTCGCAAAAAAGTCCCTCTGACAGCTACCAGTCCCCCTAGGTAATGTACGGTCAAAAACAAAATCGGAGACCAGTTTGGTTTAAACCAAGGATGACTTCTGTTGCCGAGGTCATCAATCACATCTTCATCGCCATACCAAATATTCGTGTCTGGGCTTTCTTTTACTACACTCAAAATTTGGCTGATAGCCTCTTTATGCAAATATACATTCTGCTCACATAACAGCACCACATCTGCCTGCTTTGCCAAAGCTGACAGTTCACGCAAATCCACTCCCTGCTGCCAATCATACACATAAGAGGTATATTTCAAATCAAATTCCACTTGCTTTGAAAGGTTCGCTTTTTCCCACTTACCAATCAAATTTCCATAAGACATCTGTTTTTGGGCATACTGATAAGTGCGATCGTATTCACGGTCGCACTTATGGATGAAGCATTGCATCAATTTCTGTTTTACATTTGCCTTCAAACTCATGTCTGCTCCTTGGCGCCAAATCTATAAGGGCCTGTCCCACTAAAGAATTTTCTTTACAGCTGATATCAAATCCTGGGCTATCTCCATTGGCAAAAGTTTCACTTCCAATTTAGCCTTCAACAAATTGTCTGGTTTTCTTACCAGCTCAGATACTTTGATATTGATATTCGGATCCTCTGTTCCGAAGACAAAACTGTCTGTTGCAAGTTTTCCATTAGTAATTACATATTTCTTGCTGTGATAATTGATTGGTTGCCCATTCCAAGTCAGTTCTTTTATTTTAACCACACAGCTACTCATAACCGGATCCAAACGAAGGGTCATTACCTGCTCCGTAACAACAAGTTCAACCTCTACAAAGCCATCTGTCACAAAGGCCTCTGTCACAAAATAGGAATCCTGCTCGTTATATCCTTGTCCACGATCTTCATATACCTGAAAACGTAGCACATCCTCCGCTTGCTCTATCTTCTCTACCCAATCCATCGGGCGAATCACTCTATGTCCAATCAAATCTCTCATCTCAGACATTGATTTACGCTGACCAGTTACAAACTTCTGAAACTCTAATTCCTGTTTTTTGTAATATTCCGCATCTTTCTGCGTAATCCCTAACTCTTCAAGTATTAAGTCCATATTTAATTTCTTGCGTTTTTCATCCTCCAGAATGTAACAATATATCGCTCTAAAGGCCGTCTCTTTCACATCCTGTGGTTTGCCAAAGGTCCACTCATAGTCAATAATGGTCCATTTATCCCCTTTTACAAGGATATTGGCAAATATCAAATCATAATCGGAGACAGGATAGTTCTGATTATACCCAATCTTATCCAAATATTGTCTGAACAATGAATGAAATCCTTCAATGTCGTCTTTTTCAAGACATCTATCCATCATTTCCGCCAGGGTAATTCCTGCCACATATTCAAAGGATGCCCACACCTGGTCACCGCGTTCATAAAGTCTACACTGGTTGACAAACAATCCGCTGCCCTCATAACGCTCCCTCAGGTTCTCGTAGGCAACTTCCATACTTTTCACGTGTTCCACCGCTTGTGCAGTAATTGGGTACTTCCTTACATCAATCAGCCCATTTACATCTCTACAAATCTCTGTACGTACCTGATACTCTAAGGCTCTGTCATTAGAAAATTTTACATACTTTGCATCGAATCTATCTCCAATTACCACCACAAAGGAATTTGCAAACATGGAGAACAAGCCTTCTTCTGCAGCGCCTTCAAAAGCAGCTCTCTCATCAAAAAGCACCATGCGATCCTGATCAAAGTTTACAATGTTCTGTGTCAGTTCTCCTTTTCCCGGAAGGTAAGCATCCGAGTAAAGAGTACTCATAAATCTATAATCAGGATAAGGATAGTAGAAAGAATATTTGGTCACCTTGCATGCAGCAAAGAGTTTTTCCAATCCACTTTTACTAAATGTCTTTACCTGATTATTATCTTTGTAGTTTTCAATTCCACCAAAATATTCGCCCACAGAATCTTCCTTACAGCCGGCGAAATACTTCATGCCATATTTGTTTGCCATTGCTAAAATCATATGGCCATCCACGGCCAGACGACCCATCAACAGCTTAATCATAGCCTCGTAAGGCTTTTCGTCCTTTAAATAACAGGTGCTATGTTCCAGAACGCCAACCAAAACAATATAGTCGAATTGCCCAGTTATTTTCGGAAGCACATCTGCAAGTTCTCCTACATAGATGGTCACGTTGTCGCAATCTGCATTACGATGTGCGTTTATCAAGCTTCTCTTCTTTGAAGGCTCGATACAGATGACCTCATCCGCCTTGCGGGAAAGAGCAGCTGTAATGGCACCACAGGAAGATCCAATCTCTAGAACTCTCACTCCATCCTGTTTGCCCTTTTCCATAGGAAGCCATTCGACAATATTTTGACGCAAAGGAGATAAATGATAAAAGATAGGCCAACTCTTCCTGTCTTCCACAACCGCAGGAATCTGGTCATTTGAAAAAGTTTGCACAATGCTCAAAAGCTCATCCTCTATAGGATCAGCCTTTGGTGCCATAGCCTCATCGTAATATGTTAAATCAAGATTTACTTTTCCTATTTGTTCAATCAACTTACCTTTTGGCATTCTTCTCCACCACGCTTACAGATCTTTCACTTCGATCTCTGAATTCATATCATAGAAGCCCACTGTGTTCTTGTCTGATACCACCGTAATATTTAGCACATCATACAGTCTGTGATACACCTTAAAATCATCGCCTTCATAACCTGTCACGCCCAGAGACAACAGATAGTCGCTTCCCTGCATATTCATTTCCTGCGTAAAGGTTACATATTTCACTGTACCAGCTTTTACAGGCTCTAAAAATGCTTTTTCAAACATAGTGTTGGTTCCTGTAATTTCTGTTCCTTTAATGTCCTTAAAGGAATATGCAAAGATAGGGGCTGGTAAATCTTCTTCAAACTTCACCTGTACATGAATGGTAAACTTGCTACCCTTCACTACCGCTGTAGTCTGTACTCCTCTGTCGTCTGTGATATAGAACTTTTCAATATAAGCCTGTTTTGTTCCATACTCCAGTTTCTTAGGGTTCACACCCATACTCTTTGCTGCCGCTGCGTTGATACCTTCATCTGCAAGAAGATTGTTCTCCGAATCCTCCTCCACAGAATACTGACCTACCAACACACGCTTGTAAGCATCTATCATATCTCTAGGACTACCCTGTCCCAACAAATCTCCTTTGTTAAGCAAATACACCCTATCACAGTATTTACTGATACTACTAAGATCGTGGCTTACAAAGATAATGGTTTTGCCCATTTCCTTAAACTCTTCGAACTTGCGATAACACTTGGCCTGGAAGAATACATCTCCTACGGACAGTGCCTCATCCACAATCAAAATTTCCGGATCAATGTTGATTGCAACCGCAAAGGCCAGTCGCACAAACATACCGCTGGAGTAGGTCTTTACTGGCTGATAAACATAGTCTCCGATATCCGCAAACTCCAAAATCTTTGGAAGTCTCTCCTCAATCTCCTTGTCCGTAAATCCCATCATGGTTCCGTTCAAATAGACATTTTCAATGCCATTGTACTCCATGTTAAAGCCAGCTCCTAACTCAAGCAGCGCGGAAATACGTCCATTTGTAGTAACTTTTCCTTCTGTAGGATTAAGAACGCCTGTTATTATTTTGAGAATTGTGGATTTACCTGAACCATTGGTTCCAATAATACCCACCGTTTCTCCCTGACGGATTTCCATGTTGATGCCATTCAAAGCATAATGGTCCTTGTGCTTGTTCTTTGCAAGTCCAAAGGTCTCCTTCAGTCTGTCAGATCGTCTGTCATACAATTTATAAACTTTTTTCAGATTTTCAACTTTGATTGCAACTGTTTGCTCGTTTTGCATTAGTTTGTTTCATCCTCAATCTTTAACGTTATCGTTTCTTTTCCATACCACTTTGCCATTTCCACATTGGCCTCTGCGTCAGGGCTGGTACTCAATTCTCCCTTGAACAAAAACCAAGGTTTCCAAAACATCGGTTCCACTTCCACGTTGGCTCCACCATTTTTGATGGTCTCTATGCGCCTTTCATATTCCAAATGATGGTTTGCAGCCTCCCCAGTATGCACATAGTAGTACGCGCCAAAGGTCGAAAAGTCTCTCGCCTGTCCCTCTGTCAGAAGGAAACACAGCAATACACCCACTGCTATGACTGCATAAAACCATACATAATGTTTAGCAGTCTTTACTTCTTTTTCTTTCTTTTCATGCTGCTTCATCCCCCAGCCAAGCCAGTAGGTTGCATTGAGAAACAGTAACATAAACAGCGTGAATTTCACTACCACAAAAGTTCTTGGCAATCCTTCCCCGCCCATGCCATAATAGCTGGAAGTATAGCCGGTGGCATAAAAGCAAAAAGAAAAGATACTAACCAAACCAGGAAACCGAAAAGAGAACTTCATCTCTTTCACAGTATTCCATATCACCAGTAAAAATAATGCCAAAATTACAAAGAAGCGAAATCCCGTCAGCTCCCAGAAATTCTTAAATGCTGATACAAAAGAATAAAGAACCGATTCTACTGCTCCATAGCCTTGAAAATGTGCACCCCTGATTTCATTCCCTGGTGCGGTAATGGATATGTACAATCCAACACCATAGACAGTCAATGGCAGAATGCAAAAGAGTCCTGTTTTTCTCTTGTAAAGTAGCATTATCACAAAGGCAAGTCCAAGACATAGTATACCTTGAAGTGCTGTCACAAAGTTGCTGCCCGCGCATACAGCCGCTAATAGCATCGCCAAAAGAGTCCAGCCGCAAAGCTTCCCCATACTGTCCACATAAAACATTTTCACTGTTACAGCAATCAGGACAAACAATACGCCATGCATAAATGTATAGTGCACCGCTGAATTGTACCAAAACAAGCCTTGCTGAGAACTATATATAAATTCCACCAACGCCGCCGTCACTACAGATGCCGCCATCACCTGGGTACTCGTCTTTGCCTTTAGCACGTTCTTACACACCACTTTTACTAGAAGCATGGACGCAAATACAAAGAAAAGAATAACCGCCATTACGCCTATCCAATAATACTTTTCTCCAAATGCAAGAGGCGAAAAAGCCATTAGCAAGATAGAGGAATAGGTTCCCTGCCAGCAGTACCACCATGTGCGAACCGTGTAGAACGCCCCCTTAAAGCAACTCGTCCACGTGCCATCCTGAATCATCCATCCCTTTGTAAGATAAGTATAGGAATAGTCGTCATACCACGGTGTAGCAAACATCGCCAATCGCAAAATCGGAAGCAAAATAGCCACAAGTGCCAACACAGACAAAATCGCAACCACAGGATCTGGTATACTTATTTCTCTAATTTTCTGAATGATTTTTTTAATCACTTTTATCTCCCTACATCACGTCAGCAAAATGTACCTTTAATCTTTTGAACACAAATGCTCCAAACGCAAAAAGAGCAATCGTGATACCCCAGAAATACAGGGTGCCAAACAAATCCTCCCAGAACCACTGATGCTCATAAATAGCACTTCTATAGCCATTTACAATGTATACCAGAGGATTTAACTTAAGAAGTTTAATCCAGCCATTGTCAAACTGATCTATATTCCACATAATTGGAGTCGCCCACATACCAAGCTGAAGCACAATACTGATAATCTGGGTTAAATCCTTAAAGAATACCACCAGTGCGCAGGTAGTATAGCAAAGTGCCAGCACCAGTACAAACAGCCCAAAACTATAATACACTATCTGCAAAGTATAAATGCTTGGATAGTATCCATACAGAATAGCCACCACCAGCAAAATGCCGATAAAGAACACATGAATAAAGGTAGCAGCAACCACCTTGATAATGGGCAAAATATTGATGTTAAATACAACCTTCTTTACCAAATAGTTGTAATCCAAAAGAGCATTGGTCCCCTGGTTCCATGCTTCACTAAAGAAAAACCAAGGCACAAGACCTGCTGTCAAGAAAAGGACAAATGGCACATTTACACCATTTTCACCTCTAGGTCCAACGCCCCCAAATATCTTTTCAAAGATGATCCAATACATTACCACCGTCACAACAGGTTGCACCATGGCCCATGCAGCACCCAAATAGGATCCTGCATATCTTCGTTTGAAATCATTCTTTGCCAATTTCCAAATCAATCGTCTACTTTGAAATAATTCCATCGTAAATCCCTTTTCTTATTTCTTCATCTGCTCCATATATTCCTTCAGGCCGCCCCACTTGGTGTCCTTGTCGGAAAGAGTCAATTCCATGCCTTCTGGAATAGGCCACTGAACGCCGATTGCATCATCGCACCAAAGAAGTCCGCCTTCGTCGTTTGGATGATAGAAATCGGTACATTTATAGCAGAATTCCGCATAATCAGAGAGCACCAGGAATCCATGCGCAAAATTCTTTGGTACAAAGAACTGCTTTTTGTTTTCCTCTGTCAAAAGTTCACCATGCCACTGTCCAAAAGTAGGAGACCCCTCTCTCAAATCAACAGCCACATCATAAACAGCACCCTTGATCACACGAACAAGCTTGTCCTGAGGATAATTAATCTGGAAATGAAGTCCGCGCAGCACGCCCTTTTTAGAAGCAGACTGATTGTCCTGCACAAAAACCTGGTCAATACCGGCTTCTTTGAAGTCATTGTAGTTGTAGGTCTCCACGAAGTATCCTCTCTCATCTCCAAAAACGGTAGGAGTAATAATCTTCAATCCTTCAATTTCACAAGTTTCAACCTTTATCTTTCCCATAACTAACCTCTTTCTTAATATCCTAAATAACTTATATTTAAATCAACATTTCCGTCGATACCGTCCACTTTTCCTTTTGAAGTATATTGCCACATATGATAATACCCTTCATACAAAGGAATCTTTCGATATTCCGCAAGCCAAATCACATATTTTTCTAGTCTTTCTACATCAACACGCTTGTTGTACCAATTGCGGCTTGCGTAAACACCTGATTGGTATCCTGCATTTCGAACGGTAGCGCAGAAAGCCTCACAGACCGCCGTTCTCGTCTCCTCATCAAGACCATCTGCTCTTCCATTTCCGCCCGCGCTCTCTGTGTCAATGAATACGGGATACTCCAGCTCGTAGTCTCGGATCAGGCTTACCACCATACTGGCCTCTTCTACTGCTTCCACCTCTGTGATTGCCTGTGTAAAGAAGTATACTCCCACCTTTATTCCTGCCGCAGTAGCGCCCTTAATGTTGCGTTCAAAATAAGGATCTTCCACCAGACAACCAGAAACAGAACCCCTGTATCCGCAGCGGATAATAGCAAACTCCACTCCATCTTCCGCCACTTTTTCCCAGTCAATCTCCTTCTGCCACTTGGAAACATCGATTCCCAAATAGGTTCCAGAGCCCGTACTCTGTCTTTTCTTAACCTCCGTTTTGTCCACATCGGAAATTTGCTCCGCCGTATCTTCTATTTCAGCGTTTATTTCCTCCTCTGTGTATACCAACAGAGAAATATCGTCAATCACCAAGTACTCCACCTGATCTTTGACTTTCACTTTAGTGCCATTCAATGGCACCTTGTAGCCCTCTACTGGTTGCAAAGAAACTACATATTCGCCCGCAGGCAATTCGGCCACATAAATCACGCCATCTTTGTCTAAATCCTTGTACTCACCTTGGCCCTCAATCTCAACCAAAAAACCGATATCCGGCACCAGATTTCCCTCGAAATCTACCACCTGTATACGAAGGTCTTTTTCTACCGAAGTAACTACCAAAGACAGCCTGTTCGCCACATCTTCCCATTTGGAAAGATAGGTGTCCTCTTTGTCAAAGAAAGTGCTATCGCTTAAAAAGGCATGCAAATCATTGCCTATCTGGCCAGTCACAATATTAGTTTCCGGCAAGCTGGGCATTCCCATTGTAGATGATTCACTTTTTTCAGCTGCTGTCTGTTCCTGAAGGCGATTACTATTTACCAGTACAACCAAAAGGAACACCAACAGCAAGGCTGATAATACGCCAATCAGCGTCAATCTCTTCAACTTAGAGTCCATTTGCAACCTCTACCAAGTATTTGCCATAATCGGTCTTCATCAAAGGCTCAGCAAGTGCAAGGAGCTGCTCCTTGTTGATAAAGCCTCTCTTGTAAGCTATCTCTTCGATACAGGAAATATAAAGTCCCTGTCTCTTCTGGAAAGCAGACACAAAGTTTGCAGCCTCCAAAAGGGCGTCGTGGTTTCCTGTATCCAGCCATGCAAATCCTCTTCCCATAGTTTCCACACGAAGAGTTCCTCTGCGAAGATATTCGTTGTTTACAGATGTAATTTCAATTTCACCTCTTGCAGAAGGTTTTACATTCTTTGCGATTTCCACTACATCATTGTCATAGAAATACAATCCTGGAACCGCATAATTACTCTTTGGATTTGCTGGTTTCTCTTCGATAGAAAGTGCCTTTCCATCAGCATCAAACTCAACTACTCCATACTCTCTTGGGTCCCTTACATAGTAACCAAAGATAGTTGCACCGGTTTCTCTATCGGCTACTTCTCTGAGAAGTTTGGAGAAACTCTGACCGTAGAAAATATTGTCTCCCAGCACAAGTGCCACTCTATCATTTCCGATAAATTCCTCGCCAATGATAAAGGCATCTGCCAATCCTCTTGGATATTCCTGAACCGCATAGTGAAGTTCCATACCAAGTTGACTTCCATCTCCCAAAAGTTCTTCAAACACAGGCAAATCTCTTGGTGTAGAGATAATCAGGATTTCTCTTATGCCAGCAAGCATCAGCGTAGACAAAGGATAATAAATCATTGGTTTGTCATATACAGGCATAATCTGCTTGGAGATTGCCTTAGTAAGTGGATAAAGGCGGGTTCCTGAACCGCCTGCCAAAATAATTCCTTTCATGGATAACTCCTTTCAAAACAAAGAGAAAAACGCACCGAATGGGAACGGCTGAAAACCGTCCCCATTTTAAGTTTATTTCTCGTACATTTCGTTGTAATATTTCTGGTAATCTCCGCTTGTCACATTTCTCATCCATTCTTCATTTTCGAAGAACCACTGGATAGTCTTGCGGATGCCTTCTTTAAACATTGTCTCTGGCTCCCAGCCAATTTCAGCCTTGATCTTGTCTGGAGCAATTGCATATCTTCTATCGTGACCCTTTCTGTCTTCCACATAGGTAATCAAATCTCTGCTTACCAATGCTTTTCTTGGATCTCCTTCAGGAAGCATTTCCTGCAAGGTATCGATAATAATATGAATGATTTCAATGTTCTGTTTTTCATTGTGTCCACCGATGTTGTAGGTTTCGAACAATCTTCCCTGTTCCTGTACCATATCAATCGCTTTCGCATGGTCCTCTACAAACAACCAGTCACGAACATTCTTTCCGTCTCCATATACTGGAAGTTTCTTGCCCTGCAAAGCATTGTTGATAATCAGTGGAATCAACTTCTCTGGGAACTGATAAGGTCCATAGTTGTTAGAGCAGTTTGTAATGTTTGCTGGGAATTTATAAGTATCCATATACGCTTTTACCAGCATATCGGAGCTAGCCTTACTTGCTGAGTATGGGCTATGTGGATCGTATGGTGTGGTCTCATAGAAAAATGCATTGTCATCATCTGGAAGAGATCCATACACCTCATCTGTAGAAACATGAAGGAATTTCTTTCCCTCTTTGAAGCTTCCGTCTGGAAGCTCCCAGCTTTCCTTTGCACAGTTCAGCATAACAGCTGTTCCAAGAACATTGGTCTGCACAAACACTTCTGGATTACGAATACTTCTGTCTACATGGCTTTCTGCAGCAAAGTGTACCACTCTGTCCACGTCGTATTTCTGGAACACTGCTCTAATAGCATCTTTGTCACAGATATCTGCCTTTACAAACACATAATTGTCAAGGCCTTCCAAGTCTTTGAGATTTTCAAGATTTCCTGCGTAGGTCAGCACGTCAACGTTAATAATAAAAATCTCTTTACCATACTTTTTAAGCATGTAATGAATGTAGTTGGAACCAATAAATCCAGCTCCGCCTGTTACTAAATAAGTACGCATATACTTCCTCCTAGAATTTAGTAGCCGAGATAGCTAATGTTCAAATCAACGTTGCCGCTGATACCACTTACTTTACCAGTGGATTTGTACTGCCAAAGGTCAATTTTGGATTTGGTATAAGTTGGTGATGCTGCGTACTGCGCCAGCCAAATCTTGTATTTGGTCAACTGTGACACATCCATCTTCTTTTCAAACCAGGATTTGTTTGCGTATACACCAGCTGTGTAACCTGAGTTTTCTATGGTTTCACAGAAAGCCTTGATAATCTTGGTTCGAGTAGCAGAATCCAATCCATCTGCTCGTCCGCCACTGCTCTCCACATCCAGGAATACTGGGTAGGAAATCTTGTAATTCTTAATCAATCCAAGGACCATGGATGCCTCTTCAACCGCTTCTACTTCATTGATGGCCTGTGTGAAGAAATACACACCTACTTTCAATCCCGCGGCTGTTGCACCCTTAATATTCTTTTCAAACTTAGGGTCCTCAATCAAAGCACCTTTGGAAGAACCACGGTATCCACAACGAATGATTACATAGGATACGCCAGAGTTCTTAACTGCAGTCCAGTCAATGGTTCCATTCCACTTGGAAACATCAATTCCAAATACGCCATCTCCAGTTACCAGGCTACCATCACTTGCAAAAGTATATTTCGCACCTTGGATTACCTGCTCACCTGTCACATATTTGCCATCTACGTTAAAGAAGAATACTTTTCCATTGATGGTCTGCCAACCAGTATATCTAGTAGTTTGCACGTAGAATGTATCATACTTGTAATAATCCGATACAGAAGCTTCAACATATTTGCCGTCTGCTCCCAAAACAAAAAGCTGTTTGCCGCTGTTGTCTGTAAGCTTGGTTGTATTGTCCGTAATACTTACATAAATATCCTGAGCATCTTTTACGCCATCTTCTCTTGTGTAGTTAACTGTAACACCTACAGATGGGCTCACTGCCAGAGCAGTAAATACTACTGTTTTGTCTTTTACTTCTACCTTAAGCGCATTAGGATTTGCGGAAAATGCTCTGATGGTACCCTTTCCATCATCTCCTAAAATTACATTAATTGTGGCAGATCCGCCTGCAACCAAAGACAATGTAGATTTTTCAAGCTTCATCAGATTGTTTACGGTTACTGTACACTTCGCAGTCAGGAAGGTTCCGTCTGCCTGCTCCACAGATGCGGTAATCTCAGCCTTGCCTTCTTTCACACCAGTAACTGTTCCATCGGATGCCACTGTTGCCACTGTTGCATCAGAAGATTTCCATACAACTGGCAAATCAGCAGGTGTTGTGGTTGCCACAAGTTTTAGCGTTCCTTTTTCGTAAGTAACCGCTGTGGCCTTGTCCAAAGTAATGAGTGTAGCGTTGGTTGCTGTAACAGTAACTGTACATGTAGCAGTTACTGTCTGGTCAGCCATAGACTTAGCAATAATCACCGCTTCACCTGCTGCCACTGCTGTTACTTTACCAGCCGCATCTACAGTTGCCACTTCTGGATTACTAGAACTCCATGCTACCACTTGCTCTGTTGTGCCAGTTACAGTTGCTGTCAATGTAGCTGTCTTTGTATTTACCAAATCAAGTGTCAATGTCTCGCTAGACAAAGTCACCTTAATAACTTCCTTAACCGTCACCTCACATGTGGCAGTCAAATCTCCTGCTTTTGCTGTGATGGTTGTTGTGCCTGCCTTCAGTGCTGTTACCACGCCATTGCTATCTACTGTAGCTACAGATGAGTCGCTAGAGGTCCATGTTACAGTTCCTGTCACTCCTTCAGGCTCCAATGTTGCTGTGAGTGTCTCTGATGCCTTGTCAGAACCAACTGTCAATTCCAAAGTGGATTTGCTTAGCTGAATTCCAGTAACTGTTGTTGGTGCAGTTACGGTAACATTACAGGATGCCGTAAATCCGCCATCTGTAGTTGTTGCTGTGATGATGGTTGTGCCTGCTTTTACGCCAGTCACAACGCCGCTATCATTTACACTTGCGATGGAATAATCATTGGAATTCCATGTCACAGATAAATCAGTGGCATTGGATGGAGCAATTTCAATAGACAACGTAGTATTCTTACCAACTTCAACTGAAGCCGTAGTAGGATTCATTGTGATTCCTGTCACCGCAACTGATGCAGGTGGATTTTGTTCTTGTTCGGAAGAACCGCCGCCACTTGAAGAGCCCTCACCAGAGGAAGAACTCTCACTAGAGGAGACGCTCTCACTTGGTGGAGTGCTCTCACTTGGTGGAGTGCTCTCGCTTGGTGCAGTACTCTCGCTTGGTGGAGTACTCTCGCTTGGTGCAGTGCTCTCGCTTGGTGCAGTACTCTCGCTTGGTGGAGTACTCTCGCTTGGTGCAGTACTCTCGCTTGGTGCAGTGCTCTCGCTTGGTGCAGTGCTCTCGCTTGGCGCAGTACTCTCGCTTGATGTAGTACTCTCGCTTGATGTAGTACTCTCGCTTGGTGCTGTGCTCTCGCCGCCTTCAGTTCCAGTCGTCAATCTGCGGAACAGAGATACCACTGCTGTGGTAGCAGGGTCCTTGATATCAGATTTCTTTACTGCTTCATATACCTGACTCTTGGTAGATTCTACCCATGTCACAGTATCTTTCAATTCAGATTCAACCTTAATTTCCTCTTTCTGAGCGGTATCCTCTTCCTTGGCATTTACTTCAGACTCATCTTTTACTTCGTCTGCCACGTCAACTTTTTCATATTGAATTTCATCCTTGACGTTGACAGTCTTACCTACAGTAGAAATATCATAGTTTTCATATTTCTCATCTGTCAGTTCGATCATTGTTACGGTATATTTACCTGCGTCAATATCCTGCAGATAGATGACACCGTCCATGTCATCATCTGTCAAAGTCTGCTCACTTCCGCTTGGAGTTTCCACCTTTACCTGGAATGGAACATTGCCAATCAGTTTTCCAGACTTCTTGTTTACAAATTTAATCTTCAAATCCTTCTGGATGGTTGTCAAATTCATCTTGACTACTACTTCATTGACGTAATCTTCCTCGTCATATTCATCCCAGAAGTCATTTTCTTCCTCTTCTTCTACTGCATTTGCAGCGTCAATGCGGGCCTGTTCTGCATCTGCTACAGCCAAAAGACCTGCTTCACCAATATAGGACTCTATGTATGCAAGTTGTTGGCCTACTGCATCAAAGCTAGAAACCTGCTGCTGTGCTCCATTTGCAGAAACATAAAGGCTTCCTACCACAAGAGCAAGCACCAGCACAAGAACGCCAGTAGTTGTAATCAGCTTGTCCATTGCGCTCATTCTTGCAAAAGCACCAAACACACCGCCTTTTTTCTTTTTGCGCTTTGGTTTTGGCTGAATGGAAAACTCATCTTCATAAACAAAGTCGTCTTCCTCGCCATCTGCAGCATAGCTTTCTTCGTAATACTCTTCCTGGTACTGACCATCCTCATAGTACTGCTCATCTTCGTAGTACTGGCCATCCTCATAGTATTCGCCTTCCACATACTCGCCGTCTACATACTCACCATCTGCATACTCGCCGTCTACGTATTCGCCTTCCTCGTAGAAGCCGTCTTCATATTCGCCTTCTGCATATTCGCCGTCTTCATACGCCTCGTCTGCATAGTAGCCTTCTTCCTCGTACTGGCCATCCTCTGCATACTGCGCATCTTCGGCTTCTATATACTCTTCACCCGAATACTCACCTTCTTCTACTACATACTCATCTTCTGTATATTCAGGTTCAGTATACGTGTCTTCATGATTTTTTTTCATTTTTCTTAAGTCCTTTCGAAACCTTAATAATAATGAATTATTATACCATTTCAGGGCTTTGTCTTCAAGACAAAACACATTTCTTTAGTTTTTCTTAAATATTTTTCCAGTTACTAGACAACCCTTTTTGAAATGTAGTAGAATCAAATCATTCGAAACTTGAATTTTTCATGCAAGAAAGGGATTTTTATGAACGAAAAGAAGCAAAAAATATTGCAGAGAGTTCTTCACGTGCTCTGTGCTTTGGTAGCAGTTGGCGTTATAGTCATCCTCATATCTAAAGTCATCAGTTTCCTTGACGGAGACGTAATTCATTCCTCCGAATGGGGTGATGATGACGGCGAGATTATCTACGAAAACAGCGACTATATTTTGCCCCTGATGATTACAGAAGATATGGTGAAAGAGGACGACGGCGAATTGACAGTTCTATGTCTTGGCAATCACCCTTTCTCTGACGAAAGGGACTCCGAAACGGGTGTTTGCAACCTTGTTGCAGACTTAACTGACGCCACTGTCATCAACTGTGCCTTCCCAAGTTCCACCATCTCATCCCACGAGCCTGTGTACGATGCACACGCCTACGCTTGGGATGCCTTCGGTTTGTATTGGATTGCTAGCGCACTGTGCGAAGACAACATGGTTATTTACGATCAGTTAGAAGCCGAGCTTTCAACCTTACACTCCGATGTGGTAGCCCCTTTAGAACAGCTTAAGGAAGTGGATATGGACAAAGTGGATATTCTCGCTATCATGTATGACGGCTTTGATTACCAGAATGCTCGCAAAGTAAATGATGACGACAACCCAGAAAGCATCACCACCTATTTAGGTGCTTTCAACTCCGCTATTGATTTGTTCCAAAGCAAATATCCGCACATCCGTATCATCGTGATGTCCCCTACTTATTGCTTTGGCCTTGGCTCTCAAGGCGAATATATAAGCAGTGATATTCAGTCCTATGGAAACGAATTTTTGTCTACCTTCTCCATCAAATTGTCTGAGGCAGCTTATCAAAAGAGCGTTTCTTTTGTAGACAACCTATACGGCACTATCCACGAAGATATTGCCCCTGATTATCTTATCGACCACCTGCATCTCAACGAGGAAGGACGACGCTTTGTTGCACAGCGTCTTGCAGACGCCATCAACAAATACCCTACTCCTGTAGTTCAATAAAAAGCAAAACGGCTGAGAGTTATCTCTCAGCCGTTCTTTTATTCTTCATCCCACAATCCAAAATACATGGTGGTATCCTTGTACACCAGATATTCATCATATACTCCAAAAAGTTCATAGTCATAATCTTCAAAGTCGCCCTGCAATTCATCCGTCTCTCGAATGATCACATAATGGCACATGTCTTCCCTGGCATATTCTGCCGCTAGTTTCACATCAATCGGTTGCGTCTCCATTACGTAAAAGAGTCCATTTCTCACGCCCCAGGAATATACCAAAACTTCCCTTCCGTAAGGCAGGCACACAGTAGCATCGTATTGACGCACATACTGAACAAGTTCTCTCGGGAAAAGAACTCTGAGTTCACGGCCTTCCACCCTGATATCATCACAGATATCTACCACCACCTGAGGTATATGATACTGATTCTCTGCCACAGAATAATTTGGGCTAACATACATCAATTTACCGCTTATTACAATAATCGCCGAAATGACCAGCACTACCAAAAGCCTGGATTGTTCCTTCACTGTTTTCCACAGCTGTACGGTAGCATACGCAATCGTCGGCACAATGGGCCAGAGCCAAAGAAGTCTGTAGTAGATTTCTTCTCCCATAAACATACTCATGATTTTCGCGGTCAGAGGAAAAAGAAACACTACTAATATTGTGGCTGGCATATATACAAATACAATTCTGATTTCCTTTCTTTTCTCTGTGATCAAAAGCCATATCACCGACAAAAAGAACAGTGTCAAAATCATTCCCTCTCCAGCAAAATCCCGGAGAAGCTTGGCACTTTCACTCCACATATTTACACCTCTAAAACTTCTGCACAAATAAATACAACGCAATGCTTAATAGCGCTGGAAGGCAACAACTAATCATACGGTTTAAGATATTCCACCGCTTGTAACACAGACTAGTATAAAAACCAACCACACCATAAAGTGCAATAATAAGCACTCCCCCAAGGGCGCTACACAAGCAAGCTACGCCAGACAGCATAATCAGCATGCACCAAAGCATCACTCCCGTATCGTCCTTCCTCGCCACCCTGTCTATCAGCATCAAAACCAACAATATGGCAAAGGGGAATACCACATTTCCCAAAATGGATTTCCCTTGAGCTGTCCTTGTAATCAAAAATGTCTCTGCCGTCTTCATGGAATAGTTTCCGAAGACCACAAGCAAACTGGAAATAAACAAAAACAGGGGTACCATTTCACGCTTGTCCTTGCACAGAATCTGTCCAATACTCGCATACAATCCATAAGTAATCAAAAGAAGCACTATCGGAACTGCCACATGTGCAACAGTAGCCACATGAATGCCACTGACTCTGCTGACAAAGGCTATCCACATAGGCATAGGAGCAAGCGCATGGCGCAAATCCATGGTTCCAGCGCCACCTGTATATGCTTGAATCCTATACATGGTATCACTCTTCTCTGCGATAGTGGCCACTGCCACATAGTACGCGTCATCTCCGTCCGCAAACGCCAAAAACAATATACCCAGAATCTGGATTGCAAACACAACCCAAAACAAAGCAAAAAAGATTTTACTCGTTCTGCCCCATACAAAAGGAGATTCCGTTCTTCTCCAATTCAAAAGTTCCCGTTTTTTTACATAAAACAAGATCACCAAAGCTCCAACCAGCACCAAAATCGTTCCATAAATCCACGCCAAAAAAGTGAAGTCAAATATTGGATTTATTTCTTGTAGCAAAATAACAGGAACTGCTAATATATGAAAGACAAACCACTGCAGAATGTAACCACAAATCAAAGGCAAACCCAGTAATTTTCTTTCTTTGTCTATCAGCCCTGCCGGAATAAGTCCCAGCACAACCGGAAGCACCCATATCCAAAAAATCAAACTTAATATCTGCAAAACAATCATTTAGAGTCTGCTCCTCTTTCTTCTCCTGCCCACAACCACAAGGTCATCAGCATTCCCCATATCGCCATCACAGCGAAGCTCTTTAAGTAATCCACCATGCCTCCAGAAGTCCACGTACAGCTAACCACTAATGTAGCCCAAGCAAAAACTACCAATCCGAGCCACAGACCGCTCATTTTATTTCTACGCCAGCAGGCAATCGTCATCAAGCAAAATACCACAAAACTTATCCCGCTCCATTTCACAAAAACTTGGGTCAATTTTGGAGTAGATTCCTGAAGTCTCTCATAGTTTTGTCCCGTATAGGACACCCCTTTGCCTTCCAAACCTTGCAACGTCGACCACTGCGGGCACAGGTAAAAGCACATATCTTTTCCTATCTGACTCAATACCGCCTTGGTATTGTAACGCAGTGCCGCCACCGCCATATCACCATAATATGCATTGGCCAGTTCTTTGCCAAACTTTTCCTCCATCCAAGGACCGAAAACATCCCTTACTCTCTCTGGAGTCACCGAGACATATCCCAACTCCTCTTCAGAAAAAGCAACGACAACATCCCATGGCCAGACAGACTCCATGGATTCAAGATGTGGCCAGGCCAGTCTCTGCATAGCTTGAGATTCCAATGTATTTTGTATCTTGTTCCTGCTTCCCTCTTCACTAGTCACTGCTAGCGTCAAACCGCCAAGCAGTGCGCCAAGCACAACGCCTATCACCAGCCAGCCTCGTAGTTCTTTGCGCCCAATACCTACACAAAGCACACCTAGCACAACCACTGCACCCGAAATCATCCTATGCCCCGGGTAAATCAGTGCAGAAAGACACCAAAGCACTATTAGGATAGTCATTTTTTTTGCAAGCCCTTTTTTGTCCCCAAGGCACTCATCATTGCCAGACCAACGAATCAGTGAAAGAAGCTCTGCCAGCAGCGCAAAAAGCATCGAACCAGCAAGAGAATAAGGCAGCACTGCCATGTGCGCCTGTAGTAAAAAAGGAATAGTGTTTACAAACAAACTAGCCAATACCAGTTTGCCTCGTTTCTCCTTTAAAAAGACCTCTCCATGGTCAGCAAAAGCATAGCGCAAAAGCCTATACACAGCCCAGATTCCAAGTGCAAGCTGTAGCACATAAAGGAATATCTGAAAAGGTATTCCTAGACAGTTCTGCAAAGTCTGTGCAACAAAAACAAGCGCCACATAGGCAGCCCCAGCATACTCATCAAGCACCCATGTTTCGCTCATTTCCAGCAGCTCTACCGTTTGTGGAAAATCTGGCACAAGCCACAAGTTTTGAAGGAGCCAGCAAACTCCAAGCAGTATCTGGATCCCCATCACAATCAGACCTAAGTCATATGCAATTTTCCAAACAATAGGCTTTATTTTATTCATAAAATTCTATTACAGTATCGCAAATATAGTCTACCTGTTCCATGGTCAAACCATAGTACAATGGCAAACGAGCCAATCTTTCACTTTCCTTTGTTGTGTACTTGTCTTCTCCATGGAAGCGTCCGTACTTAACCCCTGCAGGAGCGGAATGAAGTGGCACATAGTGGAACACAGACATAACGCCCTTTTCCTTGAGGAAGTTAATAAACGCTGTTCTTTCTTCCAAATCCTTGGCCTTGATATAGAACATATGCGCATTGTGTACGCAATTTTCAGGCACGATAGGCAATTCAATTTTGCCAGCCTCCTTCAAAGGCTGCAATCTCTCATAGTATCTGTTCCAAATGGCAAGTCGCGCATCGTTAATTTGCTCTGCAATCTCCAGCTGCGCATAAAGGTATGCAGCGTTCATATCACTTGGAAGGTAGGAAGAACCATAGTTAACCCAGGTATACTTGTCAATCTGTCCGCGGAAGAACTTACTTCTGTTGGTTCCCTTTTCACGAATAATTTCCGCATCCTCGATATCTTTTTCGTGTTTAATGAGCAGAGCACCGCCCTCGCCCATGCTATAGTTCTTGGTCTCATGGAAACTATATGCACCAAAATCGCCGATGGTACCCAATGGCTGTCCTTTATAGGTTGACATAACGCCTTGTGCAGCATCTTCGATTACAATCAGATTATGTCTTTTTGCAATATCCATAATCTTGTCCATCTCGCAAGAAACACCTGCATAATGCACAGGAACAATAGCCTTCGTACGTTCTGTGATGGCATCCTCAATCAAATTTTCATCTATGTTCATGGTATCTGGTCTAATATCCACAAACACCACCGTTGCTCCACGAAGCACAAATGCATCTGCTGTAGAAACAAAGGTATAAGAAGGCATAATCACTTCGTCCCCTTCTTTGATATTTGCAAGAAGTGCCGCCATCTCTGTAGCATGTGTGCAGGAAGTGGTAAGCAAGCACTTTGCTGTACCTGTTTTTTCTTCAAACCAAGCATTACACTTGCGCGTAAATTCACCATCACCGCAAATCTTGTGATTTGCAACAGCCTGTGATACATACTCTAATTCTTTTCCTGTGTAAGGAGGTACATTAAAATTAATCATTTTATTTCCTTTCCTGGCCCGACTAATTCAGGCTAATCCTTTATTCTTTCATCTTCTGATCTATGCGTTCAATCCAGCCTGTCAAATGTAAAGCTGAAAGTAATTTTCCAAACCCTTTAAAAATCATTTGTCGTAGGGCATCTACTGCTACGCCCGCCACGAACACTACCAGCACAGCCGCCAAACTTGTAAGCAGAAGCTGCCCAATGCTTGAAACCTGCTCAGCCCCAAGCCATTTCGGCCATAGATAACGGATTTCAATCTGTTCGTGCAACAAATATACGCCAAAGCTTAGGCCCCCTAATTTACAGATGGTCTTCGCCAGTTTGCCCTCTGGCAACTTCAGATGCAAAAAGGCATAGAACAGCGCCACTGCAGCAAACAAATTAAAGATATGGTTGTACTCATAGGCCACATCCACAAAAAATTCCAAAGCGCCAGTCTTCACACAAACGATGTGAAGTAGCATGGTCAAAGCATAAATACCCGCTCCTCCAAGCAGATACATGGCAAAACTCTTTTTACCACTGCCAAAGAAAGGTATTCCATAAAGCCTGATATAGGCTGCCACCAAATAGACCGTCACAAACCATAGCGCATCATAGCCAAAACGGTCCATCTCCAGTTGTACTGGAAGAATAGATTTACTGAGGGACATGACCACCAGCAAAAGTCCTAAAGCAATCTCCAATTTCCTCTTGCTCATGTGGTGGACCGCAGCCCCCAAAAACGGAGACAGCAGATACATGAGTACATACGCCGTCACAAACCAGTACTGTTCCATTAATGTAGGAAACACATACTGTAAAAGCTGATAAAAACTGATATTTCCAAGTTCAAGCACTCCTGCACATACCAGCACCACAGGTACTAGCACGCTGTAAAAAATCACCTGCAGCATCAAAGACAGAAGTCTTCCCAGTTTAAAACTGCTCTCCACCAAAAAATATCCACTTATAAGCATATAAACATTGACTGCTACAATACACAGCGATTCCATAAACCACGCCACATATCCCGCTGCGTCCATGCTTCCTGTCAATTTGGGCAACAGCTCCCCTTTTCCCAAAAAGTGAAGCATTACCACCATAAGCATAGACAAAACTCGAAGCAGTTCGATATTCGCCATTCGCTTTTTCATCGTTCTATTCCTAACCTTGCCTTCTGAAATATATAAGACAGCACTTATCCTCGTCCCACGATATTACCCTGCACATTTTCTGTTACTTTACTGATAATGTACTTCGGTCTACCCTTCACCTCTTCATAGATGCGGGCAATATAGTGTCCAATGATTCCCAAACTGATCATGATAAATCCACCAATAATCAGTATCAACAAAATTACTGTGGTAAATCCTTCCACCGCTGTGTCAAGTAAATACTTCACCAGTGTCTGAATGCCCAAAACCACACTAAACAAAACCGAAACCATTCCCATCACAGTCACCAGTTGCAAAGGAAGAGTACTAAAGGAAGTGGCATTGCTGATGGCATATTTCATCAAAGAAAGTACCGACCACTTGCTCTCTCCGTAAAGCCTTTCCTGCACTTCATATTCTACTGTAGTTGTGTGGAAGCCAGCCCAGAATGTCAACGCTCTGAAGAAGGTGTTGTGCTCCTTAAGTCCCAAAAGCACATCTACCACCTTGCGATCCAACAGTTTGTAGTCCGAGGATGCATTCATATCCATCTTGATAAGTTTACTCATGATTTTGTAGAAAAGCCCAGCAGACAATTTGTACGCCAAACTCTCTTTGCCCCTGCTGGATTTCACGCCTTCCACAACTTCATAGCCTTCCTGCCAAAGAGCCCACATCTGTGGAATCACTGTAGGAGGATGCTGCAAATCACAGTCCATCACAATACAAGCATCGCCAACTGCAAGCTGAAGTCCTGCAAAAATCGTTGCCTCTTTACCAAAATTGCGGCTAAACTCCGCTCCCTTGACATTAGGATTTGCTTCTGCCGCCTTCAAGATTTCACTGTAAGTTGCATCCTTTGAGCCGTCACTGACAAAAATCAGTTCATAGTCAATCTGATGTTCCTCCAAAAGCGTAGATAGCACATTCGATGTGTTTGCAATATTCTGTTCCTCGTTATAGGAAGGTAAAATAATCGATAACTTTGCCATGATATCCCTCTTTATCTGAATCTGCCTTTATTCAGCTACATTTTCTGTTTTGATGTACAAAACCCCGTCTACAACCTTCATGGAATTGGCACCCGGAAAGCTCTCAAGGGCTCTATATTCCTCACTGTCATAAATACGTAGCATATCTTCACCGCTCACTGGATTGATTTCCACTCCCATGTAATGTTTCATAAAACTCTGGTAGTTCGCAGAAGTGTAAAGCAGATAATCCCCAGTCGCTCCAATAATCGATCCGGTTACCTCTCCTGTAATATCTGTTACAGGGAAGTTATCCTCTGAAACCACACCAATCATAGCCACAGGAATTCCAGGATAATACCCCTGCGTCTGCTCCATGCGATCCAGAAGTCTTAAGCAGTAACTATATGTTTTTTCATATTTCTTTTCCAGATTGGAATAAGCGATCTGATCCACCACCAAATAGTTGAAGGTCAGTACTGCAGCGCACAATAGCATCGCCCATTTACCCAGCGGCATTTGGTTCTTCAGCACAACGATATATCTGTTGCAAAAAGCCAGAGCCAATATAACAAAAAGTACCCACTGATATCTCATCAGCAGATGATAATTCACTCCTGGAGAAATAATCAATATCACATTGGTTGCCACTGGCACAATTACCACCAAGGCAATCACTATCAAGTAAAACCAAATGCTCTTAAACAGCTTTTTGTCTATTGCAAGTAGTACAAGCACCAACGCTGTAGTCAAGATAAGCACCACAACAGCCGTTGTAGAAAAAATATTGTTAAATAGAATATGTCCCTTGAGGGTGAATTGGATAAAGTCGCCAAAAATGGACTTAACTGTTCCAAGCAAATCCAGTCCAGCCACGCTGCCCATGCCATCGATTCCCTGGTAAGACGCCAGCTGTTTGCCTTGTATCCAAAGAAGAATCTGCAAAATCACATAGTAAAGGACCATGCCACACACGCCCATTCCCAAGTAGGAACCCAGTGCCTTTACTTTGCGCCCCTTCTCTTTCTCTTCCAAAAAGGCCATCAGCACTGCATACAAGCTGAGCAGAATTGCAAACGGCAAATAAGCCTGATAGACGCCCATACTAAAGGCCAGGCAGACTGCACCTGCCATCCACTTTTTGCCACCCCTTGCCACAAACCAGACAGCAAGCACAGAAAGCATCAGCCCAAGCATATATCCATCCAATGTGTATACATAGGCAAAGGTAGAAGTCAGTGCTGGGAAAGTAACCAAAAGACCTCCCACCAGACACCCCAGCCATGCACTTTCTATCTGAAGCAAATCCGCCAAAAGCACCGCAGTTACAGACAGCAGAATCAGACCCAATAGTCCAATGAGCCATGGCAAAGTAAAGTAGGATGAAAAACCGCAGGCAATGCTCAAAAACCATCTGCCTGATGTAATCATATTCTGGTCAAAGTACATACTCGCCAAGCCATCATGATTGGGGATATCTTGCAGCATAATGGTTGCATGAGCGATAAGCCCTATCACAAATGTAGCCACAAAGACTATAATCCACTGCTTTTTTATTTTTTGTTTAAGTATTTCCCAAACCCAAGTTGGTTCACTTATCTTCATTTACATTTCCTTTCAGATAGTTTGATATCAAATCTCCCAGCAGAACGATTCCATCTGCGTTTGGATGCAAACCATCAGTTGTATAATCATAAACATTGTCTGCGTTAAGTCCGGACTGGTGATATGCATCTATCACTTCTACGCCGTACTGCGCAGCAATTTCCAATTCTTTTTCCACATATTTGGCCAACAATCCACCGCCCCAATCTTTGGTATCGGAAGAGTACTTCTCCTCTGTTCCCACTTCGCAGTAGGCCGGAGTTACAAGTACAATGCGCAAATCTGGATAGTGCTTCTGCAAAAGAGTCAAAGCACTTCTCAGTGCTCCGCCAAAGGTTCCTATGTCAAAAGGATCCTCTTCATTGTCAATGGGTACACCAGAATTGTAATCATTGGTACCATGCTCAATAATCAAAACCCTCACATTCTCGAAGTCAATCTGTGAAAGGGCCTCCATTCGCTCCTTGTACCCCGAAAAAGCCTGTCGGTTGGTATCTTTGTAATGGTCCGCATAAGCCATGGAAGCCTTTGCTCCTTCCCATGTATCCAAGCAGATGGCCTGAGCAAGATTTGCCATGCACCAACTGGAATTACATACCGCCCCAGATTCCCCTGTCTGTTTTGCCATACCACTTCCACCAAACGCACCATTGAATACTGTCAAGCCTGTTTGCTCGGCAATATACTCGTGAACAGCAATACTTTTGTGAGCCACCTTGTTTCCAATTACACTATCTCCCATCAACACCACATCATACTGTAGTTTTTTGGGCGATGGCCACACACACAGCAAAAGAAGCACCGCAGCCAAAGCAAACGACGCTACTTTAATCCATATTCTATTGTCTTGTTTTTTCCAAAACTGCTTTTCCATTTTCCACGCGATAAACCATGTCACATTTTTCAATTGTCTGCAATCTATGGGCAATGATAACAAGTGTTTTTTTGCCTTGAAGTCGATTGATAGACTCCATGATTGCGGCTTCTGTATCATTGTCAAGCGCAGAAGTCGCCTCATCCAAAATCAGCACCTCTGGATCCTCATAAAGGGCTCTTGCAATACCAATTCTCTGTCTTTGACCGCCAGAGAGACGAATTCCTCTCTCGCCGATGCCTGTATCTAAGCCTTCTGGAAGGCTCTTCACAAAGTCTTCAAGCTGAGCTTCTCTGAGCACCTCCCAGATACGCTCTTCACTGATTTCTTCATCTGGCACACCAAAAGCAACATTGTGTCTGATAGTGTCATCCAGCATAAAAATCATCTGAGGAATGTAACCCACATTTTTCAGCCATGCTCTGTACTTGGTCTTCACATCTACACCATCTGCATAAATGGCGCCAGTCTTGCACTCTAAAAGCCCTAACAAAATGTCTACCACTGTAGTTTTACCAGCTCCAGATGTACCCACGATACCTACCGCTGCTCCAATTGGGATTTCCAAGCTTGCATGGTCAAAAATCAGTTTGTCCGTATTTGGATAGGCGTATGTGATATCATCCAGCAGGATAGATTTCTTCACTGGAAGTTTTTCGGAAGCCACACCCCAGCCTGTCATATCCGTCTTGTTGCCACTGATTTCATCCTGAAGGTTGTCGGATACGCCCATAAAGAAAGGCTCAAAGTAAGTGATATTGTTAATCTGATTGTTCAGACGGTTTACACATGGAAGCAATACCAAAGCCGCTGCCGCAAAAGCGGTCAAGGTCTGCATCATTCTATCTGAGTCCACACCGCCAAGCATCATCACCAGCATATAGCCAATCATACACGCTACACAGATAGTCTCTATAAAAAGTTTTGGAATATTGTTGTACAAGCTGTATTTTTGTACGGCGTTTACATAGCCCTCGCCGCACTTAATATATTCTGCCACAAAGTACTGTTCTTTGCCGCCAATTTTTACTTCCTTAATACCCTGCACTGTCTGGGAAATCCATTTAAACAGTGCACTGTAGTAATCCTGATTGTCCTGTCCAGCCTTTCGAAGAATTGGCTTTAACACCTTCTTGATGACCCACAAGAGAAGTAGCATCACAGAGGCAAGGACCAGGCTCATGACCACATCCTGTGCCAGACAATACACTACAAGGAACCCAAAGATGATGCCATCGGAAATAAGCTGCAGCACCGCCAAAATCAGCGCATACATATTGTTCACATCGGAGGTGATGGTTCTCTGTACTACAGCAGTATCCGCATTTAAGTAAAACTCATAACCTCTGCGCAAATAATTTTTCATCATTCTCTCTGAGGTACGGAACTGATTGGTATATACAAAGGCATACATTACTTTCTGTTGAAAATAAAGGAATACGTTCTTAACTATGAATACCACTACCAGTGCAACCATAATGATTGCTGTAAAGGATGTGACCGATTCTACTCCTATCAGTTCGTACAGGGTATTGGCCAGTCCATCTCCATGAACCGCATCCGCATCCATAACCATGCTAACCACGGGAACAATCATTCCCACTCCGGCAACCTGCAATCCAGCGCCGACTATCATCATGATTACCAGCCATACCATTGTGCGCTTCTGTTTTTTGTCTAGTAGAAGATTCATCTTCTTCAAAATATTCAGCATACTCGTTCAACCTTTGCTTTCTACATGTCCTATGGTAATTCTAGGCATAAACATACACAGTAATTGTACCATTTATGTATCGAAAAGGCAATTTATATATGCTTTCTCAAAATCAAGTGATGAAAAAAAGCTATGGCTCTGTACTCTTCTTTTTCTGCCACTCTCTGCTCTAACTGCATCATTTGCTCCTGCCACTGCTCTGTGGCATGCTTTTCCTGATTTTGCTGCAAATCCCAAAAGGTACGGATTCCAAAGTTCCTTTCAAGGCTTAACTTGTCTCCCCAAATCAGGGCATCCTCATCCTCATAGTAGTCTATGGCACCATACCCGGAAGTCATGGACGCTTTTCCATCTAAAAGGGCATTGGCTCTTTCAAAATCATCCAGCAGTACTGCCATCTGCATCACTCTGCCAGCTCGGTTGTGTTTTACCAGAGAAAGAAAACCTCCTGGTCTGAGCACTCGCTGCAATTCCTTTACTATCTCTTTTCTCTCAGGGGCATATTCCAACACATTGTGACAGAACACTACATCAAAGTAATCATCAGGCAGTTGCCTTAGCACTTCAAGTCCACCTTCCAGTTGCTGGTACTCCTGCACCTGCACACGCTCCAGCACGCGCTCCTTTGCAGGCTCAATAGCAACCACCTGATTGTATCTAGCATAATGGTTGGCAGTGACGCCCAGCCCACTGCCGTAATCCAATATTCTTTTTCCTCTTACATCTCCGATCTGTCTCCAGAGAAGTTGCTTTAAGAGTTTCTCCCAAGGAGCCAAATCCTTGCAGTCCTGGAACACTTCCACTTTGGGAGCCTTCTCCATCCACAACTCTCTGCCCAGACCAAACAACATCATTTTATTTATCTTAATTCCTAAATCCATCTTTACATCCTCCCTTTCTTTCAAAGCAGCCCTTCCCTGCCTTTTCACTTTCTTTGGCTATCATAAGGGGCAATTGTATCGAAAATGGGGGTAAAATGTATCAAAAGTGGAGGAAATCTGTATCAAATTTGTTACTCATGCAAGCATGATGGCGCTCGCCTCGTCGCCATCACAAAAAACGCACAGCTAAAAAGCTATGCGTTTCCTTCACAAATCATATTAAAATCTTTCTCCATCTGTGGTTTCTTTCACTACATACTGAGGAGAATTGTTCAGGCTGATGTAAATACGTCCTATGTATTCACCCACCAGACCAAGCATAATCATAACCATGCCACCAAAGAATACAATGGCAGACATGATGGAACTAAAGCCCATTGGCACATCAGGGTTGAGCAGCCTTTTGACTATGGTGTAAGCACCATACACAAATCCGCCAGCAGCACAAATACCGCCAATGGTCGTTGCCACTCTCAGCGGAATAACTGAAAAAGCAGTAAAACCATTGAGCCACAGCCCCAGCAGTTTCTTCATGGTGTATCCAGATCTGCCTTCTTCTCTTTCTCTATGCTCAACTGGCACATTTACCACGTTTTTGGTTGCGCGAAGCACCAGCCCAATCACATAAGGATAGGAGTTCTCATAGCGAATCATATCATCCACAATATATCTCTGCACTGCAAAATAGCTGGATACATACAACTCCTTTGGTTTGCCCAACATCACTCTGGTCATCCAGTCGTTTACGCGGCTTCCAAAATTGCGGAAGAAAGAATGCTGCTTGTGAGAATAACTTGCATATACCGCATCATAGCCCTCTTCCATCTTCTCCAAAAGCTTGCCCACTTCGTTGGCAGGAGTTTGTCCATCGTCATCCAGGCAAACCACCACATCACCTTTGGCCTTGCGCAGTCCAGCCATCAAGGCTGCATGCTGCCCGAAGTTCTTTGCAAAATGAACTCCTTTTATATATTCTTTTTCTTCTGCCAGTTTTTTGATTGTCTTCCATGTTTCATCTGGCGAGCAATCATTCACCAATATCACTTCATAGTGAAAACGTGCCAATTCCTTCATGGTATCTTCTATCTCTTGCACCACATTCCCTATGGTGTTCTGTGAGCGATAGCAAGGGATTACAAAACTAATCATTTCAATGGGGTTGCTCATTTTTCTCCTCCACAAGTTCTCTTTTCTTCCTGTTCTATACGAATCAGACGATATTCAAACTCTCTTTTTTCCTTCGAAGTAATGGCAGACAAAATCATTCCCGCAAAGAAGGACTGAATTGCAGCCAAAGCCAGGAATCCGCTCACAATCAAGGTTGGGAAGCGAAGTACCAGACCAGTCTGGAAGTATTCAATCAGCACAGGGATAAACATTCCTGCTGCCACCAGCATCAAAGCCAGACATACCAATCCAAAGAAACCAAATGGTTTGTAATTTTTGAAAAGCTTCGCAATGGTCTTCAGCACCTTGAATCCATCCTGGAAGGTATTTAGTTTAGACACACTTCCCTCTGGTCTGTCTCTATAATCCACCACAACGTTTTCTACCTGCATTTTGAAATTAACCGCATGAATGGTCATTTCCGTTTCAATTTCAAAGCCAGAAGAAAGCACTGGGAAAGTCTTTACAAATTTGTAGTTGAAAGCTCTATATCCCGTCATAATATCTTTGATATTGGAGTGGAACAGCTTGTTGATAGACCATCTCACCAGACTATTTCCAAAGTTGTGGAAAGGTCTCTTGTTTTCGGTAAAATATGTGGAGGAAAGTCTATCTCCCACCACCATATCTGCCTGATGATTTAACACCAAATCGCAGATTTCTCTAGCGCAATCTAAAGGATAGGTGTCATCCCCATCAATCATCAAATAGCACTGGGCATCAATCTCACGAAACATTCGGCGAATTACATTTCCCTTGCCCTGCTTGTACTCATGGCGCACTACAGCTCCAGCCTCCAAAGCAAGTTCCACCGTTTTGTCTGTGGAATTGTTGTCATACACATAAATGGTTGCCTCAGGCAATGCCTCTCTGGCATCCTTCACCACTTTTGCAATAGTTTTTTCTTCGTTATAGCACGGTATCAAAACTGCTATTTTATCCATTACTTTTCTCCTTTATATCCATTCCCCTTTATTTTGCTGTGTATCACACGGATTGTCTTTGGCATCGCAGCAAACAAAGCTAAATAGATTCTATTTTTCATACTCAAATGTGGATTTACCAAAATCTGTCCAAAGTTGCTGCGGATATCCTTCACAACTTCTCTGTAAAAAACATTATCCCTAGTCATCTGAGAAATAGGAATATGCAACATATAGTCCAGCCTCTGAACAAGTCCAAAACGCTTGGCAATGGCTAGAAGTCCTAACTCTTTGTAGCCTTCCATCTGGCATCTTTCTTTGGCCAAATCCAGTGCCAACTGGGCATTTCTCACATTGTCTGCAAAGACTCTGGAAAAATCCTCCTTCGACTTCTTTCTAGTGTTGCTTCCCATACGATAGAACACATGATAGGACTGCTTTGGAAGGGATACGACTCCTTTCACATGAGAAAGCATCTGAATCAATATCTTGAAATCTTCGTTCAGTTCTCCTATCGGAAAACGATAGACGTCAAACAACTCTCTGGCAACCAACTTAGTGCAAAAAGAACAATCTCCTCTATGCATCAGCAGTTCCTTAAAAAAGACAGGTGCTGTGACAAATTCTTCCTCCTTGGGTGGTTGGCAAATATTGGGCCTTAGGTTGCCCTGTTCATCAATCTCATCTCTTCCCACCTGAGCAATCTGCGCATGATGCCTAAGTAGCGCATCTACCAGCTGCTCATACATATCTGGCTCCACATAGTCATCACTGTCTACGAAGCCAAGGTAGGAACCTTTTGCGACCTCTATGGCAAGGTTTCTTGCAGAAGAAGATCCTCCATTTTCCTTGTGGAAAACCTGAATTCTGCTATCCTCTTTTGCAAGCTCATCGCATAGCTTGCCGCTTCCATCCGTAGAGCCATCATCTACCAAAAGGATTTCCAAATTTTGGTAGGTCTGGCTTAAAACAGAACGAACGCAACGGCCAAGGTAGTCCTCTATATTATAAACTGGAATAATGATTGTTACCAATGGTTTTTCCATGGCTATCTCTCCTTGATTGTTCTCCTAGGCGCGACTAAGTGGCCCTTCACTATATCGTTCTAAGTTTGGCTCTCCACTTAAAAGTTCTTCGGCAAAAACCAACAGACGCTCCGCCGCCACTTTGGCATTCCAGGTCTCCTGAATGGTCTGATACGCTCTCCTGCCAAGTTCCCGCGTCTGGCCCGGTTCATCGAGAAGGACTTTTACCGCTTGCTCCAGAGCCTTCTGATTCCTAGTCTTGTATATCAGGCCATTTACCCCATTCTCGATAAGATACGGAACAGCGCCAATCATGGCATCGCCCACCACAGCGCATCCACTGTTCATAGCCTCATTTACCACTGCACCCCAGCCCTCCTGACGGTCACTGGTCACAAGGTAGATATCCGCTCTTTCCATGTAGGTGCGCACCTCGTCAGGCGTCCGAAATCCCGCCAACGTAACAAAGTCACCTACACCAAGGGCTTCTACCATCTGTTCTATTTCATCCTTCATCACACCACCGCCAATCATAGTAATGTGGAAGTTGTAATTCTCTTTTTTCAGCGTTTCTGCAAGTTTTACTACCATTTCAGGATGTTTCCAGTCGATAAATCTGGCTGCCCACAGGATTTCCATTCTTCCTGTCTTTCCAGCCTTTTCGTCAAGCAACTTATCCACATCATAGTCCTTCATGGCTGGGAAATATCCCCATTTCAGTTTCTTGTTTGGATACGCTCTCACCAGATTAAAATCGGATGCCACATAGGCTCCTGCGCAAAGCATATACACTGGCGCTTTGCGGTACTGAGTATGATCTTCGTATTTCTTCTTCAGACCTCTAGGGGATATAAACTTCCACTGGCCTGTTTTGTAGATTCTTTCGCTATAACGAATGACTGGCTTGCCAGACTTTAACCTGGGCTGAATAAAGCTCTCATCATCCGTACCGCCAAAGATTACCATATCGCTGTCCATGATAAGTTGCATGATTCCCTGAGGATCTTTCTCGTAGAGTCGCAGATAAGGTAGACTTTCTGTATCTGGGTTCCAGCCCATCTGGACGCGCTCTGGTTCCATAGCCTCCGTCTGGACGAAGGCATAGTCTGCCCCTAACTTAGCATACAGCTCACTGCTCACCGGTATCTGATGATGGTTGATGTAGTTAGAAACAAACGTCACTTTCATATCTGATGATATATCTCCATTAATCTAGCATAATTGGCATCTCCATCGTGGGTCTTTTGGGCATGCTCTCTGGCCATGACACCCATCTGGATTGCCTGTTCTTTGTCTTCAAAAATCTGGCACACTGCCTCTGACAGCGCATCCACATCAAAATACGGATAAAGGATACCCTCTTTGCCATGTGTCAGCATATTGGCAACGCCACCCACATCAGAGCTTACCACTGGCATGCCAAGTAGCATAGCCTCTCCCACAGAATTGGGAGAATTTTCAATGGAAGACGGCGACACAAACACGTGGCTCTTTAAATATCTGTTGCACATCTGCTGTGCATCTAACCTTCCCACAAACTCTATCTTACCCTGTAAGTTGAGGCTTCGAATCAAATCCAGACAATACTTGCCATAGGAGCCAATTTTAATTTTGTCTTTCAGGCTCTCATAGCGTGTAATCACATCTCCGGCCACATACACTTTTGCCTCTGGGAACCTAGCAAGAATCTTTGGCATAGCCTGTAGCATATAGTGAAGACCCTTGATAGGGTAATTTCCCTGGCTTAAAAAGATAGAATAGGGCTCGCATTTATCATATTCCCAGGTCTCACTGTAAAAATTGGACCTGAGAGTTTCATTCATAAAATGATAGGTCGCATTTGGACTGCACTCCGCGGCAGCCGCCCTGTCCCAATCGGTACGACCAGTGATATTTCCAGCAAGTGCGAGGGCCTCTTTTTCATAAACCCCGCGCTTTACATATTTTTCTCTTCCAATACGGATATTGTCTCGTTTTACCAAATCTCTGAACAGATATCTGTTTACAATCCGCTCTGGCAAATCCGCAAAATACCTGTCCGCATACAGATAGCACAAGCCTTGTATACCGATGAGCACTTTGCTCTTGTCCTGACAGGCTTTGGTCATAGCCAAAGTATGGGGATACTCTGTTCCAAAGCAGTGCACCACATCCGGGTCAAAACGATTCAGGATATCTGCAAGCTGCGTCTCCAAGGCATAGTCATAGTTCTCCGGATGAATGGTATCTTCCTCAAATTCGAAATAGGAAATTCCAGCTGCCTCTCCATTTTGAGTACCCTGTCCTTTGGGCACTGGATAGCAGATGCCAAGTTCTATTTGATTTTCCTCTTTATGCAACAGTATTTGCTGTGCCAGGCCACTAAGCCAGCCCTCTTTGTTGCTGGCAGGCTTGCCCAGCTGCTCCGCAATCACAGGCAGCATAATGTTGCACAACCACAAAACTCTCATATATCTCTCCTAAGTTTTTGCCATGTCAAAGCCTTCTACCTGCTCCAAGTAAACTGCAGCCCAACAGAAAGCCTCCGCCAAATACCTACTCAATGTTCTAGTTAAATATCCAGTTATAGTATGGCAATATTCGAATATCTACGCTCTGCGCAGAATGTAAGAACAAGGCAAAATACGCCACAAAAGCCAGCGCCACACAGGCTGTAAAAAAACGTCTCCATCCTTTGTGCTCAATGCGAATCAGCACCGAAGGGATAAAGAAAATCTGGCTTACCACAAAGTAATAGCCAATACGTGAAACCTCTGGAATAAAGGAGCCACAAGTATATATCACCAATCCTCCCAGATTCAGGAAAAAGTAGAAACGATTAATTACATTCTCCTTCAAAGCTTTTCTATAAAAAAGCATTGCCAGCACCAAAGTCGCAAGCACCTTTGCTATGTTGGTATAAGAAATATCCACCTGTTCAAAAGTGCTTCCCTCATAAAAAGGATAGAAAATAAAAATAATCTTTTTGTAGAAATCAGGAAATACCACCATACTAAGCGCCAACACACCAAAGATAGCATATAACCACTTTGGAACCTTGGTCTCGGCCAGCCATCTGGCCAAAATATAGAAAGGAATTACCACCAGCACGGATTTGTGGAAGCATGCCGCCACCAAAATCCATAGGATAAATTTCAAGTACTCCTTGCGCATCACATACTTTGTGGCATACATCAGCATCGCCAGCACCAAGTAATAGCGCACAGAGTTTAAACTGGAGAAATAATAGCCACCAGTCATCAGCAAAAACACAGTAGCTCCAAACCATTCTGCCTGGTCATAAATCGCTTTCACAAAAAAGAAAGCTGTCACAATAGAAAAGAAGCCAAACACAGGAAGGTAGTTGTCATACCCAAAGATAGACTGAATCAGCCAAACCACCAGATTGAACCCCCACTCATAGGACACATGTCTGTCCTGCATAATGAGGTTAAACTGGAAGCGATACACCCAATAGTCATTTCCCACTGCAATTCTGCAGGCCGAAACAGCTGCCAAGAGTGTAAAAATCACCACCGCTAGCACCAACCCCAAAAACCTTCCTCTGGTCATGGTGCCCCTGTAATCTCGGGCAAGCGAAAGAGAGCCCTCTCTTGTCCAAGGCTGTCTATATAGTTGTACATATTCTCGGTTGTTTACCAGCAGGCCAAGGAGCACTACTATCACCGTCAATGACAAATATACTACCATCTAAGTTTCCTTTTATCTTCTACCATATACAAAGTTTTTGACGCGGTTGTAGCCGCCTGACAATTTAGGATTCTCTGCAATCTTGGTGCGCAGTGGCGCCAAGGTAAGTACCAGCAGAGCACGGTAACAGAATCGCTCTCCAAAACTCATGTATTTCTTGATAATTTCTCTGCGTTCCTGTTCTGAACGCTTGCGATTTGCAGGAGTCTCCGAAAACCCGCCGCCCTCATAGGACGCAAGCACCACAGAAACATAACAAGGCTTTGCATCTTCTTTGTAAACGCTGTAGAGAAAATGCTCATAATCCGCTCTCACCTTGTACTCTGGGATATAACCTCTTTTTTGAAACAACACTCTATCGTAAACACAGGCCTGATGGCATGGCACATTTCGATAAAGGCCAAACCCATCTAGTCTAGGATTGGATGCCACCACATTGCCACGAAGCGCATCGTATATATCACCGTAATAGATCAGGTGATGCTCACCCATGTCTTCCTCCGCCTGAATACTCCAAGCAAGCTGCTCTAAACTGTTGTCCGCATGGAAATAATCTCCGCAGTTCAAAAAATACAGGTATTTTCCGGTAGTCTTATCTGCCGCCTGATTCATGCCTTCATAGATGCTTCCATCTTTTTCTTCGTACACAGAGATACGCGCTCTCGTCGCTTCGTCCATAGACTGAAGCTTCTCATTTAAGGCTTTGATAGAGCCATCCTTCGAGCCACCATCTTTCACCACCACTTCGTAGTCGGTGTAACTCTGCTTTACAATACTGTCTATGGTTTCTAACAGTTTGTTCCCAGCATTCAGCGAAACCACAACAATGCTAAACATCTTTTGACTCATTAATTTGCAGCCTCCTTCATGCCTTCTTTCATCAACTGATATGCTTTCTTCACTGAGATATCCTGGCACATTTCTCCCTTGTGAGCCAGCAAAAAGCGCAGTGCCATCACATGGCGAAGTTTGCCATACAGATGCCAGTAGAGCACTCCTCTGTCGAAGAAAAACTTTTCGTTGTATCCTTTAAACCAAGTAGATGGTCTTTCAATCTCCTGACCGATAGATACAGGAACCTTGTAAACCTTCATGCCCTTCTTAATACATTCCTGTACAAAAAGGCTGTCCTCTCCATTGCTATACTTGGCACCGCCGCCGAAGAGCAAAGAAAACGTAATATTTCTCTTGTGCACCTCTTTGGTGCGAACCGCAAAACTGTAGGTTGGATATCTGCCACAGTTGTAGCTTCTTACTCTTCCAAACTCTCCGATATGATAGGTCTCTCTGCCAGGTGCCGCCTGCACATTAAACAATAGCATATCTGCCTGTGGATAGGTTTCAAAGGCCTCCAACACCAGCTTTTCATAGTCATCTACGTAGGCAATGTCTTCATCTGCAAAAAGACTAATCTCTGCATCCGCACGAAGCAAACTGTGATTGCGGCTTAGGCCCACACCTCTCTCCGCCATAGAGAAAAAGCGAATCTGATGCCCCCGAAAATCAAACTCCTGATACGCATAGTGATCTGTCTGATTGACGATGATTGCATCACTGCCTATATTCATTTGCTGTGGTAACTGATCTGCCGATTGATTCACGGCAGCAACCAAAAGCTGTAATCTCATCTCTATTCTCCCTTTACTGGAAGTACATACAATTTCATCAAATTCTTGTCTGCGTGCACCAAAAGCATACCCCTTAGCTTACAGTCATGGACTTTCATCTGCTCAAGCACATGGCAAATCTGTCCATCACTGCTGCCACCTGCTGCCACCACCAAAAGCACACCATCCTGCTGTTTCAGCACTTCGACTGCTTCTGGCACCTGACAAAGGCTTGGCACACATACAAATTCTGGTCCTTCAAATAGGTCTGCGATTTCAGGAAGAGACAAATCCTCCTCCACTGCCGTAAGCGCCACTTTATCAAGTTCTCCGTACACAGTCTTAATATTTTCTAGAGTACCTGGCTGTAATTTAAGCCCATCTGGTGAATCAAACGCACAGCCAAGCGCAGGCTGTCCATAGCGATAGCTCAAGGTGCTTGGCAAGTATACTCCATCGTCCAGTACTAGATAAATCAGTACACCAACGATTCCACAAAAGGCACCAACCACTGTCCCCAAAATCACCGCGCGAAGTGCTCGGATATCCTTGTCTGCCTCTTTTACTTCTAGGGTATCTACCAGACGAATTTCTTCAATTTCTATCTGCTGCTGCGCAAAATCCTGCATCACTTTCGCAAGGGCTTTTGACAGTTTTTCTGTCAAAACAGCGTCTGTGGTTTTCACGGTCACTATAGCCACACGAAGGTCTGTTTCAAGACCAGCACTAAGAACCGTTGACAAAGTTTCCTTGGTCAAGCCATACTGTGCAGGATTTAATCCATCTGCAAAGGTATAATCCCATACACGCTCTGTAAACCAGTCGCTCTGCACCCACATATTCCAGCTGGCATGATTGATGTACGTAAATTCCAAGCCCACCTGAGGATCTGTCGCATACTGCACATAGAATCTCTGGCTCATCTCGTACTCTGTAGGTCCTCCAAAAACTACTTTGGAAACTGTATACCCACCACCAATAATAGCCGCTCCCAAGAGAGCGGCAATTATTACGATTTTAATATTACCAATGAGTCTCAGAAGCAGTAGTTTCATATCCAGAGGCTCTTTTGCGTATTTCCATTCCCACATAGTCTACTCTTCCTTCTCTTTGCGATATTCTTTTTCTTTTTGGAGGGCTGTAATCTGATCTACCTCTACACCCTCTGTACTATCTGGCCACAAAAGCACCTTTAAGGTCAAAAGCATAAGTTTTAAATCCAACCAAACTGTGTAGTTCTCAATGTAAGCCAAATCTAATTTTAATTTGTCATAAGGAGTAGTGTTGTACTTGCCGTAAACCTGGGCATAGCCAGCCAAGCCAGCTTTTACCTTCATACGGTACTCAAACTCTGGCATCACTTCCAAATACTGTTTGATGATTTCTGGTCTTTCTGGTCTAGGCCCAATGAAAGACATATCTCCCTTAATGATGTTGAGCAGCTGTGGAAGCTCATCCAATCGCACCTTGCGAATAAACTTGCCCACAGGAGTCACACGGCTATCTCCCTTGGAGGACAATCTAGCCACACCATCTTTTTCCGCATCCACTCTCATGCTTCGGAATTTCAAAATATGGAATTCCTTTCCACCTCTGGTACAGCGCACCTGCTTGTACAAAACAGGACCACCGTCATACAATTTAACCGCCAAAGCAGTGAGAAGCATAAATGGAGATGCAATCAGGAACAAAATCAAGGAGCACACCAAGTCAATGGCTCTCTTGATAAATCGCTGTTCAATACTAAGTACATATTCACGGGTAAGGAACATAGGAGTATCGAAAATATGCAGTTCCTCTGCGCCCTTCATGATGACATCGGGAATCTTCGGCATAATATACATGCGGATAGACTGGCCATAACAGAACTTCAAAATCTGGTTTCTGTCGTTGTCATCGATATCCCAAACCACCACTGCATCATACTCGCCAAGCGCCTCTGCCCGAATGGCATCCAGGCCTTCGCCTATATGCATACATTTTTTAACTGTAAACTTGTCTTTTCTGGTTGCAAACTTGTCTAAAATAGCCTGAATCGGTCTATCGCCGTGTATCAATAACAGCTTTCTAGCAGGAAAAACATGTCTATAAATGTAGTCAGCAACCATAGTCCATGCAAAAATCCAAATAATCTGCAAGATTAGCATAGACATATAGTCCACCACACTATACAGTTGCATCACCATCAAGGACAGCTGCGCGTATGTGATTCCACCAACAATAACCGTCGAAAAAATTTGGGAGAAAGTTACCTCGGCAATCTTTTTGTAGCCCAGGCGCATTCCTCCATACATATTGGAAAAACAAAAAAGCAAAACCGCATATACTGCGACAATCAGCCAATGGCCTTTCATCCAGAATGGCAACAACACTTTTACGCTTGGGAAGAAATGAGTGTACCAATAGTGTGCATAGATTGCAATCTGGCCTCCCAAGCTCACTCCTGCCATCAATAATACAATTAATCTCTTAAAGGTTTCCAGCTTTTTCAATTTGATTTCCTCTCAAAATAAAACTTTGCTAAAGTATAGCATATTTCGACTCTTTTGGCTATATTCTTCGCCTTACTGCACGCCATGCCCAGAAGAGCAAATTGTAGGCACTATAGAGGAAGGAAAGTCCCTCTGCTTTGCGGTACAAGTTCCAAATTCGCCTAATCGCCTCCACCTTATTGGAGGACAGGCTGTTTGCAGGTCTGCGGTAGGTAACTAGATTGACATCCAGTCCGTAGGCTACAAGCCCAGTTCGCAGAAGTTTAAACCACAGCGCAGAGTCCTCACTCTTGATATCTGGCATCTTAAGCTGTTCTAATCCAAGCTTTGGCACATCAAACATAACGGTAGATGTAAAAATAGTGGTATTTTGCAGTGCCTGCTTGTACACAATCTGCTGCGGAACACGGACTATCTTTCCTGTTCCCACTGCGTCCGCATCGCCAAATTCATAACTAGTGAAGGAAAAAGCAGCCTGTTTGTCTTCCATGAATGCAATCTGCTTTTCTAATTTGTCTTCTTTCCAAAGGTCATCCGCATCCAAAAAGCACAAATACCTTCCCTTTGCCGCCTCCGTGCCCGCATTTCTAGTGTTAGCAGCCCCGATGTTTTCCTTTAAGCGGATCACATGGATACGCTCTTTCTGCTGTGGCACAAGGCTCTCTAGCAATTGCTCTACCACCTTGAGTGTCTCATCTGTAGAGCAGTCGTCCACCAGAATTAATTCCCAATTTGCATAGGTCTGCCCAAGAACGCTCTTGACGGTTTGTTCTATATACAACTCTGCATTGTGCATCGGCACAACAATGCTTACCATGTCTTTCATAGCACTTTCCTTTATTATTCCCTATCTGCGGGTTAAAACCACATACTCGCTGGTTTCTTCTTCCATTTCGAAACCACTCATTCCTTCTAATCCCACATTGTTCCAAACTCTCTCATATACGGCATGGGGCAAGACCAATGTGTTACAGGCTGTGCTTCCAATCAATTGGAAGGCCGCCCGATCTATATCTGCCTGAATCTGTTCTAATTCCTCATCTGAGACATTGAAATAGTTCAAAGGCTGGTTTTGCATCCAATCATAGATTTGGCATGCAGCCTCATCATAAGTATGGTAAGTGTAAGCCTTCAAAGCTGGCTGCCACATATCTCTGCCATAAATCAGTTTTAAATCGCCATCATAACTTCTGGCATATTCCAGCACCTCGTTGGGCGCTACTAATATATCTCCCTTTTCCAAAAGTTCCAACACTTCCACTACCCTTGTAGGAACCTTCTCCTTGGCCAAGGTAAATTCTGTATCTACACCTTCAGTAAGCATATTTCCACTGACCATCAGAAGACTGGCCGCAATCAACACGCCAAAAAATCTGGTAATCCAAGGTTTCTCTCTGACCAGATCTCCATCCTCCGCATTGCGCTTCATAAGGCCAAGCCCATTTTCCAGCGTTTCCACCAGTGCCCATGGAATAAAAACCATAGGAAACAGTAGCAGCAACAAATGTCTGTAATTAAAAAACGCAGTCTGATACTTTGCAAGCACAAATCCACTCAGAGGAATCAGCACTGCCAGACAAATTGTAATTCCATAAAGCAAAAGAATTCTTGTTCCCTGTAGTTTCTTGTACTTGCCCAAAAGCCAAAGGAATAAAACTCCCACAATAATGAGAGCCAAATATTTACCAGTGCTCATCTCTTCGGAAAAATTCTGCATAAAGACGCTTAAAAAATCAATCATTTGTCGTCCTCCTGCATTCCACAATTTTCAGCACACCCTTGATGACAAGCACCATTACCGCTATCAGGAACACATAACCAAGTCCGTACAAAGTCCACACAATAGCCACTTCTGCAGCCATACACAACAGCACTACCCACCACTTATTTTTCAGGCATGCCCACAATGCAAGCGGCATCAAAATCGCCACACGAATGGCATCGCCCTCATAGCCGCTATGAAGCAATAACGCACTTTCCGTTCCTGTCACATAGTTGCCAAACCAACGTGCCAGCACCACAAAAAGCATAAACATACACTGCTTGAAAGGAGATTCTGGGTAAATCACCTTCGAAAGTTCCGCATAAATCAAATAACTGAGCAGCAATACCAATATTGGCACCAGCTCGTACACTAGAGTTGCAGGCGAAATGCCTGTCCACTCTGCCATATAGGCATACACATAGGGCAGAATCAGTATCTTCCATCTGGTAGGCGCTCCAGCACTATCCTTCATTCCCGTCAAAGGATTGGAGGTATAGTCATAGCCCTCCCTCATAATGGTTTGCACTGTCTCCATAGTAATATCTGCTCCCCTATATGGCTCATGGAGTAGAATATGCCAAATAGCCTGGAACAAAATCAAGAGCAATATAAAAGTAATCAGATAGGAATATCTGGTATATGCAGTTTCCTTCTTTCCCTTTTCTCGTCTCATACAAAAAAGCCTTTCTTCAAAGCACTCAACTAATATCTGGCATAAAGCGCCATTCCATCAAAGGCAGCCAACAGTTTGTATTCTCTCTCCTGACACATCTGCTGTACTTCGCCGCCATCTTTCACTGCAATATATTTGCTTTGCAGTAAGTCCATATGCTCCACCACATAGGCCTTGTAGCAACAGCTGATGCCCATGCCTTTTTTTGCACCATACAAGTACTGCCAAGAGGCGGAATCATCTCCTGCCCCATCCAAAGTCCAGATGACTACATTCTGAAAGCCAATCTCGTCCCCTTCAAGGCTCACCTTTTCATCAAAGATAGCCTCCCATTCTTCCACGCTTTCCACCAATTCATCCTGGCGAAATGGGATCTGATAGAAATCCGGGCTACTAGCCATAGCCATATATAAATAGGCAAACACCGCTGCCGTCAAAATCGTCTTTCGGTAAAATTTGGTTTCCATCAAAGAGATTGCAAATATTCCCACTGCAATGAAGGTAAGCAAATGCTTGCTGCCTTCTTCCATACGGTACATCAAAATAAGTGCTGTCCACATACCTACAAAACAAAGGCCCAAGAACAGATTGCTTTCTGCCTGTTCCTTTTCCTTTTTCAGTAGATTGCGGATTCCATGCACAATCAGTATTACCATCACTGTAATAAATCCACCAAATCTGGCTCCCACAGGATGTCCCACCTTAAAGCCCTGTCCAAGCCAGTAGAAAAACGCTGCTCCCTCTGAGCGAAGTCGCCCAAAGAAGTAAGCAAAGCCTTCGCCGATGCCCTGTCGCAAAAATGTAGTAACCCAAGTGGTGTCAAACAGTGCTCTGAAGTACTCAGCCCCCAAATAATGGTTGATCAGCAGATAAAGTACTCCGATAACTCCACCGTAAAGTCCAGATAAAGCCAGGCCTAACCATTTGTACTTGCGCCACGCGAAATAAACCGGCAGAAGCATAAACAAAATCAAGTACGGACGCATCAGCGTCATCAGTCCTGTCATAGCAAACAAAAGTATCAATTTTGCAACATGGTTTTTACGCTGATAGGATAGCCCTATTGCGAAGGTAAAAATCACCATGGAAAAGCAGATGACCTCCGGCATAACAGAAAGCATATATCTGGTAAAAGGTGTAAACGTCACAAACATCAGTGCCAACAGGCCGAGCTGTCTGTTGCTTGGCTTTACGATGCAGACAAAGCCAAACATGGTAAGCATCATCAAAAAGATATTACAGTAAATTGGAGACATCATGTTCCAACCAAAAATCCAGCCCCACAAAACCCAAGGCCAAACTAAAACTGGACTCCACGCAGCAAAGGAAAGCTTCAGCGCATGGCTTTCATTGAATCCATAAAACCCCTGAGGGAATCCATATTCCACAATGGCCTCCACCTGCTTAAAATAAAACAGTTCGTCGTTCCAAAGGGACGCAGGAAGATACACCTGGCCAATAGTTTTCCCCTGAACCAAACAGGTCACAACACAGCACAAAAGAGGCACCAGAGCCATTAGCAAAGCCTTCACTATATAATTGTGCGTTTTTAACCAAAGAAACCACTTCTGTTCTTTCACTTGTTTCCTCCAAAATCTATACCAAAAATCATTTCCTAATGATTAGCATAACAATCCATCATAATTATATCATACTTATATTAATTTTTTATATTTTTAAAAAGTTCTTTTTCTTTCAATTTCTTCGCATTTATTCTGCCTATTTGTTTTTTTGCTGGTTTTTTATTCCTTTTTAAATAGAATTGTGTTTGATTTCCCCTTCTGTTTGACACAATTTATATTTTTCTAACTCATTCAAGTCTTCTTTTGCGGTGGCGTTTTGGTGGCACTTCCTATGCTAGACTTCGAAATGTGTAAAAGGGGTTGTAAATATAGAACGTAAAAACAAGGCACCTAGGAGGTTTCTCTAAGGTGCCTTGTTTTTTACTTTCTTTTCCCTTATCTTGGTGCTATAATGTATGTGACTTACGAGCTAGAATATTATTTGGATTCATCCGTTTCAATTTTGATACAATAATCTCTTAGTCTTTTTTATATCCGTACATATTAAGGAGGAATTATTTCATGGAACAGTTAGCAATCTTTGGTGGCACTCCAGTCAGAGAAACCACCATTTGTTACGGTAGACAGTGCATCCAGGAGGATGACATCGCCGCTGTTGCTGAAACACTTAGAAGCAACCTCATCACATGTGGTCCTAGAGTTACTCAGTTCGAGCAGGAACTGTGTGAGTATACCGGTGCCAAATATGCAGTAGTGGTTTCCAACGGAACCGCCGCTCTTCATCTGGCAGCATTGGCAGCGGAGATTGGCCCTGGGGATGAAGTTATTGTAAGTTCCATTACTTTTGCCGCTTCTTCAAACAGTGTTTTATATTGTGGCGGCACCCCTGTTTTTGCAGACATCAACCCAGAGACTTACAACATCGACCCGGCCTCCATTCGCAAGCTTATCACTCCAAAGACCAAGGCTGTGGTTGCTGTAGACTTCACTGGACAGGCAACCGAATTAGACGAAATCAGAGCCATTTGCAAGGAGCACAATCTTATACTGATTGAAGATGCCGCTCATTCTATTGGCACCAAATACAAAGGCCAGGATGTCGGCAGTATTGCAGACATGACCTGTTTTAGTTTCCACCCAGTGAAAACTATCACAGCAGGCGAAGGCGGTGCCATCACCACCAACGACGAAGCCCTTTATCGCAAGCTCCTTCGCCTTCGCACACATGGTATTACCCGCAATCCTGACGAGATGGCTCACCCTACAGATGACCCTTGGTACCAGGAGCAGGTAGACTTAGGTTACAATTACCGCATGACCGATTTCCAGGCAGCACTACTCATCAGCCAGCTGCACAAGCTTCCTGCATTCAGCGCAAGACGTAAAGAAATCGTAGCCATGTACGACCAGGCCTTCGCAGATGTACCTGAAATCTTTGTTCAGAAAGAGATTCCTGAGTCCGACACTACCAGACATCTTTATATCATCCGCCTAAACTTAGATATGCTCAACTGCACACGCCGAGAATTCTTCGACGCAATGTCCGCAGAGCACGTGCAGCCTCAGGTACACTATTTGCCAGTTTATTGGCACTCCTACTACGAGAAATTAGGCTATCAAAAGGGCCTTTGTCCAGAAGCCGAAAAGCTATACAGCGAGATTATGAGTATTCCTCTTTACCCTGCTTTGACAGACGCAGAGGTACAGGATACCATCACCGCAGTCAAAAAAGTAGTCGCATATTACAGAAAGTAAAACGAACCAACAACAAAACAACCATCCAAGCGCATTATGTTCTTTGAAACATTACGCTTTGAATGGTTGTTTTTTGTTATCTATTTTTATATTAGGAGTCAAAGTGGTAAGCGTATTTCTCCCAATCTGACAGATACACACTTCCATCCTCGCTTCGAATCAGCAATCCCTCTTCCACCATCTCTTGTACCAATCTGGCAGTTTCTTCTTCCCCAAATGCAAGACCAAACTGGTAGTAAGGATTGTAGCACTTATTTGGAATTTCTACCTCCTTTTGATAGGCTTTGAATTGAGCCAATATGCGCTGTTTTCTCTCCTCCTGGAAGGCTCCGTGCATAGGCACAGAAGCACCTATGCTTTCGCAGAACTCTGTAATCAGTTCATATTGCGCTCTAGCTTCCACCTGTCCCCACGCACCAATTACCGTGTTGTAGTTTTTGATAGGCTCCGAAATCTGGACTAACCTGGTTTGAAGTTCTGCTGCACTTATTCCTCTCTCCACATCCTCTTTAAGCTTTGCAAAATCCAACCGGAACTGTGCATAATCTCTAATCTGAATCAAATGTGGTTGCATCATTCGCAGCACATCTTGAAGCGGAATTGGAAGCGGAAGAGTATAGGCTTCGATTCCATCATCTATCATCTCCTGCAAATAAGGAAGCACCGCTTCACATCTATCCAATATATCCTGCGCTGGATACGCATCACTCTTTAAGATATAGTTTTCACTGGTCCAAAAATAGGTATCCCAAGACGATCCCGATCTAGCATCCTGTATGATGCTAAGCATCTCTGCAAAGACATCTGCATACTCTGGACCAACGGTAGCTGTAGATATCTGTTCATAGAGAGTCTCCGATGGGGTATCTGGGTCTATCAGCAATTGTCCTGCACAAAACAAAGAAAATACATTTAGCACATGGTAGGAGTCCATCTCACTCCAATAGGTTGGTTTGGCAATGCTATCATACTTACGTGCAGTCTGGTAAACAGAGCGGATGATATCCATATTGAAATTCATCTGCGCCAGCTGGTCAATTTCCATCTCACAGGTGTTCCAAGCCCAAGTGCCCAGCCTGCAGCCCAGATTGTTGATTTCCGTACGAAAAGCTACATAAGTATTCTCATCATCGCGGTGACCACACTCATAAAGGGTCACATCTGTTCCCACCGCTTTCACAATCACACTCTTATCATATACGTCCACCCAGCAGCTCACGCCAAAGTCAATATCCGGATTAACCGCCAAAAATTTGTCCTTAAGCATTTTGGCGTAGTATCCAATTTCTTCCGCAGAATAAACATTGCCTGGGTCATAATAATGGCCAATCACTCGATCGCAACAGTCTGCCAGTTCTGCATATCTGTCGTAGTATTTGTCGAAAGAAGCTACCACATCTGGATTGTGGAAATTGAATGGATTTCCATCGTACGCATAGGTCACTTCTGTATCCACCCAGCCATTGTCTGAAAACTCCGCTCCCCATACCCAGAGCGTAAATTTCATATCCAAGGAATGAGCCGCATCTGCCAGCATTCGTATTTTGTCATTGCTAGCCTGATAAGTTCCTACTCCAGCCCAGGTAGAACACATCTCTGTCACTTGAATTCCTGTATATCCACAGTATTTCAGCATCTTTACGTATTCATAAAGCTGATCCTCAGAATAGTCTATTAGGTTGTTCTTCAAAGAAACATCAGAATCTAGATAAAGGCCACGAGCATAATTTACATTCCAAAGAGTAATGATAGCCTCTCTTTCCTCTATCCAGGCTTCCTTTTCCACATAGTCAAAGGGAACTCGCGCAACTGACGACACACTGCTGATGTGCTCTTCGTCCGTTCCCGTATCCTTCCAGCCCAAATAGAGATTCACAAACTGATACATCTCATTCCAAAGGGAGGATTCATCCTTGGCTTTGATGGAAACCTGGCCGTCAACCACCTCCGTAAAGCCATCTACCCCTTCTAAAGATTTGTCTATAGATAGCACGATTGCGTGTTCCCCAGTGCTCTTCTTTGATGTTACCTCCAGCCAGTCGCCACCCGTCTGATGCACGTAATACTGAAGCTGCTCACATATTGGCAACACTGCTTTTGAGCCGTACGCTATGGTATAATCACTTATAGGAGTTTCCCCTACGTATACGGCCTCTTTGACAAGTCTTCCATTTTCCACATAGTTTTCACCTGCAGGAATGGAAACTTTCCCGTCTTCGTCAACATAGTGCTTCAAGAAAAAGGTAGCCGCCCTGTCTGCACTTTCCTGATTGGGTGCCAAAAGATAGGTTTTTCCATCGCGATTGGCTATCACAAACCCTCTCTCATGCATGTTTTCTAGGTCATATCCCAAGCCAGTTGCCATCTCCTGATCCGTCACCACTTGCACTGCTTTATTGAATTTTTGAATTTCCTGTGGACCTGTCTGCTTGCCACATCCTGTCAGTGCCAGCATTACCACCGCCAGCAATGTCAGATTCTTCCAAACCCTTTTTATCATACTATTCTCTTTCATTACATCTCGTACTTGATTTTGTCTGCCACATCAATGTCCGTGCCCATCTGCACTTCCATAATCTTTAGTTCAGACTGCGCTACCACTGTATGCTTACAGCCTCTGGGCATATGAAGCACTGTTCCTTCCTTGACTGGATGAATTTCCCCATCCAGAACTGCATATCCCGTTCCCTGAATCACTGTCCACACTTCATCTCTGCGCTCATGGCTATGATAGTTCATCTGATGACCTGGATTTAAGGTCACCTTGATAGTTAGGCTATTTTCCTCTACATCAACCACGCGAAAGCTTCCCCAGGACTTTTCTGCAAATCGAATTTGCTGATGAATCTGTTCCACATAAGGCTTCATATAACTGGATTGGTGCTTATCTGTCACCAGAATTCCCTCTGGACTGGCAGCCACTACCAAATCCTTTAGGCCAAGGCATACCACAGGTACGTCCAGTTCATTCACCACATGCGTATTTACGCAATCACATCCACTGATTACATTTCCAATGGAGTGTTCTGGCATTGCCTCTGTCAATGTATTCCAAGTACCCAAGTCTTTCCAGCCTCCCAAAAATCTAAGCACTTGCACACTATCTTCTTTTTCTACCACCTGATAATCGAAACTGATTTTGTCCAAGGTTTCATAAGCATCCCAAATCTCTTTGTAGCTTGTTAACCCTGTAATCTCTTCTATCTTTTTGCAAAGATACCCTATCTTAAAGGCAAAAATACCTCCATTCCAAAGGCCTCCCTGGGCAATATACTGCGCAGCGACCTGTTCAGTAGGTTTTTCCTTAAACTCCTTTACTGCACTTACTTCAGCGTTTTTCTCAGGTAAAATATAGCCGTATTTCGCACTTGGATAGGTAGGTTTCATACCAAGCAAAGAAAGCTTGGCCTCCCCCTGCGCCGCGAGCCTGTCTAATTCTAGCAGGCTTTCAAAATAATCTCTGTTTACAAACGGATCCACTGGGCACACAACCACCACTTCCTCTTCCCCTTTTCCCTGCACATCTCTCAGGTAAAGAGTCGCCAAAGCAATGGCTGGAAAGGTATCTCTTCTACATGGTTCCACACAGATATCCACGCCCTCTCCAAGCTGGTTTTGAATGGCTGAGGCCTGTGTTTTAGAGGTTGCCACTGTAATGTGGGCTTCCTGATCCACTTCCTTGATCTGACGAAACATACGCTGAACCATGGACTCATGAATCCCTTTTTCAGTTTGAAACAGTTTAATAAACTGTTTTGATCTGATTTCATTGGACAGAGGCCAAAGACGTTTTCCTGAGCCTCCCGACAACAAAACTAAATTCATCTTTTTCTCCTAGCATTTATCAATCAAAAGAAATCTATTCTAGCGCTCCGCCCTCATAGGATTGTTCAAAAAATCCTGATAAGCCAGCTTCACGCCTTCTTCCAATTCTACGCTGTATTTCCAGCCCAAGTTCTCCAACTTGGACACATCTAGCAGTTTGCGTGGTGTTCCGTCTGGTTTGGAACTGTCCCACAAAATCTTTCCCTTAAAGCCGACAACTTTCGCCACTAACTCCGTCAACTCCTTAATAGAAAGTTCCTTTCCTGTTCCCACATTGACCGTTTCATCCCCAGAATAATGGTTCATCAAGAATAGGCAGGCATCTGCCAAATCATCTACATACAAAAATTCTCTGAGTGCCTTTCCCGTACCCCAACATGTTACGCTCTCGGCCCCAGCCTCTTTTGCCTCGTGAAATCTACGAATCAGCGCAGGCAGCACATGGCTGTGGGTTGGATGATAATTGTCATTTGGTCCGTAGAGGTTGGTAGGCATAGCAGAAATAAAATCTGTGCCATATTGCTTGTTTAAATAGGAGCAATATTTTAGACCCGCTATCTTTGCCAAAGCATAGGCCTCATTGGTTTCCTCCAATGCAGATGTAAGCAGGCAATCCTCTTTCATAGGCTGAGGTGCCATCCTTGGGTAAATGCAAGAAGATCCCAAAAACAATAGTTTCTTACAACCATTTTTCCACGCGCTATGAATTACATTCATCTCCAGAGTCATGTTGTCATACATAAAATCTGCTGGAGACTCCGAATTGGCCACAATGCCACCCACTTTAGCAGCTGCCAAAAAAACATAATCTGGTTTTTCCGCCTCAAAAAAGGCTTCTACCTGATCCTGTCTGCACAGGTCCAACTCCTGATGGCTTTTGGTAACAATATTGACATATCCAGCCTTCTGAAGGCTTCTTACAATAGCAGATCCCACCATGCCTCTGTGGCCTGCCACAAAAATCTTGCTGTTTAATTCCATGTCTACTCCTAAATTCTCGTCAATATATCTCTTGCGACTGCGACTTTGTTATGCACGAAGCATTGCAGCTTCCCTTTTGGCCAACTCTCTGTCATGTTTTGCCATAATTTCCACCAATTGTTCATAACTGGTCTTTTGAGGATTCCATCCAAGCACACTCTTTGCTTTGCTAGGATCTCCCCAAAGATTGTCCACGTCGGTAGGTCTATACCACTTAGGGTTTACACATACCAATACTTTTCCTGTAGCCACATCAATTCCTTTTTCCTCTACGCCCTGGCCTTCCCATCTAAGGGTAATTCCATTGGCCGCAAAAGCCTTTTCCGTGAAATCACGAACTGTATGCTGCACGCCAGTAGCGATGACAAAATCCTCTGGTGTATCATGCTGAAGCATCAGCCACATACACTCCACATAGTCCTTGGCGTATCCCCAGTCTCTTAGCGAATCCATATTTCCCAGTTCCAGTTTCTCCTGCAAGCCTTCCGCAATTCTGCCTGCTGCCAGCGTGATTTTTCTGGTAACAAAGGTTTCCCCTCTTCTCTCTGATTCATGATTAAACAAAATACCATTTACTGCAAACATGCCATAGGCTTCTCTATATTCCTTCACCATCCAAAAGCCGTACTGCTTTGCCACAGCGTATGGGCTGTATGGATGAAATGGTGTGGTCTCTTTCTGTGGAACCTCTTCTACCTTTCCGTACAATTCAGAGGTGGACGCCTGATAAATTCGAGTGGTCTGATCCAATCCCAAAATGCGCACTGCCTCCAGCACACGAAGCACGCCCAAGGCATCCACATCGCCAGAATACTCTGGCACATCAAAAGACACCTGCACATGAGATTGAGCTGCCAAATTGTATATTTCATCAGGTTTTACAATCTGTAAGATTCTTACGATAGAGGAGGTATCCGTCAAGTCGCCATCGTGAAGTGTGATTGCATTCTTCGCAATCAGATGGTCAATACGTCCTGTATTGGAAATGGAGCTTCTGCGCACCATTCCATGCACCTCATATCCCTTTTCTAGCAAAAACTCTGCCAAATAGGATCCATCCTGTCCTGTAATTCCTGTAATCAACGCCTTTTTCATTTTCGTTCTCCCTTTTTCTTACTGAAGCACTTGATCCAAATACTTCGAAATGGCAAGCCCATATTGGAAATTACCATAATAATTCGGATGGGTTCCATCCACAAGGTACTCATCCACATTTTTCTTTGTCAGCCCTAAGGCCTCATTTATCTGGATACAATGTATATTAAGCTCGTCTGCCAATGAAGCAATCGCCTCTCTGAAATCTTCCAATTTCTTTTTATCCGGGCCTTTTTTCACAGTTCCATACTCAAACTCTGTCACCATATTCGGTGTTAAAACCAGCACTGTCGCCTGAGGATAATTCTCCTTCAAAGCTTCAATCACCTTTCTCATAGCACCCAAATAAGTATCTGTCCCTGTATCTTCTTCACTGCCCAAAGGCTTGTCGTTGTAGTAATCATTCAGTCCATAGTTCAAGACAAATACCAGTTTGTCACCATCTTCTGCATCTATCCAAGCAGAATCCTGATGTAAACTATCTATGGTTTGGCACAGGTATTGATTGTCCTGCAGGTTATGGGCCTTCGTATCTCCAGTCAGCACTCCCTGCAAAATCTCCCACGCGCCTAAATTTCTTTCTTCATCGGTGGTCGCAGTCACTCCGCCATATCCTAAATTATAGGTCTTTGCATGAGTCAAATATTCCACCACTCCAGGAATCGATACGCTTCCCAAAGTATATCCAAAAATACTATCTCCTAAAAAGAGAATGGTCTTGTCAGACTGCTCTTTAACTGTGTATTGACCTGATTTGAATTTTTCTATCAGGTCCTCCTGCAGTTTAATATGTTCCTCCAAATTTGCTTGGCTTAACTCATATTCTTGCAGCATCAACGCTTTAGCAGACACTTCTCTGGCCGCTTCATCTGCATATCCATTCTCCAGAGAGAATGTATTGCCATTTACAAAAAGCCATTCCTGATTGCCCATATAGGCCATCTGGACATTGTCCTCTGCGTCCATTTTTTGCACCACATTGGTTATACTCTTTTTCCATTTGCTCATCCCATCTTCTGTTGCCAGTTGACTGGGCTGTGGGCCACTAAGTAGCAGGTGAAATTTGGTCTGAGGATATTTCCCAATCACTGCTACAAGTTCATTCCAGTTCTGCTCATCACCCATTCGGTCCTGATTTAGCCCTACATAAACCGTCTGCACGCTTTTGGTATTAGCAAGAATGTTCTCCAGCGCTCCTGCAAGCTGCTCTCCTGTATACATAATCTCGCCAAGATTTAAAAGCTTGCTTCCCACATATACTTCAAAATCCGTCGCACTGAAATTGTTCATAGGAAACATTGGAACCAACACACTATCTAAGGACCCTCTCAAAATCTGTTCTATTCCAGCCTGAGTTCTCACCTGGGCACTATATTTGCCCCACTGCACCTGAATCAGGTGTAAGGATTCCTCTAAATCGACAAACCAAAGGCTTCCCAAATCGGTGTATGTAAAGCCGTACTCCTTGTCTACTCGGTCAGCAAACCACTCTCCCTCTTCATATATCATATATATGTATTCAGGATGTATCTCATCCAGGTCTGCTTCCTCGTGCCAGACTAGTTCCCTTCCATCCATATAATAAGCCAGCAAATCCTTATACTTCGGCTGATTGTACAAAAATGTCTGAGCGTTTACACTCTCCAGTTTGGCAAGTGTCGCCTCCATCTTTGCATTCTGTGTCTCATTGTGTCTGACCTCGCCGATAGTATCAAACACCCTGAGGACCAAAAACGTAGCACTTGCGCACAAGAGTAGTACGCGAAATACCATTGGATTTAATCTGTCCCACACTGGAATCATCTTTGCCCACGCAAAGGCTACTGTCCAAGCCAGTGTCAGCACCAATATCCACCAGTCATTCGGGCACACGCCCAGCAGGCAAATAGTTAGGGCGGCTGAGCCAAAACCCAAAAGCCACCAGGTCACAGTGGCGCCAATTAGCATGCTGCCTGCCACAAAACACAGCTCACGCAGTCTGTAGCCCCAAAGGGAAATTTCTCTCCCCGCTTGAGCACACAGTGCAAAGTATCTCTCGCCTTCTTCCAGCCCCAGTACTCTATCCTTAAAGCCTAAAGCTCTGACAAACAATATTGTGACCGCAAGCAACAGCAAAAATAAAATCTGCAGCCAATTTCTGTTGTTCAATTTCTTCTGTCTTTTCATCGACTACAAGTCCTTTTCCTCTGTTTCTGCCGCAACCGTTAATACACAAACTGGCATTCCCAAACTCCTACACCAGAATCCTGGAATACCTGATACAATCTTTCATTTAGCTGGGCATGACTTACGCCTTCCTTGAGAATCACCTGCAAAAAGCCTCCGCCTCCTGCGCCTGCAATGAATCTTCCATCGATTAAATCCTCGCAGGAAAGCAGAATTTGGTTAATACAAGTATTGGTGGCTCCCTCATCCAGTTGTAAGGACAATTCCCAATGTCTGTTTAACAACTCAGCAAAGCCATCTATATCTCCCTGCTCCAAGGCATGTTGCATTTCCACAGCCACTACTTTCATCTGGCTTAATGCCAAAAGGGATGCTTCTCTTCCGCTAATATATCCGCCCACCACATCTCTAAGCAGATTGCGGGCCAATCTACGCTGACCAGTATAAATCAGCGCAAATCTCTGTTGCAGTTTTTCCTTGGTTTCCTCAGAAAGAATCACCTGAGACACCGTCAGTTCCTGTCTCAATCCTGGATTAGAGCGAATCATTTTTATTCCAGGGCATAGGCCGCCAACCTGATCCTGCCAGCCTCCACCTGTACTCATCATCTGCTCCATTGCCAGCACCTTATTGTACACCTGATAGTCATCAATACCCAGCCCCAAAAACTGGTAAATCGCCTTCACGCAACCACCAGCCAAAATACTGCTGGTTCCAAGTCCTGACCCCTTAGGCACGCCAACCACTTTAGTAGAAAGATAAATTCCTCCTCCGAGTTCCTTCAGCAGTTCCTCCAAGCTAGGTTCTTCCACAAACCATCCACCTTTTTCAGGAATGACCTTGCAGGCCAGAAGCGCTGCTTTGTGCAACGCAAAGTGGTCATACGGATTGGCACAGTCTCTTAAAGTTTCCAAATCCGTAATCGTGGTCTGTACGCCTACGTCCTCGCTGGCCAATACCACCTGATATTCCTGCAAACGTCTGACCGTCACCTGCACTGGATATATTCCATTCAGTGTGATTGCTGCATTGAGCACCAATCCTCCATTTTCATTGCAATATGGTGGAGTATCCGTCCATCCTCCGCCCCAGTTAACGCGCACTGGAAGCTGCACAGTACTCTCCTCTAGGGCAATCTGAGTTTTCTGCTCCTTCAACGCATTTTCCAAATTCCACTCGTGACAAACATCACAAATAGCCTGCTTTAATACCTGAAAACTCTTGTCTTCCAAATCCCTTGGGCTTCGGAGCACATTAATCTCTTTGTGCTGTCTCAAATATTTCGCCAGACCGTAATATCCTCTCATTGCCAAACCATAATTGGTCTGCTCGCATTCCTCCAGTTTAGCCAAAATCATTCTAATTTGCTTTTGGCTCATCTCCTGGCTCTGGAACCCTTCCACACTTTCTTCATAGGTTCCTCTATTTGTATAAACCTGTAAAAAGTTCTCTACCGCTATCTGCTCCGATAGTTCCTGATTCCACTGCATGCTGTCCATGGCATTTGCCATATTAAAGCTGTCATACAGACTCACTCTCTCCATGGAAATCCAGGCTCTGATCTCTTCTTTCTGCGCCTGTCCACTTAGTACTCTATAAGTTAAAAGTGCTGTTCGCAGAGCCTCTTTTCGATCTATGCTCAGCGGATACACCTTCGCAAACCACATATAATGTGGGCCTTCCTTTGTCTCCCAAATACGGGTTATTGGCATATCATTTGCCTGAAGCCACTGTTCTATAGGCTGACCAAAAAAGCCACCTCCCGCTTCTGCAGTAGCCTTGGAATTGTCACTTGTTCCATATATACGATTCACATAGGTGCCGCCATGCAGTTTCACTCCATGTAGCACAACACCCTCTGGAATTTCGCCATATCCGCCAGTCACTTCTACGCCCGACAGAATGCTTCCCCTGCCCACCTTTGTTCCAGCACGCACCAGGGAGTTCTCGATATAGCAACCCTCGCCGATTTCCGTTTCTTCCTGCACCAAAGAATTGTATGTGGCAAAAGCTGCGCCTTTTGTCCCTACAAAGCTTCCAACCTGCGCCTGCCAATCCAAAAAACGATAATCTTCAATCTCTTCTGTCAACAGACTAAGCAATTCTCTAGTTGTTCCGAAATGTAAGAAGCGCGCCGGAGACAGGCAAATCAATTTCATAGAGAACTTTGATATTGCATCCCAAATCTGTCTTCTACACACCTCCAATTCTGGAGAGAACTGTCCTTCTGGTGCTTCCTTTAAATAATCCTCCAAAGTCGCCTTGCTGGCTAAAGGATACAAAAAATCACCGTAAAAGCTGATGCGCACATGATCATTTACAAAGGCTGCAAATTTGGTATCATCCAGTTTGCCCTCTGTTGAAATCAATCCAAACAATGCTTTCAGCAAGTTTCCGTCCAAAAGCACTGCCCCTGTATCTAAGTCCACATTCCCCTGAGCATTGACTGCCCCAAGTTCACGTAAAACCGCCTCTGGTTGTTTGTGCAAGAAGCGGCCAACCATTCCCTGTCCATCACCGAGAAATACACCGTGTTCCTGACCAATCTCCACTGGAGTCTTGATAGAAATCGCAGCTGCTCCCTCATACTGGAAATCCAGTTGAAGTGAGTTAAACAGCAAAAGCACGTCGCCCGAAAGTACAAGCATACCTTCTGACACCCTTCCCGCTACAGCTGCCATAGAAATCAAAAATTCATCGAACAGTGTAGACGGTCTTCCATCTGGAAGCAATCTTGGTACAGGTGAAAAAAGCTTGCCGCACACACTGTATTGTGGAATTCGCTTACTATCTCCTCCAGAGTGAATCACCAGAACACTTTTCCCTTTCAGGCTGTCCATAGTCCCATTTCCATACTCTGTTACAAGGCTACGCAGCACACCTAAGGTAGCGCCTCCCGAACCCACGCGCTTGCCATCCGGATCAGAAAGCACCACAAAAGCGCAACCACCAGGTAGATGTCCCTGCTGCCTGCGCCACTGTATTTCTTGACGATAGCCTTCTGCCTGGAGTTCATTGGAAGCTGTCAGGACCACAAAGTCCCAGCCCTCCTCTCTCTCCAGCCAGCGCTCATACTCTTGCCAAGAATCCTTGTAGCTTTGACTCAAGAATAAATTGTACAGTTGTGTGTAGTTGGTCATTGTTAATTCTTTCTCCACACCATTTTATTTACAATACCAGTGTAGCTTTGAATTACCTTCACTACCTTGGTACTTACGTTTTCATCTGCATAGTTTGGTACTGTTACGCCCAAATCACCATCTGCATTCATCTGCACTGCCATATCCACCGCACGCATGATTTGATCTGCAGTGATATTTCCCATGATAAAGTTACCCTTGTCAATGGCCTCTGGTCTTTCTGTAGAAGTGCGGATGCAAACCGCAGGAAAGCTTCTGCCCTTGGAGGTAAAGTAAGAAACCTCTTCTGGCAAAGTACCACTATCTGAAACCACACAAAAAGCATTTAACTGCAGGTGATTGAAGTCAAGGAACCCAAATGGCTGCAGGCTACGCACCAATGGATGGAATTTAAACTCTCTCTCTTCAATACGCTTTCTACTGCGAGGGTGTGTGCTATATATAATAGGCATCTGATAGGCTTCCGCCATCTGGTTGATGGCATCCATCAGAGCAAAGAAATTGCGTTCATCATCAATATTCTCTTCTCTGTGGGCGGACAAAAGAATATACTTTCCTTTTTCCAGACCCAGTTTTGCAAGCACATCGCTTTGATCAATTCGGTCTATATTTTTACTAAGAACCTCTGGCATAGGAGAACCCATCACATAGGTGCGTTCCTTTGCCACACCTTCACTGTTAAGGTATCTTCTAGCATGCTCGGTATAGCACATATTCACATCGGATATATGATCTACGATTCTTCTGTTGGTCTCTTCCGGCAGATTTTCATCGAAGCACCTGTTGCCCGCTTCCATGTGGAAAATTGGCACCTTCAGTCGCTTCGCAGAAATCGCAGCCAATGCAGAGTTGGTATCCCCCAACACCAAAAAAGCATCTGGCTTCACCTCTGCCATTAGTTTGTAACTCTTAGAAATAATATTGCCCAGAGTCTCTCCTAAATCTGCTCCAACTGCATCCAGATAATAATCAGGCGCGCGAAGCCCCAACTCCTCGAAGAAAATCTCATTGAGCGTATAATCATAATTCTGTCCCGTATGCACCAGGATGTGGTCAAAATATTTGTCACATTTCTTGATAATCTCTGACAGCCTGATAATCTCTGGTCTGGTTCCCAACACTGTCATCACTTTTAACTTAGCCATTTTCCTTCTCCTTTGTACCTTCCACATCCTCGTGAATGGTATCTGATTTGTTTGGATTGAAGCACTCATTACACCACATCAGGGTAACCAAATCTGTGTCCCCTTCGTTGATCAGTGCATGTATATACCCTGTGGGGATATCTAACACTTCTAATTTATCTCCACTGACATGATATTCAACAACCTCATCATCACCGTGCCTTCTGAACAAAAGCTTGCCCTTCCCGCTGACCACCAAGAACTTTTCATTCTTTGTGTGATGCCAGTGGTTGCCTTTGACAATCCCCGGCTTGGTAATATTGACCGAGATCTGCCCTCTGTCTGCACTCTTTAAAAACTCCGTAAAGCTGCCCCTCTCATCCACATGCATCTGAAGCGGATAAGCAAAGCTGTCTGTAGGAAGGTAACTTAGATAAGTGCTGTATAATTTCTTCTCAAAGGTTCCTTCTGTCAAATCTGGAACCAAAAGATTTTTGCGGCTTTCCTTAAAGCTGTATAGCATATTTACAATCTCGCCCAAGGATGCCATATGAATGGTATCTACAAAACAGTACCCATCCAGCCCCACGTGAGGGTGGCCATCCAAAGCAGAAATCAGTTCCTGTACCAAATCATCAATGTATACCAGGTTCATGACTGTGCCTCGATTGTTGACCTGAATCGGCAGTCCTCTGGCAATATTGTGGCAGAAGGTGGCAACCACACTATTGTAATTAGGCTTGCACCACTTTCCAAACACATTGGGGAAGCGGTAAATATATACCTCTGCTCCCACTCTTTTTCCGTAGGCAAACAGGGCATCCTCCCCTGCCTTTTTACTTCTACCATAGGAATTCTCCATGGTCGCCTGAATAGAGGACGCAAACATAAACGGGCATTTGTTTCCATGCTTTTCCAAAATGCCTGCCAAAGACAAGGCAAAAGCATAGTTTCCTTCCATAAACTCCTCTTCATGCTCTGGTCTGTTGACCCCCGCCAGATTGAACACAAAATCGCATTCCTGGCAATATTTATCCAAAAGAGCATCATCGTCACCATGCTCAAAAGGGAGGACTGTTACATCCTCCCGCTTTTCCAGTTCTGATATTAAGTTACTGGCAATAAAACCAGCGGCACCTGTTACCAGTACTTTCATTATCTATTCTCCCACTTCGCAATCTCATCCTGAATATAGGACAGAGACAGCAGCTTCGCCTTTACCTGCTCCACATCCAACAAGGTAGTATTGCTGGAGTTGAACTCTGACAATTCACTTCTATGCAAAGTTCCATCTGTAAAATACTTGTCGTAGTTTAAGTCTCTCTTGTCCGCAGGCACTCTGTAGAAGTTGCCCATATCAATGGCATTCGCACACTCTTCATTGGTGAGCAGTGTTTCATACATCTTTTCACCGTGTCTGATACCGATGACCTTTACCTCGTTGTCTGCATGGAAAAGTTCTTTCACTGCCTGCGCCAGCACTTCGATGGTGCAAGCAGGAGCCTTCTGAACCATGATATCTCCACTCTCCGCATTGTTGAATGCATAGACCACCAGTTCAACCGCTTCCTCCAAGCTCATCACAAAACGTGTCATGGTAGGTTCTGTTACAGTGATTGGCTTGCCTTCTTTAATCTGGCTGATAAAAAGTGGCACTACGGAGCCTCTGGAACAGAGTACATTGCCGTATCTGGTGCAGCAAATGGTTGTCTTTTCTGGTGAAATAGTTCTAGCCTTGGCTACGATTACCTTTTCCATCATAGCTTTGCTTGTTCCCATGGCATTTACAGGGTAAGCAGCCTTGTCTGTGGAAAGACAGATAACCTTCTTTACACCTGCATCTATAGCACACTGCAGTACATTCTCTGTACCCAGCACATTAGTCTTTACCGCTTCAATAGGGAAGAACTCACAGGATGGAACCTGCTTAAGGGCTGCTGCATGGAAGATATAATCTACGCCGTGCATCGCCTTTGCAATACTCTGTGGATCTCTCACATCGCCTATATAAAATTTCAATTTGTTGCTATACTCAGGATACTCTCTCTGATAGAAATGGCGCATATCGTCCTGTTTCAATTCATCTCTAGAAAAAATACGAATCTCAGCAATATCTGTCGCCAAAAAACGATTGAGCACTGCATTTCCAAAGGAGCCTGTACCTCCCGTAATCAACAAAGTTTTACCTGCAAACATAATTCCATCTCCTATTCAAATAGTTTACTCGTATATTTAAGCATTAAAATGCACATATTTGTATCATTTGCCATACTAATTACAATATACCACAAATAATTCGTTCTCGATACATATTTTTAATAGGAAAATACAATAAAGCCAGTTAAGATTTCTCCTAACTGGCCTTTTGGCATCGAACAGCAATCAGCAACTCAATTTCTCGTTTAATCAAGTTTACATAGCTTTCACATCTAATCTAATTTTATCCGCGATTCTAGCGATATACTCGCTATTTGTAGGGCGGTGTTTTCCATCTTCCACGCTGTATCCAAATAACTCCGTAAATGTGTCAGTGTTTCCCCTAACCCATGACACCTCTATGGCGTTTCTTATGGCGCGTTCCACTTTCTGGTCGGTAGTCTTAAATCTCTTGGCTACCACAGGATAAAGAAGCTTAGTTACACTGCTAACGACCTCCATATCTCTGCCAGACAAAAGTATAGCATCTCGTAAATAATGGTACCCCTTTAAGTGCGCCGGAACCCCTACTTCCAGCATAATTCTAGTAATGTAAGTCTCTAATTCAATATCTGTAAATTTTGCAATATCCACACAAATTCCCCTTTCATATGTGTCTGGTTATTGCTCATTACTGCGATGCAAAATTATCCTACCACAAATGTCGAAATCTGAAAAGAATTTTTCATCGACAAAAGGCTATATTTCTTCTTTTACTAAATAAATCGGACGATTTTTCACTTCCATGTAGGTTTTCGCCAGATACTGTCCAACAATACCGATACAAAAAAGTTGCACGCCACTAATCATGGATATAATGCACACCAAGGATGGCCAACCGCTTACAGGATCGCCAAAAATCAATGTTCGCACCACAATAAACACAATCAGAAGAAGTGCTACCAGGCAGAAGAACACTCCCATAAAGGCAGCAACAGAAAGTGGCATGGTGGAAAAAGCAGTAATTCCGTCGATGGAGTAAATCAGAAGTTTCCAGAAATTCCACTTCGTCTCTCCCTTCGCCCTTTCAATATTTTCATACTCAATCCATTTGGTTTCAAATCCAACCCATCCAAAGATACCCTTTGTAAAGCGGTTGTATTCTCTCATGGAAACAATGGCATCCACTACCTGTCTGGTCATCAGACGATAATCTCTGGCCCCATCCATGATTTCTGTTTTGGATATATGTTTCATTAAACGATAAAATCTGCGCGCAAAGAAGGAGCGGATTGGCGGTTCTCCCTTGCGACTGACCCTTCTGGTTGCCACGCAGTCATAGCCCTCATCAATCCCTGCAAACATTTCAGGCAACAAAGAAGGGGGATCCTGAAGATCCACATCCATAATTACAACATAGTCGCCCTTGCTCTTTTCTAGGCCCGCATACATAGCAGCCTCTTTCCCAAAATTTCTGGAAAAAGAAATAAGGCGCACCCTAGAATCCTTCTCGTGTAACTTCTTGATTTCTGCAACCGTTGCGTCTCTGGAGCCATCGTTTACATATATTAATTCAAAATCCATTCCTCTTTCTCGGAAGAAGGCTTCATTTTTCAAAAATTCTTCATAAAAGAAGGGTACATTCTCCTGCTCGTTGTAGCACGGAATAATCACACTCAGCAAACTCATAGTTTCTCTCCTATCTATCGTCTACTTTTATTTAGAATAACAAATTTGTCCCCATTTGTCTATGTGCGCTCCTTCCCCTTTTTACTTGAACAGAAGGAAATTTAGTGCTATACTTTCCTTTGTACGTTTTTGAAGGGGGTAAAGTATACAATGGAACTTCTAGAACAAGTACTGGCTAATCGAATTTTAGTATCTGGGGCTGTAGGCTGGACTGTTGCCCAAGTTCTCAAAACCTTGATTCACTTATTTTTTACCAAAAAATTTGTAGTGGAACGATTGGTTGGTAGCGGTGGTATGCCAAGTTCTCATTCCGCCACCGTTTGCGCACTCACCACGTCCGCTTATATGGTGCACGGAATAGGAAGCACAGAATTCGCTATATGCTTTTTCTTGGCACTGATTGTCATGTACGATGCCATCGGTGTAAGACGTGAGACAGGCATTCAGGCCAAGGTTCTGAACGACTTACTTAAAGTATTGGACGATATGGGCAGTGATATGCCCCCACAGGACAAACTCAAGGAGTTTGTAGGCCACACCCCTTTCCAGGTTTTAGTAGGCGGAATCTTAGGTATAGCACTTGCAATTTTAATATGTTCTTAAGGATTTTTGTGATGACTTAAAAGTCTTTTTATGTTAGAATAATTTTGTATTGTGTGTTGCAATATTCTTATACTTTAAAATAATTGATTTACAAACGAAAGTGAGGAACTATCATGAAAAAATGCAAAGTATTATTATTGCTTGCATTGACTTGCTCTTTGCTCTTTGCTGGATGCGGAAAACAGCCTGAAGGCAATGAAGTACTCAGCCCTTCTGATGTTATTATCGACGAGTTACCAAGCAGTAGCGAAGTGGAGTCATCTGAGGAACCTTCCAGCGAGCCAGAGGTTACTCCTAGTGTTCCAGGAACAGAGATTCCTGAGGGCATGGTAGCTAGTTACCTTTCCGGTATGGCTATCTCTGAAGAATTAGCGGAACTTAGACCAATTGCTGTTATGTTCCCTACTGACAAAGGTTCACAGCCTCAGTATCATATCGGTGATGCTGATGTTCTTTATGAAGTAATGGAAGAAGGAAACATGTCCAGACAGATGGGGCTTATCCATGATTGGCATAACCTTGAGCAGATTGGAAATATCCGTAGTTGCCGTGACTATTATGGATATCTCTGCATGGAATACGATGCTATCATGATTCACTGGGGTGGTCCTTTCTATCTTGTGCCACTTGCCAAGACAGAGGGCTATGAATATCTCTCTGCAGTTCAGATTGGTACAACAGATTTGAGTGCACCTGCAATTGGTGCTGGCGCATTCTGGAGACCTGAAGGTGAGAAGGCTACTATCCACAACGGCTTTACTGACGGCGAAAGCATTCAGAAATATGCAAAAAAAGCTGGTTACTCTTTAGAGCATCGTAACTCTTACTACCATGAAGATCGTTTCCAATTCGGCCAGACAGATTTGTCCACTTACGCAGGCGCGATGGACGCTGAAAAAGTTGATTTGTCCAAGGTATTCACTACCACTCGTACTTCCTTGCAGTACGATGAGGAAACAGGCACATACCTGAAATTCCTCTACGGAAACGCACATGTTGATGCAGTATCAGGCGAGCAGCTTTCTTTCACCAACATTATTGTTCAGAACACCAAATGGGAATATCAGCCTGACAACAAGTACCTGAAATTCCAGTTAGTAGACGACACCATGGATGGCTACTATATTACAGGCGGTAAAGCAATCCATATCACATGGGAAAAAGAGAGCGACTTCGCTCCTACCAAATACTATGATGACAACGGCAACGAAATCATGCTGAATCCTGGCAAAACATTCATCGCAATCGCTCAGGAAGGCAGAAACGTAGTACTTGACTAATCTATATACAAAGTCAAAGCACCTAAGAATAAATCTTAGGTGCTTTTTTCATTCCATTATTTTTGACTTTCTACATCCACAAAGCTCTCTATCGTATACGGACGTAGCATGATAGTTTCCTGATTCAAAATATTGCTAGAATGGAGAATCGACCAAAACAAACTACTTAACAAGAGTGCCCCAAAGTACACCATTTTCACATTCTTACAAAAATGTTTGTTCAACCAATTTCCCAATACACATCCTATCAATGCCACCAAAAGTGCAAACATTATATTTCCGAAATAATCATCCGTTCCCACCTGGCTAAATAGCGCATCTAATCGGTACGGAGAAACGATATACAATACTGCCCCAACCATACCTATATAACCATTTCTAAAAATCTGTTTCAGCAGCCAATACAAAAGATAGGTTGTTACAACATTCAAACCAATAATATAGATAGAATACGCCGCAGTCATAGGAAAGCCCAGTATTCTAAGCAAAGCAGGAAATAACAGCGGGATATCTCCCAGGCGAATCTCGCTCGCCAACCCATCTGCCAGAATTTCAATCCTCTGAATCAAAGATGGAATCTGGCCGCTTGCCACTATATAATCCACCAGTACAGGTGCAGAAGCAACAAGAGCTGCTGTCGGAAGACCAAACCATGTCAATTTCTTAATCACCGAAACCTCATATCTGCCCATGTATACATACAGCATAATCAACCAGTCCATCAACAGGAAAAGGGCAAGTGCGCTTACAGTACAGGCCAGGTAAGCATCTGTGGTTTTCACTACTTCGACATCTTTTATAAGTAACTTTTGCTCTCCATTACATTTAATCTTAATCAGCAGTGCATCTGCTTCACCCAACCAATCCATCGCATAGAACTGAAATCTACAGTTATCCGCCTTGGCAGACAAATACACCTCGTTTGTCAGCAAACCATAGAGAGGTGCATCCGCCGCATACACACCCACGGAATTTAACTTATCTTCTGTAGTTTCATAGGACAGAAACACCTCATATGAGCCTGGCGAAAGGGCTAGTCCCGCCAAGTCCATTGCCTCACTAGTTATTTCTGTTTGAAGTTCCTGACGATACACCACTTCATCGCCACCCAGTATACCAAGTAGCCCCAATGCAAGTGCGCAGAGCTGTGCAAGAATCCATATCTGGAACTTGCGACTCTTAAATATCTCAGATTTTTTCCACATAACAATCCTCTTTTCCGCAGTGCCTCCAAGCTCTAGCAACCATTCCTGTCCCCAGCGCAATCCATCCTATCGCAGACATCACCTCGGCAACTCTCCAATACCATACATTTACATCTGTATGCATGTTTCGCTCATTGGCATCTGGACTTAAAAACAGATAGTCCCCATCTAAAATCTGCATGGTATCCAAATCTTCTTCCTCATAAATGTACTGTGCACTTCGGTTTTCCATATAGTCCACCAGCAAAACTTCTGTAGTTGTCATACTCAAACCGATCACAGCCGCCATCACAAAGGCAAAAACCTTCTGTGGTTCTGCCCTCTTTATTTGCCATAAAAGAATGCAGCCCAAGAAAGAAAGGCCCACAGTTGCCACAGGGAGAAATTTTGCTGGTGATTTTAGTCCTACTGTCAGCATTTGAACGATTCGACTCTCACTTCTCAAAAGATCCCAAGGGAAGTACTGTGTACTCATCCAAATCACAATCGCACTCACCACAGCCACCTTAGACGCAAATCCCCAGAGAGGCTCTGTCTTTCTCGCTTCTCTGTATTTGCCCACAAACAGCATCCATGCATATACAAGTATCAAACAAGTCAGCGCAAAACCTATCCCAAGCGCGGCCGTCCCCGCCATTCGCTGCTGGCCAAACTCTCTGCTGTCGCCATTCACAAAAAACGTAGTCAAATAGTGAAGCCAATACACTCCTTTGCTTTGAATCGCACTGCTCCCCCACTTAAATCTCAAATCCTTGTGAAGCAAATAGTCTACAAGAGGTATCAATAGCCAAGCATTTAGCACTAAAAAGGCGCCAGCAGCCTTGCACAAGTGACAAATGGATTCCCTGCGAAACACTTTCTTCCAGCCAGCCACGCACAACAAAACAAACAGGAAAAGAGCAATTTCAAAAGAAGTCATGTGCGCCTGGAACACAGCACTCATTCCAACTGTTATATACAACCACGTATATTTGTTCTCTGGCATTGTGCCATTTTGAGTTAATAATCGGAAGCACCCATACAAAACCATCGGCAAGAAGCAAATGGCTATGCTCTCCCCCAAATCCGCTTTTGCATACAACGCATCCAATCGATAAGGTGCACACACATACAAAAGGCTACCTATCAGCCCAATTGCAGGATCTCCAAACATGCCTTTAAAGCTACTGTAGGCTATCCAAATAGCCACCACGTTTAACACTGCGAGCATCAAGCGATAAGCCATTTGAACTGACAATCCCACCACTCGAAACAGCACAGGCAGCATCAAAAAAGTATCTCCTTCAAAAATAGAAACCGGATACCCCTCTCCGTTCATCCAATTAGGCTGGATTCGCACTGGGAATTGGCCCGAAAGCAAGCCTTCCTTCAGCCCCTCAATTCTAAGCAAATGGTACTGTAACTCCATTCCTTCCATGCAATAGTTCAAAAAAAGCGGAAGTGAAATCAGCAGCCACAAAAGCGCCAAAGCCGCACATATCCAGTTCGCCTTATTCTTAAGCTTCATGCCCACTCATTTCCTTTCTTTTTTGAATATACACGCTCACGCCCAATCCTAGGACCACTAGAACACTTACCAGTTCTGCCATGCGCCAGTACCATGGGCTTTCAAACCCAACCTTCAGCTGACCCTCATATCCAGAAGGAACCACCACGCTTACTACGTTGTTTGTTCCTTTGAACACTTGCATTTCTTCACCCGTCACTGCATCCTGCGCTTTGTAGCCCCAATAGTACAGTAAAGGTAGCTCAATTCTGCCATCCTGCTGGCCCAGATTTCGGCAGGTAAGGTCTATATTCAGGCCCGTTTTTGAATAATCTGCAATCTCTATTCCTTCATCATAATTTAGCTTTCCATACATCAGCTGGCTGGCATCTGTGCCATAAGGAAGATACTCTCCTCCAGCCACATATCCACTTCCGATGCACTCCTCATCATAAACCAAATATCCACTATTGTTGTATACCATATCATTCATGAGATATACGGTACTAACTAACAGCAGAGCCACAATGCCTGCCACGCAAGTTACCAGCCCTTTCTGTCCCCATGTGTTCATTGCCCATTTCATCACTACACCGCAAACCACAGTCAGGCAAACCGATGCAATGATTAAGAAACGATTCGGAAACTGCAGAGAAGAAACCAACGTCTTGGAAATAGATGACAAAAACTGTATCTTGTCCCAAGGAAAAGCCAAAAGTGTCATGCACATTGCAAGTCCGCCAAAAGCAGCCGCAATCTTGCCCACTTTTAGGTCCTTTGAGCTAAGCCCCTTTGTTTTACGGAAGTAAAGAATTCCCACAAACACCACCAGTGGCAGCCAAAGCGCAATACCTATACCGCTTGGCTGTGCATCGCTCAAGCCGTTGTTGTAATAAAACACGTTATTTCCTCTATTGAAAAAGACGGAAAATAGTTGCGCAAGTTGTACTCCTCTATACTGAATCTCTCTTTCCGCAACGTTTTGAATCACAAAGTCGCCCCTTAGCATATAGTCCACAAATGGCACCAGGAACCAAAGAGATGACAGTACGCTGTAGATAACCGTCTTGGCAAGCACAGTAAAGGTTCTTGCACGGAATACCTTTTTCCACATCGCAAGGCACAATAATATAGTAAAGAGGCCCGTTAATTCTCCTGTCAGAAGGTGCGATTGTACCAATCCCGCAAATCCTATGGTCAGCGGTATCCAAGCTCTTCCATACTTTTTATCCTCGATATCCTCCGTAAACACACGATAAAAACCATATACTATCAAAGGGAGAAACACATTGGCGCAGGCCTCTCCAAAAGCCCCATTAACATAAAGCTTTGCAACGCGGTAGATTGACAGGGTATACACTGCCGAACACATCAAACCTACATATTTGTCACGGAACATCTTTTGGAAGCAGTAATATGCTATCAAAACTGTCATCCCATTGACTATCAATACAAACAAACGATAGCTTGTAATAAGTGAAAAACCTAGCCATCTTAGAAATCCTGCTATATAAAGCAGCGTATCTCCATAAAAAATCGAGCAGGCATAACCATAACCCTGTTGCCATTCCGGTGCTATTCGCAGCGGAAACTGTCCCATCTGCAGTCCATCCTTAATTCCCGCCACTCGCATCAAGTGAAAGACCAGGTCTGCATTGCTCTGCATGCCGTCCACCATCAAGGGCAAGGAAGCAAATGCAATAACCAAAACGAGTCCTGCCAAAATATTTTTGTCTTTTCTATCTATTACATATGTTTTGTCGTACATGACATATACATAGCAAGCATTCACAGACAACGCGCCTAGGATTACGCAAAACAGAAAAATACGAGACAAAGCATTACTCTGTGCAATTTCCAAGCCCTGAACCAGCAGATAGCCTGTCCCGCCATAATCTACAGTCAAAGCCAAATTCTCTTTGTCTTTCAATACCCAGACTTGAAAATCTGTAACACCCAGCCCTTCATACAAATGCTCTCCATTACACAAGAAGGTCTTGTACTGTGGAGCAAGATCTGTCATGTTACACATATTTCCCATAAAGGTATCGGTCTCATAATATAGTGACACCGTATAGACTCCTCGAGGCAAACTAATACCACCAAGTTTCACCGCGCCAGAAACAGCGCCACAAGACTCATCCAAGAAATATCCTTCCTTCTCCTGGGAATAACCCCCAACACTGCTTACCATTTCATGGGAATCAAAATAGTACACGTCATCTTTTCCAAACAGGCCAATCACGCCAGCAACCAGTAGACACAATTCCATTATCAAAAGCATGCGAAAAGATCTCTTCTTTTCCATATGCATATCCTTGATTTTCTGCCACATTAGCCCATCCTCCCAGACAAACGTTTCTTCAAGAAAAGCACCCAAGAAGATATCTCTTAGGTGCTCTCTTATTTCCATACTTTTAAAGCATTAATTCTTTATTCACCCAGTCCGCTCTCTACTAGTTCCACCAGACTGCGAAGTGCATTTTCCTCATCTTCACCTTCGCAGGTAAATGTAACTTCATCTCCGCACTTTACACAAGCACCAAGAACACTGAGTACACTCTTCGCATTGGCTGTGTTATCTCTAGAGGTAAAAGTAATCAAGCACTTGAACTTCATTGCCTCCTTACACAAGATTCCTGCTGGTCGCAAATGAAGACCTGTAGGATTCTTTATAACAACCTTTTGACTAACCATGTATATGTCCTCCTTAGTTAAAACATGATTTCTTGGATTAAGTTGGCAAGATCTTCAGCTTCTTTCTGAATTTGCGCCTGATCTTTGCCCTCAATCATTACTCGAACCATCGGTTCTGTTCCAGAAGGACGAATCAACACTCTTCCTTCTCCTGCGAATTTATCTGTAATTGCTTTAATCGCAGATGCAATCTCAGGATACTCCATGTAATGATCCTTTTTATGATTTGCTACCTTTGCGTTTACGAGTGCCTGTGGCATTACATCCATAATGGTTGCAAGCTGAGACAACTTTTCACCTGTTTCTACCATAACTTGAAGCAGATGCAGTGCACTGAGAAGTCCATCCCCAGTGGTGTTTTCGTCCAAGAAAATCACATGGCCCGACTGCTCGCCTCCAAGGCTAGCTCCAATCTCTTTCATGCGCTCTAGCACATATCTGTCACCCACCTTGGTCTGCTCCACTTTAATTCCATTCTTTTCAGCCATCAAGAAGAAGCCAAGGTTACTCATCACTGTAGCAACGATGACATCATTTTTTAGTTTGCCCTGCTTGCGCATATGATTGCCTACGATAGCCATAATCTGGTCTCCGTCAACCATCTTTCCATTCTCATCTACCGCCAGCAATCTATCGGCGTCACCATCAAATGCTAGGCCAACCTGTGCCTTTTCAGCTACTACTCTGGCCTGAAGTTCTTCCATATGTGTAGAACCACAATTTGCGTTGATATTTACGCCGTCAGGATTGGTGTGAATAGCCACTACATTGGCTCCCAATTCCTTCAGTGCTTCTACAGAAGTGTAGTAAGATGCACCTTCCGCACAATCTACTACGATTTTCATACCCTGTAAATCTACATTCACAGAAGTAATAGAATGATTGATGTACTCTTCTCTAGCGTCAGTGCGGTACTTCACTTTACCTACTCCTGCGCCTGTTGGGAATTTCACTCCCTGCATATTGTTTCTAATCAGTGCTTCAATCTCATCTTCCATGGCATCTGGAAGTTTATATCCCTCGCCATCAAAGAATTTAATTCCGTTGAATTCCATAGGATTGTGTGAGGCAGAAATAACAACACCTGCATCCACTTTGTATTTCTGAGTCAAGTATGCCACTGCTGGAGTAGGCATTACTCCCACATAAATACAATTCGCTCCCACAGAGCAAGCTCCTGCCATCAAGGCATTAGCCAACATATCACCTGAAATACGAGTATCACAACCTACCATAATGGTTGGCTTATGTTCCTTTTCTTTGGTAAGAACATACGCTCCTGCCTGGCCAAGCTGCATGGCAAGAACTGGTGTCAGTTCCTCATTTGCCAAACCTCTTACGCCATCAGTTCCAAATAAACGTCCCATTAATTTATTTCCTCTTTTCCAAGAATAATCTCTATTTGCAATTCTGCCACCTGTGAAACACTGTCGGCAAAATCCAAATCCACTGTCGCCTGATACACACCCGGCACTACTTCTTGTACATCCAGGCTCTCTAGCATATTGTCAATTTGAACATATCCCTGTATCAGAGTTGCATCGACTTCATCCAATTCATCCTGCAGACCACGTAGACGAACCTTGTACTCCGTCTGTGCATTAGGAAGTGTCACAAAGAATCCCTCTGGGATACCTACTGCACTAATCTGAGACGCTTTAATGGTAAACTCTTTTTCTTGAAGTGGTTCTACGTCCACCGTAACTGTCACTTTGCCATTAAAACCATTCGTAAATGTTACACCCTCTGGCAGATAATCTCTCACATTCACAATCTTAGTAAGGTCTGTCGTCCTTCCAGTCAAGTCAAGTTCACTAGCCGGAATCAAAATGCGGGATACGGAAGCAATCGCTATAGGAGTACCTGCAATTATCAGTTTACTTTCCTCTGGTTCAATCTTGCCAGTTGCAGCATATCCCTCTGCAGGCTGACCCGTATATTCAAATACAAGTTTCACTTCTTTGGTAGCCAGTACAGGAACTTTAACTTTTACAGTCTGGGTATTCATCGTCAGATTTTCTTTGGAAATTTCATTGCCCGCTGTATCGTAAAGTTTTACAGTCGCATAGGTTGAAATCTCACTACTGGAATCAGAAACATCCACCTTCATCTTAGCTGCGTAAATTCTAGAGATGATGGATTCTGGTCCGGATACCTCAATACGGTTCTGATCCAGCACAGGAGTTCCAATTACATACCCTTCTTCAGGCTCTCCACTAGTCTCTACAGAAAGTACCAATCTTTTGGTCTTTTTATCTTCTATATTCAGCCTAACCATGTCTATATTACCTGATATGGCTCTAATTTCTGAATTTGATTTAATGGAATAAAACTTAATCTCTACTGTATCATTGATGGTCACATCAGCAAAGTCTGCCTCTGCAACAATGTCACTGCTGGTGAGTTCGTCCAATACTTTTCGAGGCGCCTCAACTCTTACTGTACGCACCACATCTGTAGACTCCAACACCTGATAAACCTTGTTTTCTTCATCCAAAATATCAGTATTGATAAAATTAACCTTGATATTGGAAAAACTTTTTTCATCTACTGGGTTTTCCACATTGATTACTATGAACCAAAGCATAAAAGCAATGGCCAGGGAGAGGATCTTCAGTAGCCAGTTATTTAATAACTTCTTCTTCATTCTTGACCTTTCCTCCCCATTTACGCTGCTTACGATCTTCATCTCCCGCTTTGTTCTGGATTTTCTGCAAATGCTGCTTCAAGCGCTCTGCATCCAAGCCTCTGTCCAGTTGTCCATCGTAAGCTACGCTTATTTTGCCAGTCTCTTCTGACACAATAATAGTCATAGAGTCTGTCACCTCTGAAATACCAAGTCCGGCGCGATGTCTGGTTCCCAATCCTTTGTCAATATTGAGATTGTCAGACAAAGGCAGATAACAGGTAGCAGAGGTTACCCTGTTTCCACTGATAATCACTGCGCCATCATGTAAAGGTGTATTGTGTTCAAATATATTAATCAAAAGCTGACTGGTTACTATCGCATCCACTTCGATACCCGTTCTCTCAAAATCATTTAGTGGCTGCTTTTGCTGTACCACAATAAGCGCACCTGTACGAGCACGACCCATTTCAACGCAAGCTTTCACAATTTCATTGATGGTCTTATCAGAAAACAAGCCACCCTCTCTTCTGGAACTGTCCAAAGAAAGAATGGTTCGAATAATATTTCTATTTCCCAATTCTTCGAGCGCCTTGCGAAGTTCAGGCTGCATAACCACAATCAAAGCCATCACTGCAAAACTAAGAATGTTCTGAGCCATCCAAAGAATGGTATTCATTCTGAAATAAGCAGCTACCAAAAGAAATGCAGCAATCACAAGAAGGCCCTTAAGCAAAGCCCAGGCCCTTGTGTTTTTGATCCATTTTAAGATGTGGTAAATCAGAAAAGAGATAATCAATATCTCCATGACATCCGTAATGTCCATGTTCGGCATACGAAGGTCAAGATTTTCTGTCAGGGTTTGGAAGTAACTCATTTGACCACCTCTATGTTAATTAAATCTCCTCGTAATCATCCTCGAATTCCACTTCTGTCACAGGTGTTCTCCCAGTAGTCACACTTCTGCCACTCTGTAGTCTATCCCTCTGAAGACGTGTTCCTTCACTATATGTACCTTCCGTTCCAGCATATCTGGTTCTCTCGGTAGATACTGTTCTCTGCGCACCTGCATCAGGTCTACGCTGTGACTGAGAACTTGCAACAGGTCTAGGTACCTGGTGCTGTCCAGTCGCTCTATAACCACTAGCTGTATTGATTCGCTTCACAGTCTTGGTTTGCTGTGCCACCGTCACCTTTGGAACAGCCTTAACATAATAATAATATTCGTCATCCTCAAACTGCACTTTTTCTGTTCGAGTATAATCTACATTGAATACAAAGAACTGCAATACCTTTAACAATCCAATAGAAACCACTGTACCCAACAATACTCCCACCACAGAAATATTGGTGTCAAACATCAAATCTCCCACCAGCAAAACAAGAGCATTGAGCATAGAAGATGCCACAATAGACACGGTCCATGCATAGTCGATAGACATACGTCTAATCACATAGGCTACCACTACAGTAATGGCAAATGCCATCACAGTTACTATCATCTGTTTGTTGTCCAAAAGCGCATCAATTACCATACGAAGTCTTACCGTACTTTCAGACTCATCCAACGCCTTGATGGCGGTAGCATTGTCAGCCACAAAATCCACAAGGTAGTGAATCACCACACCACAGCTCACAGAAACCATAGACATTGGGTTGCCTACCAAACCCATGCTTACAGGTACCACATAAGGAACCTTGAAGAAGAAACAAATAGGGGTCAGTAGCACTGCCACAGCATCCTTTGGTGCAAAACGGAAAAACAAAAGTGCCATTACAACAAATACGCACAATCCAACCAATGCCACTTCCATTGCCAGGGCATAGAAGTGAAGCAAGATGAAAACCATTGAAAAAAACAGGGCAAATCCGAAAGGCAAGAAAGAGCTTAGCAGAGCAACAATCAATACTATGCCCATATTGTCTATCTTAGACATATAACCAAGCTTGCTGTTTACCATAAGAAGAGCCACGAAAGTCAACAAAAACTTCAGCACTGGCATGATGAACACTTCATACTTGGCGTACAATCTTTTTAATATCTCTTTAATCTCTAGCAAAGAACTCATGAAACTTAATCCCTCTCGTCATACATCCCTGACAACTTCTTCAGGTTGTTATAATAATTCTTTTGGCTCTTTTTAGCCTTGGCATACTTAACAGAATACACCACATAGGATATCAACCCGTATCCCAACACCGAAACCAAGAACCAAGTCAAAACATTTTGCGCAAATACAAATAGGTCTATCTTGTAGATATCACCCATAAACGCTTCAAAATCATAAAGTATATAAAGCGCAAAGCAAATCACGAAGGCAATCGCTGCGCAGACGATGGACCACAACACCTGCACTCCTACATAATCGCTGCGGAAAAAGTTGCCCACAGCTTTATCCTTCTTACCTTCGCTATTTTCGTAGGAGGCCAGCTTTGTCATCAGAATGATACGTTCTTCATTCAGCATAAAAGTATCCTCTTTCTATATTCTTTCATTCAATTCTCATCTTACAGGAAACGCATACGGTCATTGTCACGCTGACTCTTTGGTTTCTCTGGAGCTGGTTCTGGAGCAGGTCTACGTGCTGCCGCATTCAGCCCTCTGGTCAAGTCATTCTTACACTTTCCGCAAAAGCGTCCACACATAATAACCGCGCCACATGTTTCACAGTGAAGTACGATACCAGAGCCTTCCACCAATTCAAGGCGCTCCTCTCTCAGCCACTGGTGAATCTGGCTAACCTCAACATCACATTCCTCAGATACTTCATTGATGCTGGCACCTTTGTGTTCACGAATATAATTCTTAACTTCCTGGAACTTCTGGTCCATGGCTTCCCTACAAGCCATGCAAAGCTGTGGTCCCATAAAATAGTTAAATACTCTACCACATTTTCTACAGTTTCTTACGTTCATAGGTATCCTCCTTGTTGCAAAGCAGATCCGTCCTCTGCGTCACTGCCTAAAGTCAGTACATAAACCTTCGCCGCTCCTGCCTCTAGCAAAAGCCTTGAAATCTCGTCTGTAGTGGCTCCTGTAGTGTATATGTCGTCCACTATTAGTATCGTCTTTAATTTTACATCATTTTGGCCCATTTTAAAAGCCTTTTTCAAATTATTTTGGCGTTGCAGAGCATTTAAATCCTTCATCGGTTTTGTATTCCTACAACGCAGCACCATTTCAGGAAAAACTGGGATCCCAAGGCCCTTTGAAATCGCCTCTGCAAGAATCTGCGACTGATTAAACCCACGCTTCTTTTGACGCTTTGCGTGAAGCGGAACTGGCACAATGCAATCAATCTTCCAGCTGCGCAGTATTTCCTCGGCCTCCTGCCACATCAGTTGGCCCAGGGTTCTTCCATAGTCCCTTTTCCCTTCGTATTTGAGATGATATACCCCACTTGCCACAAAGTCGTATCGAAACACAGCATAAACCGCCTCATAGCTCCTGCTCCCTTGGCCCTTTCCATCTTTCTGGTATAAGAGCCCTGCATACTTCGCCTCTAAAGCACATTTTGGGCAAAACCCCTTGGATGGCTCCTCACAAATAGGACATTTCGGCGGATAAAGCAAATCTAATAACCTCCGCCACAACTCTCGTTTCTTGGTATCTTGTTTCTTGATATCTTGCTCCTTCACACCCTCAATTGCATATCTCAAGGCTCCGCCTAGGAGCTTAATTTAGTTCTCGAATCCGATCCGCAAGACCAGTAAAGCGTTTGCTCACCTGCGCATTGTCTATCATGTCGCGGACCGTTTGGCTACTACCCAAAATAGTCACACAGCCCTTTGCTCTAGTCACTGCTGTATAGAGCAAATTTCGATTGAACAGCATTCTAGGACCGCTCAAAAGCGGCAAAATCACTGCTGGATACTCGCTCCCCTGTGACTTATGAATTGTGACCGCATAGGCAAGCTCCAATTCATCCAAACCCACAAAAGGATAGACCACTTTCTTGTGTTCCTCGTACTCTACCACCATCTGCTGAGCATAGTCATTGATCTCTACTACGGTTCCAACATCGCCATTGAACACACCTGTTCCGCTGTCAACAGGAATCCCATATCTACTGACCACTTCCCACTCTATCTGGTAATTGTTGCGAATTTGCATTACCTTGTCGCCTACTCGAAATACCATTTCTCCTACTGCATGTTCCTTTTTCTCAGGAGCAGGTGGATTGAGATATTCCTGCAAAATACCATTGAGTGTTTCCACTCCCAAAGCACCTTTTCGCATCGGAGTCAGCACCTGAATATCCATACTCTCCGCACCTACGTATCTGGGAAGTTTTTCCGTGATTAGCTGTACCATATGTTTGTATATGACATTCACGTCATTTCTTTCCAAAAAGAAAAAGTCCTTGCTCTTGTTGTCCAACGCAATTTGCTCGCCAGCATTGATTTTGTGGGCATTGACAACAATGTCACTTTCTCCCGCCTGGCGATATATCTTCTTCAAAACAACCGTTGGAAACGCTTCGCTGACAATCAAGTCTCGAAGCACCTGCCCCGGCCCTACAGATGGCAGCTGATCCATATCTCCCACCAGTATCAATCTGGTTCCCATACTTATCGCTTTCAAAAGCGCCTGAAAGATTGTGATATCTACCATAGACATCTCATCCACAATGATGACATCCGCTTCCAATGGGTTGTCTTCATTTCGTTCAAATTGAACATGTCGCCTATCCTCCTGAGCAAGCGCACCGTTTAACTCCAACATGCGATGAATTGTTCTGGCCTCATATCCGGTAGCCTCTGTCATTCGTTTAGCCGCTCTGCCCGTAGGCGCCGCTAAAAAGATATCCATACCCTCGCTTTCATAGTAACGAATCATGGTATTGATGGTAGTCGTCTTTCCTGTTCCAGGGCCACCAGACAGAATCGTCACTCCGTGTTTGGTGCTCTCCACAACCGCTTGCACCTGAATTTCATCCAACTCCAATTGCAGGTTTTCGTCTATATGCATAATACGTTTACGAATTTGATTTTCTATGGAGGGAAGTAATTCCGTTTCTTCCAAGCTTTGGTTGATTTCCTTCAGCATTCTCGCGCAATTCAATTCCGCGTAATAAAAGTTGCTGGCAAAGACCTTTGTTTCGCCTTCTTCCTTTTTGATATAAAGCTTGTGTTCCATCGAAAGATTCGGCACCTGAGGAGCAATCAAACCTGGCTGTATCTCCAGCAATTGCCCAGCTCTTTCAAGCAACAAATCCAACGGCAAATACGTGTGTCCATCATTCGCCCCCTGTAGCAACGTATAAAGTATTCCGCTTCGTATTCGATAGTCCGAATCTGTATGGATGCCTATCTTTGCCGCTATCTCATCAGCAATTTTAAATCCTACACCCTGTACATCTTCTGCCAATCGATATGGATTCTCCTGGAGTACCTGATACAGACTCATTCCGTATGTATCATAAATCTTTAGGGCCAAGGTATTAGAAATACCGAACTTTTGCAGATACATCATAGCCTCGCGAAGCCCTCTTCGTTCCTCCATCTGAGAAGCAATTTCCCTAGCGATTCTCTCACTAATCCCTTTGATTTCTACCAATCTCTCTGGTTCTTCATCAATGATACGAAAAGTATCTTTTCCAAACTTCTTGACAATTCTACCCGCCAAGGCAGCCCCCACGCCCTTAATCGCGCCCGAAGACAGGTATCGAAGCATATCGTCTATATCCTCCGGTGCTACCACCTGGTAAGAAACTATCTTGAACTGTTCACCATATACCTGATGCTCTACAAAGTCACCTTCAACCTCGATGCTTTCGCCCTGAGTAATTCCACGCATATTTCCAACACAGATATAGCTGTCCCCTTCACATATAAGTTCCAATACCGTGTATCCGTTTCCATTATTCTGATAAATGATATGGTCAATATAACCCTTAATACGTTCCATGCTCTAACTCCACATCCAGATTAAAAATTCCTATTGAGGATACCCTCAATAGGAATTTATAGTCATTTATAAATCGTAGTTTCTCTTCATCTGCTCATACAACATTTGCGCCAAGCCCAAAGAGTTGCCTTCCGTAGATTCCGTTGCAATCTCCTGGAGCAAGCTATCTTGCATATACTCCGTCATATTTGAGCCATAGGAAGTGGTTCCTTCCGACTTTGGAACAGTGTCCATCATCTTTTTGAACATTTGCTCTACAAAATATGCCTCAAACTGTTTACAGGCATCCATCAGCTCATCTTCGGTTTTTTGAGTCATATCTCCGTCTAAGATTTCCTCAACCTTGCTGGCTGTCTGACTTTGTTGTGTTCCATATATATCTGCATAGGCAGAATTCAAACTAGAAATATCCATCTCTGTCCCTCCTTAGTATACTGAAGGTCATTGTCTCAAAGATCCCTTAATTATCTTCGAAGATTGTTTGCCTGCTGCATCATTTCATCTGCCGCAGTGATTGCTTTGGAGTTCATCTCGTAAGCTCTCTGTGCAACAATCATATTTACCATTTCATCTACAACCTGAACACCAGAGCCCTCCAAGAAACCTTGGCTTACTTTACTCTTTTTCAGGTTGTCGTTGGTTGCCTCATTGAGGGCTGGTCCAGATGCTGCTGTTTCCTGGTATCTACTCTCATCCAGTCTTTCTAGACCTGCTGGGTTAGCGAACTGATATACGCCAAGTCTAATTCCCAAAGATTGTGGATTGTTGTTTTCATCAGGATAGCAAATTTCGCCATCTCCTGTAACTGTGATTCGGCTGGTCATATAGTCAGAACTCAGCACAATAGGCTTTCCAGTAGAGTCAATTACCGGAAGACCAGATGTGGTAGAAAGCATAATTCCATCGTTTGGCGCCAAAGTCCAAACAAAGTTACCATTTCTGGTATAGTATGTATTCTGATCCTCGCCTCGTACAGCAAAGAAACCATCTCCACTGATTGCAAATGCACTATCACTATCACTTGCCAAAAGTGCACCATCTTTGAAAATAGTAGTCACGGATGCATTGCGCACACCAAGTCCTACCTGCGCACCGATTGGCTTCTGTTCACCATTGGCAGAAGTGGTGCGTGTCTGTATAGTCTGATACAAGAGAGTTTTGAATTCATTTACCTCTGTCTTGTATCCTGTTGTATTTACGTTTGCTAAGTTGTTGGCGATTACATCGACGTTAGTCTGCTGCGCAAGCATACCTGTTGCAGCCGTCCATAAACTTCTAACCATACCTTCGCCCTCCTGCGTCTAATTCTTGTCTATCGAATATCCTATAGGAATTACTTCACTCTACCCAACTGATTCACTGCGATTTCCAATGAGGAATCATATGTCTGCATGATTTTCTGGTTGCTTTCGTATTGTCTGGTGATATTAATCATTTCTACCATTTCAGAAACAACCTGAACATTGGACATTTCCAAATATCCAGAATACATCACAGCGTCGGAAGTAATAAATTCCGCGCCTTCAACCGCCTCATAATAGGTTTCGCCATATTTTTCAAGATAATCATAATCTGCAAAATCAACTAAGCCAATCTGCGCAACCTTCACACCGTTCTGCTCAATGGAGCCATCTGTTTTGATTGCGGTGTCTTGCAAAGGATCAATCTTGATGCGCTTGCTATTTACGTCAAGTACATAGTCGCCTTCATTGGTAACCAAATATCCGTCCTTGTTCAGGGTAAAATCACCTGCTCTGGTATATTTGGTGCTGGTGTCTCCAGCCTTGCTTGTAAATTCGATTGCAAAGAAACCTTCTCCCGAAATAGCCAGGTCAAAGGTATTGTCTGTAATACGCATGGAGCCCTGTGTAAAGTCTGTGTAGTTCTCACCTATCTTTACACCAGGATTGTTGATGCCGAGCGGCTGTCTAATAGCCAACCCTACAGAAGCGTCTTTTACCTTCACTGCCAACACATCCCCGAAAGATTGGCTGGTTGAGCCCTCTTTCTTAAAGCCAACGGTAGAAGCGTTGGCCAAGTTGTTGGTCATAATGTCCATTCTATTCTGTTCATTACGCAATCCAGTGTGTGCGGTATAAAGACCCTTTAACATCTAAATTAATCCTCCTTATATCCTGCAAGGAATTCTACGTATTTACCAGTACCTACAGCAACTGCAGTCATAGGATCTTCAGCTGTCATGGTATTGATACCAGTCTTTGCTGAAATTAAATCTTCCAAGCCACGAAGTAAGCTTCCACCGCCCGTAAGAACAATACCTCTGTCAGCAATATCTGCTGCCAACTCTGGTGGAGTTTTCTCAAGTACGCTGTGGATAGTTTCTACAATCTGTGCTGTAGTCTCGCGAAGAGCTTCCTCAGTCTCTGCGGAGGAAACCTGCACGGTCTTTGGAAGTCCTGTAACCAGGTTACGACCCCTTACATCCATATAATCAACCTCAGCTCTAGGGAAGGCAGAGCCAATCTTGATCTTGATATCTTCTGCAGTTCTTTCACCAATCAGAAGATTATGTTTCTTTCTCATGTAACGAACAATCGCTTCATCGAAGTCGTCACCTGCAATCTTGATAGACGCGCTCACTACGGTTCCACCAAGTGAGATAACTGCGATATCAGATGTACCACCACCGATATCTACGATCATATTTCCACAAGGCTTCGCAATATCAATACCCGCACCAATTGCTGCTGCGATAGGCTCCTCAATGATAGAAACCTCTCTTGCGCCTGCCTGATAAGTAGCATCTTCAACGGCTTTCTTTTCTACTTCTGTAACTCCACTAGGAACGCAAACTGCGATGCGTGGCTTACGGAAAGTCTTTCTGCCAAGTGCTTTCTGAATGAAATATTTCATCATTTTTTCGGTAACTGTATAATCAGAGATAACACCCTGACGAAGTGGTCTAACTGCCACAATGTTACCCGGTGTACGACCGAGCATCAATCTCGCATCTTCACCGATTGCTTTAATCTTGTTGGTGTCTCTGTCAAAAGCAACTACAGAAGGCTCTTTGAGTACAACACCCTTTCCTCTAATGTAAACCAGAATACTGGCTGTTCCCAAGTCAATTCCGATATCTGTGTACTGCATACTGTGTACCCCTTTCTAATGGTATCTATATTAATCTCGTAATTTGTTCACTTACAAACATACGCAAATATTATAACCTAAAACGTACCATTTTCATAGGGTTTTCATAAAAAATTAAAAAAGAAATGTATAAAAAGGACACGAGAAAGAATACGGTTCCTTCCGTTTCTTTTCCGCGTCCTTGCTTTTTTGTAAATAATATATCGGCAAGAAAATAAAAATACTTTAGAACATAATCAAAAATAATTATTTTAATTGCAAATTAATACCTTTTGTAAAGCACTTTTCCGCAGGCTTCTCCTATCTTCTCAAAGCCAGATTCCTCACACATCTGGGCTATTTCTCCATCTGAGAGAGTGGAAATATATCTGCTCTTAAGGTTGTCCCAATTCTCTATCAAATAACTGTCCATGCAACAGCTAATGCCCATTCCTGCTGGCACAGATAGCATATGACGCCACGGCATATATGCCGCCTGCCCCTCTACCTTGTCAGAAAAAACCCAAATTAATGTATTCGCATAGGATGGCGTTTGCTCCAGAGTAAGTTCTATCTTCTGGTTAATCTCCTGCCATGCAAGCTGCTCTTCATAGCGTTCCTGTATCAATATTGGAGTTTGATAGTCTTTGCCATCGTCTGGAAAGCATTGATACAAAACTATGCACAAAAGGGCCACTAGGGCTGGTTTCCAAAGATCTCGCAACTTCACTTCAAAGGTACAGCCTAGTAAAATCATGCCAACCAAAATAAACGCCATAATATGTCTGCTGGTCTCATTAATCTTTTGCATTAGCATAATCATCACTGTCATCCCAAAAAGACTAGTGAAGATATAGTGCATACATACCCAGCTATACAACTTCTCTTTTTTCTTACGTAGTCTATAAATCAGGGTAATAATCAAAATGCAAAGCAAAAACAAAACCCAATAATTGGAGCCCATAAATGCCCCATTGACGAAGCTTTGCTTCATATGTCCAAACAATTCGCCAGACAGATTGCGAACTTGCTGCACGAAATAATATACTCCCGTTTCAAATCCATGTTCAAAGAAAGATGTCACTAGGTAGAAATCAAACATCTGCAAGAAATAATCTGCAGTGAGAAAATGACTGATCAAAAAATAAATAGCAACATTCCCAAATCCCAGCACTGCAGTTGTCAAAAATCCTAACCATCTATGCTTTAGGAACAAGAAAAATCCCGGAAGCAACAATAGCAATGCCATATATGGGCGTAGCCATACCAAAAAACTAGCCAGCACAAACATACCTATCAATTTGGCCTTGCTTTCCTTTCGAGCATAAGCCATAGCCAAACCATAGAAAGACAGCACATAGCAGAACATGAATAGTTCCGCCAAATTAGACATGGTATATCTGGCAAATGCCGGGAACAATGCAATCATCACTGCAGACACTGCCATCTGCTTCAGATTCGGTCTAGTCCACCATACAAAAAGCGCAAAAGTAATAGATAGAGCCACTATATTGCACATAAAAGGAGAGCTCATAGTCCATCCAAAAAGCTTACCCCAAATTGCCCATGGCAATAAAACAAAAGGTCCCCACACGCCAAAAGAGCCTTTCAAAGCAGCACTCTCGTTATACCCAAAAAAGCCCTGTGGAATTCCATATTCCACCATTCCTTCTACTTGCTTGTAGTAGAAAAGAATGTCATTGTTCTGTGCAGAGCCCAAATGCAAATCTCCAATCCAAGCTCCTTCTCGCAAACAATAGAGTATACAAAGCACCAGTGGAAAACATAGCGCCAGCATAAGTTTCAGTATCAAGACTTTATTCTCTTTTTCCTTTAACCACGCTACTACTTTAGGCATTGCCTCCACCCCTATTGTCACATTTATTGATGGCTTATTATATCATTTCGCCAAAGCACACGCAAGACGCACGGCCCCTTACTACAGCATGCGCTTAATATATTGACCTGTGTAGGAAATAGGATTCTGTGCAATTTCTTCTGGTGTTCCCTGAGCAATTACAGTTCCGCCTTTTTCGCCGCCCTCTGGTCCAATATCAACGATATAGTCCGCCGTTTTGATAACATCCAGATTGTGTTCAATGACCACCACAGTATTGCCACCCTCCGCTAGTTTTTGAATAATCTCAATTAACTTTCGAACATCTTCGAAATGCAGACCCGTAGTAGGTTCATCCAGAATATAAATGGTCTGGCCAGTACTACGTCTGCTCAGTTCTGTGGCAAGTTTGATACGCTGTGCCTCACCACCAGATAGTTCCGTAGAAGGTTGTCCCAGTTTTACATAAGATAGCCCCACATCATATAGCGTCTGAATCTTACGCTGTATGGAAGGAACATTTTCAAAGAAAGGTAATGCCTCTTCCACTGTCATATCCAACACATCAAAAATACTCTTCCCTTTGTATTTGACCTCCAATGTTTCGCGGTTGTAGCGCTTACCTCCGCAGACCTCGCAAGGCACATATACATCTGGCAGGAAATGCATCTCTATCTTCAGGATGCCGTCACCACAACAAGCTTCGCATCTACCGCCCTTCACATTGAAGCTGAATCTGCCCTTCTTGTAGCCCTTAGCCTTGGCATCTGTAGTCGCCGCAAACAAATCTCGAATCTGGTCAAACACCCCTGTATAAGTGGCAGGATTGGATCTTGGTGTTCTACCGATAGGAGACTGGTCTATATCAATCACTTTGTCTAACTGTTCAATTCCTTCAATTCCATCGTGTTTTCCCGGGATACATCTTGCGCGGTTCAAATCCCTTGCCAAATGCTTGTAAAGAATCTCGTTTACAAGAGAACTCTTTCCAGATCCAGACACACCTGTCACGCAGGTAAACACGCCAAGCGGGAACTGCACATCAATGTTCTTTAAGTTGTTCTCTCTAGCGCCTCTTACTGTCAAATATCCTGTTGGTTTACGTCTAGACGTTGGAACTGGAATTTGCAACTCTCCGCTTAAATACTTACCAGTCAGAGAATCCGGGCAGTTCATGATGTCTTCCACGCTTCCGCAAGCAATGACTTCTCCACCATGAGAACCCGCCAAGGGTCCAATATCCACAATATAATCCGCTGCGCGCATAGTATCCTCGTCATGTTCTACCACAATCAGAGTATTTCCCAAGTCTTTTAGATTCTTCAAAGCCGTAATCAACTTATCATTGTCACGTTGGTGCAGACCAATACTTGGCTCATCCAAGATATAGCACACGCCAACCAGTCCAGAACCAATCTGGGTTGCCAGGCGGATACGCTGCGCCTCACCGCCAGAGAGGGTTCCTGTAGCTCGAGACAAGGAAAGATACTCCAGTCCTACATTCTTGAGAAAGCCTACTCTCGCACGAATTTCCTTTAGAATTTGTTCACCAATTAGCTCCTGCTGCTTGGTCAATTTCATATCCTGCAAATAATCATAAAGTTCTGTCACGGAGAAAGAGGTGACTTCATGAATATTTATGTCGCATACTGTAACCGCCAAAGATTCTCTTTTAAGACGCATGCCTTTACATTCCGCACAAGAGCTGATGCGCATAAAGGATTCGTACTCAGCCTTCATAGTCTCGGAGAAGGTTTCTTTGTACTTGCGCTCTACGTTCTTAATCAAGCCCTCAAAAGCCACTGGATATACACCAGTTCCTCTCTGGCCTACGTAATGAACATCCACCTTTTTCCCGTCCGTACCATGTAAAAGCACATATTTAATCTCTTCTGGATAATCTTTAAATGGGGTATCTAAATCAAAGTTATATTCCTTACAAAGCGCCTGAAGAGTAGCATTGGTAAAGCTCCCTTTATCCATACAGGACTGCCAACCAGTTACCACGATTGCCCCTTCGTTGATGCTCAGCCTTTGATCTGGAATCATCAATTCCACGTCAAACTCCATGCTATAGCCTAAGCCAAAACAAACCGGACAGGCTCCGAAAGGATTGTTAAAGGAAAAGCTTCTAGGCTCAATCTCAGAGACACTGATGCCACAATCTGGGCATGCAAAGCTTTGGCTGAAAGACAAAGTCTCTCCTCCAATCACATCTACCTCTAGCAGACCCTCTGCTAAATCAAGAGCTGTCTCAATAGAATCAGTAAGCCTGCGCTGAATGCCATCCTTTACTACCAGCCTATCTACTATTACCTCAATGTTGTGTTTAATATTTTTGTCTAGTTTAATCTCTTCAGAAAGTTCGTACATGTTGCCATCTACGCGCACACGAACGTAACCGCTACGCTTCGCACGGTCAAAGACTTTGGCATGCTCTCCCTTGCGTCCTCTAACCACCGGAGCCAAAAGCTGCAGTTTAGTACCCTCTTCTAAGTCCATGATCTGGTCCACAATTTGATCCACAGACTGCTTGGCTATCACTCTGCCACACTCCGGGCAATGAGGAATGCCAATACGAGCATATAAAAGTCTGAAGTAGTCATAAATCTCTGTCACAGTACCCACTGTAGAACGAGGGTTACGGTTGGTAGACTTTTGGTCAATAGATATAGCCGGTGAAAGCCCCTCGATTTTTTCCACATTTGGTTTCTCCATCTGGCCCAAAAACATACGTGCGTAGGAAGACAGAGATTCCATATACCTACGCTGGCCTTCTGCATAAATGGTATCAAATGCCAGAGATGACTTTCCCGAACCTGACAGCCCTGTCAGTACCACAAACTCATCTCTTGGAATATCCAAATCTATATTTTTTAAGTTATGCTCTTTCGCTCCGCGAATCTTTATATATTTTCGTGGACGCATCTTTTCCGCTTCTGCCATGTTAATTCTCCATTTATCATGCTCACTTCGCCTCTGCGTCAAGCAAGCTCTTCCAAGTTCCATTTCTCTATATTATCTTTCCAAGTCAAGCAATGCTTTCTTGAGTTCCAACATCTTATCACGCAGCTCGGCTGCCGCTTCGAAGTTCAAGTCCGTTGCTGCTTTCTGCATCTTCTTCTGCACCTCGCCGATCAGTTTTTCCAGTTCCTTTCTGGACATAGATTCCGGGTCCTTTTCAAACTTCACTTCTTCCTCAGCCACTTTCTTCGAAATGCTAATCAAATCTCTGACCGCCTTCTTGATGGTCTGAGGCGTGATGCCATGTTCCTCGTTGTACCGCTTCTGAAGTTGGCGACGTCTGTTGGTCTCATCGATAGCAGCCTTCATGGAATCTGTCATATTGTCTGCGTACATAACAACACGACCCTCTGCATTACGAGCGGCACGTCCAATGGTCTGGATGAGCGATGTCTCCGAACGAAGAAATCCCTCTTTGTCTGCATCTAAAATAGCCACCAAGGAAATCTCCGGAATATCCAAACCTTCACGAAGCAGGTTGATACCAACCAGCACGTCAAATACATCCAATCGCATGTCACGGATAATCTCCGCACGCTCCAAGGTGTCAATATCCGAGTGCAAATACTTCACTCGAATGCCCACTTCCTTCATGTAGTCTGTCAAGTCTTCCGCCATACGCTTGGTCAGCGTGGTCACCAAAATCTTATTGCCTTTGTCCGTTTCACGGCGCACCTCACCAATCAGGTCATCAATCTGGCCCTCAACAGGCCTTACAATCACCTCAGGGTCCAGCAGTCCCGTAGGTCTGATAATCTGTTCTGCGCGCAATAGTTCATGGTCTGCCTCATAGTCAGATGGCGTAGCAGACACGAACAAAAGCTGGTCTATATGCTGCTCGAATTCTTGAAATTCAAGCGGTCTGTTGTCCAAAGCGGAAGGCAGTCGGAATCCATAGTCCACCAAGGTAGTCTTTCTGGATCTATCTCCCGCATACATAGCACGAATCTGAGGGACTGTCATATGGGATTCATCAATAATGATGAGAAAATCGTCGCCAAAATAGTCCATCAAAGTCGCCGGCGGCTCACCTGCCGCTGTACCATTCAGATGTCTAGAATAGTTCTCGATTCCAGAACAAAATCCCGTCTCTCTGAGCATCTCCACATCAAAGTTGGTTCTCTCAGAAATACGCTGCGCCTCCAGAAGTTTGTCCTCGCCCTTAAAATACTTGATTTGCTCTGCAAGTTCTGCCTCAATGCGGTCACAAGCCGCACGAATCTGCTCTGGCGGAACCACATAGTGAGACGCTGGAAAAATCGTAATATGATTCAACACACTGCGCACCTGTCCCGTCAAAGGATCCACTTCACTGATTCGATCTATTTCATCTCCGAAGAATTCCACTCGAATCAAATGGTCTCCCACTTCCGCAGGGAAGATTTCCAGTACATCGCCGCGCACTCTGAAAGTGGCGCGTTTAATATCCATCTCATTGCGCTCATACTGAAGATCAATCAATTCACGAATAACCTGATCTCTATCCTTGGTCATACCAGGGCGCAAAGAAACCAGCATCTCTCTATAACTGTCCGGGCTACCCAGACCGTAAATACAGGATACGCTGGCAACTACCACTACATCCCTTCTTTCACTGAGAGATGCAGTAGCAGAAAGTCTAAGCTTGTCGATTTCCTCATTGACAGAGGAGTCTTTGGCTATATAAGTGTCTGAAGAAGGCACATAAGCTTCCGGTTGATAATAATCGTAATATGACACGAAGTACTCTACTGCGTTTTCAGGGAAGAACTCCTTGAACTCGCCGTAAAGCTGTCCTGCCAGGGTCTTGTTGTGAGCAATAACCAAGGTAGGTTTGTTCAACGCCGCAATGACATTGGCCATGGTAAAAGTCTTACCAGAACCTGTAACACCCAGCAGCGTCTGAAACTGATTGCCCTCTTTAAAGCCGTCCACCAATGCCTTGATAGCCTGTGGCTGATCGCCCGTTGGGGAATATTCAGAATGTAATATGAATTTATCCATGGTGGACCTCCTTCCACAGAGACGAGATACACTTTGCGAATCTCGCTCTGATGAGCGGTCGGCAAATGTCCATTCGTGCAAGCACGATGGCCGCTTGCCTCGTCGCCATCACAAAAAATAACGTGCATAGATTAGTCTTACCCATTGTAACACATCTATGCACGTTGTGCAAACATTTGTTCTGTTTTTGTTGTACTTGCCTACTCCTCATAGTCCATACAACTTCTACTTGCTGTAAATGGTCTTACTTTGCCATCCGCCACCGCTACATGTGCAGGGTGAATTGCGTATCCCTTCAGTGCATCCTCACTCTCAAAGGTGGAATCTAACATTACATCCACATTGGAGCTCGCAAGCCCCTCTGTAACTACATGAATCTCTAAAAGCCCTGGAATCTTGCCTGCGAGACCTTCTAAGCCCTCTTTGATTCCAGCCTTGATTTCCACAAGCTGCTCCTCCGAAAAACCTTCTTTTAAAGTCCACAAAATCACATGTTTTACCATATCTATATCCTCCTAGTTTCCTCTTTCGCATTCTTTTTGCATAAGATTAATATCTTTCCACAATCTTCTGTGCCATATCCTTCATCTTGACACACACATCCTCTGGCCCTAGAATCTTCGCATCGCTTCCCAGGGCAAACACCCAACCTAAAAACTGGTCACTGACTGCCACCTTAAGTGTCACATGAAAATGCGTTTCATCCGATGGAACAAGCATTATGTCTTTGCCAAATCTATCTAACACCACGCCAACGATATCGTTGTTAAATTCCATCTTTACATCCTGCTCCATTCCACCAAACATGCCAAAGTTTTGCTTTACATAGTCTACCATGCTAATTTCATCGAACAATTCTTTTCCTTCTCTAGAGTCTTCCACCGTGGCGATCTGCTTCATCTTGTCCACGCGGAAATGTTTGATTTTGTCTTCCTCGCTATCATAGCCAATGAGATAGTAATTCTCATCATCCCACGTCAACGCCCAAGGGCTGATTCGGTAGAAAGCACCGTCTTTTCGCAGTTCCATTTGTTTTTGCGTGTTCCACTTCCAATACTGGAATGAAATCTGTTTGTTTTCCTCTATGGCTGTATGTATTGCATCTACATTGTAATAGATCTTCTCATTGCTGGCCTTTACCCTTCCCGTCACAAACACTTGCTTGTTTAACTGCTTGGCTTCATGTGTGCTGGCAAGACTTTCCAGTTTCTTGATCAAATCTCTAGACTTTTTCTCTGTAATAAATTTAGATACCTGTATGGTGTCCACAAGGAGTTTTAACTCCGCCAGTTCAAACTCTCTGCTCATCAAATGATAGTAGCATGTTTTACCCCTCTGTATATTGGCAATGTCGAACCCTATATCACGCAGAGTTTCCATATCATTGTAAATACTTTTTCTCTCTGCTGTGATTTCATGGCGTTCCAGTTCTTTCAATATCTCAGGCATAGTAATCCCATGCTTGTCATCTGTCTTCTCCTCAAGCATCTGAATTAGGTAATAAAGTTTCAACTTTTGATTTGTTCCTTTTGGCATAAGCTGTCTCTCCCCAAAGTGTTAAGCGAACCACTTATTTCCATCTTAACACAAGACCGAGGGATTGTTAAGGGACATCATAAAATTGCTTCCATCACCCTTTCTGAATATTTCTACTCCTTCGGAGCACAATATTAGGACAGACAAATTAAAAAAGGAGAATAATTATGATTGAACAGGATACCATCAAACTACTTCGCGAATGTGATGCAGGCATTAAAATGGGAGTTTCTTCTATTGACGATGTTCTTGGATATGTAGAGGACGACAAGTTAGAGGACGCACTCTCAGAGTGCAAAGAAAAACATGTGGTGTTACAGGACGAAGTTCAAAAAATGTTAAATCAATACCACGACGACGGCAAGGAGCCAAGCGCTATGGCCAAAAGCATGTCTTGGATGAAAACCAATATGAAATTGGTTATGGAGGAATCTGACCACACCATTGCAGACCTGATGACCGATGGTTGCAACATGGGCGTCAAATCCCTCAGCCGTTATTTAAATCAGTATGAGGCAGCTAGCGAGGATGCCAAAGACATTGCCAAGCGTCTCATCAATCTGGAAGAAAAACTGGTACAGGACATTCGCTGTTACCTTTAGTTTAAAAGTGCTATGCCCGCATTTAAGTAACCTGCAAAGGCCACCCAAACTATGTAAGGCACCATCAACCAGCCTGCCCGCTTGTCAATCTGTCCAAACAAAAGCGCGGTCAGTACCACAAATACTTCCAAAAGAAGTAGCCACACGAACGCACAGCCATAGCACTGGTATCGAAAAAATATAATCGACCAGAAAAAATTGAAAATCAGTTGTACTCCGTAGACTGCGAGCGCATTGCTCTTTACCATACTACTTTCCTCAGAAACCAGCACCAGATAGGATGCTATTCCCATCAGTGTGTACAGTATGGTCCACACCACAGGAAATACCCAACCAGGCGGAGACAATGGTGGTTTCACCAAACTATCAAAATTGTTCATTCCGCCAGAAAAATAGGCTGACAGAGCACCCACAGCAAGTGGTATAGCAACACAAACTATCAATTTTTTCCATTCTATTTTGTTCCATTCAATTTGCATGATTTTCACCCCCACAAGATATCTATGCGAGTGCCGTGCCAAACATGCATATTTCCTCATCCTTCGGCAACAACAAACACCCTCCAAAAATTGGAGGGTGTTTGATTTTGCTTAATTGAGGGCATCCCAGTCAACTTCATTTTGTCTGATCTGATCAATCAATTCTCTGTATTCTCTTAAGACTCCTTCATGATGCTCTTTGACAAACTCATAATTGCCATCTTTTACGGCTTCTTCTAACTCTTTTGCCACCTCGTACAAGTGTAAAGCACCAATGGTCTGAGAAGTGCTCTTAATCGCATGTATCTGAACCCTGTAATTAACCCAGTCTTCTGCCTCCCAATAACCGTGAAGAGCTTCGCTTCTGTCTTCCTCTACATAATCTCTAAGCACCTGATGATAAAGGACTTCATTGCCACCACAAAATTCCAGGCCTTTGCCAACATGAAGCACTACTTTAGAATCCCCCTTCACATCGCCCATAGTGATTAGATTTTCAGGAATATATGTCATGATGAGTTTTTCCAAATCCTTGCCCTTGAACGGCTTACTCATATAATCGCAAAAGCCAGCATTAAGATACTCTTCTCTCACTCCTACTATAGCATTTGCAGTAAGCATCACGACTGGTGTGTCATAATTAGGATTTTCAATCATCTTCTTAATCCTATCCATACACTCCATACCATCCATCTCTGGCATCATATGATCCAAGAAGATTAAGTGATATTTTTTCTGAGCAATCAGTTCAAGTGCTCTCTTGCCACTTTCTGCAGTATCAATCTGAATCTCCGTTTCTTTCAACAGATTACTGAACACTCTCAGATTCATGGCCACATCATCCACCACTAATACACTAGCTTCGGGTGCCACGAATGTTCGGCGATAGGATGTCGTATTTTCCACCGCTTCAATACGCTGTTCAAAACGTCCAATAGGCTTGTCGTCTATTATTTCCTGAGCAAACTTCACGCGGAACACAGACCCCGCACCATACAGGCTGTTTACAGAGATTTCTCCGCCCATCATTTCTACCAGGTTCTTTGTAATGGCCAATCCCAAACCTGTCCCTTCGATGTTTCGGTTTTTCGCTTCATCCACACGGGTAAAAGAGTTGAACAATGCATTCTGGTCTTCCGGTCGGATTCCTCTTCCTGTGTCATGTACAGCTAAGTTTATCTCTACCTTGTCAAGCGCAGTCCTTCTACTCTCCAAAGTCAAGGTAATATGACCCTTGTCCGTATATTTTACAGCGTTGCTCAGCAGATTAAGTGCAATCTGTCTGATACGCACTTCATCTCCCTTTAATACGTTAGGGGTATTGGGATCAATGTCAAAGCGTAGACCCAATTCCTTTTTCTCTGCCCGGCTTTTTGTCATAACATACAAATCATGAAGCAGGGAATCCATCTGATATTTCACAGAAACAATCTGCATCTTACCAGCTTCAATCTTGGAAAAATCCAAAATATCATTTACCAGATTTAGCAGCATCTGGCTGGAGTTATCTATATCTTTTGCATAATTTAATGTACTTTCCTCTTTGGACTCACGCATGATCATTTCATTCATGCCAAGTACTACATTGATAGGCGTGCGAAGTTCATGGGACATGCTGGCCAGGAAATCTGACTTCGCCTGATTGGCTTCTTGAGCCTGATTCATTGCACTTTCTGCCAACGCCTTTGTCTCTTCCAGTTCCTTCATAGTGGCCATCAGTTTATCGTAATCCGGGCTCTCTACCGTAAACATAATCATCAAAAGTCCCAAAATAATCGTAAACTGTGTCAATAGCACATCTGGGAAAACAGTCGCCTGAAGCACTGGTCCTGTGATACCTATCAAAATATATAGACAAAGGGCTATTCTACTAGACAACGTGATTTCTCTATAACTCTTAAAAAACAAAATCATCGCTGCAACCACATAGAAAAACGGAACAATATAAGATGCATTGTACCACGCGCCATGTTGATAGCCCGTGACCGGATCAATCACAAACATCCAACCTGTAAACCAGTTGACAATCAGCATTACCACATACAAGGCCAAAAAAACTTCACCAATGATGCCGAGAAGTTTTGGCGCAAAATCTTTATAAGTATATTGCTTTGCATACCCTAAAAAGGCATATCCAAGCATCATAGTCGAAAAGAAAAACATGGTGTTTAAAAACATGTTTAGCATCCATGGAATCTGCGCATGATAACTGATTGTAATGGCTGTAATTACATCCAGCACATCACAAACCAGTAGCACCAATATAAGCCCCTGAAATGCTTTACTAGATTTCGATCTGACTCCGTACATGAGGCGCATATACAGAAGCAAAATAATAGCAAATAATGCTGCCGCCACCCCATAATGAATGTTGTAAATGAGATTCATAATTTTTTCTCCACTTAAAAGGCACTCAGTGTCACAATAAGAGCCCTTGTTTCGTCCTCTAAAGGCTGCTTTAGCAATAAATCTACCTGTTCCAAACAGACCTCTCGCTCATATTCTGCTGCCTCTTTATTTCCCATTTTAGTTAGGCACTCTAAAAATCTTGGGACTATTCTTAGCCCAGCTATATTCATCGTTACATAATCCAAAAATCCAAAACAGATTTCTATGGCCTTGCGGTACAATGCATGCGCTTCTTCGTTTCGATTCTGGCTCATCAGGTAATCTGCGTAAAGCCCATAAATCTGTTCCAGTGGATGATAGTTCTGACAACCGCTTTCTTTTTGAGAAACCCCTGTTGTGTCCACTTCATTGGGAAGAGATTCACTCTCATTGCGGATACCTAAGTATTCCAAAAGAGCATGCTGTTCCCCCAGAGCACCCGCCATGGTCCTTGAAAGGCTCTCCCTTCTTACTCTTGCCTCATTTAAGATTTCCAGATAATACATCACGCCAAACTGGATATCTCTGCTATCCTTTCTAAGCTGAAGCGTTTTCAGATACTGACTACACTGTTGTCTAAAGGTATAATCATCCACTACTTTTTCAACGCCAAATAGCCACTGCAGTGCACTTTCTACGTGCCCAGCCTTGGCTTCCAACAAACTCCGATATCTGCACAGACGCTCTCTCTTGGCACCAGATGCCCCAAACTGTAGCATCGCTTCCTCCAAAAGTGCAGAAAGCTTCTGATACGCAGAAGGCTCCTTATGCCTGGAAAGCATCACATATATATACATACTTAAGGCACTTCCGTACCCTTCCATTCGCTGTTCTATCTCATAGCCTTCCAATAATTGTTCTTGCTCTAAAAACTCTTTTAAGTTTCTTTGGCTTTCACACACACTGGCCATGATTTGCTCTGCCTCGAGCTGTTTTCCCTCGTCATAGCAAAGCAACGCTTCCTTGGACAGAAGTAGCCACAAATCACCAATCTGCTCCAAAGACCCACTCAAATTGCTCTTGCAATCCCTAAGTACTTTTCGTGCTGCAATGGTATTTCCCAACTTGGTGAATAGTTCTATCAGGGACATCTGCAATCGAAAGACAAAAGGCTGATAGGGCAACTGGTACTCCTTTAACTTTGGCACCAATTCCTCTAGTAGTATCCGCAAAAACAATTCGCCCATCTGATAATCATCCTGGGCATACAAATAAGTCTCTATCTCCGTCGTGCATTGCTTTAGCAATACTTCATTCTGTTCCTTGGAATTGTTCTGCATGGATTTCAGCACATAGTCAATTTGCTCTGCCCTATCCAAAGGCTCCCAAGTGGTAAATAACTCCATCAGAGCATCTGCCACATCCCCTTTTTCCATGCATATCTTAATATAATTTTCACTTCTGGATTCGTGCAAATCAAAAATATGAGCCTTCTCATACAGACGCTCTACTTCCTCACGCACACCATCAAAAGCCTCACTAAATCTGGTCAATCTGGTGTTGCAGGCAAAATCCGCCAACTGAATACGCATTTCAGCGCCAGCTGGAACCACCACAAAGTGCACCTTACTGCCCTCGTTGAACAGGATGCTATGCTCTTTTTTGCGCTGTTCCATCACTCTTTTAAGCGCAGCAATATATTCTGCCTCCCCGATACGCCTTCTCTCCGGGTTTGGGCAATGTACATCCTGACGCTGGGCAATCCAAACGCACAGTTCCACGCTCTCATACAGACCATCTAATTTCTGCATCAGCTGCAAGATGCCCTCTGCCATCAGTCTTAAATATAAATGTCTGTTGCTTGGAGCATCTTCATACTGAGAATTTTCAAAGAAAACCTGCCAGATATCATGCTCCCAAGCTAGTTTTTTCAAGATAGGAAGTACATACTCTCTCTTGTCTACATCGGTAAGTCGATTGGCATGGTTCCTCTCACTCTCCACCATGGCGTCGCGAAGCACAGCAGATACCTTTTCCACAGGCACAAGCAGGCCACCTATTAAGGATGGCAACAAGCTTTCCATTCTTTTTTCTTTTTCCTTGAAAAAGTCGCCGCTCTCATCTAGCCAAAGTTCGAATCTTCTGAGCATATCCTACCTCGTCAAAACCTTATTGGTTCTTTATCAACTCTGCCAAAACTTCTTTTGCTTTTTCCAACTGATTGTCGTATTCTTCTTCGCTGTAGTATCTGTCGCCGTCAAATTCACACACAATGTCTGGCTCTACGCCTGTACCATGAATGTTAGTTCCGTTTGGAGTATAGTATGTGCTGATGGTAAGCTTCACTGCGGAACCGTCACTCAAAGTAATAGGCTGCTGTACAATACCCTTACCAAAGGTAGTGGTGCCTACCAAAGTTCCCAATCCGTAGTCTTTGATTGCTCCTGCCAATATTTCAGATGCACTTGCAGAGTTGCCATCAATCAAAACTACCAATGGGACCTCTAACTCTCTCTTTCCATCGCAGGAATACTCTTTGCGATTACCTTCTCTGTCCTCTGTATAGACAATCAATCCTTCTGGCAGAATTCTGCGTGCAATCTCTACCACCGCATTCAAGCTTCCGCCAGGATTTGCACGAAGGTCAATAATCAACCCCTTCATACCCGATCCTTTAGCCACTGCCAAGGCTTCTGTGAACTGGTCAATTGTCACTTCGTCAAACTCTGTAATCTGAATATATGCCATGCCGCCATCAAACATCTCCTGTTGCACCGTAGGAGATTCCACTTTGCGTCTTTCCACCTCGACATCTACATACTCGCCATCTCTCAAAAATGTAATTACAACCTTAGTTCCTTCCGGCCCTTTGATTAGGCTTACAACCTCTGTGAGGGAAAGACCATAGGTCTCCTCTCCTCCCACCGCATAAATATAATCATCTACGCGAATGTCTACTTCTGCTGCAGGTGCTCCATCGATAATACCACTGATCTTGGCAAGACCCATATCGGTATCCATAGACACATAGGCACCAATGCCATAGTAAACGCCCTGGATGCTCTCCAAGGTTTCCTGTAATTCTTCCGCTGTATAATATTCAGAATATGGGTCTCCCAAGGAGCTAACCATACCCTTCAAAATGCTATCTACCATAGCCTGTTTGTCGGTTTCTTCCTGGTAAAAGTATCTGTCAATCACCTGCTCTACCAGTTCCATTTTCTGTATCAGTTCTTCAGTAACCGCCTGATCTTCCGTAGTTTCACCAGTGGTTTCTTGCCCAGGATTGTTACCTGCTACTGGTTCACTGTAATCCGTGCTGACAATCTTTCCAATTGCCACAAAAATAAATACAACTGCTGCCAAAAAAAGTGCTACACCTAGGCCTGCTGCCATTCCTCCCAAAAAATACTTCCCTTTGTGAGGTTTCTCCTGTACGGGTCTCTGATAATATCCAAAGTTGTTGTCCATAAGCTTAATTGCCGTACCTAGCGGCACTCCTTTCCTTGCAAGTCACCTTGCACTCACTTCTTCTTGGAAATGTAATTCCAAGGACTCACGTATGTTCCATCCTTACGCACACCAAAATGCAGATGAGGACCTGTACTTCGGCCAGTGCTACCTACTGCAGCAATCGTGTTGCCTCTCAGCACAATATCATCCTTCTTCACATATAGCTTGGATGCGTGCATATAAATGGTATAAAGACCACTTCCGTGATTAATCATCACATAATTACCCATAGTTTTACTATAGGTTGCCGCCACTACAATTCCATCGTAAGCAGCATAAATATTGGTTCCTGTAGGAGATGCTAAGTCTACTCCGTTGTGGAATTTGTTGACACCCAAAGTAGGGTGTATACGCCATCCAAATTCACTGGAAACACGGGTATACTTGGCAACTGGAAATACAAACGCTCCACCATCATAGGTAAGAACTGCCCCACTTTGAGCAATGAGCTGTTTGCGCTCCTCTTCCACTGCTTTTTCTAGAGCAGCAATGACTTCCTCCTGCTCCTGGATATATTCCTCATAATCTTTAATCGCCTGTTCTTTATTCTTGATATCGCTATCGTAGGCTACAATCTGTGCTTCCTTCTCTGCAATCAGTTCTTCCAGCGCGTCCTTTTCTGATTCCACACCGGCCTTGGCCTCGTCTAACACCACTTTTTCTGCATCCAAGGTCATCTTGCAGTATTCCACCAATTCACGGTTAAGAATATAACTATCCCAAACCTGTTTGTCGTACGCTACAAACTGATTTACATACTCCATCTTGGTCAGAATATCCGAAATCCCCTGTCCAGAGATGATGACATCATAAAAGAACATATCGCCCTGCTCATACATCATTTGTATGTGAGCTTTCAGCATTTCATACTGCAAAGATTCCTGTGCCTGCGCATTGGCAAGGTCTATTTCCGCCTGCTCAATCTCCGCTTCTTTAGTGACAATCAACGCTTCTAACTCTGCAATTTTGCCCATGATAATCTCTAAGTTGGCATCCAATTCCGCAATATATTCCTTCAGATTGCTCTTCTTGGTCTCGAGAGACTTTTTCATCGCCTTGACATCAGAAAGCATATCCTCAAGTTCATCCAGTTCGTTTTCTGCCTTTTTAATCTGATTTTCTTTGTCCTTGATGCTCTGGCTGGTAACAGAGCCAACTCCCCCCGTAGCATCTACGGAGCCGACCATACCCAAAGCCAAAGATGTACAAAGAATGCACATAATAAAAATCTTTAGTTTCTTCATCTAAGCACCTTTATCTTCAAAGTCGTTTATAAGGTTTCAGATCTGGCTTACACGTGCAAATGCTTTCTGGTAGTAACATAGCTTCCAAAGAAACCAATGCCCACTCCAATGATTAGGGAGATTGGCACCAGTACTTTGAACACAGTACCTACCGGCAAGAAATTTAGGAAATTAGTCAGCATTGGGAATTCTGACAGCGCATAACTGATTACCAAATCATACAGGTAATAGATTGCACCCAGCGGAATCGCCGCTCCAACCAATCCTATAATCATACCTTCTATCACAAACGGTGCCCTTACAAAAAAGTCTGTCGCACCTACATATTTCATAATATTAATCTCTTCCTGACGAACGGAAATACCGATGGTAACGGTATTGCTAATCAAGAATACAGATACCGCCAAAAGAATTAGAATGATACCACCCGAAACGTAGGCAATCATTAAATTCACGCCAGACAAAGTAGTTGCCGCGAGCTCAGAGCGCACAACCTTTCTTACATCTGGAATAGATTCCAGATAAGTAACCAAAGATGCCTGTTTCGAAACATCCTTTACATAAATCTCATAATTTGCATGGTTTGCCAAAGGGTTCTCCGGCAGATTCTCAGCCAGTTCGCCGAAATTCATCTGCTCGCTAAAATCCTTCCATGCCTGGTCTGCAGAAATAAACTCAATATGATCCACTTCCTCCGTACGAGCCAAGATTAAGTCTCCAATTTGCTTCATACGAGCATCTTCTGTGCCCTCTTCAAAGAACACCGTTACAGATACGCCTTCCTGAGCCGTCTTAACAATATGCTGGAAGTTAGTAAGCACTGAGTAAAACAGGCCAAACAAAAACAAGCAAGCTGCTATAGTAGCCATGGATGCCAATGTGAAAAGTTTGTTTCTAAAAATACCTCTGAAACCCTGTCTGAGAATATAAAATAAGGTTCTAATCTTCATCGTTATACTCTCCTTCTTCCTCGTCGCTTACAATTACACCTTTTTTCATGGTAATCACTCGCTTGTGCATCGCATTTACGATGTCTCGGTTGTGAGTTACCACCAAAACGGTAGTTCCATTTTCATTGATTTCCTCTAAAAGCTGCATAATTTCCCAGGAGTTCTTCGGATCTAAGTTTCCGGTAGGCTCGTCTGCCAACAAAATAGATGGCTTGTTTACGAGCGCTCTCGCCAAGGCTACTCTCTGCTGTTCACCACCAGAAAGTTGCTTTGGTTTGGATTTGTATTTACCAGCCAATCCAACTGTAGAAAGTACCGCTGGCACATTTCTGCGAATTTCTTTGGCTGATTTTTCAATAATACGCTGAGCAAAGGCAACGTTGTCATAAACATTTCTGTCCTTCAACAGGCGGAAATCCTGGAATACAACGCCCAAATTTCTACGGTATTTGGGAATCTGTCTGTGGCGGAGTCTTGCCAGATCGTGTCCCATGACATAAACGTGTCCACCTGTGGCAGTCAATTCTCTGAGAAGGAGTTTGATCAGTGTAGACTTACCAGAACCACTGTCACCCACAATAAAGACAAACTCGCCCTTCTTGATATGCAGAGAAATGCCATTGAGAGCAGGTGCACCTGAAGAATAGGACTTGGTTACCTTGTCCAAAAAAATCAGGCCCTGTTCTTCTATCATCTTTTCTCTTTTTTTACGTTTTTCCTGTTTGCTTAGCATCTAAATACCCTTTCCTGTGTAGCTTTAAAGCACTCCCTTGCCCCTCTGCCAGTTCGTGCTTGCCTTTTAACATCTGCATTTCTATCCTTCTGATGTCTTAATACTCAAAGGTCTCCATATACTTCATATATTTCACTACCATGAGCGCAATCTTAAATGTGATGGCATCCTCAAACACGCGCAAATCAAGCCCTGTACTCTTCTGCAGTTTGTCCAAACGATATACCAAAGTATTACGATGGATAAACAGCTGTCTGGAGGTCTCTGACACGTTCAAACTATTCTCAAAGAACTTGAAAATAGTCGTCAAAGTTTCCTCGTCAAATTCATCTGGGCTCTTACCATCAAAGATTTCCTTGATGAACAATTTGCAGAGCGGAATAGGAAGCTGATAGATCAAACGTCCAATGCCCAATTCGCTGTACGCAATGACATCTCTCTCGTCAAAGAAAATCTTACCTACATCCAGTGCCATCTTTGCCTCTTTATAGGAACGGCTGGCCTCTTTAATTTCATGGACAACAGTACCATAAGCAAGACGAATCTTCTTAAGGCCTTCTTTGTTCAGGAATGCGACCAGATTTCTAGCCACCTTGTCGATATCCTTCGCCGCTTCACCTTCAGACAAATCCTTTACTACGATGACATAATTTTCATCTACGGCAGTAACAAAATCTTTGCTGTTGGAACCAAAGAATGTTCTAACCAATTCCAATGCATTACTATCTTTGCAGTTCTCAGCTTCGGTAATCATGATTACACGAGGAGCATCTGTCTGTATATGCAGTTTCTTTGCTCTGCTGTAGATGTCTACCAACAGCAGGTTGTCAAGAAGAAGGTTCTTTACAAAGTTGTCTTTGTCAAAGCGCTCCTTGTATGCCACCAGAAGATTCTGAATCTGGAAAGCCACCAGTTTGCCAATGGTGTACACATCTTCACCACTTCCAGCTGCTACCACAATGTACTCTAACTGCTGCTCGTCAAAAACTTTAAAATACTGGAATCCCTGTATTTCTTGGGAATCTGCGGGAGATTGCGCAAACTCTACTGCTGCCTTAGAACATTCTGTCATATCTGTTGTAGATGCAACTTCCTTTCCATCAACGTCCATTACGCAGAATTCTACTCTTGCGATGCCTTTGAGGCCCTCGATAGTACTCTGCAAAATTTGATTTGAAATCATTTGTTTTTCTCCTTTTGGCAAAATTAACAATAATAACCGACCATTTTCTTCCGACAGGAAGACACTTACTCACTATTTTAATATAAATCAACAAAAAAATCTACACCATTACGCTAAAGTTTTATGCAAAATTATACAAAAGGCGCCCGCTTATTCAGCAGACGCCTTTTGTGTTTTTTTACAAAGAGTTAGATTCTCACATCAAAGTTGCCACCCAGGTTGGGATTTACTGATCGCTCCATCTCCGCGGAGTTAATCATCTGTACCAGACCGCTTCCCAAATCTTCATTGGTTTCCATAGCCTTATCGAGCACTGCAATGCCAACCTGCGAGCTCAGATTCACCTGCGAAAGCGCCATTGAAACTGCTGCAATGTCCATAGACAATTCCTCCTTTCTCTTTGCCTATAATATATCGGCGATTTGTAGCCGACTCTTAACATTTACGAATTCTTCCGTCGGCAATATCCACCTTTCCCTGTTTGTACAGGTTGCCAACTGCACGCTTAAATTCGTTCTTGCTCATCTGTGTTTCTCTGCGAATCACCTCAGGACTTGCCTTCTCGGTAAAAGGAAGCACGCCATCGTAGGCATCCAAAAGCGCCATGATTTTGTCTGCGTCCTCCGAAATCTGCAAATAAGCCTTTTCTCTTATGCCAAGGCAAAGTCTTCCGTCTTCCTGCACCTTGATTACTCTCGCATTTACAGTATCTCCAGGCTTCAGTTCCCCGTATAGCTCCTTCTTTGGAATCAATGCGCTGAATTTGTCATCCACTGCCACAAAGGCTCCAAAGTTATCACTGGTTGCATAAATCTGTCCCGTTACCATATCATCCTTTTTGTAAGGGCTGCGATACTCAAGTTCCTTGTATACATTCATAGTGGCACACAAACGGTTACTCTTGTCAATGTAGAGAGACACCAGCGGTGTATCTCCTGCTTTTACTCTGTAGGTCTGCTGTTTAAAAGGAAGGAACAAATCCTTTTCCAGGCCCCAGTTTAAGAAAGCACCTATCTTGCCCACTTCGGCCACAGTAAGTCTGGCCACCTGACCCACCATCAAAAGTGGCTCTACCGTTGTTGCAATCATTCGATCCTTGGAATCTCTGTACAAAAACACTTCCACAAGGCTGCCCACCTTCGCATCGGTTGGCACCTGCTTGGCTGGAAGTAACACCTTCTCTTCTTTATCTCCACCTGGCTCTGCCAGATACACACCAAAATCCACTGTCTTGATTACTTCAAGCTGTTGTTTTTCACCCAACAATAACATCTCAAATTCTCCTTTTGTTTGTCCGTCCTTGGTTAGGCCTTTTCAGGCCGCAAATCGCTTTGCCTGTTTTGCTCCCGCATCTCAGTTTATTTTCTCGTAAACTCCACGTTCACATACACTGCGCCATCTTCACCCTTCAGTGCTACCACAACTCTATCTGCATTGACATTCTCACACGCCTCTTCTTTGATAGAATTCTCTCCTGGCACTTCTACCACATAAGGAATCAACACATCATTCAGATAAGCCTGCTTTTTATATTCCGCACGAAGCTGTGCTATCTCGAATCCTTCAGGCAAAAAATCCTCTGCCATCTTGACATATTGCCCATTGTTCACATGCTGATTGGTATCTAGATGATGCTTCTTTACTTGAATCCCTTCCAGTTCACGTCCACCCTCAGGCACTGTAATCTTTCTAGGTGCCCAATCGGCCTCAATGCAAGGGGACAATTCATATCTTTCCAACATTTCAACTGTTGGTTTGGATGGTCTGAAGTTGTCCGTATCCAGCAGTGTCCACATGGTATTTGCAATAGCCAGATAATTGCCATCCATATCCTTTAGGAAAAAGTTACGATAGCCAAAACAGCCCTTAAATTCGGTCGGGAAAGTTCCCACGATGACTTTTTCACAGCACTCTGGATAACGGTTTACAATAATCTGCCAAGAAGAAAGCACCCAAACCAAATGTTTCTCTGTCAAATACTCCAGTCCAAGTCCTAAATCCTGGGAATGAAAAGTGGAGCAATCCTGGAAATAGTCCAGAAGTGCTTCCAGGGAAAGTTTTCCTGTATGGTCTGTCTCGCTGTAACGAATTCTAGCATCAAAAGAATACATTTCTATCTCCTACACACATCCGCCCCTAGCCTTTGCGGCTTTCTATTTGGGTTAATCCCGCGGGGATGTTTAACCATTCTAGCACAGCAGCGTAAAAAAAACAATTTGCAACTTTATTTCCTCACATACTTCTTCTCAAAGCCGGCCAAATAAAGTATACTATATATATGTTAAAAAACGTTTTTATGCAGTCACACAAAAGGAGGTTTCCTATGTATCACGCAAGCAAACAAAGATATGAGCAGATGCAATACAATCGATGCGGCAAAAGTGGCCTAATGCTCCCAGCTGTATCTTTAGGTCTTTGGCACAATTTTGGCGACTTAAGCGACTTTGAAAACATGAAAGCCATGTGCTTTACTGCCTTCGACAACGGCATCACACACTTTGACCTAGCCAACAACTACGGCCCTGAACCAGGAAGCGCAGAGAGCAACTTTGGGCGTATATTGGCAGAAGATCTGACCATGTTCAGAGACGAGTTAATTATCAGCACCAAAGCAGGCTACGGTATGTGGCCAGGCCCTTACGGCGACTGGGGTAGTCGCAAATATTTGATCGCAAGTATAGATCAAAGTTTAAAGCGCATGGGACTTGACTATGTAGATATTTTCTATCATCACCGCATGGATCCAAACACCCCATTGGAAGAAACCATGGGCGCGCTACACCAGATTGTGTTAAGTGGCAAAGCCCTTTATGTAGGTATTTCTAACTACGATGGCCCTACCATGGAGCGTGCTGCTGCTATCCTTGAAGACCTGAAATGCCCATTTGTCATCAACCAAAACTCATACAATATATTCAACCGCACTATCGAGCATAACGGGTTAAAGGCCGCTGCCAGTCAGGCAGGCAAAGGCATTATCTGTTTTAGTCCTCTTGCACAAGGCATGCTTACCAACCGCTATATCGATGGTATTCCTGAAGATAGCCGCATCAAGACCAGCGGAGTATTCCTTCAGGAAAAACAGGTCTATGAAAACCTAGATAAAATCAAGAAGTTAAATGCCCTGGCACAACAGCGCGGCGAAAGCCTCGCACAGCTTGCACTAAAATGGGTTATGAAAGATAGTGATATCACCAGCGTGCTCATCGGCGCATCCAAGCCAGAACAAATCCTCGACAACCTCAAAATTCTTGAAGGTGCTGGTCTCAGCGCAGAAGAACTCAAGTTAATCGATGAGATTGCTTTGTAAAAATATGCCTGCGCAGGAAATATTATCTCACGCAGACTCTTGAAAAACGTCGGCACTTAATGAAAAAGCCACTTTCTGGCCGAAAGATTCACTTTGAAATCTTTTGGACGGAAGGTGGCTTTTGAATTTAGTGTTCCGCTACGTTTTTCACGAAGCGAGAGCGTGTCTGCGTTGGATAACTATTCCTGCGCAGGCTATTTAAACAAAAAAACTCACGAGCAAAACTCGTGAGTTTTTCTAGCAGGGCAACCCCTGTCTACAACAGGGCTACAAGGATTCGAACCTTGAAATGACGGAGTCAGAGTCCGTTGCCTTACCGTTTGGCGATAGCCCTATGTCATGCGACCTAATGAATTATATAACAAGATTTTTTATTTTGCAATACCTAATTTAAAAAATTTTTCATTTTTATTTTTAGCACCCAAATGTGCCGCTTTGATCAACGTTTTCTTTTCTATTAGGCCGGGTTTCCGCTCTACCACGAGCGAAAACCCGCCAAATCTGCTTACACTTCAAATGTCAATTCCGCATAAGTAGGAATTGGCCACATATCTTTGTCTACAATCTGCTCAAGACCATCTACCGGTGCGCGAAGAGCATCCATTGCTGCGCGAACACTTTCCATATAGAAGAAAGCTTTTTCCTTGCCATTTACCATGGACATCGCTTTAGCTTCCACTTCCTTCAGTGCATTGAGTGCTGCTTTTGCTTCCTTCAAAAGAACAGTTACTTCATTTAAAAGTTCTACCTGCACACTTGCATCTGCACCAGCACCATTCAGTGCCACGATAGTATCTGCCAACACCTTTGTGTATTTCACTACTGCTGGCAAAATCTGCTTGGAAGCCATATCAATCATGGTCATAGCTTCAATGTTCAAGGTCTTAGAATAGGTTTCATAAAGAATCTCAGCTCTAGATTCCAGTTCCACCCTTGTAAAGATACCGAAGCGCTCAAAAAGTTTTACAGATTTGTCTGTAATCAGAGTATCTACCGCTTCCACCATAGTCTTGATATTTGGAAGGCCTCTTCTCTTGGCTTCTGCAACCCACTCATCTGCATAACCATTTCCATTGAAAATGATACGCTGATGCTCAGTCATGTATTTCTTAATCAAATCGTGTACTGCCATGTCAAAGTCTTCTGCCTGCTCCAAGTAATCTGCAGCCTCGCAGAAAGCCTCTGCCACGATAGCATTCAAAATAGTATTTGGGCTTCCGATGGAGTCAGAAGAACCTACCATACGGAACTCAAATTTATTACCTGTAAAAGCAAATGGTGATGTTCTGTTTCTATCTGTAGCGTCCTTTGCAAACTCTGGAAGTGTAGATACACCTGTCTCTAACTTACCGCCTTCCAAAAGTCGTGCCGCTTCACCAGTTTCCACAAGCTGTTTTACTACGTCCTCAAGCTGTTCCCCAAGGAAAATAGAAATAATCGCTGGTGGTGCTTCATCTGCGCCCAAACGATGATCGTTACCTACATCAGATGCGCTCTGGCGAAGCAAATCTGCATGATAGTCTACAGCCTTCATCACACAAGCAAGCACCAACAGAAACTGAATATTTTCATTTGGAGTATCTCCCGGATCCAATAAGTTGACACCATTGTCAGTACTTAAAGACCAGTTGTTGTGCTTACCGGAACCATTAACGCCTGCAAATGGTTTTTCATGTAAAAGACAAGCCAAACCGTGACGTTCCGCTACTTTCTTCATGGTCTCCATTACAATCTGGTTGTGGTCAGCTGCAATATTGGCAGTCTCGTAAATTGGCGCCAATTCATGCTGTGCAGGCGCAGCTTCATTGTGCTGTGTCTTGGCTGTAACGCCCAATTTCCACAGTTCAACATTCAAATCCTGCATAAAGGAACCGATACGTTCTCTAATGGTGCCAAAATAGTGGTCATCCATCTCCTGTCCCTTAGGAGCAGGTGCGCCAAAAAGAGTACGTCCCGCAAACAAAAGGTCGGTTCTCTGCAAATATTTCTCTCTATCAATCAGGAAGTATTCCTGTTCAGGGCCAACACAAGGAATCACCTTGGTTGCCTCAGTATTTCCAAACAATCTAACAATACGGAGAGCCTGCTTGCTGATTGCTTCCATGGAGCGAAGAAGTGGTGTCTTTTTGTCCAAAGCTTCGCCTTTGTAGGAACAGAAAGCAGTAGGAATGCACAAGGTTACACCTGTTGCATCCTCTCTAAGAAATGCTGGAGAGGTGATATCCCATGCCGTATATCCTCTCGCTTCAAAAGTTGCACGCAGTCCACCAGATGGGAATGAAGATGCATCTGGCTCACCCTTAATCAATTCCTTGCCAGAAAATTCCATGAGCATTCTGCCCTCTGCATCTGGATGCGTAACAAAGGAATCCTGTTTTTCTGCTGTGATACCAGTCAATGGCTGGAACCAATGGCTGTAGTGTGTGGCACCATTTTCAATCGCCCAGTCTTTCATTGCCTTCGCAACGACTCCTGCTGTAGCCAAAGAAAGTTCTCCACCCTGATCCATAACACGTTTTACTTCTGCAAAAACATCCTCTGGCAGGCGCTCTTTCATTTTACCCAAAGTAAAAACTTTGCTTCCGAATAACTCTTCCACATTCAACACTTCGCTCATGTTCCCTCTCCATCTGCCACAAACACCGCGGTTTGCAACCTCTTTTTCTAGCAAAAAAAATCATTCCTAATTGTACAATACACTTTTCCTGCGGTCAACGTATTTTTATTTACTCTTCACTCTCAGCAAATCGTAAGGTGCTGGCATCTGAGATAACTTTAACCACAATACCTGCTTTGGATGAGGTGCGCTATCCACAGCCTCGCCATCCTCTGTGAACATTCCTTCCACAGTGACTTCCACATTTTGGCCGTCTGGCTTCATGATCTCAATGACATCGCCCACGCAGAACTTATTGCGCTGCTCGATGCGAGCCAATCCATCCTTCACCTCATCGACGATACCAAGATAAATGTATTCGTTGATATAGGTATTGCTGTCATAAATCTGTGTATTTTCATCTGGCTTCCCCAAATAGAAACCTGTAGTAAATTGTCTATAAGTGCATTTTGCGATTTCGGAGTGGTACCAGTCCATATTGGCGCGATAAGTTTCTTCCGAAGTAAAGAAATCATCGATGGCCTTGCGGTAAGTACGTGCTACCGTTGCCACATAAAGCGCCGTCTTCATACGGCCTTCAATCTTCAGGCTATCGATACCCGCTGCTACCACCTCAGGAATATATTCCACCATGCAAAGGTCCTTGGAGTTAAAGATATAGGTTCCTCTTTCATTTTCATAGACCGGAAGATATTCACCTGGTCTCTTTTCCTCTACCACTGCATACTTCCATCTGCATGGATGTGTGCATGCACCCTGATTGGCATCTCTGCCAGTAAAATAATTGCTAAGCAGACATCTGCCAGAGTATGAAATGCACATAGCACCATGGATAAAGCTTTCAATCTCCATATCCTCTGGAATATGGTCTCTGATTTCGCGAATTTCTGCCAAGGACAGTTCACGGGCAGACACCACGCGCTTTGCCCCTAAATTCCACCAAAAAAGATAGGTCTGCCAGTTGGTATTGTTTGCCTGCGTAGAAATATGAATTTCCACTTCTGGCCAAACCTTTCTGGCGATGGTATACATACCTGGATCCGAAATAATCAGTGCATCTGGGCACTCTGGCTTCATATCGCGAAGTTCTGCAAAATATTCCTCTGCTCCCTCTAAATCATCATTGTGAGCCAAAATATTCGCAGTCACATATACCTTTACACCATGCTCATGGGCAAAAGCAATGCCCTGTGCCATCTCTTCTTTGGAAAAATTCTTTGCTTTGGCGCGAAGGCCGAAAGCCTCTCCACCTATGTACACTGCATCTGCTCCAAATATAACTGCTGTTTTTAACACTTCAAGGCTACTGGCCGGAACCAGCAACTCAGGTTTTCTCAGTTCGCTCATTTCTAAACCTTTCTATACAAAATACTGGGAATTCTTCTCTTTCTACCTTGCACCTTATGCCTTTTTTCCTTCGCTTGTGCGCTTCACACTCATGGTAATTCCATCGCCCACTGGCAAAATCGTAGTTACCAGCGCATCATGATGGGTCAGCGTATAAAGGTACTCTCTCATGCGAGCATGTATCGTTCTGTTTCTACGAGCCACTGCAAATCTGGACTGCAACACATCTCCATCCTGAAGCACGTTGTCCGAAAGGAGCAAGCCCCCCTCTGGCAAAAGCCTTAAGATATCTGGCAAAAAGTGAATGTACTGCCCCTTTGCTGCATCCATAAAAATAAGGTCGTAAGAACCTTCTAAGGATTTTAGCACATCTAAGGCGTCTCCCTCAATCAGGGTAATGCTGCCATCCTGAGTTTCACTCGCTTCTGCATTCAGCATTTTTATGCTCTCTAAGTCGCAGCTTGTAAGCACGCTTCCTTTTTCATCAAACTTTCCAGCTCTTAGCAGATTCGCCACTGCGATGGGGATGCGTTTTTCATATTTTTCAATCGTAGTAATATGGCAGCCCGCAGGTCCATATTCGTTCATCAGAAGTGCTGAAAAACCTATAGCGGTTCCCACTTCCAAAATGCGCTTAGGTCTGTGCATCTGAAGCAAAAACTTCATAAAGTTCTGCATTTCTTTACGAACAATTGGAACCTCTGTCTCAAGAGCATATTTTTCAATTTCGTTCAAAAAAGGCGTATTGCCTTTATCAAACGAGTTAATAAAGGCAACCATTCTTTCATCTATAATCATATTGTATCCTCTGTAACGAGTTTTCCTGTTTCCACCTATTCTTCAGCAACAATCTCTTCCTCCGGCTCCGTGGACATGATTTCCATCATCTCCTTGGCAGTCATGGAGGTGTTCAGCACATAACTTCCTGGCAACAATTTGCCACTGTATTCAGAAAGCAAGGTTTGGATATAGAACAAATTCCCATCTCTGACAAGGCCCTTGGACTCCAATATCTGTCCAATCTGCTTCTCTGTCTTGCCCATGGTAATATCCACTGTAATATCTACGCCTTCGCCCTCTTTAGCCATTGCTGGCTCAGTGAAAACTCGGTATCCATAATCGTAAGCCATCATAGATGCTTCGTACACAAAATAAACAATCACGATTGCAGCCACGACTTTAAATATGGTGCCTAATACGGCAACAACTACCTGCTTTGTCTTCATTTAGAATCCTCCTACTCGAAATCCAGGGCATCCACGATTTCGAAGTTGATACTCTGTATCATCCTGCACAAATCATTTTCTGCCTCCAAAAAGGCACTTACCAATGGATCTCTCTGAAACTCTTCATACTCTAATTCAAACTCCTGCAATTTGTCAAACTGTTCTTCACCATCGATAGTATTTTGCAGTTCGAAATTGATTCGACGAAACTCATCCAATCTACTTTTCAGCCATGGATGCTGTTTCACTCTCTCTTTTTCTCTAGAGTATCTTGTATATTCCTCGCTATTCTTTATCTGGGTAATCAAATGCTCCAAAGCGTCTCTCATGTTAAAACTCCAATCTAAAGCTCGATACCCTTTATACTAATCTATATGGCATAGCCTCGGCTCTCCCCTTCCAAGGCCTCACCTTACACTTCCATAATGATAGGCAAAATCATAGGACGTCTCTTGGTCTTCTTCCATACATAATCGCCCAATGCGTCCTTGGTGGCAGCCTTCAACTTGCCCCAATCTGTCACTCCACGATCCAGGCAATTCCAGAGTGCTTGGTCCACTACCACTCTCGCCTCTTCCATGAGCTGGTCGGATTCCTTCACATAGACAAATCCTCTAGTCACAATGTCTGGTCCAGAAACAATCTGCCCACTGTAACTATCCAGTGCCATCACTACAATCAAAATTCCATCCTCAGCCAGGTGCTGTCTGTCACGAAGCACTACACTTCCCACATCGCCTACGCCTAGTCCATCTACCAAAATGCCGCCTACTGGAACCTTGCCAGAAACACATGCTCTCTCTTCAGAAAGTTCAAGCACATCGCCAGAGGACATAATCAGGATGTTTTCTTTTGCAATACCCAGATTCTCTGCAATCTTGGCCTGTGCGCGCAGATGTTTGTACTCACCGTGCACTGGAATAGAATATTTCGGCTTGACCAATGTATAAATTAACTTGATTTCTTCCTGACAAGCATGTCCAGAAACATGGGTATCCTGGAAGATTACATCTGCCCCCTTGCGAAGCAGTTCGTTGATAATCTTGGTAACAGCCTTTTCGTTGCCAGGGATAGGGCTGGATGAAAAAATAACCGTATCTCCCGCACCGATAGTAATCTTTTTGTGTATGCTTGCAGCCATACGGCTGAGTGCCGCCATGCTTTCTCCCTGGCTTCCGGTTGTAATAATAACCTGCTGCTCAGGTGGATAATTCTTCAGCTGGTCTACCTCAATAAGAGTCTGATCTGGAATATTCAAATATCCCAAGTTGGACGCGATTTCAATGGTACTTACCATGCTGCGGCCTTCCACCACAACCTTACGACCAAACTTGTACGCCGTATTGATTACCTGCTGTACTCGGTCCACGTTGGATGCGAAAGTCGCCACAAAAATACGAGAGTTCTTGTGCTCTTCAAATAGGTTGTCAAAGGTTTTGCCCACTGTCTTTTCAGAAGCAGTAAAGCCCGGTCTCTCAGCATTGGTAGAATCACACATCAACGCCAATACGCCCTTTTTGCCAATTTCCGCAAATCGCTGCAAATCGATGGCATCACCAAATACAGGTGTATAGTCCACCTTAAAGTCTCCCGTGTGCACCACAATACCCGCTGGAGAGTAAATCGCCAGCGCAGATGCATCTACGATACTGTGATTGGTCTTGATAAATTCTATACGAAACTGTCCCAAATTGATGGACTGTCCAAATTTCACAACTTTGCGTTTAGTACCCTTAAGTAGGTTGTGCTCCTTTAACTTATGTTCAATCAATCCTATTGTCAGTTTGGTCGCATACACAGGCACATTCACATCCTTCAGCACATAAGGAAGTGCGCCAATATGGTCTTCATGACCATGGGTAATGACAAAGCCTTTTACCTTGTCGATATTGTCTTTCAAATATGTCACATCTGGGATTACCAAGTCGATGCCCAGCATATCATCCGCCGGAAAGGACAATCCGCAATCCACAACAACAATACTGTCTTCGTACTCAAAGGCAGTAATGTTCATTCCAATCTGCTCCAATCCACCAAGTGGTATAATCTTCAGTTTTGAAGCATTACTATTCATTTTTTTCAATCAATTTACCTCCACTAACTTCGGAACTAGAGGTTTGCCACAAGAAAACAAAGCAAGTACCAAAAGAAAGTAGCTAGTTTGAGGGGAAGTTAATCGTTTGGCCCTTCCAGCGTAACGTCTTCCAACATCTTCTCAAAAACTTCAGCTACCGCTTCCAGTTCTGCGTCGTCCTCCACCATATCATAGACACTTTCCTCGTCGCCATCGGCAGACATGTCCTTCATGATATAAGCTTCTCCGTCTCCTTCTTCTACATCAGTTACTAAAATATAATTATGACCGCCGATTCGGGTTTGCTCCAACACATAGAACAAAACCTCCTCTTCTCCCTCCGGTCTAAAGGTGATCTTTTCCATCATTCTGTTCCCTTCATGCTACGCATATCTAAATAGCCCTGTAAAATAAACACAGCAGCCAATTTGTCCACATGTTCCTTGCGGTCCTCCCTGCGGATGCCCGCCTCCATCATAGCCTTGTCCGCCGCAACCGTGGTAAGTCTTTCATCCCAGGTTGAAACAGGTAGCCCCGTACGTCTTTCCAATTTTTCTTTGAACTCCAGAGTTAGCTCCACGCGCTCTCCCTCTGTATTGTTCATGTTTTTAGGAAGCCCTAAAACAATCTCTTTTACATCGTACTCTACAATGAGCTCCTCGATACGAGCCAAGGTTTGTCTCAGTTTATTTTCTTCTTTTCTGCGAATAATCTCTTTGCCCTGCGCGGTAATCAACAGTTCGTCGCTAATTGCTACACCCACAGTCTTAGAGCCGAAATCCAGCCCCATAATACGCATAAAGTATCCTCCGTTATTTCCAGTTATTGTTCTTGATATAGGACTTAAGGAGCTCCTCCACCAGTTCGTCTCTTTCCACTTTCATAACCATGCTACGGGCATTCTTGTGGCTAGTGATGTAAGTAGGGTCTCCACTCATAATGTATCCCACAATCTGATTGACTGGATCGTATCCCTTTTCTTTCAGTGCATCATAAACAGTAGACAGCACCATCTTAGCTGCTGTTTCTGGTTCGGCCTCTACTGTAAAAAATTGTGTATTTCCTAATTCCTGCATGCTGCTACTCCTTTATCCAAATGGTATATCTTTTATCTTACCTTATCTCGCCCCAAAATACAACATTTGGAAATCTTAAAATGTCATTAAGCCAGCAAAGTATCCTCCGCCAAAAAAGCCTTTGGTGTTACTTTCTTGATTTGATTAGACCAATCCTCCTGCGTCTGCACAGCCACCTTCACATATTCCGGAGTATGTCCTACCTGATAAGTCTGGCCGTCTATGTCCTTGCTCTCCTCAAAAAGCACTTCCACTTCACGTCCTACAAAACGTGCACGAAAAGCCTTGGATTGTGTTGCTTCCATCTCAAGCAATACATCGCTTCTTTTAGACTTGTCCGTATCAGGCACCTGGTTTGGCATCTTGGCAGCCACAGTTCCTGCTCTCTTAGAATACTTGAACACATGCATCTCGTACAGATTTATCTCTTCCAGATAGGCTCTTGTGGTTTCGAACTCTTCCTCGGTTTCTCCCGGAAATCCCACAATGACATCGGTGGTAATGGCAGGGCACTCATAAGCTGTTCGAAGTTGTCTTACACATTCCAAGTATTCACTTGCCGAATAATGCCTATTCATTCTCTTCAGAGTTTCGTCACACCCACTCTGCAAAGAAAGATGAAAATGCGGGCAGACTTTCGGCATAGATGCCAAGCGTTTTGCCACTGCCTCCGTCACGATTCTAGGTTCCAAAGACCCCAAGCGAATACGCTTCAGTCCAGGGATTTGATGCAGCCTCTCCACCAAGTCTATGAGATAATCCTGTCCCTGATATACTTCCGCCTTTTCACCCAAATCTATTCCGTAGGAGCTGATATGGATTCCAGTCAAAACGATTTCCTGATAGCCTGCTGCCACGATTCCTTCTACTTCCTTGATGACGTCCTCGCTCTTTCGGCTACGCACTCTACCCCTTGCATAAGGAATAATACAATAAGAGCAGAACTGATTGCAGCCATCCTGGATCTTGATATAAGCTCTGGTATGCTCTGCCGTATGTTCCAGCGTCATTTCTTCGTATTCTGAAGTGTGGTTTATGTCTATGACACTTGTGTCATGTAGCGTTTTTAGGCTACTGCTTTCCACAGCCTGTACATCCTGTACTTGGCACTGACCATTTTTCTGGTTCGCTTCTCTCTCTGCTAGGAAGGCCTCCAAAATATCCACGATATCTTTCTTTTTGTTGTTGCCAATAGCCAAATCAATGGCCTCGTCCATCACCACGTCGTTTAGTCCAGTCTGCACATAGCAACCTACTGCAACGACAACAGCATCTGGATTTTTCTTTTTGGCCCGATGCAACATCTGTCTGCTCTTACGGTCTGCAATATTCGTCACACTGCATGTATTTATGATATAAACATCCGCCTGTGTATCAAATGGTACAATGTTATAGCCTTTTTCTTGTAAGTTTTGTTGCATAAAGTCCATTTCATAAGCATTTGTCTTACAACCGAGGTTGTGTAATGCTACATTTTTCATATTTATCCTCACTTTTTTTGTGGTGTTTTGTCATTGACTTTTAACCTTTGAGCCCTTAATATGGAAAAAGAAGGTATCAATAATTTAAGGAGGTAATCTACATGAAAACCGTTACAATTTCTTTGAACTCCATTGACAAGGTTAAATCTTTCGTTAATGATATCACTAAGTTTGATTATGACTTCGACTTAGTATCTGGCAGATATGTTATCGATGCTAAATCCATTATGGGTATCTTTAGCTTGGATCTTTCTAAGCCTATCGATTTGAACATTCATGCCGAAGAAAACGTAGAGGCAGTTTTAGATATTTTGAAACCTTACTTGGTTTAATTCAATATCTACGATATCTACAAAAGTGTCGCCAAATCGGCGACACTTTTTTTGTTATGACAACGAGCCAAGCGCACGAACGAAGTTCGTACTTAGAGTTCACAAATTTGAAGCTCATGCTCGCATGAATGCTTCATGTTTGGGAATTCTAAGGAAAAGATGCTTGGCGAGAAGCTGCATCTGGCGACTGTTAATCAGCCCAAGATTCAAGAAATCTTGGGCTGCGCCAAGCAAACTCTCATTTTTATTCACTAACCACTATCACTTCTTTAGTGTCCAGTGCAGTCTGAACCATCTCATCAATCTTTTCAGCCAAATTCTCTTCGTGTCTGCGAATCACTTTTACATTTGGTTTGGTCACAGGATGTTTTGCCACAAAGATAGTACAGCAATCCTCGAATGGCAAAATAGAAGTCTCATAGGTTCCAATTTTTTCAGAAATATCTACGATATCCTGTTTGTCCATAGCGATACATGGTCTGTAAACAGGCATCTGATCGCACACATCGTTGGTAGCCATAAGGGACTGCAGAGTCTGGGATGCAACCTGTCCAATGCTCTCGCCTGTAACAAGTCCATAGCACTCTGTCTCACTGGCGATCTGCTGTGCAATACGCATCATGTATCTACGCATAATGATAGTCAGCTCGTCATGTGGGCACTTCTCATAGATATACATCTGAATATCTGTAAAGTTAATGATATGCAAATAGATTGGTCCTGTGTATCTGGATACAATTCGAGCCAAATCTACTACCTTCTGTTTCGCTCTTTCACTGGTATATGGTGGCGCATGGAAATAAACCGCGTCAATCTTTACACCACGTTTCGCAATCATATAGCCAGCCACTGGAGAATCGATACCACCAGAGAGAAGAAGCATAGCCTTTCCACCAGTTCCCACAGGCATACCACCTGGTCCAGGAATAATCTCAGAATAAAGATAAATCTTTTCACGGATTTCAATAGTAAGAAGGATATCTGGCTTGTGTACGTCTACCTTCATCTCTGGGAAGGCATCCAAAATCACCCCACCCATCTTGGCATTGATTTCCATAGATTCCATAGGGTAATTCTTTCTAGCACGTCTTGCCATCACCTTAAAGGTTTTGTTTTTGTCTGGATATACCTGGTCAACATAGTGGATGACATCCTCGCAAAGTTTGTCAAAGCCTTCGTCCTCCAGGCAAACAACTGGGCAAATCCCCCAGATACCAAACACTTTTTTCAAGTGATCTACTGCCTCGTCGAAATCAAAGTCTGTCTGAGCATCCACATATATACGACCAGAATTTTTGCGAACCTTAAACTCGCCTTCGCATTTTTTCATGGCGTACTTAATCTGCTGAACCAAAGCGTCCTCAAACAGATATCTGTTTTTGCCCTTTACTCCGATTTCCGCATATTTTATCAGAAATGATTTGTACATAATTTCCTCCTTATCTTCTGGTGAATCTTCGTAGCATTGGCACGATCTCTCCAAAAGCTTTCACTGTCTCATCTATCTCTTCACAGGTCGTGTAGACAGACATACTAACACGAACCGTGGAATCCAGCAACTCTTTTTCCACACCGATTGCCTTCAGGGTAGCTGATGTCTGTGGCTTGTTAGAAGCACAGGCACTACCTGCAGACACATAGATTCCTCTGTCCTCCAGGGCATGAAGCAATACTTCGCTGCGCACGCCTCTGACCGATACACTGACGATGTGGGAGGCGCTATCTGCTCCCGTAAGTCCATTGATTTTTACATCTTCTATCTGGCAAAGTCCCTCTATCAGTCTTGCTTTCAAAGCAAGCAGTCTGGTATGGTCCTCATCCAAATGGTCATACATCATTTGTGCTGCCAAAGCCATGCCTGCGATACCGGGTACATTTTCTGTGCCGTTGCGCAGACCCTTTTGCTGTCCACCGCCATGAGAGATTGGATGGATTTTTACTTTTTCTCCTACATACAAAAATCCAACGCCCTTTGGGCCATGAATCTTGTGGCTGCTGACTGCCAGCATATCAATATTCCATTTCTTAGGATAAATACGCATCTTTCCAAATCCCTGAACTGCATCCACATGAAACAGGGTGTTAGGATTTAGGCGTTTGATGAGTGCTCCCGCTTCCTCAATTGGCTGCAATGCTCCAATCTCGTTGTTTGTGTGCATGATAGATACCAAAATGGTATCTGGTCTGATTGCTTTTTCCAAATCGGACAACGAAATCTGTCCATTGCTGTCCACTGGAAGATAGGTCACCTCAAACCCCTTCTTTTCCAAATAATCGCAAGTCTGAAGCACTGCTGGGTGCTCTATCTGTGTGGTAATCACATGTTGTCCTGCTCTGTAATTTGCCATAGCGCTTCCAATCAACGCTAAGTTGTCGGACTCTGTGCCGCCTGAGGTAAAGTAAATCTCTTTTTCATTCACCTTCAGTATCTTAGCCAAGGTCTCTTTTGCACTTTTGATATATTTTTCCGCCTCCACACCTTTTAGGTGCATACTGGAAGGGTTGCCATAGTCTTCGCACATAACGTGAGTGACCAACTCTGCCACCTCAGGAAACACCCTGGTAGTAGCGGAATTATCCAAATATATTTCCTTCACCGACAAAACGCTCCTTTTTTCTATCTCTATATTAATATATGTCTAGTCTCGCTCTAGTTGATACATCAGCCACGCCATAACGGTAAGACCCGCAGTTTCGGTGCGAAGGATTCGTTTGCCCAAGGTAACTGGAAGCACTCCCTGCTCCTTTGCCTTGTCCACTTCGCTTTCCTCAAAACCGCCCTCTGGTCCAATGAACACAGCAATGCTCTGCCCTGGCCTTACGCCCTCAATCAGTTTCTTGGTACCTGCCATACCCTCAGCAAGTTCATACGGAATCAATTTCAAATCCATATCTTTGGCATACTGCAAAGCTTCCCCAAAGGTCATCACGCCGTGAATCTGTGGCACGATACGTCTCTTACTCTGTTTCGCCGCTGCTTCTGCAATGCCCTGCCAACGCTGTATCTTGGAAGCCGCCTTTTTGTCATCCAGCTTTACCACGCATCTCTTAGTTGCCACCGGAACGATTTCATAAACTCCAAGCTCTACCATCTTTTGAATGATGAGCTCCATCTTGTCCCCTTTAGGGAGCCCCTGAAAAAGGTAAACCTTGGAAGGAAGTTCTAGCCCATCCTCCTTCACAAAGCGTAAAGTAAGGCGCACCAAATCATCCTCTATACTGGCAATCTCACAGCGGTATTCCTTGCCATCCACGCCATTGCTGACAGCCACTTCCTCGCCGACTTTCATGCGAAGCACATTTTTGATGTGGTTGACATCGCCACCAATGATTACTATATCATTTCCATTTATTTGAGAACTGTCTACGAAGAACTGATACATCTTATCTCTCCAATTTCTCCCACGAACCTCTTTAGTTCTTGCGTGCTGTCACGCTTACCCATTCGCCCTGATAGGTTACTTCGAGTACTTCAAGACCTGCTGCTTTCACAGCATCCACAACTGTCTGCTCTTTGTCATCGATGATACCAGAAGTAATATAGATACCACCCTTTTTCATTTGATTCACGATTACGGGTGTAAGTGGCACAAGCACATCTGCAAGGATGTTTGCTACAACAATGTCATAGCACTCATAGCCCACCTGATCCTGAATCTCTTTTTCAGTAACGATATTTCCAATCATCATAGTAAAGGCATCCGGATTTACACCATTAGCCTCAATATTTTCTGCAACTGCTGGCACAGCGCATGGGTCAAGGTCTGTGCCCACCACACTCTTTGCTCCAAACATAAGAGAAAGGATACCAAGAATACCACTGCCAGTTCCTACATCCAAGAGCACTGTCTCAGGTGTGATAAACTTGCGAAGCTGTCTGATACACAACTGAGTTGTCTCATGCATGCCAGTTCCGAAAGCAGTTCCTGGATCAATGTGAAGCACCATCTTGTCCTGGTCCTCTACCTTGATATCTTCCCAAGATGGAATTACCAAAATATCATCTATATAGAACTGGTGGAAATACTGTTTCCAGTTGTTAATCCAGTCGATATCCTCTGTCTCGCCTACAGTAATGGTTCCCTCGCCGATATCCATCCACTGAGCCAGGTCATCCAATTCTGCTCTAACCATAGCCTCTATAGCTGCTGCGTCAGTAGTCTCCCCATTTACCACCAGGCTTCCATCTTCCTGCTCTTCCACGAAAAAGCTAAGGTATGCCACGCCGTCATCCTCTGGGCAGTCTGGCAATATATCTACAAACATCTGCTCCTTTTCCCAAGCAGTAAGAGGCACTTTATCTTCAATCTGAGCCCCCTCAAGTCCGATGTCATAGAGAGTGCTGATAATAATATCCTCTGCCTCTGTAATTGTCTTTATCTGAAATTTTGTCCACTTCATTTTGATTCCTCCGACATTTTATGCACAATAAACCATTTTCATTTTAGTCAGTTAAGTGCACAATGTCAACCAAAAAGCCCGCTTGGTATGTTCCAAGCGGGCATCTTATTATTTCCAGAATTTCTTTTTCTTGTCTTTTGGTTCATTTGGAGCTTTGTCACCTTCAGAAAGGCCTTTTGCTGCGTTCAGGCTATCTCCACTTTCTGCGTCGAATTGTTTCAGCAATTCTTTCGCCTGGTTGGAAAGTTTGTCTGGCACTGATACCACAAGTGTTACATAATGGTCACCGCGAACCTCTTTGTTTCTAAGGGTTGGTACACCTTTACCCTTCAGCCTTACCTTGGTATCGGTCTGAGTACCTGGCTTCACGTCGTAGATTACTTTGCCATCTACAGTATCAATGACCACTTCACCGCCCAAAGCTGCTACTGCGAAGGACATAGGCACTGTGGAAAAGATGTTGTAATCCTGACGCTGGAAAATAGGATGGCGATTTACGATTACTTCTACAAGCACGTCGCCTCTTGGACCGCCGTTGGTTCCTGGCTCGCCAAGTCCAGGCATACGTTTGCACTGACCGTTGTCAATACCAGCTGGAATAGCCACTGCATAACGCTTACGCATTGGCACATATCCTGTTCCGCGACAGTCTGCGCACTTCTCACGAATGATTTTTCCTGAGCCTTGACAATCTGGACAAGCCTGTACATTACGCACTGTTCCAAAGAAAGACTGCTGTGTAAATACCACCTGACCCTTACCGCCACACTTGCTACAGGTCTCTGGATGAGTTCCTGGCTTTGCGCCGTTACCACCACAGGTCTTACAGAGTTCCTTTACGGTAAGTTCAATTTCTTTTTCGCAGCCAAAAACTGCTTCCTCAAAAGAAATGCGCACGCTGGTGCGAAGATTTGCGCCTTTCATCGGACCATTGTGCTGAGCACGGCTACGTCCACCGCCGAACAAGTCGCCAAAAAGGTCTCCAAAAATATCTCCAAAGTCGGCACCGCTGAAGTCAAATCCTCCAGCGCCGCCTCCCATGCCACCTTCAAATGCTGCATGGCCGAACTGATCATACTGACGTTTCTTTTCTGGATCACTTAGCACTGCGTATGCCTCGGATGCCTCTTTAAATTTGGCTTCTGCTTCTGCATTTCCTGGATTGGTATCAGGATGGTATTTCTTCGCAAGAGCTCTATATGCTTTTTTAAGAGCGGCATCATCCGCATTTTTGTCTACGCCGAGTACCTCGTAGTAATCTCGTTTTTGTCCTGCCATTGTTTCTATCCTCTAAAATTTATTAAACCTCACGGAAGTCTCCGTCGATGATATCGTCTTCTGGAGCTGCACCTGCATTAGCACCACCCATATCTGGGCCAGCACCCTGTGCACCTGCTGCCTGCTGAGCAGCTTCATACATCTTAGTAAACACGCTCTGAGCAGAGTTTGTCAACTTTTCTTTTGCAGCTTTCAGTTCGTCAAGATCGCTATCAGAAAGTTCCTGATCCTTTGTTCTCTCCAAAATAGCCTTTACAGCATCCACATCAGCCTGTACAGTAGCCTTCTCATCTGGGCTAATCTTGTCGCCAACTTCGCCTAAAGCTTTTTCAGTCTGGAATGCGAAGGATTCAGCATCGTTTCTTGTCTCTACTGCCTCTTTACGCTTCTTGTCCTGAGCTTCGAACTCTGCAGCTTCCTTAACTGCTCTTTCGATATCATCATCAGACATGTTAGAACCAGCGGTGATAGTGATGTGCTGTTCTTTGCCTGTTCCCAAATCCTTAGCAGATACGTTAACAATACCGTTTGCATCGATATCGAAGGTAACTTCGATCTGAGGGATTCCTCTTGGAGCTGGAGCGATTCCGTCAAGTCTGAACTGTCCAAGAGACTTGTTGTCTCTTGCAAACTGTCTTTCACCCTGTACTACATTGATATCTACTGCTGTCTGGTTGTCAGCGTAAGTAGAGAATACCTGGCTCTTCTTAGTAGGAATAGTTGTATTTCTTTCAATCAATCTGGTTGCGATACCGCCAGCTGTCTCGATAGAAAGAGAAAGTGGAGTAACGTCCAAAAGAAGGATTTCGCCTGCGCCTGCATCGCCTGCAAGCTTACCACCCTGGATGGAAGCACCGATTGCTACACATTCGTCTGGGTTAAGAGTCTTGGATGGCTCATGACCTGTAAGCTGTTTTACTTTGTCCTGAACTGCAGGAATACGTGTGGAACCACCAACCAAAAGAACTTTTGTAAGTTCACTTGCAGAAAGACCTGCATCCTTGAGAGCGTTCTGAACAGGGATAGCTGTTCTCTCTACAAGGTCATGTGTGAGTTCATCGAATTTCGCTCTTGTAAGAGTTACATCGAAGTGAAGAGGTCCATTTGCATTCATGCTGATAAATGGAAGGTTGATGTTTGTTGTTGTAGCAGAAGAAAGTTCTTTCTTTGCTTTTTCAGCTGCTTCACGAAGTCTCTGAAGAGCCATTTTGTCTAAAGAAAGGTCTACGCCCTGCTCAGCCTTGAACTGTGCGATCATCCAGTCTGTAACCTTCTGGTCGAAGTCGTCACCACCAAGTCTGTTGTCACCGTTAGTAGCCAATACTTCGATGACACCATCACCGATTTCGATGATAGATACGTCGAAGGTACCACCACCGAGGTCGTATACCATAATCTTCTGTTCTGTTTCGTTGTCAAGACCGTAAGCAAGAGCTGCAGCTGTTGGCTCGTTGATGATACGTTTTACATCAAGACCAGCAATCTTACCTGCGTCCTTTGTAGCCTGACGCTGAGCATCGTTGAAGTATGCAGGAACTGTGATAACAGCTTCTGTAACCTTTTCGCCCAAATAGTTTTCAGCGTCTGCTTTGAGTTTCTGAAGAATCATAGCAGAAATCTGCTGTGGAGAATATTTCTTGTCATCGATCATACGGCCATGATCTGTACCCATATCTCTCTTGATGGAAGAGATAGTCTTTTCAGCGTTTGTTACTGCCTGACGTTTTGCAGGTTCACCTACAAGTCTCTCTCCTGTTTTAGTAAATGCAACTACGGAAGGAGTTGTTCTAGCACCTTCTGTGTTTGCGATAACGGTAGGTTTACCACCTTCCATAACTGCTACGCAGCTGTTTGTTGTTCCCAAGTCAATACCAATGATTTTTCCCATTTTATTTTCCTCCTATATCTAAACATTGTTTACTTGCTTTTTCTTGTCCTTAGCTATGCCAAGGAGTTTTTATAGTTTCGGTTGCGTTTACTGTGTCACTGCAACCATGCTATGTCTTACTACGGAATCTCTGTAAGTGTAGCCCTTCATCAGTTCCTGTGCTATCACTCCAGATTCATATTCCTCACTCTCCACCTGCATTACTGCATTGTGCAAGTTTGGATCAAATTCCTGACCAACTGCCTCGATTGGTTTTACGCCAATGCCTTCCAACTCAGTCATTAGCTGTTTGTAAATCATTGCCATTCCTTCAGCAAAAGGGGTTCCTTTGTCTTCTTCAGGGATGGTTGCCAAGCCTCTTTCAAAGTTGTCGACTACTGGAAGAATTTTCTCAACTACACTCTTTGCTCCAGTTTCAAACATGGATGTTTTTTCTTTGTCGGTACGGCGACGGAAGTTTTCAAACTCTGCCATCTGTCGCATTACTCTGTCTTCCAACTCAGCAATCTGCTGTTTGTAAGCATCTTCTTTTTTGTCTTTCTTTTTGCCTTTGCCAAAGCCCTTCTTTTCTGCTTTATCAGCCTCTGCTGTCTCTTCTACAGTCGCTTCAGCCTGTTGTGTATCTTCCACTTCCTGGTTTTCCATTTCTGGAGTTTCCAGTTCCTGGTCTACTGCATTTGTTTCCTGCTGCGCCATTACATCATTCCTTTCTATCTGCTTCGTAGCATTTGCTTTCTTTGTTTCTCCATTATCTTGTGCTACATTTTTTATTTCTTTTTATACAAATCATCTAGTTGATGCATCATGGTCTTCAGGGTTCCCACTACCTTGTCGTAGTCCATACGCTTTGGTCCGATGATACCGATGGTTCCCTTCATACCTTCCTCCAGCTCGTAGGTGGCTGTTACCACGCTACAATCCTTCATGCTCTGAATAGGTGATTCATTTCCAATGTAAACTTGAATGCCTGTGCTATTTTCATCCGCCAGGGTTTCATGTACCAGAGTACTCAACACCTGTTTCTCTTCGAAGGTGGTAATCAATTCACTTGCTCTGGTCTGATCTGCCAATTCAGGATATTTGAAGATGTTGTTGGTTCCACTTGTGTAGATTTCCAAATCTTCATCAGCCCGAATGGCCTCTGCCACTGCATCCAGCACTTCGCCAACGATGTCTCCGTGGATACCAGCCTGCTGTTTTAATTTGGCGATGGTTCCCAGATTGATTTCTTCCAAGGACAGTCCATTTAGATGGGTGTTTAGAAGGATGTTCAACTTCAGCATGGTTTCATCATCCAAAGTTTCTGTAATAGAGAGAAGCTGATTCTTAATCACATTGCCTTCCACTACGATAACTGCCAAAAGTTGATTGTCATCTACTCTGGACAACTGAATAAATTTCAGTTTGTTTCGATGATACTGTGGACTGGAAATCATGGTTGCGTAGTTGGTGTTCTGCGCTAGCACTCTTGCCACTTGCTTAAGAAGCAAATCCATCTTGTCTTCTTTTTGAAGCATCATCTCTTTGATTTCTTCAATCTCTCTGTCTTTTTCTTCCATCATGGTATCTACATAAAAGCGATACCCTTTGTCGGAAGGAATTCGGCCTGCAGAAGTGTGTGGCTGAAGGATATAGCCCATCTCTTCTAGGTCGGACATCTCATTTCGAATCGTAGCGGAACTTAGATTCAAGTCCGTATACTTTGAAATGGTTCTGCTGCCAACCGGCTCACCAGTCTCCAAATAGTTTCGAATAATGGCTTGCAATATTTTTCTTTTTCTTTCATCTAACTGCATACCATCTCTCCTTGTGGGTTGGGGCTGTTTACAGTTTCCTTTACTTTGTTAGCACTCAATCGAGGGGAGTGCTAACACCGTCTTAGCATAAGATATCACTTAGCATTTTCATTGTCAACCAATTAAATGAGAATTATTTATTAAATAAATATAAAGTTGCGCTAGCAATGAGCCATGCACATGAAAGGAGAAAGGCATGCGTGAGAGCTCGCTCGCTAAAGCATGCATTTCGCCTTTCATGTATACGGCGAATGCCGTAAATGAGGAAGTAGCCCAAAGGGATGCTTTCGAATGTGCGCATGGCATGGCGAAGCACGGCAGACACGAAGTGGCTGGATTTTGGAGGTGCATTAATAAACTTGAATTTACTAAAGATATTCTGGCATGCTATAATTACGGGAAGAAAGATGCGACAGTGATACATTTTAGAATTAGAATGTAAGAATAGATTTCTATTATCTTTATATATAAAGGAATATTCATGAAACAGAAAAAAAGAAACATTAAAAATCTCATACAGTGGATTTTGGCTTGTATCGTGGCCTTTGTTCTAGCCAACGTACTGATTCTTCCTTATTGGTATGCTCCTGGATGGATACCTAGAGCGGGCTGTTCAACATCTGCCATTTATCACGCTGGTGAATTTGTGATAAATGGATATGAGGGATATGGTTATTCCCATGTGGACTTTCGCGGATATCTCAACGAAGATCTCCCCGTAGCCCAAGACCATGTACTAGTGCTAGGATGTTCCCATACCAAAGGCACAGAAGTACCTATGGGCAAGCGCTTCTCTTCCCTATTAAATGACAAACTGTCTGGTGGAGACGACAGCATCCTATACGCATACAATTTGTCCATCGATGGTTTCTATTTCCCTGCTATCGTACACGGCTTCAAGGCTGCAATCGATGAGATGGCAACCACCAATGCCGTTGTCATAGAGATTCCAACTACGGAATTTTCTCCAGAAGAGTTCGAGGGAAAATATTATCCAAAGCATTATGATTACACGCAAGCTGGCAGCTGGCTGTATTATAGTTTGCCCACCAAGACCCGTGTGCAGATTAGGCTGAAGGAAGTTCTCCCTCTTGTCAGCCTGTATCTTTCCAAACAACTCGTTTTTGAGCAAGGCACCAAAAAGCCTTTTATATATGAAGTGCCTGAGCCTGTTAAGGAAGAAGCTCTTGACTTTACCAAAGAGGAATATCAGACTGCCATTGACAACGCACTCTTTTCTATCTGCTTCTTTTGGGGCGAAGATTTGATCATATATTATCATCCAGAGGCGACCATCGCTGAGGACGGTTCTCTAAAAATCAAAGAGTCCATTACAACTCCTTGGTTTAAAGAAGTATGTGAAAAATACAATGTTACATTTGTAGATGCAACAGAAGCCTTTCTCGAGGCTTATGAGCAAGACTATATTGTACCGTATGGTTTCTCCAATACTGCACCCGGCGAAGGCCACCTAAATGAGGACGGCCACCGCATCAGTGCAGAATTAATATATGAAGCACTGAAAGGAGGAAATGAAGAATGACATTTTTAACCCTTCCTTTCGCCATCTTTTTTGCAGTAACCATGTTGCTACTTATTCTAGTGAAGCAGCAGCGTCCAAGACAGGTCATATTACTTTTAGCTAGCTATTTCTTCTATGCTTATTGGGATGTGCGTTTTTTGCTACTGCTCATTTTCCAATGCTTAGTCGTATATATAGGCGCAAGACTGATTTGCCAAAGCCGTGGCAGGGCAGATGCCTCCAAAGGCTCAGCGGGCAAGTTATGGGTAACTATCAGCATCGTTCTTTGCCTTGGCGTACTAGGATTTTTCAAATATTTCCACTTCTTTACCGGTGGATACTTTGATGCTTTGACCATTATCCTTCCGGTGGGTATTTCCTTTTATACCTTCCAAAGCATCAGTTATGTTGTAGATATTTATAGAGGTAAACTTTTAAAACCGCAGAGTTTTTTAAAGGTTTCTCTCTATATCAGCTTTTTCCCACAATTGATGGCTGGCCCTATCGTCCGCTCCACAGCTTTCTTTCCACAGCTGGATACCAATCCTGCCATTACGAAAGATAACTTCGAAAAAGGAGCGCAGATCTTTCTCATGGGTGCCATCAAAAAAGCAGTCATTGCTGACCGCTTGGCTGTGGGGGTAGACGCAGTATTTGCCGCCCCTATGGCATACAGTTGGAGTTCCATCCTGTGTGCGGTGCTGGCGTATTCCATTCAGCTTTACTGCGACTTCTCAGGATACTCCGACATGGCAATCGGTGTTGCCAAAGCCATGGGCTATGATTTGACGCGAAACTTTAACGTACCATACCTTTCTGCCAATGTGACAGAGTTTTGGAAGCGCTGGCACATCAGCCTTTCCTCCTGGCTTCAGGAATACCTTTACATCTCTCTTGGAGGAAATCGCAAAGGGCAGATCCGCACTTATGTAAACCTGCTTTTGACTATGGTTCTTGGTGGCCTTTGGCACGGCGCAAGTTTTAATTTTATTATATGGGGTGCACTACACGGACTGGCTTTGGTGGTACACAAGCTTTTTATGAAATTGAGAAAAGTTGCAAATGGAGACCTGGCTGTAACTTCTTCAGGAGCAGCAAAGTTGTTCTCCATCCTTGGCACCTATATCTTCGTCTCCATCTGCTGGGTATTCTTTAGAGCCCCTAGCCTTGACAATGCCTTGACTGTTCTTGGCAGACTCTTTACTTTTGCAGATGGCGTGCAGTATGTGCCAATTTTCTTTGTCCTTTATGGATTAGCTATCCTGCTCATCCACCTGTATTTATACTTCAAAGAACATGCGCAGGGCAGATATATCTTCCTAGACTTTAACAAGTTTTGGCCTAAGGTATTCTTTATCTTAGTCATCCTGATGGCACTGGCATTTTTCTATCACGGAAATGGAGCGTTTATCTATTTCCAGTTCTAAAATAAGCAAGCAAAAGGTCGCGACCACATTGGTCACGACCTTTTTTATTCCGTTTTTTCGATTAGCGCCTCCACCTCACAACACAGAGTTTTGGCCAATACAACAAGATACTCCACCTGAGCTTTGTTTATATTTTTTTGTCTCTGCTCATACTGTTGCAGAGTGCGCAGTGGAACACCGCTGAGATCCGAAAGTTCACGCTGGCTTAAATTTCTTTTCTGCCGTAATCTCTTTAGATTGGTCTCCGGCTTCGCCTGTTTGTATAATTCGTTCATCTTGTCCACAAACTGTCTGATATCCATCTCGTGATAAGGCGAATACAAAGCCACAATATCCTCTATTGAGATATTCTGAACAATCTCCTCAAAACTTAAGGCTGTCATCCATTGGTAATAAGCTAGCGCATGACCAGCCCAATATTCCTTACTACGTCCTACAGTATAGTTTGGTTTGATGCGTTTAAAATCCTGACCCGACTGCCAAAGCACCTCATAAGCAAGTTCTACACCAGACATTCCCGCAATCACTGCAAAATCACCATTTTCAAATCGAGAAGCCATAGAGGACTGAACAAACAATTCAAAAAAAACTTCTATATCATATTTTAAATCATACACTGCAAAGTCCAGCATACGCCCCAAAACAGTTCGGGCCTTGTCAAGATAAACCTTATCGTAAGCGCGAATCATCTGCTTTCATCTCCTCATCTAAAATATGTGTAATATACAAATCGCCCGGTAAACGTTTGCTTCGTTCTTCACTGAAATATTCACGGCGAGCGGTTTGGTCTCTAAGCATCTTCCTTGCATACCATTCCCTGTTTTCTGCCAGTTCACTACCCACAAACTTAATCTTTTCGAATGCTGTTTTACTCTTTAGAACAAACTGCTGTCCCAAATTGCCAAGACGCATCGCATTATTCAACTGGCGATAAGATATTGTTCCATTCAAAAAGTCCTGTGCGAAAGAAAAATAACTATCATCAGCACGATACCCGACAATTACATCATAGTCCTCATAATTCACCCTAAAATTCGAAAACAAATACTCCTTTGCCTCTAATGCCAATGCAGAAGGAATGTCAAACTCTCGATTCTCAAGCAATATAGTGAGCCAATGCAAAATGCAGTATTCAGAATCGTTCAAATCAAGAATCTTTAGGCCATCACAATCTATTTCATAGCAGTTGGCGTACCCGTTCTGTTCTTTGTAAACCGCCCACTCCATTGCCATCTCAAGAATATCTGTACAGTAAAATCCCAAACCATAGTCATTGTAGGATTTCCCATATCCATACAATGGCTTTTCAATGATTTTCAAAGAGCCATGATATATTTTCTTAACCATTAAATAATTCCTCCTCTTTCAAGTACAGTATACTCCCACGGGAGTATACTGTCAATTATGTAGCAAAAAGGAGCATCCTTCGCAGAATGCTCCTTTACAAAAATATTTTTATCTCAGTGCAAAATACAAAAGCACAATAGCGCCAAGTACAATTCGATACCATCCAAACACCTTGAAGTCGTGTTTCTTGATGTAGCCCATCAGGAATTTGATTACCACTACGGATACCACGAAAGCTACCACTACGCCAACAATAAGGATTGCGATTTCCATGCCACTCATGGAAATTCCCATCTCAAGGAAGTCCAAAAGTTCCAGCGCACTTGCACCCAACATTGCTGGGATTGCAAGGATAAAGGTAAACTCAGATGCCGCCACACGGCTTACGCCAAGAAGCAACGCTCCGATGATGGTTGCTCCAGAGCGACTGGTTCCAGGAAAAGCTGCCGCCAAAAGCTGGAAAATACCAATCAGGATAGCCAACTTAAAGGTCATATCAGAAAGATTCTCCACCTTTGGTGTTCTCTTTTTGTTCCAGTTCTCAATCAAGATAAATACAATACCAAACACAATCAGTGCAATTGATACACCAAAGCCGTTGTAGAACAATGCATCACAGTAATCGTCAATACCGAGCACTGCAAAAAATACACCAGGGACGCAAGCTACACCGACTTTAAAAAGTAGCATCCAAGTATCTACTTTAAACACACTTTTCCAGTTACCCTTTTCTGGCTTCTGGAAAGGCCATATCTTGTTCCAAAAAAGAAGTACAGATGCCAAAATAGCACCAAGCTGAATTACCACTAGGAACAAATCCCAAAACTCCTTGGATACATTCATATGTACAAACTCTTCCAGCAGAATCATGTGTCCTGTGCTACTAACTGGAAGCCACTCTGTGATTCCTTCAATCACGCCAAACAAAATCGCTTTTAAAATCTCTAACATTTCAATCCCTCTCTCATGGCCATATTCTCAAGACCTTTTGTCACTTCAATTCTAATCTTAGCAATTCACAAAGATTACATTTCTTCTGACATGTCAGACTCGAGATAATTCATCATTGCCTCAAACTGCTCCTCGGCATCGTGATAACCTTCCCAGTAAAGGGCAATCAGTTTTTCTCTGTCTTTTTCAATACGTCCCACATTGCTCTTTTTCTTGGGGCGAATCACAAAAGCCTGACCGTTCATTTTCTGTCTCTCGATATAATCAAGCGTCTCATTATATACCTCATGACGCTTTTCCATCAAGTCATATATTCTAGGATATTTAAAGTATCTCGCTTTTATGAGTGCCAAAGTAGACTGGGAAGTTGGCTTGCGCACAAATCCCTCTTCCTTCGTCATGATTACGATATTTTTCAGATTGCCATCCATAATAGACTTGCGAAGTGGAATCGCATCTGAAATACCGCCATCCAAATACTGCTTCATGCCAATCTGCACATTTCTGGATACCAGAGGCAGGGATGCAGATGCTCTTATCATATCAATATCCTTTTTCATATCACGCAGGCGCAGATACTCCGCTCTTCCTGTTTCAATATTGGTCACCACGGCATATGCACGCCCCTGGTATTTATGAAAAGTCTCATGATCATAAGGATAAAGATAGTCTGGCACCAAACTGTAGGAAGTCTTTACATTGAACAAATCACCTGTAGTCAGCAAGCTACTCACACTACAATATCTCTTGTGATCAGCCAAATCAATTCCAATATCGTATGCTCTACCCTTTTGCTTGGAGATAAAGCTACACATATGGCACGCCCCAGCAGATACTCCATAAATATGACTAAATTCTATTCCTTTTTCCAAGAAAAAATCCAGCACACCGGCGGTATAAATCCCCTTCATTCCACCGCCTTCTAAAACCAAACCAGCCTGATACATCATACTACCTCAGTCTTTCTATTAATACTCTCGCCCTGCAATCCTATCTTGCCTAAGTTCTTCCCGATTCACACTTAGCGATTAGGATATTCTGTCTCCACAAACTTGCGAAGTGCAACCAAAGAACGCTCCACTTTTTCGGTATCGATACAGTACGCCATACGGAAATACCCTGGGCAGCCAAAGGAATCTGCTGGCACCAAAATAAGATCATACTTCAGCGCCTTCTCACAGAACACCTTCGCATCCTCTTCAAGTGCTTTAGGGAAGATATAAAAAGTTCCGCCAGGTTTCACGCAGGTAAATCCAAGATCCATAAGTTCATTATAAATCAAATTCATGTTCGTTTCATAGACAGACAAATCCGCTGTCAAATCCAGCACCTCTGCCACCGCAAGCTGAATGATAGAAGGTGGACAGTTGTGTCCAATACCTCTGGAAATCTGGCCACACATGACAACCATGGTCTCCGCTTCCTTGCAAGCAGGATTGATAGCTACATAGCCAATACGTTCTCCTGGCAAGGACAAGGATTTGGAAAAAGAATAGCACATAATGGTGTTGTCATAAAAAGCAGATACACAAGGCGCATCCACCCCTGCAAATACAATCTCTCTATATGGTTCGTCAGAAATGACAAAGATGTCATGTCCGTATTCTTCAGATTTAGCTGTAAGTACTGCTGCCAATTTCTCCAAAGTTTCCTTAGAATAAACAATGCCAGATGGATTGTTAGGGGTGTTGATTAACACCGCCATGGTCTTTGGGCTAATCATCTCCTCAAAGGCTTCAAAGTTAATCTGAAAGTCTGCTGTATTGGCAGGAACAACTTTCAGCACTGCACCTGTCAAGTTGACGTATGGATTGTACTCTGGGAAAAATGGAGCAAAAGTCAAGATTTCATCTCCTGGTTCTGTCACCAGACGAAAAGCATGGGCCAAAGCGCCAGCTGCACCGGACGCCATAAAGATATGGTTTGCAGTATATGGAATTCCAAATCTCTCCTTTAAGGATGCAGCGATTGCCTCTCTCACCTTAGTGATGCCAAGACTTGGGCTGTAGCCATGCAGAGTTGCAGAGCTCTCTGTCTGAAGCATTTCTATCATCTTGTCTGTGAACTGCTGTGGAACTGGCACAGATGGATTTCCCAAACTATAGTCAAACACATTTTCATATCCGATCTCAGCACCTCTTGCTGTTGCAAACTCAGAGAGCTGACGAATTACTGATTTACCGGACAACATATCCTTATACTTTTGAACGATCATAATATTCCCTCACTTTATTTTCTTTGAGATGCCTCTGCCCTTCATTCCCTCATGCAAATTCCACACCTCATTATAGTTTTCCTTCATATCTAAGTATCATAACACAAAGTTTGCATAACTCCAACAGAAATATTTTAGCAAGGTAAAGGGGCAGAGAACTCGGACAAAAAAGAGTGCTCACAAGAGCACTCTTCTCTTAAAACCCACTGTACCAATTCTCGGTATACTTCAAATATTTATCTTCTACTGCTGGAACATAATATACATTATATCCTTTCAATCCAAGTTCTTCTAGGCTTTCATTTCCCAAATCAAGCTCCTGCACATAGAATTTATAATATGGCACATAGTAATCTTGAAGAATCTTCGTATCGTAAACAAGTTCCACACCCGCCACATACTCCATGCCTGGCATATCGTAAGGCACACTTGTCAAATACTCTCCTTTTGCAAGTTTTTCCTTGGCCTCTTCCAAGGTGATGATAGGGTAGTCTGCGATTTTTTCCACTTTGGTCACCTCATCGCCATGGATGTACGAAAGTTTTCCATAGGACAAACTGAAGCGTACATTATTGAAGAAATAATTGACCAGCCTCTCTTCTATGGTTTCCCCTGCGCCTTCATATATCACAATATACCAGCTCTGGTCAGCATATATATCTCTGCTGCCACCACGCACTTCAATCTGCGGGTCTTCCATATCCAGCAATTCTCCATATTCCTCCAAAATGAATTCTGCAGCTATCACATAGTCTTCGTATTTTGTGTGGTAGTCCTCCGATGGTTCTACCCCTGGAATCTCAATAGTCTCACGGAAAGAAATCGTTACCTGCATTACCTCATCCACATCTATCCACACTTTGTCTGTCTTAATCGTGAAGGTCAGATGGCTATCTGCATCCCCCGCTCCAGGGTCCCTTTCTATTTCAGCCGTATCCGTGTCTATACCTAACATTTCTGCAATTCGGAATAGTTCTTTCTCCATCGCCTCTACATCTCGAATGGGAGATGCAAACATATTATCCAGTTCCCAAGGATTTTTGTAGACTGGAAGATACTCTATTTCCACGTCCTCTGACCTAGGATTCTCGTTCTTATATTCGTCAAAACTATATGCCCAGAAGCCTTCATATCCCATTCCATCGGCTGTGTTTTCTACAATGGCTATCATGGGCAAATCGAGGTCTTCTACAGGGCTTGTTGGGCGCAATATCGCACTGCCTCCCCAGACTAGCAGAATTAGAATTGCTGCCGCCGCACACCATTTCAAGACACTTCGCAATACTGTCTTTTTTCTGGTCATGTGTCCCGTCGCACGAAAGCCTTCTAGTTCCTCTGCCTGCTCTAGTCCTCTCGCCTCCAAAATGTATTTTTCATCGATATCTTGCAAAGCATCACACAAATCTTCTACTTTCATATCTCAAACCCTCTTTCTACTAAGAAACTATGTAGCTTCACTCGCAAACGCTTTAAAGTCACAGAGACATTATTTTCTGTCATCCCAAAACGCCTTGCGATATCTGAGACACTGTCAAAATACCAATAGCGGCACACAAAAAGATTTCTTTTGGTAACAGGCAATTCACCCAAGAATTGATTTAGCGCTTCAACCAATTCTTTCTTTGCCATCTCGTCCTCCACAGGGCTAGTCTTATCAGGCAGACACTCCTCTAGCTCTTCGAAAGACACCACGGCGTTCCCGCCATTTCTTTTTGCTGCATGTGCATGACGATAGCGATCAATTGCCAGATTTCTCGCAATCTTCCCAAGAAATGTAGTTAACACACTTGGCCTATGTGGAGGCATCGTATTCCACGCCTTCAAATAAGTATCGTTAACACATTCCTCCGTGTCCTGCGCATCTGCCAAAATATTTCTAGCTATGGTAGTGCAGTAATTCCCATACTTATCTGCAGTCGCCGTTATCGCCTCCTGATCCCTCTTCCAATACAGTTGTACAATCTGTTCGTCTGTCATTGTTTCCCTCATCTCATTATTCATGTCCATTCGCCATGCAAATCATTTTTAAAGTGTCTCTTCACCTATATACACGAAGAAACTCTTCCTATCTTACAAATACAGGTTATTTTTATACTAATAGCGTTTCGCCCTTGTATTCCTCTATGCAAAATTAGGTACAGAGCGCCTATCTTTGCACCACTGTACCTATATTTTCAATGCTATAAAACACATAATTTCTCGATACAAATATATATCGATAGTCAGAAGCCACTCCAAACATATGCCCTACCGATGGCCCCATTTGTTCATTAACGACAAGTCCTCGAATTGCGCCCGTAATACTTCCGACTATCTCTTTTGCTTTCTTGCTACCATATTGTAGCGATATAGCTGTATTGATAGCACGAAGTTTATCCGCGGCATCAGGAGTATATTTTATTTTCTTCAAACTTATACCCCCAATTCCTTTTCGAGGTCGTCTGCGTCAATCCATCCTTCTTTCTCTGCACGTTCTTCTGCTCTCTTCAAATCCATCATAAGCATAGCAATTGCCTGCTCCCTGAGGGCTTCTTTGCTGTTTTGAGTAACCAAAAAAGGCAACCCTTCTACGTTAAGAGATTGCTGAATAAAGGTATTAAATGCATCTGTCAAAGTCATTCCAGTTCTAGCATAAATTTCTTCAACTGCCTTTTTTATTTCAGAATTGATTCTTACCTGGAAAGTAGAATCTTTTGGTGCCATTGCAACATTTAAATGTTCTACCATAATAATCATCTCCTTTTTCTTAAATGTACCATCCACCCCCGTCCGTGTCAATACATCGTCATTACAACATCTATTATTTCACAATTTGTCATGAATTATTAGCCCAGATAAAGCGCCCGCATGTGCAGGCGCTTCATACAATCCTATCTTTATCACAAAAACATATCGCAAGTTCTAGCGAGGCTTCGTCTAATCCTCCTGTGCCCACATAAGTGCACACTTCACTGCTCTCTTCCAGCCCTTGACCAGCTTCAGTCTCACATCGCCGCTCATGGCAGGCTTAAACTCTTTGCCCAAAGCCCAGTTCTCTTTGATTTCCTGCTTGTCTTTCCAATAGCCTACTGCCAAACCTGCAAGGTAGGCGGCACCCAAGGCAGTTGTCTCAATACACTCAGGTCTGATTACATCGCAGCTTAGGATATCTGCCTGGAACTGCATCAGGAAATTGTTGGCACTGGCACCACCATCTACCTTAAGGCTGGTGAGGTTCAATCCACTATCCTGCTCCATAGCGTTTAATACATCGCTGGTCTGATAAGCGATAGACTCCAGTGTGGCTCTGATAAAGTGCTCCTTGTCACAGCCTCTGGTAAGACCTACAATCGTTCCTCTTGCGTGCTGATTCCAATATGGTGCACCCATGCCTGCAAAAGCCGGAACCACATATACGCCTGCGGTATCTTCTACTTTCGTAGCGTATTCCTCCGTCTGAGAAGCACTGCGTACCATACGCACACCATCTCTCAGCCACTGCACCGCAGCGCCTGCCACGAATACACTGCCCTCAAGGGCATACTCCACCTGGTCACCTACGCTGGCGCCAATGGTAGTTAACAGTCCATTCTGGGAACGGATCGCTTTGTTTCCTGTATTCATCAGCATAAAGCAACCTGTTCCGTATGTATTTTTCACATCGCCCTCTTCGAAACAACACTGGCCAAAAAGCGCACACTGCTGGTCACCTGCTGCTCCTGCAATAGGAATCTCACCGCCAAGCACACTACTGTCTGTATAACCATAGATGCAACTGGATGGCTTTACCTCTGGAAGCATGGATTCTGGAATCTGGAAATAATCTAAAATCTCTTTGTCCCAACACAAATTGTAGATGTCGTAGAGCATGGTTCTGGATGCATTGGTATAGTCCGTCACATGCACCTTGCCCTTGGTTAAATTCCAAATCAGCCAGGTATCCACAGTACCAAAAAGAAGTTCTCCTGCCTGTGCCTTTTCTCTTGCGCCTGGAACATTGTTCAGTATCCAAGCCACCTTGGATGCACTAAAATAAGCATCTGGAATCAGTCCTGTCTTGGCTCTCACCACCTGATCAAATTCATTTTCCACCAAAGCATCTATCATATCTGCAGTTCGTCTGCACTGCCAAACTATGGCGTTGTACACAGGCTCCCCTGTCTTTTTGTCCCATACGATAGTAGTTTCGCGCTGGTTAGTGATACCGATACCCGCAATCTGTGCAGGCTTTGCACCCACCATAGTCATAGCTTCCATAGCCACAGACATCTGAGAAGCCCAGATTTCCATTGGATTGTGCTCCACCCAACCTGGAGTAGGATAAATCTGTGTGAATTCCTTCTGCGCCATAGAGCAAATGTTACCCTTGTGATCAAACAAAATACATCTGGAACTGGTTGTTCCCTGATCTAATGCCATTATATAGTTTTGTGTCATACCTTCTTACCTGTACCTTTACCCAATATCTTTTGTAGCTATCACATCCACCCCAGTGCCGGCCACATTTGTGACCACCACGTCGCCAATTCGCACTGGCGCTTTTAAGCTCACCCCCGCAAGCTGGCGAATGCAATCTATCATTTTGTCCTTTGGAATTGCCTCTTTCGTTTTCACCGAAACCATGGCTTCTTCCTCACTGCTCTGTCCCGTCACCACCACTGTGCTGGTTACCACTCTTCTTGGATCCAGCCACTCGGTCCTAGCATACTCTGCTCCTCTTGGGCAGGTATTTCCTGTAACAGCGATCTGTCCATCAGCCTCCATAGTAGCGGTCAGACTGCACCCTAAAGGACAACATATACAAGTTAACTCTCTGGTTTCCATGTGTTTACCTTCCTTTCTCTCAGTCTTAAGCTTCTATAGAAATCTGAATTTCCATAGCGTTTGTATCGCTGGTGCCACAGCACGCAGTAGCATCACTCTCCTGAAGTAATTTCTCAAGTTCCGCCTTCTTTAGCTTCACCTGCTCCATCTCTCCTGGTGCCATGGTGCGCTTCTTCTGTTTTGTGACAACCGTGTCACCAACTTTAACAACCACATTTACATTGGAGTAAACTGCACCTACTCTAAAGCGTACTGTCAGCAAATCTTCCATCTGGTCTACTCTGACAAAGGATGGCACCGTATAGCGCACTCCATTCACCCCTTTGATCGGAATGCCACGAGCCGCTTTCGCCATCTTACATTCGTTCTCTTTCTCAGGCATAGATTTGCCACAAATATCTACTGTCTGTGACTTGGCAAGCACATACTGCGCGGCCTTTTCCCCCGCCTTGGTGGATTCCTCAGATACATAGTCCACCAGGTCATGCACATGAAGCACATTGCCACAGGCAAATACGCCTGGTATGTTGGTCTCCAGACTTTCATTTACCACTGGGCCGCTGGTCACTGGACTTAGCTGCACTCCCATGCCAGTAGAAAGTTCATTTTCTGGAATCAACCCACAGGACAAAAGCAGGGTATCGCAAGCAATATACTCTTCTGTTCCCTTAATGGGCTTTCCTTTATCGTCTACCTGTGCAAGGGTAACTCCTTCCACGCGCTCCTTACCGTGGATATCTACCACAGTATGACTTAACTTCAAAGGAATTCCAAAATCATCCAAGCACTGTACAATATTTCTTTTAAGGCCACCAGAGTAAGGCATCAATTCCGCTACCACCTTAACCTTGGCACCCTCCAAAGTCATACGTCTTGCCATAATCAGACCGATATCTCCAGAGCCTAGGATTACCACCTCTCTTCCTGGCATACGGCCTTCCATATTAACATATCTCTGCGCAGTTCCAGCACTGTAGATTCCTGCAGGACGATAGCCTGGAATATTCAGTGCGCCTCTGGCGCGTTCTCTACAGCCCATAGCCAATACTACCGCTTTGGCTTCTATCTGAAAGAGCCCACGCTCCTCATTCATCACTGTCAAAAGCTTTGTTTGATGAGTATCGCCGTTCGCTGCGCCACCTGACACCGTTGTCACATCTACAACAATTGTATTTAGCAGATATGGAATCTGCTGTTCTATCACCTGTTTTGCATATCTGGAGGCATACTCTGGACCTGTCAATTCCTCCTTGAAGGTATGTAGGCCAAATCCATTGTGAATACACTGATTCAGGATGCCACCCAACTTGCCATCACGCTCCAATATTACGACATTGGAAACTCCACTTTTCTTGGCGCCCAAAGCTGCCGCAAGTCCAGCAGGTCCGCCGCCGATAATCGCGATATCTACCTTCATGCCTCTACCTCCTTGTTTACGCCGTCAAGGAAATAAGAATCTCCTCCGCATTTGGTAATCTCTTCTGGCGAAACATTAAGCTCCTGCGCCAAAATCTCTACGGTCTTTGGGGAACAGAACCCAGCCTGGCATCTTCCCATGCCCGCTCTGGTTCGTCTCTTTATTCCATCCAAAGTCTTTGCACCAAGGCTCCTTCTGATTGCATTGCGAATTTCTCCCTCTGTTACCAATTCGCATCTGCAGATTACCTTCGCATAAGAAGGATCCTGCGCTATCAAAGCCTCTCTTTCTTCCTTGGATGCCAGTGCCATATTGGGCACACCTTTACGGAAGGCTTTAAACTTTGGATTAGGAATCAGTCTCATAATCTCCTTCACAATATCTACCACATACTCACCAATCACTGGTGCGCAGGATAAGCCTGGAGATTCAATTCCTGCTACATCAATAAAGCCTGGTACTTCCTGGCATTTCTGGATATAGAAATCATTGCCCATAGAATGCGCACGGAGTCCAGAAAAAGAAGTAATTACCTTTCTAGAGGAAAGAGCTGGCACACTCATGGAACCTTTTTCCAAAACGCCTTCCAAGCCCTGACTGGTGGTATTGGTTCCCTCTTTGTCCTCAATATCCTCTGCTGTTGGTCCCACCAACAAGTTTCCGTGCACTGTAGGAGTCACCAGAATTCCTTTGCCCATCTTGGTTGGCAACTGGAAGATAGTAGAATGCACTAGATGGCCTTCTGTTTTGTCCATCAACATATACTGACCTCTTCTGGCCACTATTTTAAGCTGCTCTGGAATCTCTCCTGTCGCCATCTCGTGGATAGCGTCCGCATAGACTCCCGCTGCATTGATGACCACTCTCGCCTCATAGGTATAATCTGTGGTCCAAATACGGAACAAATTACCCAGTTCCTGTCTCTCTATCTTAAAGACTTCCTGATTGAATTCAAATATGACACCGTTGTCATATGCATTTTCTGCAAGGGCTATGGTGAGCCCAAAAGGACAGACTATACCAGCAGTAGGAGCATACAAAGCGCCCGCCAGTTTGTCTGTAATATGAGGCTCCATTTCATGCACCTGCTCAGGTGTCAATATCTGCAGGCCTTCCACCCCATTGGCCAGACCCTTGTCATACAATGCCTGTAGGCTATCTCTATCTTCTTCGTCAAACATCAGCACCAATGAACCATTGTTCGCATAATGGAAATCTAGTTCCTTGGAAAGAGCCTCCATACGGCGGCTTCCCTCCACATTGAGTTTTGCTTTCAAGCTGCCTGGCTCTGCATCAAAACCCGCATGAACAATTCCGCTGTTGGCCTTTGATGTCCCTTCGCATACATCCGATGCCTTCTCAATTACCACTACGTCCAATTGATATTTCGCAAGTTCTCTCGCAATGGCGCATCCTGTTACACCTGCCCCAATCACTGCTACATCATACATGTTTTGGCCCCACCTTTCTTATGCGTGCGCCAATCCTGGCACCATATATTCCTTCTCTTCCACTATCCTCATCTTTTCCCCACGGACAAAGAATGTGCTATCATCTACACTCAGTTCATCTACATCCATTCCCTGCCTACTTACAGGAGTAAATCCAAGTGTTACTTTTTTGATGTCTGGCCCAAACCCCTTGGCCAATTCTTTTAAATCAATCTCTTTATCCTTTGGTGCAATCACCATGCTGATAACCAATTCTGCACATTCTTCTTCGGCTATCACATAGGTGTCCATTCCACTATGATAAAATACATTCCCCTGCATAAATTTGGTCACATAAAACATTGGAAGCTGGCTGTTGTCTACCATATCAAAAGCACAGACATGATTTCCCTGTTGAATTCGTTCTTCCAACATATCCCAATCCGCCCTGTCATCCATGGGAACTTGTGTAACCACCTGCTTTAGACCTTCACTATCCTGCTTCCAGCTACAGGTGTACTCCCTAGAAGGTTCAAAACCCATCTTCACATAAAAATCATATGCAAAATCATTGCCAAACAGATAGATTCCATCCACTTGATCTTCATAAAGTTCAAATATCCACTCCATCAGCTTCTTGGCAAGACCCTGCTTTCGATACTCCGGCTTGGTCATAACCGTTCCTAGTTGCAAAAAGCGAAGCACTTTTCCATCCACCTCAAAAAAGGTTTGATTTACAGAAACATTGGACACCACCTGCCCATCCACTACCACGGAATGGGGATTGTATCTATCAGTCCAATATCCATTTTGATACCAATCTTCAAAGTTAAGTCCAAAGGTTTCTCCTGCCAGTGCATTAAAGCTTGCCCTCAGCGCATCATTATTTCTATAATCTTTCAAAAGTTCCATAAAATTGTCCCTCTTTTTCCTCGGTTTATCTTTATTTATCATACAACAAATCTATGTAAAATAAAAGCCTTAGAGCAGAAAGGAAACCCACTAGTTTTCCCCATTTACTCTAAGGCTTAAGTATCAAATTTTGCGGAAACTCTAATATCCCCAGGTCTGTAGTTCCCAGTCCTCTCCCTTGTCTCTGGTCAAAATCCACTGCCAGTCCCTGTAGGTCTGCCCAGGCTCTAAGCTACCATCTCCTCCGGTCTCTGACACATCAAAACTAGACAAAAAGACAATGGCTTCGTCGTCTCCATATTGCTTCGCCCACTGTTCTGCGCTCTGCAAGGAATAAGCTTCGTCATACACCAGATTGGTCAGCATACAGCCAACAAATTCCTCCTCAAAGTGCTCTGTTACCTCTGCCATGGCAGCATAAATTTCTTCCTCACTATATAAATTTGATGTCCCCGGCTCCAAATCAACCACAGAAACATCGCCTTTTAGTGTCCCTTTGTCTTTCCCTTTCCCACAAGATGTCAAAGCAAGCACAAGCAAAATTGCGACCACCAGCACCATACGTCCCATCACAAAATACGCCGCTTTACTTGTCACTTTATCTGTCATCAGACTAAGCTCTACTCCATTTTCCCTCGCATCACTTCTCATCTAGCACCTCACTTCAAAGTCTCTTATATCAGAGTCTCCTTTATCTACTATTATTATCTTATGCTAGTATTGGAAAATCTTTGCGGATTTATTAAAAAAATGGAAAGATTTTTTACAACAAATTTCCTCTTTTATCGTACCATTTCTCTCCATTGGTCACTACATAGTCTTCGCCTTGTCGAATTGCGTCGATAAAATCCTGCACACTATCTAACTTGCGCTTAAACGCCATGCCACCGCCAAACAGGTCGGTACTGTGAATGTCGGAGCCCGCCGTTGTAGGCAAATCATGCTCCTTTGCATAAGCAATCGCCCTTGCATCATACTCTGGATCATTGTGCCCCATGCTCTTTGAGTTACTGTGAGTGGCATTTACAATCTCCACTCCATCCACCGCATGAGGATAAAGACGTATCTTTGGAATGTACCATTCCTCCCTATATGGATGAGCATGAACCATCAGACCACCGCCCGCCTTTACCAATTCATATAGCTGCTCTACTGTGGCCTCTCTCACCTCGGGATGGGCCTTCATCCAATCTTTTCCCAGACCATAGATTAAAAACTCTGTACCTTCAAAACCTGCTTCCCAGCCCGGAAAAACAGAAAGTCCTATCTCATCTCCCATGGCCTTGGCATCCTCGTAGCCCTTGAAAAAGTTCTCAACCCACTCCTCCCATGGGAGTGCACGGTCTACGCAGGTATTTCCACCCCAGTTGTGGTCTGTGACTATGATTCCTGCATAGCCATACTCTTTGCAGGCCCTGGCCATCTCCGCCCCCGAAGCATGTCCGCAGGCACTTGCCAGGTTGGTGTGCAAATGGGTTTCATATAAATACGGATACTGTTTTTTAATCTCTTCTACTGTCATGCCTAATACCTCATTTCTTCCCTCTATTATACACCCATCTACATGATTTCTCTAAGCATTCATCTGGGTGAATGTCGCTGTAGTCGGCTACGGAATAACTTTTGATTGGTTCAACCCAAATACTCTCTGGGCGTTTCCCCAGCAAATCTTTTCATAGGCTTCCCTACTTAGGGTTCCTTTGTCCACCTGTTCATCCAGCCAAGCTCCCAGTGGAAATACCATATCTGCATTCACCATATCTGTGGCAAAGAACAGTCTGTCTGCATAGGTCTCCAAGAACCTTAGCCCAAACTCAGGATCTCGCATAATCGCACATCCTGCGCTGTTGGCACTTAAATCACCATACAGATTAGGATACTTAGCAAAAAGCTCTGGCACGCGTCCGCCCTCTTTCACCGGTCCCTGTCCCCAGCTATTTCTTCCCTCTTTGTCATCTGGAGCGTCCCCGCTCATCTCAATCCAAAAAGTCTGGCTATGACCTAAAATCTTCAGGGCAGGGTATTTCTGCAAAACACCCTCTAAAAGAGGAAGTCTTGGCTCATCCACCACGCCATAACTGTAGCCCTCCTCTGGACTCATGTGAATGGTCACAGGAAGCTTAAGTTTTTCAGCAGCCTCAAAAACTGCCTGCACAAAGGAATCATCTAATCTGCGATTGAGGGTAAACTCGCCTACTCCAATAGCACCCTGCTGCTTGTAAGAAGCAAGCCTATCATAGACCGTCGCCTCGTCCACAGGATCCACGGTGCACATCCAGGCAAAGCGCTCGGGGAACCTTTGGCAAATCTTTAAGTTGGTCTTATTTTTGCCTAGAGGAGACTTTTTCTCTCCACTTGACATCAGTACCGCCTTTGCAATACCCAGTTCATCCATATGAGCAATCATTTTGTCTGGACCAGAAATATTTAGTTTCCCAATCTTTGGAATATTCCACGTTGTCATAACGTGCATATGTAAATCTATCTTTTTCATAGCATCACCTTCTATTCACATTATAGACAACTTCCCTCTCTGGCGCAACAAAAGGCCAGCACATGCTAGCCTTTTGCCATTGTATTTCCACTATTTCTTCTGATACACTCTCACATAATCTACCACCATGGTTGTAGGCAGTTGATCATCCTTTACAGGGCCACCCATAAATCCACCCACTGCAATGTTCAAAATCAGATAATAAGGTTTGTCATAAGGCCAAGCTAATTCTGTCTGGTCTTCCTTGTCATCTGCCTTACAGTACTTACAAACACTTTTGCCGTCAAAGAAATATTCGATATAATCCTCTGTCCACTCCAATCCATATACATGATATTCCTCGAACAGATTCTCCTGATGGACACTGGTGGAATACTGCACAGTATTTGGGTTGGCATGATTGTGCTTCTGGGAATGAAGGCTGTACACCACATCCCCGCTGTGCACCAAGGTGTGTTCCATCATATCAATTTCACCACAAAGAGGCCAATGCACGCCCTCTTTGATATCGCATGAAAGGAACCAAAAAGCCGGCCAGGAGCCTACTGCAGATGGAAGCTTTGCTCGAATCTCAAAATAGCCATACTGAAAATGCTGTTTTCCATAGGTTGTCATACGAACAGAGGTATATTGTCTTTCTCCGTCCTGTTGCTTACGCGCAACCATGTAAAGATCGCCATCTTTTACATACACATTGTCAGGACTGTTGGTATAAGCCTGAAGTTCGTTGTTAGCCCACTGAAAATTGCCGACATCATAGTTCCACTTGTCAGGGTTAGGTTCCCCCACATACTGAAATTCGTCAAACCATACTAACTGATACTGATCTATTCTCTCAAACATGTCTGCTCCCTTCTCTTTAGCGCCCCACGGGCCTATTTGCGCCTTCCCTAAGTTTCTTTGCGCCCTTACATCTCACGCCTATCCAACTGAAATAATACTATCAGACTAAATGTATGCCTCGATTTCCTGTACTCCCTCTGTAGCCTTAAGAAGCTGCTTTGGAATCACATTTCCCTCTATCTTCTGACCGTTTAAGTAAAGTTCCTTCACCTGAGTGTAAACCTTCTGCTCCGCCAAAGCGTCCTTACATGCACAGCCCTCCTGTGCCTTAAACTTCACATGAAGTTTCACGCCATTGAACATCAGGCTGATACCAAGTTCACCGTTTGCATCTAACTGCTCACCCACAAGCTTAGGTGCTATGCAAAGGTCTCCGAACTCACCTTTCACACCATATACTTCTGTTACCATAGTCATCATCAGCCAACTTGCCGAACCAGTCAGGTAAGGATACATTCCTCTACCGCGCTCACTGAAATACTCTGGAAGGCCCGGATACATACAGCTATGCTCAAAGTCTATGCTCTGCTCATAAAGTGCATTGAGTGCCTTGTACCCTTCCTTGATAAATCCTCTGCGATAAAGAGCATTGCCGTACATAACTGCCATATGGGCAAATACAGCGCCATTTTCTTTATGTCCATAGGCAAAACCAAATGCTCTGCCCATATCATCTTTCACCTCATGGAAATCACTGTTAAGGCAATATCCACCTGCCTCACTTCTATAAAGCAGTTTGTCTGCTGCCAAAGCCATCTCTTTTACCTGCTCATCGGTAGCGGTTCCGGACATAATAGGGAATACCTGACCTGTCAGGGTCATACGAGTTCCAGTAGGGAAGACACCTTCAATCTGTCTGCTGTGGTTGTCATAGTAGCCATTGTAAAAGCTACCCTCTGGAGCACTCACCCACTCGGTCTGTCTGATATGCTCTTTAATCCAAAGAGACATTTCATCCAGCACATCTGCAAGTTCATATAAGTTACAGGTAACCTTTTTGCCTGAAAGGGTATGCTTTACCTTGGCATAATAAGCACTCAGGAAATCCTGCTTGGCTTCCACTGAGTCATAAATCTCTCTATGACCCTCAAGAAGCATAGCCACTTCTTCATGGAAATCCATAGTCTCACATACATCCTTAGCGTATTTGCGAACCAGGTCTGCAATCTGTGCCAAATTTCCACCGTAAGCCGCTGTAAACGCCACACTTTCGCCATGCTCCACTGCCATGTCAAATCCATCGTTCCAGTCTGCACCGCGAAGCTTGATATGACCATGCTCTCCCACATCGTAAAAAGCTGTAATGTTCTGAAGAAGGATATGCTCCAAAATAGTTCCTTTTGCCACTGTCAGTGCGGCATCTTCTGGCTTACTGCCGCCTTCCATAGCCTTATAGTCCCCGGCGTCCGCGCCACAAAGCTGCCAGGTTCCCTGTAAGGCTTCCCATCTTTCATCTCTACCCTGGCCTCTATAGCACAGCGCATCCTTAAAATATGGCACCTGCTCTTCAAACAGTCTGATATCGCCAGTCTGCTTAATATAAAATTCTGTTGTCATGAAAGGCCACAAACCGTGATCCATCCATACGCGCACAATACTGTTTCTGTCTGCTACAAATTCACCCTGCTTCTGACCAATGATGGTTGCATTGGTACCGTCCATACGCACGCCACCATAGTTAGAAACCAGCATATCTCTTACTCCATCTGGCTCCATGATAAGTAGCGCAAGGCAATCCTGCCACAGATCTCTCCAGCCTCTTCCTCCTTTGCCGTAGTCATGATATGGCAGGAAGGAGCAACCGTAAATACGGCGCAAAATTGGCTGGAAGGTTACCCAGTACAGATAACCATCTAATTGTTCATTTCCTGTTTCATAATGAACATTTACTTTCTTTATCCACTCTTCTTTTAACTGCTCAAGGGCTTTATCCACAGCTTCCTTGCCCGCATAGTCAGCCATCAGAGCTTCCATTTCGATATCTTTATTGTCCTTGGAGGTAATACCCATCATCACCTGATAGGATACCTTTTCACCACTCTTTAAGGTCTTAGGCGCAAACTGAAGGGCGCCGATAGTCTCCCATCCGCCATCCTGCGCACCAGCACTCTGCCATACGCCTGCCGCTTCGTCCGTAGTCTCACAAAATGCGCCATCAGCAGAGCCACATTCCGACTTCACATCAAGTTTCAGCAAACTCTTAGGGCAAGTCAGACTTCCACCTTCACCGATGAAGTCCATCACTCTAGGGCATACAGCCTTTGGGCCAACGCCATTGCTTTCACTGCCATAGACAAAATAGGTCATGGTGTTTTTCTTGTGGCCTCTTTCGTCAAAAGTAAGGGTTGGTGTCACCTGAAGTCCCCAATTGGCAACCAGCGTGCGATGAAGCAAACTGGTCACATGCTTGTGGTCTCGTACATTGTCTGCAGAACGTCCATATACTGGAATCGCCGCCACAGGAACAAATGTGACATCTCTGTCACCAATGTTTTCCAAGGTCACTTCCATGATTTCAAAGGTACGCTTATCACAAGGCACAAAGGAAGTAATGGTTGCCTTCAATCCATGCTCTGCGCTTTTTCTGGAGAGCTTGTGCCACATAAAGCCCGCTTCCAGCACACTTTCCTCTGCCTGTCCTATGGATCTTAAATATTCTGCTTCACTGCTGTTTCCTGTTGCAGACCATATTCTATTTGCCGCGCCAGCACCGTCTGTTTTGCCGCCCTGAAAGACGCACCAGAAATTTCTGGTGCTCTTTAGGTTGTGCAATTCCTCTGTACTGGTAGGCTGAAGAAGGAATGTATTTTGATCCAGCTTACTATCGCCGCCAAGCAGGGGCGTAATGCTACTCTTCAGTCCACTTTCTCCTGCCAACGGAAAATAAAGGAAACTGGTATCCTCCGGATTGTCCAATCGAAAACTTCCAAATTTGTCTGTGTAGGTATAACCCTTTTTCATGTCGTTCTCCCTGTTAGATTTGCACATATTTCAACTACTTACTATTTCTACTGCCCTCTTTGAAGACGAACTGCTCACATAAATGCTTCGATACGTTCTACTTTGCCCTCACGAACCTTAACTGCAAGTTCTTCTCCAAGAACAGCGCCAGCAACCTCTGTCTTTTCTTCGCCGCACCATACTTCCATACTCTGGATGGTAGCCGCGCTCTGACCAAATGTAGCCGCCTTGGCAGGGTTGTGATATGTCACTTTACAGTTTCCGCAAAGGGTAAAGCTTGCCTTACCTTCCTCATCAAACATATCGCCGGAAAGCTTTGGCTCAAGTTCTAATTTCAGCTGTCCATCTTCCACAAAGAAGCCTTTGTTTCCAACAAACATTCCAATCCACATGGAAAGCATTTCAACGGTAGAACCAGAAAGTCTTGCCACAAATCCCTGACCATGTACCTGTGGATCTGGGTTTGCGCTGGAAGCCAAGAAGGAAGAATTCTCCAAAATACTTCTTCCATAAACTTCTGGATTCTGATAAGGAATCAATGCTCCTCCAATGGCCTCATAGAATTCCTCATAAAGACCAGCCTTAAACATGCCGAGGAAGTATTTGTATTCCATGTGAAGGAATACACTTTCTCTCTCAAGCCAACCTGGTGTAAAGGCTCTGACACGTCCGTTTTCCATAGATACCTCTTCAATAGACTCAGATGTCTTATACATCTTAAGTTTCTTGTCATAGATATCTGTCTCTTTAATCTTTGCACACATTGCTCTCGCAACATCAATATCCTTTTCTTCACATGCCGAAAGCATACGAGCAGGACCTTCTAAGAAGCGAGGCAATTTCTGAATTTCCAATTTGTTGACCTTAGCACTTGGAAGACCATAAGGGCTGATGCGAGGTGTACCGTCCTCATTAAGTACTTCCTCAAAATCCGTAGCTTCAAAGGTAAAGTAGGTAGGCATAATTCCTTCCCCAAATGCAAGCGCTTTGTCTACAGCAGTCTTAAGTTTGTCAGCAAACGCTGCAAGCACCTTGTTCAGTTCTTCAAAAGAAACTTCTGCATACTGCCCGCTTACACTAAACTTCACTAATTCTCTGAAGTCTTCTCGCAGGGATGCTACTCTATCCCAATATTCGAAATCAGAAAGACCACTTTCAAGGGCTTCCATAATATCTCTCATGAAGTCTACAAGCTCTGCCGGAAGAAGAAGGCTTGCACCCTTTGCTGTTGCTTCTTTCGCCGCCACTTCCTTCGCCATGAAATCCACCAATCTCTTCAGTTCCATGGTCTCTGGCATACTACTGCCAAACAATCCTGGAAGACCATTCATAGCATCGTTCCAGCCCGGCTTTCCGCCTTCCATTTCCACGCCCATTCCATAACTGTCAAGAAGCGCAAACTTGTTCACAGCTAGAGTCATCATCTTGCCGAACAAAGTGGTTGTAACCTCTTTGCCCTGTGCATCCTTAAGCCAGTTGGTTGCACCTGCATTAAATCCAGGCATAGAAGCCTTTTCTTCACAGTGCTCCATGGAGCCATACTGACGAACCCTACCTTTATTTATGACATAAGTGTCTTTTCTTGGTCTTACTACGCCTACGCTATCGTAGTACTTGTATCCATCAAATCCAAAGAGTAACTGCTCTTTTTTCTCTGGATAAACCAGTAAATAATTTTCTACCAAATCCAAGTTGTAATCCCAGTGATCGGACCAGTAGCCTTCACCAAAGCCCGCCTCAAGCTGCTGAATAGACATCTCAAGAAGTTCCTCCACCAGTGCCTGTTCGCTGCCAATGACCGTCAACTGATACTGTGCGATGGTGTTGGTAATCTGTCCAGGTGTGAACGCACCTGCAATCACTTTATCAAGCCTTCCCTCAGGGTCTGCCACATGATTTTTCAGTGCAACCTGAGCCTTCTGCCTCATACCTTCTTCAATAACAAAGGTACATGGTCTGATTTCCAGTGGGTTGTAACCATCCATCTGAACCAGGCTAAAGAAATGGCGTACATTGAAATCTTCAATCGCAGGATTAAAGAATACATCGTTACGACGGTTCTGACATACGTCACGATAGTTTCCATTACCCTGAGAATAATACTCTCCTGCTGTGGAGAAGAAATTGTAATCTCGCTCTGGATCTCCATGCTTTCTGCTAAAGAGATGTACCACAGACTTCTTGTCTCCCTGGCCAATAACGAATGGATAGCCGCCTCTTAAGAAATTGTCTAAGTAGCACTGCTCCATATACTGGTCAAAGAGTGGTTTGCCTGTCTTAGTGCGAATATCTTTTGTAAAGGAATCTACCAAGCTTCTTGCTTCCTCTACCTTTGCTTCTACATAGCCAGCCTTGCAGAAATCCTTGGTCTTCTGGTTCAGAAGTTCTTCGGAGGATGCAAATCCTACAAAGGCTGCAAACTTCATGCTCTCGCCTGCTGCCAATTTCTTGGTCACAGCTGCAAAACCACATGGAACCTTGTTTGCAAAACACTGTGTAGCCTCTACCACTGTCTGCATTCCGTTTTCTACAAAGTTCACTGGTGTTACCATAGAATTGTCAAATCCAAAAATGACATTTTTGTCATAAATGATTGGAAGTGGATTTCCTTCCATCTGTGCAAAGTAGAAATATCCGCCTAGAATTTCAGAAACCTCAGCAGAGTCATCACTGGACGCCCTCATGGCATATACCGGAGCATGGTTTTCAATGTTCTTAATATCTGCCCAGCTCTTAAACAGATTGGACATTTCTTTGTACTGCCCATTCTGAATACCGTAAGGAATGATCTGTGGCATACCATCCAACACTTCCACTTCAAGGTCCTGGCCTGTCATATTGTCTACAGACACGCTACGAACCAAAGCACCAATGCTCTCTCCTGGAAGTACTACATAGTTCACTGTTATTCTAAGACCTTCTCTTTCTTCTACCAAAGTGAAGGTGTTTTTTTCGATTTCCATTCTTCGAACCATTCCCAAAGCTTCTCTCTTTGCCTCGGAAACATATCCACAAAATGGTTCAAAGTAATTGCCATTTACCTTTACAAAAGTACGGAATCCTTTTACAGGTGTATTTTCGTAAGCAGTATTGGCGGAATTAAATTCCATGATGGCATTCCCTTTATGATGAATACCAAAACTGTTGATACCCTGTCCTCTATTGGTATAGAAAGCCCAGATTGGAATACCAATGACGCCTGCAATTCCAGGAAGGAAACTGGAAAAAGCTGGCACGGTATCGTAATTGTCGATGATAAATTTATCTCCTACTAATGTGTAATTACTCATTGTCTTAACCTCTCATTTTCATCTTTGCAAGGCAACTTGCCTGCGTCCCTTTTTCATATCGCCTCGGTTACTTCGTTTTCTCCAAGGTCTGTCCTGTCAGTTCCATAATTTCTGGGCTCTGATAGACTCTCACATAGTCGATGTAGTAATCCACAGGGAAATAGGAATCATCTACGCCGCGTGCGCCACCCCAATCACCGCCAAATGCCAAGTTGATTAGCAAATGCATCCTCTTGTCAAAAGGCCAGATTGCCTTGGTTGGCTGTTTGCTTAATTTGTTAGGATCGTAAGTGTATTTTTCTTCCCCATCTACACTAAAAATGATTTTGTCTGGAAGCCACTCTACTGTGTAAGTGTGAAATTCATCGCTGACGCCTTCCACCTTATAGCTTCCACTCTTTGAATTGGCCGCATGATATTTGGTGCTATGTACAGACTGTACGATGACATCCTGATCATAGCCCACATGCTCCATAATATCGATTTCACCAGAAGCTGGCCAATCGCCGTAGTCCCAATCGGTAGGAAGCATCCAGATTGCAGGCCAGGTACCTTTGCCTTTTGGAAGCTTCGCAGATACTTCCACCTTGCAGTACAACCAGTCCCCTTTTTGCCTAGTCACCATTCTAGAAGAGGTGTATTCATAAAATCCCACCTGTTCCTTTCGCGCCTGAATGGTCAACACGCCATCTGCCACAGAAGCATTTTCAGCCTTCGTATAGTACTGAAGCTCATTGTTACCCCAGCCTCCACCGCCGACATCATAGCCCCATTTTTCAGGATCGGGCTCACCTTCATAGTCAAACTCATCGCTCCAAACCAGTTCGTAGGTCAAGGATTCTTTGTCATATTCAAAGCCCTGAGCCTTCAGCTCCTGTCCCGATACGGTATGCTTGGATGGGTCTACATAGGCATCGGACACCGTGCCACCCACTCTGTATTTGGAATCGTCTTTTTCTACTGGTCCTTCGCTGCTAGGCTCCGTGCTCTCTGCCACCACGGATGAGCCTTCCAAGGTGCCGCTCTGGCCAGGGGTATCCCCCTGACCGCAAGCAGTTAATCCACTTATTAAAGTTACTGTCAGCAAAAGTGAAATCCATTTCTTTTTCATTATTAACTCCTAAGTTACTCACCCGTAATACCAGTGTTTTCAATACCCTGGATAAACTGTTTTTGAACGAAAGCATACATAAGCAAAAGTGGGGAGATGGAAATCAGCGTTGCTGCCATCTTGTATGCTTCGTTTAATTTAAAGCCTCCGCCTACAGCGGAAACTGCATCCTCAAATTCACTGTTAAAGAGACTGAGTTTTGCAGGTAAAAGCGCGATGTTGTTACGCATCAATGTTCCTGTGATGTAGGTTTCATTCCAGTTCCACACGAAGGCGAACAGGAATACTACCAAAATAGTAGTCGCAGACATCTTTACAACAATGAAATAGAACACCTTCAGTGCGCTAGCACCGTCAATCTGCGCTGCCTCATCCAATACCTTTGGAATCATGTTAAAGGATGTATAAAAAATCAAAATCAGTACTGTGGAAAAAACGCCCTGTCCAAAGACTGCCATCAAGCTCTGAGGAATGGCTGTTCCGATGAGCTGAATCGCCAGCGTTTCCTGAGCGGTTACAAACATCATCAGTCTTGGAATCATCAGTACTGGAGTTGGAATAATAAAAGCCAGTACAATCATCACAAACCAGAACTTCTTAAACTTAAAGGTATATCTGGAAAGTGCATATCCTGTCAGTGCTGCTACCACCGTCTGCGCCAATGCCATTCCACCGGACCAAAGAATGGAGTTTTTCAAGGTTTCCTCCAACTTCAATACTCCTGCAGCAATGGTCAGGTTTTCAAAGGAAATCCCCTTTGGTACCCACTGTACAGATGGATCAATGATATCCGCCTCTGACATAAAGGTCTTGGCAATGATTTCAAAGATAGGCTGCAAGTAAACAAAGCCTACCGTAATCAGCACAAAATAGATTGCTATTTTCGCTATTGTATTTCCTACTTTCTTTACCATATATCACGCCTCCTTGGCTGTCTTTCTTTAAACAAAAGACAAGCCAGACCGATGATAATCAGCACCACCAAGGAATAAATCCATGAATAGGTTGCTGCAAATCCAAGTCCTCCGGTGGTATTGTTGGTAGCAGTCTTAATCAGGGAATAGATTGCGCTGGTATCGTAGGTACCCAGCTGAGCAATCGTAAAGATGGTTGCTACCAACGCAGTTGGTTTGATCATTGGAATAATAATCTTCCAAAGTATCTGCCATTCGTTGGCCATGTCAATTCTTGCCGCCTCAAAGAGGGAAGGATTGATACGTTGCAGTGCACTGATAAACAATACAATTGGAATACCAGTAAACCACAGAATCATGGACAACTGATCAAATACTCCCTCTGCAAAGTTTGCAATTGCTGGGGAATAGCTTCGAATCATCTCAAGTACGAAGATTCCATCCATCCCTGTATCCATACCCTGCGCCATCTGCACCGCCTCATCTGCCTGATCCAAAATCTGACTCATAACTGGACCAGACATAATGATAACTGGCAAAAAGTAGATGGTTCTCATGATACCCTTACCAACTTTAATCTTATTCAGCAGATAAGCCATGATAAAGGCCACGATGATGATGACAAAGGTATAAGGAATGACCATGCCCAAAAAGGAAAGAAGGGCTGGTACAAATTCTGTGTTTTTAAAGAAAGCCACATAGTAGTTCTCACCGCCGTTGTAGGTAATCTGATAGCCTTCAACGGTTGAATTTACCGTTGTAAAGCTGAGCACTAAAGTGGCTACAAATGGCAAAAATGTAAATACGAAAAATCCCAAAATCCAAGGAAGCATAAAGGTATAGCCCAAACGGTTCTGACGCTTTTCATAGCTTTTACTTCTACGGCCAATTCTTGGCTGTCTAACATCTTTTTTCGCCATGCCTTTCCCTCCTTATCTGGCCACTGCTGCGCTCTGCGCGGCAACGCTCTGGCCCATATAACTTACTTCTTTTTCGGTGTAGTTAATGATGATATGGACGGTCTTCCCATCCCTTTCATAAGAGTTAATCACTACACCATTTTGTGGAACCCTTCTATCTACCCATTCATATCCTTGTACCTGTGAGAGTACTCCATTGATCTGTCCGTAAATATCCTCAATCATCTCTTCATACAAAGTGTATTCTGTGGAATACAGGTTTGCAGAAAAGGTATCGCTGAGTGCCCAGGAAGCTTCCTGTGACAGAATAAAGGATGGGGATAGATTGTAATCAATCATGCGAAGCACACAGTCCTGGCTGTTGAAAGAGAAGTTTGCATAAGGTGCATACATCTCCATGGTTCCGTGTAATACCATCTGCAAAAATGGAACTGCATCTGTCTCAAAGATAAACTGTGAACTTCCTACTGGAGACTGCAAATAGCGGTCTGTATATTTCCAGAGATACATATTTGGCTTCTCTAAATTGATAGACATGCCCTCTGGAAGGTTTTCATATGTCTGTCTGTAAAGCTCTATAGCCTCTGTCAAAGTTGTGATGACGCCTTCTCTTCCATAGTGGGAAGTCAAGGTGTTTGGCTGCTTGGTAATAGTGATGCCATCACTGTACTCACCTACCTTGTCTGCCAAAGTGCTAATCCAGCTTGCCGCCTTTTTGGGTGTGGCATAACTGAAGGTATAAGTCACTGCATTGGCTGGCAGGATGTATGCCTTGTTGATGGAAACGTACCAGTTACTGATATGTTTCACAGCAGTGTTGTAATAATTTAGCATCTCCTTGTTGATGGTCAGCATATCTCTGGAAAAAGAAATCTCCACTCCTTTTTCTGCAAAATCAGCCATCAACTGTTTGAAGCGTCCCTGTGTTCCCACAGACCAGGAAAAACGCATTGCCGTTGGCTTTGTTAAGGTTTCACCCTTTTTCTGCCATCCAATTAGGCCTGTGTTGATATTGGAAATTCCACTCTCCATCACGTCATTTAGAATCGCTTCCACATCATCTGCGGTAGTTACCACTACTTCGTTGGTTCCAAGAATTCCCTTTTCACCATCCGCCAAGATGAAGTCCAAACGAATTGGCACATCCTCACTTGCCTCTGTCAGAAGAGTCAGCTCTCCGCTATCCAAAAGATGCTGTCTATAAGCCCTCGCCATACCAGTGTAATCTGCCGCAGGGCTGCCATCGCTTCCATCCCCAAACAAAAGGGAATAGGTCATTTGGATGTCATATTTAAATATCTCATCCATCTGTGTAAAGAAGCCGCTTCCCTTTTCGTCGTACACTTGGAAGTAGTTAACGTTCAGTTCAAATCTTGGATAAGCCCAGGTATAAGTGGTTGCCTTAGTACCATCTGGATTGACGATGATGTCCATGTACTCTGCGCCTTCCTCTGCCCAAGCCACAAAGGCCATCTGGCCATCGCCATGGGCAATGCCAAACACTGGCATTACAGGATCGCTCACAGGCACATCATCCTTGTACATAAAGTCCTGATAGGTTTCAGTGGCACTGTCTTTGCCATACACATCACCCACATACTGGTTAAACACTGCGGTGTTGTCTACAAAACGGATCAAGCTTCCGCTTCCATCTGGAACCAGCACATAACCTGGTGTGCGGTAATTGTCTACCTCTTCCCAATCCAAGGTCTCAGGGTTCAGGACGTTCATTCGTCCACCGCTGGCACCCATAAACGGTGTGATATCCACAGCTGCCATCTTGGCTCTGCCAGTTCCTTGAATTTCCCCAGCGGGTATGTGGTAGCTTAAGCTACTTTCTTCCAAAGTAATGTAAACCTTCATCTGAAGATCAATCTCTTCAAAATCAATATCCAGCACATACTTACCTGCTGCCTTGTCTACTTCACTCAAAGTGGAACTTACACCCTCCTCGGAAGCGGATGAGATATATTTGATTTTGTCACTCTCATAGTACTCAACCGTAATCAGAGAGTTTGCAATTCCCACATAAGTGGTATTTAAGTCGTCTGCATAAGGTTCCGCCACTGCCAAAATATCCTCTGTGGTTGCAGACTTGTCTTTTTTCATTTTCTTTACTGCATCCTTGATATCTCCAGAAAAAGGAAGATCTGCGCCAGTTTTAATCACATAGCCAGTCTGTTTGTCTTCGATAGCAAAGATGTCTCTGTCATCTCTATAGTAAAAACGAACGGTACCTGTTTCCTTCAGAAGGGTAAAGCCTTCAAAATCCTCCTGAGTGTACTGTGCTTTTTCAGGAGCCACCTTTGTATCGCGGTTGGTAGGAATGTACGCATCCGCGCTAAGTGGCGCAGCAAGCATTGTTCCAGCAAGTACCATCGCCATCAGTTTTTTCATATAATTTTTTAACTGCTTTTTATAACACATTCTGGAACAACTCCTTTCCAAAGGATTTGATGAAGGAATACAAGGAATCCCACATGATAGAGAGAATGATTGCTACGATAGCCAAAATCACCATAAACACGATGGTAATGATGACACTCTTCACTGTCTCTCCAAAGGTATAATCATGCACTGTCTGCAGACCTACAAAGATGGTAATCGCACTCCATACCACACCAATCAACATGATAATGGTCAAGAGGAATGCTTCTGTCTCCGTCATGCCATATGACACTACTGTCACTGTCAGAAGAGAAATCATAGCTGGCAAAAGGCCATAGGCCGGAATCATATATATCTGACGGAAGGTACCGTCACCATCATTGATACTGGTTACCAAGTAGTTACAGATGATGGAAAGCCCAAGCATCAAAAGGAATCCTATGACGATAGAGCCAATATCCATATCCTCTACCTTCTGCATCTGATATACGAAGCCTTTGCTAGTCTGATAGGCCATAAACAGCACAAAGAATACTACATAAATCACCGTCGCGCCCAGCACACTACCCTGTCTGTTCTTACGAATCTCATAGTAATTGTTCATAGGATGCATTGGAGTCTTCGCCGCATAAGCAAAATCCTTAATTACAGGAAGCCTTAAAAGCTTGCCTTTGATACCATCTGTGAAGGCTTTTAACTTGCCATGTTTCTTGTCGATGGCCTTCACAATGCCTCGAAGCACCAACAGCCCAATCAGCGCAAACAAAATCGTTGGCAAATTGTCCTGAAGCCATTTGTTTCTTACCTCCCAGAATGCCTGAGAGTAATAAGTTTTGTTGTTGGCAACCTTGAAATGCTCCAGTGCCGCTTCATAGTCCATGGCATGCAGGTAAGCCTTACCTACACCGTTGTGTGCCAGCACGGACATCTGGTTTTGACGAAGCACCAGATTCCACTGCTCCATGGCTTCCTCGTAGCGGCCTTCCTCATAAAGGTTCATAGCGCCATAAACCATGTTGGCATATTCGGTAGGCTTAAAGGACTGAATGTAACCCTTGGTTCCATCCACCGCCCAAATGTAGCCATTCTGGTCTACTGCGATAGAAGGAAGGGCTGTAAAAAGTCCTGCAATATCTACGGTTGTAACTTCAGAACCGAAGTCAAAAATACTTTCACCGTTCTTGGAATACACCGTCATAAAACCGTCTGCAGAACAGGTGTAAATCATGCCTCTAAAGTCTACATATACATCCGTCAAATCCGTGTCAGACCAAACCTTGGTCTTGAACATGTTTCCACCGTTGGTACTGTGCTTTTTCATACCATTGCGGTTTAGTCCGCTGGTAGCGGTATACACGATACCGTCTCTATCCACAAACACGTTGGTAAATACGGTAGGGTTGGCATCTACCAAATTGGCAAGCTGTGCTCTTGTAAACAAAAGTCTCTGCACTCTCTGAGAGAAGGTTAAGGAAGCTTCATTTACAGCAAAGTATCCTAAAAACTCGCCTGTGGTAGCCATCTGGATGACACCGTTGTAAACACCTTCGCCGATTAGGTAAATGTTTCCACCGCCATCTACGGCAATACGCTTTGGTTCAAAGTTGGTGTCTGCAAAAATTGGCGTATCTGGTTTTCCCAGTTTCAAAATCTGATTGAAATCCTTGTCAAATGCCAGTACCAGCTTCGCTCCAGAGTCCGCCACATAGATGTCGCCATTTTCAGTGACAAACACGCCTCTAGGGGTGGAAAAATCTGGGCTGGTCAGTTCTCCTACCACTTCACCCTTGGCAATATCGTATTTCAAAATACGCTTGTTGCCTGTGTCAGCGATATAGAGCATATTGTTTTCGTCAATGTACAAATCCTCAGGGGTCTTAAGTCCCAGCTCTGTAATCGTTCTGTCTGGTAGGTATGCGTCCTGGGTACGCACCCAATAGCCATTGTCATCCTCCGCATAAGTATAAGATGTGGCCATCTCGGCACTTGCCGTCATAGGAAGCTGAAGCATACTCACTGCCAAAACAAAGAGGAGCAGGGTTTTCAAAATCTTCTTTTTCATACCGCACCTCCTACTTAATTCCAGAGTGGCTCATGGTATTCATAACCTGAGACTGCATACAGATAAAGATAATCAAGTTTGGAACAAACAGGATTACAGATGCTGCTGCGGTCATACCTGCTGCCGCCACCGTATTGTTGGTGGACAGAGAGTTCAGGTAGTATGCCAGAGTTCTCATGGAATCGTCGTTTACATAGTTGTTGGAGGCTTCTACTGCCATCCACACCTGCTGGAAGGTCAGCACGATGGAGGTGGCCAAAGCTGGTCTGATCAAAGGGACAATAATCTTTCGAATGATGGTAAGTTCCTTTGCCCCGTCCATAACTGCCGCTTCAATCAGGGCGTCTGGAATCTGGTCTGTGAACTGTTTTACAAGGAACAAACCAACCGGCATTGCCGCCAGTGGAAGCACATGTACCAGCCAGGTATCTGTCAGTTTCAATTCCACGATAACCATGTATCTGGAGATTGCAACTGCGGTAGGCACAAACATCAGTGCCAACTGGTTGATTTCAAAGAGAGCGCTTTTTCCTTTGAAGTTCTTCTTGGAAAATGTATAAGCTCCAAGGATCGTAATTACAAGGTTAAGCAGCACCGTCAGTACCGTTACAATCACGGAGTTCAACAAATAGCGAAGAAGTGGTACTCCAGTGGTGCTGGAAAGGTTAAACAAGCTCTTAAAGTTGTTTAAGGTTGGGTTGTGAACCCAAATATGTGGTGGGAAAGCGAACAGCTCACCCAGTGGCATGAACGCACGGTTCAAAATCATGATTACGGGCAAGATCATGAATGCTGCCAGCGGAATCAATATCAGGTAAAACTTCACCTGCCCAAAAGAAAAGAATCTAGGGTTGATACGGGAGCCTTGAAAGTTTCCTCTTTTTCTTCTTTTTGTTTTCATGCTTTCCCTCCCCTCTACTCTTTTTCACCGAACAGCTTGTGAGCCACTACGTTGAATCCATATACTACCAAAAGCAGTACCACGGAAACAGCCGCCGCATAGCCCATCTCGTATCGGATAAATCCATAGTCGTCAATGTGGTTGGTAATCAGCTGTCCAGAATATTCTGGTGTTGGATTGGCCCCGGAAAGAGTTACACCAATCCAACCCATATTAAATGCATTTACGATAGCCATAACTGCGCCGAACAACATCTGAGGCTTCATGGAAGGCACAGTAATGTAGATGATTTCCTGGAAACGATTTCTCATGCCATCCACATAAGCCGCTTCATAAAGCTCCTGATTGATGTTCAAGATACCGGATACCATAGCCAAAAATCCGATACCCATGGAAGACCAAAGAGATACGATAATCATGATGAGCATGAAATAATCTTTAGTCAGCAAAAACTGAATTGGTGTATCAATCAATCCCCACTGCATCAGAATACTGTTCACCCAACCAGACTGGTCGCCGGAGAAAATGGTTTTCCAAATGACACCGATGAACACAGAGCCCAGCATGGAAGGAGTATAAATACAAAGTGCCAAAATGGTTCTAGGCAGTGCCTGAATCTGCGCCAGCATCCAAGCTAAAAGGAATGAAAGAACATATCCGCCTGGTCCAACAATCAGCGCATACAAGAAAGTATTTGGAAGTACAAATTTAAGGAATACCTCATCCTGTGTAAACAAAGTGATATAGTTTAAAAGTCCTGTAAAGCTAGGCTCATTGATTACATCAAAGTAGGTGAAGGAAAGCATCACCGCCATGATAACTGGAATCAAGATAAACACGGAAAACAGAAGGATGTATGGAGATAGCATCAAATAAGACTTTTTATCTTCTTTTGTAAAACGAAGCTTTTTCATGCTTACTTACCTTCCTTTCCTGCTTTGTCCATCTGCTCCTGAATCCAGTCTACGTCGTGGATGACATAAGGTTTAATCAAGTTTCCATCCTCGTCGTAGTAACCCAGTTCCTGCATTTTCTTTTTAATCTCACGATTGATTGCAATTACCTTTTCGTCCGCTGCAACCTGTGCGGAGGTACCGTCTAGCACCATGGCGTTCCATATATCTGAGATAGAACGCTCTACCAAATACTGTCCTGGAGTTCTAGGTACATCGCGAATCCACTGCACCATATCCATCACAATGTCTTTGTCCTCCTGGTCGATAGGAGCCTGCTCTAACGCTTCTAAGTTAGAAGGCAACCAGAAGTAGGTGTCGCCATAGGTAGAACGAAGTGTGTAAGTATACTCCACTTGAGTTTCTGTGCTGGTCCACCATTTGAGGAAAGTCCAAGCATCCTCTGCCTTCTGCGTGTCAGAGAAAATAACACCGCCTGTACCGTTGGCTACATACCATCTGTCAATACTTCCATCCTCCTGCTCGGTTCCAAGGTATGGCGCCAAAGCCCACTGTCCATCTAGCTCTGTGGCACCATTCTTAATCAAAATGTAAGTGTTGCTATCCACGATACCGATTGGAAGTACAGAATATCTAAAGGAGTTAAAGAACTCGTTTACCTGTGTGTCCAAGGAATAGGCTACAAACAAATCGCCAAGCTCCTTTAAGCCCTTAACAGACTCAGGAGAGTCAATGGCTGTCGCTGTTCCATCGTCGGTGTAGAGCTGTCCCCCATTTTGGAAGAGCATTGGTGTGGTCTGGAAGAACCACTTGTATCCTACACCAGAAGAAATGTTGTGGTAGAAGTTCATACCATATCTCTGAAGTTCTGGAAGTAAATCTCTCAACTCATCCCAAGTGCTAGGAACCTCTAATCCTAGGTTTTCAAAAATATCTGTTCTATAGATGACAGCCCCAAAATCCAGGGTCTCTGGAATCGCATAGACGCCTTCGTTGTACACATAAGGCACCATAGCACCTGCTACAAAGCGATTAGAGGTCTGCCAGAAATCTTCAAACTGTGTCAAATCATAAAGTGCACCACGGCTTGCCAAATCAAATGGCATGTAAGAAGCAAGGCCCAGTGCCACGTCAGGAGTCTGATCTGCTGCCGCCGCCAAAGTCATCTTGTTGGCATCTGGCATAACCGAAATCTTTACCTGAATTCCCGTCTGTGGAGTGAAAGAGGTATCCACCTGTTTCTGCAACAAATCCACATGTGTAAGAGCTCTGTTTACCCAGACAGTAAGCACCTCTTCATCCTCTGTGTTCGTATTGTATTTTTCAGAGGTGAAAGAGTAATACACTGTCAAAACACCGTTCCAGATGCTTTCCCACACGCTTGCTTTTGCCTTTGGAAGTTCTCCTTCACCATAGACATAGATTCTATCTAAGGAGAAATTTAACTTCACGATAGAAGAGTTAAAGGTACTGATGGCTACCAGTACAGAGTTGTCTCTACCTGTCATGCTGTTGGTATAAAGTGCAATCTCATCTGGATACTCTGCCATATCATCGATGAACATCTCTGCCTTGCCAAGATAAGTAAGTAACGCACCATTGATACCATACTCTGTATCGTCCTGAAGCAAATATCTAATATGCTGAATCAAAGTCTTGTAAGCATCCAGATAAGCTGGAATCTCAGGAATATACTGTGTCATCTTCCAGGTTCTGAATTTGTCTGCATCCTGACCCGCAATCTTCTTTACATCCAATGCAAACTGCGTTACATGCTCTGCAATCAACTGGCCATATCTCCAAGCCTCAATCACTGGCTCAAGTTCTGCCTTCATAGTCAATTTGTGAGTTCCCTTGGTCAGATAAATGTAATAAGGATTGCCCTCAGCATCAGAAAGCACTTCGTTGGCCCAGGAACCGTTGGTATATGGAAACGCGTAGCAATTAAGTTCCTCAAATGGCACCTGTCCATCAATCATAATCGTCTCAAAGGAATCAAATTCCTCTTTTTCATTCATATAGTGGAAGGCAAGCTGGTAAAGGCCATCCTCCTGCACTTCAAATTCATAAGAAATCTCATCCCCTGGTTTGTTCCACTTGATGGTATTGAGTTTCTTGTACTCTGCATCGTAAGGGTAAACCGCAGGGGTAGCCTTGGATTCATAGATGATTTCTGCAGAGTTCTTTTCTGTGTAATCAATGGCGTTAACAGTAAGGAATGCACTCTCAGAAACAATATTTCCTGGGTGCGCTGCCAAATACTCTTCATAGCTTGGAACCGTATCCACTGGTGCCTCAGCCAAAAGTGTTCCCAACACCAGTCCATCATTGGACATGTTGGTAAGAGTAATTACGTTTTTGCCTTTTTCCAAAGTCACATACAAAGGATGTACGGATGAATATGTATTATTGTAAAGGTATGTATTTCTCCACTCCTGCAAACGTAACTGTGTAGGCGCAAT
>JAFTKW010000014.1 GCA_017453065.1 Lachnospiraceae bacterium | reverse complement strand
GAGCTGTTAAAGCTGTATTCCGTTCTTGGGACAACCCACGTGCTATCGTTTACAGACGTATGAATGATATCCCTGGTGATTGGGGTACTGCTGTTAACGTACAGTGCATGGTATTCGGTAACAAGGGTGAGACATCTGGTACAGGTGTTGCGTTCACACGTAACCCATCTACTGGTGAAAAGGGTATCTACGGTGATTACCTGATCAACGCTCAGGGTGAAGACGTAGTTGCTGGTGTTCGTACACCACAGCCTATCTCCAAATTGGCTGAAGACCTTCCACAGTGCTATGAAGAGTTCATGGCAATTGCTAATAAACTTGAAAATCACTATCGTGATATGCAGGATATGGAGTTCACAATTGAAGAAGGTAAACTTTACTTCCTTCAGACCAGAAATGGTAAGAGAACAGCTCCAGCTGCTATCAACATTGCTTGTGACCTTGTTGACGAAGGCAAGATCACTCCAGTAGAAGCTGTTTGCCGTATCGTAGCTAAGTCCTTGGATCAGTTGCTTCACCCAACATTTAATGCAGCAGCTCTTAAAGCTGGTGAAGTTATCGGTTCTGCTCTTCCAGCATCTCCTGGTGCAGCAGCTGGTAAAGTATACTTCACAGCTGATGACGCTAAAGCAGCTGGTAAGGGTGGCAGAGGCGAAAGAGTTATCCTTGTTCGTCTTGAGACATCTCCAGAAGATATCGAAGGTATGCATGCAGCTGAAGGTATCTTGACAGTTCGTGGTGGTATGACATCTCACGCTGCTGTAGTAGCTCGTGGTATGGGTACTTGTTGCGTATCTGGTTGTGGCGAAATCAAAATTGATGAAGAAGCAAAAGTATTCGAACTCGGCGGATATACATTCCACGAGGGAGATTACATCTCCTTAGATGGTTCTACAGGTAAGATCTACAAAGGCGACATCCAGACAGAAGAAGCTTCCGTAGGCGGAAACTTCGGACGTATCATGGCTTGGGCTGACCAGTTCAGAACTCTTAAAGTTCGTACAAACGCAGATACTCCTGAAGATACAAAGAACGCTGTTAACCTTGGTGCAGAAGGTATCGGTCTCTGCCGTACAGAGCATATGTTCTTCGGTGAGGACAGAATTCCTAAGTTCAGAAAGATGATCCTTTCTGATTCTGTAGAAGCAAGAGAAGAAGCTCTTAAAGCTATCGGCGAATTCCAGAAAGCTGACTTCAAGGCTATGTATGAAGTACTTGAAGGCAAGCCAATGACAGTTCGTTACTTGGATCCACCTCTTCATGAGTTCGTTCCTACATTGGAAGAAGATATCCAGGCACTTGCTGATGATATGGGCATCACTGTTGCAGAAGTTAAAGCTAAATGTGACGCTCTTCACGAGTTCAACCCAATGATGGGTCATCGTGGATGCCGTCTTGCTGTAACATATCCAGAAATCGCTAAGATGCAGACAAGAGCTGTTATGGAAGCTGCTATCGAAGTGAAGAATGAAAAGGGTTACGATATCGTTCCTGAAATCATGATTCCACTTGTTGGCGAAAAGAAAGAGCTTAAGTTCGTTAAAGACGTTGTTGTAGAAGTAGCAGAAGCTGTTAAGGCTGAAAAGAATTCCGATATCGTTTACCACATCGGTACAATGATCGAAATCCCAAGAGCTGCTCTTACAGCTGACGAAGTTGCTACAGAAGCTGAGTTCTTCTCCTTCGGTACAAACGACCTTACACAGATGACATTCGGTTTCTCCCGTGATGACGCTGGTAAGTTCCTTGATGCTTACTACCAGGCTAAGATCTTCGAATCTGATCCATTCGCAAGACTTGACCAGAACGGTGTTGGCAAACTTGTACAGATGGCAGTTGAAAAGGGTCGTGCTACACGTCCTGAACTTAAGTGCGGTATCTGTGGTGAGCACGGTGGAGATCCTTCTTCCGTAGAGTTCTGCCACAAGATCGGTCTTAACTATGTATCTTGTTCTCCATTCCGTGTGCCTATCGCTAGACTTGCAGCAGCTCAGGCAGCATTGAATAATAAATAAGCCATAGCTGAGATTGCCTGAGATGCTATGCTCAGGCAGCATTGAACAACAAATAATATTTGTTGAGAGAACTTAAATAAAATGATGAATCCCCTTTTCGGTGTATGCCGGAAAGGGGATTTTTAATCTCTACGCAAGAATTGTCTGACAAAACACGGAATTATTTGAAAAGTTGCCAATCCCATGATAAAATAGGATACACGACTACGATAGTGGAATCTCATTAAAAGTGTTCTTTTTATATAAGGGCATAGGGAGGGATACATATGAAAAGACGATGTCTAGCAGTGATATTATTGATAGCAGTTTTACTTTGTGCCTGTGCTTCTTCTACGGAAGGGCCGGAAAATATTGAAAACAACTCTGAGGTTGTAAAGTCTGTGGTTGATGACGAAGAGGTGAAAACAGAGGGCACAGAAAATACCGAAATTACAGACATACAGATGGAAGAGACGATTGCTGATGCAAGAGTAGTTGTAGACGGTATTGTATATACTTGTGATATTTACGAGGCAGAAGAGATGTGGTATATCTTGCCAGCAGATGCGGAAAATATTTTTGACGTGTATACAGAAGAAAAATACCTAAACTTAGATTCTTATGCGCAAGAAAACAATATAAGTTACGAGCAGGACACGGTATTGAATGCTGCTTATTTTAGCACATGGGAACCATATCTCGCAGTGGAAAGTTCTTTTGATTTTGACCGTGCTTTTACACTTGGGCTTGCATCAGAAGAATATAAAGTTCGTGCCTCCGAGCAGATTAGTTCTGCGGAATTTAGAAGTTTGCTTTCTGATTTGGTTACTAAATTGGCGCCGGATAAATTGTCCCACTTTGATGAAAATGTTACTTCCCATGATAAGCCAATGTCCAGAGAATTGGGTTTTGTGATGGCGTATTATGCGGCAGAGTGCATTGGTGCCAATAACTTCAATAATGATTTTGATAATAGCCGTGCAGATGGCGGAGATTTCTGGGATTGCGATTGGAATGACTATCTAGAATTATTCCCTTATGTTTTTGAGGGACCTAGTTACTGTGGTTGGGAAGGTCAGCCACCGGAAGCGGCGACGGATTGGGGAGATGTCAACACATCGGCTCATTTGTGGTCTTTTTGGCATAAATCTCCTGTTTCCGGAAATATGATGTTTACCTTTGATGAGGAAGCGGGAAGCATGCATGTAAAAGATGCTTTGACGGTACAGGAGGCGGTTTCTGTAGTAACCCGTCTTTATGACAGTGTGGCGGGCACGGAAATTGTTTCAGTTACGGATGAAGCAGTGACGGAAGGGTTTGCTCAAAATCTTACCCCAGAGCTTCGAAAAAGATTAGAAGAAGCTCCGGCAATAACGGCACAAAATCATCCGATTTGGACGGGGCTTATCTTTGGATATGCATATGACCGTCAAATAAATGACAACTCCGAAGAAATGAGGATGTGTGCTAATTTTGGATTTAATAGCACCAGACTTTTGCTGGATTATGAGCCATTCTTTAACGGTGATATTACAGAAGTTAATCTGACGAATCTGCAGACTCTTGACAGGATGGTCGAAACGGCCATTCAGTACAATTTGCATTTGAATATTTGCTTTGCTACAATACCGGGGCGTGAGGCATACAGTAATCCGGTAGATTTTACCTCTGAAGGTTCCTTTGATTTATTTATTAATGAAGAAAAACAGGAGCAGGTAAATCGGATGTGGGCAACCCTCGCTCAAAGGTATGCTGAGGTGCCAAGTGCCTATTTATCCTTTACACCGTTTTGGGAAGCGGCGAATCCTAATTTGAGTACTGGTCTTCCTGCGCCGGAATATACAATGGAAGATATCGGAAATTATTTGGCAGAAGTGGTAGGGGTAATCAGAGAACAAGATGATCAGCGATTAGTTATATATGAACCGACAGCAACGAATGAATATAACGATATTATAGAGAAAAGTACTGTATTAAAGGCTTGTGTGCAGGATGTGGAAAATATCATAATCTCCTACAATTTTTGTGAAATGCCGTATGTATATGCTAACATGACGGCTACAGAGGGAGAACATATTGATAACAATAATCACAGTTTGTTTTTGCCGAAGTATCCAAATTATATTTATTCTGTGGGCTTTAATATGAATGAAGAGTATCCGATTACTTTTACCGGATGCCTACCTAAAGGTACGGTGCTGGACATTTATGTAGCAAGAAGCTGGGGAACTACTGTATCGATTACAGCAGACGGCAAATCCCTATTTGAAGAAGAAATAGGGCGTGGCGAGTTTGAAACAAGTGGTTTGCTTTCTGTATATTACCCGTACGCAACCAGTGAAAAGAAAATCAGTGTGACACTTGAGGAGTCAGCAGAAGAAGTTGTAGTTTCTTGTACCGGTGACGGAATGAATATTTCAGGAATGGATGTTTATCTTCCAGAAGAATATGCTGTGGAACGTTGGTATACTGCGACCACGTATGATGTGTATATGGGGTATGAGGAAGAAGCCGGAGTGAAATTAAAATCCACTTCCCGAATCATGATTTCGCCAAATGACTATAATTATTTGACCAATATTGAAATTTTGGAGGATGTTTCCTTTAAAACGGGAAAAGTATGGGCAGAAGCTTCTGAAGATACAATCGCACAGTGGGGAGATAATATTTCCAACTTTGACAAAAACTGTGTAATACGATATGAAGGTGCTTGCTTTAACGGTGCAGTATGGGAGTATATGTATTCTTATTATCGTGATTTGCTGGATATGTGTGTCGAAAACGGATTTTCATGGTGGAGTGGTGACTGGCACTGGATGACCTATGATCACACAAATAATATTGGAGGATATCCAAGCATTCCGTTTGCAAATTATCCGAATTTTAATATTGAGTTGTTGAAACTGTTGCAAGAGCATCAAAACACTAGCAGGATACCATAATTGGTAAACAAATGTGCCTCGGAAGCGAAAGGTTCTGGGGCATTTTTGTGTATGGCGAAGTTATTTGAATGTGTCAAAATAATATTGACACAAAACAGTGATTGTGCTACGCTGGTGTCAATGAATAAATGGCACGATGCGATATATAAGGAAGAGGAGTATATATGAAAACTCTTGAAGAAGCATTAAATTACATAGCTCAATTGGAAGTGGAAAATGAAAATCTTCGTAAAGAATTGGAGTATTACAAAGCAAAAAGTCCTGCAGGACGTAAAAAGCATGATGATACATGGATGGCTTCCTACAATGTTTTTGTGGCTAAGTACGAGAGTGGCATGACTATTATGGAGATTGTGAATCAGGGTGAGATTAGTAGGAGGACGGCATATCGGTATAAGGCTTATTATGATGAATTGAAAAAAATGAATTGACTAACTTTACACCTGAATAGTATACTATCTGTAGAAGGTGATGCACAGCCTTATAAATGAGCAAGTTATTAGTGGGTGATGCACAGCCCTAAAGTGAGCGAGTTAACAGATGGCAGAGGCTATATGGTCTCTGTCATTTTTTTGTTGATAGCGACGAGGGAAATCAAGAGAGATATATGAGAGAAAACATAAGAATTTACGAAATTAAAAGTGAATACATAAAATATGTTGGCAATTACCAGAAACACATCTTTGTACCAACGGAGAGCAAAAAGAAGCGTAAATATATAGGGGTTGTTTTGGAAATCAACAATATGAAATATTTTGCGCCTTTATCTTCTTATAAAGATAAACATAAGATGATGAAAGAGAGTGTAGATTTTATCAAAATAAAAGATTATGCAGTTATTAATCTTAATAATATGATACCGGTTCCGGATAGTCAGATTGTTGTTATTGATATAAACAAAGAAAAGGATATGAATTACAGATATTTATTACAAGCAGAGAGTCGTGAGGTTAATAGGCAAAGAAAAAGAATAAGAAAGAATGCAGGTATAGTGTATGACCATAAAATGCATAATGGAAATTCAACGGCTCTTGCTAAAAGAACAAATGATTTTGTATTGTTAGAAAGACTATGCAGGGAATATTAAGTGATTAGGAGGAGTCTACAATGTTGAGACCGACTGCAAATGCTGTAAAGCCAAAAGATGACTATTTGTTGGAGGTTACTTTTGATAATGGCGAGGTAAAAATCTTTGATGTAAAGCCGTATATCAAAGGCTCATGGTATGGACAATTAAAAGATGTGAGTTACTTTGAAACAGTTACAACAGATGGATATACTGTTGTGTGGCCTGATGGACAGGATTTGTGTCCGGATGAGTTGTATGAGTTGAGTGTATAGATGTCTTACCACCCATTCCACAATAGTACATTTTTAACCTTTAATAGTACAATTTTTTGCCAAATGTTGTGAGACCCCAAAATAAGTACGGTTTGATTCTTGCGAAAAATGTGGGTGATATAGTACTATAAATGTAGTACTTTTGGCATGTTTGTGATTAGATAGGGAATAATTCTATCAGGAATAACAAAGAGAGAGGACTGCAAATGACAGTAGAAAATTTCGTAAAAAACAAAGACTATTTGCTCTGCGTTGATTCAGACGGCTGTGCTATGGACACCATGGATATCAAGCATTTTAAATGTTTTGGACCATGCATGGTAGAGGAATGGGGACTTGAGGAATGGGAAGAAGCGATTCTTACCAGATGGAATGAAATCAACCTTTATACCATGACCAGAGGAATCAATCGTTTCAAAGGTCTGGCTATGGCATTGAAAGAGATTAATGACCAGTATATCCAGATCGAAGATGTTGACTTGCTGTGCAGATGGGCAGAGGAAAGCAATGAACTTTCCAATGCGGCTGTTTCAAGAGAAATTGAGCGTTGCGATAGCATTATCTTCAAGAAGGCACTTTCTTGGTCAAAGAAGGTGAATGAAGCAATCAATGCACTTCCATTTGAAGTAAAGAAGCCATTTGAAGGCGTGAAAGAGGCTCTTGAATATGCACATCAGTATGTGGATGTAGCCATTGTCTCATCTGCAAATTACGAAGCAGTTATGGAAGAATGGGAACTGTATGGACTTTTAGAGCATGTAGATGTAGTGATGGCTCAGAATGTAGGAAGTAAGGCGTTCTGCATCAGTGAAATGCTGAAAAAAGGCTATGAAAAGGACAAGGTTTTGATGGCAGGAGATGCTCCTGGCGACTTTGATGCTGCCAAGAAAAATGATGTATTCTATTATCCAATCTTAGTTCGTCATGAAAAAGAATCTTGGGACGAATTCAAGGCAGTTGCGATTTCAAAACTGCTTGATGGGCAGTATGGCGGAGCATATCAAAAGCAAAAAATAGAGGAATTCTTAAACAACTTAAAATAGTAGAAAACAACTTTAAATAAAAAATTATAAATAGCACAAAACAATATAATGAGAAGGGAGAAACACAAATGGTAAATTTAAAAGCGAATCCATATTTTTTATCTGATGAGGATATCAAATGGGTGCAAGACACAATTGCAGGGTTAAGTGATGAGGAAAAAGTTGGTCAGTTATTTTTCCAGCTTACATCTTCTCCACAGGAAGAGTACATTAAAGATTTGGCAGAAAGATATCACCTAGGAGGATTCCGCTACAATCCAATGCCAGGACAGATGGTTCAGATGCAGAACCGTTTCATCCAGCAGTACTCTAAAGTTCCAGCATTCATTGCTTGTAATACAGAAGCAGGTGGTGACGGCGCTTGTGCAGACGGTACATTTATCGGCTCTGGTGTTAAAATCGGTGCTACCGACAATTTAGAATATGCAAATGCTCTTGGAAGAATGTCCAATGAAGAAGCTGCAGTAATTGGCTGTAACATGGCATTTTCTCCAGTTTGTGATATCGCATATAACTGGGAAAATACAGAAGTAATCGGACGTGCATTCGGAAACAATCCTGAGAGAGTAGCAAACATGAGCGTAGAGTACTTAAAAGGTGCTCACACAATCGAAGGTTTTGCTTGTGCTGCAAAGCATTATCCAGGAAATGGACTTGACTGCAGAGATGCCCATCTTTCCAACAACGTAAACAACTTGTCCTTAGATGAGTGGATGGCTTCCTATGGTCTTGTTTATAAAAAGTTGATTGAAAATGGTCTTGATGCAATCATGGGCGGACATATTCTTATGCCAAAGGTTGTAAATGAAATTAATCCAAGCGTGGAATATGATGACATGATGCCTGCTACACTCAGCTATGACCTTATGACAACACTTCTTCGTGACAAGCTTGGATTTAACGGCATGGTTGTAACTGATGCTTCTCACATGGTTGCTATGACCAACCGCATGAAACGTGTAGATATGCTTCCACTTGCTATCAATGCAGGATGTGATATGTTCTTGTTCTTCAACGATCCAGACGAAGACTACACAACAATGCTTAATGCATACAAGAATGGAATCATCAGTGAAGAGAGAATGACAGAAGCCCTTACTCGTATTCTTGGCTTGAAAGCTCATATGGGTCTTCACAAGAAAGCGAAAGAAGAATTGGTTCCACAGCCAGATGCACTGGCAGGCGTTCTTGGAAAAGAAGAATACAAGGAAATGCAGAAGGCAATCAGCCGCGATGCGATTACACTTGTAAAATACAAAGACAAAGAAGTACTGCCTCTTACTCCTGAGAAATACAAGAGAGTTATGATTGTTAATGTCAAGGGAGCAGAGGGCCCTATGGCGCCTCTGATGAAGATGATGGGCTATGACAATGCAGGCAAAGCAGCAGCTATGCTTAGAGACAAACTGATTGCAAAGGGATTTGATGCATTTATCTACGAAAGTCCACTTGATAAGATGAAAAAGATGGCAGAAGCAGGAGAAAAGCCAAGCATTAACCTTTACTTTGCAGGAAAGAATGCGATTGCAGATTTCGTAAAGGATATGGATTTGGTTATCACACTTTGTGATGTGTCGAATGGAAGACCTGCATTTGGAATGTCAAAGGGTGGTGGAGAGATTCCATGGTATGTATTTGAAATTCCAGTTGTAGTAGTAGCTTGTGGTCAGCCAACTATGCTTGCCGATATTCCAATGGCTAGAACATACATCAATACTTACGATGGAAAAGAAAGCACATTGGACGCATTGGTAGACAAACTTGTGGCTGGTGCAGACTCCTTTACAGCTATTGACCCAATCGATAGTTTCTGTGGATTCTACGATACAAGACTTTAAAACAAGAAAGCCTCAGAACCATTTGGTTCTGAGGCCTTTTTTATTGGATGATTGTTAACCAACTACTCGCCAACGGCTTTGTTGGTAAGCATAGTGTAAATCATCTTCAGTGTACTTGGTTTACGCATGCCAATTTGTGGATCTAAGCACATAGCCTTTTTAGGGCTTGAAGTGGCGTCATCCCACAAAGGTAAATTTGTTTCACTGGTATTTCCCTTTCCGTTTGGGGTGCCAGTTTTTGCAAAGTTACATAAGTATTCCACCATCTGTGCGCTAAGCTGCTCATCCGTTTCTCCCATAGGACGCCAGCAGTTTGGAAGCGTACCAAACCAATACCACAAATCGGAGGAGTGCCATGCACCATTGTCATCGCCTGGTAACTGATGGTCAAAATACCAAGTATAGCTAGGAGTAGCCTGAGCACCATTCCATTTTTTAGCCATACTAAACAGAATAGGTGGCATCATATCTTCGCTGGTGGTACCTGCCATATATGGAATCTGGTGCTGCTTATTTGCTGCAAGCAAGTCAGCTCCAGTGCCAACCACCAATTGACCGTCTATACATGGGAAACTACCAGGAGTGCGAAGTTCCTTCTTGGTTTGGTTCCAAACCTCAAAAAGCTTTTCAGGGGAGATGGCACGGAACTGCTGTAGTGTTTCGCAACCTGCATTTTTCATTGCTTTTTCCCAAAACTCATAGTGTTTTTCGGCTGGTGCTGCAGCTAGAGCTTTACTGACACCGCCACCGCTTGACATAACTGCTTTGTGGAACAAGCCTTTGCTTAGAGGGCTGAGGCAATGCTGCTGTACACTCATGGCACCAGCACTCTGGCCCATGATGGTGATATTGTCAGGATTGCCACCGAAGGAAGCGATATTGTCCTTGATCCATTTGATAGCAGTTAACTGATCGTGAAGACCGTAGTTTCCAGTGTATCCTGCCTCTTCCTTAAGCTGTGGCAGGCATACAAATCCCAGAGGACCTAGACGATAATTCAGTGTTACACCGATGACACCTTTGGTAGGCCAAACAGGTACATCAAAATGTTTTTCGTGACCACAACCGCCAGTAAATCCGCCTCCGTGGATATAAATAAGGACGGGAAGCTTTGAATCTTCGGTTGCACTCTCTGGAGCGAAGATATTCAAAAACAGGCAATCTTCGCTGTAAGAGTAGGTTTCGTTTTTACGAAACTCGTTGTAGTAAAAATATTTTTTGACATTTTTTTCCTCGTCATAAAAGGAACGAGGCTGGTAAGAGCAAGCACCATACTCGGTGGCATCATAGATACCGTCCCAATGTGTAACCTGGGTAGGGTATTCCCAGCGACCTGCTGTGGCATAACGGATGCCCTTGAATGCCACAACACCTTCAAGCTTGCAATCGGTTCCTTGCACTTGTCCGCAAGGAGTATTTATCAATTTGCTCATAGCGTTCACTTCCATAATTATTCTGCAGATTTATTCTGCTGGTGTCTCAGTGGTAGCTGGTGCAGCTTTCATAGCAGCCATAGCAGCTTTCTTTTCTGGGGTAATATTCCAGATAAACTTAAATGCTGCCCAAGAGCCAAGTACAAACAATGCTGGAATCAATACGCAAAGAACTTTCAGACCAAATACAGTTGTAGCAGTCTGGAATTCTTCTTTGCCGTTGTATCCAATCCAACCAAGAGCGTAGATAGCAAAGCCCTGACCGATCGTCTGACCGATACGACGAGAAAGGTTAAATGTACCATAGATAGAACCTTCGGTTCTCTTGCCTGTAACAACTTCGTTGTAGTCAATTGCTTCACCAACAAGACCCCACTGCATCTGGATGGAAACCATGCCAAATCCCATTGCAAGACCGGAGATTACAGAGTGAACCAAAGGATGTACGTTCATTACTACATGCATTCCAAAGAGGATTGCATAGATGCCTCCACCGATTAAGAGAGAGGAGCGAATAACCTTCATCAGACCAAGCTTTTTACACATGAAAGGAACTGCAATCATGGAGCCGATCATGATAGGGCTGGAAAGTGCTGTACCGATGGACTGGTAAGCTGTATTGTGGAATACAGAAGAATACATATAGATGCTAAGTGTCTGTGCAATGTACTGCATGGTACAGATACAAATACCATGAACACAAAGAGCAACGAAAGGACGATTCTTCTTTACAACTACTAAGATATCAGAGAATTTGATATCGTCTGCTTTTGTATTTTCACCAACAGTAGTGCGTTCCTCTGTCATGAAATAGTGAAGAAGACAGATGACAAAGCCGATTACTGCACAGATGATAGCTGTGATAGCATAAGGTGTGCCCTCTCTGGAGTCGAACATACTCAAAATAACAGGAGCTGCCATAGCAGGAATCATGTTACCGAACATGGAACCAACACCACGAGCAGAAGAAAGAGATGCTCTTTCTGCGTCTGTAGTAGACATAGCAGAGAGAAGGGATCCCATAGGAATGTTGAACATAGTGTATGCGCCTTCGTAAAGAATCTTACATACAAAAAGAACAACCAAAAGTGTAACACCTTCAAAGAAAGTAGGAACGGTCCAAAGTGCTATGGATGTAACTGCCAAGAGTGGTGTTGCACGAAGCAGCCAAGGACGGAATTTGCCTTTGGCGTTTGCTTTTCTTGCAAACACTTTATCCATAAGAGCACCCATCATAGGGTCGTTGATTGCGTCCCAGATGGTCCAGATGATAACCAATGTTCCCAAGATAGTGGTATCTACACCTAAACAGTCAGTGCAGTACAAGGTAAAAATAGAACTCATGAGGGTAAAGGTCATACAACCGCCCCAGTCACCGAACATATAGCCAAACCAATGTTTTTTGGTCAAGCCGCCAGTAGATTTTTTCGCCATAAAAATACCTCCTTCAATAAGAAAATTAGCATTGTACAATTTAATATTGCCATAACATTTGCGCAAAGTAAATTGTTGTATTTGCAAAGAACATTGCCAATCCTGCAGACATATACTAAAATGTTATTTATAGTAGCAACGTGTGGGAGTGAGTGTGCAAAAGGAGGGATTCATTTGAGATTAAGCGACTTACGCAGATTGACAGAGGTTGCACCAAAAGAAATGATTACCAATGATCAAAAGCGAATGAACGAGTTCCTTTTGAATATGGGAATAGATCCGAATACTTTTTATCAGGAGCTAGAGATGACATCATCTTTGGTGGATACCCATCGTGATGTGAGTTATTCTAACGCTCATATACAGCTGCACAGCCATTCTTTTTATGAATTGATATATTGCAGGAACACCTGTGGGGCAGAATATCTGATAGGCTCAGACCGATATCGTTTGATGAGAGGAGATGTGGTCTTTATCCCACCAGGGGTCAGTCACCGTCCTTTGCTGTCAGATCATATTGTGGAGCCATACAAGCGTTATGTACTATGGATGAGCACAGAATTTGTAGAGCAATATGGCAAATTGTTTCCTTATCCTTTTTCCGAAAAGCAGGCATATCCAAGTATGTTGCGAACGGGAGGAACTCAGTGGGGAGAATTGTTGGCAGAATTGTTCAGAGAAGGCGTTAAGGAGGCGGAAGCGCAGGAAGATGGTTGGGAGGCAGCTATCATCGGAAATACCATTACCTTGCTGACGCAGATTAAGAGAGCCACAAATGACCAGGCGGCTATGGCCCTGGAGGCGGAAAAGCCTGAGTTACTAGACCGAATTATGGCATACGTGGAAGCGAATTTTGCCAAAGATATCAGTATTGAGGAAGTGGCGAAGCAACTTTTTGTTAGCAATAGTACCATCAGTCACCTGTTTAAGCAGAAGATGGGAATTAGCTTTTACAGGTTTGTAACCCAGCGTCGCTTGATTGCCGCCAAAAAACTGATTGAAAAAGATATACATTTGGAAACTGTCGGCATACAAGTGGGATTTGCAGATTATTCCGGTTTTTACCGTGCTTTCAAGAAAGAATATGGTATTTCACCAAGACAGTACAGAAATCTGTTAGGGTAAAGGGGTAAGTAAACTATGAAACGTAGAAAAGCAATGGTACTATGTGGGATACCCATTTTAGGTTCGACAAGGAATGGGCAGTACATTCCTATGAAGGCGAGGCAGAAGGCCTAAGAGAGTTTTTCAATAAGAGACCGCAGTATGCGAAGAAGCAGCTGAACGCATATTGCAGGTATTGATGTTGCCAAAGAGGGAACGGTGAATAAAGTTAAGCCATTGAAAAAAATATATGATATAGCAAAGAATGATGAGATAAATTTCATTCAAAGATATAATCTTTTGTTAGAGCGTTGCAGACAACATGAGAAGTGGAGGATGCGGTCTTGATTAAGGTAGTGGAAGGTGAAGAGGTAGAACTGATGGACGGGCTACTCAGTCTTGCACTCACTGGGGGAGATTTTGACTGGATATAAGGGAATCCAGGATTTCCTATGATTGTGTAAAAAAATTGTGTAAATAAAGGAGAAAAGATTATGACAACAGAAAAGAAGTTTTGCAAAAACCCAATTATTGAGTCCATTTATACTGCGGACCCAGCACCAATGGTATATGGAGATACTTTGTATCTCTATACATCTCATGATGAGGATGAATTGGTAAACGATTTCTACACGATGCTGGATTGGCGTTGCTATTCTACCAAGGATATGGTGAATTGGACGGATCACGGATGTGTTTTTTCGCTGAAGGATATTGAGTGGGCAGATGACAGAGCATGGGCACCTCAAACTGTGGAAAGAAACGGGAAGTTTTATATGTACTGCCCAGTGCACAAAAAGAATGGCGGTATGGCTATCGCAGTTGGGGTAGCAGATAGTCCAGCTGGCCCATTTAAGGATTTGGGTTATCCACTTGTAGATGAAGGGGACTGGAATGACATTGATCCGACAGTATTTATTGATGAGGATGGCCAGGCATACTTGTATTTTGGGAATCCAGAGCTGCGTTATGTACTGCTTAATGAGGATATGATTTCTTACAATCAGGAAGTAGGGATTGTCAAGGTGCCTATGACAGAGGAATCTTTTGCCAAGGGAAGCCACATGACAGGTACTTCCTATGCAGAGGGACCTTGGTTCTACAAGAGAAATGATCTTTATTATATGGTTTACGCTGCTTTTGGTGTGGACAAAAAGGATGAACACCTGGCTTATTCCACTGCTACATCACCAACTGGACCATGGGTATACGGCGGTGTGTTGATGACAGAAGAAGGTGGTGTGTTCACCAACCATCCAGGCGTTGCTGATTTCAAGGGACACTCCTATTTGTTCTATCACACAGGAGAACTTCCAGGGGGAAGCTTGTTCCATAGAAGCGTTTGTGTTGCTGAGTTTACATACAATGAAGACGGTTCTATTAATACTATCGCCAAATGTGATGGCGTGAAAGCGATAGAAGAATAATAAGACGAGATTATTAAGACAGAAGGTGGGGACTATGAAAAAAAGTATAGGGAAAAAGATTTTTGATGTTTTTGTATTGCTAGGCGTAATCGTGATGGTGTTTTGCATCGTCTATTGTTTTGCCATGGATGCCATGTATGGTCATTTGGCAGACAGGATGGGCATTGGAGAATTGATAAGGGCAGCGGCTGCTGGAGAAAAAGGTATTGCGGAAGAGATTGCCAATATACAGCAGACAGAACCACGCAAGGTGTTTGCCAAGGAAGAAGTGGTTGATGTGGTATATGTAGGCAACAGTTTGCTTCTGGTTCCAGATATTCCTAACAAGGTAGAGTCTTATGCTGAAAAAAGCGGCTATACCTTTGTAAGCCATGAATATCTGCTTTCTGGAGGCTCTTTACAGCAATCCTTGGATCGTGCAGAAATGCTGGAGGATATGAGAGAGGCACTGTTGGTAGCAGATATAGTGGTGTTACAGGAGTATGGAAGTCATTATGAAACCACATACGAGGATATCTGCGAATTTGTAAAACTTTGCGGTGAGGAGACAGAAGTTTATTACTACATGACAGAGTTTGACTTCGACTATGAACTTTTGAAAAAGATAGCAGTGGATGAGAGAGTTCATCTAATTCCGGCACTAAATATGACGGAGATCGCCACTGGAAATATGGGATATGAATATGAGGAGATGACCAAGCCAGGAGATTATCACCCTTCTCAGACTTATGCCCATATCTGTGGACTGTTTACATTTTCGGTAATTTCAGGGCAGAAATGCTCAGATTATCCGCTTGCTGATGATGACAAAATCTTAGAGTATATGAAGGGCGAGACCTTAGAAGACAAAAAAGCCTGTTTTGAAGAGATGTATTATCAAGCAGATTTATTAATTGGATTTTATGAAGAGAATGCTAAAAATTGGAAGTAGTGCACGTGAGATAAGCAAAGACCTTTCAGCATTTGCCGACCGCTCATCAGAGCGAGATTCGCAGAGCGGATCTCGTCTCTGTGTGGCAAGATTTAGGGAAAAAACCCCCTTAATTGAGTTGTCGAAAAAGTATGTTTGAGCTATAGTAATATACAAGCTTTTAACAAAGGATAGGGGAGTAGAATGAAGAAGTGGTTTTGGAAAAAGGAAAAAGAGGCCAGGTGGCAGCAGGTAAACCCTGGCGAAAGAGATGAGGAAGGCAAGCTAAAGACACCTCACAATGTCTATGGATTACTTAGCAATCTGGGTTATATTATAGGGAAAATGTGGCAGTACAAGAGGATTTTGATTTTCCTCATTTTGGCGGGTGCCATTGTACAGTCTGTGATGCGCTATTTGTGGAGTTACATAGGCAAATATGTTATTGATATTGTACAGGCGCAGGCAAACTCGCCGGAAAAAGATATTCAGCCATTAATTCAACTTTTGATTGTAACAACCATTGTTGAAATCATTTGTATCGGTTCGGATACTGTAATCTGGAGTTTCTCTTGGAGAGGATTCATTTATACCAGATTTAAAATGATTACAGAACGCATTGACAAGGTGCTTTCTATGGATTATCAAACCTTGGAACAGCCGCAGATGCTGGATATGTTTCAAAGGGCTAATCAGGCGACCGGTGACAACAATAGTGGAGTGGAAGGTATGATGCGCCAGATGTACAGCATGGGCGTGCTGATTTTTACGATGTTGGTCAGCGGTGCGGCGATTATTACACTGGACTATCGACTATTGCTTGCACTTGCGTTGAACATGGGGTTGAACTATCTTTCTTTCCTATGGTCAGTCAAACAGGACAAAAAAGAATATTGGGACAAGATGTCCCCGGTGTGGCGCAAGCTTAACTATATGGAAAGATGCACGCAGGACTTTGAGTTTGCCAAGGATATTCGTCTATTTTCTATGAAAGGCTGGCTTCTTGGAAAACAGAGAGAAGTCTTAGATGAGCATGAGGATAAGTATAGAAAGAGCCGTAATTTTTGGCTCAGACATTCAATCATATATCCTACTACAGGTATCTTTGGCAGTGCGGTCATGTACTATGTGTTGATTACACAGGTACTTCATCAGGAAATATCTATCGGCGACTTCACATTGTTTATGGGATTATGCGCAGCTTTTTCTTCAGCACTTTCCGATTTTTATGTGGGCGTAGGCAATATTCAGAGAAGTTCTATGCAGACAGATGATTTTAGAACTTTCATGGACTATCCAACAGAGGAGGTAGGGGAGTTTGAGGACCTGGCAAAGGTAGTAGCAGAGGGCAAGCTTAACTTCGAATTCCGCAATGTTTCTTTCAAGTACGAAGGTGCGGAAGGCTATGCTCTTAAGAATTTGAATCTTTCCTTCCCTGCGGGACAAAGACTTGCGGTAGTTGGACTTAATGGTGCTGGAAAAACAACCTTTATCAAGCTTTTGCTTCGCCTTTATGATGTGACAGAGGGCGAAATTCTACTCAATGGAGTCAATATCAAGCGATTCCACAAGGTGGAATATTACAAACTTTTTGCACCTGTGTTCCAAAACGTGGAATTGTTTGCGTTCCCCATGAGTGAGAATATATCCATGCAAAGCCCAGACAAGACAGACCGTGAAAGAGCAGAGAAGTGTGCAATTCAGGCGGGCCTTTCTGACAAGATTAAAGGTTTGGAGCAAGGCATAGATACACAACTTCTGAAAGTGGTCTATGACGATGGCGTGGATTTGTCTGGAGGAGAAAAGCAGAAGCTGGCTTTGGCCAGAGCACTTTATAAGGATTCCCCAGTGATTGTACTGGATGAGCCAACGGCTGCATTGGATGCCTTGGCAGAATACGAACTTTATCAAAACTTTAATTCCATCATTGGCGAGAAGTCTGCAGTCTATATTTCTCATAGACTTTCGTCCACCCGTTTCTGTGATGCCATTGCTATGTTTGTAGCAGGTGAGATGGTAGAGTATGGAACACACGAGGAACTGTTGAGTAAAGGTGGCGCATACGCAGAAATGTTTGAGGTACAGGCGCAGTACTACGAGGTGCAAGATGGACAAGAGTAAGATGAGTATGAGCAAAAAGAAGACAGGCAAGACGAATAAGAAGTCCAAAATCATGGAGATATACAAATATTTCTTGCCATCTGCATTCCAAAAGTTCAAAGGCTATTTCTTTGTGCGACTCGGGTTGTTGGTGGTGAACAGTATCAAACCATTTGTACAGATTTTGGCATTGCCAATTGTAGTAGATGAACTTTTGACCACGCAGAACATTGCCAAAATCATGCATTGCATTCTTTTTATTATTGCGGCTGATTTTGTGTTGTCGGTGCTTAGTGGGTTCTTTGGAAATATGATTGAGAGATATACCACCAAGTTTGACAACTACTACAAGACGGTTATGAGTAAGCGTATCATGGAACTAGATTTCCAGCTTACAGAGGACAAGCAGGCATTGGATCAGATTGAACTTGCCAGAACAGGTATGAGTTGGTATTCTCGCGGACTGAACGGTATGGTGGAACCACTGTTTAACATGGTTTCCTCTATCATAACTTTGGTGGGTGTGGTGGCTATTATTGTATCCAGTGCACCATGGCTATTAGTTCTGATTATGGCTATTTTGATTGTGACTGGCAAAGTGAATTCCAAACACAATGAAATAGAGCAGAAGTTTTTTGCTGGACTGGCCAAGGAGAATCGCATCTGTGGATATATGGGGTGGCATTTGACCGACTTCAAATATGGTAAGGATATCAGGTTGTATGCAGCCAAAGATATGATGGTTTCAAAGTGGAACTATCATCAAGATATCATTATAGAAAATTGGCGTCAGATGGGCATCAAACAGTTGCCTTTGTCTTTATTTATGGGCTTGTTGGATGTGGTCAGAGATTTTGGTACCTATTTTTATCTAGGTGTCCTTGCCATTCTAGGAAAGATTTCTATCGCGACAGCAACACAGCTTTTTACTGCGGCAGGAACTTTTTACAACTGCATGCGTTCTCTGGTAATCAACTATCAGGAACTTTGCAAGCGAGCGAACTATGCTTATGAATATGTGAAATTCATGGACTACCCAGCGGTAATGAAAAAAGGAAGCAAGCACATCGAAGATGTGGAGCACTGTTTTGAACTTAAAGATGTACATTTTTCTTATCCTGGTTCAGAGGTGCCGGTGCTTAGAGGCGTTAATTTAAAACTTCATCCAGGAGAGCATTTGGCGGTGGTTGGACTTAACGGAGCTGGAAAAACAACTCTGATTAAACTTCTTTGCAGGCTTTATGAGCCTACTTCGGGCGAAATATTGCTGGATGGTGTGAACATTGCTGAGTATGACTATGATGAATACATGGAATTGTTTGCTCCGGTATTCCAGGATTTTAAACTTTTTGCTTTTTCTATGGCGGACAATTTGGTGCTGGGAAGAGAGGAAGATGCCCGCGTGAAGGTAGTGGAGAACGGCGAGGCGGTCGCTGCGAAGAAACTTGCTACGAAGTTGTCAGAAGTAAAGGTGGAGGAAGTTATTCGCAAGGTTGGACTTTCTGACAAGATAGATTCCCTTCCAAAGGGAGTTGAAACTGTGGTTTACAAGCATTTCGATGAGGAAGGCATAGAGCCATCTGGCGGTGAAGAGCAGAAGCTTGCCATAGCCAGAGCACTTTATAAAGATGCACCTGTGGTAATTTTAGATGAGCCAACTGCAGCCTTAGACCCAATGGCAGAGTATGAGATTTATAGGCAGTTTGAAGACTTGGTAAAAGGTAAGATTGCAATCTATATCTCCCACAGACTCTCCAGTTGTCAGTTCTGTGACAGGATAGCAGTATTCTCAGACGGAATCGTCAAAGAGTATGGAACACACGAGGAACTGATAAAGGTAGAAGATGGCTTGTACGCAGAAATGTTTGGCGCACAGGCAAAGTATTATTATGGATAAAACAGGCAGGCCCTTTTTAGGAGGGCCTGTTTTTTTAATGCGCAAAATAATTAGATGATTATCAAAATAAATATTGACATAAGTTACATATAGACATATAATGCAAATATCTAATTAGATAAACATCAAATCAAAAAATGCAAGCAGAAAACAAAAGAGAAGCAAAGAAAAACAAAGAAAAACCAAGAAAAACCAAGAAGAACCAAGCAAGTGAACGGAGGGAGAATTATTATGAATGAATTTATAGCATACATTGATGAATTGATTGTGGAGTATCAGGAGCAGGAGACTGAATTGATTGCCGCTGACCGTAAGGATGAGGCTAATTTTGCCAAGATTAGAATCAACATCTGTGATATTTGTAAGACGCTGTACGGTGCATCTGAGAAAATCGTGCAGGCAAAAGGCGTTGCAACAGCAGAGGCTTTCAAAGAAGAGTATCTTAGACAATTGACAAGGCTTCCAGAAAATTGGAAAATGTCTTTAGAGAAGGCAAAAGAGCATGGTGATTCCACCAAGATTGTGATAGAGGAAATCAAGCTTGAAACACTACAGATGATTCGAGACAAATATGAACAAGGAGAGTGATGGAAATGTTAGAAGCAGATGCTATTAAGCTATTTAAATGTCTGGCAGACAAATCCCGATTACAGATACTGAAATCCTTAGTGCAGGAAGAGATGTATGTAGAGCGTTTGGCGGAGCGCCTAGGACTAACCCCAGCCACGATCTCTTTTCATTTGAAGAAACTAGAGGATGCTGGTGCGGTTACATCCCGAAAGGAACAGTATTACACTATTTACAGCCTTCGTCAGGAGGTTTTTATGACCAACATCATTGATATTATCAAGGAAGAATCCGAAGTAATAGATGAGCAGAAGCAGAGAGAAGAAGAATATAGAAACAAAGTAATTAAAACCTTCTTTGAATATGGTAAACTGAAAGCAATTCCAGCGCAGCGAAAAAAACAGCGTATCTGTTTAGAAGAGATTTCCAAATCTTTTGAGGCTGGTAGAAAGTACGAGGAAAAAGAGGTCAATGAAATCATCAAGACCTTTAATGACGATTTCTGTACTATCCGCCGCGATATGATTAGTGAGCATATCATGGAACGTGAAGGAAGTACATATTGGTTGAAGCCAGAGGAGTAATCCCATATGGAAAATGCATTGTGGAAAGGGAAACGCCTGGTAGCATATGAGGTATCAAAGGATTACTTTACAGAAAAAGAAATTCGCAGGGCAAGCCACAAAGGAGAACTTTGTTGCCCAGATCCTGGATGTAAAAGTTCAATTCTGAAATATTGTCATGGTGAAATCAAGCAACCTTATTTTGCACACAGAGATGAGTCAGATTGTGACTATGTGAAATATGAAAAGGCAAGCGGTGTTTTTAGAGGACTCCGCTTGTTGTTGTGTGAACATTTCAGTGCCTGTGATTATCCAGTGCAGATGGAAGCGAAAGTGCTTGCGCATCATTATAGCCATCTGTATTTTGAGTGGGAAGATGGAACCAAGATGGCGATCGAACTCGGAACCAAGCGAACCAATATCCATGAAGTGGAAAAATTGAACCAAGAATACCATGACAATCAAGTAGTTCCAATTTGGCTTGTAGTAGACCATAGTGACAAGCAATTGGATGAAAGACATACTTATTTTTTAAAACGCTATTGTTTGAATGAATCTGCCAACAAATCTTTGTTAATATTGACTTACGATGGCAAAAAAGTAGTGCAGTACAAAAGAGTTCCTGCGGTGCATTGTAAGACAGAGATAGGGGACTATTTGGTGGAGTCTCAAACTATGTTTGTATATGAAGGTACTTGCCAAGATTTGGTCTTTGAAAATGGAGCACTTACGTTAAAAGGTTTTGAGGAGACCTACGAGAATCTGCTTGCATATAGACAGAGCAAAGCAGAAAAGTTTAGACAAGAGTTACTAGAAAGACAGCGGCTTGCTAAGGAGCAGGAAGAACAAAGAAAAATAGAAGAACGCAACATGGAAGCCTATCGCAAGGAGAAGGCTGCAGAGCAGCAAAGATACCTTGAATGGATGAAGGCTCAGGCAGCAAAAAAGTTTGCTGAGGAGTATACGAAACGTAAAGACAGCATCCTTGCTATGATAGAGCAGCAGGAAAGACAAGTTCGAGACGAGACAGGAATCAGATGGATTCGCTGTGAGATCTGCGGAGAAGTAAAGGAAGAAGCAGAATTTGTCAGCTATGGCGGACGAGGAAGGCTCAACATCGGCAAGTGCAAATCCTGTATGAAGTAATGTGATGTAAAATGAGGACACACGGAGAGAATCATGGACAATGAGCTACAAATCAACAAGAAGAAAAAGAGAATACGTCGCATCTTACACATTATCCTTGGCGCAATACTTGTAATCCTTTTTGCAATATGGTCTGTAACACCTAGAGAGGACACCATCGATACAAGCGATTTGCCAGCAAGTTTTATGATTGAAAGCGATACAAATTTTGTGGAGTATCAGACGGGTAAGGACTGTGCAGGATATGCTGCTGCTTATGTGCTTCGCCATTTGGGAGAGGAAGTGGAAGGTAGACACTTGTACAAAGAAATGTCCTTCAAAGTAGGCAAAGGGGTTGCACTGGGTGGCGTTCGAAAAGCCTTTGCAGACTACGGGTATGATGCTACATCCTATACAGGGACCCTTGATACCATGAAAAAGCGTCTGACAATGGGAAAGCCAATTGTGGCTTTTGTGACCATAGGCGAAATGGGAAGGCACTATGTGGCAGTGGTAGGGTATGATGAAGAATATATCTATCTAGCGGACTCCACAGGCGCTGCCAAGAATATATTTCAGAACAATTGGATGAATCGCAAAGTGACTTATGAGGAATTTGAGCAGCTTTGGCAGACCAATATTTATCCTGTAAACAACATTTATACGGTAGTAGAATGATTTCGATATCGAGGAAAAAGAGGCATTTCTTAATATTTTCTTGAGATTCAAAGTTTTTTCTTAACCTAATTGAAAAAAGGGAAAAGTTGTATTAAAATGTAAACGCAGTCTGGGAGTTGTTGGAGGGAACAATTTAAAAAAATGACTGAGACATGGTTAGAGAAAATATAATCTACAAATGGGTCGAAAGACCAAGTGAGGGGACACAAATGAAGATTTTAATTACGACAGACTTATATTTTACTTCCACCAATGGCGTCGTAACATCTGTACGAAATTTGACAGAGGGACTTCGAGAAAAAGGTCATGAAGTTCGAATTTTGACAGTGTCAAACAAATTGGAAAGTTATAAAGAAGGCGATGTTTATTTTATTAAGTCATTGCCTTTGGGATTTGTTTATCCAGATGTGCGTATGCCAATTTCTTATCGCAATTATATGATTAAGGAATTGATTGACTGGAAGCCAGATGTGATTCACAGCCAGTGCGAGTTTTTTAGTTATCAGTTTGCAAAACGAATTTCCAAGTTGACTGGTGCTCCATTAGTACATACCTATCACACCTTATATGAAAATTATGTAAAGTATGTAATTCCAAGTGAGCGTGTGGGAAGACGAGTAGTAAAGAGTTTTTCCAGATACCGTTTGCGTAAGGCGGATGTGATTATTGCGCCAACTGGCAAGGTGGAAGATACCTTGCGCGGATATGGGGTAAAGAATCATATCAGCGTGATTCCAAGTGGTATTTCACTTAAACAGCATCACTTTAGAATGGATCCGGAAGAACGTATGATTAAGCGCAGATCCTTGGGTATCCCAGAGGACCATCATGTGCTTCTCAGCCTTGGTAGAGTGGGTGCGGAGAAGAACCTAAGCGAATTGCTTAAGTTTTTCAGCAAAGCATTGCAGACCAATCCAAAGCTTACATTCCTTATTGTGGGTGATGGACCAGATAGGGAAAATTTGCAGAAATTGGCAGTTTCACTTGGCATTGATCAGAGCGTCATCTTTACAGGTATGGTCAATCCCAAGGAAGTTCAGCAGTATTATCAATTGGCAGATGTATTCCTGTGCGCGTCTATCAGTGAGACACAGGGCTTGACTTATATTGAAGCGGCAGCCAACGGACTTCCACTTCTTTGCCGTCAGGACAATGCACTGCGTGGAATTGTAGTAGAAGGCGTGAATGGATATCAGTATACTTCCAGAAATGATTTCTTGGAGAAACTGGACCGAATCATCAACGATGCTCAGTGGAGAAATCAGGCAAGTAAAAACAGCGAAGAGATTGCAGAATCCTTTGATACAGATCATTTTGCAGAACGTATGGAGGATCTCTACAAAGAAGAATGTAATGCCGAAGAGTGCACATCTGTGGCACAGTAAGCGTAGCAATATTCCAACCAAATGAATAAAGATAAAAAATGAAGGCTCAACCTTAGTGGTTGAGCCTTTTTGTGATTTGAAGTCGTTTGTTAGGCCAAAATACGCGCTCGACAATCGTGGTAATCTCGGTCTTGGTCAAATGTTCTCTAAGACCAAAGATAAATAGCCCTGGAAGAAACTCGATGCTCTCCATGATACCTTTGAGATAGACCTGCATGATGTGTCCAGCACAGACTCTGCAGTCATACAAATCTTTTAGGATGTATGAGGGAGTAATTTCTGTTTCGTCAGGTTCTCCAAGAACATGGCACAGGTATAAATGCACTATTTTGGCCACATCTCGCCTGAAAATGGGCTTGGTAGGATGGAGCATATCTAACTGCTCAATCCATCCTGCTTCGTAGGCAGCGGCTAAGAACTCATTTCCTGACGAGACATTATTACCCTGACTTTTGGGCTCATACTCCGAACGCCCACCTTTGCTGTATAAGGCCTGTACCAAATCTTCAATTGTAGCTAGTTCAGACATGCATTCGGACATGGTGTTTCCTTTCAAGTTAATTCGGCTTTATGCGCAAGGTTACATTGTCGCAAGCGTCTAAGTGGTTGATTTCAAATACACCAGTTTCGTTCACAGATATAGCCTGAGTCCAAAGATCTGTAACCTGGTAAGATGAGGCAGTCGCAAAAGCATCTGCGCTAGCCACGGCTTCTACAGGGCCTGTAGCCATCTTTTTGCCAATCATCTTTACAATCAATTCAGTATCAACAGTGACTTTGCCATCCCAAGGCTGATTATTTAGGTTGATAAAGGAAAGCGCGACGCTTCCGTCAGCAAGTGGCTTGGCCAGTACATCTACACGGTCATGCTCTGTAATATAGTCCATATCGGGGCAATTGGTTTCTTTGGTGGTATAGATGCGTTTTGCCTGAATTCCATGAGCATCCTGATTAAGAGCGATTAGTCCTTGGTTGGAGATGATATTCCAAATCCAGTCGCCTTTTTCTACGCGGCGAAGGTCTAAGCCAAGCATGAGGGGAGAGTTCATCATACACCACATAGCCATATGTGTCTTGCACATAGTTTCATCAAGTCCATTCATGCCAATCATCATCATGTCTGGGTCGTTCCAGCCTTTGTCTAGGCCAGCAAACTCGTCCATAATTACAGCTTTGTCATACTGAGAGGTGACGCTAGGTGTGCCTGGGTCAAACCAAGTGCCACGTCCAGGATCGCCATCACGACCAACACAAAAAGTAATATCGTTAAGTATGCGCCAAGAATCGCCAACCTTATATCCCCAGTTTTGAGGCTGAGTCTTGCCCCACTCACAGATGGAAAAAATCACATCGTGGTTTGGGTCAGCGGCATTTAAGCCTTCCAGAAGTTTAGCATAACTGAGAAGTGTATTCTCCTGGCGGCGATGATTCATAAGGCGAAGTTTATTGGTCCCTTCCCTAAGTGTAAGCGCGATGCCATCGCTTTCTCTGAAAGAAGTAGTAGTTTCGGTGGCGGGCAAGAAATCGTCATATATCAGTTCGTCATTGGCAGCCAACTGAAGCCAACTACCGATGCCTACCTCTTGTCCGGTAGCGTAGGTAACAAACAACTGATAGGAACCAGCTTTTGAAAGGTCGATGTCAAATACTAATTCACAGCTTCTAGGCCCGATAGGAGTAGTGCCGGTATTGGTGCCATCAAAGGTGCCAATGCCTGTTACGTAACCATGGGCATTCTGGGAATCAGAAACTGTCAAGTCGTCACTAGGCGAAGTGCCATCTACCTTTCTACCGCCAAGGCCTGTCAATTTACCGTCTGCCACAGCATCAAAAGTCTGCTCGAATTTTGAACCTACAAGGCGAATGCTCTGGATGTTGGGTGTATAGACATATTTAGCGTTGGTAGCATCGGAAAAAGTAGCGTTGTCCCAGAGATAGTAGCAGTTGTCTACCTTCAAGAAATCTACGCCCCAGTCTATGTAAGATTTGGCATCCACCATCTCATGACCACAGGTGCCTACAGCGGCACCGGCACAAAGATTGGTTCCGATGTCATTGTACATGCCAAATTTTAGACCTTTGCTATGGATGTAGTCAGAGAGCGCGCGAAAGCCCTCTGGAAATTTCACATCTTCGTTGGACAAAAGCCCATTCACACGCTCTGGCTTGTAGCAGCCATCGTCTAAAACCAAATATTGATAGCCAAGTTTGTCAAGGCCCAGTGCTACCATCTGGTCTGCCATAGCCCTAGTCAGTGCAGCGGTGTTTCCACTGCCGAAGGCATTCCAGCTATTCCAGCCCATAGCAGGAAGATGCTGTTTCTTTTTGCTAAGAAGGACTTTGTCTGAGGAAAAAGAATCAAATTGATACTCTTTGCCAGGAAGCTTACTTGGCTTTGATGAGATGTTTTGAGTTTCGTTTTGTACTAGGTTGTTCATAATTCCCCTCCAATGATTCGTAGTACAGGTTTTGTTCAATTCCATTATATAAGCTTAAGAAAGTAATATCTACTGCTTGGGTGCGGTTATGTCTTCATATTTTGCTTTATTCTAGGTGAGGCCTGCTTTTGTGTAATCAATAGGTAAACTTATTCCTTCCCTTTTTTCTTTTGCAAAGTTCTTGTAATATAAAGTTATCAGGAGCGCAACTGAGAAAAATATAAGATGATAGATGCCAGGAGTTGAATTAAGAAAGTGACATGAAAGGACCTGGCGGGGATAAAAGAGGAGAGTAAAGATGAATAGAGAAGAATTGATGAAACAGATTTTGCCAGAGAGCGTAAGTTTAAATCCCATTGGAGAAAACTCTGACATGGTAAGCCCAGAGGAATTTGAACAGATTTATCCAAGATTTTTGGATAGTATACTCAAGATACAAAAGGCGGATATCTCAGGGCTTCATGGATATGGTGAACTAGATGAGAACCATCAGCCAGAGTATGACTTACTACAGGACTTTTTGACAGGAACCTTTGCACAGGAAACAGAAGGCTATTGGAAGAATTGGAAACAGCTTTTTGAAACTTCTATGATGACAGAGGAATTCTTTGAGAAGTACTACGCCAAGATGATAAATTTAAGTAAGTATTGTGAGGGACAAAGATTTTTGGTGAACAACAACACCTTTTTTGTTAATATGGTAGTGTCAGAGCAGATGGTTGGTTTCCTGGATTGGAGTAGGGCTGGTGTAATGGATTGGTTACTTGATTTTGCCATCATGGATTTGAATAAGCCCTACTTATTGATTCCAGAAAAATTGTATGCTTACCTTAAGGATAAAGGCGTGGAAGTGAAGCACTTTAAGGAGCGTTTCTTATGTATGGCCTATTACAAAGGACTGGATACACTGCGCTGGCATGCCTCTATTGACGATACAGAGTCTTGCAAGACGATTATACAGTCTATCAGTGAACTGGAAGAGAGAATGAATCGACTATGAAATACGAAAATGCAAAGGATATGCTACCGCCAGAATTGCTAAAGCAGGTGCAAAAATACGCTGCGGGAAAACTCTTATATATTCCGCAAAAGGAAGAGCCAAAGGCATGGGGAAGTGTGTCTGGCTCCAGGCAGAAGCTTCTAAAACGAAATCAGCGTATTTATAATGAATATGCGCTGGGAAAAGGTATCCGTGAACTGGCGGAGGAATACTTTTTGTCCATTGATTCCATTAAGAAGATTGTGTATGGAAAAAAGCAGGAATGTGTTCCTTTTGATGCCACATTAGCCTGTGCTATTTCATACAGTGAGATGGGACTGGATGAAGAATGGATTCGGACTTACTTTGTGACCAGATTTGGAGAAGGGAGCTTTCCAGAGCAGTGGCTATGTGACGGTTTGGTAAAGATTCCGCTGCGCCTGATAGATGAGGTGAAAGATACATTAGGATGCGGCTGTGACAATCCTTTAGAACCTATGGTTCTTGTCTTTGAAAATGGGAAGTTTGTTTTTCAGGGAAAGGAAAGCATGCTGGAGCAGCTCAAGGAGAATAAGGTGAATTCGCATCATGCCTTTATCTTTGTGCCAGATGTGGCAGAGCATGGATTTTACCTAAATCAATATAGCAAACAATTTCATCAGGCAAAATTATAATGACAGCCCCTTTTGGTCAAGACACCAAGAGGGGCTTTTTCTATGGGGCAAGGTGAGCGTGGTAGCTGAAAGGCAAGCGCAAATTGAAAGCCCATCGCATAGGATAGTATATATAGACATCAAGGGGGACGCTATGCCAGAAGGTGTGGAAATTTATGTGGTACAGCCTGGGGATACGGTGGGTGATATTGCAGGAAGATTTGGTGTGGAAGCAAATAGCATCATAGAAATCAATCAATTGGTGTCTCCTTATGACTTGGTGGTAGGGCAGGCTTTGTTGGTTGTGCTCGACGAGACCAGCACACCCAGCGAAAGTTTGAGGGTATATGGTTACGCCTATCCCTTTATCAGTGAATGGGTGCTGAAACAAACGTTACCCTATTTGTCTGAACTTGCCATTTTTTCTTATGGATTTACGCCGGGAGGGGAACTGGTGCCGCCATGGTTTTCGGAGGACTGGATGATTTCCTTGGCACAGGAGGCTTTTGTACAGCCGATTTTGACGTTGACACCTTTTGATGAACAGGGGAATTTCAGTAACATATTGATTAGCAGAGTGGTAAACAACCAACAGGCCATCGATACACTCATAGGAAATCTACTTTCTGTAATGTATGAAAAAGGATATAGGGGAGTGGATATTGACTTTGAGTATATTTTGGCGGAGGACAGAGATGCTTTTACAGACTTTGTACGACAGATAGCGGAGCAGATGCGCGCCAACGGATTTCATACCTCTATTGCATTGGCACCCAAGACTAGTGCAGACCAAAGAGGCCTTTTGTATGAGGGTAAGGACTATAGAGCATTGGGGGAGATTGTAGACCATGCTCTAATTATGACTTATGAGTGGGGATACACCTATGGACCACCACTTCCTGTTGCACCGCTGAATCAGGTGCGCAGAGTAATTGAGTATGCGGTGACGGAAATAGAACCTGCCAAGATTGATTTGGGGATTCCAAATTATGGTTATGATTGGCCTTTGCCCTATGAAAGGGGAGTAACTGCTGCTACCACTATTGGAAATGTAGAAGCGGTTCGAATCGCACTACAGCAAGGCGTGCCGATTCAGTTTGATGAACTGGCACAGAGTCCTTTTTTTACTTATGGGGTAGCAGGAGTACAGCATGAGGTGTGGTTTGAGGACGTAAGAAGTATTCAAGGCAAATTCAATCTTATCAAGGAGTTTAATCTAGGCGGCTGTGGCTACTGGCAGTTGATGAGGTGGTGGAGAGCCAATTGGGAATTATTTTATAAAAATTTTGAAGTGCTCAGATAAAGCAAAAAATTGTGAAAATATAAACAAGTAAAAAGAAGTCGAAAAAATACAAATTTTATTTAAATTTGTATGTACATTTTCGCTTTGACGTGCTAAAATGAATTAACAAACAAATTCGGACATTGTCTGAAAATAGAAAGCGAAAGAGGAAGTAAAGCTATGTCAAAGGATCAAATCAAAAGAGCGAACCGGGTAGTGTTCCCAGTAATCATTGTGATTATGTTGTATGTTTTGTTTACGTTGGCAGCGTTTGTGGCTGTCGGTGGTGCAGCAGCGATGACAGGTAAAGTCCTGCTACAGCTTGTTGTAACTGCAATTGCAACCATATTTACGATTGTGTTGTTCGTTGCAAAAAAGGACACAGAAATTTGTACATATGGTATGCTGATTTCTGCAACTGTTATGTATGTTGTAATTCGTCTAGTAAACGGCACAGAAGCGACAGGAATGTATTTCTTCCCTATCGTTATAGCTGCCATGGTGTACTGCAATACCAAGATGATTATAAGCATGTGTTGCTGTGCGTTCGTGGCGAATATTGCTCGATTGGTAATAAACATGGACAAAATTGATGGTAGTGATGGAAGTACCATGGTAGTTACTATTTTCATTTGCGTATTGGTTGGTTATTCAGCAATTTTAATTAGTAAACTGATGGTTAAGTTCAATGCTGAAAACGCAGAAGCCTTGATGGAAAATGCGAAGAAGCAGGAAGAAAACAACAAGTTGATGCTGAATGTTGCTAATCAGATCAATGGTTACTTTGACGAAGCTATGGGCATGCTTCACAATCTGGATGAAGGCTTTGCAAACAGCAACGTTGCAATGTCCAATATCGCAGATAGCGTAGAAGGTACAGCGGAAGCAATTCAGGGTCAGGTTACTATCTGTAGTGAAATCCGTGATTACACACAGGAAGCAAATGAAGCTACTAATGAGATGGTTGGTTCTTCACAGACTGCAGTTGCAACTGTAGCAGAAGGTTCCGAGTATGTAATTGAACTTGGCAAACAGGCAGACAATGTAAGTTACTATAGTAAGCAGATGGAAGAAGTAATCGCAGAACTTACTCTTAAAGTGGACAAGGTGCTCGGTTTCGTAGACTCCATCATCAATATTTCTGGTCAGACCAATTTGCTTGCACTCAATGCAAGTATTGAGGCTGCTAGAGCAGGTGAAGCTGGAAGAGGTTTCTCCGTAGTTGCGGAAGAAATTCGTAAACTTTCTGAAGATACTCAGGAAGCATCTACCAACATCACCAATATCATCAAAGAGCTGAATGACGATATGAAGAAAGCAAATACAAGTATTGATAACTCTACTGAGAGTGTTCAGAAACAGAACGAATTGATTGCTAAGACTAAAGAAAAATTCGAAGAGGTTGAAGCGGAAGTTCGCAAACTCTCTGATAAAGTGGATTTGGTACAGCGTGGTTCACAGCAGACTATGGATTCTGCAGACATGATTTACGATCATATTTCACAGCTCTCTGCAACTAGTGAAGAGGTGGCTGCTTCTTCCAACGAAGCATTGGTTGCAACCAATGAGGCGGTGAGAGATTTGGCAAGATGTAAAGAGATTTTCGAGTCTATCTACGAACTTGCAAAACAGTTGACAGCTTTCTAATATTTCTCTAATATTGCTATGAATTTAGGCCTTGCTACGAAAGTGGCAAGGCTTATTTTATGTAAAAATGCAAATATTGCCCAATTTTTTACGATAAAGAAAGCATTTCCTAGGAAGAAAAAAGCAACCGATGAGATGCCCATCCAGATTGGTTAACTGTAAAATGAAATAGTGGGGAACATAGAGGGCAAGACTATGGGGAAATGGAAAGAAAAACTCAATTTAGTTAAGAAGGAATATACGAAAAAAAAGAAGATGGGGCTGTTCTATACCCTTATATTTATATTGCCTCTTGTGGTGGCAGATGGGTTCCTTTTGGGGTTACTTATTCAGAAGGAAAAAAGTGAACAGCTGTACATTGCGCAGAATATAGTTTCCGCTGTAAAGTACGATTTGACCAATACGATACAGGCCGCAGCAGAGAAAGGAAATAGCGTTTATTTAAGTCAGGCTATAAATGATTTTTTGGATTATGACTATCAGTCCACAGTGGATTATTTCGAACGAAAAATGTATTTCAAGGATACGTTGTATGATAGTTTTTTTAGTTCGAGTAATTATATATTAAATATTTATGTGGACAATCCTAGCATTATCAATGGTGACCACTTTCAGAAAATAGAAGTGGCACAGAAGGAAGTTTGGTATCCGTCTTGGGAGGATTCGAAGTACAGTACTTTGTTGATGTGTTATTACGATCCAAGTGACTTTTGGGGGTCTGCGAAGCGAAAGATTTCACTGGTGCGAAAACTGGATTATTTTAAAAATCTAAAGCACACAAAATTTGTCAAAGTAGATATAGATTACAGCAGCATTGTTCGCAAAATGAACAACAGTAATTATGAAGCACTGGTTTATGTTTGCGATAATGGGAAAATCATTTTTACCAATGATGGACATTTGCAATATGCAAAAGATTTTGAAACGATGGATACGTCTTTGCAAATCAGTTACTCAGACACATTGCAGCTTTACGGCAAAGAATTTGAGATTATGGTGGTAAGACCAAACCATACTTTCTTAAACTTTCTTACTCAAAACATATGGTACATTTTGCTAGTTCTGGCAGTAAATATTGTAATTCCAAACATGATAGTGCGAGTTACATATCAGAATAAGTTGGAGAGGCAAGAGAATGACATTGCTAGAAAAAATGCGGAACTTTTGGCTTTGCAGTCTCAGATCAATCCACATTTTTTGTTTAATGTACTAGAGAGCATTCGTATGCATAGTATGTTGAAGGGCGAGGCGGAGACTGCCAAGATGATAGAAAGTTTGGCGCTTCTGGAGAGAGAAAATGTAAATTGGTCTTCTGACCAAGTGTCTATTTCGGAGGAAATGCAGCTTATTGAGGCTTACTTGCAAATACAGAAATATCGATTTGAGGACCGATTAAAGTATACTTTGGAACTGGCAGAAGAATGTGGCAGTTATTTGATTCCAAAGATGACTTTGGTTACTTTTGTGGAGAATGCTTGTGTTCATGGAATGGAAGGCAAAACGGCTGGTGGACACATATATGTGAGAATTTACAAAAAACAGAGCAATCTTTGTCTTGAGATTGAAGACACTGGATGTGGAATGACTGAGGAGATGACCGCGGAGTGGCTTCGCAAAATCAAGCAGTATACCATAAGTGATTTAAAGGTAGAAGAGCATGTGGGTATCATTAATGCAGCCCTGCGTTTAAAGATGCTGACAGATGGACATACAGAGTTTGAAATAGAAAGTGAATTGGGGATTGGTACATTCATTTTGATTAAGGTACCTACAAAGTATTTGAAAAGTGCAAGGGGTGAAGAAAATGAACTTGAAAGTGATGCTGGTCGATGATGAGCCCATTATCACTTGTGGGTTACAAAAATTGATTGACTGGGAGGCGGAAGGATATGAGATTGCCAAAACAGCAATCAATGGTGTGGAAGCAATTGAATATTTGAAAAGCGAACCAGTTGATTTGATCATTACGGATATCCGAATGCCAGAGATGGATGGTTTGGAGATGATTAAGCAGATTCGCGAAAAAGCATTGTCGGATGCCTATATTGTGCTACTCAGTGGATATGGAGATTTTGGATTTGCCAAACAGGCTATAAAGTACGGATGCACAGACTACATATTAAAACCGATTCAGGAGAAAGCTTTGGTGGATAGTCTTAGGTCTGTGGCTGCCAAGAAGCAGATTACAATCAAGAGACAAGAAGACAGAAGACGTCTAAGCAGGATTGATTTGGAAAACAATCTAAGAACTTTGTTGAAAGGGAAAGAAGATCGAATTGCTGCAGAATATGTCAGAAGCAATATGAGATTGAGTGTGCCGATTCATTTTGTACATGTTTCGCTGGATGATATCTCAAGCCTAAAGGAATTGGCGGATGATGAGGTCTATGCATTGAAGAAAAAGCTTTTTGAGGCATGTGCATCCTTTTTGGGAGACAATGCAGATCATTTGCTACATGATATATATGGATTAGAAGAGACGTATGATGTGGGACTGGTTTATTGTGACTATATGGCTTTGGACGAAGGCATCACTATGGAAGAATATCTTTCAAAGATGCAGGCGTACATGGAAGTATATCACCCGGACTTAAAGGTCTCTCTGCTGGTAGGCAAAGGGGTTTCGGGTATTAACAAGTTATCCAATTCCTACAGTTCTGCTTGCGCTCTTAGGACCCTGAAAGGATTCAAGGAACGCAAACGTGTCTATTACTACGAGGATGAAGTGCAGGCAAATTCTGGAAGAGTCATGATTTGCAAAAAGAGTCTGGATCGTCTCATTGTAGCGATTGAGCAGAATAAAGAAGCAGATATTGTAGACAGTGTGAACAGCTTTTTTGCGGAAATGGAATCTACTGGTACAGACAGCAAGACGGTTTCAATGAATGTAAATTACCTGTTGTTCCAGTTGATTCATTTGGCAGTAGAACAGGATGAAACAGTGAATCAAGAGGAGGTAATGCAGTTTATTGGTGAAAAGATTTCGGAGCAGGGGATTGCACCTCATGGACAGAACTATTTGCTGGAGTTTGCACATGAATATGCCGATTACTTGATTCAACTTCGCAAAAATAGTTCACGAGGTATTTTGCAGGAACTGGAAAGAGAAGTAAAAGAACACTATGCGGAGAATCTAACACTTCGAGAACTTAGTCAGAAGTATTTCCTGAATAGTTCTTATTTGGGACAGATTTTTAGGAAAAAATACGGACAGTCCTTTAAGGACTATCTCAGTAGTTATCGAATAAGTGTGGCTACAAAACAACTTCTGCAAACCGACAAAAAAATCAGTCAGATTGCAGAAGAAGTAGGTTATCACGATACGGACTATTTTATCAGTAAATTCATTGAACAGATGGGTTGTACACCTGCCAAGTACCGCAGAAATGTAGGACAAGTTGATTAATGGAACCTAGAAAAAGACGGGATAAAGAAACTAGAATTTATCCCGTTTTTTGTTTGAGTTACTCGGGTTACAAATTTCGTCATTTGGCGATACTATTAATTTGCATTAAATATTCGTACAAAAAAAGGGAGGTAAAGTATGAAATTTAAAAAGTTAGCGGCATGTATGTTAAGCTTAGCAATGCTTGCAAGCGTGCTCACAGGTTGTGGGGGAGCAAAATCCGGCGATATCACAGAATTCTCTATGTTCATCGCTATGCCAGGCTCCGAGAAAAACGATGACAACGAAGTAATGCAGATCATCGCAGAAAAAACTGGTGTTAAGGTAAAAGAAACATGGCTCACAGGTCAGACTGACGCAGAAGCAGTAGGTACTATCATCGCTGGTGGTGATTATCCTGACTTCATCAATGGTTCTGATGCACACATTCAGTTGTACGAAGCTGGAGCACTCATTCCACTTGATGACTATATTGAGCAGTATCCAAATGTAAAGAATTACTTTACAGAAGCTGAGTGGGAAATGTTCCGTCAGGATGATGGACACATCTACTGGATCAATGCATTCGGTAACACTCATGGCGAACCAAAAACAACAACACACAATGACGAAGCATTCTGGATTCAGGCAAGAGTACTTGAGTGGGCAGGATATCCTGAAATCAACACTCTTGATGAGTACTTTAAAGTGCTTAACGATTACGCAAAAGCTAATCCAACATTGGAAGATGGCACAGAAGTTATCCCTTACACAGCTCTTTGTGAAGACTGGAGATACTTCTGTATCGAAAACGCTGGACAGTTCCTTGATGGATATCCAAACGATGGTTCTGTTATCGTTGATGTAGATACAAAGAAAGTTGTAGACTACAACACAACAGAAACAACAAAGAGATACCTTAAGAAATTGAACGAGCAGTTTGCTATGGGTATGATGGATACTGAGTTTGCTACTCAGACATACGACGAATATATCGCAAAACTTTCTACTGGTCGTGTACTTGGTATGTGTGACCAGAACTGGGATTTCAACTATACAATCACAGACGTATTCAAATCTCAGGGACTCGATCTTAAGGGATGTAACTACATTCCTCTTGGACTTACAATCGACGAAGGTATGGAAAACCAGTGGCACTCTTATGGTGACACACTCAATCCATCCAGTGGTGTTTCCATCACAGTTGACTGTAAGGATCCAGACAAAGCATTCAAATTCATCAGCGATTGCTTGACACAGGAAATTCATGACCTTCGTTTCTGGGGTGTAGAAGGTGTTGACTATCTCGTAGATGAGAATGGTTTGTACTACAGAACAGAAGAGATGAGAGCAAAAGCAGCTGACACAGACTACAAGGCTTCTCACCTTTGTGATTACTCCTATTTCCCACAGTGGAATGGTACTAGTGAGGATGGCAAAAATGCTATGACTCCATCTGAGCAGACATCTGAGTTCTACAATGGTTTGGCTCAGCCTGTAATCGATTGCTTCACAGCTTATGGTGTATCTACATACGTAGAAATGATTGGTAGTGCAAAAGTTGAAACTGGTCCTTGGTACCCAATGTGGTCCTTCTCCAACAACTTTACTACAGAGACACCCGGTGGTGTAGCTTGGACAAAGATGGGCGAAGTAAAACATGAATGGCTTCCTAAACTCGTTATGTCTGACGACTTCGATGCAACTTGGGAAGAGTACATGGATGCTTATGCAGCATGTAAGCCAGAAGATTTCCTTGCTGAAATGCAGGCTGAACTTGACAGAAGAATCGCATTGGCTAATCAATAAGACTGTTAAAATACATAAGTGTTATTTGTAGGGAGCGGCGGTAGCTGAGAGGCTGCCGCCCTCTCAATATCAAGACATAAAACTTGGTGTTTTGACAGGGGAGGAGTATTTATGGCAAGAAAAAAGGCAAATAATGATGTGCAAAAAGTGCCTATAACATGGAAAGAGATCAAAAGACAAAAAGTTCTTTTGATTTGGTCCGCTATATTTGTGATTTATGGCTTTATCTTTTACTATCTGCCGCTTGGTGGATGGATTACCGCTTTTCAGCATTACAAACCCAAGGATGGATTTTTACATTCACAGTTTGTCGGATTAGATAAGTTTAAGTTCTTGTTCAATCTGGAAGATCCAACCTTTTATAGAGTTCTTCGCAATACCCTGTGTATGGGTTTGCTTAACTTAGTTACATCTTTTATTATGGCAATTCTGTTTGCCATCTTATTGAATGAACTTAGATCCAAATGGGGCAAAAAGATTGTGCAGACGATTTCTTATCTGCCACACTTCCTGTCCTGGATTATCGTAACGGGTATCCTGCATGACGCTTTGTCATCTTCGGGTATCATCAATGAACTTTTGACCAAATTCGGTCTAGCTGAACAGGAAATCAATTTCTTTGCTCATAAGGAATTTTTCTGGCCTATCGTTGCTTTTGCAAACCTTTGGAAAGAGACAGGTTGGAATGCCATTGTATATTTGGCAGCAATCACAGCCATTGACCCAAGTTTGTATGAAGCTGCAGCTATCGATGGTGCTGGAAGATGGGCAAAGATTAAATATATTACGTTGCCAGGTATTAAACCAACCATTATGATTCTGCTTCTTATGAATGTAGGTAACGTTTTGAATGCAGGATTTGAAGTACAGTACATTTTGGGTAATGGTTTGGTACAGAGCGTCTCTCAGACAATTGATATTTACGTGCTTAAATGGGGTATCAGCCAAGGTGACTATTCACTTGGTACTGCGGCAGGAATCTTTAAGAGTGCAGTTAGTATCGTATTAATTCTTTTTGCCAACTGGCTGGCTAAGCGCAGTGGCGAAGAAAGATTGTTCTAGGGGGTAGCGTATGAAAAAGAAGTTTAAAATAGATTTATTTACTATATTCAACACCCTCTTCATGATAGCCTTTGTGGTTATCACACTCTACCCTGTACTCAATACCTTGGCAGTTGCTATGAATGATGGTATTGATACAGTGCGTGGAGGAATATATCTCTGGCCTAGAAAGTTTACGCTGAAGAACTTTATCACCGTACTGAACAAACAGAATATGATTACTGGTCTCATTGTGACAGTGGCAAGAACGGTTGTAGGTACCTTATTTGCTTTGGTGTCTAATGCACTTTTGGCCTTTATTGTAAGTAGAAAACGCTTTATTTTTCGCTCACAGTTGTCATTGTTCTGGGTTATCACTATGTATGTAAACGGAGGTTTGATTCCAACTTTCCTGCTCTATAGAAATCTGGGGCTGACCAGTACATTTTGGGTGTATGTAATTCCTGGTGCAGTCAGTGCCTTCAATATGTTGGTTATGCGTACATACATGAATGGGCTTCCTGATTCACTGGAAGAGTCTGCACAACTCGATGGCGCAGGTTATATGAAAGTTTTTGTGAGTATTATTTCACCGCTTTGTAAGCCAGTGTATGCGACTATCGCATTGTTTGTAGCAGTACATCAGTGGAACTCTTGGTTTGATGCGATGCTTTACAATCGTATGAATACCAAGTATACCACTTTGCAGTATGAGCTTATGAAACTGCTCAACTCCGTTATGCAGCAGAGCGGTAGTGCAACAAACGCAGCCCAGAGTGGTATGGCGACAGCAGTTACACCTGTTTCTGTGCGTGCAGCGGCAACCATTTTGACCATGCTTCCAATCATCTGCCTGTATCCATTTTTGCAGAGATATTTCGTAGCAGGTCTAACTATCGGTGGTGTAAAAGAATAAATATATTATTTGTTATTGTTTCCCTTACATGGATTGTGTAGAAGGTAAAAAAAGAAGTACTCGTTAAGAGTACTTCTTTTTTTTGATAGATATCTGTGTTATAATAAATCGTTCACAAAGGAACAGAAAGGAGCCCCACCAGATATGCAAGGAAAAAGAGAACGAAATCTAGGCTTTGACATACTTCGAATCTTGTCTGCATTTAGTGTAGTGATGCTACATGTGAGCGCTGCATTCATTGGCAGATTTGAAGTTGGCAGTGTAGACTTTCGATTGGCCAATTTCATGAACTCTATATCCAGATATGGGGTGCCTATCTTTGTGATGATTAGTGGAGCGATTTTTCTTTCTGAGGAAAGAGAGATTACAGTGAAGAAACTCTGGACCAAGAATATTTTCCGCATGCTGATTGTATTTGGTGTTTGGTCCTTTGCATATTATGTTTATCAGAGTCTGTACTATTGGAACTTTGATTTTTGGAGACAGGGTATCGTGCGTACCATTACAGGTTGCGTGTATGCGTCCGATCATTTTTGGTTCATCTTTATGATTATAGGATTGTATGCGCTGGTGCCATTTATCCGAAGCTTTGTGCACCATGCCAGCAAGAAGGAACTGGACTATTTTGTAATTCTGTTCATGGTTTTTCAGATAGGACGCACCACTTTGACTACGCTGGTCGACAAATCCTTGGTCGGCAAGCTTTCTGATATGTTTACTATCGTGGAACTGTCTTGGTATCTAGGCTATTTTGTCTTAGGATATATCTTGGTGAAGTATGGAGTGTCTGCCAAGGTGAAATACTTCCTTTATGGTAGTGTTCCACTGGGGATAGTGGCTAATTATTTTATCTCAGATTATATGTCTACTAAGCAAGGTGTATATTCCCCTGGTATTTATGATAGCTTTGGTGTGTTTACATTTTTGCATGCGGTAGCGCTTTTTGTGTTTGTGACAGACCTTTTTGGAAAGAAACAGATGGGCGCAGGTGTGTCAAAACTCTGTTCCAATCTTGCATTGGATACCCTTGGTATCTATGTGATGCATGTGGGACTTTTGGATTTCTTCAGAAGCAAAGAGTTTCTCTTTGGAAGTGTGGGGACGATTCCAGGGATTTTGCTTCTGACCTTGATTTGCTTTGTAGTATGTGCGGTGATAGCTGCGCTGCTTCGAAGAATCCCTTTGTTAGGGAAATATATATGTTAAGAATTGCAACTTGGAAACCAATTAGTATGAGATTAACTTGAGGAAGTTAAGGAATAGGGAGAGTATGAAATGAAGTATTTGGTTGTAGTTGACATGCAAAAGGATTTTATCACGGGCAGTTTGGGAACCGCAGAGGCGCTGGATATATTGCCCAATGTGATAAAGAAGGTAAAAGAGTTTGAGGGTGAAGTGATTTTTACCTTAGATACCCACTCTGAAAATTATATGAACACTCAGGAGGGCAGACTTTTACCAGTGATTCATTGTAAGGAAGGCGAAGAAGGCTGGAAGTTGGATGATCAGCTTCAGCAGATTTGCAACAGCAAGGGTGCCAAGACCTACTGCAAAGAAACCTTTGGAAGTGAGTCCTTGGCAAACGATCTTCGTAAGATTCATCAGGAAAGTCCAATTGAGGAGATTGAGCTCTGTGGACTTTGCACCGATATCTGTGTGGTGTCCAATGCTATGCTTTTGAAGGCTTATTTGCCAGAGGTGCCAATCGTGGTGGATGCAAACTGCTGCGCAGGTGTTACCCCTCGAAGCCATATCAGTGCATTGGAAGTGATGAAGATGTGTCAGATCATCGTAAAGAACCATTAAGTTCAGAGATTGGCAGGAGTGAGAGATGAAGACACAGTTTAACGAAAGAAATATTTCTATGGTTATGGATATGTATGAACTTACCATGACCAATGGTTACTTAAATCAGGGAATGGGCGATACCATGGTGGCATTTGATGTCTTTTATCGCAACAATCCTGACAACGCAGGCTTTGCTATCTTTGCAGGACTGCAGCAGGTGGTAGAGTATATTCAAAATCTGCATTTTAGTGAGGAAGATATAGAGTATCTTCGCTCTAAGAAGCTTTTTACAGAAGAGTTCTTGCAGTACCTTTTGAATTTTAAGTTTCGAGGCGATATCTATGCTATGCCAGAGGGTACAGTGATGTATCCCAACGAGCCAATTATGACCGTGATTGCACCACTGATTGATGCGCAGTTGATAGAGACCACGATTTTACTTCAGGTAAATCATCAGTCTTTGATTGCCACCAAGACCAATCGTATTGTGCGTGTGGCAGGCGGCAAACCAGTATCTGATTTTGGCGCTCGCAGAGCCCACAACGTGGATGCGGCAGTTTATGGTGCCAGGGCAGCGTACATCGGTGGAGCAGTGGGAACCGCAACGGTTCTTGCAGGTCAGATGTTTGGAATTCCAATTTCAGGAACCATGGCTCACAGCTGGGTTATGAGTTTTGAAACAGAGTATGAGGCTTTTGCAGCCTATGCCAAGAGTTACCCAGATTCTACTGTCCTTTTAGTGGATACTTACGATGTATTAAAGAGTGGTGTTCCCAATGCTATCCGTGTGGCCAAGGAAATTTTGGAGCCTATGGGCAAACGTCTCAAAGGCATCCGTTTGGACTCTGGAGACTTGGCGTATCTGTCCAAGGCGGCCAGAAAGCAGCTCGACAAAGCGGGACTTACAGATTGTATCATTGTAGCTTCCAATGGATTGGATGAATACACGATTGCATCCTTAAATAGACAGGGTGCACAGATTGACAGTTACGGAGTGGGAGAGAGATTGATTACTTCCTCGACGACACCTGTGTTTGGCGCAGTGTATAAATTGGTGGCTGTGAAGGAGGAGGGAGACTTTGTTCCCAAGATTAAAATTTCTGAGACAGCAGAAAAGATTACCAATCCTGGTATCAAAGATTTGTACAGAGTCTATGATGAAGAAGGCAAGGCGGTGGCAGACTACTTGACCATCAAGGGTGAGCAGATAGATGCCACAGTACCAGTAAGATACATAGATCCAATCAAGTATTGGAAGAATCGCAGTTTTGAAAACTGCACCTTCAAACTTCTGCACCAGCAGATATTCAAAGATGGAGAGTTGGTTTACGAACTTCCTGCTTTGGAGGAGATTCGAAACTTTGTAAGACATCAGCTGGAGTGTGAGATATGGGAGGAAGAGCAGCGATTTGAAAATTCTCATCCACATTACTTAGACATGAGCCCAGCAATGTTTGAGCGTAAGATGAGTCTTTTGCACGAAAAGAATAGTGACTAGTCTAAAGTGGACATAGCAACCCCTTTCATTAGGCATATGCTTAGTGAAAGGGTTATTTTTTTCGAAAATTTAAGTCAGATAAATGGGCATAAAGTACCAGAAACTCTAAATATCCATTAAGTTTTTTGTGAAAATGAACAAAAATGCCAAAAAAATTTCTAAGTAAGTCACAATTGCCGAAAATTTACGAAAATAATATAATTTTATTATAAGACGAAACTTTGCGAAAATTCGTAGTTTCGAGAAAAAGGGAGAGGAAACATTATGAAAGAGAGAAAAGTGTTCAAAAAGAACAAAGGCTTGATGAAACGTCTTTTCAGTTTTGTACTTGCAATTGCACTTGTACTTAACATGGGACAGATCATGCCAGGTTCCACTGTATATGCTGCAGAAGCAAGTGGAACACATGTAACACTCCATTTTTACAATGGCAACTGGGGTTGGGGAGCTCCTGCGCTTCAGTACTGGGGTGGTACATCTACAACTGTAACAGGATTCGAAGCGGGTCCTACTGAAATTGCAAACTGGGGAGGCGCTCAGGGATATACCCTCGCTTCTGAAGGAAATGATTGGTATTCTATCACTTTGAAGGGTGATTTTGAAGGATTCCAGTTCCTTGATATGAGCAATTCAAACAACAATACAGGCGGTAAGGGTTTTAGCAGCTATATGACTCAGTATGCAGGTGAAACTGCGCAGGATTTGTACTACAAAGAATCCGACAGCACTTGGTACTTGGATGCTGCTTATACTACTGCACTTCAGGCTCCTGCAGATGCAGTACTATATAATGTAACAATTCACTACAACAATACAAATGACTGGACAGATGTAAACTGTTATGCCTGGACTGGCGCTGGTACTTTGACAGCAGGATGGCCAGGAGATGCTGCAACAGCAAATGCAGAAAAAGATGGTTGGTATGACTATTCTTTCACTGGATTGACAACAAGTAGCTTTAGTTTCATCTGGAATGGTTCTGGCGGTCAGACAGGTAATTTGGCGGCTAGTCTTTCTGCTGGCGACAATGAAATCTGGGTTGAAGGCGATTCTGTGGTTTATGCGGCACCAGAAAGCTGGACAGGAAGCACAGTAGATGGCGACAATGCTGGAGATGACAGCACAGATGATGGCAACACTGGTGACGATACAACAGATGACGGTACAACGGATGATGGCACTACAGGTGATGATACAGAGGTAGTAGTTCCTACTACATATGAAGTGACCTTCCATTATTATAATGAGGACAACTGGTCTTCTGTAAATGTTTGGGCTTGGAACGACGGCGGAGCAAACTTCACAGGCGGCACATGGCCAGGAAGTGCTTTGACAGCAGTGGAAGGAAGAGAAGGATGGTATGACATCACTCTTACTGGAGTAGACCATAATGTTTTGAAGGTGATTTTTAATGGTGATGGAGCACAGACAGCAGATTTGTCCGTAGAACTTACAGAAACTCAGACAGAACTCTGGGTAACAGGTGGCTATGCAAATCCTGTATTTACTTCTGAGGCACCAGAAAGCTGGACTGGAAGCGCAGATGATGGCAACACTGGTGACGATACAACAGATGACGGTACAACGGATGATGGCACTACAGATGATGACACAGAGGTAGTAGTTCCTACTACATATGAAGTGACCTTCCATTATTACAACCAGGACAACTGGTCTTCTGTAAATCTTTGGGCATGGAACGACGGCGGTGCAAACTTCACAGGTGGCACCTGGCCAGGAAGTGCTTTGACAGCAGTGGAAGGAAGAGATGGATGGTATGACATCACTCTGACTGGTGTAGATCACAATGTTTTGAAGTTTATTTTTAACGGTGGCGGAGCACAGACAGCAGATTTGTCTGTAGAACTTACAGCAACTCAGACAGAACTCTGGGTAACCGGCGGCTGTGCAAATCCTGTAATTGCAACAGAAGCACCAGCAAGCTGGGATGGCACAGAAGAAGGCGATGATGAAGAGCCTACAGAGCCACTTCCATCCTCTTTTGATGTAACCATTCACTACAGCAATACAAATGACTGGACAAATGTGTCTTTCTATTCTTGGAATGCTGCTGGCACTCCAATTGTGGGCGCATGGCCAGGAAAAGCAGCAACAGCAAACGCAGCCAACGAAGGTTGGTATGACTATAGCTTGGAAGACCTTGGAGAAAGTGGACTTAGCTTTATCTGGAATGGCTCCGGTGGTCAGACTGACGATTTGAAGTATTCTTTGACAAAAGCACAGACACAGCTTTGGGTAGTAGGTGAGACAATTTCTGCCGAGGCTCCAGAAGGCTGGGTATCTACATACGATGTAGTGCTTCATTACAACAATCCTAACAATTGGTCTGAAGTAAGTCTTTGGGCTTGGAATAGTAATGGTGACAACTACACAGGCGGCACATGGCCAGGAAAAGCAGCAACAGCAAATGCGACAAACGCAGGTTGGTATGACTATACTCTTGCAGGATTGACCGACGCTAGCTTAAGCTTTATTTGGAACAACAATAACAATGGTGGCCAGACAACAGATTTGGCTTATACACTCAGCTATCCTACTACAGAACTTTGGGTTGTAGGTGAAACAGTTTCTAACCAGGCTCCAGCAGGATGGGGCATCACAAGTGGTGACGATCAGAGCGCAACTTCCATTTACTATGCAAAAGATGTAATGGGCGTAAAGATTGGGGATACCACATATCCTATGAACGTGTTCGTAGGAGGACTGTTTGAAGCAGTGGTTACTCTTCCAGCAGGAGCGAGCACTGGAACACTTGTTATGAACGGAACTGTAACAGAGCAGACTGCTACTGTTACAATGAGTGCAGAAGGCAAGGCTTGTTTTGTACTTGACAATGGCACCTTTACTGCAAAAGCACAGGATACCTATGCTCTTGTAGGTAATTTGAATGCACTTCAGGCATCTCTGCCAAGCTGGGATCCAGCTTCTGCTGTAACAGAACTTACTTATGTGGGTGGCGGAATTTACATGGGAACTGTTACATTTGATGCTCTCAGCGGTGCAGTGGATCTGGAGTACAAAGCAGCAGCAAATGATGCTTGGGATGTAAGTATCGGAAATGGTACTGGTAACTGTGTGGTTACAGTTCCAGCAGGAGCAACTTCCTTCACTGTTTTCGTAGATACAATAAATGGAAAGATTTACAACGACATTGAAACACCTGATTTCTATGTAAATGGCGCAGCTAAAAATGCTTTTACTACCACTGTTTCTATCATTGGTGAAGTGAGAGAGGATAGCGCAAATACTTGGGTTCCTGGAGCAAAAGGATTCGAGTTTGATCAGATTTCTGAGACTTTGTATCGTTATGAAAAGACATTTGCAAATGCCGGAACCTATCCTTACAAGGCAGTATTTGGATATTCAGATTGGTACAATATTGAAGGATCTGGAAACAGATATGTTGAACTTACAAAGGCAAACACTCATGTAGTGTTTATCTATGATACAGAGAGCGGATATCTTTACGATACCGTAAACAACGAAGAAAGAGTTGCTTCTTTGTTGGGCATGAAAGTAAAACCAGCAGAGATGGAAATCGTTGAAAATGCAGACGGAACAACTTCCTTTATCGCAGTTGCAAAACCAGGTCAGCAGGTGAAGTTCTACTACGCAGAAAAAGCAGCAGTAGAAACAAGTGGTGAGGACGCATTTTTCGTTGCAACTCTTGCTGTTGGCTCAGATGGTAGAGCTCGCTCTGGCAATATTTGGCTTGGCGATGGCGTGATTGATTTGGTATATTACTACGAAATCAATGGTGTAAAGACATTGGATGGCGGCAAGAATACTGTAACCATCGGTGGGGAAGAGTATTCCAATTATGTAAGAGAAGCGTACGCAGGACGTAACGTTTATCTTCCAGGAACACTTCCAGGTGCAGCTTGGGATGCAGGCTCCAACAAATTGACCTATCAGGGCAATCGTATCTATGCCATTACCTTTAAAAACTTGATGGCAGCAAATTATGAGTACAAGATTGCAATCAATGCAAGCTGGGCAGAGAACTATGGTGTTGGCGGAGTACTTGACGGCGGCAACATCAAACTTTGTGTTCCTAAGACTCAGGACGTAACCATTTACTACAGCGATGTTACTCATTTGACTGTAAACTCTATTGATTACATTTTTGCAGATATTAGCTTGGAAGGTACCAATGTTCCAGCAGGTATTAAGCTTACAGACGATGGTCTTACAGGTATCTACTCCAATACTGTATTGTTGCCAGCTGGCACATATACAGATTTGAAACTTGTATATGACGGAAAAGATTATACATTTAACAAGCTTGTTCTTTCCAAAGAAACAGCAGTGACATTCTGTATGGATCCAGTATCTGGTCTTTTCTACCACGATGGCTCTACAGAAAAAGTAAATACAAGTGCACTTTACTTTGATTCTAAGGACTTAGAGTACAAGAGCGTATTTGGTGCAGTGGCAACTGGGCAGGAAGTGAAGTTCAGTCTGACAACTGGCACAGATGTTACAAGTGCTTCCTTGTTCTTCAAGGGCATGGAAAACAAAGCAGTAGCTATGAGCAAAGATGGCGAAGCAGTAAACGGTAAACAGAAATGGTCCGTTACAACTTCCCTTGATGTGATTGGAGAGTACGACTATTACTTTGCAGTATCCAACGGAGCAGACGTATCTGTATACGGCGATGACGATGGATTCTATGGCACAGGTAAGACTTCTGGACTTACAGACGTATTACCTTACGATTTGATTGTTTACAAAGAAGGCTTTGAAACACCTGATTGGATGAAGAACGGTGTGATTTACCAGATTTTTCCAGACAGATTCTTTGATGGTGATTCTTCCAACAACAAAGCGCAGCTTACTGCTCGTGGAGATGTAGATTATGAATTCATCGAGGATTGGTCTACTATCCCAGAGAACCCAGAGCAGGAAGCTTTGGTAGACAAAGACACATATTTAAGCACAGGCGCTCACTATGGTGATGGTCAGTGGAGTAATGAAATCTATGGTGGTGACCTTGAAGGTATCACTCAGAGAATCGATTACCTCAAGGCATTGGGTGTAACTGTAATCTACTTAAACCCAGTATTCTCATCTATTTCTTCTCATAGATATGATGCTTGTGATTACACCAAGATTGACCCTATTTTGGGTACAGAAGGTGACTTTACAGAATTGGTTCGCATCGCAGAAAAGAATGGCATGACAGTTGTTCTTGACGGTGTATTCAACCATGTATCTGATGATTCTATCTATTTTGACCGTTATTACAAGTTCCTGGATGATGGCCTTGCAACTATGGGTGCATATCCATACTGGGCATTTGTATATGACTACATGGCAGAAAAAGATGTAGATCAGGCTACAGCTGAGAAGGAAGCAAAGAAATACTTCACAGCAAACTATGGTATTACAGATTACTCTTATGTAGAGTGGTTTGAAGTTTATACAACTGTACTTTCTGATGGAAACGGAAATCCTGTTTATGATACAATCGGCGATCGTACCGACAAACCAGTATATGGTTATGAAGGATGGTGGGGATATGACAGCATGCCTGTTATCAAGTCCACTAACGGTTCTGAGTTCCAGACAGGTGACTGGGCAGAAGAAATCATTTACAATCCAAATGGAACCAGCGTAACTCAGTACTGGATTTCTAAGGGTATGGATGGTTGGAGACTTGACGTTGCCAACGAAGTTTCTGATGAAACATGGCAGGCATTCCGTGAGTCTGTAAAGGCTATGGACAGCGAAGCAGTAATCATCGGAGAAATCTGGGATGATGCTACGAAGTATATCCTTGGCGATATGTATGACTCTGTTATGAACTATTTGTTCCGTAACGCTGTAACAGGCTTTGCTATGGGAACAGATGCGCAGAGCACTACAAAAATGATGGAAAAGATTAGAGAGCGTTATCCACAGGAAGCGTTCTATGCAATGATGAACCTGGTAGGTTCTCATGATACATCCCGTGTTCTTTCTTACTTAGATGGACTCGGTGATGACAGAAGCGACAAGAGCCTTGAAGCTGCATTCCCAACATACGAGGGAACAAGTGATTTGGCGAAGAAACGTCAGTATCTGGTAGCATTCCTTCAGTTCACCTATGCAGGTGCACCTACAATCTACTACGGAGACGAAGTAGGCGTAGTGGGTGGAGATGACCCAGATGACCGTCGTACATTCCCATGGGGTGAAGGCGTAGAAGAATTAGTTACTTACTATGCAAAATTGGCTCAGATTAGAAAAGCTTACTCTGCACTTCGTACAGGTTCTGTAGATCCTATTTCCACAGGAAATGGCAATGTACTTGGATATGTTCGTGCAGATGACAAAGATACTATCATTGTTCTTGCAAACAACAGCCAGAGCGCACAGCAGGTAGTTGTTGATGTGGCACAATATGGCATTACAGCTGATGAACTTCAGGATATGGTTGGTGCAACTGTATATGAAGTAGTAGACGGCAAGGTTACAGTAACTGTACCTGCACTTTTGGGTGTAATTTTGGTAGAAGATGCAAAAGAGATTAAAGTAGATGTGAAGGCTTTGGCTCCTGCATTTGATGAGGAAGCAGCAAAGAGACCTACTGTAAAACCTGCTCCAACACCAACTCCAGCACCTACACCAACTCCTGACAAGGATGAGGAAACAAACAAACCACAGGAAGATTCTAAACCTGAGGATGATCGTCATGACGATGACAGACACGATGATCAGAGACCAGAAGAAGGCAGACCAGAAGATGGTGAGCCAGAAGATGGTAGACCAGAAGACGAAGAGCCTGAGGATACCAAACCTGAAGATGACAAGAACTCAGGAAGAGATGAAAAACCTGGAAAAGATGTTTCAAAGGATGAAAAGCCAGTGGCTCATTTTGAAGTATCCTCTGATGACGCTTGGAAAGAAGTAATCAAGAAGGCAGAGGAGAGCAAAGGGGAATCTAACATCAATATTCAGATGAGTGGAAACACACAGGTGCCTGCAGAATTTATCCAGTCTATCGTAGGACATAATATTGATGTAATCATCGAAATGGGTAATGGTATTTCATGGACTATCAACAGCGATACTGTAACAGGCGAAAAGATTGATATCGATCTTCATGTTGATGTAGATACTCACAATATTCCTAGCGATGTGATAGAGGAACTTAGCGAAGACAAACCAGTGGTTCAGCTTAGTCTTGCACACAGTGGCGACTTTGGATGCCAGCCAGTACTTACTGTTTCAGTAGGTGACGAGCATGCCGGCAAATATGCAAATCTGTTCTACTTCAACGAGAAGACAGGTGTGATGGAATTCATGACCTATGGTCTTGTAGGTGAAGATGGAAAGGTTGACTTGCAGTTCATCCATGCATCTGAATATGCAGTAGTAATCGATACAGAGATTATGGGCTCTGCAGTGATTGGAGATGTAGAGGCTCCGTTGGATGCAATGAAGACTGGTGGATCACCACTTGTATTTGTATTTGTAATCGCTGGAATTGCGCTTGGTGTAGTGGCAATTTGCTATGGTCTTAGAAAAAAAGAAGATAGAGCATAAGATTACTTAAAATTTTAATTAATTAAGTTAAAAATCCAGAAAAGGGCGAAAGCAGGGGCTTTCGTCCTTTTTACTTAAAAAAACTTAATTAGCCAATGACAAAAAAGTGCTGTAAATTATGTTTATTTTTTCCAATTGCGATTGCGCACCAAAAATGTTGTAATATTTTTTGGATATTAGTAGCATGGCCTAAAAATGCTACGAATTCTGCAATATATATTTTTGGGAGGATTTTATGGAAAAGCAAAGGAAACTACTCTTTGGGGGAGTAGGCGCGAAGGCAATCGCAGTGATTGCAAGTGTGGCTTTGTGTGTAGGTCTCGTTGGTTGCGGAAGCAAACCAGCAGAGGTTGATTCACAGACAGAGTCCTCTACAGTGCAGGAGAGCGAATCTGCAATTGTAGAAAAGATTGAGGACGTAGATGCTCCTCTTGGTTCTATCGAAGTAGAAGAACCAGAACAGACCGAAGAGGCACAGGAAGAGCCTACAGAGGTTGCAACAGAAATTACACCACTTTTTGAAGGCGGTGTGGAAGAATCTTTCGAAACAGAAGATGTTGATTGGTTTGTGAATGCTGACGATGAAGACGTAATCACATTGGTTTATACCTGTGTGGATGATACTCACGGCGGTTGGGGAATCGTCGGATGTGGCGCTACAGTGGATGGCGTTTGGGTGGAAGGTCCTTCCTTCGCAGCAGATGCTGCAAATCCACTTTCACTTCTTTATACTACTTTCAGCGTAAAGCAGCTTAAAGATATGCTCGGCGTAGAAGAAGACTCTGTAGTAAGCAGTATCAAAGTAAGTGCTTGGAACGGCGGTCAGATTGTTGCTATTTATGTGACTAGTGCTGATGAGGTTCCAGAACTCAACAATGCGACAGAAGTAGAATTGGAAGATGCGGCACCTGAGGAAGAAGAGGAAGAAGTAGTATTCGAATTTACTGGGGATTATCATAAATTCTTGACAGCAGTTTCTAATTACGAACTTAAGATTGCAGATTATATTCCAGGTTATGTTCCAGGTACACCTATCAAAGTTGAAATGAAGATGGAAAGTGATGGTCTCTTCAATGGTGGTATTGGTACATGTATCGGAAGTGACTATGCGTGGGTAACAAAAGAGTTTGCTTCTGACACTGGAAGTGAAATAACTGTAAATTGGGAATTGGTTCCAACAATTGACAATATTCAGCTTCAGCTTTGGGCTATGGAAGGTAGCAGAGTTGGTGTTCGCTCTATTACTATGAGCGCAACTGCTATTTCAGCAGACACTATTGTAGGAAATGCAGATTCCAATAAGCCTAGCATGAATGGATCATATCTTGCAAAATACACAACTGGTGGAGATGCTTCTTACAACATTTCTCTTCCAAGTTCAGGTTGGACTTTGGGTGACACTGTTCGAGTAACAGTTGTATATGAATGTGACGGCGGCGCAAATGGTGCTTTTGGTACATGCGTAGGTAGCGATTACGCTTGGACTACAAGCGGCTGGTCTACTGAGAGCTATGGAACACATACAGCATCTTTTGAAGTGACACCTTCTATCGACAATGTTCAGTTCCAGATTTACTATGTAGGCGGTTCTGCAGTTGGTATTAAGTCCGTATCTGTAACAGTGACAGCAAGCCCATATAGCGGAATTGCGATTATGTCCACTGGTTCAAACCATACGGCATCTATTTCCTCTTTGTGCCCAGGTGTAGAGGATGGAGATACAGTTAGATTGTCTGCTACACTTTATTCTGGTGATTATTTCAACGGATGTATCGGCGGTAGCGACGTTGATGAGACTTGGGTAAGTACAAATGGTGAATGTTCAAGTGGTGAAAGTACATGGTCTGTAACCATTTCCAATGTAGATGCAGATGCAGATGTTCAGGTACAGCTTTGGTGGTCTAATTCCGGTAAAGTGGCTCTGAAATCTCTCAGTGGTGCAATCACTGCCAAAGGGGAAGGCACTGAAGAGGACGATGAAGGAGAAGAAGGAGAAGAAGGCGAAGAAGGCGAGGGTACTGGTGAAGAAGGCGAAGGCTCTGAAGAGGGCGGCGAAGCTGGTGGCGAAACTGGTGGAACTACAGGCGGCGAAGGCACTGGTGAAGGTGGTAGCGACACAGGTGATGACAACACAGGTGATGATACTCAGACTCCAGACTACGCAGCAATCGCAGCAATGTCCGGTACAGAATATTTGACAGAAGAAAAATCTTGTGATGCTTGGGGTCAGGCACTCACAATTTATACAACAACATGGGGTGGAAGTTTAGATCTCTCCACACTTTCAGAGAATCATTATTGGGTAATCACATACACATCTGATGCAGCTCCACAGCTTATTTTGCAGGAGCCATGGACTACAATTAATGCTCCATACGCAGCTGATGGTGTGGCAGTGTTTGGTTATACAGATTTAGCAGCAGCTTACACAGATTTGTCTGCAGCTGGTGCACTTAATGTAGGCGCACAGGGTAGTGTTCTTACAATTACCAGCGTTAAACTGGTTGAGATGACAGCAACAGAAGGCGGCGATGATGAAAGCGGAAATACTGGTGACGATGAAGGAACTGGTGAAGGTGGTAGCGATACACAGACTCCTGATTACGCAGCAATCGCAGCAATGTCTGGTACAGAATATTTGACAGAAGAAAAATCCTGTGATGCTTGGGGCCAGGCACTTACAGTTTATACAACAAACTGGGGTGGAAGCTTGAACCTTGCCACTCTTACTGCAAACAATTATTGGGTAGTTACATACACATCTGATGCAGCTCCACAGCTTATTTTGCAGGAGCCATGGACTACAATTAACGCTCCATATGCAGCAAATGGTGTAGCAGTGTTTGGTTATACAGATTTAGCAGCAGCTTACACAGATTTGTCAGCAGCTGGCGCACTTAATGTAGGTGCACAAGGTAGTACTCTTACTATTACCAGCGTTAAATTGGTAGATGTAACAGCAACTGAAGGCGGCGACGACACCACCACAGAAGGTGGAGATGATACCACAACAGGCGGTGACGACACCACTACAGGCGGAGATAATACTACTGAAGGCGGTGACGACACCACTACAGAAGGTGGAACCACAGAAGAGCAGCCTCAGTTGGCAGCAAACCAGATTGCACTTGCTGGTACTAACTGGTGGGCAGAAGCAGAACTTTCTAAAGCACAGATTCTTGGAAATGTTACTGATGCTTCTACAGTAGCAAGTGTTACAATTTCTGGAACAACAGATTTTACAATTGGCTACAATGGAGATGCAGGTTATACACAGTTAGAAGGCCAGACATCTTATACATTGACAGATGTTGATTTTGATGGTTTCTACGCAAAGATTGCGATTAGCAAAAATGATGGCGCAGATTATGTGTTCACATGGACTCTAAACTTCAATGCTACAGAGGGTGGCGACGACACCACCACAGAAGGTGGAGATGACACCACCACAGAAGGTGGAGACGACACCACTACAGAAGGTGGCGACGACACTACCACAGAAGGCGGCGATGACACTACCACAGAAGGCGGCGATGACACTACCACAGAAGGTGGCGACGACGCCACCACAGAGGGTGGCGACGACACCACCACAGAAGGTGGAGATGACACTACCACAGAGGGTGGCGATGACACCACCACAGAAGGTGGCGACGACACCACTACAGAAGGTGGCGATGACACCACCACAGAAGGTGGCGACGACACTACCACAGAGGGTGGCGACGACACTACCACAGAAGGTGGAGATGACACTACTACAGAGGGTGGCGACGATACTACTACAGAAGGAGTAGAGGCTACGGAAGGAACCGGTTCTATCGTGATTTCTGACACTGAGTGGTGGACTTCGGAATCTGTTGAAAAAGAGGAACTTTTAAACGGAGTAGAATCTGAAAATGTGGAATCTATCACATTCACAAGTGATGTGGCATTTTCTGTTGGTTACAATAATACAGAAGGTGGCTGGACCCAGGAAGACAATGTAACAAGTTACACTGCAACAGATATTTTGCTTGATTCTTATACAGATGAAGAAGGCAATGGTCACGACTATGCATTGAGCCTTGGTCTTTCTAAAGGCGATGGAGTAGAATATACCATCGAATGGATTGTTGCAACCAAAGAAGACATCGACGGCGAAACTGTAGATGGTACTGTGGTAGAAGAAACGGATGGTACTACAGAAACTGACAACGAAGTAGTTGAAGGTGATGTGGTAGAGGCTGAATAATTATTCCATGTAAAATGATATAGGGAAAAGAAGGTAAGCACCTCTTGGATCATTTGATTGATCTGAGAGGTGCTTTGCATTGCGAACATTGTCGTATTTTGTTATAATATCTTCGTGAAATTCAGAAAGGGTTTGGATTTTACAATTTATTTTTTTAGAGGTGGAGTATGATTTTTAAGTGTAAGAACTGTGGGGGCAATGTGATTTATAGCCCTGACAAAGAAAAAATGTTCTGCCCTTACTGTGATGGTGAAGATTGCCAAGAGGTATCCGATGCCAGACAGGGGATTGAGGTATGTTCCAACTGTGGCGGTGAGATTCATATCAATGACTATACATCGGCCAGTCAGTGTCCATACTGCAAGAACTATCTGATTTTTGACGAGCGAGTGGAAGGCGAGTATGCACCGCATTTGATTTTGCCATTTAAGGTATCCAAAGAGGCTGTGAAAAAATCCATTCGTGAAAAGTTTAAGTCCAGCATTTTTGCACCTTCTGATTTCTTTTCAGAAGCAAAGTTGGATGGTATGCAGGGTATGTATGTGCCATTTTGGATGTATGATTATACCGCTCATGGTCTTTACGATGGGGAATGCACCAAGGTGAGAAGTTGGACTTCTGGAGATCGCAGATATACAGAGACTTCTGTGTATCATGTGGTGCGTGAGTTTGAAGTGGCTTTTGACAAGATGCCAGTGGATGCATCTGATGCACTGCCAGATTCTACTATGGATTTGATGGAGCCATACGATTACAAGGCCTTGGAAGCGTTTAAGGCAGATTATATGTCTGGCTTTTTCGCGGAGAAATACAATCAGAGTGCAGATACCATGGAGTACAGAGCCAAAGAAAAGGCGAAGAAGAATACCATGGATATGATTTACCAGAGCATCGTGGGCTATACCCATAGAAGACCAGCAAAAGAATTTGTGACAGCGGAGCGCACCGATTTGAACTATGCATTGCTTCCTGTGTGGATTTATAGTTATAGATACAAGGATCAGACCTACCAGTTTCATGTAAACGGCCAGACTGGAAAAATAGTCGGCAAGGTTCCAATTGTGCCAGCCAAGGTGATGGGCTATGGTGCAACCGTGTTTGGACTTATTTTTTCCATAGGCTTAATGCTTCGTTTTGTTTTAAGTATTATATAAGGGTGGTAGGTGTATGAAACAGTATTTTAATTATTTTAAGATAGGGTTTATTCTTTTTGGAATCTGTGCCGTTATCACTCTTGTGCTTGGTATCGGATATATGTTGAAATCTAATAAACCCGTGGAAAGAGGAAACAACAACGCTCCTATAGAGCGTGTATATGACTATGCTGATGTGCTGACAGATGAGGAAGAAGACAATTTGCGTCAGTACATTGCACAGGTGGAAAGCCATATTTATCACGATGTAGTATTGGTTACATTGAACGAATCCGTGCTTGACATGTATGGCTATGAAAACACCGATTATTATTGGGACAAAGCGATTACCGCTTATGCAGATGATTTTTATGATTATAGTCTCTATGGATATGATGAAGAGATGGGCGACGGTGTAATCTTGGTAGACAACTGGTACGAGGGGGAAAAAGGAACCAAGTTCTCTACGGCAGGCAATGCTTACATTAAGTACACAGACCGCATGGTGGATGAAGTGCTGGATGCGGTGTACTATCGTGTGGAATCCAACCCATACAAAGCTTATTTGGCTTATGTAGATACCGTGGCAAAACATTTGTCCCCTACATACAATAGCAATGAAACCGCTAGCTTTAGCGTAATGACACTGTTTATTGTGTCAGTGATTCCAGCGATTATCTTTATTGTGATTCATATGAAAAATTCAGAGGGTAAGAAAACGACCACCAAAGATACATACGTGGATGAGGCAGCGTTTACCCCTCGATTTATTGTAAACAGAGATGATTTCATTACCAAGAACGTGACCAGTGTTCGAATTGAGACCAGTTCTAGCTCTGGTGGAGGAAGAAGTGGCGGCGGTGGACGCTCCGGCGGCCACAGAAGTAGCAGTGGACGTAGCCACGGCGGTGGAAGCCGCAGACGCTAAAAACTAGTGTGGCTTAGCAGAAAACGATAAAAAGCAAAGCACCGAACATAAACTTTTATAGGTACTTATTGGACGTCGGTCCTTAGTGAGCAAGCGAACGAAGTTCGATGGCGAACTTAGTACCGCTACGTTCAATTCGTAGCGAGAGCGTGCCGTAAAAGTTTATGTTCGGTGCTAATAATTTGTATTTTTTTTTGGACAAAACAAAAGCACCCACATGACGGTATGGGTGCTTTTTGTAGCGCCAGCAGAAGCGCCTTCATTCTAATTTAAATTGCTATTAAGCCATCTGGTTTACAGCAGAAGCGATACGGGATACTTTTCTAGAAGCGTTGTTTTTGTGGTAAACGCCCTTCTTAGCAGCGATATCGATTTCCTTTGTAGCAGCCTGCAATGCAGCCTGTGCTGCAGCCTTGTCACCAGCTTCGATTGCAACGTATACTTTCTTAATTGCAGTCTTAACGCCAGATTTGATGGATTTATTTCTTTCTGTCTTTGTTGCAGTTACAAGAATTCTCTTCTTTGCGGATTTAATGTTAGCCATAATCACACCTCCTATAAATAGTCTGTTTTTTGAAAAGAAAATGTTACATTATAGCCAGACACGGACGACTAATGTAAACATACGTGTATTATTTTAGTGGAAGAGGGAAACAATGTCAATAGATTTTTTCTCGTTTTTCTAAAAAAGATATAGCACAATGAAAGGGCGTATTTTCCGATGGTTAGAACAGATTTGGCCTTGGAGGCAAAAGAGAGTGTCAGCGAAAATGAAGCAGGCTTGTATGGGGTGAATGTGGAAGAAGATTTCAATCCAGAGACCAATATACGAGTCACGAAAGTTATCATTGACACCAAAAATGCAGCCAAGGTGTTGGAAAAACCCATGGGACACTATATTACCATAGAAGCACCAAATATGGTAGAGCCAGATGAAGATTATCACAGAGAAATTTCAAGGGCTTTGGCCATTCAATTACGAACTATGATGCCAGAGGAAGAATTGTCTGTTTTGGTGGTGGGGCTTGGAAATCGTGATGTAACGGCGGATGCTTTAGGCCCTCATGTGGTAGACAATTTGTTTGTAACCAGACACGTGGTCAAGACTTACGGAAAGGCTGCTTTTCAAAACGGTGCAGTCAACAGTGTTAGTTGCGTGGAGCCTGGAGTGACAGCCAGAACGGGCATGGATGCGGCGGAGATTATCAAGGGCGTGGTGGAAGAGACGAAGCCCAATCTCTTGGTGGTAATTGATGCCTTGGCGGCGCGAAGCACCAAAAGGCTCAATCGTACGATTCAAATTACCAATACAGGAATTCAGCCGGGGTCGGGAGTGGGAAATCATAGAAGTCCACTTACCAAGGAAAGTATGGGGATTCCGGTCATAGCCATTGGAGTGCCAACCGTGGTGGATGCGGCGACTATAGTGGTGGATGCGCTGGGACAAAATCCAAAATCTCTTGGAGAAGAGTTTTGTTTCGGAGAACTGAGCAATATGTATGTGACCAGCAAAGATATTGATGGCGTGATTAAAAGATTAAGTTTTACTATTTCGGAAGGACTAAATCTGGCGCTGGATCCCGGGGAACTTTCAGAGGTGGAATAAAGCACTTTTCCTATTCATATAAATAGGTAGAGGTGTAAATGTGAAGAAACGTATTTGGAAACGATATCTGTATTTGTTTGTCTTAGGACTTGCTGTATATATAGGGAAATCAAGAAGTGCATCGGACAGTTTGGCGACATATGATACGGAGTTGGTACAAGCCTTTATGCTAGAAAATCAGTCTTTGGCGGACGGCGAAGAGACCATAAGTGTAGAAGCAGAGTTGTTGGAAGCCTTTGAAGCGGAAAACCAGATTCAGGGGGGAATAGAGGATGAGATGTGGGCAGAGAATCAGGCTGCTAGAGAGCAAGAAGCGTCTGATTCTAAAACGGAACAACAAGAAGTTCAAGGATCACAGCAACCACAGCAACTTCCTCATTCGTATATAGAAGGGGTGGAAGAAGAGCAGGCTCAGGGAGATACAAGTGGCGGATTTGTGCCTCATGAAAAGCAGACGGACTACGACTGGGAGGCGTTGAAGGAATATAAAAATCTGATAGCCACGTTTTATGCTATTGATGCCAATACAAGTAGTAATGCCCAGCAGCTGAATTTGGATGTATTGTTGAGTAAGGATATGACAATAGACAAGAGCCAGGGCCCTTATCAGATATTGGTATATCACAGTCATTCCAAGGAAGCGTTTGCGGATTCCAGATCTGGAGTGAGAGAAGATACAATTGTGGGGGTAGGAGAAAGGTTGACAGAATTGCTGACAGCATATGGATACAGCGTACTGCATCACACGGAGGAGTATGACACATTTCGAGATGACGCTTATGCAGTGGCATTACCAAAAATAGAGAAACTTCTTGAAGAAAACCCTAGTATTCAAGTAGTCATTGATTTGCACAGAGATGCGGGAGTAAAAGGGGTTAGCAGAATGATAGAAATGGATGGCAAGGAATGTGCTACCTTTATGCTCTTTAATGGAATGAGCTACAATCGTAAAACTGGAAGTATCAAATATCTGGAGAATCCGAATTTGGCAGATAACCTTTCCTTTTCTTTTCAGGTGCAGGTCAAGGCGGGACAATATTATCCTGGACTAACTCGCAAGATATACCTAAAGGGGTACCGTTACAACATGCATCTTAAACCCAAAACCTTGCTGATTGAACTGGGGGACTCCAATAATACAGTGGAGCAGGCGATGAATACCTGCGAGCCCTTGGCTCATATTTTACATATGGTCTTGTCAGGAGAGTAGAAATTCTGTTAAAATAATGTATTGCAAACAGATCAGACAAAGTGAGGAAAACAGATGGCCAAAATAGACCAGAGTAAGATTCGTAATTTTTGTATCGTGGCACATATCGACCATGGCAAATCAACCCTTGCGGATCGTATCATTGAAAAAACAGGACTTCTGACCAGCAGAGAAATGCAGGATCAGATTTTGGACAATATGGACTTGGAGCGTGAGAGAGGTATTACCATCAAAGCGCAGACAGTGCGTATTGTATATAAAGCAAAAGATGGAGAGGAATATATCTTCAACCTGATCGACACTCCAGGACATGTGGACTTTAACTATGAAGTCAGCCGTGCACTGGCAGCCTGTGATGGGGCTATCTTGGTGGTGGATGCTGCACAGGGTATTGAAGCGCAGACCTTGGCCAATGTATATTTGGCGCTGGACCACGATTTGGATGTATTCCCAGTAATTAACAAGATTGACCTGCCAAGTGCAGAACCAGACCGTGTCATTGAGGAAATTGAAGATGTGATTGGTTTAGAAGCACACGATGCTCCTTTGATTTCTGCCAAGAATGGCATAGGAATTGAGGACGTACTTGAGCAGGTGGTACACAAGATTCCAGCACCAAAGGGAGATCCAGAGGGCCCTTTGCAGGCGCTGATTTTTGACTCCCTGTATGATTCTTACAAGGGTGTTATTGTGTTTTGTCGTATTATGGAAGGCACCATCAAAAAGGGCACTAAGGTACGCATGATGGCCACTGGTGCCAAGGCAGATGTAGTGGAAGTTGGCTACTTCGGTGCAGGACAGTTCATTCCATGTGAAGAGTTGTCTGCTGGTATGGTAGGCTATTTCACTGCTTCCATTAAAAATGTAAAAGATACCGCAGTGGGAGATACCGTCACTGATGAAGAAAGACCATGCAGTGAGCCACTTCCTGGTTACAAAAAAGTAAACTCCATGGTGTATTGTGGTATGTATCCTGCGGATGGAGCAAAGTATCCAGACCTTAGAGATGCACTGGAAAAACTGCAGTTAAATGATGCGGCTCTTCACTATGAGCCAGAGACATCCATTGCTCTTGGCTTTGGATTTCGATGCGGTTTCTTAGGATTGCTTCACTTGGAAATCATACAGGAACGTTTGGAGAGAGAATACAACCTGGATTTGGTTACAACAGCGCCAGGTGTTATCTATAAGGTGCACAAGCTCAATGGAGAAGTCATTGAACTGACCAACCCATCCAACCTGCCAGACCCTGCGGAGATTGATTTTATGGAAGAGCCAGTGGTAAGTGCAGAAATTATGGTTACCACGGAGTTTATCGGTTCCATTATGGAACTTTGTCAGGAGCGAAGAGGTCGCTATCTGGGCATGGAATATATGGAAGAGACCAGAGCCTTGCTCAAATACGAACTTCCACTGAACGAAATTATCTACGACTTCTTTGATGCACTGAAATCCAGATCCAAGGGATATGCATCCTTTGACTATGAACTGAAGGGCTACGAGCAGTCCAGCCTTGTGAAATTAGATATTCTGATTAACAGAGAAGAAGTGGATGCTCTTTCCTTTATCGTACATGCAGACAGTGCCTATGAGAGAGGCCGTAAGATGTGCGAAAAGTTAAAGGAAGAGATTCCAAGACACTTGTTTGAAATTCCAATTCAGGCAGCAGTTGGTGGCAAGATTATTGCCAGAGAAACCGTTAAGGCAATGCGCAAGGATGTACTTGCCAAGTGTTACGGTGGCGATATCACACGTAAGAAAAAACTGCTTGAAAAACAGAAAGAGGGTAAGAAGCGTATGCGTCAGATTGGCAACGTAGAAATCCCTCAGAAAGCATTCATGAGTGTTCTGAAGTTAGACAACAAATAAACCAATGCATTGCAACAAAGGATATTCCCATGAAACCATTAAGCCTGTATCTCCACATTCCGTTTTGCGTTCGTAAATGTCATTATTGCGATTTTTTGTCTTTTCAGGCAGATGAGGCGCAAGTGAAGGACTATGTGGAGATACTCTTGGCTGAGATAGACTTAGAAGCACCCTCCTACAAAGAGTATGAAGTGCAAACTATTTTCTTTGGAGGAGGAACCCCAAGTCTTTTGGACGGTCAGACCATGTCTCGAATCATGGAAAGTCTTTGTGCACATTTTTCTATAGCAAAGGATGCCGAGATATCTATGGAAGTGAACCCAGGAACGGCAACCCTTTCCAATCTGATTTCCTACCGCAAGGCCGGCATCAACAGGCTTAGCATAGGGCTTCAATCGGCTGTGGACGAACAACTTTTAGCGATTGGACGTATCCACAAGTATGATCAATTTCTTTCCACCTACAGTGCCGCCCAGGAGGCGGGTTTTGAAAACATAAACATTGATTTGATGTCAGCTTTGCCAGGACAAACCTGGGAGAGTTATTTGATGTCCCTTGAAAAGGTATTAAATTTAACACCTAGACCAACACATATTTCGGCGTACAGTCTGATTGTGGAGGAGGGAACCCCGCTGTGCGAATGGGTAGAGCAGGGAAAGGTTACGCTTCCAGAGGAAGAGGAAGAGCGCAGAATGTACGCTTTAACCTTGGAAGTGCTGCGCAAAAAGGGATATGACAGGTATGAGATTTCCAATTATGCTCTGCCGGGCTATGAATGCAAACACAACTGCGTATACTGGACTAGAGGAGACTATTTGGGATTGGGGCTTGGAGCAGCATCTTTGATTGACAACAACAGGTGGTCAAACGAGTCTGAGATGCAGGCTTATCAGGAGCGCATATCAAACAAAATGCCTTTGTCTGCGAAGCAGACGCTCTCTGTATCGGAGCAGATGGAAGAGTTTATGTTTCTGGGACTCCGTCTGGTGGAGGGAGTGAGCGTAAAGAAGTTTGAAGAGACCTTTGGAGTTTCTGTTAGAGAGGTATATGGCAAAGTGCTTTCCAAACACCAAAAAGATGGATTGCTGACAGTGGATGAGCAGATTCGGCTAACAGAAAAGGGATTAGATGTGAGCAACTATGTAATGGCTGATTTTTTACTGTCGTAAAATGCTTTTTTCTTGTCTGCAAAGGCATTTCAAGGTATACTATAAGTATATCTGGGTGGAAAGGCACTAAGGAAAACTCTGACGCATAAAATAATAGAAATCCAATGCCAGAGGATTCGCTTTTGAAGACTTTTCCAAAACCATTGTCCTCCAAAGAAGAAGCTTACTATATAAGTCGGCTAAAAGCCCAGCCAAAGGAGGCTGCAGAGGCAAAGGAAATCTTAATCCAGCGCAATATGCGACTGGTAGCACATATAATCAAAAAATATCAAAATACCGGGGAAGACATGGAAGATTTGATTTCCATAGGTACCATAGGACTCATCAAAGCAATTGATACCTTTGATGCAGGGAAGGGACATTTGGCTACCTATGCATGCAGATGCATTGACAATGAACTGTTGATGATGCTTCGCGCCAAGAAGAAATCTTCCAGAGAAGTTTCACTGTATGAGCCCATCGGAACAGATAAAGAGGGAAATGAGATTAACCTCTTAGATGTGTTGGAACAGCCGTGGCCTGATGTGGTGGAGCAGATGGATTTGAATGCCAATCTAAAGAAGATGTTTGAACTTATCGAAAGACTTCTTTCAGAACGGGAAAAACAGATTCTGGTGATGCGATATGGACTTGCGGGAAGGGAATATACGCAGCAGGAAGTCGGGGATGCGCTGGGTATCTCTCGCAGCTATGTATCGCGCATTGAAAAAAAGACACTTGGTAAATTGAAAAAAGCAATGAGTGGGGAGACATAAGATGAAATTTGTTAGGACAGAACAACTGACACCGGGGATGAGGCTTGCCAGACCAATCTACAACAAACAGGGTGTTCTTTTGTTTGAGCGAGATTCCAAATTAACGCCCATGGGTATCAACAGCGTGAAGAACTTTGGACTCATTGGTTTGTATGTACTTGAGCCGGCGGAGCCAGTACCTCCAATGACTCAGGACGATATTGAGTTTGAGCGTTTTCAGACCATGGCCAGTTTTTCTATCCAAGACGAACTGAAACTGGTGATCAACAGCCGTAAGCAGGCGAAGACTCAGATGATTGCCGGCATGATTATCAAAAATTATGGTCATTTGGATCACAAGATTAACTTTATCCAAAATCTGCGAAGCAGAGAGGACTATGTGTGTAAGCATTCTCTCAATGTGGCGATTTTGTGTACCATGATGTGTCACAAGCTGAACCTGAAATTGGAGGAGCAGTTGCAGATTGTTATCGCTGCAATTATGCATGATGTGGGTAAGTGGCCTGTTTCTAGTACTATGGTGGACGGGGATGACTTAACTCCCGAGCAAGATATCTTTATGGCAAAGGCGGAAATCATGGGTTATGAAGCGATTGAAGCTGCCTATGGAGATGGCGCTGCGATTAGGCGTATCTGTGCTCAGTCACAGAGACTGATGACGGAAGACGCCTCAGAGGATAGCCTTGGCAAGGTGGTGATGGGCGCCAAAGTGCTGACGGTAGCCAAGATATTTGACTCTATGACGGCTATGAAGCTTGGAAAGGATCCTGTTTCGGAAGTACAGGTGGTTCGCCATCTGCTGGAGCACCCCGAAAAATATGATCTTTCTGTAGTCAATGCATTGCTTCAATCCATCAATATTTTGGTTCCTGGCATCAGCGTGGAACTGAATACAGGCGAAAAAGCATTGGTGCTTGTGGAAAACGAGTTCAATGTTCTTAGACCAACGGTACTTAGTTTTTCGGATAACTCTATCATCGATCTGTCCAACACAAGGACATACGGTGATGTTGAGATTGTAGATATTATGAAGACTTTGGACAACAGATATATCTTCGACAGTGAAACCCTTGCTGCCGCAGGATTTGGAGGTAGTGCACCAAAGTTTGTTTAAAGGAGAGGTTCTATGTTTGAACTTCGTGAGATACTTCTTAGAGCAAAAAATGAACAGGCATCCGATATTCACTTAGCGGTAGGTATTCCACCTAAGATGCGCATCGATGGCAAATTGGTAACAATGAATTACCCAAGGCTGCTTCCTACAGATACTTTGGAAGTACTATTGACCGTTATGAATGAGCAACAGAGGGACAAATTCGACGAAACGGGCGAATTTGACCTTACCTTTGCCACGCCAGAGTTTGGTAGATATCGTGTCAGTGCTTACAAGCAGAGAGGAACGGTTTCCTTGGCGCTTCGTCCTGTGCCAGACAAATTGCCTCAGGTGGATTCCTTAGGAATTCCAGAGGAAGTCATGGAACTAGCGCAATTGGAACAGGGGCTAGTGCTTATTGTGGGTATTGGTGGTAGTGGTAGAACCACTACGCAAGCTGTTTTGGTAGACCGCATCAACCAGACCAGGGAAGTACATGTAATTACCTTGGAGGACCCAATCGAATTTGTACATCATCATCAGATAGCTATGGTAAGCCAGAGAGAAATTGGCACAGATACCAGCAGCGTGTCCAGTGCAATTAAGGCGGCTATGCGCGAAGACCCAGACGTGATTATGATAGGCGATTTGAACAACAAAGAAGTTGCCACAGGGGTTATGTCAGCGGCAGGAGCGGGTTGCATGGTGCTGACAGCTATGTATGGTTCAGGGACTGTGGATGCCCTGGAAAATTTAGTTGGCCTTTATCCTCCTGCAGAGCAGTCCAGAGCGCGCAATCGTTTGGCAGATGTGTTAGTAGCTGTTATTTTCCAAAAGATGAGCAAACCGGTGGATGGCCAACCGAGAAGTGTCCGATATGAAATATTGAAGTCTAATCATGAAATCAGAAAGCGCATTCGCGCTGGTAAGTTCCAAGAAATTCTAGACCTGGAACTATAATCTTTTGTTCTTAGGCGCAGGCGATCGATCTTTAAGGTCGCCTGCCTCGTATTTTTCTTTTTATTCCTCTGGAAGGAATTCTTTTTCAGCAATCCCATGATACAAATTTCATAACACAAAAGAAAGAGAGGTTTTGTATGTATTGTAATGTATGTACAGGAGCACTTATGGGTATCTATGCCTATATGGTGCAAACGGAAGTGGATGTTTCCACGGGCTTGCCAGGCTTTGAAATGGTAGGATATTTGGCGGGCGAGGTCAAAGAGGCCAAGGAAAGGGTAAGGGTTGCTCTTAAAAATGTTGGAATTGAAATTCCGCCCATGCGTATCACTGTGAATTTGTCGCCAGCAGACAAAAGAAAGGATGGAACTGGTTTTGATTTGCCCATAGCGGTTGGTATTTTGGGCGCCTTAAATCGCATACCCATAGGAGAATGGGGTGATACACTGTTTATTGGTGAACTGGGGCTTAATGGCGAAATCAAAGCGGTGAGAGGAATTTTGCCCATTTTACAGGAGGCGAAGCGAAAGGGATTTCGCAGGTGTATTGTTCCCTCTGGGAATGCTAAAGAGGGTGGCGTTGTCTTGGGCATGAAGGTGGTTGGGGTGGAACATATATCTACCTTGCTGGAGTATCTGAGGGCACCTTGGGCAAAGAGGGATGCGTTGATTCCACCTACGATGCTTTCAGCAGAGCAGATACTTCAGGAACAAAACAAAGAGCTTTTGGAACTGGACTTTGAAGATATACTAGGACAATTTGCAGTGAAGCGGGGAGCGGAAATTGCTGCTGCGGGATTTCATAATTTGCTGATTTTGGGGCCGCCAGGTACAGGAAAGACTATGATTGGCAAACGGATGCCTAGTATATTGCCACCGATGTCTTTGGAAGAGAGTTTGGAGGTTTCCAATATTTATAGTGCACAGGGGTTACTTGGGCCTTCCAAGGTACTGGTTGCTACCAGACCTTTTATTTCACCACATCATACAATTTCTTATCAAGCCTTGATTGGGGGCGGTCGTATCCCCAAGCCGGGCGCTATTTCTTTGGCGCATAGAGGTGTGCTTTTTCTGGATGAATTCTCAGAATTTCCCAAACCAATTTTAGAGTTATTAAGACAGCCCTTGGAGGACAAAAAAGTTACGCTTTCGAGGGCTTATGGTAGTTATACCTATCCATCAGATTTTATATTGATTGCCGCCATGAATCCCTGTCCTTGCGGATATTACCCGGATATCAATCGGTGTAGCTGCACAGAGACAGAGGTGCGAAGGTATCTTAGCCGTATTTCTGGTCCGATCTTGGATCGCATTGATTTATGTGTGGAGGCCCCTGCCATTCCTTTGGATGCACTCTCGCAGATGAGCAAAGGAGAGAGCAGTAGGCAGATTCGAGAAAGAGTCATGCAGGCAAGGCAGATGCAGTTAGAACGTTTTGCTGGCACCAACTATCAGTTCAATAGTCAGATTGCGTCCAAAGATATAAAGAGGTTTTGCAGTCTTTCTTTGGCTGATGAGACCATGCTGGCCACCTTGCTACAAAAACAGGGTGCTAGTGCTAGAACCTATCACAGGGTGCTAAAGGTGGCGCGGACCATTGCGGATTTAAATGGGAGAGAGCAGATAGAAAAAGGAGATTTGCTGGAGGCGTTGTCTTTTCGCGTGGGCGAAGAAAAATATTGGAAAGGTTTGGCGTAAAGGAGGAGTGAAATTGGATACAAACAGTAAATATTATTATTTCATGGATTGCGTGAAAGGGGTTGGACCCAAAACGGTGAAACAGCTACTCTCCGTGTTGGACGGACCCAAGGAGGCTTATGAAGCAGATTTTGAACAGCTGGCCAAAATCATAGGGGAAACGAAGGCGACAGAATGGTGCAATCTGAGAGAACACTTTGATTTGGAGTATGAGTTTGCCAAATTAATGAAGCGGGGGATTAACTTTTGCTGCTTTTTAGAATCAGATTATCCGGAGCGATTAAAGAGGATTCCAGATCCACCCTTGGCACTTTATGTCAAAGGGAGTCTGCCAAAGGAATCTATGCGCAGCGTAGCAGTGATAGGAGCCCGCAGGTGTAGCAGTTATGGAAAGACTGTGGCTTTGGAGGTGGGAAAGGCACTTGGAATGGCTGGAATTCAGGTCATAAGTGGTATGGCTATGGGAATCGATGGCATTGCACAGGAAGGGGCTATAAGTGCAGGTGGTAGCACCTTTGGGGTGCTGGGATGTGGAGTGGATATCTGCTATCCAGAGCGGCATAAGGATTTGTATGAGCGCATGCAGAACTTAGGAGGGGTGATTTCCAGTTATAAGCCAGGAACCATGCCCAAACCAGAACAATTTCCTCCTCGCAATCGTATCATCAGTGGGCTGTCCGACGGAGTTGTGGTGGTGGAAGCAGGTGAGAAAAGCGGGACTTTAATTACAGTGGATATGGCGCTGGAACAGGGTAGGGAGATTTACTGTGTGCCAGGCCGTATTACAGATAGATTAAGTGGAGGCTGTAATAGGCTGATTGATGTGGGAGCTCATATTGTTTTGTCAGTAGATGCATTGCTTCAAAAGATACAGGAAAACAGTAGTCTGGGTGCACAGTTTTGTGGAGAGGCTGATGTTGCGTTAGGACAAACCAAAATACAAAATTTTGATATGCAAAAATGCTCCATGGACAAAATATACAAAAGCATGACAAACAGGGAAAAAGAGGTCTTAAAGATGCTAGATGTATATCCTGTTTCAGGAGAACAGATTTATCTGCAATTGTCTGCCCAAAGCCTATATAACTGGACATTTCCAGAAGTTTTGCAGACTCTATGGGAGCTGGTTTGCAAGGGGCTGGCAGACAACGTAAACGGAAGTCTTTACACGAAAAAATCGTCATATTAACCATTGAAAAAAGAGTCCTTATTTCATACAATGAAAAGGAGTCTAATTAAGCCTTTTTACAGGAGGAAATTATGTACAGAGAACATACCAAAACAGTGAAAATTGGAGATAGAGTAATTGGCGGTGGAAATCCCATATTGATTCAGTCCATGACCAATACCCCTACAGAAGATGTGGAAGCTACTGTGGCTCAGATTTTACGTCTGGAGGAAGCGGGTTGCGAAATCGTCCGCTGTACCGTTCCTACCATGGAGGCAGCGAAGGCTTTAGCAGAGATTAAGAAACAGATTCATATTCCACTAGTTGCAGATATTCATTTTGATTACAAGATGGCATTGGCAGCGATGGAGTATGGCGCAGACAAGATACGCATCAATCCAGGCAATATCGGTGGCCCTGACAAGGTAAAAGCCGTAGTGGATATGGCCAAGGAAAGAAATATACCAATCCGAGTGGGCGTGAACAGTGGCTCCTTGGAAAAGCAGTTGGTGGAAAAATATGGTGGAGTGACCGCAGAGGGCATTGTAGAAAGTGCCCTAGACAAGGTTCGCATGATCGAGCAGCTAGGGTATGACAACTTGGTTATCAGCATCAAATCATCCGACGTGCTGATGTGTGCCAAGGCTCATGAGATGCTGGCATCTCAGACCCCATACCCATTGCATGTGGGAATCACCGAATCTGGAACAGTTTGGTCTGGCAACATCAAATCTGCTCTTGGGCTTGGCGTGATTTTGTATCAGGGCATTGGAGATACCATCCGAGTATCCTTAAGTGGAGACCCTGTGGAGGAAATCAAAAGTGCCAAACTTATTCTGCGTACTTTGGGACTTAGAAAAGGTGGCATAGAAGTGGTGTCCTGCCCAACCTGCGGCAGAACCAAGATAGATTTAATTGGTCTGGCCAACCAGGTGGAAACACTGGTGGCTGGATATGATTTGGATATCAAAGTGGCTGTAATGGGGTGTGCAGTCAATGGCCCTGGCGAAGCCAAGGAAGCAGATATCGGAGTGGCAGGCGGAATAGGAGAAGGCCTGCTGATTAAGAAAGGCGAGATTATTAGAAAGGTACCTGAGGATCAATTGCTTAATACACTAAAATACGAATTGGATCATTGGGTAAAGTAGATACAGATGAGTAAAGGGTTCTTTGAAGTTTTTCCTACTCTCAAACTGAATAGTAAACTGCATGATTTGATGGAGCAGACCATGGTAGAGAAAGCATCCTCTACAGCAAGAAGGGACTTTTTGCGCATTTATATCAGCAGTGACAAACTTATCCAAAAGCAGCAGATTTGGGAAGTAGAACAAGCGATTAAGGACCAGCTTTTTGGCAATGTCAGTATTACGATCAAAATCTATGAGAAGTTTTCGCTGTCGAAACAGTTCACGCCAGAGATTTTGACGGATATTTATCGAGAAAGTATTATTGACGAATTGAAGGAATACAACCATGTGTTGTTCAGTGCATTTAAGACTGCGGAAATATCTTTCCCTTCTGCGAATCAGGTGGTGCTGGATTGCAAGGAAAGTTCTTTGGTTCGCCTGATGCAGGATGAATTTGTGCGCGTTCTTGAAAAGATTTATGTGGAGAGATGCGGACTTGAAGTGCATTTTCAGGTTCTTTACCATGAAGTGGAAGGCAGTGTAGACAAAGAGGAAGAAGAAAGAGCACTGGCCAATCAGGTTTCAGAGATTTACAAAAGGTCGCAGAAAAGGCAGGATGAAATGGCTGCCGCTGCTACAGAACAGGCTGCTACTGGAGGGGAAGGTGCTACAGATGGCAGTAGTGATGCAAGCAAAAAGCCAGATCAGGCTTCGGATGCCAAGGACAAGGCTACGGGAGGTAAGGTGACCGGAGGAGCCAAATTGCAGGGCAAGTTCAATGCTACTGCGCCTGGTAAGAAGGAATGGAAGAGTGGAGGCTTTAGTCCTAGAGCACCTAAGAAATCTGACAATCCAGATGTGATTTATGGCAGGGACTTTGAGGATGAGACCATCAAGATAGAAGAACTGATTGGAGAGATGGGCGAAGTTACCATCAAGGGCAAAGTAATTGCGGTGGACAAGAGAGAGCTTAGAAATGGGGAGAAGACTATGCTCTTTTTTGACATCACAGACTTTACGGATACTATGACCGTAAAGATGTTTGCTAAGAACGAGGATGTACCAGAGTATCTGGAGAACATTAAGAAGGGTGCCTTTTTGAAGATTAAAGGTATCTGTATGATAGACAAATTTGACAAGGAACTGACTATTGGTTCTTTGGTTGGAATCAAGAAGATTCCGGACTTTACGGTTAGTCGTAAAGACAACTCCATACACAAACGAGTGGAACTGCATTGCCACACCAAGATGAGTGATATGGATGGTGTATCTGAGGTAAGTGACATTGTGAAGCGTGCTTACTCGTGGGGACACAGAGCTATCGCAATTACAGACCATGGAGTGACACAGTCCTTCCCAATTGCCAACCACAAGTGGGAAGATTTTTGGTTTGCTGAAGTGAAAAGATGTAAAGAGGAAGGACTCCCTGCGCCTGACAGACAAAACTTTTTCAAGATTATTTACGGTGTAGAGGGCTATATTGTTGATGACTTAAAGCAGACTGTTTCCGAGGACAAAGGACAGATACTTTCCAAGGAAAGTTATGTGGTATTTGACTTTGAAACCACAGGCTTTTCACCAGTAAACAATCGTATTATTGAGATTGGTGCGGTCAAGGTATGCGATGGAAAAATTGTGGATCGTTTTTCCACCTTTATCAATCCTTGTGTACCTATTCCTTACGAAATTGAAAAACTGACTGGGATCACAGATGACATGGTGCTGGATGCGCCACAGGTTGCTGAGATATTCCCAGAATTTATCGAATTCTGTCAGGGATGCGTACTGGTGGCGCACAATGCAGGATTCGATATGAGTTTCCTAAACGAAAATGCCAAGAGACTGGATATCCCTGTAGACTTTACATCTATTGATACGGTAGGTGTATCTCAAATGCTTTTGGATCAGAACAAGCACACTTTGGATGCGATAGCAAAGACTTTGGGCATTTCACTGGAAAATCATCACAGGGCGGTGGATGATGCAGAGTGCACTGCGCTCATTTTTCTTCGCTTCCTGGAAATGCTTGCACAGGAAGGCATAGAAACCACCACCCAGATCAATGAGAGAAGTGCTACTAATATAGAAGCAATTCGAAAGAAACATGCGTATCATTGTATTTTGCTTGCAAAGAATGATATGGGTCGAATCAATCTGTATCGCTTGGTATCTCAGTCTCATTTAACTTATTTTAGCCGTGTTCCACGTATTCCAAAGAGCCTGATTGAACAGTATCGTGAAGGATTGATTATTGGTAGTGCATGTGAAGCGGGCGAACTCTATCAGGCACTGCTGGAAGAAAAGTCCGAATCCGAGATTGCCAGATTGGTGAATTTTTATGACTACCTAGAAATACAGCCGACGGGCAACAATATGTTTATGATCGAATCGGAGAAGGTTCGAAACGTAAACTCTATAGAAGATATTCAAAATATCAACAAACGTATTGTGAAGCTGGGTGAGGAATTTCACAAGCCAGTTGTGGCTACCTGTGATGTTCATTTCCTTGACCCAGAAGATGAAGTATACAGACGAATTATCATGGCGGGCAAAGGCTTTGCGGATGCAGACAATCAAGCACCACTTTATCTTCGCACTACAGAAGAGATGCTAGCGGAGTTTGAGTACTTGGGAAGTGACAAGGCCATGGAAGTGGTAGTGACCAATACCAACCTGATTGCAGATATGATAGAGTCTATATCACCAGTGCGACCAGACAAATGTCCGCCTGTTATCCCGGATAGTGACAAATTGCTTACCGATATCTGTTATGCGAAGGCCCATGAAATGTATGGACCGGATTTGCCAAAGATTGTACAGGACAGATTGGACAGAGAGTTGAACTCCATCATTACCAACGGTTTTGCCGTAATGTATATTATTGCACAGAAATTGGTATGGAAGTCTGTGGAAGATGGATACTTGGTTGGTTCCAGAGGATCAGTTGGTTCTTCCTTTGTGGCTACCATGTCTGGTATTACAGAAGTAAATCCACTTAGTCCGCACTATTACTGCACAGAGTGTTTTTACAATGATTTTTATTCTGATGATGTGAAAGCGTATGCAGGTAAGGCTGGTGTAGATATGCCAGACAAAATCTGTCCAAATTGTGGCAAGCCTCTGAAGAAAGATGGCTTCGATATTCCGTTTGAAACCTTCCTTGGATTTAAGGGAGACAAAGAGCCGGATATCGACTTAAATTTCTCTGGTGAATATCAGTCCAAAGCGCACAAATATACAGAGGTTATCTTTGGCGCAGGACAGACGTACCGAGCAGGAACGATAGCTACTTTGGCAGACAAGACAGCCTATGGATATGTAAAGAATTATTACGAAGAGCGAGGAAAGAGTAAACGTGCCAGTGAAATCAACCGTATCACGGCAGGATGTACTGGCGTGCGTAGAAGTACGGGACAGCATCCGGGCGGTATCGTAGTGCTTCCAGTGGGAGAAGACATCAATTCCTTCACTCCTGTGCAGCGTCCGGCCAATGATATGACCACAGATACTATTACCACACATTACGATTACCATTCCATCGACCACAACCTGCTAAAACTAGATATACTGGGACACGATGATCCTACCATGATTCGTATGCTGCAGGATATGACAGGCAGAGATCCACTGACCATTCCTCTGGATGGACAGGATGTTATGAGCCTGTTCCAAAATACGGAAGCACTAGGTATTACACCAGAACAGATTGGAGGAACCAAACTGGGATGTTTAGGTATTCCAGAGTTTGGTACGGATTTTGCGATGCAGATGGTTATCGACGCCAAGCCCCAAGCTTTTTCGGACTTGGTACGAATCTCTGGTTTGTCACATGGTACAGACGTGTGGCTTGGCAATGCCAAGGACTTAATTATGAGCGGAACAGCTACGATCTCAACTGCAATCTGTACTCGTGACGATATTATGACCTATCTGATTCAGATGGGAGTAGAGCCTAGCCTTTCGTTTACGATCATGGAAAGTGTTCGTAAGGGTAAAGGATTAAAAGATGACTGGGTTGCGGAGATGACGGCCCATGATGTGCCAGAGTGGTACATAGGGTCCTGCAGAAAAATTAAGTACATGTTCCCTAAGGCGCATGCGGCGGCTTATGTAATGATGGCGTGGCGAATTGCTTACTGCAAGATTCATTATCCGCTGGCCTATTATGGAGCCTTCTTCAGTACTCGCGCCAAAGCTTTTTCTTATGAGCAGATGTGTCAAGGTAAAGCCCACTTGGAAAGTATTATGAAGGAGTACAAACGTCGTATGGAAGCAGCTTCTAATAAAGAGGCGTCTGCAGTTCCACTATCCAATAAAGAAGAATTGGCTTATGGCGATATGAGGGTAGTGCAGGAGATGTATGCAAGAGGTTTTGAGTTCATGCCGATTGATATCTTCAGAGCACATTCACGAAACTTCCAGATTATAGACGGCAAACTGATGCCTTCTTTAAACAGCATCGATGGCCTTGGTGAAAAAGCAGCAGATGCGATTGTCGAAGCGGCAAAGCAGGGCCCTTTCCTTTCGAAGGATGAGTTTCGAGAGAGGACCAAGGTTTCAAAGACGGTCATTGAACTGATGGATCAATTGGGCCTTTTAGGTGATTTGCCAGAGTCCAACCAAATCAGTTTGTTTGATTTGATGTAAGTGGTCAGTAAACCTAAGAATTAAAGCACTTTTTTGAAAATTAAAACAATTTGAAAAAAAGTGCTTGCATTCTTTGGCAGTTTGTATTATTATAAGCAAGTGTCACGGAAACAGCGATACTAAGTGACGTTTGTTATGGCTCGTTGGTCAAGCGGTTAAGACGCCGCCCTCTCACGGCGGAAACAGGGGTTCGATTCCCCTACGAGCTGTTTCCTTTAACATTATATCTTTATTAGAAATGCCGATGGTCTGAGTAAGTCAGTCCAGACGGTATTTTTTATTGCTTATAAATCATAGATTATACAATAAAATGGGTATTGATTTACTATTTATTGAATTGTATAATAAATAGCAAGGGATATGAGGGAATTTACAAATAACATTTATAGAGATGAAAAGGAGCATATAGCAATATGATGGACAGAGGTATGCCTGCTAGAATTGACAGTGAGCAAGAGTATCAGTGGTTTATGGATACAGTATCAACCCAATATGACAATCAGGAAGACAACTTGAAATTAACAGAAGCATTGTCGGGGCTTTTTTATGGAGTGATGCGAATCGTCCATGGATATTCATGGCTTAAGGAATGTCCAAAGGGTATTGATCTTCGAGGCAAGAAGATTTCTGTTGTAATTGAACAGGATGAGAATGGAAGAATGCACAATGAAATCTTGGGAAGATGGGAAATGACCTTCCAGATTTCTGAGGGACAGACATCAGAGGATACTTTGAAGAGTATTTTGTCTGTAATGGAGAAATTCGTTCGAAGTAGATTCAGTGTGAAAGAGCCAGATGGACTGGATGCAATTGCACTGGAGTACAAGCGAGGCGCTTTGCTTAAGGACCATTTTATTTTATAAGTCAAAGGACATATAGAGATACCATCACAGGGGCAATCTTGTTGCCCCTGTTTCTTTACTGAGAAAAGATCACAGATGAGGTGGGACATGAAACTTTCAAAAGGGAAGAAAATTGCAATTGCTATAGTTGCATTTGTGTTGTTGTTGGCAGGGGTGGGAACGACTTTCTATTTCTGTTACAAGGTGGAACAAGTGACGACGGAGTTTGTAATAGAATTGGGGGATAGTTTGACTCAAAATCCATATGATTATGTATCTGGTATGGAGTGGTCAGTGGAAAAAAGCAAGATTGATTTTTCTAAAGTAACAAAAGATGAAGTGGGTGAATATGAAGTTCTCTTAAAGCATGGGTGGCAAGAATTTACGTATACAGTGGTTATTCAGGATACTACTCCGCCGGTGTTAAATTTACAGCAGAAGGATTATTATCTGCAACAGGGAATACCTTACGATATAGACTATTTTTTTGAAAGTTTTTCAGATTTAAGCGGAGAGGCTACGCTTCAAATGGAAGCCGCTCAGAGCGTTTCTGAGCAGAACGACCAAGTGGCATTTGATACCAATGGACTGTATCAGGTTTCAGTCAGAGCCACAGACCCTTCAGGTAACTATGCGGTTGAGACAGTATTAGTTATGGTAGATACTCCTCCGGTAGTAACGGGAATGCGCGAGCATTACCTGGCGATTGGATGCGATACGGATTTCTTGGCCGGGATTGTGGCAGCGGATGAACTAGATGGAGATGTAAGTGAAAGTCTTTCAGTAGATGTTTCGCAGATGGACAATCAAGTTCCTGGAGACTATACAATCACATATTTGGCGGTAGACAGTTTTGGATTTGAAGGCGAAAGTACAGCTGTAGTACATGTCTTAGAACAGGTGGATTTGCAAGACAAAATCAGTTCTCATCAGATAGACAAATATAACTACAATATTGTAGGAGCATTTAATCTTTATGACGCAGGCTTCTATGAGCAGGATGATGTGGATTTTATTCAAGAGACACTGGAAGTGGCAGTGGTCAGATTGAGTAGACCTGGCAAATCTTATGGCAGTGGCTTTATCATTATGATTACAGAAGAAGATGTCATAATTTGTACCAACCAGCATGTGACACATTCTGACAAGAAATTGGATGTATACTTCCATGATGGTTCGGGGTATACAGGGGAAGTGGTTGCGAAGAACTACAATCATGACATTGCTTTTTTGAAGGTTCCAATCAGCGATATTGACCCAGAAGTATTTGAAACACTTCGATCTGTACATATCAACAAAGGCTACTGGGATGCCCTGGACAATGATGAAAACATATCTATTTGCATCAGAACCATCAACGAACAGGGTAAAGTGTGGCGTGATCGAGATGGGAAGATGCTGAAAAAGGAAGATACCCCAGAAGCGGCTTATAGAAGACTAACCTTTATGACTCGCATGGATATGAGTGTGTTCGCGGGTTCCTCAGGGTCTGCTGTGTTTGATGGGCATGGAAGATTGATTGGTATGGTTACCATGCGCGTTTCCAGAGCGGGTAAATATATAAGCTTTTGGGCAGTTACGCTGGATGACATCTTGGATTTTTACGAAGAAACTTTTCAAACAGCGGCCTATTATCACTAGGTTTCGGTAAAATTGCACAAATTTTTGCAGAAGGATTTAAAATTTCTTGACGAGCAAAGTTTTTTGGTGTAAGGTGGTTCACGATTGTTTCTTTAGATAAATATTATGGCTTTGGACATAATAGAGGGAAGAATAAATTAGAAAAATGGGGTCGAAAGAATGGCTAAGTATTTAGTTATCGTGGAATCACCAGCTAAGGTGAAGACAATCAAGAAATTTCTTGGTTCCAATTATGAGGTTCTCGCCAGCAATGGACACGTAAGAGATTTGCCCAAAAGTTCACTGGGCGTGGACATAGAACATGATTATGAACCAAAATATATAACCATCAGAGGAAAAGGCGATGTGCTTTCCGCACTGAGAAAGGAAGTTAAGAAGGCAGAAAAGATATATCTGGCGACTGACCCTGATCGTGAGGGAGAAGCGATTTCTTGGCATTTGATGGCAGCACTGAAATTAGAAGACAAAAAAGTATATCGTATCACATTCAATGAAATTACAAAGAATGCGGTAAAGGAATCTCTAAAAAATGCCAGAGAGATTGATATGGATTTGGTAGATGCACAGCAGGCACGTAGGTGTCTGGATCGTATGGTGGGATATCGTATCTCTCCAGTGCTCTGGGCAAAGGTTAAGAGAGGCCTTAGTGCTGGACGCGTACAGTCTGTTGCTCTCCGAATCATCTGTGACAGAGAAGCGGAGATTGATGCATTTATTCCTGAAGAGTATTGGTCTTTGGAGGCAGCCCTTTCTGTCAAAGGAGAAAAGAAGCCTTTGGTTGCCAAATACTATGGTGATGCGGCAGGAAAGAAAGAGATTAAGTCTCAAAAAGAAGTAGATGAAATATTGGCTTCTCTAAACGGATGCAGTTATAGCGTAACGGATGTAAAGAAGGGAGAGCGCACTAAAAAGGCTCCACTTCCTTTTACTACGTCTACGTTGCAGCAGGAAGCCAGCAAAGTTCTGAATTTTTCCACACAGAAGACCATGCGTCTTGCGCAGCAGCTTTACGAAGGTGTAGATATCAAAGGGGAAGGAACCATTGGTTTGATTACTTATCTTCGTACGGATTCTACTCGTGTATCTGACGAAGCTGAGCAGATGGCAAAGGAATATATTGAAGCCAACTTTGGCGAAGTATATAGCGATACAAAGGCGGCGGAAAAGAAAAATGCAAAGAAGATTCAGGATGCGCACGAAGCAATCAGACCTACACAGCTTGAACTGAGCCCAGCAAAGATTAAGGATGAGTTACCTAGAGATTTGCTTCGCTTGTATCAATTGATTTGGAAGCGTTTCCTTGCAAGCCGTATGAGCAATGCAAAGTATGAAACTACTTCTGTTGAAATTAAAGGTGGAGAGCATGTGTTCCATGTTTCTGCATCTAAGGTTGTTTTTGATGGCTTTATGAGCGTTTATATGCAGGAGGAAGACAAAGAAGAGACGACTGGCAATGTTATCAATACAGAATTGAGCAAAGAGTCGGAACTTTCACTTGTATCTCTTACTCCAAAACAGCACTTTACGCAGCCGGCACCTCATTATACAGAGGCGTCTTTGGTACGTGCTCTGGAAGAACTAGGTATCGGACGCCCTAGTACCTATGCGCCAACCATCACAACGATTTTGGCACGCAGATACATCATTAAGGAAAATAAAAATATTTACGTAACGGAGCTGGGTGAGGCGGTTAATGATATGATGTTGAAAGCCTTTCCTGTCATCGTGGATGTAAACTTTACAGCCAATATGGAGGCTCTTTTAGACGGCGTTGAAGAAGGCACCGTGAATTGGAAGAGTATTATTTCAAACTTCTATCCAGATTTGGATGAAGCCGTGAAAAATGCGGAAAAAGAATTGCCTGAAGTAGAAATTAAGGATGAAGTTTCTGAGGAAATTTGTGAGTCCTGTGGTAAAAACATGGTCATCAAATATGGCCCACATGGCAAATTCTTGGCATGCCCAGGTTTCCCAAACTGTCGTAACACCAAGGCATACTTGGAAAAAATCGGGGTGGATTGTCCAAAGTGTGGCAAAGACGTTGTTGTAAAGAAGACCAAGAAGGGTAGAAGATATTTTGGATGTGTTGGAAACCCAGAATGTGACTTTATGGTATGGCAGAAACCGGTTGCGGACAAATGTCCAAAGTGTGGATTTGTATTGGTTGAGAAAGGTAATAAATTAGTGTGTGGTATGGAGGACTGTGACTACATCTGTGACAAAAAAAGTGACAAATAAATAAAATTATTTGAAAATTTTGACACTTTCATTGAAAAGTTTTCAGATGTGTGCTAATATACAGTTATCGTATCCCTTTTTCGATGAGGAAAAGGGAGGTTCCGTGCTTATAAATGGAGGAAGGTACAATGAGCGGAGTTCAATTATTAGACAAAACTAGAAAGATTGGTAATTTGCTTCACAACAACAATTCAAGTAAGGTTGTGTTCAATGATATTTGTAAGGTTATGAGGGAAATCCTTAACTCAAATATCTTAGTTATCAGTAGAAAGGGTAAAGTGCTTGGCGTAGGCAAGGCAGATGGGGTGGAATTGCTTGACGAGCTGGTAAATGAGAACGTTGGCGGATTCATCGATTCTATGCTTAATGAAAGACTTTTGGGCGTTTTGTCAACCAAAGAGAATGTAAATCTTGCTACTCTTGGTTTTGATAGCACAAATGTAAAGAAGTTCCAGGCTATTATTACACCTATCGAGATTGCTGGTGAAAGACTTGGTACTCTGTTCATTTACAAATGCAACGATCCATATGATATTGATGATATCATATTAAGTGAATATGGAACCACTGTTGTGGGACTTGAAATGCTTCGCGCAGTTAACGAAGAGAGCGCAGAGGAGAGCAGAAAACTTGCAGTAGTGAAATCTGCTATCAGTACTCTTTCCTTCTCTGAAATGGAGGCTATCACTCATATCTTTGGAGAACTCAATGGTATGGAGGGTATCTTGGTAGCGAGCAAGATTGCTGACAGAGTAGGTATCACTCGTTCTGTAATCGTAAATGCACTTCGCAAATTCGAAAGTGCTGGCGTTATTGAATCTAGATCTTCAGGTATGAAGGGTACATACATCAAAGTGCTCAATGATGTAGTGTTTGACGAGATTGAAGAACTCAAAAAGCAGAATATCAAGTCTCGTCTGTAAAGATTCGTACATACAAAATCGCATAAAAGATAAGGGATTATCTTGAGAAGTAAAAGGACTTATGTTTTTGCATAGGTCCTTTTTTGTGATGGTGACGAGATGGCTACATCATACATTTAGTGCCCCACTTCGACAAAAAACACAAGATAAAGTATATTTTTTACAAAAAGCACTTGAGTTTTTCACTAAATAAACTATAATGAAATAAGGTAGGAGTAGTGTACCCTTTTTTCAGTCATGAAAGGAAAGTAGATATGATTAATACAAGCGCATTTGATTATATTAACGTCTTAGATAGAGCGGCAGATGCTGCGTGGAAGAGAAATGAAGCGATATCCAACAATATTGCCAATGCAACAACGCCTGGATACAAGAGACAGGACGTGGCTTTTGAGTCTGAACTGAAACGTGCACTGGGCCGTGCGACTTCCAGTACTATGGATCAGGCAGTGGCTGGTGTGGATACCACTAGTGCCAGATTGGATGGGAGACCCTACACAGACAATGCGGATTTGTCTTATCGCTTGGATGGAAATAACGTAGACATTGAAAATGAAAACGTAATGCTGGCTGAAAACCAGATTAAGATCCAGGGCTTGATGACGAGTATTACACAGGAATTTGCAAACCTACAGATGGTTATGAAGTAGGAGGGATAGTATATGGGAATGTTTACAGCATTTAATATTAACGCTTCTGGTATGACGGCTCAGAGATACCGTATGGATATCATCTCTGAAAACGTAGCCAACGCCAGCACCACTCGTACAGAGGATGGAACTCCATATCGTAGAAAGGTTGTTACTTTTGCTGAGAAGGATACCCAGACTCCATTTAGCAGAGTGCTTAGCAAGGAAAGAGACAATTATACAGGCAAAGGCGTTAAAGTGTCTTCTGTTCAGGAAGATACTTGGACAGAGGCAAACAAGGTTTACGATCCATCCCATCCTGACGCAGATGAAAATGGGTACGTAACTTATCCAAATGTAAATATTGTCACAGAGATGACCAACCTTATTGATGCAAGTCGTGCCTATGAAGCCAATGCAACTGCTTTTGAAGCAAGTAAGTCCATTGCTCTTCAGGGATTACAGATCGGGAAATAAGGCTTGGGTTTGAATTTAGTACATAGGAGTGAATTGTTATGGATTTGACCGCACTTACCGGTATCAATAGTTTGGCGACTGGAAATACCGTCAATGGACTTACTAGTTCCAGCCTGATAGCGGATAGCTTTCCAGTGACAACTGAAACAAAGAAGACAGATGGCACCATGTTTGATGCGATACTCAACACTGCCATTGAAAATATTAATACTACCAATGCATATTTGTCTGATTATGAAAATGAGGAGATTAAGTGGGCACTGGGAGAAACAGAGAATACGCATGATTTGACCATTGCTTTGCAAAAGGCATCTACTGCTTTGCAGTATACAGTGGCCATTCGAGACAAGGTATTGGAAGCGTACAATACGATTATGAATATCCAGATTTGATAAGGATGATCAAGGAGAAGTACCATGCAGGACAAAGCGAAGGAACTAATCCAAAAGGTGTTGGATTGGTGGAATAAATTTACCGCAAAACAGAAGACAATTATTATCATTATTGCGGCAGCTGTTATATTTACTTTTGCAATTCTCGTATTTGTATTTACCAAGCCTCAATATACATTGTGGCGTACTTGTGAAGATACGACAGAGGCGGCTGAGATTAAAGAAATATTGGAAGGCGCAGAAATTGATTTTCAGGTATCAGATGATGCGCTTCGTTTTAGTGTGCTTAATAGCCAGATTTCGGAAGCTAGCCTTGCGATTGCCACAGCGGGATATAGCCCAGATGACTGGAGTATAGACAATGTCAGCACCGGCATGTTTGGCACAGAATCCGAATCTCAGCGTAGATATATTGTCTTTTTGCAGAAACAAATGGAAGCTGCAGTGGAGTCCTACAGCGCTGTCAAGGAGGCAACAGTGATTTTGGATGTTCCAGATCAGACGGGTACTTTGATTGCTAGCCAAAAGGAGACTTCTGCCACGGTACATCTCACATTGAAGGATCGGATTACCTCTGACCAGGCGGCAGCCATTGCGAGAGCGGTTGCTACAGGCCTCGGCAATGAAAGCACGGCCAATATTACGGTGGTAGACCAAGACATGACATTGCTTTTTTCGGGCGAGCAGGACTACTCTATCACAAGTGTTGCAAGCTCCATGCTTCAGTTAAAGACGCAGGCAGAACAGCTGATGAAGTCTGATGTGCAGAATGTTTTGGTGGGAACCAGACAGTATGACATCGTCATCGCTACTCCTAGCTTGATGGTAGATTACTCCAGCTATGAAAAAGCAAAGCATGATTATTCTGTTCCAGATGGCAAAGACCAAGGATACTATTCTCACAGAGACGAATATGAATCTACAAATTCAAACTCCAGTGGGGGAGTTCCGGGAACCGATTCCAATGATGAGACAGGATATCTGTGGCAGGATTCAGAGGACAGTGAATCTTCAACTGTAGAAACATCAACGGACTATTTGGTCAATGAAATGATGGAGACTATCATTACATCTCCAGGAGTTATTTTGAATGAACAGTCTTCCATTACCATCTCTGCAGTGAGATACAATGTCATCAAGGAAGAAGATGCAAAGAGACAGGGCTATCTGGACGATATGTCCTGGGAAGAATACAAACTCGCCAATGACAAAACCGTGAAAATGGAAGTGGACGAGGAAATGATTAGCGCAGTAGCCAATGCTACACGCATTCCAGTAGACAAGATTACATTTATTGCTTATGAAGAGCCTTTGTTTGTAGACATTGAAGGCATGGATGTAAGTGCCACAGATGTGACATCTATAGTTCTTATCATTGTTATTCTTGCATTGCTTGTAATCGTGGTTCTCCGCAGCATGGCTGTGAAGACAGAGGTTGCAGAGGAAGAGGAGATTTCCGTGGAGTCCCTGCTTCAATCTGACCTTGAGCCAGTATTGGAAGATATAGAAGTTGAGACCAAATCTGAGACCAGAAAGATGGTTGAGAAATTCGTGGATGAAAACCCAGAAGCGGCAGCAAATCTTTTGCGCAACTGGTTGAACGAGGAATGGGGGTAATCTAGCATGGCTAGAGGCACAATGGATGATAAGGTGGGAGGCTTGCAAAAAGCCGCAATCTTGTTGATTGCACTTGGCCCAGAGCGCTCAGCAGGTATTTTTAAACACCTGAAAGAAGAAGAAATTGAAGAATTGACTTTAGAGATTGCCAACACCAGAAGTATTACACCTCAGGTGAAAGAGAATGCCATCAATGAGTTTTATGAACTGTGTTTGGCACAGCAGTATATTGCCGAGGGCGGTATCTCTTACGCGAAGGAACTTTTGGAAAATGCACTTGGTGCAGAAAAAGCGGTGGAAGTTATCAGCAGACTTACCGCATCCTTGCAGGTTAAACCTTTCGAGTTTATCAAGAAGACAGATGCCTCTCAGTTGCTTAACTTTATTCAGGACGAGCATCCTCAGACTATCGCTTTGATTTTGTCCTATTTGTCACCACATCAGGCGGCTATGATTATTTCTGCATTACCACCAGACAGACAGGCGGATGTTGCAAAGCGTATTGCTGTTATGGATAGAACCAGCCCTGAAATCATCAAAGAGGTGGAGAAGGTTTTGGAATCCAAATTGGCATCCCTGGTCAACCAGGATTACACCATCATTGGTGGCGTAGATGCAGTTGTAGAGATTTTGAATACAGTAGACCGTGGTACAGAAAAACATATCATGGAGACTTTGGAAATCGAAGAGCCAGAATTGGCGGACGAAATCCGCAAGAAGATGTTCGTGTTCGAAGACATTCTTCTTTTGGACGACAGAGCTATTCAGCGTGTGCTGCGTGATGTTGACAACAACGATTTGGCAATTGCACTTAAGAGCGCAAATGAGCAGGTACAGAATGCAGTATTTAACAATATGTCTAAGCGTCTTGCGGTAATGATTCGTGAAGATATGGAATTCATGGGACCTGTTCGTATGAAGGACGTTGAAGAAGCACAGCAGAAGATTGTAAATATCATCAGAAAACTTGAAGATTCCGGTGAAATCGTTATTTCTAGAGGCGGAGGTGACGAGATAGTTGTCTAGTAACGTGTTGAAACGACATTACACCATGGTGCTGGAAGATGATACTCGCATAATCGATACCAATGAACTAATTGCCCAAAAACTGGAAGCTACCTTAGGTAGTATAGCTGCATCCAATGGAGAGATTGATGAAGAAGGTGCAGAAGGATTTGCGGCCGGGCTTAATGCACAGCAGCTTGAAGTTCTTTTTTCAGAAACAGAAGGCGAGATGCCTGTTGATGGGATGCCGGGTGGCGAAGTACCTGATGCCCCTATGGCGTCTGTTCCAGTGTATGAAGGCCCAGATCCACAGCAACTTCTGATGGAAGCGCAGGAAGAAATTGCGCGCATGAAAGAAGAAGCTGCCAAAGAAATCGAAGAGCAGAGGCGGGCGGTTTTTGAACAGGCCAAAGCACAGGGATTGGAAGAGGGCAAGCAGCTTGCGATGGCAGGTGTGGCTGCAAAAGAAAAAGAATTCGAGGACGCCAAACGTCAACTTGAGAGAGAATACGGCAAAATATTGGACGATTTGGAACCGAAGTTTATTGATACTTTGACGAGTATATATGAGCACATTTTTCATGTGGATTTGTACAAGCATAGAGACATTATTGTCCATTTGATCAATACTGCGCTTCGCAAGGCTGAAGGAACAGGAGACATTTTGATTCATGTGTCAAAGGAGGATTATCCTTATGTGACCATGCAAAAGAAAGTGCTTCTGGCGGGTGTTGCTACCTCTGGTTCCAATATAGAGATTATTGAAGATGTAGTGCTTGGTCGAAATCAATGTATGATAGAAACCAGTTCTGGTATTTTTGATTGTAGTCTTGATACAGAATTGGAAGAACTGAGAGGAAAACTCAGTCTTCTTTCTTACGTTAAAGCAGAAGAAAAATAATTTTAGGTGATAGAATTGACTTACCCCAATATTGACTTTTCTAAATATGCCAAAATTGAAGAACAAATCTTTTTCCGTAAACTAGGGAAGGTAGTTAATGTAGTGGGTTTGACCATTGAAGCGGCAGGCCCAGATGCAAGGCTAGGCGATTTGTGCCACATTTTCCCTGAAGATGAAAGTTTGAAGCCTATCCTCGCGGAAGTGGTAGGCTTTAAAAATAGCAAGACATTGCTTATGCCTTTTGGGGCGGTAGACGGCATTGGTGCGGGCTGCAGGGTGCAAAATACCGGCAACCCTCTTTTTGTTGAAGTGAGTGATGCTCTTCTTGGCAAAAGTCTGGATGGTTTGGGGCGTCCTACAGATGGAAGCGATGCACCTAAGGGAAGAGCCTATTCCGTGGAGGCGGCACCACCAGATCCGATGAGCAGAGCAATCATTGATGAAGTTCTGTCTTTGGGTGTCAAGGCGGTAGATGGACTAATTACAGTAGGTAAAGGTCAGCGTATCGGAATCTTTGCAGGCTCTGGTGTAGGAAAGTCTACACTGATGGGTATGTTTGCAAGAAACACCAAGGCAGATATCAATGTTATCGCTTTGATTGGTGAACGCGGACGAGAAGTGCGCGAATTTATAGAAAGAGACCTTGGCGAAGAAGGTATGAAGCGTTCTGTGGTAGTGGTTGCTACTTCTGACAAGCCTGCATTAGAGCGCAAAAAGGCAGCTCAGACGGCCACTGCTATTGCGGAATATTTCAGGGATCAGGGCAAAGATGTACTATTGATGATGGACTCTCTGACACGTTTTTCAATGGCGCAAAGAGAGATTGGACTTGCCAGTGGAGAGCCACCAGTAACAAGAGGTTATCCGCCAAGTGTTTACTCTGAGATGCCGAAACTTTTGGAGAGAGCGGGAAGGGCGTCAAAGGGTTCTATTACTGGGCTTTATACAGTACTTGTAGACGGTGACGATTTTAACGAGCCAATTACAGATACTGCACGAAGCATTCTAGATGGACATATTATGCTCAGCCGTAAGCTCGGACACAAAAATCATTATCCAGCAATTGACATACTGCAAAGTATTTCTAGATGTATGAGTCAGATTGTGCCAAGAGAGCACAAGCAGCTTGCCAGCAAGTTAAAGACTGTGCTGGCGACCTACACTGAGGCGGAGGATTTGATCAATATCGGCGCTTACAAAGCGGGTAGTAATCCAAGCATTGACTATGCAATTGCCAAGATAGACAGCGTCAATGAGTTTCTTAGACAGGATGTAGAAGAAAAAATCGGTTACGAAGATACATTACAAAGACTTCAGGCTCTTTTTGAAGAGTAGAGCCCATAGGAGTGAGATGAATGGCTAGGTTTCGCTATAGAATGCAGAGCATTCTGGACATAAAACTGAAGATGGAAACGCAGGCCAAACAGAACTTTGCTATGGCTCGAAATGCGTTGGACGAAGAAGAGCAAAAATTGGAGAGGCTTAAAACACGCAGGGCTGAGTATGAGGAGAAAGGCAGAGAACTTCTGTCTGGCTCCTTGAATGTAATGGACATTACATTCAACAAACAGGCGTTGCTTCGTATGGACGAGTTTATTGTCAGCCAGAAGGCTTGCGTCAAACGAGCAGAGGCTAGGCTGGAAGCGGCAAGAGAACAGCTTCAGGAAGTAATGAAGGAGCGCAAAACCCATGAGACCCTGAAGGAAAAAGCGTTTGAGGCTTTTCTCATGGAGGAAAAACAGAGAGAAAGCAAAGAGATAGACGAACTGACCAGTTATCTATATGCAAGTAAGGTAGGTGAGGCGTGATGGCAAGCATTCAGGATAGAAGTGAAAAAGCCAGAATTGAGAATGAAAAGAAACAGTTAAAGGCAGATAAAGCAAGACAGAAGAAGGAAGCAAAGCGTAGAGCGAGAGATATCGCAAGGCAGGAAGCTGCGTTGGAAGAGGAAGGCGATAGCGGTGGGTTTTTTACCTTTTTTGCAACTGTTGGCATCGTCATAGTGTGGCTTGCTATTATTTGCGTTGTGATTAAATTGGATGTGGGAGGATTTGGCTCGGGAGTATTGACTCCGCTTTTAAAGGATGTGCCAGTGGTAAGTTGGGTGCTTCCAACTCCAAAGACTCCTACACTTGACAGTACAGACAACAATCCGGAAGGTTATACTTTGACGGAAGCGCTGGAACGTATCAATCAATTGGAATTACAGTTAGAGCAGGCTCAGGGAGGCAATCTGAGTAAGGATGAAGAAATAGCCGAGCTTAAGGCGGAAGTCGTGCGCCTGAAAGAATTTGAGGACAAACAGCTGGAATTTCAGCGTATCACCACCAGTTTTTATGAAGAAGTGATTTATGCGGAAAAAGGACCTGGCGCGGAAGAGTACAGAAAGTACTATGAGGAAATTGATCCAACCACGGCAGAGTATCTCTACAAGCAGGTGGTAAAGCAACTGGAAGAAAGCCAGGAAATTCTGGATTATGCGGCAGCATACTCGTCCATGAAACCAAAGCAGGCAGCTGGAATCTTTGAACAGATGACGGACAAGTTGGATTTGGTGGCTCGTATTCTTGGGGTGATGAACGCCGATGAACGAGGAGAGATTCTGGGAGCGATGGATCCAGAAGTGGCGGCAAAACTTACAAAAATTATGGACCCAGAGTCTTAAGGAAATGGGTAAATAGTCCGATATATTTATTGTTCATAGGAATTTTGCACCCTTTTTTGGGGGAAGTGAAATCTTTATGATAGGCATTAGATGCCATGCACCTTGAAAATTGCAGAGAGGAGGAATGTGAATGACGAGCACACCTGTGACAAGTGATGTGGGCAGCATTTTAGCAAATCTGACCACACAGCCTGCCAAGAATGAAAAGGCAGGAGAAAACTTTTCGGACGTGCTTCAAAAACAGACACAGTCAGAACAGCCTACTACAGACAGACAAGCGGCAGCAAAACCTGTCAAAGTAGAGAACCGCAGAACGGATCAAGTGAAAGATTCTAAGAGCGTGGAAGAACAGACTGCCACCGCTCCGACCATGGAAGAGGAATCTGAAGTGACTGTGGCGGCAGAGGAGTTGGCAACGCAGATGTTCCAAAGTTTGGCTTCTGAACTTGGCATTTCCATTGAAGAATTGGAAAATGTAATGGAAGAACTTGGAATGACAATGATGGACCTTTTGCAGTCGGACAATCTGATGCAAGTGTTTGTGGTTGTGGGAGGAGCAAATGATGCTTTGTCCTTACTGACCAATGAAGAATTGTACGCGTCCTTTACGAAACTGAATGCAGAATTAACAGTAGGACTGGAAGAAATTGCCAAGATGACTGGAAAAGATGTATCTCAGATTCAGGAATTACTTTCTCAGATTTCCCAGCAATATACGGAGGGTACACAGCAAGAAACTGCTGATGCGATGCAGGATACTGCTATTCAGGCAGAGCAGGAGGGAACCCAAACCGTAGAAATCGTAGATGCAAGAACCAATCCGACAGAGGGGATGGCGAAATTGCAGCAGACTGACGGCTCTCAGAATCAGACAGGAGAAAAGCAGCAGAGCGATTCAAATGATCAGGGAACTTTGACAAAGGAAAATCCATTTATGGTAACAAATCCATTGCAGCAGCAAGTGGAGGTTGTTACAAGTAGTGCTAGTTACACCGAAGCAGTTTACAGCACAGAAACACAGATGATTATGGATCAAATCATGGAATTCATGAAGATTCAGGTGGGAGATGACATTAGCAGATTGGAAATGCAGCTTCAGCCAGAAAGTCTTGGTACAGTGCAGGTACAGATTGCGGCGAAAGATGGTGTGATTACAGCACAGTTTACCGCTCAGAATGAGATGGTAAAAAATGCTCTTGAAAGTCAGATGATTCAGCTTCGCGAAACCTTCGATGCTCAGGGAATTAAAGTGGAATCGATTGAAGTAGCGGTACAGAGTCAGGCTTTCGACAGAAACCTTAATCAGGGCAAAGGTCAGCAGAACTTTAGCCAGCAGGAAGGCAAATCTTCTACAAAAATCAGAAGACTGAATTTAAATCTTTTGGAAGAGGGAAGTGAAGACCTTTTGGACGAAGCGGATCAGTTGGCAGCTCAGATGATGGAACAAAATGGAACTACCGTAGACTATACGGTATAGTCAAACAAGAAGGTTTGGCAGAAAGGAGGCAAACGTGTCATACATAGCACAAGTTGTAGATGGCAAGATTGTAGAATCAAGCACACAGGAGTCTCTGAGTAGCTCAAAAAAAGCTAGTGGAAATACACTGGACAAGGAAGCGTTCTTGCAACTTCTGGTAGCTCAAATGAAATACCAGGATCCGATGGAACCAACCTCCAATACAGAGTCTGTTTCACAGTACGCACAGTTCGCGCAGGTTGAAACCATGCAGAATATGAGCTCTAATATGGATTTGCAGCGTGCTACATCTTTGGTTGGGCAGGAAGTTCATATTAAGACCACAGGAGCAAGCGGTGAAACCACACTTTTAACAGGCAGAGTGGATTACGTAATCTATGAAAACGGAACACCATATCTGGTTGTGAATGAAGGAATGTATTCACTGGATGACCTGTATACTGTTTCCGACAAGGAATACATCACAGCGTACGACAAAGCGACAGAACTTGTAGAGGGAATCAACAAACTGCCAGTATTAAATGGTATCACAGTTCAGACGGATGGCGAAACCATTGATGGATTGAATGAAGCATACCAGAACATGTCTGACTATGAAAAGACATTTGTGGCGGAAGAAAAGAAGACGGCACTTCAGGAGTATGTTGATCGATTGGCTCTTCTTCGTAAGAATGAACAGTCTGGTGGCAATGAGACACCAACGGAGAACGAAGACCCGCAGGATTAATGGAGGATAAACATGAGGATACAAAATGGTAATTATCCTTCCGCCTTACAGGTTCAAGACCAATTTTTAAACCAAAACGTTCAAAACACACCTAACAGTGTGGATGCAAAGAGCATCTCTTTCCAGGATATTCTGAAAGCGAAGACGGCCGGGGAAGCGATGATGCATGCAGGAAGTACCCTGAAATTTTCGAAGCATGCAGCAAACAGGTTGGCAGACAGACAGATTACGTTGTCGGACAGCCAAATAGCCAGACTTAGCGATGGAACGCGCAGGGCAGGGGCGAAAGGAATTCAGGAATCACTGGTTCTGATGGATCAGCTGGCTTTTATAGTAAATGTGCCTAGTGCAACAGTTATCACAGCGATGGATCAAACAGAAACAAATGAAAATGTATTTACCAACATTGATGGAGCAGTAATTATTTAGCCGGACCTTTTAAGGGGGCAAAGGTTTCCTGACTGACAGATGGAAACCAGCTTCATGGTGTTGGACCTAATTTAGGAGGTCAAAGCTTATGATGAGATCACTTTTCTCTGGCGTGTCAGGACTTAAGACACATCAGACAAGAATGGACGTTATCGGTAACAATATCGCCAACGTCAATACTACAGCATATAAGTCCAGTTCTATGGTATTTGGTGAATTGATGAGCCAGACTACACAGAGCGCTTCTGGACCAAATGCGACAACAGGTACAGGTGGTATCAATGCAAGACAGATTGGTCTTGGTGTTAAAACAGGTGCCATCAATACCAATATCACTACACAGGGCGCCAGCCAGTCTACTGGTAACCCGTTTGATATCATGATCAATGGAGATGCGTTCTTTGTTGTAAACAATGGTAGCGAAAACTTCTTCACAAGAGACGGTTCTTTCTACGTGGATGGAGCTGGTAACCTTGCTATGACCAGCAATGGCTACAATGTAATGGGATGGCTTGTGGACGAAGAAACCATGACAATCAAGCAGGACAATGTTTCTGCACTTCGTATCATGAGTGCGGCAAACATGACTTATCCACCAGAGGCAACTAGCAAAGCTTATGTTTCTGGTATTATCGACAAGAACAATACAGACGTAACAAGTGCGGCTGGTAAGGCAATCAATGTAAACTTTTATGACAACTTAGGATACTCTTACACAGCTAGATTGGTGTTTAAACAGTCTACCAACGTAAACCAGTACTCTGTAGAACTTGAAAAAATCTTGGATTCTACAGGAGAAGAAATCGACATCACAGACGTGGCTCTTGGTGGAAAGAATGCAACCCAGGAGACCAATAGAACTCTTGCGCTGGATACTAGCGTATATGAGTGGAATGGCAATACACTTCAGCTTAAGTCAGATGGCTCTGAAGTATTGAAACTCTCTGATATTTTCGATCAGGCAACAGGTGAGGTTCATGCTGGCGATGCGGCAGTTGCAAACGGAACAGAGGACAAGCTTGCTACTTTGGCAAAGGCTTATGGATATGAGGGTATGGAAGATGAGTTCCTTTCTCTTCAGAAATATATTGTTCCTAAGCAGACGGATGGATTTGCAGCAGGAAGTTATTCTGTACAGCAGCTTTTTGTGAATCAGTTGAATACCCAAGAACCAAGCTTTGCTAATTTGGGTGAAGTTACCTGGGAGAATATGAACTCTTTCACAACGAATGCACGTACTTTTGATGGTATTATTGTTAACTATGATCCTGACAATGGTCCTTTCATGGGTATCGGTGATGCGACCAGTACAGTAACTACAGCAATTCTTAACCTTTCAGTACTTGGCGGAAACTTCTCAGATATCGAAATTGATTTCTCAGAAAGTTCCATGTACGACAACAGCGGTGCATGTACTATCGCAGCTACATCTGGTGACAAGGACGGTCTTGGAATGGGACGTAAACTAGGCGAAATGAGCGGTATTGCGATTCAGCAAAATGGTATGATTTATGCATCCTATGACAATGGTATGACCAAACTTTTGGGACAGATTGCAGTAGCGGAATTCCCTAATGCTTCCGGTCTTGAAAAACAGGGCGACAACCTTTACTCTGCAACCTTAAACTCTGGTGAGTTTGATGGCATCGGCGTAGATATTACTGCTGGTGGCGGTAAGATGAGCACAGGTATGCTTGAGATGAGTAACGTTGACCTGTCAGCAGAGTTTACAGAGATGATTACCACTCAGCGTGGTTTCCAGGCAAACAGCCGTATCATCACTGTATCTGATACACTTTTGGAAGAATTAACTAACTTGAAACGTTAAAAATTAGTGATGACAGGCTGAGCGATATTTCGTTTGGCCTGTTGTTAGTTCCATCCTAGAAAATAAATTTTTGAAATGTGACAAAATTTAACATGGAAAACATAGGAAGGAGTGGCAAAAACATGATTGAAATTACGAAACTGAACGGAGTAAAAATCCTTGTAAATCCCGATTTAATCGAGATTGTTGAGGAGACTCCAGACACGGTGATGACCCTCACTACAGGGAGAAAAATTATTGTAAAAGAAAGTAGACAAGAAGTGAAAAATTTAGTAAAATTGTATAGAAAGGACATTTTTGCAGATTAAATTCGAAAAATTGCAGAATGTTACGGTGAATTCTCGTGGATTTAGCTTCACTAATTGGATGTATACTGTGCTTCGGAATGCTCATGTTTGGTATTATCAGTTCAGGTGGTATTGTAGGAATACCAGCTTATTTAGATGCGCCTTCTGCACTGATTACTTTTGGCGGTTCTTTTGCGGCTGTACTCATGCAATTTGACATGAATGGATTTATAAATGGCCTTAAGAGTTTTACGCTTATTTTTAAGGTTCCTAATTTTGACACTTCAGCTATTATTCAAAAAATCATAGATTTGTCCAACGTGGCTCGTAAGGAAGGTTTGCTTTCTTTGGAAGAAGCTGCTGCGGAGCTTGACGAGCCCTTCCTTAAAAAGGGTATTTTGTTGGTTGTAGACGGTACAGACCCAGAACTTGTTCGTGCCATTATGGAGACAGAACTGGTCAGTATTGAAAGCAGACACAAAGCAAACATCACATTCTGGGATGCACTTGGAGCCATGGGCCCTGCTTGGGGTATGATTGGTACCTTGGTAGGTCTGGTAGATATGCTGAACAACATGGAAGATGCTTCTGCCATTGGACCAGCTATGGCTGTTGCGTTGATTACAACTTTGTATGGTTCTTTGCTTGCAAACTGGATTTGTATTCCTACCTCAGCAAAATTAAAGGGAAACAATGATGCAGAAATCGTTGCCAAAGAGATTATGATTGAAGGATTGCTGTCTATACAGGCGGGTGAAAACCCACGTGTAATCGAAGAAAAGTTGAAATCCTTCTTAGCCCCTAAGGATAGAGAGACAGCCGCTGCAGAGGGCGAAAATGGGGGTGAAGAGTAAATGGCAAAACGCAAAGAAGAGACTCCACCACCAGGAGCACCTGCATGGATGGCAACCTTTAGCGATTTGATGAACCTTTTGCTCTGCTTTTTTGTACTTCTGTTTGCAATGTCTACTGTAGATGAGGAAAAAATGAAAGACGTTGCAGCTTCCATGAATCAGAGTTTCAGCATTTGGAGTGCTGGTGCTACTGCGATTGGTGACGGTATTTTGATTAGCAATGGCGTCAGTCAGCTAAACGAACTTGACGAGTACATAAACAGTACAGGTAAAACTGCAGATAGCGAAATAGACTCGGAAGAAATGAATGAGTATGAGTATATGCAGGCTGCAGTGGAACAAGAACAGTTAGGCGAGATGGAAGAACTGGCCGAAAAAGTGCAAGAAGCCATTGATGAAAGTGATATGGAAGATGAGATTCAGGTTAATTTCACTTCTCAGTATGTTCAGTTGACGCTTAGTGGAGCTATTTTGTTTGAGTCTGGCGAGGTGAAACTGAAGGAAGAAGCGATTCCAATTCTCAACAGAGTGGGAATCATTTTGGAACGCTACGCAAGTAGCATAATTGAAATCGAAGGGCATACAGATACCGTACCTCAAAACGGCAAAAAGTATGAAAACAATGACGAGTTAAGTGCTGGACGTGCACTTTCTGTATTTAATTTCTTTGTGGAAAACACAACTTTGGATCCAGCCAAAGTGAAACATTCTGGCAGAGGTGAGTATGTGCCGGTTGCGGACAACTCTACTCCAGAAGGAAGAGCAAAGAACAGAAGAGTAGAGATACGAATTTATCACTACAACATTATTCAATAACTGAGAAAGGCAGATAAGGATTCCTATGAAAAAGAATTTACTATCTATCCTAATATTGGCCCTACTAGTAGTTAATTTGGTGCTGACAGCAATTATGATGTTCAGCGTAACGGGTGCTATGAAGAGCACCACAGCTTTAGTGGGCAAGATTGCAACTGTTTTGGATATTGAATTGGCGGCAGATCAGAGCGGAAACAATGTTTCTGTGGAAGATACGGCTACATATACCATCGCAGATACCATGACCATACCTTTAAAGACCAGTCCTGCGCAGGATGGCGAAAAGGAAGGAAAGGATCATTATGTGATGATGAAGGTTACCATCTATATGAATTCCCAGCATAAGGACTTCGAGAAGTATGGAACCGCTGAAGAGTTGGCAGCCAGAGAAGAAATGATTAAGAGTGAGATCATCTCCGTGGTTCGTTCTCATACCATCGAGGAATTCAAAGCAGATACAGAAGGTGTGTATGCAGAAATCGTTGCACAGCTTCAACAACTGTACAATTCCAAATTTATCTACAGAGTTGCAAGTGGTGATGTGAAATATCAATAGCCTCTGAAGAATACCAAAAAGGGAGGTGAACTTTCATGGGCGACGTGTTGTCCCAAAACGAGATAGACAGTCTGCTTGCGGCTTTATCCACTGGTGAGCTTGATGTGGAGCAAATGCAGGAATCCACTGAGAAGCAGATTAAAAATTATGACTTTAAGCGCCCGGCAAAGTTCTCCAAGGAACACCTTAGGACCTTAGAGATTATCTTTGAACATTACGGCAGATTGATTTCTACCAACCTGCCATTGTACTTACGAAAGAATGTACAGGTGAGCGTGGCCAGTTCCGAGACAGTTACTTTCTCTGAATTTACCAATGCTTTGGCCAATCCGGTTATCCTGGGCATTGTCAATTTTGCACCTTTGTCAGGCAATATAATTATTGAATTAGGAACCAACTTGGGCTATACCATGATAGACCGAATGCTCGGTGGTCAAGGAGAGCCCCTAGATAAAACCAGAGAATTCTCTGAAATAGAGTTAACCATCATCGAAAAGATGATGATTGTCTGCATGCAATTGATGCGAGAACCATGGAAGAATGTATTGGACATCAATCCGGTGCTGGATAGATTGGAAACCAATCCTCAGTTCGCGCAGATCATTGCACCAAACGACATGATAGCCATTGTCACCTTAAATATGAAGATAGGTGATGTGGAAGGGATCATGACCATCTGTCTTCCATATTTTACTTTGGAAGATATCATGGATAGATTGAACACGAAGTACTGGTATGCAAATATGCAGGAAAAAGTGGATGAAGGATATCAGGAACACATCGGTGACTTGATTAAGAAAGTATCCATTCCTGTGAAGGCGCTGTTAGGAAGAAGTGTTATTTCAGTTAGCGATTTCGCAAGTCTTCAGGTAGGAGACGTGATTCGACTAAATACCCATGTGGACGAAGAATTAAAAGTCTACGTAGGAAATATTAAAAAGTTTACCGCATTGCCAGGCTCCAGCAAAGAGCAATACGCTGTGAGAGTTACAACGGTAATCAGAGAGGGGGACTAAAGCATGGATGGCGGAATGCTTTCTCAAGACGAGATAAATGCTCTACTTGCAGGAATGGATTTGTCTGACCCAAGTAGCATAGTAATGCCAGAGATGCCAGAATCAGTAAGTGCACCTGCAATTGTAGAAAATTCTGCTCCGGTATATGCATCAGTGGATGAACCATTGCTTACGGAAGTAGAAACAGACGCAGTAGGTGAGATTGCCAACATCAGTATGGGATCTTCAGCCACTACCTTGTATTCCTTGGTAAACAGAAAAGTTAATATTACAACCCCTGTCGTATCACTTGCGACATGGGAAAATGTTTTAGAAAGTTATCAAAAGCCATGTGTATTCATTCAGATCAAGTATACAGCGGGCCTAGATGGTTCCAATATTTTGGTTCTGAAGGAACATGACGTGAAAGTTATTGCTGATTTGATGATGGGAGGAGACGGCACCAATACGGACGGCGAGATTGGCGAATTGCATCTCAGTGCGATTGCTGAAGCTATGAACCAGATGATGGGTTCCTCTGCAACTTCCCTGTCAACCATGTTTGGTACCATGATTGACATCAGCCCACCAAATGCAGATCTTAGAGATTTGACAGAGATTTCTGATGGATCATCTATTTCTCCGTTCTTGGGTGGTACTTTTGTAAAGATTGCATTTAGTATGCAGATTGACGATATGGTAGACAGCACTATCATGCAGCTGTACCCAATCGAATTTGCTAAGAAACTGGTAGATATGTTTATTACATCCCAGATGGGATCGGCTCCAGAACCTGCACCAGTAACACCGGAACCATCCGCTGTACCGCCTTCCATGGCAACTCCAGCGATGGAACCACAGGCGCAGATGGGAATGCCGCAGATGGGAATGCCTCAAATGGGTATGCCTCAGATGCAGATGCCTCAGATGGATATGAGCCAGATGGGTATGATGAACATGGGAATGCCTATGATGGGAATGCCACAGATGGGTATGCCTCAAATGCAGATGCCTATGCAGCAGCCTAACGTAAACATTCAGCCGGCACAGTTCCAAACCTTTACAGCGGATGTACTGCAAGGAGTTAGTCAGGAAAATATCAGCCTGATTATGGATGTACCATTGGAAGTAACAGTAGAGTTGGGCCGCACTAGTAAATCTATTGCTGACATCTTAGATTTCTCACCAGGAACTATCATTGAACTTGACCGAATAGCAGGTGAACCTATAGATGTGCTGGTTAATGGCAAGTTTGTAGCAAAAGGTGAAGTAGTAGTTATCGAAGAGAGTTTTGGTGTTCGAGTAACAGAAATTATCAAATAGAGCATAAGGAGAAAATATTATGGCAAAGAATATTTTGATTTGTGATGACGCAGCTTTCATGAGAATGATGATCAAGGACATTTTGACAAAGAATGGTTACACTGTAGTTGGTGAAGCTGAAAATGGAGCAAAAGGCGTTGAGAGATACAACGAATTGAAACCAGATTTGGTACTTATGGATATTACAATGCCAGAACTTGATGGTATCGGCGCTCTGAAGAAGATTAAAGAGTGTGATCCAAATGCTAAGGTTATTATGTGCTCCGCTATGGGTCAGCAGGCAATGGTTATCGAATCCATTCAGGCTGGTGCGAAGGACTTTATTGTAAAACCTTTCCAGGCAGACCGTGTTCTTGAGGCTGTTAAGAAGGTACTTGGTTAATGGGATCAGAACTTATCGTGTGGGCTACTTCTAGTAGCACTAACAGTTATGTCGAGTTTATAACGATTTGTATTATTTTTATTGGCGTTTTGGCTCTGACTTTGTATGTAACCAAATGGATTGCAAAGTATCAAAGAGTTCAAAACGCAGGTAAAAATATGGAAATCCTAGAGGCTTGTCGGATTGATGTTAGCAAGTATATGCAACTAGTACGAGTTGGAGATAAATACTTTGTGATAGCAGTATGTAAAGATACAGTTACCATGCTTACAGAGGTTCCGGTGGAACAGTTAAAGTTTCATGGCCCTGAGGAAAGTACAGACACTAATTTTGGCTCTCTGCTTGAAAAGGCCAAACAGAAAGTGTTTAAAGACAAACAGGAATAGAGAGAAATTTTTGTGAACGTGATTAAAAAATTTTTTCCTACAAAAAGAATAATGAAGATAATATGCCTGCTGATTACGGTGGGCATATTGTGCATTAGTCAGAGTCTTTCTGTCTATGCGACGTCTGAGGGAGTGGAGACAGACGATAGAACCGCAGTGCACGAACCTGGCTGGGCCGAGGAGCCTTCGGATTTGATGGAGCCAAATATCAGTGATGATTTAACGATTCAAATATCTGGAGACAACGGTAGTCTTAACAGTTCTCTGCGTATTTTGATTACTCTTACACTGATTGCCATTGCGCCTACTTTAATTATCTGTCTGACCTCATTTACAAGAACTATTATTGTGTTGCATTTCACCAGATCGGCGCTGAATACACAGACGGCTCCTCCCAATCAGGTCTTGATAGGGTTGGCGCTGTTTTTGACTTTTTTTATCATGACACCAACAATTACCAAAGTTTATACAGAGGCGTATGTTCCTTTCCAGAACGGTGAAATTACGCAGGAAGAGGCTTTGGAGGCAGGATTAGAACCTATACGTGAATTCATGTATGGGGAGACGCAGGTAAAGGATGTTCAGATGTTCATGGAGATTGCTAGGCTGGATTGGGATGGAGAGTTGGAAAGCATTCCCACATCTGTGTTGATTCCTAGCTTTATGGTCAGTGAACTAAGAACAGCGTTCTTTATTGGGTTTATCATCTACATACCGTTTATTGTAATCGATATGGTAGTGGCGTCTGCTCTGATGAGTATGGGTATGATGATGCTGCCGCCTACCACAGTTTCCTTGCCATTTAAGATTTTACTCTTTGTACTGGCGGATGGATGGAGCCTAGTGATAGGAAGCTTGGTAAAAACCTTTTACCACTGACGGGAGGTAGCTTATGACGACAGATGCAGTAGTAGAAATCGCCAACGAGGCACTATTTCTAATTATCAAAGTGTCCCTCCCTGTTTTGTTAGTGTCATTGATTGTAGGTCTTTTGATCAGTATCTTTCAGGCAGTTACGTCCATTCAGGAACAGACACTTACTTTTGTTCCTAAGATTATCTGTGTTTTCTTGGCACTGATTGTTTTTGGTCAATGGATGCTCACTTCAATGGTTGAGTATACAACAGAGCTGTGGCTCAGTTTTAGCAATTATGTACACAAGTAAAGGGGATTAGGATGATTGATTTATCTTTTTCCTTCTACGATTTAGAATATTTTTTGCTGGTGTTTGTCCGTATCAGTTGTTTTGTATTTGCGGCACCCTTTTTTAGTATGAACAATACTCCAGCGCAGGTTAGAGTAGCCATATCTTTCTTTACATCTATACTGCTTTATTCTACTTTGTCCCCAGCGGATGCAGTTGTTTACGACACGGTGATGGAGTATGCCGTAATAGTTGCTAAGGAAGCTATCACGGGCTTTTTGCTTGGTTTTGGATGTTCGATCTGCTCGGCGATTGTGAATTTCGCAGGTTCCATTGCAGATATGGAGACAGGTCTTTCTATGACTACGCTGATGGATCCTGCCACAAAGTCGTCTATTAGTATCACAGGAGCTTACTACCAGTATGTGATGATGATGCTTTTGATAGCGACTGGTATGTATAGATATTTGTTAGGGGCACTAGCGGATAGTTTTGTGTTAATACCTGTCAACGGAGCAGTGTTTGCCACGGATCAACTTTTGAGTTCTATGGTAAACTTTATGACCCAGTATCTTGTGATTGGTTTTCGAATTTGCTTACCTATCTTTTGCACCATGTTACTGTTAAATGCAATTTTAGGAATTATGGCAAAGGTTTCTCCGCAGATGAATATGTTTGCGGTTGGTATCCAGCTTAAAGTGCTGGTTGGTCTTGCAATTCTGTTCTTTACGGTGGCTATGTTGCCGGATGCTACGAGTATGATATTTACAGAAATGAAGCGAATGACAGTTTCCTTTGTGGAGGGCATGATGTGATTTTAGAATATAATCTGGCCTTTTTTGCCGCAGAGGGACCTGGTGGTGAAAAAACAGAGCCAGCCAGTGAGAAAAAATTAAGCGATGCCAGAAAAGAAGGTCAGGTCGCCAAGAGTAGAGAAGTGGCAAATGCCCTTGGAATCTTGGCTTTGTTCCTTGTATTAAAACTTTGGGTTGGCACCATCGGAAATCAGTTTTTGGCTGTGTTTGAAGATATTTACACACAGATTCCAAGTGCAGTGATTCAGTGGAATGGATTTCTGCCCCAGAAGGATTTGATGGTTCTAAGCAGGGATATGGTTATGCAGATTGTAGTAATTGTAGGTCCTACAGTGCTGGTAGCCTTTGTAGTAGCATTCTTAAGTGATGTTGTCCAAGTTAAATGGATGGTAACTACCAAACCACTGATGCCAAAGTTTAGTAAGATCAGTCCAATTAGTGGGTTTAAACGTATTTTTTCCGTGAATTCAGTGGTGGAGTTGATTAAGTCCATCGCCAAGGTTGGAATTATTGCCTATGTTTCCTACAATTATATTAAGGACAAGGCAGAAGTTTTGTTTATTCTTTATGATATGCCGCTGATGCAGGGGATTGCATTGGCGGGAGAAATGGTTATAGAATTGGGCATTCAGATTGCAGTAATCTACATGATTTTGGCTTTTGCAGACTATGTTTATCAAAAAGTCAAATTCAGCAGAGATATGCGAATGACCAAGCAGGAATTAAAAGAAGAATACAAGCAGCAAGAAGGAGATCCTCAGGTTAAAGGTCGTATTAGACAAAAAATGAGAGAGGTGTCTCAGAGACGTATGATGCAGAATTTGCCACAGGCAGATGTGGTTATTACCAACCCTACGCATTATGCGGTTGCGATTAAATATGATCCGGAAGTGGCAGACGCACCAATCGTTATTGCGAAGGGTGAAAATTATCTGGCACAGAAGATCAAAGAGGTGGCGAAAGAACACCAGATTGAAATTGTGGAAAACAAACCACTTGCCCGTATGCTTTATGCAAATGTGGAGGTGGGTGGAATGGTTCCACCAGAGCTTTATCAGGCGGTGGCAGAAGTGCTTGCTTTTGTATATCACCTGAAAGGAAAAGTGTAGAAATTTAGACAGAAGGGAAGTGAGTATAGATGCAGATGAAAAAAGCAGATGTGGGCGTTGCTTTGTATATTTTAGCCGCTTTTATCATGTTTATTGTACCTATACCAGCTGCCCTTTTGGACGTTTTTTTGGCTTTCAATATTGCCATAGCGTTTACCATTCTTTTTGTGGCAATGTTCAGTAAGGAAGTTTTGGAAATGTCTTATTTCCCAACGATCCTGCTTTTTACCACTATCTTCAGAATTGCTATGAACGTTTCCTCCACCAGAAACATCCTTTCTACAGGCTATGCAGGAAACGTAGTGCAGACCTTCGGTGAATTCGTTGGTGGCGGCGATTTGATTATTGGTGCTATCGTATTTATCATTCTGATTTTGATTCAGTTCATGGTAATCAACAAAGGTTCTGAACGTGTAGCTGAAGTTACAGCCAGATTTACGTTGGATGCGATGCCAGGTAAACAGATGGCTATTGATGCAGATTTAAACACTGGAGCCATCACAGAGGCCGAGGCAAGAAAACGAAGAGAAAAGATTCAGGAAGAAGCTACTTTCTTTGGCTCCATGGATGGTGCGGTTAAGTATGTAAAAGGAGATGCCATTGCTGGTTTGATTATTACGGTAATCAACCTGGTTGGTGGTATGGCCATGGGCATGACCAGAGAGGGCTTGGAGGCTACGGCTGCTCTGGATAAATATGCGATTCTTACCATTGGTGATGGCCTTTGTAGCCAGATTCCTTCTCTGCTGATTTCTCTTTCTACAGGTATTTTGGTTACCAAGGGAAGCAAAGATGCAGACTTTGGTTCTACGCTAATTGGCCAGCTTTTTGGTATTCCCAAGGCCTTGTATCTGGTTGGTGCAACCATTGCATTTCTTGGATTGGTAACGGATTTAAATACGATTCTGTTCTTGGGAATGGGACTTCTCTTTATTGTTTCAGGAAGAATTATTGCGGGTACAATTGAGACAGCGCAGACTGAGGCTCAGGTGGACAAGGACGAGGTGGCTGCAGAAGAAATCAGGCAGCCAGAAAACGTTAACAGCCTGCTTCAGGTAGACCCAATTGAACTTGAATTTGGCTATGGCATTATTCCGCTGGCGGATGTAAATCAAGGCGGAGACTTGCTGGACCGTGTTGTTATGATCCGTAGACAAATTGCGTTGGAATTAGGTACAGTGGTTCCTATCATTCGTCTTAGGGACAATATTCAGCTCAATCCAAACCAGTATATTATCAAAATCAAAGGCATACAGGTCAGTGAAGGAGAAATCCTTTTTGATCATTACATGGCAATGAATCCAGGGTATGTTGAAGAGGAAATTACAGGTATTCCAACCTTTGAACCTTCCTTCCATTTACCAGCCATCTGGATTACTGAAGGACAGCGTGAGAGAGCGGAAAGCATGGGCTATACCGTTGTAGATCCACCGTCCATTATTGCCACTCATTTGACAGAAATCATCAGACAGTACATTGCAGAACTCTTGACCAGACAGGATGTTCAGAATCTGGTCAACAACCTGCGTGAGACCAATCCATCTTTGGTGGAAGAACTTATGCCTAAGCTTATGGGTATTGGTGAAATTCAAAAAGTATTGCAGAATCTTTTGAAGGAAGGTATCTCGATTCGAGATTTGCTTACTATTTTTGAAACCCTTGCAGACTATGCACCTACCACTAGAGATACGGATATATTGACCGAGTACGCAAGACAAAGCTTGAAGCGTGCGATTTCCAACAAGTTTTTCCCTAGCCATGAAACCACCAGTGTGGTGACTTTAGATCCAAAGATTGAGCAGGAAATTATGGCTAGCGTGAAACAGACAGAACAGGGCGCATACTTGACCTTAGACCCTGAGAGAACCAAAAAGATTATGGCATCTGTTGGAACAGAGATGCAAAAATTAGAGAGCATTGGTAAGAACCCAATTATCATTACTTCTCCAATCGTGAGAATGTATTTCAAACGTCTGACGGAGGATTACTACAAAGATTTGATTGTAGTTTCTTACAATGAGATTGAGTCCAATGTTGAATTACAATCTGTAGGAATGGTGACAGCCTAATGATTATTAAGAAATTTCAAGGAAAAACAGAAGCAGAGGCTACCGAAAATGCCAAGAAAGAACTTGGAAATGGCGTGGTAGTTATGAATGTGAAGAATATTAAGAAGAGGGGATTGTTTTCCTTCTTTAAACCACAGTTGGTAGAGGTGACGGTAGCTTTGGAGGATGAGGCGGAGCGTTTTGTTGCTCCAAAGAAAGAAACTCCTCATACAGGTATTGCTCCAGTGATTAACAGACCGGTCAATGTGGCCCCTGCAGTAGTGCAGGCAGAACCAGAAAAAGACGGAAAGTCTGTAGAGGTTCTGGAAGAAAAAATTGACAGTCTTCAAAATTTACTGGTGGCACAGCTTCAGAAGAAAGAAGAGCCAGAAGAGGACAAGCCTATAGAGAGCAAAAAGGAAGAGGCGCCTGCTAAAGATGAGAATATCGTACGTTTCATGAAGCTTCTGTACAACATTATGTTGGAAAATGAGATTGATGAGAAGTATATCAATCAGATTATGGATGAGATTGAAAAGGTACACAAGCCAGGAATGCCATTTGACTATGCTTTGGCAAATACCTACCAGAAGATGATATTGAAGTTTGGAAAACCATCTGGTATTACACCTGCGACAAACGGACCTAAAGTGGTGTTTTACGTAGGACCTACTGGAGTAGGCAAAACCACTACTATCGCCAAGATAGCATCTAAATTCAGTGTAGAGGACAAAAAGAAGGTTGCACTTCTCACAGCAGATACCTATCGTATTGCAGCTGCAGAACAACTTCGTACCTATGCCAATATCCTGGAAGTGCCTTTCAGAGTAATCTATACGGTGGAAGAGATTGAAACAGCTCTCCGTGACTTCAAGGATTTTGACTATATTTTTGTGGACACAGCAGGACATTCGCACCAGAACGTGGCTCAAAAGGACAATATGAACAGCTTTGTGCATTGCTTGGATGGGCTGGTTGAAAAAGAAGTTTATCTGGTTGTCAGTGCTACAACCAAGTACAGAGATTTAATCAGCATTGCAGATTCTTATAAAGAAATGGCTGATTTCAAACTGATTTTTACAAAATTGGATGAGACTACAGCTCTAGGCAATATACTCAATCTGAAACTTTATACTGGCGCAGACTTGTCCTATGTAACATGCGGACAAAATGTTCCAGATGATATTGAAAACTTCAACCCTCAAAAGACAGTTAAACAGCTATTGGGAGGCAGAAAATAGTAGGAGGCGCTTATGGATCAGGCAGAACAGTTGCGAAATATCATAAAAGCAAATAGCCAGCCTAGACCTGTGGCAAGAGTCATAACTGTTACCAGTGGAAAAGGTGGCGTAGGTAAATCGAATACAGCAATTAACTTAGCCATTCATTTTCGCAAAATGGGTCAGCGAGTGATTATTTTGGACGCTGACTTTGGATTGGCAAATATTGAGATTATGTTTGGCGCAGTGCCAAAACACAATCTTTGCGATTTGATTTATCAGGGCAAAAACATACGAGAGATTATTACCTGGGGCCCTATGGAGGTGGGATTTATCTCTGGTGGTTCCGGTATTGCAGGTATGTCCAATTTGAGTAGAGACTACCTGACATATATTATTCAAAATTTAGCAGCACTGGATGCGATTGCAGATATCATTATTGTAGATACTGGCGCTGGTATATCAGATGCTGTATTAGAGTTTTTGGTGGCAAGTGATGAGATTATTCTGGTGACCACACCAGAGCCAACGTCTATCACAGACTCTTATTCTTTGCTAAAGGCTCTTAGCAGACATCCAAGATTCTCAGCAGAGAGTTCTCAGGTCAAGATGATCGCAAACAAAGTAGAAAAAGAAGAAGACGGATACAGCTTGTTTAACAAATTGAATGCGGTCGTGGCAAGGTATTTGAAGATGCCTTTTTCCTTTTTGGGAGCAGTGCCGCAGGATGCACTTCTTAGTAAAGCTGTTATGCAACAGACGCCAGTTTCTATACAGACTCCGACTGCGAAATCCAGTTTGGCGTACGAAACTATTGCGGCGAAGCTTATGAACAAGGATGTGCCACTTCGCAAGAGAGGTATGGCTGCTTTCTTTTCACACATTGTTTCAGGAAAAAAGATGGGGTAGGTAATGGGAATGCTTTCTAAATTAATTCGAATAGGAACAAAGCTAGATTTGCAGTCCATTCAACAGGTAAAGGACGACGAAAAAGAAAACAAAATATACAAAAGCGAAGTTTACGACATTATCTCTGAGGAACGTTTAGAGGTAACCATGCCAATGGAGCAGACAAAGCTTATTTTGCTCCCTGTAGATGGGGAATACGATATGACCTTCTATGCACTTAACGGAACGGTTTATCAATGCCTTGGCAGGGTGATTGACAGATACAAGAGCAACAACGTTTATATATTGGTGTTTGAACTGATTACAAACTTGCGCAAATATCAGCGAAGAGAATTTTATAGATATAGCTGTGCGCTTGAAATGTGTGCGCGTACCTTGGAAGAAGAGGAGATTAAGGCGGTTGAGGCCAAAGAGCACTACTATCTTTCTCCAGGTTTGCCTCTAAAGAGAAGTGTAATTGTTGATATCAGCGGTGGCGGACTTAGATTTATGTCAAATCAAAGGTATGAGCCGGGAAGCATGATATATTGTACCTATCATTTGGTTCTTAAGGGTGTTCCAAAGAATTATGAAATTGTTGGAAAGATTCTGAGCGTGAAACCAGTAGACTCTAAGCCGGGAGTATACGAACACAGAGTACAATATGTGAATATCCCAATCAATGATAGAGAAGAAATTATTAAATACATATTTGAAGAAGAACGTAAAGTTAGAAATAAAGAGTGGAATAAATAGTAAATTTTCAGACAAAGGCGGTGTTAATCATGGAAATGTACAAGAAAATTCTTGTTGTGGATGACTCTGCACTCATGAGAAGAGTGCTCTGTGATATAATCAACAGTGACAAAAGATTCCAAGTAGTAGACAGAGCTACCAATGGTCTTGAGGCACTGGATTTGCTTAGTAGAAAACAGTATGATGCCGTAGTTTTAGACGTAAACATGCCTAAGATGAATGGCCTTGAACTTTTGAAAGAGTTACAGAAGTTCAAGATTTCTGCAAAAGTAATGATGGCCAGCACAGATACCAGAGAAGGCGCCAAAACTACATTGGATGCATTGGAACTGGGAGCCCTTGATTTTGTACATAAGCCAGACAACGCCGTTGACTGTAGAACAGATGATTTCAAGGCTAACATGCTCGAAACTCTTGCAGCAGTAGCAGATGCGAAAGCACCTGTATTTACCACAGAAGCCAAGAAAAAAGAGGACGAAGCAACCACTCGCAAGATGGTAGAAATCGTTCAGAAGAGCGCCAAAACAGTTACAGGAAGTAAAGTGGTGGCACTTGCCTGCTCCACAGGCGGACCAAAAGCTTTGCAATCTGTAATTCCAAAACTTCCAGCAGGACTGAAGTGTCCAGTGGTGATTGTTCAGCATATGCCAAAAGGCTTTACCGCATCTTTGGCAGAAAGATTGAATTCCTTAAGCGAAGTGACAGTGAAGGAAGCGGAAGAAGGCGACGAACTCAAAGCGGGCTGGGTATATTTAGCAAGAGGCGGAGTGCATCTCAATGTTAAGACAGGAAGAGATGGTAAATATACCATCCATTATTCCGATGAACCTTCCAGAGAAGGTGTAAAACCTTGTGCAAACTACATGTATGAATCCCTCATGGATAGCAAATATGATCAGATTGTATGTGTAGTGATGACCGGTATGGGAGCAGATGGAACCAAAGGAATACAAAACCTAGTAACCAAAAAGAAAGTGCACGTAATTGCACAAGACCAAAACACATGTGCAGTGTATGGAATGCCAAAGAGCATTGTGGCAACTGGCCTGGCGAATCAGGTGGTGCCATTGGAACAGATTGCACAAGAAATAATATTAAACGTGGGGGTAATGTAAAATGGATGTTAGCCAGTATCTAGAGATTTTCCTTGATGAAACAAAAGAGCATTTGCAGGAACTGAATACTCAGATCTTGAATTTGGAACAGGATCCTGAAAGTGCAGACACTGTCAATGAAATCTTCCGTGCAGCGCATTCCTTAAAGGGTATGGCTGGTACTATGGGATTCAAACGCATGCAGGCGTTGACTCATGACATGGAAAATGTATTTTCTGAAGTTCGCAATGGCAAAATCAAGGTTAGCGCTGAGCTGATTGATATTTTGTTCCAGTGCCTGGATGCTCTTGAAAATTATCTGGAAGCAATTCAGACTACTGCGGATGAAGGTACCAACGACAACGAACCTCTGATTCGCAGATTAAATGAGATTATGAACGGCGGTGGCGAAGCTGTAGTAGCGAAAGAAACTCCTAAGGCAAAAGCAGAGTCAGCCGGCGGCGAGAAATGGAAAGACATCAAGTTGGATGGTACAGATTGCCATGTGATTACTGAAGCTGGAAAACAGGGCAAGAAGGTATACGGTCTGACTGTTACAATTCAGGAATCTTGTCTTCTTAAGGCGGCAAGAGCATTTTTGGTGTTCAAAGCAATCGAAGAGTTGGGCGAAATTATTGTTTCCAATCCTTCCGCACAGGATATCGAAGATGAAAAATTTGATTTTGATTTTTCCTTGATTATTATTACAGATGCAGATGTTGACAAGGTGATTGCTGCTGCATCCAATGTATCTGAAGTAGAGAGTGCTGTCGCAGGGCAAGTTGACCTTGCAGAGATGGCAACAGAGGAATCCAAGGAAGAAGTTGTGGAATCCAAGGAAGAAGTTGCAGTTACAACACCTTCTACAGAAGTGAAGGCTCCTACATCTTCTGCACCAGCAGCTGCTGCGCAGAAACAGCAGGTATCTAAGCCAGTTGTTAACCGTACCGTACGTGTTGACATTGAAAAACTGGATGTTTTGATGAACCTTGTAAGTGAGCTTATCATTGCAAAGAACTCTCTTGTTTCTGCGACTGCAAATGATGCGCAGCAGACAAGCGCAGTATTCAATGAGCAGATTGAATATTTAGGAAACGTTACTACTAACCTTCACGAATCTGTTATGAAGGTTCGAATGGTTCCTATTGAGAGCGTTGTTCAGAAATTCCCACGTATGATTCGTGACCTGTCCAAAAAGCTCAACAAGAGAATGGAACTTTACATGACTGGTGAAGAAACAGAATTGGATCGTACTGTAGTAGATGAAATCGGCGACCCATTGATGCATCTCCTTCGCAACTCCGCAGACCATGGTTTGGAATCTGCTGAAGTACGTGCGCAGAGAGGTAAGCCAGCAGTTGGTACTATCCGTTTGGATGCTTACCAGGATGGTAACAACGTAGTAATTGAAGTCAGCGATGACGGTAATGGTATTGACGTAGAAGCAGTTAAGAAGAAAGCAATCGAACGCGGTGCAATTACTCCTGAACAGGGTGACAACATGACCGACAAAGAAATCATCGATTTGTTGTTCCTTCCAAGCTTCTCTACAGCAAAATCTGTTACAGATGTATCTGGTAGAGGCGTAGGCCTTGACGTAGTTAAGAGCAAAATTGAAGCTCTCAGTGGTGAAGTTGAAGTTAAGAGTAAACTTGGCGAAGGAAGTACATGGACCATTCGTCTTCCTTTGACATTGGCTATTATCCAGGCTCTCATGGTTGTAGTAGGTGGAGAGAAATATGCGATTTCTCTTGGTGCTATTCAGACTATCGAGGATGTTTCTCCTAGCGAGATTAAACTGGTACAGAACAAAGAAGTTATTCATTTGAGAGGAACTGTTATTCCACTCATTCGTCTTTCCGACGTACTTGATACCACATCTGCAAGAGCACCTGAGGAAAATATGATTGTTGTTATTGCTAAGAAGGGTGACAAACAGGTTGGTTTGGTAGTAGATGACTTGCTTGGACAGCAGGAAATCGTTATCAAGTCTATGGGTAAGTATATCGACAACAAGTGCAAGATCATCAGCGGCGCTACTATCCTTGGAGATGGCGAAGTTGCCTTGATTTTGGACGCAAACACATTATTCTAAGTGTCTGATTCACATTGGAAAGAAAGGCGAGGATAAAAAAATGGATGTATTGAAGACTGTTAGCGAAACAACACAATATATTGTAATTAGATTAGGCGTAGAGCAGTACGGTATTGATATCAAATATGTTGACAATATCGTAAGAATGCAGCATATCACCAGAGTTCCTAAGGTTGCTGATTACTTAAAAGGCGTAATCAACCTTAGAGGTGAAGTTATTCCTATTATGAGCCTGCGTTTGAAGATGGATTTGCCTGAAGACGAGTTTACCAAGGCGACACGTATCATCATCTTAAAATTGGAACAGCATGGTACAATCGGTATCATCGTAGATGAAGTAAAAGAAGTTGTTACTCTTGAAAACGATCAGGTAGAAAAAGTGGCTTACGACTCCAAAGACCCTAACTTTATCTTTGGTATCGGCAAACATGACGGTGGCTTGATTTCTCTTCTTGATTTGAACGTAGTTGCACAGGAGAAGGAGAACGCATAATGGGCGATATGAGTTTGGATCAAGTATCCGAAAACTACATGGATGTGCTAAAAGAAATAGGTAATATTGGCGCGGGTAACGCCATGACAGCCTTAGCACAGATGATGCAGTGCAAGGTGGATATGACAGTTCCTCAGGTTAAACTTTTGGAGTTTAACGAAGTGGGAACCATCATGGGCGGCGAAGAGCAGGTCATGGTAGGTATTTACCTGGCAGTAGAAGGCGATATCACAGGAAGTATTATGTTCCTTGTGGAGCGTGGTTCTGCCAAGCATTTGGTAAACAAGATCATGATGGGATATGGTGTGAGTGAAGGCGACGATTTCAATGAAATGGAAATGTCCGCTATGAAGGAAGTGAGCAACATCATTACTGGTGCATACCTCAATTCTTTGTCTACACTAACCAACATGAAAATCTATCCATCTCCACCTGATTTAACCATGGACATGGCGGGTGCAATCTTAAGCGTACCTGCGATTGAGTTTGGTGCAATTGGAGACAAACTTTTGTTGATTCAGTCTCAGTTCTATGATGAAGTGGAGATTAACGGGTATTTTATTTTGATTCCAGATCTTGAATCATATAGTAAAATTTTGGCATCACTTGGTATGATATAGAGGGGATGAAAAATGAGTGAAGTAATCAAAGTCGGAATGGCTGACCTGAAAACCTGTGTCAGCCCTGACGGTTTGACTACCTTGGGACTTGGATCTTGTGTAGGGGTAGCCCTCAGAGATCCAGTGACCAAGATTGGCGGCTTAGCTCATGTTATGCTCCCAGATAGTAAAGCTATTTCAGGACCCACTGTGAACGTAGCCAAATTTGCAGATACGGGCATAGAGGAATGTGTGCGCCAAATGGAAGCCTTAGGGGCAAAGAGAAATCGTATGACTGCTAAGATTGCAGGAGGCGCAACCATGTTCGCAACACAAGGGAAAAGCGACTTGGTGAAAGTGGGAGAACGTAACGTAGAAGCAACCAAAAAGAAACTGGCAGAATTAAAGATTCCTATTTTGGCAGAAGATACAGGTGCCAATTATGGTAGAACCGTAATCTTTTATCCGGAAACAGGGGAATATACAATTCGTGCAGTAGGCAAAGGACAAACTGTCATTTAACAGTAGGATACTAAGATGAATAGAAATACATTGCCATTAATTCTTATGTTGGTTACAGGTGGAATTACTTGTATCATTACATATGCAATGGATTATTCAATTACCCAAAAACTGGTATATCTCCTGATAGTATTGATTCTTTTCTATTTTCTAGGTAATGTAATTAAGTGGACACTTAATCGATTTGATAGAGAAAACGAAAAGCTTCGTGAAGAAGAGGGAGAAGTAATTGAAAAGGACAACCCTCCTACGGAGGAACAGTCGGAAGACACATTCAAGGAAGAATAAGTCTGAAGATGAATAATCTAAGGTAGGTGAGATGCATTATGGACGAAGCGGGCAAAAAGAAGCTTTGGGAAGAATACAGCAAAACTGGTGCCCCTGAAGTAAGAGAAAAAATCATACTGGAATATGCTCCGCTTGTGAAGCTAGTCGCAGGACGATTAAGCATGTATCTAGGCTACAATGTAGAGTATGAAGATTTGGTCAGTTATGGTATCTTCGGTCTAATAGATGCCATAGACAAATTTGACTGCATGAAGGAAGTAAAGTTTGAAACTTACGCAAGCCTTCGTATCAGAGGTGCGATTCTAGACCAAATCCGAAAGATGGACTGGATTCCCAGAACCATCAGACAACGCCAAAAAAAGATTGACGCTGTAATCAAGGAGATTGAACTGACAACGGGGAAATCTGCTTCAGATGAAGAAATCGCAATTAGACTTGGAATTACAGAAGACGAATACTTAGATTGGCAATCCCAAATGAAGATTACCAATGTGGTCTCCTTAAATGAATATATGGAGCAGGGAAGTGAAGTGCCCACACAGTCTGGTGCGAGCCTAACTGCCCAGTTTGAGAGCCCAGAGGAAAATATCGAAAAAACAGAACTAAAGCAGATGCTTATGCAAGCCTTAGAACTGCTTACAGAAAAAGAACGCAAAGTAGTGCTTCTATATTACTATGAAGAATTGACATTAAAAGAAATCAGCCATGTATTGGAGGTTTCTGAATCTAGAGTGTCTCAGTTGCACACTAGAGCATTACAAAAGATGAAACAAAAAATGGGCTCATATATGGGTGTTTTAGGAGATTAAGCATGCAGAAGAATGGATACTTTCAACTAATAAATATTCCAGGAGGTCACGGTATTAAGATTGTGGCTCCCAAAGAAGATGGCAAACCAGTAAATTTGTATGATGCCATCAACTATTTAAAGAATAGAAATTATCCAGTAGAGCTTGCCAAACTGGCTGCCGAGATTCAAAAAGGAGTGGATACGGTGATTCCTTTGAATGGAACGCCATGCCCAGTGGAACATGCAGTGGTAAATGCAAGCTTGGCAGAAGATGGAATGACAGTGACGATTAATATCATTCCGCCATCTGAAAATGGACCTAAGCCAACTGTCTCAGATATCATTGGTGAACTGAGACATAGACAAGTCATCTTTGGCATCAAAGAGGAAAGGATTCGAGAAGCGATAGAAGCAGAGATGTACTGTACAGATTTGATAGCTGCAGAAGGTATCAAACCTAGACATGGTACAGATGCGACTATTGAATATCACTTTAATACAGATTTAAACCAGAAGCCTGCACAGAAAGAAGATGGAAGTGTAGACTTCTTTAACCTTAATACAATATCTCACTGTAAGGCAGGAGATGTGTTGGCAACACTGACACCAGCCGATCCAGGTGAATATGGAACAGATGTCTTCGGTGCAAGGATTAAGCCTAGAGATGTCAAAAAAATCATTTTTAAACATGGTAATAATATTGAAGTTTCTGAAGATGGATTGACCATGATTGCTCAAGTAAACGGACATGTTACCTTAGTAGAAGGTAAGGTGTTTGTTTCTAATGTTTTTGAAGTGGAAAATGTCAATCCAAGTACCGGAAATATTGATTTTTCAGGCAGCGTACAGATCAGCGGAGATGTACAGGCGGGCTACCGTGTAAAAGCAGGCGGTAACGTTATTATTAATGGCGCGGTAGAAGGTGCGTATATAGAAGCGGAAGGCGATATTATTATTGCCAGGGGCATGAATGGAATGAACAAAGGCGAACTTCACGCAGGTGGTAATATTGTTGCCAGATTCCTTGAAAATGCCACTGCCATTGCAGCAGGATACGTACACGCCGAATCTATTGTGCACTGCAATATTCAGGCTGGTACAGAAGTAACTGTAGATGGTAGACGCGGAAATATTGCGGGCGGTCGTATTTGTGCTACATCGATGATTTCAACCAAGGTGTTAGGATCGGAAATGGGAGTTTCCACTATCGCTGAGGTTGGCGTTGATCCTTCTGTAAAAGCTAGATATGCACAGGTACAGCAGGATCTGATGGAAGTGGCCAAGGAAATTAAATCCATTGACCCTATTATTGAGACATACAAAGAGAGAGCAAAACAGAAGATGCAGTTTACGGCTCAACAGAGTATGTATATTAGTAGTTTGTTGGATACAAGAGCAGAAAAAGCTAGACAGCTTGCCGCACTGAACAAAGAAATGCTGCAACTTTCTGATATGCTGAGCAAAACAGAACATGCCCAAGTGGTTGTATATAGGGATGTATATCCAGGTGTCAAAATTGGAATTAGCGAAGTTTCAATGATTGTGCAGAGTAATATGAAATACTGTAAATTCATCAAAGAGCGTGGCGATGTAAAGATGGTTGGTATTTAAAGGAGCGATGCTATGGCAATAGGGGTAATCGAAATAGCTACAATTGCAAGGTCTCAGGATTATGCGGCTATGAAGCATCATGAAACTGCCAAAGTGGTCACGGATCAAGGTAGTATTACGACACAGGTGCAGAAGGATGCAACCCAAAACACAAGACAAGTCAGAGAAGGGGAAAATCCTACTTGGCAGAGCAAGAAATTTGACGCCAAAGAAAAAGGGGATAGCCACTATAGTGGAGATGGCGGACAAAGACGCAAGAAAGACGACAAAGATGGAAGTGTAGTGCTGAAATCTCAAGGCGGATTTGACGTAAAGATTTAAGAAAGGTATAAGGACATATAAATGGGCGCGATGGAAATAGTCCTTTTAGTAATCGGAGGAATCATTTTTGCATTGAGTTTTATTCTTCCAGCGAAAAAAGAGGAAATGTCCAAAGAAGCGAAAGATGCAGCGATGGACGAAATCAAAACCATGATAGAGGATGAGATGAGCGGTGCGAAGAGCCGTATCGAAGATATAGTCGATGAAACCGTGACTTATTCTATAGAAAAAACAGAGAGAGCTTTAGAACGAGTATCCAATGAAAAAATCATGGCAGTGAATGATTATTCAGATACTGTGTTAGAAGAAATCAATAAGAGCCATAAAGAAGTAATGTTTCTCTATGACATGCTCAATGACAAGCATCAGAACCTTCAAGAAACCGTAACCGCAGCAACACAAACAGCGAAAGCAGTAGAAAAAACAGTGTTGGCTGCCCAGGAAGAGGAAAGTAAACATTCCTCCTTTGAAGCGTTGAAAGTTCCAGTGGTAAGAGTGGTTCCACAAGTGGAAGAGGAGGAAACTTCGTCCCAGGAAACCGAATCCATAGCCGATATCGCAGCTCTCGTAGAAGAGGTAAAACAGGAAGAGAAAAAGCCAGTTAAGGTAAAGACAAACAAAGGGGAACGCAAAACACCAGCGAAATCTCCAGATATCAGTTTTATTCCATCTACCTCAAAAGCAGGCAAAAACAACAACGAGAGAATTTTAGAACTTCATGCGAAGGGCAAGTCCAATGTGGCCATTGCCAAAGAACTTGGACTTGGAATTGGGGAAGTTAAATTAGTGATCGATTTATTTGAAGGGATGTAACACATCATGAAATTACGTTACTATATGAGAGGCCTAGGAATAGGCGTTATCGTAACAGCAATCCTTATGGGAATAGCTCTGGGAGGTGACAAAGAAAAACTCACCGATGCGGAGATTATGGCAAGAGCCAGAGAATTAGGGATGGTTGAGAGTTCTGTTCTCGCAGATTTGGGCAAGGACAAAGAACAACAAGAGGTTCCTGATGCACCAGCTTTACAGGAAGATACTTCCGAAGAGGAAGATTCTAATGCAGGGGAAACGGTGAATGAAGGGAGTCAAACTGACCAGCAAACGGAAGAATCCCAGCCAGCCGATGAAGGGGAACCAACAAAAGAAGTAGAGGATACAGATACCGAAGAATCCAAACAAGGCGAACAGATAGAGGAAGATGCCAAGCAAGAAGAGGAATCTCAGACCGAAGAATCTGAGACGCAAGAGCCTGAGACGCAAGAGCCCCAAACAGAAGAATATGTAACTTTAGTAATTGAAAGAGGAGAGAGTTCTGTGTCAGTCAGCAAAAGCTTGGCGGAACTTGGCCTGGTGGAAAGCGCAAAAGAGTATGATAAGTTTCTCTGCGCCAATGGCTATGACAAATATATAAGAGTAGGAACACACAAAATTAAAGTTGGTTCTACTGATGAGGAAATTGCGGAAACCATTAGTCGAAAAAAGAAATAAGAAAATATGAAAAACTAGGAAAATCCCCTTGCGTTGGGGATTTTCTTGTGTTATAATTCCAACGTTGTGACTATAAATCACGTTTGTTCATTTGATGTTGGTGTCCTTTTGGATAAGCATCAGAGCTAACCCTATCCCTAACGCAGATGGGGCGAGAAAGACAAACGGAAGCAAACTTAACCAAATGGAGGTAAAGACATGAGCGTTATTTCTATGAAACAGTTACTTGAAGCAGGTGTTCATTTTGGACATCAGACCAGAAGATGGAACCCTAAGATGGCTCCATACATCTTCACAGAGAGAAATGGTATCCACATCATCGACTTGCAGAAATCTGTAGGTAAGGTTGATGAAGCTTACAAAGCAATCTCTGAAATCGCTGCACAGGGCGGCACAATTCTTTTCGTTGGTACAAAGAAACAGGCTCAGGATGCTGTAAAGACAGAAGCTGAGAGATGTGGTATGTACTATGTAAACGAAAGATGGCTTGGTGGTATGCTTACCAACTTCAAGACCATCCAGTCTCGTATCGACAGACTTCGTGCAATCGAAACAATGTCTGAAGATGGTACTTTTGATGTTCTTCCTAAGAAGGAAGTTATCGAACTTAAAAAGGAATGGGAAAAACTTGAGAAGAACCTTGGTGGTATCAAGAACATGTCCAGAATTCCTGATGCTATCTTCGTAGTTGATCCTAAGAAAGAAAGAATTTGCGTACAGGAAGCTCACGCACTTGGAATCACACTTCTTGGTATCGGTGATACAAACTGCGATCCTGAAGAATTAGATTACATCATTCCTGGTAATGACGATGCTATCAGAGCTGTAAAACTTATCGTTGCTCGTATGGCTGATGCTGTTATCGAAGCAAACCAGGGTGAAGCTGTTTACACAGCAGAAGACGTTGCTGTAGAAGCAACAGACATCGAAGAAGTTGCTACAGAAGAGTAATTTGTTTGAAATTTAAAAGGGACGGTTTATACGTCCCTTTTTATGAAGTGAATAATAATCTATAAATGGAGGATTAAAAAATGGCAGAAATCACAGCTAGTATGGTTAAAGAACTGCGTGAATTGACAGGCGCAGGTATGATGGATTGTAAAAAAGCTCTTAACGAGTGTAACGGTAATATGGAAGAAGCTGTAGACTTCTTGAAAAAGAGTGGCGCAGCTAAGATGGAAAAGAAAGCTTCCAGAATCGCAGCAGAAGGTATTACTCGTGTTTCTGTAAAAGAAAATGAAGCAGTAGTTGCAGAAGTTAACTCTGAAACAGACTTCGTTGCTAAGAACGAAACATTCCAGGAGTTCGTACAGTTAGTAGCTGACAATGCTCTTGTTTCCGGCTTGAACGGCGGTAAGAATGGAGAAGATATCGAAGCTCTTCTTGAAATGAATGGTCTTAAGGAAGAATTAATCCAGAAGACTGCTACTATCGGTGAGAAATTGTCCGTACGTAGATTCGCAAAGGTTAGCGGTGATTGTGTAGCAAGCTACATTCATGCTGGCGGTAAGATTGGTGTAATTGTAGCAGCTGACGGTGCAGCAGATGTTAAAGAAGCACTTACAAACGTTGCTATGCAGATTGCAGCTATGAATCCTCAGTACATCAGCAGAGCTGATATTTCTCAGGCTGAAATCGACAAGATGAGAGAGATTACAGTAGATGCTTCTCTTAGCGATCCAGCATCTCTTCCAAAGCCTATCTTAAATGCTTTGATTGAAAAGGCTTGCACAGAAAAAGTATGGAGCGATGAAGATATCGCTATCTACGAAGAGAAGAAGAGCAACATGAACTTCTTGTTCAACTTCCTTTCTGAGGCTGCTAAGACTGCTCTTGCTGGTTTGGCTATGGCAGACAAAGCAAACATCGTTTCTAATAAGATTTTTGATGGCATGATTGAAGGTCGTATTTCTAAGCAGTTGAAAGATATCTGCTTGTTAGACCAGACTTATGTTAAAGCAGAAGATGGAAAGCAGACTGTTGCTGCATACCTTAAATCTGTAAACAGTGCTATCGTTATTAAGAACGTTGTTCGTTTTGAAGTTGGCGAAGGTATGGAAAAGAAGAGCGAAAACTTCGCAGATGAAGTTGCTAAGCAGATGGCATAAAACCAATCTGAAATCAATTGATTTTAAAGACTGATTTGAAAACTCAAATCAGTCTTTTTGTTTCATGGATTATCTGGGGGTTCCCTGGATGACTTCCAGGAGGGAAATTAATGCTTACAAAGATAAAGTCAAAATTGGGATTTAATAAGAAATCCAGTGCTGTAAATCTTACAGAAGGACCAATTATAAAAAGTATATTGATGTTTGCTATTCCTCTCTTTATGGGACAACTGCTACAGCAGTTTTACAATATGGCGGATGCTTGGGTAATAGGCAACTATGCAGACAATGATGCCTTTGCTGCTGTGAGTTCTGCAGGAAGCATGACATTTTTGATTGTAGGTCTTTTTAATGGTATAGCCATAGGTGGAGGCGTCATTATATCCAGATATTATGGAGCGGGTGATGAGGAAAATGTCGTAAAGGCGATACATACGAACTTTTTGATGGGTATTATTGCTTCTGTGGCATCTACCATAGTTGGACTTTTGTTGTCTCCACATATTTTGCGTTGGATGAATACTCCAGCCAGTGTATTGCCGAATTCTTTAACCTATTTTCGCATCTATTTTGCAGGTGTGTCTACAGTCATCATGTACAACATATGTATGTCTATCATGCGTGCCTTGGGAGACAGCCTTCATCCATTGTACTATTTGATCATTTCCTCTATCGTCAATGTAGTGCTGGATATGCTGTTCGTTGCTGGGTTCCATTGGGGTGTTGCGGGAGCAGCTATTGCAACGGTTATTGCACAAGGACTCAGTGTGGTTTTGTGCTTAATTCGGCTTTGCAGAATCAAGGATTATACGAGACTGGATTTTCGTAAGATACATTTTTACAAAGATATCATGGGAGAGGTTGTAAAACAGGGCCTTCCAACTGGTATTCAAAATGCGGTTATCAGTATTGGAAATTTGACAGTCCAAACCAATATCAATTCCTTCGGCTCCTTTGCTATGGCAGGTGTGGGCGCATATTCCAAGATAGAAGGATTCGTCTTTCTGCCTATTATGAGTATGTCTATGTCGTTGCCTACTTTTGTAAGCCAAAATCTGGGAGCAAAACAATATAGTAGAGCTAAAAAAGGCGCAGCTTTTGGTATATTGTTTGGTGTGGTGATGGCGGAATTATTAGGAGTTTTAATCTATTTTGGTGGAACAGCATTACTGAGGATTTTTGTGGATACTCCAGAATCGATTGAATACGGAATGATTCACATGAAAGTAACAGCATTGTTTTTCTTTTTGCTTGCACTTTCTCATTGTGCGGCAGGAGTACTGCGTGGTTTGGGAAAAGCATTTATTCCTATGGTTACCATGCTGGCTTTCTGGTGTGGTGTTCGAGTATTGTACGTTAGCCTTATACTGAAGGTGATTCCAGAGTTTCAAATGATTTCTTGGGCTTATCCTTTGACATGGAGTTTGAGCGCAGTATTATTTACGATTATATTACTTAGAATGGATTGGACGAAGGCTTTCAATTGTGCAACGAAATAATCCGAAAAAAATCGGCCAAAGATACTGAAAAATAGCCTAATTGCATTGACAATATTACCAAATTTTAGTACCATATTACTATAATGTACGTTATAGGAGGGGTCCCGCATGGCGACAAAAGAAAAGAAGGTAAAAGCACCTAAGGAACCTAAGGTAAAGGCACCTAAGATGCCCAAATTGCCTAAGATGTCAAAGGCATCCAAAAATGGTAAAACAAAAGTAACAGGTCAGGCAGCGCAACTTCAGATTTTAGTAAGAAATGCATTTTGCTCTGTTGGAGCTGGAGTACTGATGCTGTTGGTTACCATGGTATTCAGTTATATTCTGTCATCTACACAGGCGGAACAGCTGGAAACAGCATTGGCACTTAACCAGTATCGTTTGGGTTCAAAGAATTTGACATCAGCGGTACAGTCTTATGCTGTCACAGGGGACAAGACTTACTATGATGCGTATATCAATGAATTAGAAGTTGAAAAAAATAGAGACAATGCTCTTGAAATCTTAAAAGAGAATGATATCAAGGACGATGAGTGGTTGCTCTTAAATAGAGTAAGTGATATGTCCGAAGGATTGGTTCCAATGGAACAGATGGCGATTGCAGCAGTGGAGCGAGGAGAGTTGTCTTCTGCACAGAGTTTTGTGTTTGGTTCTCAATATGAGACTACACTCGAAAAAGTAAATTCAACCACAGATGACATCATAGACAAGGTAAATGTCCGTTTGGACGCGTATCGTTCCAAGGTTCAGATTTTTCAGGGCGTAATTCAAGCACTCTTTATTGCTTCCTTTGCAGTATTGATATATCAGATTTTGGCAATCATCAAATTTGCACGAAAAGAATTGCTGGCACCTATTGAAAAAGTTTCTGTACAGATGGGTTATCTTTCCGAGGGTGACTTTAGTAGAGAGTTGGATATGTTTGTGGACGATTCAGAAGTTGGTCGCATGGTAAATGCAATCGGCATTATGAAGAAGAACATGCACGAGATGATTTCTGAGATTTCACAAGTTCTTGGACAGATGGGAGACGGCAATTATACAGTTTCTCCAAATCAGGACTATGTTGGTGAATTCATTGAAATCAAGGAATCTCTTGTTTTGATCACTGAAAAGATGAGAGAAACCTTCAAGACTTTGAGAGAAGTCTCCGAGCAGATTGATGGTGGTGCAGAACAGCTTGCGTGTGCAGCTCAGGATTTGGCAGAAGGTAGCACTATTCAGGCGGGTCAGGTTTCCGAACTTGTACTTGTAATCGAAGAGATGGCAAAGAGTATGGAAAGCAATGCAGCTGCAGCACAGGAATCTGTTGAGATTTCCAATCAGGCAGGCCAGACTCTTATGGTTGGAAACCAGAAGATGGAAGACTTGAAAGTGGCAATCAGTGAGATTAGCAGATGCTCCGAGCAGATTAGCACCATTATCGGCGCTATTGAAGATATTGCATCTCAGACTAACTTGCTTTCCTTAAATGCAGCTATTGAAGCAGCTAGAGCTGGTGAAGCAGGTCGTGGCTTTGCAGTAGTAGCAGAGCAGGTTAAGAAGTTGGCAGAAGAATCTGCAGCAGCGGCAGGAAGAACTACTGCGCTGATTCAGACAACTATTGATGCGGTTGACAAGGGTATTGCAATTGCAGATGAAACTGCAAATAGCATTCAGGAAGTTATGGAAGGCGCAAGATTAGCTTCTGAAAAGATGGCACAGATATCCGAGCTTCTTGAAAAGGATGTTGAAAATGTACATGTTCTCAACGACAATGTAATGTCTGTATCAGGAGTAGTAGACAATAACTCTGCTACATCTGAAGAGACAGCAGCTGTCAGTCAGGAGCAGAAGGCTCAGGTAGAGACCATGGTTGAACTGATGAAACAGTTCCAGATTTAGTATATGAATGAAGGGCCTCAAGGATTTTTCCTTGAGGTCTTTTTTATACAAATTTAATAGGTTGGTGTTTTGCTTTTGTTTGAATGAATGTATAGCTTATGTTAAAATAAGGAAGTGTTTTGAGTGTGGAGGAATTGCTTAAGATGAAATATACAAATCCAGTTATTAGAGGTTTTTATCCGGACCCTAGCATTTGTTATGCAGAAGGGTATTATTATTTAGTATGTAGTACATTTCAATTTTTTCCTGGAATCCCCGTTTTTCGAAGTGCAAATCTAGTGGATTGGGAAACTGTAGGATACTGTATGACCAGAAAGAGCCAGCTTGATTTGACGAAGATGGGTGCTTCGGGCGGTATTTTTGCTCCTACGATTCGTTATCACAAGGGCAGATTTTACGTAGTTTGTACCAATGTGGGTGGCTATGGGAACTTCATGGTATATACAGATGATATAGAAGGAGAGTGGTCGGAGCCTATTTTGCTTGATAGGCCTGGTATCGATCCATCTCTTCTTTTTGATGAGGACAAGGTATATTTTATCTCCAATGGAGATGATGGAAGCGGCCGAGAAGGTGTGCTTGTGTGTGAGATGGATATTGAAACAGGCAAACTTTTGACAGAAAGTAAACTGATTTCTCAGGGAACAGGCGGCAGATACCTCGAGGGACCTCATCTATACAAGATTGGTGAGTACTATTACTTGTTAGCGGCTGAGGGTGGCACGGAATATGGACATATGGAGTGTCTGCATCGCAGTAAGGATATCTATGGCCCTTACGAAATGTGCCCATGGAATCCGATTTTAACCAATCGCAATTTAGGTGGATATTTTATCCAAGGTTCTGGGCATGCTGATATTGTAGAAGGTGAAAATGGTCAGTGGTGGATGGTGCATTTGGCATTCCGTCAGATGGACCGCTGGAGACCATTTCATCAAATGGGAAGAGAAACATTCCTTGTTCCAATTACATGGACAGAGGATGGATGGTTTAGAGTAGGAACAGATGGAACATGTAGAGCGGCTTATGAAGTGACAGATGGCAAAATTGCCTCTTATATGACAGCGGATTATCCTACAGAGAAATGGAGCATTAGACCAGAGGAAGCCATATTCCTCCGTTGCCCAGATTTTGGCAAATATCAACTATGTTTGATGGAAGAGGAAACAAAATGTGTTTACTTAAAACCATGCCTAGCAAAAGGTCTTAAAAAAGGTCAGTTCAAGCTGTATGGTACGACGGATACTCTAAATAGTCTTGGAGATGTTACCTTTGTAGGAATGCGTCAGAGAGAGTTTGAAACAACCTTTGCACTTTCGCTAGATTGTGGTACAATGCTAGTTGGACAAAAAGTCGGCATGACTGCATATATGACAGAAACGGATTACTTTGATTTACAAGTGGAAAAAATATCGAATCGCCAAGGAACGGTGACCTGTAAACTGGTGATTGGTGGATTGGTAGCCCCACTTGGCAATCAAGACGTGACACTGTCCGATGAGCAGACCAAGCTAAATTTAAAGATAGAAACAAGACACCAATCCTATGCAGGCTACTTACAGGTAAATGGTAAATGGGAGGAATTGGGACAGATCGAGGCCAAGCTTCTTACCAGCGAAGTGGTGGAAGGCTTTACAGGTGTGATATTGGCTGCTTACGCCGAGGCAAATGAACAGGGCGAAAGCGGTTGGGTGTCTTTTGAGGAGATTTAACATGTTAAAAGTTCAAAATCTGACCTTTGACGTGCTGGAAGAAGGTGGCAAGAAGAATATTCTTGGCAATGTAAGCTTCCAGGTAAAAAAGGGTGAGTTGTTAATTATCACAGGGCCAAATGGCAGTGGTAAATCTACATTGGCAAAGGTGCTGATGGGAATTGAGAAGGCCACAAGTGGCCATATTTTTCTGGAAGGTGAAGATATCACAGATTTCTCTATTGATTCCAGAGCCAAAGCAGGCATAGGCTATGCATTCCAGCAGCCTGCTAGATTTAAAGGAATGACAGTGGAAAGATTACTCAGTCTTGCTGCAGGTAGAAAACTTCCCGAAAAAGAGTGTTGTGATCTATTAAGTGGCGTGGGCCTGTGTGCGAGAGAGTACCTAAATCGCCAAGCAGATGCAACTTTGTCTGGTGGCGAAATGAAGCGTATTGAGATTGCCACCGTTTTAGCAGGTAAACACAAGATTTGTATTTTTGATGAACCAGAGGCTGGTATTGATCTGTGGAGCTTTTCTATGCTGGTGAAGCGTTTTGAAGAGATTCGTCAAGACAAAGAGCAGAGTATTATTATTATTTCACACCAGGAGCGATTGATTGAGATGGCAGATCGAATTTTGCTTCTCAAAGATGGTGGGATTGACTGTATCGGCACGAAGGATGAGGTTATGCCAAGACTTTCTGGTGTTCGTCAGACCAAAGGATGCCTGGAAAGACATCAGATTCATCAATAGGAGGAAAAGGACATGGCTTACGATTCAATTACAGACAAGGTCCTTGGAATCATTGATTCAGAAGGATTTAAGGAAGAAGGAGCTTACAATCTCAGATACAACGGCACAGCCCTTTGTCATGGAGATTCAGAGCATATCAAGATTAAAAGAAAAGAAGATGTACAGGGAATAGATGTCTTCATTAGTAACGGAGCACAGGGAGAAACAGTGCATATTCCTGTGGTGGTGTCTCAGTCTGGCATGACAGATAAGGTTTACAATGAATTCTTCATTGAGGCTGGTGCCAATGTAAAGATTATTGCAGGTTGTGGAATCCACAACTCTGGATGCGATGAGACTAGACACGATGGCATTCACACCTTCCATGTAGGTGCAGGAGCTAGTGTTACTTATACGGAAAAGCATTATGGTGAAGGAGAAGGAACTGGAGCCAAAGTGCTAAATCCTGTGACAAGAATTTTCTTGGATGAAGGTGCAGTATTCTTTTTAGAGTCTACTCAGATTGAAGGTGTAGATTCCACCAAGAGAGAGACCGAAATTCATTTGGGCGCAGGAAGTAAATTGATTGCGACCGAGAAACTTATGACCCACGATCAGCAGACTGCGATTTCCAATGTGGACGTGACTTTGGAGGGAACAGACAGCAGCGCACAGATTATTTCACGATCTGTAGCAAAGGATACGTCTGTACAGTCATTCCACCCAAGGGCAATCGGCAATGCAGGCTGCCATGCACATATACAGTGTGATTCCATTATTATGGATCATGCGAGAGTAATTTCCATTCCTGAAATTGATGCGAACCATATTGACGCAGCAATCATCCATGAAGCGGCTATCGGACGTATCAACAGCGACCAGTTGATGAAGCTGCAAACACTGGGACTGTCAGAGGAGGAAGCAGAAGCAGTAATCGTGGAGGCATTTTTAAACTAATCGAAACTAAGAAGGGTGTTTCGATGCAAAAGAGAAAGTGAGGGAAAAAAGTATGGATAATTTCAATCAGACAGAAGGCCAGTTTTCTGGCAACACACAGCAGACAAATGAACAGCCAGCTTTTACAGGAGCACAGCCACAGATGCAGCAGTTTGTTCCACCGGTTGCATCTGTAGAAAACAAACCAGGTATTGGCGCAAGAATTGGTTATTTTTTCTTAGCATTTGTACCTATCATTGTTAGCTTTGCTCTGCAGTTTGCAATCTCATTTGTAGTACTGATAGTGGCTACTGTGTCGGGTATGATGCAGGGACTTGTAGATCCTAACAATTATGATGCGCTTATGGAGTTTATTATGCAGCAGGCTCTTGACACATCACCTATGATTACAGGAATTTATCATGTATTAGGTTCATTGGTATTCTTCCTCTGGTACTATTTTAGTATCAAGAAACCAAGGCCATCCATCAAGCAATCCTTTGGATGGTTTAATGGTAAGGCTATTGCGGTCATTGTACTTTGTGGTATTACATTGAATTTGCTTGCAAATGGTACCGTTGTTTTGGAGTCTATTTTCACACCAGCTATTGTGGAGGCTTATATGGAGCTTGCTGAAATTGCAGGACTTGGAACAGATCCTTTTGTAATTTTTGCAGCGATTGTGTTGGCGCCTATAGGAGAAGAACTCTTGTGTAGAGGTTTGACTCTTAAGTTTGCAAACAAGGCATTTGGAAACTTCTGGGTTGCAAATGTATTGCAGGCTATTGTTTTTGGTGTGCTTCATGCAAACTGGGTTCAGGGTATCTATGCATTCTTAATTGGACTTGCACTTGGATGGATGACCAAGAGATACAATTCTATTATTCCTGCAATGATTTGCCATGCAGTAGTGAACTTCTCAAGTTCAACATGGATTCCATGGATTTTGCAACCAGTTCCAGCAAATGTAGTTACAGGATTACTGCTAACAGTTGTTCCTGCGGCAGCAACGATTTGGTTGTTTGTGTGGGATTCTCAAAAAGTAGATGCTTAATGGTTAAGAGAACGCTTTATGCGTTCTCTTTCTTTATGCAAACTTCTTAAGAAAAGTATACAATTTTGGTACAATAAATTCATAAAATATTAAGATGACAATAGGCTTGTAAGTGCTATAATCAATATGGAGTGTATATTTAGTATGCTAGAGCAATAAAGTAACAAAAAAGAGGGAGAAAGACATGAAGAAATCAACTAGAAAAATCGTTACAAAATTCATTGCGATTGTATTGTCTATGACTATGCTTGTTGGGGTAGTGGGTTGTGGAGAACAGGATACAGTAAATGGAGATACACCTGAATATGTATACGTGCCTTCTTATGTGACTCTGCCAAAGGGAACAGAGAATGGTTATACAGAGGTAATTCAGTTTACAAATGATACCTTATATTATTGTGTAAATGAGTACGATCCAGAAGCGGCTATGTATCAAAATACATATTATTCACTGGATGCGAAAGCAGAAAAAATTGAACCTGTCAAATTAGAGATTAATATAGATGGGTTAGAATTAAACAATGTCATGAAAACCATCATTACAGACGACGGCGGTCTGATGATGCTGAATGCTACATACAAAGAACTTGGAATGGTAGAAGAGAATGGCTATTCCTACATGGAATATGATTATAACAATCCTGTATTCGAATTGATTAAAGTAGATGCAACTGGCAATGTGGTATTTCGAAATGATATGACACAGCACATGTCCAATGTGTCTAGCGAGTATGGAATATATATTCAGTACATGGAATCTGATATTAACGGAAATGTAGTTTTGTCTGATGGCGAACAGGTAATCTGGGCATTTGATAAGGATGGTAATTTCCTTTTTACAGCCCCTATAGGTTCTTGGCTGAACGGAATGGGAAGATCCAAAGATGGAGATCTCTATATCAGTTTTCATGACAGCACATCTGGATCGGTTGTCATGAAAAAGGTAGATATGCAGACTAAGAGTTTGGGAGAGGCACTTAAAAACTTGCCAATGAGCTTCTATGATTCACCAATGCCTGGCTTGAACGAGGATTTCTTGCTTAAGGCAAGTAGCGATATCTATGAATATGATATTGAAACACAGACTAGTGAGAAATTACTTTCACTGATGGATTGTGATGTGCAGGGCGATTACGCAGATATTATTGCACCAATGTCAGATGGTCGAATTTTTGTATACTATCGTGATTGGTCTACCAATGAAGAAGGAGTAGTGCTGTTGACCAAAACTCCATCCTCTGAAGTGCCTCAAAAGACCATTATTTCTTTAGGCTGTATGGGAGTTTCACAAAGTTTGCAAACTTCTATCATAAAATTCAATAAATCTAGCGCAGAATATCGTATCAATATAAAGGACTATGCTGAGGAACTATACAATTCCGAAGATGTTACGGATTGGGAGCAGGCTTACAATGATATGATCACCCGTATGAACAATGACATTCTTACAGGTAACTCTGTTGATTTGCTTGCACTGGATCCTTCAATGAACACACAGCTTTTTGCTGCAAAGGGAATGTTTGAGGATTTGAATCCTTATCTGGAAAAGAGTACAAAGATTAGCAAAGAGGATATTGTGGAATCTGTACTGAAGGCATACACTATGAATGACAAGCTTGTTGCAATACCAACCTCTTTTGCGATCGAGACATTAGTAGGACCAAGCTCTGTGGTTGGAGATGAGATGGGCTGGACTATGGAAGAGATGCTTGAAACAGCAAAGAACATGCCTGAAGGTTCCAAGATTATGGAAGAAATGAGCAGAACATATTTGCTTCAGATACTTCTCATGGGTAGTTTAAATGATTACATTAATTGGGAGACTGGAGAGTGTAACTTCACCAGTGAGGAATTTTTGGGTGTATTGGAATTGGTCAAAGATTATCCAGCAGAGATGACATATGATGAAGATGCTCCATCTTGGCCAGAATTGGTCAAAGAAAACAAGATTATGTTGACCAATCTTAGCATGTATGATACAGGAAACTATCTGGTAACAGAGGAAATTTTTGGCGGCCCTATCACCTGTATCGGGTTTCCAAATAGCAGTGGTAGCAACGGTGCCATCATGCAAGGAACCGATGCAATTGCCATCTGTACAGGTTCAAAGAACAAAGAAGCAGCATGGGCTTTCTTAGAGGAATATATTTCTTCTCCAAACGAGATGTATTCCTGGAGTTTCCCTAGCCTGAAATCCAGTCTGCAGGCTATGATGGATGAAGCAATGGTGCCAAACTATATGTACGATGAAAATGGAGAAATCCAGTACGATGAAAATGGAGAGCCAATGCAGTATGACAAAGGTGGGTATGGCTGGGGTAACAGCAATGATATGTACTATATCTATGCAGCCACACAGGAGCAGGTAGACAATATGATGGAATTGATTAATTCTACCACCACACTGATGTCCTACGACACACAGCTGATTGCGATTATTCAGGAAGAAGCAGAGCCATTCTTTGCAGGAGCTAAGTCTGCGGCAGAGTGTGCAGAGGTTATTCAGGGCCGTATTCAGCTCTATGTAGATGAGACTAGATAGTGATTAGCATAAGGAGGGCTTTCAAAATTGAATGCCTTAAAAGAAAAAAAGAAATTAAGTATACGGCGTAAGCTTTCAAAGAAGTTAAAAAAGGAAAAGAGAAGCTCGGGGTTATTTTTAACCCCTAGCTTTCTTGGCGTTCTGGTCTTTTTTGTAATTCCGTTTATTGTAGTCATTTATTATTCTATGATTGACAATCCGCTGAGTGGAGACTTTGTATTTTTGAAGAACTTTCAGATGGTTCTTAAAAATGCTGCCTTCAAAAAAGCGGCTATCAATACGCTGAAGTTTTCAGCAGTATCCGTTCCGCTGGCGGTTGTTTTGTCATTGTTACTTGCCATTATTTTGGAGCGCAAACTTCCCTTTAGAAGTCAGTTCAGAACCTTTTTCTTGAGTCCAATGATGGTTCCAGTGGCGTCTATCGTATTAATATGGCAGGTGTTGTTCCACTACAATGGAGCAGTGAATGAGGTATTGATTGCTCTAGGCGGTGGAAAAATTGACTGGATGAAGTCTCAATATTCACAGATTGTGGTAGTCATCTTGTTTTTGTGGAAGAACTTAGGATACAATATGATTCTTTTTATGGCTGCCTTGGCAAGTATTCCGAAGGACATTATTGAAGTGGCGAAGCTGGAAAGTGCATCACCTCTGCAAACCTTTTTCTACATAAAAATGAGATATTTGTCCTCCACAATTTTGTTTGTAACGATTATGTCACTGATCAACTCCTTCAAGGTATTTAGAGAGGTGTATCTTTTGACGGGAGACAGACCATACGACACGTTATACATGATGCAGCATTTTATGAACAACATGTTTAAGTCTCTGGATTACCAGAAACTTTCTGCGGCGGCGATTCTTATGTCCTTGGTTATGATAGTGCTCATCGGTATCATGTTCTTAGTAGAGGGTATCTACGGAAAGGATGTGGAAGGATGAGAAAGAATGTATTACTTACTCCAGCAGAAATGCTGGCGAACAAAGCAAAGAGAAAGCATAGTCGAAAGAAAGCACTTTCTAAAGCCAATATTGTATTTTTAACTGTACTGGCGGCTTTCTTTGCAATATTGTTCTTGACACCTATTGTACTTACAATCACAAATTCCTTTATGACACAGGCGGAGATTTCCTCCAACTATGGAACCGTTTTTGCGACTACAGAAACGGGAGGAAAGGTTTATATTTCAGAAAAAGTAAACCTAAAATTTATTCCTGATATGGTTTCCTTTGGGCAGTACATTACGGTATTGTTCAAAAGTCCAGAGTATTTGCTAAAGTTCTGGAACTCTGTGATATTGGTGGGACCAATTGTCTTTTTCCAGCTTTTGGTGGCTTCTCTGGCAGCCTATGGGTTTACTAGATATAGAGGAAGATTGAGAGAGATTATCTTTTTTGCATATATCATTTTGATGTTGATGCCTTATCAGGTAACTTTGGTGCCAAACTATCTAGTGTCAGATTGGCTGAATATATTGGATACCAAATGGGCTATATGGCTTCCCGGTATCTTTTCGCCATTTGCGGTATTCCTGCTTACTAAGTTTATGAGACGAATACCCAATTCTGTGATAGAGGCGGCTCAGATTGATGGAGCGGGAGAGATACAGATATTTAGACTGGTTTGTATGCCACTTTGCAAAGGCGCCCTTTGCTCCGCGGCAATTTTGGTATTTATTGATTATTGGAACATGGTTGAACAGCCACTTATTTTGCTTTCGGATTCGGAAATGCATCCGTTGTCCGTATTTTTAAGCAAGATTAATTCCGGCGAAATTGGTCTAGCGTTTGCGGTAGCGACCATATACATGATTCCAACGTTGTTTGTATTTTTGTATGGTGAAGAATATCTTATCGAAGGTATTACTTACCAAGGCGGAATTAAGGGCTAACAGGAGGATAGAGAGATGAACGAAGAAAATAGAAAGAAAAGAGAGTGGGTCAAAAGCGCTGCTATAGTCTTTTTGTCAGTTATGCTGGTGCTGACCTTCTTTTCAAATACAATTATGAATTATTCTCTGCCAGAGGTGGCAACGCAGTATATTACTTCAGGCACTATCACTGCCAAGATTAGAGGTACTGGCACGGTAGAGAGCGGCGATCCATATATGGTGGAAGTGAAAGAAAGCCGTAAAGTTGCCAGCGTAGAAGTGAGAGTTGGCAGCAATGTACAAAAGGGAGATATCCTGATGGTTTTGGAGGATACTGAGAGCCAGGAACTGAAGGATGCCTTAGCTGCCTTGACAGTACTTAAAAATAATCGAGATGCGGCTCTTTTGAAAATAAGTGATGCTACACTTTTGAAGAATATGCAGAATGGCAAATTTACTTCTCAGGAAACTTTTTCTAAAAAGACACAGAGTTTACTTAAAGAAATAGATGAACTGGAAGTAAAAGTGGAAGAGGCACAGACTTGGGTAGATGCTTTGACATCACAGATTTCCATGAGTGGTGTGACTTATTCTACAGCAGCACAGGAAAAAGCACTTGCAGATGCCAAGGCTGCTCTTTTGAAAGAAGAAACGGTAAACAAACCTGCAGCAGACACAGCGCTTGCTAATGCACAGACCAATTTGACTGCTAAGACAGATGCTCTTACTACCGCTCAAGGCGAGCAGGCTAGTGCACAGACATTGGTGGATGAAAAAGCTCAGGCAGTGACCAATGCCCAGGGAGAAGTAGATACAGCACAGGCGGCGGTAGATGCTGCGCAGGCTAACTACGATGCATTACAAGGAGCAGGCACACAGGAAGAAGCGGATGCTTTGGCGGCACTTCAAGCTGCACAGGAAACGTTGAGCACAAAGAAGGGATTATTAACTACTGCTCAATCAGAACTTTCCACAGCTCAGACTGCCTTAAATACTGCGACTACAAACGTGACTAAATTAACCAATGAAAAAACAGCAGCAGAGACAGCGGTAACCAATGCACAAAATAAGGTGGATACCGCAACAGCGAATATAGAGAAATACGAAGCCTTGGTGGTAACCAGAGAAAATGAACTTGAGGTAGCGAAACTTCAGGTACAGAGTGCCAATGCCAATGCAAGTGCAACTGTAACCAACTTACAGAATCAGTTGGCAACTGCACAGTACAATCTATCAGTACACCAGAAGAATCTGGCTGACAAACAGCAAGAATATTCTGTCTTGATGAGCCAGATTGATACAGAGAAGGCTATGAGTGAGCATGTGGTTGCCATTGATGCACAGCAGGCCATTGTGGATGAGATTGTGGCAAAGACTCAGGGAGCAACCATCACAGCCGAAGTGGCAGGCCGCGTAACTGCAGTTAATGTAAGCTCTGGACAGAGCACAGATCCAAATACTCCAGTTGTAGTAATTCAGCCAGCCGGAAAAGGCTTCACACTTAGTTTCTCTGTTACCAATGAACAGGCAAAGAGAGTAGCGGTGGGAGATCCTGCTGAACTTTACAATTCCTGGTGGTATGATGATATCACAGCAAAACTGGTTTCTATCAGACCAGATACATCTGACCCAACCAAGAAGAAACTTCTGACCTTTGAACTGGAAGGCGATTTGACAGCAGGTCAATCCTTAAGCCTTTCTGTTGGACAGAAGAGCTCTAATTATGACATGATTGTTCCTAACAGTGCAATCAGAGAAGACAACAATGGTAAGTTTATTTTAATTGTTGAACAGAGCTCTAGTCCACTTGGCAACCGATACAAAGCAGTGAGAGCAGATGTGCAGGTGGTAGCATCTGATGAAACACAATCTGCCATTACTGGTGGTATCTACGGATGGGAACCAGTTATTACAACAGCAACTAAACCTGTAGAAGAGGGACAGCTTGTAAGACTGCCTGATTAAGGAGAAACAAGATGAAAAGAGGAAGATTGAGACTTTCTCCTGCATTTCTGCTTGTTTCCATCAGTGGTCTGATATCAGCCTTGATTTGTGGCATTCTTTTGCTAGTCATCAAATGCATGGCTGGTGCACAGGATACTCAAAATATGGCAGAACGCTGGTCATACTCAGAGGAAAATAGAGCGGCTCAGGTCAGTGTTTTCTTTTCTGAAAATAGAGGAGTGACCGAGAACGAAATCCTATTTTTTGAGCACGGATTAGATAGTGCATTGGTGGAGGCTTCTATCACGAATACTTCCACCAATCCAGATTCCAGACTATGGATTGACTCTTACAGTGCCACAGGCACCATTACCTTGGAACGTGGCGACAAGAATGTGTCTGTGAGTGCCATAGGCGTGGGCGGAGAGTTTTTTCAATTCCATCCACTGAAACTGGTATCAGGAGCATATTTTTCTGGAAACGATGTAATGCAGGATTATTGTGTAGTAGATGAGGAGGTAGCCTGGCAGCTTTTTGGCTCTAATGATATAGCTGGTCAGATTATTACAATCAAAGGCGTGCCTCATATTATTACTGGTGTAATAGAGAGACAACAGGACAGACTGTCTGAGGCGGCGGGACTGAAAAGCTCCGTAGTTTATGTTTCATACAATACGCTGGTAAGTTATGGCCGTGCAAATTCTATCTGTTGCTATGAGATCGTAATGCCCAACCCTGTCAAAAACTTTGCATTTAATTATGTAAAAGAAGAATTGGCAAGTGATGAAGCAGAAAGCGAAATCATAGAAAACACCAGCAGATATGGTTTGATTTCTTTGCTTCAGACCATTGGAGAGTTTGGAACCAGATCCATGAACGGCAAGGCAATTATTTATCCTTATTGGGAAAATGTAGCTAGGGGTTATGAAGATATATTAGCCACCCTTTTGTTTGTAGCACTTTTGTTTTTCTTATATCCATTTGTCTTGGTGATAGTTGCCTTGAGAAGAGCATGGGTAAGACGCACATGGACTTCCAAGAGTGTATACTTGAAACTAAAAGATAAATGGGAGCGCTTCTTGGAAAAGCTGAGGGCAAAAAAACTTGCGAAGAAAGAAGAACGCAGGAAAGACAAAGAATTTGATGGACTTGGAGTCATCAAGGTGGAGAGCAGAAAAGAGAGAATTAAGAAAAAGAAGAACGGCAAGAAATAGCAATGAGAGGGAGAAAAAGGATGAACAATTTTAAGAGAATACTTAGCCTTGGACTGGCTATGGTTATGATACTTTCCCTGGCCGGCTGTGGTAAAGAAAGTGAACAAGATAGAGTAGATATGGAGGCTGTAAAGCAGGGTGTATATAAGAGTACTGAGATTTATGTGGCGCAGCAGTCCGATAATGGAGATGTAAACTTCAATGCCATCGGTTATGTGGATGGTAAAGTTTATATGGTGGAGACCACAAATTCTTATGGTATAGATGAAGAAACGGAAATGTGGTTTAGCAATACCAGCTATGCTCTTAAGACCATGAACTTGGATGGCACTGGTGTGAACTCTACACCAATCGAGGGGATGGAACAAATATCAGGAACAGGTAATGTATACACTTATTTCAATAACCTTCAGTTCACAGAACATGGTTTCTTTGGAATTATGAACTATGAAAACTATGAACAGATGGATGAAAACGGAATGTATCAAAGAGAGGTCAATCTGGTAGGCTGGGATTTAGAAGGGAAAAAGCTTTTTAAAACTCAGCTCAATGATCCTTCCAAGCCAGAAGAATGGTACTATGCAGATACCTTTATTGCACTGGCAGATGGAAAACTGTTAATAAAAGACAATACAGGTTTTCTTTCTTTGTATGATTCACAGGGAAATTTGATCAAAAAGGCCGAAGTGGAAGGCATGGATATGGTCAACAACTTCTTTGTTGGCAAGGGTAATCAGGTTTATGTTGTTAAATGGACCGAGGACTGGATGTCCAGACACATTCATCCCTATGATGTAGAATCTGGTGTGATTGGAGAGGCAATTGAATTGCCATTTAGCTTGAATAACTACAGTTTCTATTCTAGCAAAACCCATGACTTAATGCTGTCCAGATCTAACACAGGTTTTTATTACTTTGATTTCGATACTGAGATGACAGAGCCTAAAATGATGATGAACTATATTAATTCTGATTTTGTAGGCTATGATGTGAACAATTTCATTGAAATCAGTGATACACAGTTTATGGGTTCCTACTATGATACAACGGATTATATGACTCGCATTGGCGTGTTTGATTATGTGGACCCATCTACTATTCCAGACAAAAAGGCATTGACAATTGCTTGTTATTGGATGGACAGCAGACTGAAAAAGAGAATCATTGACTTTAACAAGACAAGTGAACTTTATAGAATTTCAGTGGAAGATTACAGCCAGTATGCTACAGAAGAAGACTACACAGCTGGATATACCAGACTGAACAACGACATCTTGGCTGGTAAGATTCCAGATATGATGGTTCTGGATCAGAATATGCCTATCGAGAGTTATATTTCCAAGGGGCTCTTTGCTGATATTTATGAGTTTATTGACAATGATCCAGAGTTAAATAGAGAAGACTATTTTGCAAATGTGTTTGAAGCCTTCAGCAGAAATGGGGAGCTTTACTGTATTGTTCCTCAGTTCCAGGTGAACACGGTTGTTGTGAAGAAATCTGACGTGGGAGATATGACTGGTTGGACTATGCAAGAGGCGATGGAGATTCTTAACTCCAAGCCAGAAGGCACATCATTCTTTGCCTTTGATGAAAATAGAAATAGTCAGGGATATACATTGATTAACAATTGTCTCACTCAGTATGTTGATTTAAATACTGGATTATGTAACTTCAATTCACAGAGTTTTAAAGATGTACTGACTTATGTTGCTTCTCTTCCAGAGGAGGCAAACATCAACTATGATGACCCAGATATCTGGAACAAATATGAGACACAGTACAGAGATGGCACTACTTTGGCAGCAAACCAGAGCGTGTATAGCTTTGACTCCTTAGTTTACAATCAGCATGGTATGTTTGGAGAGCCAATCGTTTACATTGGTTATCCTACGGAAGACAGAAATGGTTCTAACATTTATGCAAGCAACCAGTATGCAATCACAACCAAGGCAGAAAAGGATGGCGCATGGGAATTCCTTCGTTACTACTTGACTCCAGAATACCAAGAGACAGTTTATAATTTCCCAGTTCACATAGAAACTTGGTGGAGCAAATCTGAGGTAGCCACCAAGAAACCAACTTGGACCGACGAAAACGGCGAGGTCCATGAAGAGGAATACACCTACTGGATGAATGGTGAGTCCATTATTCTTGAGCCTATGAGTCAGGAAGAGATTCAGGACTTGTATGACTTTATAACTTCTGTAACAAAAGTCAACTTCTATGATGAAGATATTACCAATATCATTCAGGAGGAAGTGGAAGGTTTCTATTCTGGACAAAAGAGTGTAGACGAAGTGGTAGATATTATCCAAAACAGAGTTCAGCTCTATGTGGATGAGAATCGCTAAGCTCTTACAATGGTTGATACAACGGAATAATTTTAAGTAAACAAAATAAAAAACCTAGGTTGTTTTTTCTTTAAGGAAAAGCAACCTAGGTTTTTAATTATACTTCGCTAAATAGGCTTCAATAGACAACTCATTTCCATGCTCTTTTAGCCACTTCTTACATTCTTTGTAATCCGGAATGATGGATTCCACCATGGACCAAAACTCTTTGGAATGATTCATATGTGTTAGGTGGCATAGCTCGTGAACCACCACATAGTCTAGGATATGAGTTGGGGCCATCATCAGTCTATAATTAAAGGAGAGAGTTCCTCTGGAAGAGCAACTGCCCCAGCGACTTTTTTGGTCGCGAATAGTGATAGAGGTGTAATTGCCACCGGTAAATTGATGGAAATATTCTACTCTATATGGGATATACTCTTTGGCAGCCTTTCGGAATTTGCGTTCCAGTGCCTCTGCACGTTTCATTTCTGATGGAGAGAGCGGTTCCTTCACTGGGATTTTTTCTTTTAAGGCAATCCATTTTTCATATATCCAGGATTTGTGACTTTCAATAAAAGTATTGACCTGCTTAGGTTTCGTATAGAGTGGCGCCCTTACGTGAATGGTCAAATCCTCTTTAATTTGTATCGTGATGGACTTGCGGTTAGAAAAATGCACATCACAAACAAGCTCTATGTCAGGGTACAGGAAGGAGCGAGATAGGGGGTATTGATAGCTTTCATTTGCTGGTTTATAATTAGGTTTAAAGAAAGACATGGCAAATCCTTTTCTGTGATGCAATTTAATTTTTGGTGTTACTGTAATTGTAAAACAACAGATTTGGGTTTTCAATCATTGTAATAAATGTTTTGATGTGAGGTAATATATGGCAAGTAAAAAATGCTTTATTTTGTGTGCAGGAGAATGTGTGGTAGATGAAAGATTGAAGGCGAAATTTAAAGCCTGCATGGAAACACCTGGAGACAATTTGGTCATTGCAGCAGACGGTGGTGTGAAATACTTAGAGGCGCTTGGCATCTCGGCGGATATCTGTATCGGTGATTTTGATTCTGTAAGTATATCGGAACGCAAAAAGATAGACCGTAGCAAGGCTCAGGTGATAGAACTTCCAACCGAAAAAGATGAGACGGATACCTTGGTAGCTATCATGGAAGGTATAGAGCAGGGATGCGAGACATTTTACCTGCTGGGAGCACTTGGCGGTCAATTAGACCATACCTTGGCAAACCTGCAGTGCCTACTTTATTTGAAAGAACAGGGATGCGATGGATTTATCTTGGATAGAGGTCAGACCATTTTGATGCTCAAGGATGAATGTATCTATCTTCCTGAAAAGGAAAAGGGAAGAATATCTATTTTTGCTTTTGGCGGAAGTGCAAAAGGAGTGACCATAGAAGGCTTAGAGTATGAGATAGAGGATGAGGTATTAGAACCTTCTTTTCCACTTGGTGTCAGCAATTCCTTTGCAGGAGAAGATGTATGTATCAAGGTGGAAGAAGGCTGCCTGCTTGTCATTATGGAGTCTTAAGTGGTATAATATGTTTGTGGTGTAAGGCGAGAGATAGGCATATAGATATAGAGATATAGAGATAGACTTCAGAGATTTTGGAATCAGATATTTAAAGACGCGTCTTATAGTGGATTGCACTGAGAAAGGAGAGAGAGATGAGGATTTCCCCAGTTGGTTATTATCCAAGCTATATCAATACAGCAATGTATATTGGAAATACTGCGCGCAGTGTGATGAATCAGGCTGCGATAGGAAACCATGACGTTCTTTCTCCTGTAGATAAAGTTCCAAAGGTTTATTCCAATGTAGAAACCGAAAGAGTAATCAAAACTCCAGAGGAGATGCAACATGATCGAGAAGTTGCCATGGAAGTATTGAAAGGCAAGACGCCTAGAGATGCCGCAAATCTCAATCCACACTTGGACAAAGTTGTCAAGGAGATGCAAGAAGAGCAGTTACATATGGAAACAGAAGCTGGAAAAGTACATTCTGATGAGAGCATGGGCGACGAGGAATGCGAAACTTGTGAAAATCGCAAGTATGTAGATGGATCCAATGAGGGAAACGTATCTTTCAAATCTCCACAAAAGATTTCGCCTCAGAGTGCAGCTAGCGCAGTTTTATCCCATGAGTATGAGCATGTGAGAAACGCCATGAGAGAAGACCAGAAAGAGGATGCAGAACTAGTAAGCGTTTCTGTTTCTTTAAAGACAGCGATTTGCCCAGAGTGCGGCAAAACCTATGTGGCTGGTGGAGAAACCAGAACTACCATGAGATACACTTCCGGTGGTGGAGAGACTGCCCAGCAGCCAGAAGTAGCTAGCGGAGATATGCAAGCGGCATAGACTAAGTGATTTGAAATAAATGTTTAAATAGGTTGAGCCAATTCTTTAGAAAGAATTGGCTCAACCTTTATCTGTTCTAATGCTTTGCACACCAAAATTAAAAAATCTTAATTTAGTGAGCAGTTTTTTTTGACTTATGTAAACCCACTTGCGCACCAAATCTTTAAAAATCCAATTTAGTGTGAAGGAAAACTCAATTCTGTCGGTATACAGATAATATACAATCAATTTATTGACAATTTTGCGCACCAAATCCTGAAAATAGCGATTTGGTGAGCATTTCATTTAAATATAGCCTTAAATTCTGCACACCAAATACGATAAATCGGCTATTTGGTGCGCAAATCAACCCCTGAGCAGAAGAATTGAAGTATTATGCAAGAGTGTCTGGTGCGGTAAAGCTGAGCCAGGCCCAGCTCGTAAACAAGCTTACTCGCTGGGTGGCTTCGCAGAAACTACAAATGATAAATTAGATTTAAGCAATGAGGCAGGTCTTCATCAATATATCCACTGTCAACAAAACCCACTTTTTCATAAACATGCAATGCCATAGTGTCTTTGCGATTTACACAAACTTCTACACCATTGTATCGTCCATCTCGTTTTAGAAAATCTAAAATCAGTCTCAATGCCTCTGTTCCATAACCCTTGTTCTGAAAACGCCTATCAATCATAAACTGTTGTAAATCGTAGTTAAAGGGTTCTTCTGTGAAATCCCGAACTAAGGCAACTCCAATAATCTGTGAATCGTCGGCAATACCAAACACACGGCCATTACAATTGCGATATATATATCCTCTCGCTATAATTCCTGTTGGACGGTCAAGATACTTTTGTTGTTCCTCATTCACACTAAGTTTGATAATATCAATCCAATTTTCTTCATTTACATCAAATAAATGTACCATTTGAAACTCCTCTCAGTTACACCTTAAACTGCGCCATATAAAGTTCGTAATAGGCACCCTTTTTCTCAATCAGTTCTTTGGCTGTACCGGCTTCCACAATCCCCTTGTTGTCGATGTAGAAGATTAGGTCAGCTCTCTGAATGGTAGAAAGTCTGTGGGCAATGACAAAGGAAGTTCTTCCTTTCAGCATTGCTTCGATACCTCTCTGCACCATCAATTCGTTCTGTGTATCAATACTGGAGGTTGCTTCGTCCAAGATTAAAATCTTAGGCATGGATACGAAGGTTCTGGCAAAAGCAATCAACTGTCTTTGACCAATGGAAAGTCCACCGCCACGCTCGCTGAGCTCTGTATCATATCCCTTTTCAAATTTCATGATAAAGTCATGAGCATTTACAGCTTTGGCAGCCTGAATGATTTCCTCATCTGTTGCATCCAATTTGCCGTAGCGAATGTTTTCCTTAATGGTACCAGAGAAAAGGAAGTTATCCTGAGTCATGATACCCATCTGTTTGCGCAAACTTTCAATGGTCACATCCTGTACATCGTGTCCGTCTATCATAACGCGGCCTTCGGTTGCATTGTAGAAACGGCTGATTAGGTTTACAATCGTAGTTTTGCCAGCTCCAGTCGGACCAACGAGAGCGATGGTCTGACCAGCTTTGATTTGGAAGTTTACATGTTCAAGGACTTTGATATCTGGGGCATCTGAGTAAGCGAAGGTTACATCTTCAAAGGTTACATTGCCTTGAATATCAGGAAGCTTATAAGCATCCGCTTTGTTTTTGATTTCAGGAACAGTGTCCATGATTTCAAATACGCGGTCTGCTGCAGCAATATTTGTAATAATCTGGTTGTAAAAACTACTTAGATTCATAATTGGTCGCCAGAACATTCCAATGTAGGAGCCGAAAGCAATCAAGGTACCCACACCGATTTCGTCTGTGCCGATGACCACGATACCAACAAAGTACATAGCTGCACAGGCAACGCCCCAACAAAGGTCAATGATAGGTCCAAAGGCATCGTTGATGCGAACGGCATTTCTGAAGGAACCCTGATGGTCTTCCAGAAGCTCTGTGAAAGTGTCGAAGGTTTCATCTTCCGCAGTGAAACTGTTGATGACGCGCATACCAGAAATGTCCTCGTGAATGAAAGCATTCAAGTTGGAAGATTTCTTTCGGAAAATAATCCATCGCTTGTGTGAATATACCTGAATCATCCAAAGACCAATGGCTAGGATAGGCAAACTACTTAAAGATGCCAATGCCAGCAATGGGCTTTTGACAATCATGATTACCAGTACCGCGCAGATAGAGATAAAATCTGGAATCAATGTGGTGACACAGTTTTCGAGTACACTCTTTAACGAGTTGATATCGCCCATAATACGGGAGAGAATCTTACCCGTTGGTCTGGTGTCAAAAAAGTGAAAATCCAGGGTCTGAATATGTGCGTACAAATCCTGACGAACAGTAAGCAGTATTTTGTTGGTTACTTTTGCCATCAAAAGCATACGCATCTTTACAAGGACGATGGAAATAACATTGATGACTAGTGCGAAGGTAAGCAGGAGGAACAGTCCTTTGAAATCGAAGTTCTTTATATAAGTATCCACTGCCGCTTCAATGATAAGTGGGTTGACTAGGGAAACAAATACGCAAAATCCCATGATCAGCAAAACGCCCACGATGATTTTTTTATACGAAAGCAAATAGGAGAAGAGGCGAAGCAAGGTTTGCATTTTGCCTCGTTCTACATGTTGCTCGTCTTCTTTAAAAGAGTTAAAGGCCATGTGTTACACCTCACTTTCTGTAAGGAATTCGCCGTACTGAGCCATATAGGTTTCGTAGTAGAGACCTTTTTTGGCAAGTAACTCTTCGTGTGTGCCTTGTTCTGCAATGCGACCATCTTCCAGATAGATGATTTGATTTGCATGACGAACAGCGCTGATACGATGAGCGATGATCAGCTTGGTGATTCCTTCCATTTTGTTTAAAGTCTGCCAAATAGCGTGTTCTGTTTCCATATCCAGAGCAGAAGTAGAGTCATCCAAAATCAGTACAGGAGTTTTCTTGGACAAAGCTCTTGCAATACTGATACGCTGTTTCTGTCCTCCGGAAAGACCAACGCCACGTTCACCGATGACAGTATCGTAGCCATCGGAAAGTTTTTCAATAAAGGAGCTAGCCTGTGCATCCTCACAAGCCTGCATCATTACATCTTTGGTCAAAACATCTTTTTGGCCAAGAGATACATTTTCAGAAATGGTATCTGAAAAAAGGAATACATCCTGAGTCACAGGAGAGATGCTTCCGCGAAGTTGTTTTAAGGTTAAATCCTTGATATCAACATCATCCAGTTTAATCTTACCTTCCTGACTGTCATAAAGACGCATCAAAAGATGGGTGATGGAAGATTTGCCGCTACCAGTTGCACCCATGATGCCGAGAGTTGTTCCAGCATCTACAGAGAAACTGATATCGGATAGAATCTGTCTGTCACCTCGTTTAAATCCAACGCCTTCAAAGGTTACTTTACCTTTGACTTCTGGTAATACTACAGGATTTTCTTTTTCTTTGATATCTGGAATTTCACTGTAGATTTTCTTGATTTTTTTGTTGGAGGAGAAAGCGGAGGATACGCTGTTGGCCAGCCAACCTACCATCTCCATAGGCCAAACAATGTTGTTGGAATATTCTACAAAAGCACCAAGAGAACCTAAGGAGAAGTCCTCGTAAATTACAAAGTAACCGCCGACCAACAAAACAACCAATGGAAGTAGTTTGGTGATGGCAGAAAACAGCGGATGGTATTTCACAAATACCTTGGACTGCTGCATGTTTAGTTCGTAGTATCGGTTGTTGTGAGAAAGGAATTTTTTGATTTCAAATTTTTCTCTAGCAAATGCCTTGACGGTACGAACACCACCTAAGTTTTCTTCAGCAACGGTGTTAAGCTTTGCGTTTTCGTCACTGATATCTTCGTAAACTTTGTCCAGCTTCTTTTCCAGATAAACAGCAAGGAATCCGCAAAAGATCATGCAGACAGTTGGAAGAAGCGCCAGCTTCCAATTCAGTCTGTACATGCAAAAGAGCACCATGGATACATGGATGACTACCTCAATCACCAGCATTCCTACGTAAGTGATACCGTCCCAGATGCGGTCAATGTCGTCCTTTACTCGGCTCATCAATTCACCGGTACCTGTGCGGTCAAAGAACTCAGGTGAAAGTTTTTGTACATGTTTAAACAAATCGGATCGCATGTTTGCAGCGATTCTAGCACCGGTTCTATCAAATACAAATTCCTTGATATATCCGAAAATGAATCGTGCTATGCCGATACCAAGTATGCCAAGCAATAAATATGTAAGCTTGTTTATTTCTCCTTTGCCAATTACATCATCAATGATGCTTTTGGTAAGCTGTGGAGAGAGCATATCCAAAGATGTGCAAGTAACAAGCGAAAAGGTCGCCAAAAGGTATGCACCTAAATGCTCGCGGATATGCGTTGATAATTTCTTCATTTTTTTGTCCTCCCTTCGATGTCGTCCCCTCGTGAATTGGATACTATCTGCATTGTGGAAGAGCAGAGAAGTCACAGGTTTTCTCTGCGATGCGAAATTTGGTCCATGAATGCAAGAAAGGTCCATAGCAGTATATGCTACGGACCTTTAGACAGTCTTTTTCATAAAAAAAGGAACCAGCAAAGCTAGTTCCTCAAAATAAGCATGAAAAATTATCCAATATACTCCGAGGTAACTGCGTGTAATGTGCCATATTCAAGTGTCTGAATCATGTTAGTTAATCTAATGGTCATTTGTCGTTACCTCCTTCTTTAATATTTTTGTTTTTGTCTGACAAATAAATCAACTGTAATTACAGTAAACCCAAAATTTGGATATGTCAAGCATATTTTTTGTCAATCTCAATTACCGCAAAATAACAGCCTTCTTTGGACTGAATATAAGAAGTAATGTTTTTGATAAGTTCAGCATCTGTGATAGTAAAATCATAAGGAACCAACAAATCGAAGATGACATTGGTGTGAGTTGGACCTTTTACCAAGCGGAAGTCATGGAGTGAAAGTTCCTCGCTAAGTGATTTTATGTAGGTGGTGACTTCTTCTTTTAAGGAAATTGTCTCAGGATCGTCTACACAGATAGGGTCCATGTGAATAACTGCATGGCAATGTAACTTTTCTCTGAGAGAGTGTTCAATCACATCGATAGCATCATGCATTACCAGAATATCTCCATCCGCTGGTACTTCTGCGTGGACAGAAATCATCACTCTGCCAGGACCATAATTGTGTACAATCAAATCATGAATGCCAATTACTACGGGTGAGGACATGACGATTTCTTCAATCTGCGCCACAAACTCGGGATCGGGAGCTTGACCAAGAAGGGGATCAATGGTTTCCTTCGCAGCCTGGTATCCTGTATACAGAATAAAGACACCCACAACAATACCGCAGAGTCCATCCAGATGTAAGCCATAATAATGCGCCAGTAGAGTACAGATTAAGACAACAAAGGTAGAAATGGTATCACTTAGACTATCCTTGGCGGTGGCCATCATGGCGGCACTCTTTATCTTACGACTGATGGAGCGGTTGTAAATATACATGTAAAACTTAATTGCGATGGAAGCCAGAAGTATCACCATCAAAAATGGACTAAAAGATAGGTCTTGTGGATGAAGGATACGGTCAAAGGAAGTACGCACCAATTCTATCCCCATATAAATGATGATCAGTGATACCAATAGTCCGGAGATGTATTCCAGTCGTCCATGACCAAATGGGTGGTCGGAGTCAGGCTTTTGACCTGCGATTTTAAATCCAATCAGCGTAATAATGGAAGAGCCTGCATCGGAGAGATTGTTGAAAGCATCTGCTAGAATAGCGATAGAATTGCTTAGAATTCCTACTAGTAATTTGCCTGCAAAAAGGAGCAGGTTAAAGCAGATTCCAACCCATCCACTTAAGACTCCATACTTTTGACGAACTATAGGATCCTGCGGGTCAGGATCTTTGCCAATAAATTGATTTATCAAGAATCGAATCATTGTAATACCTCGCTTAGAATAAGTTTCTTCATTTTAGCTTATTTTGCTAGAAAAGACAATGTTTTAGGCACAAAGTTGCAAAGAAATTACTGTTGCGCCATTTGTGTTTTGAGTGTATAATTTACGCGGTATATATGGAACTTGTAAATATAATATATATAAAAGGAGATAAATATATGAGTAAGAAACCAACAGTATTGATGATCCTTGATGGTTATGGATTGAATGAAAAGACAGAGGGCAACGCTGTAGCAGAAGCAAAGACTCCTGTCATGGATAAATTGATGGCACAGTATCCTTTTGTAAGAGGTAATGCCAGTGGTATGGCAGTAGGTCTTCCAGAGGGTCAGATGGGTAACTCTGAAGTTGGCCATTTGAACATGGGTGCAGGACGTATTGTTTACCAGGAACTCACTCGTATTACAAAGGAAATTCAGGATGGAACTTTCTTTGAAAATCCAGCCCTTCTTTCTGCAGTAGAGAACTGCAAAAAGAATGATTCCGCCCTTCACTTTATGGGTCTTTTGTCTGATGGTGGTGTACATAGCCACAACACACATCTTTATGGACTGTTGGAACTTGCAAAGAGAAATGGTCTTTCCAAAGTGTATGTTCACTGCTTCTTGGATGGACGTGATACACCTCCAGCTAGTGGTAAAGACTTTGCGATTGCGCTTGCTGACAAGATGGAAGAGATTGGCGTTGGTAAGATTGCATCTGTAATGGGTCGTTACTATGCAATGGACCGTGACAACAACTACGACAGAGTTAAACTTGCTTATGATGCTATGACCAAGGGCGAAGGCCTTACCGCTGCGTGTGGTATTTGTGGCATCCAGGCATCTTATGATAGAGAAGAGACAGACGAATTCGTTAAACCTACCGTTGCAATGGAAAATGGAGCACCAGTAGCTACCATTCAGGATGGTGACAGTGTAGTATTCTTCAACTTCCGTCCAGACCGTGCAAGAGAAATTTCCAGAGCATTCTGCGATGATGAATTTGCTGGATTTGACAGAGGCGCTAGAAAAGATATTAAGTTCGTGACCTTCTCAGATTATGATCCAACTATCCTGAACAAGGAAGTTGCTTTCCACAAGGTTGCAGTTACCAATACATTTGGTGAGTGGCTTGCAGCACAGGGCATGACTCAGGCTCGTATTGCAGAGACAGAGAAATATGCACATGTAACATTCTTCTTCAACGGTGGTGTAGAGACTCCAAATGAGGGAGAAGATCGTATCCTTGTAAACTCTCCAAAGGTTGCGACCTATGACCTTAAGCCAGAGATGAGTGCTTATGAAGTTTGTGACAAACTGACAGAAGCAATTCGCAGTGGCAATTACGATGTAATCATTATCAACTTTGCTAACCCAGACATGGTTGGTCACACTGGTGTAGAGGCAGCTGCGATTAAAGCAGTAGAAGCAGTAGATGAATGTGTAGGCAAAGCAGTGGAAGCTGTGATTGAGATGAACGGCACCATGTTTATCTGCGCAGACCACGGTAATGCTGAACAGTTGGTAGACTATGAGACCGGAAATCCTTTCACAGCTCATACCACCAACGAAGTTCCATTCATCCTTGTAAACTATGATGAAGCATATACCTTGAGAGAGGGCGGATGCCTTGCAGACATCGTACCAACATTGATTGAAGTGATGGGCAAAGAGCAGCCTGTAGAGATGACAGGTAAGTCCCTTCTCATTAAGAAGTAAATAGTTTGACTGTAGAGAGCGTATCTTAAGTGATACGCTCTTTTTTTGATGCGTCTACATTGATTTCCAAGTGAATATATTTCCTATAATATGGAAAACTATAAATTGAATTGAGCGTGACGAAGGCGTTTTTCTTCAGTGTTTGGGCACTGAGAAGGTAAAAGGAAGTGATGCTCTAGGCCCAAAGTTAATTATAACGCTAGGCAAAAACGTAGAGTTCAGCTCAAATAGAGAATGGAAGGTGGAAATAAGATGGGACAATATGAAATTCAAAAAGTGACTGGTTTGGAAATTCTGGATTCCAGAGGAAATCCAACTGTAGAGGCTTATGTGTATCTGGAAGACGGTGGCGTTGGAAGGGGAATAGCACCTAGTGGGGCATCTACAGGAGAGCATGAAGCTGTAGAACTTCGAGATGGTGAAAAGAAAAGATACAATGGAAAAGGGACTTTAAAGGCAGTAAAGAACATTGAATTTGATTTGAATCAGGCGGTGAGGTGTATGGACGCCAGAAACCTCTACGAGATTGATATGTCTATGCGAAGAGCGGATGGCACAGCAAACAAAGGCAAACTTGGAGCCAACGCCATGCTTGCAGTTTCCATGGCTACAGCCAATGCTATGGCAAATTCACTTTCTGTTCCGCTTTTTCAATATCTGGCAAAAGATGGATATATTTTGCCAGTTCCAATGATGAATATATTAAATGGAGGTGCTCATGCAAAAAACTCTCTTGATGTGCAGGAGTTTATGATTATGCCAGTAGGAGCAAAGACCTTCAAAGAAGCATTGCAAATGGGAAGTGAAATTTATCACAAATTGAAAAAACTTTTAGAAGGAGAAGGCGAGAGTACCGGAGTAGGAGATGAAGGAGGATTTGCTCCAGATCTTCATAGCACAAGACAAGCGCTGGACTTTTTGATTGATGCAACAAAGGAAGCTGGATTTGAACCGGGAAGTGATATTGTAATTGCTTTGGACGTAGCTGCATCAGAACTATACAACAAAGATTCTGGCTTGTATGTTTTTCGAGGGGAAAACCAGATGAGAGACAGACAGGCGATGATTGATTATTATAGAGAACTGTGTGACGAATATCCAATTTGTTCTATTGAAGATGCACTGGATCAAAATGATTGGGAAGGCTGGGAGCAGTTGACTAGAGAATTGGGAGAGAGAGTACAGTTGGTAGGCGATGATTTGTTTGTCACCAATGTAAAAAGATTGGAAGAGGGAATAGAGCGTAAGGCTGCAAATGCTATTCTCATTAAGCCAAATCAGATTGGAACCATCTCAGAGACAATAGATGCGGTGAAAAAGGCGAAACACCACGGCTACAAAACGATTATGTCTCATCGTTCTGGGGAAACAGAAGATACCTTCATTGCAGACTTGGCAGTTGCGCTCAATTGTGGGCAGATTAAAACAGGGGCACCATGCAGGGGAGAGCGAGTGGCCAAATACAACAGACTTCTTCACATTGAGCATATCCTTGGGGAGAAAGCAGTCTATGCAGGTGAGCTACATCGAAGAGAAGCAAACCAAAAAAATCTGGAGGCCAATCAGGAAAGCAGAAATCAAACAACCCACTAGGACAAAAAAAGGCCTTGGCGATTGCGCCAGGGCCTTTTTAAAGACATCTTACTCCTTTCCATCGCGAATTGCGTTGTGAAGCTGGGAGAAGAGATGATTGTATTTGAGAATTCCTTCGTCCTGTTTTGTAACTGCGACATGTAATGTGAGTGGAATTTCTTGGCCCTCATAGTCAAAGGTATTTCCATTTAAAGCCACTAACTTGTCAGCAAGAGATTGGGCATAATTAACATCTGTACTATTAGTAAGAAGAGTAAACTCATCTCCGCCAATGCGAAATGCAATATCTTCTGTTCCAGAAACCTGATGCAAACGATTTAAAGATTCTAATATTGCCAGATCACCGGCTTTGTGTGATATTTCATTGATTGGCACCAAGCATTTGATGTCGGTACATACGAAGTAACAATTTCTTCTTTCCAAAAACAAATCATAAAGTTCGCTAATATCTACTGGTTTACGTTCTCTCATATAAGGGTCTCCTTCCGTGGTGGGGCATAAAAGCCTTGGAAATAGAGCCGAATACTTTAGATTGCTTTTACGGTACTCGGCAGGTGTACAGTTCCAAACTTGTTTGAATGCTCTAGTAAAAGCCTCATTGCTGCTATAACCATATTGAATAGCTACTTCAAGAACACTGATGGAAGAATTCTCTAGCAAAACCTTTGCGGCCAAAGTCATACGCCTTCGAACAATATAATCTCGAATAGAAATATGATTTAAACAATGAAACATCTTTTCCAGAGTGGATTTGGAGCAATAGCATGCCGCAGCAATATCCTCTGTCTTGATATTACTTGTCAGATGTTCTTCTATATAAGAAAGAGAATTAGCCAAAAGACTGATCTGCGACATAAAAAGCCTCCTTTTCGGTACCGTAAGCATATATTAGCACAGAAACAAATGTATTTCTTGATTTTTTGAGTAAAAATGGGGTGAAATTGTATAAATGTATACAATTATTTCGTAATACAAAAAGAATATTTATGCATTGATTTTTTTGTGAAATACAATCTCAAGAGTGTTTATGCAAAAAAGAGTGAATATTCACGAAAATTCTGCATAAAATAACGCCTGTGCTTTAGCGTGCTAACACGCTAAAATGCTGATTTTTGCTTGACATTTCGCACAAAATCAAGTAGACTAGACTTCGTTAAATCACATATATCCTTGAATGCATAATTTGTCATTAAATGCATAAGAAAAGCGGGCAAATTTTTGAATCGCCCCCTTTTTTTATACAGAGACAGTTTAAAGCGATAAAGCAAGAAAGTATGTGAACAAAAAAGAATACAGGAGGATTGTATTATGAAAAAGCTTGTTGCATTGCTTTTGTCCGCAGCAATGGTTGTTTCCATGGCAGCTTGTGGTTCTGAGAAAACTCCAGATCCAGTTGAGTCCCAGGAACCTTCCAGCAGCGTTGTTGAAAGCACAACAGAATCTAGCAGCGAAGTAGAAGAACTTAAAGTTGAAGAGTTCGTTGGTGAGTTCACATTCCAGGATTCCGTATCTACTCTCTGCACAAACTGGAACCCACACACATACCAGACAACAGATGATTCTTATTTGTCTGGCTACATTAACCTTGGTTTCTACGGCATGGTATTCAACGATGAACTCCATGAAGTTGAAGGCAAAGATCCATTCACAGGATACAAATTTATCCCAGAAATGGCAGCTAGCCTTCCAGTAGACGTTACAGAGCAGGTTAAAGCTGAACATCCAGAGTTTAACATTCCTGAATCTGCAACAGCAGGTTATGCTTACACAATCGACTTAAATCCAAATGCTACATGGGAAGATGGCACAAAGATCACAGCTGATGATTATGTTTACTCCATGCAGCAGCTCCTTGATCCAAAGAAGATCAACTACAGAGCAGCTGACTACTATAGCAGTGACTTCATTATCGCAGGTGCAGAAGGATACGCTAACAGCGGAACAACAATCATGAAGGTTAACTCTTCTGACGGTGAAACAGGAACATATGAGATCGCAGATCTTGTTCTTGGCGAAGATGGTATCTTCTACACACCAGAAGGATATAAGGTAGTTATCGCTCTTAACGATGCTTATGAGAGAAACGCTGGTTATACTTGGGATGAACTTTGCCAGATGGGTTATGTTCAGACAGAAGTTAACGATGCTCTTAAAGCAGCTGACGCTGACGGAGATGGATATGTTGAAGCTACACAGGCTATGCTTGATGAAGTTTACAAATTCATTGGTAGCGACAACTGGGGAAATGAGGCACAGGAATACCTTCGTTGCTACATTTCTTATGAGTTCTCTTATCCAGAAGTAGATTTCTCTACAGTAGGTCTTTACAAATCTGGTGACTACCAGATTACACTTGTACTTGCTAAAGCATTGTCTGGCTTCAACCTTAACTACAGCTTGACAAGTAACTGGCTTGTACACAAAGATTTGTATGAATCTTGCCAGAAATGGGATGGAGATGCTTACTCCACAACATACAACACAAGTGTTGAGACTACAAAGTCTTACGGTCCTTACAAGTTGGTTTCTTACCAGCAGGACAAAGCTCTCAGACTTGAGAGAAACGAAAATTGGTATGGTTACACAGATGGACAGCACATCTACGTAGATCCTACAGATGGTCTTGTATATCCTATGTACCAGACTACAGCAATCGACTGTGAAGTTGTTGCTGAAGCAGCTACAAGAAAACTTATGTTCCTTAAGGGCGAACTTATGGGTTACGGCCTTCAGGCAGAAGATTTCGATACTTACAGAAACTCTGATTACTGCTACGCTACACCAGGCTCTACAATCTTCTTCTTGATCCTCAACGGTCATATGGAAGCAATCAATAGCCGTGAAGCAGCTGACAACTTTGATCAGTCCAAGACTGACCTTCAGACTATGACACTTACATCCTTCCACCAGGCAATGGGTCTTACTTATGACAAAGACCTCTTTGCAGCAACTGTTTCCCCAGCTCGTTCTGGCGGTTTCGGTTTGATTGGTGAAGCTTATGTATACGATCCAGAAACAGGTTCTAGATATCGTGACACAGATCAGGCTAAGCAGGCACTTTGCGACATCTACTCTGTAGACGTTACTAAGTTCTCTAGCCTTGATGAAGCTGTTGATTCTATCACAGGTTACGATCCAGAAATGGCAAAAGTTTACTTCAAACAGGCGTTTGATGAGGCTATTGCAGCTGGTTATATCACAGATACAGACGCAAACGGCGTATCTGACCAGACAGTACAGATTGAATACTGCTTGTCCGCTGACAGCGATTTCATGACAAAGACTATCGACTACTTGAACGAAAAGGTTAACGAAGCAACAGCAGGAACTCCTTTCGAAGGAAAAGTTCTCTTTGTTAAATCCGCACCTTACGGAAATGATTGGTCCAACAAGATTCGTGCAGGTCTTTCCGACACAGTACTTGGTGGATGGAGTGGTTCTACACTTAACCCATTCTCCTTGACAGACCTTTACGTAAATCCTTCCAAGATGTATGATGCAGCTTGGTTCGATGCTACAACTGTTAGCGCTACTATGACTATCGCTGGCAAAGAAATCACAATGAACCTCAAGGAGTGGTCTGATGCACTTAACGGAACAACAGTTACTGTTGATGGCGTTGACTACAACTTCGGCGAAGGTATCGCAGACGTTGAAGACAGACTTACAATTCTTGCAGGATTCGAAAAGGCTATCCTTGGACAGTACAACTACTTGCCAGTTCTTCAGGATGGTTCTATGGCTCTTGTATCTCAGCAGATTTACTATGTTGTAGAAGATTACAACCCAGTAATGGGTCGTGGTGGTCTTGCTTACCACAAGTACAACTACAACGATACAGAGTGGGCTGAATATGTTGCAAGCCAGGGTGGCGAACTTAGCTACTAATTTTTACTGATTTGAATTAAAATTAATTTAAATGGTATAGTAAACATGAGGGGCATATCCTTGCCCCTCAATGTTTGCGTAAAAAGATGTTCATTTATGTTTGACAATATCGGCAAGCATAAATAAGGCTGGAGGAAAATTATGGGTAAATATGCTGCAAAAAGATTTGCACTTATGTTGATGTCACTTCTTATCATCACATTTATGTGCTTTGTACTTGTCAGAATGCTTCCCCCTGCAGAATTGCCGATTGGAGATCCACACACAGCGGTAATCGAAGCGAGAAGAGAAGCTGCGGGTTACAATAAGCCATATATTGTGCAATTTTATATTTATTTGAGAGATATTTTTACAAAATGGGATTGGGGCGTGAGCGACGTTCTGTATTTTGGTCAGGATGTTATTAAAATTTTTACTACGAAACTTCCGCCCTCTATGATTGTCAATTTTTATTCTACTATCGGCAGTATTCCTATCGGTATTATTTTGGGTATCATAGCTGCACTTAAGAAGAATACATGGATTGATCATTTTATTTCAACATCGACTATGGTATGCATATCCGTACCTTCTTTCGTATATGCATTTTTGATACAGTATTTCTTGTCCTACAAACTTGGCTGGTTGCCATTTCTGATGAAGTCGGGTACAGATTATTTTTCTTGGCCTATGTTTGTAAGTATGGTTCCTGCTATTATTTCCCTTTCGTTGGGAACGATAGCTGGTTATACCAGAACAACTCGTGCCGAACTTACAGAGGTACTTACCAGTGAATTTATGCTTTTGGCTCGTACCAAAGGTCTTACCAAAGCACAAGCGACAGTCCGTCATGCCCTGAAGAATTGCTTGGTAGTTATTTTGCCATCTATCATGTCTGCATTTGTTGGTATTATGGGTGGTTCTCTGATTATTGAGAAAATTTTTGCGATTCCGGGTACAGGAAGTTTGTATTTGAACTCTATCAATGGTAGAGACTATCCGCTTTTCATGTTCTATACAATATTCAGCATTTCTATTTCACTTATTTTGGGTATTGTTATAGATATCAGTTACGGGTTTATTGACCCACGAATCAGAATGGGATCGAGGAAATAAGCTATGCAGAATAATAATATGGAATATGAACGCATTGCTCCTGAGATGTTTGAGTTCGCTCAGATGGACAAGGAGATACATGACACAAAATTTGATACAAAGACCAGAGGTTATTTTGCTGACTGTATGCTTCGTTTTAAGAAGAACAAATCTTCTGTAGTTGCAGCATATATCCTCTTATTTCTTTTGCTGTTTTCCTTCTTTTCACCGATTATTTCTCCATATTCGGTGTACGACAAGGATACAACATTTATCAATTCACCACCATTTTGGCGTCCTATTGCTGAAATGAACTTGGGCGTGCTTGATGGTGCAATCACTCATCAGAGTCAGAACGAAGCTCAGATGAATTTCTGGAAGGGTATTGCTCTAGAGACAGGCTATGACCCACTTGTCAAGATTTTGGATACCACCGAAACTACTGTTAAGTATAGAGGCAAAGATAGAACCACATATTCTTACAAAATTGAAGCCAATAAATATTATTCTACTGGTGTAGTTTACAGGGTATTCTCCTATGAAGAGTTTGCAAAGATTCAGCAGTGGCAGAATGAGACTGGTATTCAGGTGATTTATCCTTATGTTGAGCCTTCAGCAATCAACGATATTAAGGACAACCCAAACCTTTGGTATGAAGTAGACAACAAGGGTGCGGCTAAACTTGACAAAGATGGAAACTTTGTTCCAGTTTATTCCACAAACAAAGAGATTGAAGGAGCAGAATACAACAGTTTGCGTATCGCAGGAGATAACGGAGACTATATTTATAGTGTTCGTAAATCTGGTGCAGTTCAGTGTCGTGTATGTTATTACAACTATTACACATATTTAAATGGCACAGAACCTACCTATATTTTTGGTACAAATTCTATGGGTATGGACCTTCTTACTGCGATTGGTGTAGGTGCTAGATTCTCACTTATTTTTGCGATTTTAGTATCCGCAATCAACCTTTCAATTGGTGCAGTATATGGTGCAATTCAGGGCTACTATGGAGGAACAACTGACCTTGTAATGGACCGTATTACAGATATTATGAGTGGTATGCCATTTACTGTTGTAACTATTTTGTTCCAGTTACATTTGGCACAGAAAGTAGGCTCTGTAGGCTCCTTCCTGTTCGCCTTCGTACTCACTGGTTGGATTGGTATGGCTGCCCTTACACGTAAGCAGTTCTATCGTTTCAAGAGTCAGGAATTTGTATTTGCAGCTCGTACTCTTGGCGCATCCGACAAGAGATTGATGTTCAAACACATCTTCCCAAATGCATTGGGTACAATTGTTACAAACTGCGCACTGATTATTCCTAGCGTAATTGGTTCTGAGACATCCTTTACTTATCTTGGCATCATTAACTTGGCTGACGTGGCAGGTACAAGTATTGGTACACTCATGAGCCAGGGACAGACATCCATGACATCTTCACCTCATGCGATGTTCTACCCAGCGATGTTCTTTGCTTTACTTTTGATTTCATTTAACTTGTTTGGTAACGGTCTTCGTGATGCGTTTAACCCATCAACAAGAGGCGTGGAGGATTAATATATGGAAAAGAAACTTTCAGTTAAAGACCTGACGATATCCTTCCGCACATCCAATGGTAGGGTACAGGCAGTTAGAGGTATTAATTTTGATTTGATGCAGGGCGAGACCCTTGCAATTGTAGGTGAATCAGGTTCTGGTAAATCTGTTACTTCCAAGGCTATCTTGGGAATTCTTGCAGGTAACTCCATCATTGAAAATGGTGAGATTATCTACGATGGTAAAGATTTACTTCGAATTAACGAAGAGCAGTTCCATGAAATTCGTGGCGATAAGATTGCCATGATTTTCCAGGACCCTATGTCCAGCCTTAACCCAATCGTTAAGATTGGTAAACAGCTGACAGAGGCGATGATTTTGAAGGGCAAAGCTCGTCAGAAAGAATGCAGAAATAATTTCAATTCTTATCTTAAGAACCTTGAAAAATATATGATTGAAGCAGTGGCTCAAGGCGATTCTGCAAAGGCAGCCCAGATTACTGCAAAATGTAAAGATTTTGATAAGTTCGAGTACAAGCATATTGAACTTGAGAGAGCCTTCCGCAAAGCGATTGATTCTGCTTATGAAGCAATCGATATGATTGAAGTGCTCAGCTTCGAACTTAGCAAGAACTCCAATAAAGATGCTGCTTATAGAGCAGGCAAGATTGGTGAACTTGCAAAAGACGCTATTCATGAGTATGTAATCATGGATAGAAAAGATGAACTTCTTGCGCTTGTAAAACAGCTTAAATCTGATGCTAAAGTATTAAAGAAAGAAGATGCGGATTACTCTGAAGTAATAGCTCGTCTTAATGAGATTCAGGAAATCTTGAAGGATGGAATCGACCTTGTAGATCCTAACTTCTTCTCCATGGGTTATTATGTGACCTTTAGTGGACAGCCACTTCCTGATATGCCAATTCCAGAACTTAACAAGTTCCTTCGTGAGTACTTGGATGAGCATTTTATGCTTGATTTTATTTCTTATGCAAAGCAGGGACTTATGCTTACTGCAAATAACTCTTATGCAAACAAGGCTAAGGCTTTGGAGGTGCTTAAGAAGGCTCTTCCTATTTTCCAAAAGGAAGTTTTGGATGAAGCAGAATGTCATGAGATTTACAAGGAGTTAGAAACAGTTGTTATGAGCACAATAGATGTGCTTCAACTGAAGAAAGACGACCTTACTTATACATTTGCAACCAGTATGAAGAGTGGTATCGACAGATACTTTGGTGCAGCTGTAAAGAATGAAAAAGAGCGTAAAGAATACGCAAAGAAAAAAGCTCAGTATGACAAGTTGGTAGCTAGAGGTAAACAGCCAGATTACAAACTGGTGGATCCTCAGATTGTTGATATCGAAGTTACCAGAGAAAATATGTGCTTCCAGATTACGCGTTTGATTGAGCACTATGAGCAGTCTTTGGCTACAAGAGAGCAGAGAGACTTCGATGCTGAGACAGTGGCAGTTATTGACTACCTGAAAGCAAATGCATCTGGTGTAACAAACAAGGTTACAAAACAGATCGCGAAGGCAAGAGCTATCAAACTTATGGAAGAAGTAGGTATCGCAGAGCCTAGAAAGAGATACAATCAGTATCCATTTGAGTTCTCCGGCGGTATGAGACAGCGTATCGTTATTGCGATTGCGCTTGCAGCTGACCCAGATATCTTAATTTGTGATGAGCCAACAACTGCGCTTGACGTTACTATTCAGGCACAGATTTTGGAATTGATCAATAAACTCAAAGAAGAGAGAAACTTGTCTGTTATCTTTATCACTCATGACCTTGGTGTGGTTGCTAACATGGCAGACCGTATCGCTGTTATGTATGCAGGTAAAATCGTAGAACTAGGTACAGCTGAAGATGTATTCTACGATGCAGCACATCCATATACATGGGCACTGTTGTCCTCCATGCCTGACTTAGATACAAATGAAAAGTTGGAAGCGATTCCGGGTACACCACCAAATATGATTTATCCACCTGTTGGCGATGCTTTTGCGGCACGTAATAAATATGCTATGAAGATTGACTTCGAAAAGCAGCCACCAATGTTCAAGATTAGCGATACACACTATGCAGCTACATGGCTTCTTCATCCAGATGCACCTAAGGTTGAAAAGCCAAAGGTGATTCAGGATAGAATCGCTAGAATGAAGGGAAAGAGAGGAGAATAAGATGCAGAATAATGAAGAAGTTTTATTAAGAGTTGAGCATCTTTGCCAGTATTTCTCTATGGGTCATAGAGACCTTAAGGCTGTTGATGATGTAAGCTTTGATATCAAAAAAGGTGAAGTTTTTGGTCTCGTAGGTGAGTCTGGATGTGGAAAGACTACAACTGGTCGTTCTATCATCAAACTTTATGATATTACATCTGGTGATGTATATTTCAAGGGTGTTCGTATTGCAGCAGGTAAACGTTCTTATGTGAATGCAATCACTCAAGCAAAGGAAGACTACAAAGTTAAGTTGGCTGAGGCAAAGGATGCGGAAGAGAAGAAAGCTCTTAAGGCTGAACTTGATCAGATTATTGCTTCCAACAAAAAGAAAATCAAAGATGCTGACTATGACCAGAAGAACTGTGACAAAGAGTATTCCAAGAAACTGGTTGAAGAGCTTAAAGCAGAGTATTTGCCTAAACTGGAAACAGCAACAGGTGAAGAAAAAGCAAGATTACAGGCTGAATACAAAGATAAGCTTTACAAAGCAAAACATACCAAGCTTGTTACAAAGATTCAGATGATTTTCCAGGACCCAATTGCGTCCTTGGACCCTCGTATGACAGTAAAAGAGATTATTTCAGAGGGATTAGTAATTCAGGGCGAGAGAAACAAGGAAGTAATCGAACAGAAAGTATATGAAATGCTTGAACTGGTTGGCCTTGTTCGTGAGCACGCAAGCCGTTATCCACATGAGTTCTCTGGTGGACAGAGACAGCGTATTGGTGTTGCTCGTTCTATCATTATGAATCCAGAAATGATTATTGCAGACGAACCAGTATCTGCACTTGACGTATCCATTCAGGCACAGGTTATCAACCTGCTCAATGAACTTAGAGACCGTCTTGGCCTTACTATTTTGTTCGTGGCACATGACCTTTCTGTTGTAAAGTATTTCTCAGATAGAATCGGCGTTATGTATTTTGGTAAAATGGTTGAACTTGCTCCTTCAGATGAGCTGTTCAAGAATCCAATGCATCCATATACAAAATCACTGTTGTCTGCAATCCCATTGCCAGACCCTATCTATGAGAAACAGAGACAGCGTATCACATACAATCCATTGGCGGATCATGATTATTCTGTGGATAAACCATCCTTCAGAGAAATCGCTCCTGGACACTTTGTAATGTGTAACGATGCAGAATTCGCTAAATATCAGGCGGAAATGAAATAAGGATTGTGCAAATTATGTCTAGTACAAACAATGAAAACTCTAAAAATATGATGTCATGGATTAAGAATATATCCTTTGCGATTTTGATGTTTTCCTTGGCAGCCTGGGGACAGGGCCTTTTTACAGCTACAAGTGCTGAACTTGTAATCAGAAGATTGTCAGACTGTTTTTTGATTCCAGCGACGATTTTAGGTGGAATAGGATCTATGACCTGGATTGCAACCAAAGGTAATTTTGATATGCTTGCCTTTGGCGCAAAGCTTTTCTTTAACATGATGCTTCATCCTACTCAAAAACAGGAATCCTTTTATGAGTACAAGATGAGACGGGAAGAGAAAAATCCAACCGGGAAGTGGGCATGGAGAACTTTGGTAGTAGGAGTGGTTTGCCTTGTGCTTAGTACAGTATTTGCTATAGTCTTTGAGATAATTGTTTAAAATAAAAGCCTTGGAGAATACTTAAAATAGTGATTCTTCAGGGCTTTTGTATAACTATTAAAAATAAACTAATCAAAATAAAAAAATAGGTTGAAAATGTCAATTTGATGTGATACAATCAATTCTGCATGATTTATGTGAAAACTATTTTGATTAATTTATAAATCCCCCTGGAGGTGTGATATGGGAGCTTTAAGAATCGTATTAACAGTTTTGTTTATAATAGTATGTGTAGTGCTTACAGCACTTGTGCTTTTACAGGAAGGTAAGTCTGCAGGACTTGGCGCTATTAGCGGTGCGGCAGAAACTTACTGGGGTAAGAATAAAGGACGTTCTATGGAAGGTATGCTTGTAAAGCTTACTAAGATTTGCGCAATCTTGTTTGTTATTCTTACTGTTTTGTTGAACTTAAATGTATTCTAAGTTTAAGAACTAAAAGCACTCTTTTAAGGGTGCTTTTTTTGTATGTATAAGGGAATAGAAATGAAAGATAAAAGAAAACAGATTATTTGTAAATTGATGGAAGATTCTATGTATGTTCCAATGAAGGAAAAAGAACTGGCCATCTTTTTGCAGGTAAAAAAAGAAGATAGAGATGCGCTTCGCCAGATTTTAGATGAACTTATGGAAGAGGGCGAAATCTATATTACCAGTAAGGGCAAGTATCTTCGTGGTAATCCAGCCAAGGTAGGACTTGGTACAGCCAAGCAGGGTACAAACCAAGGTGACAGTAAATTGACTAGAAAAGGGTTGATTGCTTCTGGAGTAGAAGGTAAAGGCAAGTACAATCGCATTTCTTCAGACAGTCAGGAAACAGAAATTATTACTGGAACATTTGTCAGTCATCCCAAAGGCTTTGGTTTTGTGGAAATCGATGGATCAGAGGAAGATTTGTTTATTCCAGAGGAATATACCGGCGGTGCTTTTCATAAAGATATAGTAGAGGTGCAGTTTTTGCCACCTAGTGCAGGCAAGCGTCGTGAAGCTAGGGTGGTCAAAATCGTCGAAAGAGGAATTACTACCTTGGTTGGTACCTATCAGAAATCAAAGAACTTTGGTTTTGTAGTACCAGACAACGATAGATTTGCAGATGATATCTTTGTGCCTATAGAACGTTCCAAAGGAGCCGTTGATGGGCATAAGGTCGTGGTAGAACTTACGGATTATGGCAGACCAAAGACTGCTCATCAAAAGGGCAAAAGTCCAGAAGGTAAAGTGGTTGAAATCTTAGGCCACATCAATGATCCCGGTGTAGATATTATGTGTATCGTAAAGGGTTTTGATTTGCCAATGGAATTCGGCGAAAAAGTACTGAATCAAGCGGAAAGAGTATCCAAACCTGTTTCAGATGCAGATAGAGAGGGTAGACTTGACCTAAGAGATGTAGTTATGGTGACTATTGATGGCGAGGATGCCAAGGATTTGGACGATGCAGTAAGCCTTACGGTGGAAGACGATAAGTATCGCCTAGGTGTTCATATCGCAGATGTAACCAATTATGTGCAGGAAAACTCTGCTCTTGATAGAGAGGCTCTCAAGAGAGGCACTAGTGTTTACTTAGTAGATCGCGTGATTCCGATGCTTCCACATGTGTTGTCCAATGGCATCTGTTCTTTAAACCAAGGGGAAGATAGACTGGCGCTTAGCTGTCTGATGGACTTTGACGAAAAAGGCAGTTTGTTAAATTATGAGATTGCCGAGACAGTGATTAATGTAAATCAGCGAATGTCTTACACTTCTGTGAAAAAGATTTTGGAAGGGGACGCGGAGGAAAACGCAAAGTATGAAGCCTTAGTTCTGATGTTTAAACAGATGGCACAACTCTCTGGTATTTTGAGAGCAAAGAGACATCAAAGAGGTGCTATTGACTTTGATTTTCCAGAGAGTAAAATAATTCTAGATAGACAGGGGCATCCGCTGGAAATCAGACCATACGATAGAAATGTGGCAACCAAGATGATAGAAGATTTTATGCTGGCTGCAAACGAAACGATTGCGCAGCACTTTTATTGGTTGGAACTCCCTTTTGTATATCGAGTGCATGAAAAACCAGACCCTGAAAAGATTCAAAAACTGTCTGCGTTTATTCAGAACATGGGCTACTTTATCAAAGGTGGTGCTCATCCAAAGGAAATTCAAAAACTGTTAAGCCAGATTGAGGGCACACCAGAGGAAGCACTTATAAGTCGTCTGGCGCTTCGCAGCATGAAGCAGGCGAGATACACACCAGAATGTGGCGGCCACTTTGGACTTGCCTGTGACTATTATACTCATTTCACCTCTCCAATCCGCAGATATCCTGATTTGCAGATTCATCGAATTATCAAAGAGCAACTCAGAGGTAGACTTAGTGATGAAAGATGTAGTCATTATGATGGGATTTTGCCAGAGGTTACAAAACATGCATCTGAGATGGAACGAAGAGCAGATGAGGCAGAGAGAGAAACAGACAAACTTAAGAAAGTAGAGTTTATGGCAGATCATATCGGCGAAGTTTTCGACGGTGTGATTTCAGGAGTGACTGCTTGGGGAATCTATGTAGAATTGCCAAACAGTGTAGAAGGTCTGGTTCATGTTTCAAAGATTCCAGGAGATTATTTTTACTATAGAGAAGAAACCTACGATATGGTAGGGGAATCCACAGGTCAGACATACAAATTAGGTCAAACTGTTAAAGTCAGAGTACAGGACTGTGACAAAGCAGCCAGAACTATAGATTTCGGCCTGGTAGAAGGAGAAGACTAAATGGCAGAAAAAGAAAGAATGAAGCTGGTGGCCAACAACAAAAAGGCTTACCACGATTATTTCATTGATGAGACCTATGAGGCTGGCATTGAATTGCATGGCACAGAGGTTAAATCCATGCGTATGGGCAAGTGCAGTATCAAGGAATCCTTTATCCGCATTGAAAAAGGAGAGGTTTATGTCTATGGTATGCATGTTAGTCCATACGAACAGGGTAATATATTCAACAAAGATCCACTTCGCATCAAAAAACTCTTGCTCCACAAGGCGGAGATTATGAAACTGACCGGTAAAGTGGCAGAAAAAGGATTTACCATTGTGCCACTTCAGGTATACTTCAAGGACGGAAGGGCAAAGATGCAGATTGGTCTTGCCAGAGGTAAAAAACTTTACGACAAACGTGAGGCAACTGCCAAGAAAGACCAGCGCAGAGAAGTGGAAAAAGAGTTCAAAATACGTATGCGATAATTCACAATACTTTCACAAAGGGTACGTTGACTTTTAAATATTCCTTTTATATAATTTGTTTATAAGGGCCAGTCATGGTTTCGACAGGGGTCTTGCAGCTGGAGAAGCTATCCGTAGGCAGGTGCGTCAAACCGCAAATTTAAACTAAACGCTGAAGATAATTTAGCAATCGCTGCCTAATGGCAGCTGTCCACTCTAGTGCACTCACACACTAGTCCTGGGCATCGACTATGTGAGAAACGACATTACTTAAGCTTTGCGGTAATGGGCGTATTATGAAGCTACTGGATGATACCGGGTGTCAGTTACCCGCTTTGTCTGGGAACGCGTTAGACTTGGGCTAGCACGAAGAACTGACTATGATAGTAGAAGGACAGGGAATGGGCTTTTGGACACGGGTTCGACTCCCGTCTGGTCCACTTATGTTTTAGGTACTTGAAAGGAACTCTTTTCAGGTGCTTGTGAAGAGTTCGCAAGCGAACTCTTTTTTTATATAATTAAAGATAACTTATGAGGGAATGGTTATGGCTGATTACAAAATGGACAAGCGATATGTAAACGGTTATCAATTTGCAGGGGAAGACGATGCAGATTTGGCTAGACAGGAAGAAAAGAAGATAGCCTATTTGGAACAGCATATGAACTACAATGAACCGAACACGGTTTTGAAGATTTACTGCAAAGCGATAGAGGAGCGCATATTCAAAACCCCAATTGGATTTGACTATTTGCGCAGAGTACAGGATTTTCTTTTGTCCTGCCAGGGAATCACACCAGATATGGTGCCTCCAATCAAAATGTATGTAAATTTCAAACCACGATTACGTGAAAGCTCCAATCCGGCCCGCAATCGTGTGAAACCGCCAAAGGAAAAAGCAAAGGTTAGTCCGATGTTTTTTTCTGTATTATTGAATATTGCATTGTCTGTGCTGGTATTGTTGATGTTTTTTATTGCAGTGGAAAGTGACAACCCAAATGTTATCAATTATGAAAATGTGATTAACAACAAATATGCATCCTGGGAACAAGAATTAACAGAGCGAGAAAAGGTAATTCGCGAAAAAGAAAGGGAGCTTAAAATTGACAATGGAGAAATTGAAAATTCTAGTAGTAGATGATGAAAGCAGAATGCGAAAACTGGTGAGAGACTTCCTGGTGAAAGCGGGCTATGAGGTGATAGAGGCGGCAGACGGCAAGGAGGCAGTAGATGCCTTTTTCGAACAGCAGGATATTGCGCTGATTGTTTTGGATGTTATGATGCCTCGCATGGATGGCTGGCAAGTGTGTCGAGAAATTCGAAATACTTCTAAAGTGCCAATTATCATGCTGACCGCCAAAGGGGATGAGAGAGATGAACTTCTCGGTTTCCAAATGGGGGCAGATGAATACATTTCCAAGCCTTTCAGTCCAAAGATTTTGGTGGCAAGAATTGAAGCCATACTTCGTAGGACGAGTCAGGTATCGACAGAGGATGTTTTGAATGTGGGCGGAATTGAGATTAACAAGGCTGCTCATATGGTGATGATAGATGGCGAGTCTATTGATCTAAGTTTTAAAGAATTTGAGTTGCTTACTTATTTTGTGGAAAATCAAGGAATCGCTTTGTCTCGTGAGAAAATTTTAAATAGTGTTTGGAACTATGATTACTTTGGAGATGCCAGAACCATAGATACACATGTGAAGAAACTTCGAAGTAAGTTGGGCAAAGAAAAAGGAGACTTGATTAAGACCATTTGGGGACTAGGGTATAAGTTTGAAGTATAGCATTACAAAATATACTATATGGAGAAATACATGAGAGATTTTCACAACAAAATCAGCAAAGAGAAAACCAGATATTTTAGCTTTATTAAATGGTTACTAATATCTGCCATTATTGGAACTGTAGTGGGGAATGTTGGCGTGCTTTTTTCAAAGGGCTTGGATCTGGTGGCACAGATTCGAACAGACTACCCGTTGATTGTTTTTGGACTTCCGGTGGGCGGTATTGCTATCGTGTTCCTTTACCAACTTGCCAAGCGTGGTGACGATCAAGGAACAAACAGTATCATTGCTGCTGTGCGTTCGGAAGATGAAGTAAATATTGTATTGGCACCGCTCATTTTTGTTGGCTCGTTGATTACACACCTTTTTGGTGGTTCTGCGGGTAGAGAAGGCGCGGCCTTACAGATGGGCGGAAGTATTGGAAGTGGAATAGGAAAAGTCTTTAAACTAAATGAAAATGACATGCATGTGGCTGTGATGTGTGGTATGAGTGCTTGCTTTGCGGCTCTTTTTGGAACACCTATCGCAGCGACCTTTTTTGCAATGGAAGTTGTCAGTGTAGGGGTGATGTATTATGCGGCATTGGTTCCTTGTGTATTTTCCAGTTTGATTGCAGTGGAGATTGCTCGCTTCTTTGGCGTACGGGGTGAATCCATGGTAATTGAATTGGTTCCTGAGTTTACTGCGGTTAACACAGGAAAGATTATTTTGGTGTCTATCCTATGTGCAACACTTAGTATTGCTTTTTGTATTTTGATGCATGAAACATCCAAGTGTGCGAAAAAGTGGATATCTAGTCCGTACATAAGAATCTTCGTAGTTGGTTTGGTGATTGTGGTCATCAATCTACTGATTGGCTCAAAAGATTATATGGGCGTTGGAATGGATGTGATTGAGCGAGCAGTAGTTCATGGACAGACCAATCCAGAGGCATTTTTATTGAAATTGATTTTAACTGCGCTGACTTTAGGCGTTGGTTATAAGGGTGGAGAGATTGTACCGTCTTTCTTTGTTGGTGCAACCTTTGGCTGCTTGATGGGACAGATGCTGGGCGTTTCGCCTTCCATGTGTGCTGCAGTAGGAATGATAGCTCTGTTTTGCGGAGTAACCAATAGTCCTATTACATCCCTGCTATTGGCCTTTGAACTTTTTGGCATGGAAGGAATCTATTTTGTACTAATTGGTGTAGCGGTTAGTTATATGTTGTCCGGGTACTATAGTCTTTATCACTCACAGAGAATTATGTACTCCAAATATGATGCACATTATCGTGGACATAGATGGAAAAAAGAGAATCAAGATTAATGATGTAAAAGAGGTAGTTTTGTGAAAAAACATAGATATGCTGTAATGCATTCCATCAAAATCAGAATAGCGATTAGTTTTATGTTGGTAGTTTTTTCGACTATCTTTTTGTGTTGGATATTAAACAATGCTTTTTTGCAGTCTTATTATGAAGCAAATAGACAAGATGATTTGATGGATGGTTACAACCAGATATGCAAAGCCATGGAGGCACAGCTTCTATCGGACGAAGAGTTCCAATCTGAGATGATGGATCTTTCGCATCGTTCAAACATAAGTGGCATAGTACTTGACTCTAACTCTGAAACTATGTTTCATTTTGGCAGTGATCAAATGGCTCTCAACCAGCGTGTCAGAGATTACATTTTTGGAATACAGATGCCATTTGCAGAGACGGTAGTGGAGACGGAACAGTATACTATTTTAAAAACTCAGGAACGAGGCATGGGCAGCGAGTATCTGGAGATGCACGGTGTCATAGGGACAAGTACCATTTTTATGATGCGAACTCCTCTTGCCAACGTGCAGGAGAGCGTAGAACTTGCCAATCGATTCTTGCTTTATGTAGGGATTGGAGCAGCAATTTTAAGTGGTATTATTATTTGGATGATTACAGGTACCTTTACAGGACCTATTTTAGAGTTGGTTGAAATATCCAGAAGAATGAAGGCACTGGATTTTGAAGCCAAATATACAGGCAAAGGGCAGACAGAGGTTTCTCTGCTTGGCGACAATATCAATGCTTTGTCTGAAACGCTTCAGAGAACTATCTCTGAATTAAAAACAGCCAACAATGAACTGCAACAGGATATTGAAAAGAAAAACGAAGTGGACGAAATGTGCAAGGAATTTCTGTCCAACGTATCCCACGAACTCAAGACTCCTATTGCACTCATTCAAGGATATGCAGAAGGTTTGAAAGAGGGCATCAATGATGACCCGGAGAGCAGACAGTTCTATTGTGATGTCATCATTGACGAGGCATCCAAGATGAACACCATGGTAAAAAAGTTACTTACTTTAAATCAGCTGGAGTTTGGTAACGATAATGTTGCTATGGAGCGATTTGATATTGTGGATTTGATCTGCAATTATTTACAGGCTGCTCAGATTCTGACCAAGCAAAACGATGTTTCCGTGCGCATGGAGCATTATGAGCCTATCTATGTATGGGCGGATGAGTATAAGGTAGAAGAAGTATTTACCAATTACTTCACCAATGCAATCAATCATGTTTCAGGAGACAAAATAATTGATGTTAAGTTGACGAAGACTGCGTCGGTAGTCAGAGTATCCGTGTTCAATACGGGTGACCCGATACCAGAAGATAGCATTCCTCACCTGTGGGAGAAATTCTACAAGGTAGACAAGGCCAGAACTAGAGAATACGGCGGAAGTGGCGTTGGTCTTTCTATTGTGAAAGCAATCATGGAGTCCATGAATCAGAAATATGGTGTAATCAATTACGACAATGGTGTTGAATTTTGGTTTGAATTAGATGTGGACTCTGGTAGTGCTTTGTAGTATTAAAGGAGTTATATGAGGGAAGAAGAAATTGAATTTAAGAGACGTGCTCTACTTGTCGGAGTAGACACGGGAGAGGAAGAAGAATTTGAAACCTCCATGGAAGAACTTGCCAATCTGGCAAAGGCTTGTGATATGGAAGTGGTGGGTATTATTACTCAGAAATTGGAAGCCATTCACAAAGCTCTTTATATAGGTAAGGGCAAGGTGGCAGAAACAAGAGAGTTTGCAAAAGATATGGAGGCAGACTTAGTAATCTTTGACAATGCGCTTAGTCCATCTCAGATGCGCAACCTTCAGCAGGAACTGGATTTGGAGGTTATGGACAGAACAGGCCTTATCCTGGATATTTTTTCTGAGAGAGCCAAAACCAGAGAGGCTAAATTGCAGGTAGAGACTGCGAAACTTCAGTATATGTTGCCAAGATTGGTAGGATTGCATGATGCCCTTGGAAGACAGGGTGGCGCCAGTGGTAGCCTCAGTAACAAGGGTGCCGGTGAAAAGAAGATTGAACTTGATAGACGTAAGATAGAACATCGAATCTCTGAACTTCGCAAGGAATTGGAAGAAGTATCCAGAGAAAGAGAAACTCAGAGGCAGAAGAGAGTTAAGTCTGCAATTCCAAGAGTTTCGCTGGTAGGTTATACCAATGCAGGTAAATCTACTTTGCTCAATACCTTGGTGGAAAGATTTATTGGGGATGAGTCCAAAAAGGTGTTTGAAAAAGATATGGTTTTTGCTACCTTGGAGACATCGGTTCGACTGATTGACACTCAGGAGGCTAGACCTTTTTATCTTGCTGATACGGTTGGCTTTATTCACAAATTGCCCCACGGACTGATCAAGGCTTTTCGCTCTACGTTGGATGAAGTAAAGCAGGCAGATTTGCTGCTTCATGTGGTGGATTATTCTGATGAACATCACAAACAACACATAAAAGTGACGGAAGAAACACTGAAAGACATGGAAGCAGGAGGTATTCCTGTGATTTATGTTTATAACAAGGCTGACAAAGTGATGGATAAACTGCCTCATGTGGTAAATGATCAGCAAATTTTTATGTCTGCAAAGAATGGGCAGGGTATAGAGGAGTTGTTAAAACTTATCTGCGACAAATTGTATGCTGACAATAAGGAAGTGAAGTTTTTGATTCCTTATGACAAAGGAAGCATACTGTCTTATTTGCTTGAGAAGGGGAAAGCAGTAAGCCAGGAGTATGTTGCAGATGGGGTTCGCCTTGTGATAAACTGTCAAAAGAGGGATTATGAAAAATATAAGGAGTATATAGTCGAGGAATTCATCGACTAAAGGGAAAATGAACAATCAGGAAAAAGACTTTGGGAGATTAGAAAATCTTCAACTGAAAATCAACAGATTTAGACAAGAGTCAAAAGACCCAGGGTTTACGCAGTATTTGAATACTGTCCAGTCCAGACTGGATACGCAGACTCAGGTAATCATGAATTTGGAAAATGAGGTAAACCAAAATTACCGCGTTTACCTGCAACACTTTGGAGCGCAGGCACAGCCTGTGGTACAACCGATAGCCCAGCCAGTGCAGGAACCAGTAGTACAGCCAATGGCTACGCCAGTGCAGGAACCAGTAGTGCAACCAGTGACCCAGCCAGTGCAGGAAACAGTGGTGCAACCAGTGACCCAGCCAGTGCAGGAAACAGTGGTGCAACCAGTGACCCAGACGGTACAGGAACCTGTGGTACAGCCTGTAGCACAACCAGTACAGCAGGCATATGTTCAACCTCTGAATGTGTATCAGAACCAGTATCAGTACCAGCAGCCTGCCAAAAAGCAGAAAAGGAATGTGGAATTTACCGTAGGTGCAGGTCTGTTCTGCATCTTGGGAGTACTGTTTATTCTTGCGTCCTTTATTATGCTTGGTATCACCTATATGGGTGGTCTTTTCAAAGGAATCAGTCTGTATGTGATTGCATTAGCAGTTATTTTGGTTTCTGAATTGGTTTTCCGCAAACGCATGGAGAAGTTTTCGCTAGCTATGACAGGATTAGGCCTTGCCAGCTTGTATGCAGCTACGATGATTAACTGTTTGTATCTTCACAATTTTGGAAATGTGGTTGCCATAATTGTCACAGTGGTGATTTCTGTGTTGGCGGCCATCATGGCTCGAAGAAAAGATTCTGGCATCATCAAGGTAATCAGTTTTATTGGATGCTATTTGTGTTTCCTTCCAGCGGGCAAATATGGAACAACCGCCGAATTCATTACCATGACGGTAATTTTGTTCTTGATTAACCTACTCACTATTCTGCTTCCTGTACAAAGAAGCGCAAGGGTTGTACATATTACACATTTGATTTCCAATATGGTTATGTCTGTTATCTTGGCAAACATCGCACTTGGTGGAGAAATGGATGGCAGATGGGTTCTTCTTTTCCTGATTACGAATTTGCTTACCCTTGGTTTGGTGTATTATGCATCCTGGAAGAGAGGACAGTGCACTATTGGCGTATTGGTAAGTTTTCTGATTACCTTTTTCGTAGAAAGCATACACTACGCCATTATTATGGGCGCTGATATTCATCCTAGAGCAGTGGAAGAAGCACTGATCATGGGTGGATGGTATCATATTGTATTTGGAATGTACGCATTAGCAGCACTTATGCTGTTCCTTCTATTTATAAAGAATAGATACAAATGGATTTTCTATTATTTCCTAATGTTGTTTACATTCTTTACTTATGGAATAGAATCCTTTGATGATGCAAATTGCGTAAAGGTTATTGCCGTTCTAGCAGTATTTATCATTTCAAAACTACTTAGCAGGGTGAAATCTTTACAAATATCTGAATTGGTCATTACTGGAATGACATTGATATATGCAAGTATTTTCTATTTGGCCCAAGATGTATGGGCACATGTGTTGGCGGCAGTTATCTTACTTTCTGTGGTTGCACTGAATCATTATAAGCCTGTATATCAATACATGATAACTATTTCTTCTATATTATATTTGCTGATCGTTCACGGTGATTTTGCACTTGCGCCATCACTTTGTGTGGGAATTTTGTTTTTGCTACTCTTCCTATTTAATAATGTTAAATGGTGGAGAGATTCCAACCCACTTATATACAACATTGGCGCAGTAGCACTTCTTTTTGTTGGTTGCGGCGTAACGCCTTTTGTTTCAGGATATTTAAACACTCTTATGGCAGCTGTTTTTGGAACTGCGGTAGTGGTGCTTATGTTTACAGACAAGTACAAGATGAATTTTGGAGGAAAGTATTTGTTCCTTTCTATATTCTGGACATATTTGGCACTGACGTCTGAAATAGAAGTGCAGTTGCTTGGAAGTGTAATCTTGATGGTGATTGCAATTGTTAGTGTTGTTGTTGGTTTCGCTCTTAGCAGAAAAGAAGTTCGTGTTTATGGACTGATATTGTCTCTGCTAGTTTGCTTTAAAGTATTGTTTTATGATTTTAGTGCTACGCCAATTCAAGAAAGAATGTTGCTCTTTTTGATTATTGGGGTTATTATATTATCAATATCATTTATTTATATTCTGCTTGAAAAGAAGGTTGCAAACAGAGGAGAGTAAATATGAAGAGACTGAGAATGGTTGTCATAGGGGTGATGCTTGTTTCTATGTTGTGTAGTTGTGGTGTTCCTGATATGACACCAGAGCAGGAAGCGCGTATCGTTAACTATGCAGCCAATGTTGCGTTGAAATACGATGCCAACTATGAAAACAGGCTGGTGGATCTGTCGAAGTATGATACTCCTTTGCCAGAACTTCCTCCTGAAGAAGAGGAAGCATCTGGAATGGATCCAGTAGAGGATACAGATATCGTGGATGTTAGTGGCGGAACAGGCCCTGTAACTTCTATTGACGAGTTCTATCAGTTGGATGGCTTGGCAATTGAATATGTAGATTACCAAACCTGCAAAACATATCCTGAGGGTTTGGCTGATGATTTATTCTTCTCATTAGAAGCAAAGGCTGGTAAGACATTGCTTGTGCTGAAATTTGATGTGACCAATGAAACATCTGAGAGTAAAGAGGTTAATATGCTTCAACTGACACCTATTTTACGTATTCAACTCAATGGAGAGAAGACGGTAGGTGTGATGCAGACTATGCTTTTGGACGATTTGACCTCTTATGTAGGTACGCTTAGTGCTGGAGAGACAGTTCCTTTGGTGATTTTGGCTCAGGTAGACGAATCGTATGACGGTCAAATTACTCACATTACTTTAAATATGCGTAAATCAGGCAGTGAAGAGAGCCAAAAACTAGTATTATTACAGTAAATTAGAGCAATCGTTTGAATTGTGTGAGAATTGTATATTGCAAAAACGACTAGAAAGCCCCGTAAAAAGGGCTTTCTTTTTGTGTAAAAGCTAAATTGTGTCAAATTGATGAAAAAAATATCAAAAAGGCTGTTGACATATACAATTACTAATGCTATACTAGGCAAGTCGTCAGGGAGAGCACAGAGATGATTGCTCACAGATGACAAAAAATTATTTAAAAAAGTTGTTGACAAAGAAAAGCGGTCGTGTTAATATAAACGAGTTGCGGCTCTTGAAGTCACAACGAATGAACTTTGACAAATAAACAGCAATGCAACCCTGAAAATTCTTTAAGATTTTCAGAGAACAAAAACCTTAATCGCAAGATTAAATTCGGAACAGAAATTGCTAGTAGTGATTTCTGGGACAAGGACAACT
>JAFTKW010000013.1 GCA_017453065.1 Lachnospiraceae bacterium | reverse complement strand
CGAATTTAATCTTGCGATTAAGGTTTTTGTTCTCTGAAAATCTTAAAGAATTTTCAGGGTTGCATTGCTGTTTATTTGTCAAAGTTCATATGGTAGATACTACCAAACGGAGAAGGAGGGATTTGAACCCTCGCGCCGCTATTAACGACCTGCACCCTTTCCAGGGGTGTCCCTTCAACCTCTTGGGTACTTCTCCTCAATAGTTGAATCTTTCTACTTGTGAAGTTGTAAAAAAACTCGGGGGAGAAGGTATCTCCAGCGGAGAGGGTGGGATTCGAACCCACGCGCCCTTGCGGACAAACGGTTTTCAAGACCGCCTCGTTATGACCACTTCGATACCTCTCCGTGCGCTTGCGCTTTAACTCAGCGCAAGACATATAATATCAAAAAAGCCTATGAGTGTCAACAACTTTTTTTCGAATTTTGTGATTTTTTTCTGCAATACAAAAATCTTGAAAATTCGGCTCTAAATACGCCTTTTTTATCATGTGCAAACATGCCTACCATAGCTCCTGTAAAGCGTTTCCCACGCTTTATTCCTTCGTCACACAGATAATAGACATTGTCAAGGTGTGTCACCTTGTACCACTCAGATTCTGTTTCTACCTTATAATAAAAGGTTCTGCTTAGGTAATCGGTTTCCACTCTAAAGGAAATATTCTGTCCATCAAGAACATTGCTTGAACAGTCAAGTTCTTTTTTTCCGTGAACAAAAGTATCATCACCTATATGCTCTTTGACTTGTATATAATATCTTCCTTCTTCCCCCGTGATAGAACACTGTACCCATGTGTTCTCGTCATAGTAACAAACCAAGCCAGCCTCTTGTCCCTCTGACATGGCCTTTAGTTTCATCACGGCCTGGGCTTCAAAGCAAAAATCCTTTTGTCTACGCAGCAAAATATTTCTAGCTTCTACCCTGTCCATAGAATGCTTGCTTCCTTTGAGAGACAAAAAGCCATCCACCACTTTAATGCCATCTTCCTCTGGTGGTCTAGGCGTCATCCATTCAAGTTCTAGTCCTTGTGCCAACGCATGTTTTGATCCTTCTTCCCAAAGGCAATCCCATGCTTCAATGTTCTCTTCTCCATCCAAGTCTTCCATACCAAATTCCTTTTTAATACCCAAATCTGTGGCACTATCAAGAACTGGTTTCTTTTGAATAGCACTTGGCCCTTTTAGATTATTTACTATTGGCCAACCATCTGCAGTCCAAGTAATAGGATCCAAGGCAGTTTCTCTTCCCAGAATACTATAACCCTCTCCAACCTTTCGGCCGCATAAATAAACCATGTACCATCTACCATCCGGAGTAGAAACTGGTTTGCCGTGTCCGCACCGCTGAATCGGTGCCCGTTCGTCCTGCTGTCTCATGATAGGGTTGTATGGGCATGGTTCGTAAACACCCATAAGTGTTTTGGACCTAGAAACGGTAATTCGATGTCCAGGACCTGTTCCCCCCTCTGCCTCAAACAAATAGTAATAACCATCCTTTTTGAGCAAATGAGGGCCTTCTGGGGCTCGTTTTTGAGAGCCATAATACAATAAGGTAGCTTCTGATATCTGTTTGGTTGCCGTCTCATCAAGTTCGAATATTCTGGCCCCCCTATTTAAAAGCATATATCTTCTTCCATCATCATCGCTAAAGATAGATGGATCAATGCCATCTTCATCAATAATGGCTGGTTCGCTATAAGGGCCTTCAGGTTTGTCAGAGTGAACAACTATCTGTTTACGATAAACCGTGCCAGTATCGTTCAATCTGTAAGTCGCTGTAATGTAGAATCTTCCTTTATAATAGGAAATATCTGGTGCCCAGTATCCTCTTCCCCCTTCTAACTCGTCTAGCATGGCCCACTGAGGATTGGTAATCGCATAGCCAATCACTTTCCAATGCACCAAATCCTTGGAGTGAGAAATAGGAATGCAAGGAAAAAAGATGAAGGTAGAATTGACCATGTAGTAGTCTTCGCCCACCCGCACAATAGATGGGTCTGGGAACATTCCGCTGCGAATTGGATTGTGGTAGGACTCTTCATACTCAAATCCAACTGTATCTGCAATGTATCTCTCTATTTCTGTATACTGCCTTCCATGGGCTAGATCGAAAGGAGTAATCAAGTTAGCATCTCCCTCCACAGGGGACACGCCTACTCTTTCCACCAAATATTTCACCACTTCGAGATTTCCACTCTCAACACCATAGTGAAGAATATTTCGATGCTTGTCATCAAACTCATTCATGCTAGCTCTGGAATACTCTACGATATACTTCACGATATCCAGATTGCCTGTCCTAGCCGCAACAAAACTAAGCGGAACGCCACCTTCCACTCTCTCATCGATGATTTCTGGTCTTTCAACTAGCAATCTTTTTACTTCATCTAAATTTTCGTCCAAAATTGCATCATGTAGTCTCATAAACATATACCTTCCATACTCGCGCGGCGAAAAAAACGTCTATATTTGTATAAGCAAAAAATATAGCCGCGAAGCAACACTAGAAATCTAAAATCAAGTCCGCATACATGCCGCCTAAATCTTGCAAACCTCTTGCAATCAATCCAGCAAAGAAAACCGCACCCTCATATTTTAAATGAGTATTGTCAATTTTGCCCTCCATGCAGCTTGCATAAACTCCTGGCTCAAGATTCATATACCACTTGCGACTATCTACTTCGCCTGCTTTTTTAAGTTCACTTCTACTCATGCTGTACAAGTCAACCAATGGCACCTGCAGGCTTTCCGCTGCCTGTTTCATGGCTGCCACATAGTCAGAGTGCGCACCCAGTCCCAAATGAGTACTGTCTGCAAAGCATCTGCGCTCAAGTGGTGTAATTAGCACAGGGTATGCACCGTGTTTTCTTGCTGTATTCACAAAAGTGGTCAAATTCTCAATATATGTGGTAGAAGGTTCCGTATATCTGGTTGGATCTTCTATCTTTTCATCATTGTGTCCAAACTGTATAAACAAGAAATCTCCTTCACCAATTTCCCTGTCTATGGCTTCAAGTCTTCCCTCATCAATAAAACTCTTCGTGCTACGTCCGTTCTTTGCATGATTTTTAACTGTAATACCTTCCTTTATATATAAGGAAAAGACTTGTCCAATTCCTGTCTGTGGATATGTAGTAATATCGTTCGTCTGCACTGTGGAATCTGCAGCCCAAAATATCTTTTTCATAATTTCTCCCCTAAACAATGTAGTCTTCAAAAAACAAAGGGGAAACCGAAGTTTCCCCTTCCAAAATTATTCTTTTACAGCTCCGATATTTACACCTTTTACGAAATACTTCTGCAAGAATGGATACAGCAACATAAATGGTAAGATCGCTGCAACGATACCTGCGTTGTACAAAGTGTTCTGAGATACTACATAAGATGTGGTTGGTGTGTCACCGTCCATAATCATGTTTCTCAGTTTGTACTGGAAGTTTGTCTGGTTGTTGTCTGTGATGTAAATCTTTGGAGTGGTATAGTCGTTCCATACAGTTACGGCATACATAAGACCGATAGATGCCAATGCTGCTTTGGAAAGAGGAAGTACGATTTTGAAGAAGATACCCATTGGTGAGCATCCATCGATACGTGCTGCCTCAAACAATCCTGAAGGAATACCTTCGAAGAAGTTTCTCATCAGAACTAAGTTGTAAACGTTCATACCGTGTTTGAATACGATAATCCACATGGAGTTAACCAATCCCAATTTGTCCATAACCAGGAACTCTGGAATCATACCACCAGAGAAGATCATGGTAAACAAAAGGAAGAATGCAAGGAAGTTACGTCCAGGCATATCAAACTGAATCATAACATAACCACCCAATGTGGAAAGTACCAAACCGAGCAATGTACCAAGAAGAGTGGTAACTACAGAGTTAATAAATGGTCTGTAGAGAGCACTAGTCTTGAGAATTGTTTTGTAACCATCCAATGTGAAGTCATCTGGCCACAAACGGAACTGATAAACACCTACTGCGTTGATAGAGTCAATTACTACCTTCCAGATAGGGAACAAAATAACAAGTCCGATAATAATGAAAATCAAATAGTTAAATAAAGCGAACAAAGAAAACTTTGTCTTAGGTTTGCGGTAAACCGCTTTTGCTGTTGCTTCTGCCATCTCCGCACCTCCTATATAATTCCGCGTCCGCGGACTTTTTTACTTAACCAGTTACATACCAATACCAAGAACATACCTACCAAGGATCTAAACAGACCTACAGCTGTAGAATAACCATAGTTAGATACAGCATTTTCGAAGGACTGACGGTAGATATATGTAGCACAAACGTCTGCTACAGTGTAAACAGAAGCGTTGTAAAGTACGAATACAGATTCAAACATATTCATAACTTTTGCAAGATTCAAGATAAGTACTGTTAAAATTGTGTTTGCCAATGCTGGCATAGTTACATAGCGCATCTTCTGGAAACGTGTAGCGCCATCGATATCTGCTGCTTCATAAAGTTCTGGGTTAATACCAGACAAAGTAGCCAAGAAAATGATAGTACTCCAACCAGTTTCCTTCCAAATGTTAATAAGATAGAAAATAGGTCTCCACATTTCTTTGTCTTCCAGGAAACTGATACCCGGAGCATTCTGTGCTAAGATACCCCATTCACGAAGCATACCATTGAGCATACCTGTGTTGGATGGAGACAAGAACAATGTGAAAATACCAGCTACTACTGCCCATGACATAAAGTGAGGCAAATATATAATGGTCTGCAATGTCTTTTTAGCAAAGAGATTGCCCATTTCGTTCAAGAAGAGGGATACTACAACCGCTGCAACAGTGGTGAGCACCAACTTCATTATACTCAATTCTAGGGTGTTGGTGAATGCCGACCAGAACTCTTTACGAGCAAACATGGTCTCGAAATGTTTCAAGCCAACATATTTAGGCTTACTTACAACATAGTAATCATAAAATGAATACTTGATGAATACCATTGGCCAGTAATGCATGATAATCAAAAAGATTGCTACTGGCAAGAACATGATGTAGTAACCACGGTTATTCCAGATACGAAGTCCCAGTGGCTTTGGCTTAACTACTACACCTGTAGATGTAACGACAGCGTTTTTCTTACTCATTCCGCCCTCATCCTTTCCTGTTTTCATAATAATAAACTAAACTTCCTCAATATCAAAAAACCATTTTCAGTAAATGGACTGTCCTGCTCATTACAAGCAGGACAGCCACTTATTAATAAATCAATAATTTAAATCCTTTGATTTACGTTAATTATTCAGCTGCGTTCAACTCGGAAAGAATTGTATCAACTACGCTCTGGCAAGACTCTCTGTAAGTAGCCATTGCATCTTCGTAAGAAACGCCATCTTTAACAACAGAAGTAACTGCTACAAGAACAGCATCCTTAACGATAGATCCCTGAGTAGAATATGTCTCAGAAGATGGTGTGTTAGGAGCTGGAATTGCGTTTGCTACAAAGTGTGCGTTAGAAGCATCTACTATGTCAGAAAGAGCACCAAATCCATTTGTCAAAGGAGCGATTGCAAGAAGGTTGTCAATGTGATTCTTCTTGTAAAGGCTGTTAGGATCTGTCAAAGTAGGAAGCATATGGAACTGTCCTTCTTCGTATGTTGTGGATTTTTCTTTTTCTGTACCAGCGTTAAGTGTAACTGTACCAGCTTTTGTGGTCCAATGTACATCTTCTACACCGTACATCCACATTGTCTGAACCTTGTCGCCATCCATCATTGTCTCGAAGAATGCTTCCCAGATAGCGTTTTCACGAGCGTCGTTTCCGTCGCCGTCGTCAAGAATTACCCATACAGGAGCTTTTCTATCTACGAAACCTTCCATCTCAGCGATGAGGTTAAGTTCTGCAATGTTGTTGTCCAAACCGTTCTTTGCAAGGTTGTTAGCAAGTGTTTCATGCCATGTTCCTGCCCAGTAAGAGAAGCATCCAGCGGAACCAGTCTGGTCTGCACCAAACCATTTTTCACGAGTTTTCTTTGTTTCGCCGTAGAACAAGGAAGTATCTGGGTCGATAAGACCAGCTGCCCATGCAGAACGAAGTCTTTCAAGAGCTGCCTTTGTTTCTTCTGTCTGGAAACCGTCGATCCATACGCCATTGTCATCCTGAACGAATGCTGGCTGAGCACTCTGCCAGAACTCTGGCAAGTAGTTTGTCCAAGGAGCTTCGTTAGAGATGATACCAGCTGCGATAACACCATATGTATCGCCATTTACGCCGTTACCGTCTGGGTCTTCTGTGCTGAATTTTGTAAGCAATGTGATGAAATCATCATATGTTTTGATGTCATCTACAGACATTCCTACTGCATCCAACCATGTCTGCTTAACGTATGTAAGACATCCGTTACCAGCTGCTGGAGAGAATCCAAGGAGTTTGCCGTTGATGTAGTTTGCCTGGTTAACATTTGCACGAGTCATTCTGTCATAGAAATCAGCGTTTTCATATGCAGATGTCATATCCCAAAGAACGCCATCGAATGCTGCGTACTGAGCGTACATAGCTGCTGGCATAAGAACTACGTCAGGTCTGTCTGAAGTTTTTGCAAGTGCACGAGCAAGTGCATCTGCATAACCAGAGTGGTCTGGTTTGTCAATAACAAGGTCAACGCCTACTGCTGCTTCCCAAGCTGCTTCGAACTCGTTAAGACCTGTTTCTTCTGTGAGGTTAAGAGTACCGTCAACCATAATCTTAAGAGATGTAAGTTCGAACTCTTCAACTTCGCCGCTCTGCTGTGTGTCGTTTCCTGCTGCGGAACTTCCGTCGTTGCCTGCAGGAGTGTCTTCGTTACCACATGCTGCTACGGAAAGTACCATAGCTGTAGCAAGAAGAATGGATAATAATTTCTTCTTCATTTTCTTCCTCCCGAAAATATAAAATGATGTTTCATCGCAGGACCTCCCTGCGACTTATCCACACCTTAACATTCACTTTTCATTTCTTCAAGGTTCAAAATTTGCTGTCGCGTACAAATTTTGAGTGCAAATTTTGAAAACGCCCATTTTAAGCCTTTTTTGTAAGCACTTACATGTTGTTTTTTTGTTCATTTCTGTTATAATTATTTTGAAAATATAGCAAGTTTCTCGATGATTCGATTTCGTTTCCATAGAAGGAGTTATACATTTTGAATAAAAAAATTACACCTGTTCGTTCACTTTTTACAACAGGTCAGAATGGTTTAATGTTAAAAATCGTAACCTCTTACAGTATTTTTTTGATGGTTATTTTGATTTTATTTGTTGTTTTGTACCGCAACTCCATTAACAATGCAAAGGTTCCATACAACACCCAAAACCAACTGACCACCATCAAAGATATTGAGTTCTTTGAAGAGGATTTCCAAATCATGGAAATGTACTGCCGTCAAATTTTGCAGAATACTAATTTCCGTGCCATCATGAATATGAGCAATACATCTGAAATCTTTTTTGAGCGAGGCCGTTCTGTGAAGAACACCCTGTCCACAGATATTTTGGCTGAGACGTTACTTCCTATTAAAGAAGTATTCTGTTATCTGCCTCTGACAGACTATGTGTTGTCTGCAGGCAACTTCGCTTCCAGCGATTTTTATTACAACAAAATTCGTATCTTCCCTGCAGAAGAATACGATAATTGGAAATCCACCTTAAACAACACTGATTTATATGGAACATTTGTTGATATGTCCATATGGACCCCACATTCTTTGAAAGATCAATACATGTATATCATTGATCTTGGCGATCTGTATTTCACAGACGTAAATGCCATCGTCTGCTTTATCGTGGATTCCGAAAAAATGAGCGAACGCTTTTCTCTCATTGATTCCTTTGGGCCAAGTGGATACATGAAGGTTTTGGATGAGGAAGGCAAAACCATCTTCACTTTAGGAAACACTTCAATGGTTATAGATGATTCTTTGTTTCCTGCAACACGTAACTCTTTTGTGGAGCAAAACATAGGTCTACGCACACTTACGCTCAGCACCTACCACTCAGAAGAAACTGGATATACTTACCACTTTACCTTCCCTAGTTATCAGGCCACCAAGTCCGTAGCCACCAACCAGGGAATGATTTTGACTTTGACATTTGTGGCTTTGGTTGCTGGAGTTTTGCTAGTCATCCTGTTCTCACGAATGAGTTATCATCCAATCGTAGAACTTGGTCAGGAGCTCAACGAAGCCGTAGAAGAAAAAGATCAGCTTCAGGAAGTCGTAAACAAGCAAAAGCCTATTATCACTACTTCCTATATTAGACAGCTTCTGAAAGGAACCATCTCCTCTGAAGATGAAGCAGAATACATCAAGAATTATTTGAATCTGGAAAACAATCTTTCCTACAATGTCCTTTACATGGTTGCATACAACAATTCCGAGAACAACCTGGAAAGCACTTCCATCACAGAGCCTCTAGACGAAGAAACCATAGAACATGTAATGCAGGAGGCCATGGAAAAATTCTTTCCACAGCCATTTTATTGCTACTCCCCTGCTGCAAGAAGTTATGCTGTTTTGCTTTCCACTGATGATCCAGATTCCAATACACTCATTATGAAAGCACAGGAAACTACCATTCGTCTTCATGATTATCTGCTAGATCAGTACGGTATATGGATGTTTGCCGGCATAGGATATTGCACCAACAGCTTGACTAACGTGTGGGAATCTTACCAGCAGGCAACCGAGGCTGTGAGTTACACCACCAAGAACTATATATTCTACCCATACGAATTTATTAAAAAGGATTCCAATATATTCTATTACCCACCTGAAATTTCAGCAAAGCTGATTCATTTTATTACCACGGGTAATACTGCGCAGGTTTTGGAGCTGTTCAACCTGATTCACCAGGAAAATATTGAGCAACGTGCTCTTCCACTGAACTTGCTCAAGTTCCTTTTGTCAGATATTCGAAACTCTCTTCTGAAGGCAAGATTCAATCTTCCTTCTGGCACAGATCCGGAGACTGTCGCATTGCTCGACAATCGTTTTGGCGAACATCTATCCTTCAAGCTCTGTGAGGACTTGGCTCTTACTCTTTGTAAGCTATTCTCCTCCGACTCCGAGGATGCGGATTTGGCGACCACGATTGAAAAATACATTATTCAAAACTACAAAGATCCATCTATGAGTTTGAATAAAATTTCTGATGAATTCCAGATATCAGAAAGTTACTTCTCTCATATGTTCAAGGAAAAAACTGGCGTAAACTTCTCCACATATCTGGAAAACATCCGTATGACAGAGGCTGCCAGACTGATTCAGGAGACCGACATCAGTTTGAACGAACTTTATTTTGCAGTAGGATACAACAATCCTAACTCCTTCAGACGTGTATTCAAAAAGGTATTTGGCGTTACACCAAGTAGCATGAGAGAAAGCAAATAATTGTTTTGAAAGGATTTAATACCATGGCAATTTCCAAATCAACTATTGAAGCCTTTGTAAACAAATTAGAAAAAGCGCGTGTTCCTATGCACGCGCTTCTTTTGATGCAGGGCGATGAGCTGATAGCAGAAGGCTATTATGCTCCATTTAAAAAGGGTGAGCTACACCGTATGTTTTCCATTGCCAAAAGTATCAACGCTTTGGCAATTGGAATCTTGGAAGCAGAAGGCAAATTAAAACTTAGTGACCCTATTGCGAATTATTTTCCAGACAAAGTACCCACAGATGTACATCCATTTGTCTCTTCCATGACTATAGAAGACTTACTTATGATGCGCACATGCCATGCCGCCACTACATATCAAAAAATCAACCCAACTGTAGAATGGGTGGAAAGTTTCTTCATCACTCCTCCCACTCACAAACCGGGTACTGTATTTCACTATGACACCTCTGCGGCTCACACCCTCGGAATGTTAGTAAAACGTTTGACTGGTCAAGACTCCTTAAGTTTCCTAAAGGAAAAAGCACTGCGCGAAATCGGCTGGTCTGAAGATTCCTATATCATGCCAAATGATTTTGGAGATCCTCACGGTGGCAGTGGTCTCATGTGTCCCCCTATGGACTTGCTTCTCCTAGGCAAACTTCTGCTTCAAGAAGGTAATTGGAAGGGCAAACAACTTCTTCCCAAGGAATATATCAGGAAAGCCTGCTCCAACCTAAGCCCTACTGTGGTAACCGGCCCTATTCCAAGTGAAATGCAGGGATACGGATATCAAATTTGGACTGGCGAGCATGACAGTTTTGTGCTCTATGGCATGGGTGGCCAGTTGGCTCTTTGTCATCCAAAATACAATCTAGTTTGTGTTACCTGTGCAGATACCCAAGGTTTCGGTGGCGGAAATCAGTTCATCTATGACAGTTTCTACGAGACTGTGCTGGCAGAACTTGAAGGTGAGGTGGCAGGAAACGACTTAAGTACATCGTCCGCCTATTCTCAGCAAGTATCCAGGCAATTTTCGGACGCAACAGCAGAGAGGGTATCTTGGAATGGCACTACAATCGAAGGCCTGCAGGTACTTCCTGCATGCAAGCTCGTCACCTCAAAGGAAGCTTATACCTGCTCCAAGGACATTTGCAAAACCTTCCATTTTGAGTCCAACAAAAACGATTATCAGTGGATGAACTTGGAATTTGATGCCACTTCCCAAACTGGCACTCTCAAATATAGCAAAAAAGGCATCGAGTGTAGCATTCCATTTGGAATTCAGTCCTGTGCTACCAGTACATTCCCTCTCTACGATTGGAAGTGTGCGACCAGTGCTGTATGGTTAGATGAAAACACCTTGTTCATCAAAACATACCTTATTGACTCTGCCGTTGGCTCCGTTTCCTTTGAATTATACTTTGGAACAGCCACAGACGGTGCAAAGGACCTTACCGTTTTTATCAAAAAGGTAGAAGAAACCATGTTAGCCGAATACAATACTCATTTATATGGAAAAGAGCAAGCCTAGGCTTGCTCTTTATTTCATGTCTATTCTATTTTTTCAGTGCCAAAAACTCACTGTCCTTCCAGTATTCCCTTCGCCAATATCAGATCTTCTGGCGTTGTGATCTTAATATTTTCATAGGAAGCCTTGACCAGCTTCACTTTTTCGCCTGTCATATGCTCTACCACCATGGCATCATCTGTAATGCTGACACCTTTTGAAATCAATTCCTCTAAATTGGAAATCAACTTCGCATAGGCACTATAAATCAATTGGCCCTCAAACACTTGTGGCGTCTGTACTGCCCAAACCAAATCTCTTTTTGGAGTAGCCTGTGCAAAACCCTCTTCATCTGCAATCTTGATAGTGTCTTTCACTGGCATTCCAGCCACGCATGCGCCATACTCTTTGGCTGCATACAGTGTATCCTCAATGATTTGCTGTGTCACAAAAGGCCTAGCCCCATCATGGATAGCGATATATGTATCCGCTCCATCTGGTGCATCTTCTCGCATTCCTTGCGCAACATCCTCTAGCAGGCCTGCTGTTCTAATAGCCTGCAACCCGTTCCATACAGACAAATAGCGTTCCGCTCCACCTTCACAAATCAGTGCAACCTTTTCAAAACCGTATTTATCTACGATTTCTTTTTGCACATAATCCTCTTCACCATGTCCCACTACTAAAACAATACGGGAAACAAGTTCACTTTGAGAAAAAGCCTGTAGTGCATACCACAGTACAGGCTTCTCATTTAATTCAATATACTGTTTGGCTACCTTACTGTTCATACGCTTTCCCGCGCCAGCAGCAAGTACCACAGCTATCATTTTGTCCATACACACCTCTTGCCAATTACCTTTGCTATTGGTTTTTCAAAAACATAGTGTAACACGGTCGCAACCAAGATACATATCACCGTGAAGAATATCATTCCCTTCAACGACAAAATAGGAACCGGAAAACCGATAGTTGAGATGGCAATATAAACGGCCAACAGCACATTTATATGCCACATATAAACACCAAAGGAAATATCTCCCATCACCTCCCAAACGCCAAATTGAAATACCCTCTTCACAATAGGAAGGTTAAACACCACAATTATAGAAGGAAAAACTATATACGTCATAAGATATTCAATACCATATTCCACACTTGCCGAATCAAAGATTATGAAAGCAACAACAATGCCACTTAGCAGAAGGCCTCCTAACGCCTCTCGAAGTTTGCTGTCCCTATCTTTGAAAATTTGCCCTACAATCGCACCCCAGAAAAAAGAACTATATCCTCTCTTTGTATACTGATTTAGAAAAGGCAACTCAACAGCATATGTATCTATTGCAATTCCAAGCAAAACCATGGCAGCAAAAAGACATACTATATGTATCTTTTTATTATTACTCACCCTTACCAGCAAATAGAAAACAGCGTAGCAGATAAGCAGTACACTTATATACCAGGCTGGGCTGTTAATGGTTTGTATTGAGAACACTCCACCCGTCTGCATACCTAATGCAGTTACAATGCATCCCCAAATGTCAATGTTTGCGGGAGCATACCATGTCAAATAGAGGGCCCCTACATGATTAAATATAGCAAGCAACGCTTCATAACCCACTGCAGCCAAAGCCATTACAGGTAACAAACGAAGATATCTTTTTCCCCAGAACTGCGTAAAAGAGAGGCCATCTTGAATAGGCTTCACATATCCTGTCAAAAGGAAGCCTGATAAAAGGAAGAAAAATTCAACTAATAATCCTACATTGAATCTACCCCAGCAAAAATTGATGCCTTCTTCAAAAAACAGGCCTACAATCTGCTGATAGTGATGAAAAACAATAAGAATGGATGCTATAAACTTCAAAAAATCAAATGCGTATACTCTCTTCATAAGTCCCCCTGATTGCCTGATTGCAAAATGTTATCTCTCCCCGAGTTTCAAGTTTGGCACCGCATTTAAGTCTAGATCACTTCTTGTTCCTTTTAGGAATTCGTAATATCCAGCCGTTCCAATCATAGCTGCGTTGTCGGTACAGTAAATTGGAGATGGATGATAGAACTTAATTCCTTCCTTATGACAACGCTCCTCAAAGGCTGCTCTGAGAGATGAATTGGATGCCACACCACCTGCAATGGCAAATTTGTCAAATCCAAACTCCTTCACTGCATGTATAGAATGGTCCACCAAAACATCAATAACCGCTTTTTGGAAGGAAGCAGCCACATCTGCAGCAACCACTTCTTCTCCCTTCATCTGACAGCCATTTAGGTAATTCAAAACTGCTGATTTCAATCCACTGAAACTGAAATCGTATTCGTTGGTGTCCACCTTGGCTCTTGGGAAAGGAATGGCATCTGGATTGCCTTCCTTAGCCAATTTGTCAATCTTTGGTCCACCCGGATAACCAAGTCCAATCGCTCTAGCAACCTTATCAAAGGCTTCGCCTGCAGCATCATCTCTAGTACGTCCCACAATTTCGTACTCGCCATAATCCTTGACCACTACCAAATGAGAATGTCCACCAGAAACTACTAGACATACAAAAGGTGGCTCTAAGTCCTTATTTTCAATATAGTTGGCACTGATGTGACCTTCAATATGGTGCACTCCAACCAAAGGAATACCAGATGCAAAACTGATTGCCTTTGCAGCGGAAACACCAACCAAAAGAGCACCTACCAATCCAGGTCCATAAGTAACTGCTATGGCATCCATATCCTGCAGTTTCATTCCAGCCTCGCTCAGTGCTTCTTCGATTACCTGATTAATTTTTTCAATATGTTTACGAGATGCAATCTCTGGCACCACACCACCGTACAAGGTGTGTAGCGCTATCTGAGAAGATATCACGTTGGATAACACTTCTCTGCCATCCCTGACCACTGCTGCTGCAGTTTCGTCACAGGAGCTTTCGATTGCAAGTATGTTAATCTGTTTGTCCATGTTCTATCCTTAATCCTCATTCTCAGGAACTTCTACATTCTTGGCATTGTCCCAGCCGTATATCTTCCATCGGCCATCTTCATCTTTACGCAGCAAAAATACTTCTGCCACATCCTGCTTGGCACTTTCCTGCTTCAAGGTATAAACCACACTCAATCTTGCAAATTCAAATCCATCTTCTTCAAAGAAATCCACCTCTGTACTTGAGGATACTATGTATGTAGAAATTGTAATTTTTTGGTCTTTGAAATCTTTGATTTGAGAGCGAAGCGAAATGATATATTGTCCCCAATCATTCCACTGAAGCAAATCTGGATCGTAAAGCTGATTTGCCTTGTCTGCCAAAAGCTCCAATTCTCCATCTGAGTACTCTTCATTATAAAAACACTTGGTAATCTCCGAATAGTATTTCACTACTTCTTTTGGAGTCGGTGGATAATTGTTTTCCAAATCTCGATTTAAAACTTCCTGTACAGCCGTATACTTAGGATTCGTTTCTTCTTTTGTCTTTTCTTTGTTGCTCAGGTAATAATAATAGCCAGCCATGACCACTACCATCAAAAGAATTACACCACCACTAATAACTGCAGATTTTGTGTTCTTTTTCTTCATAACGAAAGCCTCCTTACTCTTCTTCAAAGCGAAGTTCTACGGTTCTTCCATCCTTGGCAGCAATAGAATTAGGGAATATTGCCTTTACGTCTTTCATATATTCTTCGGGCTTAAGCAGGGAAGGGCTGTAATGTGTCAACCACATCTCCTTAACCTGGGCATCCTTGGCCATCTGCGCCGCCTCATAAAATGTCATATGCTTGTACTCTTTTGCTTTTTGAAGCTTGTCTGGCTCGCCATACATACCTTCACAAATAAACAAATCAGCATCTTTTGCATGTTCTACAATGGATGCAGTAGGCCTGGTGTCTGTAGTATAGGTTACCTTAAGGCCCTTGCGTGCCTCACCCAGCACCATATCCTGAGTGTACACCTTTCCGTCTACCTCTACGCTTTCTCCTTTTTGAAGTTTGCTCCAATAAGTTCTATCCAGTCCCAGTGCCATTGCCTTGTCTACTTGGAACTTTCCAATTCGATTGATTACTAAATTGTAACCATAGCAGATTACATTGTGGTTTACTCTAAATGCCTCCAGTTTAAAATCTTCAAATTCAATCGTCTGCGAAGGCTCTGTTAGCTCAATAAACTTAATCTCAAATGGAAGTTCAGGCGCAATCACGCGAAGCGCAGATACCACTCTCTCAAGTCCCTTAGGACCAATCATCAAAAGTGGCTCCTTGCGTTCTGCATTGCCCATAGTAAGAAGCATGCCTGGCAATCCACTGATATGGTCTGCATGATAGTGGGTAAAGCACATAATATCGATTGGATTTGGGCTCCATCCTTTTTCCTTCATTGCAATCTGTGTGCCTTCTCCACAATCAATGAGTACATTGTGTCCGTTGTATCTCATCATCAAAGAAGTAAGCCACCTATATGGCAGGGGCATCATTCCCCCTGTTCCAAGCAAACATACGTCTAACATTCCTAATTACCTTTCTATAAAAACTCGGTCTGCTCCCAAACTCTGACAGGCAATTTAAAGCCCTTCACCCAGCGGTCATAGCAGTCCTCGCACAAATCAATTTCATGTTTTTGACCATCTTTGGTACTAAAATATCCAAAAGCAACCTCTGTGCAAAAAGCGCCTTCCTTGAGCACACCGTTTTCAACCTTGAGCATCCTTCCACACTGGTTGCATCTCACTTCGATTAATTCATTTACTTCGCTATATTTCTTCATATTAGTTCTCCTATCTACTCTATTCTAAGAATATTATACAGGAAACTACAAGAAATTTTAGTGGAAATGTCTGTTTCGTTTTCCTACCTTTTCCACATAATCAGTGCATCTTCCACAGGCTTTTCATAAAAATTCCTGCGAACACCTACACCTTCAAATCCTAATTTCTCATACAAATGAATTGCGCCCTCGTTGGATACACGAACTTCCAGAGTAAAGCAGTCTGCGCCGCGTTCCTTCGCCATCTCCATCTGAGAGTTTAACATATGATATCCAATGCCTTGCCCACGCACCTTAGGACTTACCGCCACATTGGTGATATCCCCTTCTTCGAAGGAAAGAAACATCCCTGAATACCCCACACCTACAGCCTGTCCATTTGCATGAAGTTTGGCTACCACAAACAGTCTGTCTGGTAGTCCAATTTCATCGAAAAAGGCTTCTTTGGACCATGGGAGCGAAAAAGTATCTTGCTCCAGTGCTGCTACCCAGTCTAAATCCTCTACTGCCATGGGTTCTATTGTCAATCTTTCTCCATTTGAAAGAGTATATTCCATATTAACTCCTATTTACCTTCACGCTCCATGCGCTCTCTTTCCGCCTGGCTGACGCGCAAGTAATCTGGCTCATGCTCTGCAGCAGTCTCCACTTTGCCCTGCTTGAAGTACTCTACCGCAAGCATACCCAGTGCTGCTGCACTCTGTCTGTTCCTATGTGCTGGTGCAAGGCTATATGGTTTGTGCAATCCATCTGCTATCTGCTTGTGATATACGGGAACACCATCGCCAAGAAATACCACCTTGCCCTCTACATGTTCATTTAGCCAATTGATTAGTTCCTGCACATCCATAGAGCTCTGTGGCATCAAAGTTTCCATAGAAAAAGAAACTTCTCCCTGTTCTTCTGTCTCCACAAAACGATAGACGCCTGTGTACACCTGATTTCTGCGTGCATCCATAATAGGACAAATCCAGTCCTTTGAGCCCCAAAACTGATACGCCAAGCCCTCCAATGTTGGCACTGAAATCAAGGGTTTGTTAAGCGCAAGGCCTAAACCCTTGGCGGTTGCACTGCCTATGCGAAGTCCAGTGAAAGAGCCTGGTCCTGCTGCCACCGCAATAGCATCAATCTCTGCTAAATCAAGTTCTGTCATCTGCTTTACTTCATTAAGCATTGGAAGCAAGGTCTGTGAATGTGTTTTTTTGTAGTTAATGGTATATTCACCAATTAATTGCTCCTCGGTAAGCAAGGCTACAGATGCCACCATACCGGAACTGTCTAATGCTAAAATCTTCATATCTGTTACATATCCTCTATTGTAATCCTTCGATAATCGAATCCTTTTTCCAAATCTTTTTCAATGGTAATCTGGGTATATTTATCTGGTAAGATTTCCTCAATCAGATTTGCCCATTCTATAAGGCTGACACCCTCACCATACACATAATCTTCATATCCTATTTCATCCATCTCTTCCACGTCACCGATGCGGTAAACATCGAAGTGATAAAAAGGAATTCTGCCTTCGTCGTACACCTGTACAATAGTAAACGTTGGGCTGCTAACTGCCTCCGTAATCCCAAGACCATTGGCAAACCCCTGGGTAAACACTGTTTTGCCTACACCCAAGTCTCCAATCAGTGTATAGACCTTACCAGGCTCCACGCTTTGTCCAAGCTCACGTCCCAAATCAAAGGTATCCTGAGCGCTAAATGACTCTATAATCTTCATATCTTAAACCTGGTCCTTTCTCTATTGTCGAATCTTGATTTTGGAAGCATCCATATGTGTCATAATCATCTGTATTAGACCAGCAGTCTGATCCTTCAACTCTCTCTTAGGGAAAATACAGGCGTTTACTTTGGTGGTATACACAATAATACTCTTCGTAGTGGATACTGCTTTGCACATATCTCCCCACTTCTGTGTTTCTTCCACTCCATCCTGAGACACCGTAATGCCTTCATCATCTACACGATAATGTAAAGGCTTTTGAAAAACAGGATTGAGAGATTGGCGTTTGCTTTTGAGAAATAAGGTATATGGCAAATATACGAGAAGCACCAGTCCCAAAATAACAAATAATGCATAGGCCTTAGCCAGACCCACCACTACCATCAGTGCTCCAACCATACTTCCCAGCAGTCCCGCTGGACTGTTGTAGGTATGTCTCATCATATAATCATACAAGTCTCCCGACTTAATCTGAACATCAAATTCCATAAAAACCTCTCAATCCTTCTGGCAGAAACTATTTATTTCCGCCTTTGATTACCACACTAAGTGGTTTGTAAATCAACATTGTAATAATGGATACCAGCACGCTCTTGAATATATTCAGAGGGCCTACTGCCAGTACCACAAAAGATGTCATGTCTGTAATCTTTTCGTTTACTTTGGTTCCCATTGCAATCAAAGTATCCATAGGCCAACCATACATTACAGAAAAAGTTGGCAGTAAATACAACGCATTAAAGAACACTGCGAATATAGTCATGGTTGCTGATCCAGCTACCAATCCTAAAATGGCATTTTTCTTGCATTTCTTTCTCTCATAGACAAGGGACGCTGGGAGCAAAAGTGCGCATCCAACCGCAAAATTCGCCAATTCTCCGACAAAAGCGGTGCCTGTACCCTTAATCAACAATTTGAGTAAAATCTTGCAAAACTCAATCATAACACCCGCTACTGGTCCAAATGCAAAAGTTCCAATGAGTACTGGAATCTCGCTGAAGTCCACCTGATAAAAAGCAGGTGCGAAAGGCAGAGGGAACTCAATCAAAAATAGGATAAATGCAAGGGCTGAAAACATTCCTATCATAGTGATTGCTCTGGTGGTGAAAATCTTTTCTTTGACGTTTCTTCTTGCCTGACTGTATTTCTCAATGAAATACGCAATCAGGAACATCGCCACTATCGTTCCTACAAATTCCGCCACAAAAAGTACATTGTCCATAATTGTTTGCCATAATCCGTTCATTTTTAATCTCCTTTCGTTTAACGTGCTGCGCACTGTTTTTAAGGAAATTCTTCGTAGAAAAACCCCAGAAAAGTTATTTCTGGGGTTACATGCATACGTAAAGCCTAAGCAGAAAGATGTCTCTCTGCCCATCTATTGGTCATTACCTTTCTTCTTTCATCCAGACTATACTGTTGGTCCCGGATTCGCACCGACTCAGCCACCAAACTCAATACTTTAGACTGCATCTTGTATTTCCTAGCAATCTATCCACCTTTCGCTCGGCGGGTCGTGGACTTGTCTGCAAGCAGCATCACCACCAGTAGGGAATTAAGCCTTTGGCTTTCACCCAACCCCGAAGAACTCACCTATTAGATTATGCAGATGGCTGTATGGGACAGCGCATCTAGGAAGCATGTTACTCCCTTCTATATAGTTTGTCAATTATTTCTTGTCGCCGATACGCATGGTTAGAGAAATACGTTTCTTGTTCAAATCTACGCTCAGCACCTGTACATCAACCACATCACCTACACTGACTGCTTCCAATGGATGCTTGATATACTTTTCGGTAATCTGAGAGATATGAACCAAACCATCCTGATGAACTCCGATATCTACAAACACGCCAAAATCAATTACATTTCGAACAGTTCCTTTCAGAATCATACCTGGCTTTAAGTCTTCCATATCAAGTACATCGCTTCTAAGGATAGGAGCGGGCATATCATCACGAGGGTCTCTGGCTGGTTTTTCAAGTTCTTTCAAAATATCTGTCAAAGTGATTTCGCCAATGCCAAGTTCCTTTGCCAGTTTTTCTTTGTCTTTTACTTTGCGCTCCAGACTTCCTACGCTAATAGGCTCTGTCACAGGCTCTACTACCGCCGTAGCAGTCTTGGCCTTGACTTCCTCTCCCACTGGGTCTGCCAAAAGAGCTGCCGCCAATGCTTTACCCATTGCAGTTCCCGTATTGCGCACCTGTACCTGCTTCTGTTTAGGCTGCTGTTTCTTTGGCTGAGTCTTTGGCTGGGAAGGAGTCTTCTTGCCTTCCGCACGGTCCTTGGCCGCCTGTTTCTGTGCTGCACGCACATCATCCATAGTTAGGCCAAGCTTGTCCAGAAGCTGCATAGCCGCCTCGTAGGACTCAGGATGAACACTGGTGGCATCCAGCGGATTGTCTCCATCCAAGATGCGAAGGAAACCTGCACACTGTTCGTACGCTTTAGGTCCTAACTTTGCGACCTTAAGAAGCTGACTTCTATTTACAAAACGACCGTTGGTCTCTCTATACTCTACGATATTCTTGGCAATCACTTTGGTAATACCAGAGATATATTCCAACAGAGATGCGGAAGCAGTGTTCAAATCCACACCTACTTTGTTTACACAGTCTTCTACTACGCCACTGAGAGCTTCGCTCAACTTTTTCTGGTTCATATCATGCTGGTACTGACCAACGCCAATAGACTTAGGATCAATCTTTACAAGTTCTGCCAATGGATCCTGCAATCTACGTGCGATGGACGCCGCACTTCTCTGTCCAACGTCAAAGTTAGGAAACTCTTCTGTAGCCAATTTACTTGCAGAATAAACAGACGCACCTGCTTCATTTACAATGACATACTGCATAGGTCTGTCTAACTCTTTAATCAGTTCTACAATCACCTGCTCTGATTCTCTGGAAGCAGTACCGTTTCCTACAGAAATCAAAGAAATGTCGTATTTCTTGATCAGTTTCTTCAGTTCTGCCTTGGCTTCCTCCACCTTGTTCTGTGGTGCGGTTGGGTAAATAACCTTTGTATCCAACACCTTACCTGTGGAATCTACTACTGCCAATTTACAACCAGTACGGAACGCTGGGTCCCATCCAAGCACTACTTTGCCTGCAATTGGAGGCTGCATCAAAAGCTGCTCTAAGTTCTTACCAAATACAGAAATCGCTCCATCCTCAGCCTTTTCAGTAAGCTCGTTGCGGATTTCTCTTTCAATTGCTGGTGCAATCAATCTCTCGTAACTGTCCTGTACCACTTCCTGAAGTACTGGAGTGGTGTATTCATTGTCAGACTTGATGACCATCTTGCAAAGATAGGTAAGAATACGGTCTACTGGCGCAACTACCTTTACGGTCAAAATCTTTTCATTTTCACCACGGTTAAGAGCCAAGGTTCTGTGTCCTGCCACTTTCTTAAGTGGCTCTTCATAGTTGTAGTACATCTCGTAAACGGACTGCTGTTTTTCATCCTTGGCAACAGAAGTAAGACTTCCTTCCTCCATAGTAGCCTTACGGATATATATTCTATAATCAGCCTCATCAGAGATGCTTTCAGCGATAATATCTTTAGCACCCTGAAGTGCCTCTTCTACTGTCTTTACTTCTTTTTCTTCAGATAAGTATTTAGCTGCTTCCTCTGCAAGTGGTGCAGTTGCATCCTGCGCAAGGATATACCGAGCCAAGCCATCCAAGCCTTTTTCCTTGGCAACGCTTGCTCTGGTCTTACGTTTTGGTCTGTAAGGACGATAAAGGTCCTCTACCACCACCAATGTCTCAGCAGCCAAAATACGAGCCTTCAGCTCTTCGGTAAGCTGGCCCTGCTCTTCAATACTTTTTAATACCTGCTCCTTCTTTTCCTCCAGGTTGCGCAAATAAGTCAAACGCTCATGGAGATTACGAAGCTGCTCATCATTCAGGGAGCCTGTAACTTCCTTACGATAACGGGAAATAAAAGGAATTGTGTTTCCTTCGTCGATCAATTTGACAGCTGCTTCCACCTGCCATTTTTGTACGGCTAACTCTTCCGTTATTTTCTTGATGATATCCATAAAAATCATTCCTCCGGTAGCTTAAAAATCTAGTTTTTAAATGCCCATATAGTCGGGCACTCTAACATATATATTATACTGAAAAAACCCGTGTTTGTAAATTGTAACAAAACATGATACACTAAGAAATCATATGAAATTTTAGCCCTTTAAAGGAGTACAAATAAATGGACTATCGTTACAGACAACCAAGTAAATTCTCTAGTGCTTCCTGCATCCTAGGAGCCTCTTCCTTACTTACCATGTGCACAGGTATTTTTTCTATTCCTCTAGGCGCACTTGGTATTCTTTTTTCAGTGCTTTCTAGAAACGGCAAAAAGATGGACCCAAGCGCCAAGCTTGGATGCACCCTATCAAGCATCGGTCTGGTAAGTGGCCTTGCTCTCACCATCTTTGTCTATGTGACTACGCTGTTTACCATGTTTAACTCTATAGATTACAATCAGATGATTAACATGACCGAGGAGCAAGCTATGGACTACATGATGGAATCTATATATGGTCCTGAGTACGAAGAATATTTCAAGTCCCTTGGTATTGACTACGACCAGATGATGGATCAACTGTATTAAAATGCAGGAATATCAATTTGTGATTAACGCTTTAGATTGGAGAGTACTATGAAACCTATATATCAAACCAGTGCACAACTTAAAACCAAGGCTCGCATGCAGCTTACTGGCAAATACGGCGGAGCCATCCTGCTTTTGGTAATCCTAGATGCGATTAGCCTTGGCGCTAGTACCGTACTTGCAATGTTCGTTCCTGCTGCCAGTTCCTTAGCAACCTACATCATTCGCTTGGCAGTTACCTTTATCGTCAGCACCTTTATCCAGGTTTTACAGGTTGGTGTGGTTCTTTATTTCTTAAAGATTGCCTGTGGTCAAATCCCAACCTTGCAGGATTTGTTCTACGGGTTCAAAAACAATTTGGAAAAACATTTGATTGTTTCCCTAATTATGACAGGCATTTCCCTTGTCTATCAGCTTTCCAGTGAGATTCCTTTGGAAATGTATTTAAGCACTTTGGATATCAAGTACCTACTTGCAGGCTTACCTATTATGCTGGTAGTGATGGTAATTTATATTTATGTAAGTTTGTTATTTGGTCAGGTATACTATTTACTGTTGGATTTTCCAAATTACACCGTAAAGCAGGTATTTAGTAGGAGCATGCAAATCATGAAAGGAAATATGTGGAGACTCCTTCACCTGGAATTCAGCTTCCTTCCATTGATTCTCCTCTCTTTCCTGACTTGTGGAATCGGATTACTTTGGCTTATGCCATATATGCATATGGCTTCCACCAACTTCTATTTGGATTTGATGAATCCTGCGAAGCCCGGCGCAAATGTAGATTTGCAGGCGTAGACCATGCATACTCCTGCGTGAATTTCAGAGTTTATTTCAATAATCAAATATTCCTATCACACAAATACCCCCGACCAGTTGGTCAGGGGTATTTTTATAGTTGCTCTAAATATTCATCTGCCTGTTCTCTTGAGTTAAAGATTACAATCTTCCTACCATCTTTGTACTTCTCAATCAATTCATATATAGTCGGCAAAACCGTCTCTCTGAAAGACACTATCTCCTCTTTAAACTTTGGATCTAAAGCGGTATCTATCCAGGGCATATCGTAGCGTGTCTTGCCCAGTCTCTCCGTTGCGCCCTGCAAACACACTTCTGTAGGCAAGTCAAATAGGAAAACCGTGTCACACATCTTAAGTCTGACTTCAATAGTTCTGCTGTAGTTGCCATCAATAATCCATTCTTCTAGTTCACCTATTTCCGCCAGTCTTTGGTCAAATTCCTCCCTCGAAATATGAGTCCTGTCTGGCTTGTGCCATATCGCATCTAAATAAAACAGTGGTAATCCTGTACAGTTATGTAATTTTTCCGAAAAAGTTGTTTTCCCTGAGCCAGGGCAACCAATGACTATTGCTTTTTTCATGATTTCTCCTAAAATTAAATTCCCTTGCTAAGGAACAGTTCCATGGGCTGTTCATAGCCTGGTATATCTACGGTAAATCCACCGCAATCTTTGTAGCCTAACTTCCTATAAAAATGCTGGGCATCCTCATCCACCTGTGTTGATGTAAGTAGCATGCCGTACCCTTGGGCTTTCATGTCTTTTTCCCAATGCTCTATCAGCATTCTTCCATAGCCCTTGCCATGCTGCTCCCAGTCTACAAAAAGCATGGTACAAAAAGGGGTATTGTCCCAAAAAAGATTGTATCGTAGCAATCCAACTGGATTCCCCTCCACCAACAGAACATAGCCTCTTTGTTCATTCACTTTACTTATAAATTCTCTTTCAGGCAAATGCTTGTCCAAGCTAAACCAAAAGTCCTTGTCCTTCATTTGCACATATCTGATTTCGATCATTGTTTTTCCTCTCCTAAAAATGGGGCTCTGCTGGGCATGGCTCAGATGGTGCTGGGCCTGGTTCAGAACTGGGACTAGCGCCCCTTCATCTATCATTTTGGGCATAGGTATGAAATAACATCTTTTCCATGCCCAAAAACCCTTTTAGCCTTGACAAAATACTAATTTTTTGATCTCTTTTGGGCATGACATATAAATATTTATCTTCTGATGCCCAATCCTCCAACTCCAGATTTACTCGCCTTCCCCAACTGCTTCTCTAAACACCAAATCTAGTATCTTAATCTCTGCATTCTCATCATAAGCAAAGTACACATATACACAGCCATAAAAATCATATTTACCGGTGGGGCCATTTAATCCATGCTCTGCAATCAAGCACTTCTGATCTTCATATACCCCCACCTCAATATTCCAGATTCCGTAGGCACTGGTATAACCAACTATATCGCCCACCTGAAAATTACTGTCCATGTAGCTATCATAAGCAGGAAATCCCCAGACTTCCTGCTCGTTTTTCATTTGCTCATAATATTTTGTAGCATCAAAAGTAATTTTCTTATCAAAACCCTCACAAGAGATTGCTAACTCAAAGTCACCATCCTGTAAAGTAACAAAAATAGGAAATCCATTGTCACTCATGCCACCACTATTATGATGCATCTCCATCAATTTCCAGCCATTTTCGCTCTTCTTCAAAGCAAACCACTCTTCCAAGGGCATCGAATTAACAGCCGGCATAAAGCTGACAAAAATCTCCTTTTCACCATCGTTATCCAGATCAATAAATTCCTTCGCATCTACTCCAACAATAGATAATTCTTCCGTATGCTTGTATATGAGTTCCTCATTCATGTAAACACTCAAACTACCATAAGAGGCGTCATTTTCAATAAGCAAATACTCCGGCACCCCGTTACTATCTAAATCCCCCCAAGGAATCTCTTCTACATAATGGTCGATGTAATTTTCCACTATCTCTGCTTCCGTACTTGTGGTATTCTCTTTTTCATCCTCTTCTACATCTCCTACCACGTTACCCGTTTCACTCGTTTTTTCTGTGACTGATGTCTGAACTGATGTATCTGCAACAATATTTTCCCTTCCACAAGCAACCAAAGATATCGTTCCGCAAAGCACAAGCCCAACAACATTTATTCTCCAATATGATTTCTTCATATGTTATACCTTCCTTCACTCTGGACATTTGAAAGCAGTTTCTCTCTTCCATGCCCACTCTCCCCTAAGCGTCAATGCTGCCTTAACTATTTCAAGTTTATCGGTATTCCTTCCCCGTATTTGTATCAATAAAAACTTTTCTATCTCTATCAAATTCTAAGTCAGTTCCAACAGGCAGCGAATAAATAGATAATACCGCTGGCTCAATTTCAACCAATCTATCAAAATCCACTACAACATTATTTTCAGCGATATTAATATATTCTTCTGTATCACTATCTCCGATTGCTCTCCATCCATTGTCAATCTCATTACAGCTTTGTTCTCTAAATATCCACTTTAGCTGTGATCTCTTCTCAAGTAAAGATCTAGTAATAATGCATCCACCAAGATTGTGAGTCTGAAGTTTTTCTGCCGAATTTGTTTTCTTAAGTCTGCCGAACAATCCCATTACATTACCTCCACATGCTCAATTAGATTATATCTTTTTTATCATCAAGTACCTGTTTCCTCAATGCAAGTGGCTATGTCCATGTTCCTCAGTTAAGCCATGCACTTCCTCCTGCTCGTGACTATGTCCATGAACCTCTGCGTCCTTCCCATGCACATGCAAATGACTGTGTACATGAGTATGTTCGTGGCTATGTACCAAATCTCCATGTCTGTGTTCATGGGTATGTGTATGCTCATGCTCGTGGGTGTGCTGAAGTTCAATACTGTCCTTCGCCATCAGCACAGTACTAATTACCATGATTACAAACGCAATATAAAACTGCACAGCTGGTCTCTCTCCCAACAGAAGCATGCTAAATGCCACCCCTAGGAAAGGCGCAACGGAATAATATGCACTCGTCTTGGCTGCTCCCAGATGTTTTTGCGCCATGATATAAAAATTGATACTCAGTCCGTAAGCCACAAATCCAAGTGCAAGCACTGCCAATATCCATTTTACAGCTGGAATATTCTCTCCTGCAACGAGCGCAACTAGCAAACTGCCAAGGCCCGAAAAACATCCCTTAATAATAACAATCTCCTCAGAACTTTTGTTGCTAATCATCTTGGTGCAGTTATTTTCAATGCCCCAGCAAACGCAAGCCCCTAATACAAACAAAGAGCCCTCGTTGAACACAAATGCTCCAACTCCTTCGAAGCTTAAGATAGCGCTTGCCACTGTAACAAGCACAATCGCAAACCAAAGTCTCTTTGAAATTATCTCCTTAAAAACCACCAAAGCAATAATGGAAGTTGCCACAATTTCAAAGTTGTTCAGCAAAGATACGTTGGCGGAGTTGGTTTTGCCAATACCAATCATCAGTAGGATGGGAGCTATGATATCCAACACTACCATGGCCACCGTATAGGGTAGTTCCTTCCTTGTAAGTGGTTCTTTTTTTTCGCCCTTCCCGATCATTTTTTTGCCCAGACTATAAAGAAGCATTCCCATGCCCGCCCCCAAATAAAGAAGCGAAGCCATCATGGTGCTATCTACATGTTCCAAAAAAATCTTGGAAAGTGGTATGTTTATGGCATATAGCGCTGCTGCCAATATGGCAAACAGGGTTGCTATGTTTTTGGTTTTCATGCGAAGTTCTCCTTCATTCTGTCTATACACTTCTTATAGGTATCATATGATTCCAATCCACTATGAGATTATATCATGCAAGCACTACTCCAACAAGCGCTCCTCTTGATTAATGCTATTAAAAATTCCTCTGTGTTATTCAGAAAACATATTGACTTTCTAGAACCACAACGCATAATATGTTCATATAGAATGGCTTAAAACAAACCTAAAGTTTCTGTAATAATTTTATTTGGATAATTAGATATAGGCACATCGAACATAAAAACTATTTACTAGAAAGGGAGTTATTTATGTACGATGAAAAGTACGAAAAATTAAAATTCACCAATGACTTTATGTTTTCAAAAGTCATGCGTGATGCGACTCTATGCCAAAAATTATTAGAGGTTATTCTAAACCTAAAAATCGATCATATCGAATATCCTGAAGAGCAAAAAACTATCGACTTATCTCTAGATTCGAAAAGCATTAGATTGGATGTATATGCAAAAGATACAAATAATACCGTCTACAATATTGAGATGCAAACGACCAATCCAAAGAACCTTCCAAAAAGGAGTCGCTATTATCAGGGTATGATTGATTTGAATCTTATAGAAAAAGGCGAAAACTATAATAAACTTAACAAAAGTTATGTAATATTCATTTGTACCGAGGACTTTTTCGGTCTAGGACGACATATTTACACCTTTAAAAATCTATGCGTTGAAGACCCAACTCTTGTGCTTGGCGATGAAACAATAAAAGTCTTTTTAAATGCTTCCTCCATTGTAGATGACATAGATACTGAACTAGCAAACTTCTTATCTTATGTGTCCACCGGGGAACCCAAAGATAAATTTACAAAAGACTTAGAGTCCGCACTTGAAGCAGCAAGAAATAATGAAGAATGGAGGCGCGAGTATATGACTCTACATATGAGAGAACAAGAAATTCGAGAAGAAGGCAAGTTGCAATTGGATATTTTTAAAGAATTGATTAATCGCTTGCTTTCCGCAAACCGAATTGCAGATGCGCAGTTAGCAGCAACCGATGAGGATGCAAAAGAGCGTCTTCTTAAAGAGTTTGGATTATCAAAATAACAAGCAAAAAGTGGTCAGTTTCCTGACCACTTTTTTATTTGCAAATGTTATTCTTTCTATATTCATCTCATTTCCTTGTACAAGGAATAAAAATCTGCCTCAAGATTCTCCTGCTGTCTCTTGTACCACAGCATAGCATCATCGAGAGCCTTATTGTAAACTATGGGTGCCAACTCTTCTGCAAACAAATCAAAAATACGCTGTTGTTTGATGATACCCAGGTCTTCGTCATACTCTTCCAAAAAGAAGTTATGTATCTGATCCATAATCGCTTTCTTCTGCTCATCTGTTAGATTCACACATGTTCTGTCTAATTGATTCTTTTTCATAAAGTTCTCTCCCCTTTACTTCAGCACAGCCTTCCATTTCCCATCCTCTATAACATACTGGAATTCACACATGTTTTCATCCATCATAACTTGTATCAGCTCATGAAAATCGCTCACCAGATTCACGTTTGAAAGTTCCTTTTTGTTTACCCAGTGCATCTGTCCTTCTTCGGAAGATATGATTTCTCCCTCAAACTCATCTGCCTCAAACAAAAAGACTATGTATCTGCCATCTTCGATTGGGAAGTGCTTAACACCGCATAACCTAGGATTCAAAACGGTTAGTCCCGTTTCCTCCTGCATTTCACGGACTACAGCATCGACGATAGACTCGTCTTTTTCCACATGACCACCTGGCAAGGTATAACCCTTCCAATCCTTCTTCACTCTGTCTTGCAATAAATATTGGTTCTCTCTATGTATCAAACATAGCACTGTCAATTCTACGTTTTCTGTGCGACTCATCTTTTCTCTCCACTCTGGAATTCATACATCCTATACATCTTGTCTGCAATCTTTCCGGCAAATAATTTCTTGAAAATCACCTTTTCCATCCCTTTCAGTTCGTCCACTAAAAAAGCTGGTGTCATCTCATGTTCCTTCACATAGGAAAGGTCTGTGCCCACTTCCAAAGCCTTTGGTTCATCTATGCCATAAACTACCGTCACTCCAACATCATTGATTGGATTTTTGTACTTCGATGCCTTGGCAGCAAACTCTGTATAGCAATCCATCAAAATAATGCAGTGGTCAAAATGTGCATTTAGTGCTTTCAAAAGCCCCTTCAGTTCCTCTAAGGCAAAATACATACTAACGCCTTCCATGACGATGATAGCATTCTTTTCCTTAGGCAGGGTGCTAATCCAGTCTGTATTTCGCGCATCCGATTCTATCATGTGATACTCGTTTGTTTCCTCATAGAAGCGCTTTCTCTCCTCTATCACATCTGGGAAATCTACGTCGAACCACTGATGATTTCTGCTACCGACGCGGGCTATTCTACTATCCATTCCGCAACCGATATGAAGAACTAAGGCCTCTGCATCTCGATTCATTTGTTGAATCAGCCACTCATCAAACACCCTGCTTCGCATTCCCATATAGTATGCAAGCCATTTTGACTTAGACTTACCCTTCAAATCAAATCCTTCTGCAGCCCAAATCTCTTCTGCTTTTTTATCATCCAAAATGATACCTTTGCGACTTACAAAAGCCTTTCCGTACAAAGGTATATACAAAGTCTTATTTACACTATTCATAGCCACCCCTTAATTTAAGAATTAAATTCTCGCCGAAACCTCTTCCTAATCCAAATAGGAAAGTCTCTTGAAACTACCCTCCGAGAAATAATACTCAGGAGTCTCAATATCTCCACTTATCTCTCCCTCATAGTACCATGGGTCTTTCTCGTGCAACGGGTTCTTGAGCACATGGAATTCCTGGGCTGGCATATAACCCTGCGCCAACAAAAAGGCCCTTTCGCCCTGCTCGTTTTCACAGACATCGACCACCAAAACCACATGTCCAGGACTTCCGCCTTTCAAAACAACATCTCCCACATAAGCTTCTGAAACCTCTATTTTTTCAGACTCCTGTTCCATAGACAAAGTGCCCGCATAGGCGAATACCATTCGCAAATACTTTACAAAGGTCTCGTAGGAAGCATCATACTCAGCACTCTTTTTCCAGGAAACATCGTTGCCATCAACCGAAATACGATATCCCTCTCGCCATTTATTGTAAGAAGCCAAGAATCCATTGGTAAAATGAAACTCAATTTTGTCATACTGCTCCGTCGCCCAGAAATATTCTGCGTACACTCGCATGACGGAGTCTGCACACTGCTGCAAGTCTTTCGCTTCGATTGGAAGTTCAAACACTGCCACATGAGCATCCTGATTCCATTTTTCGTCCCCGTCATACAAAATTACAGGGCTACCATCTGGCTTCACAGCATACTCACGAAGAAATTCCGTCAGACTTCCTTCCTCCGCTTCCGTGCGGCTATAACCTTCAGGTGTCTTAATTCGAGTTGCCAAGGTATCTCCATCTGCGTTAATAAAGTTGTAGGTTTCTGCCTCTGGGGCAGCGCCTGCTTCTACGTCCGATGCTGAGTCTGTTTCTGCATCCACTCCTGGCTGGGAATCCACCTTGCTTTCCAACTCTACTGCGCCTTGATTCCCCTGCCAAATGCTCTCAGGCTCTCCATACCACACGCAACGCACAGCGTAAACCCTATCACCATAATCAGCTAGTTTCGTCAATTCATCCTGTAAAGGGTCCATGCAAATGTAGTCCCCATCTTCAGTTCCAACAATTAGCACATAATGGTAATTACCAAGTCCCTTGACACGAACTCGCACGATTGGATATTTCCCAGCCTCTAAGCAACTTTGCAGGTACGCCTCCTTCGCTCCGTCAAAAACCTCCAGCTGAAAGCCGTCTATCTGCTCAATCACCCTCCACTGTATATTCCCTTCAGTATCGTATACGCTATTTGCCGTAAAAATCTGGTTCAATTCTCCTGGGGTGATTTCCAATCCCTGAGTCGAAACCGCAGAGGCAATACAGCTTACCAAACACCCTGATGTCCTCATTGTAAATTGGGACTCGCCAATCCTGTCGTCTGCCCAAAGCACATCATCCTGACGAAACATTGCCACTGTCTCACTGACCGCATACTCTTTTTGCGGATGCACTTTTTCTCCATTACGCAAGCGCAGAAAAAGAAAGCCTATTGCCAAGAATAAAACGACTAGCAGCATACCAAAGATTCGTTTATAATTCCTATTTCTTCTTGCTCTCCTTCTTCTCATGCTTTCTTCGCTCCCCCTAAAAAAACACCTTACAGACTCATTTCTGTGTGCACCGTGCTATTTGCTTTAATCACAAATCTGCCACGTTCATTCACTCTCCACTCATGAATTCCTGTATCTCCCGTCCCAAATACCATTCCTGATGTAATGGGCAAGTTGAGGAACGCATGGTACAGCTGATTAATCATTCCTCCATGAGAAACAATTGCAATGGTAGCATCCTGCGCATTCTCGCTAATAATTTTAGACAGTATGTATTCTGCACGATGCCTGAATTCCAATTGAGATTCCTGTTCATAAACAGATTCATGGATGGGCAGATTTTCCACGCGAGGATATTTCTCATCTGCCTCTGGGAAAGAAAGTCCAGCCAGCAGACCATTGTTAAACTCCATCAGATGTTCGTCTGCAATGATTGGCACATCAATCTCTTCTGATAAATGTGTCGCTGTCTGAAAAGCGCGTTTCAAAGTGCTGGCATATATCTTGTCCACGCTATAGTGCTGTTTTACATATTCTGCCATAGCCTGGGCCTGTGCATGGCCTTTTTCCGTCAGATTAAAATCTGCTCTGCCCTCATGTACATCCAAAATGTCCGCTTCTGATTCACCATGTCTAATTACTAGAATTACCATCTTTCTCCCCTATCTCTTATGCTGTTATTTGTCACTAAAACAACTACACTTCTATGTCAATCTGGTATTTCTCATCTATAAGGATATAGTTTACTCCATATTTTTGACACTGTTTTAAAACTTCCGTGTTGTCCTTCAGCACCGCTTCCATAGTGCAATACTCATCATCCAACCTTTCCTCTATGACACTTGCATACTTTTTGATGTCATCAAAATGACTACGGATGTAGTTCTCGCTAAGTACCAGACAATAATATTTGATTTCCCTCAAATATTCCTCTTCAAAATCCTTCTCCCAATCAAAAGGAATATAACAACCTTCTACAATCAAGTTTTGCTCATTCTCAATAGCCGTCTTAATCATCTCTCGTACAATAGGCCACAAATATGTAGTCAAACTCTCGTCATTGCTTACAGGAGTCAAGTCTGTATTCCCACTGCGTATAAGACCCATCTTTAAATGGTCAATGGACAAATATGGATATTTGTATTTTTCTAGTAGTTTTTGAGCAAGCGCAGTCTTTCCAGTATGGGATGCTCCAGCAATTAAAATAATCATGTATTATATATCCTTCCTAAAACAAATAATCCTACCAGCTTCTTCAAATCCAAGTGCCAGATGGAATTTAAGGCTATCTGTGTTGTCCAATTCACAGTCACTGGCAAACTCACTACAGCCCATTTCCTTGGCCCACTTCTGGCACTCCTGCAAAAGTCTTGTTGCAATGCCTTGGTGCTGGTAGGCCTCCTCTACAAAGATACCTTCCAAATAACCCACAGGGGAAGTTTCCGTGCCCTCCACATAGTCTGTTCGAAGCTGACACTGAGCAAATCCAACTGGCCTATCTCCGACATATTTGATAAAGCATGCTGCCCTGTCACTTTCCATTAAATCCTCAAAATCCGCCGTCAAACCTTGGACGCTATTATCTTCCCACATCTTTATGGCCAGTTTTGCCAAAGTGAGAGCGTCTGCTTTTGTTGCTCTCTCGATCATTCCAATCCTTCTCCCTTTCATGTGCCTTTTGCTTGGCAATTTTGCACACTGTTCTTGCGTTGATTACCCTTCCTGCATCTTTGTAAACACTACTTTGTTGCCATCGGAAATGCCACCATAGAGACTGTCGTCAAACTGCCCTTTCTCTACATAGTGGTCCATCATATACCTTGCAGAAAAAGGCATGTTAAGCCCTTGAAGTTCTTGCAAGGTAAACCACTTCAGAACGCCCTCATTGGATGTCAGTTCCTTCTGCTCTCCGTCCTCTAAATCTGCAAAGAAATAAAAGTTTTGTCTCACTTCTCCCTTCACATTTCGAAGAGTAATATATCGAAGCTGAAGGTTTTTGATGCTATCTTCTGATAAGCCCAATTCTTCTTTCATTTCTCTCAGCACACAGGCCTTCGGATCATTTAATTCCTCCGGCTCAAAATGGCCACCTGCTGCCCCAATCCACATCTCATCTGCCACTACAGAACCTTGTCTATAAAGCAGCAACAACTTATCATCACATTTCAGATAAATGGCAGTCATATTTCTCATTTTCGCTACTTGTTGCATGTTATCCCCTCACTTCCATCAAATCAAACAAACTCAGCTGCTCTGCCTCTTGCTTAGATTCAAATGTGTGCAAATACTTAAATATCTGGTCATTGTCGTGCATGATTCCATGCTCCTCACACCTTTGGTGGAACATTTGCATCAAACTTTCATTGTTAGGGCTTGCTATGTCATACTGATTTCCGTATGCTTTAATGTATTTCTCCTTTACACCCGGAAAATGAATATCCAAATTCTTGTAAAAATACTCTCGATTGCCCTCGCGAAGCGTCATCCCTATGCCAAAGCAGATGATACCTTTTACCTTGGCTTCTATACACATGTCCAAAATCCCAGAAACATTCTCCTTGGTATCATTGATAAAAGGTAGTATCGGATCTAGCCAGACTACCGTTGGAATCCCTACATCACGAAGTTCTTTCAGCACTTCAAAACGTCTGGTAGTAGTGCAGACATTGGGCTCTAATATACGGCTCAATTTGTCATCCACATTGGTTAAAGTCATTTGCACAACGCACTTAGTCTTGTCGTTAATCTTTTTCAACAAATCAAGGTCTCTGAGCACCCTATCTGACTTGGTTTGCAAGGCTACTCCAAAGCCATATTTGTCGATTAACTCCAAAGCCCTACGAACGAACCTTAGTTCCAACTCCAAAGGAATGTATGGATCTGTCATAGAACCTGTCCCAATCATACATTTCTGTCTTTTGCGCTTCAATGCGCCCTCCAAAAGTTCTATGGCATTTTCCTTGATTTCAATATCCTCAAAGACATGATTCATCTGATAGCACTTGCTCCTGGAATCGCAGTAAATGCATCCGTGACTACAGCCTCTATAAAGATTCATGCCATTTTTCGCAGACAAAATCCCTTTTGCAGTTACATAGTGCATCTACTTCACCCTCTCACTCAGCCACTTTGCCACGCCATCTTCATCATTGCTTCCAATAACGCCTGTGGCAATCTCCTTTAACTCCTCCACCGCATTGGCTACTGCGTAGGCCTCGTCCGCCACTTGAAACATTTCTCTATCATTGATGGCATCGCCAAAAGCCACCACATGGTCAATCCCCATCATTTCCTTAAGCTGCAGGATAGCATTTGCCTTGGAAACCTCTTTGGGTACAATCTCCAGCCACTGATCACTGCTATAAATGTCTGTCTGATAGTAACAACGATAATTCTCTCGAAACCTTTCATACAAAGGCTTCAATTTGTCCACTTCATCGATACAGGTAAAGTAAAACACATCTCCTGCAAACAGTTCTTCCTCTGTCTTTACCACGCGCTCACGCTCGTCGCCCTGCCTAGTTGCAAGAAAACGCTTCATAGCATCGCTACACTTCTCATAAAGAAATGACATTCTTTCCCTGCCGTCGATATAAGCATATACAATCGGATAAACATCTTTTTCCAAAAGGGCACTTAGAATCTCTTTGTGGTCCTGCGCTTTAAAACCATTGTGTGCCAGCACCTCATAGGTATGATTCTGCAAGATTGCCGCCCCATTATAAACAATGATGGGAATCTTGGCATCCAGCCCTTCAGTCAATCTGCCGGCTGAATACCTGGACCTGGCTGTAGCATAGGAAAAAAGCATGCCCTTCGCCGTCATCTCATTGATGACCTGCTTGGTATACTCCGATATTGTCACATCGCTTCGAAGCAACGTTCCATCTAAATCTGACACATACAATGTTTTCATTGTTCTTTTCTCCAATACTTTACGCCCCAGTTGTCAAAACTCCACTCATCCATATATTCGTTGCACTCATAGTCGATGTAATAAATGACATCATCCTGCACCACAAAGTTGGTTGGATAGTAGTCAATGTTTAATCCTGCCGCCATAGCCTTACATGCCATTTCACGGCCCTGCAACAAATAATCCTCCTGCATCTGGCCAGCCTCTACCAACTCCTGAATGGTTGGCCCATCTATGTATTCTTTGATAATTCTCTCATTTGCAATATCTATATCCAGCATCAAAGGAATGCGTATTCCTGCATCCAAAAGTCTCTGGTAATCCCCTTTCTCCGCTGCAATCTTGTCTCCAAAAGTGTAATACTCACATGGCTCATGGTGAATCTGTTTCAGCACATATCTCTTCCCATCTTTTTCTGCCAGGTAAGAGTACCCTCCCTTGCCTTTGCCAAGAAGTTTTACGATTGCATACTCCATACCATTCACTGTCAATTTTTCTTGCATATGGTCTTCCTTTCTCCCACAAAACTACTCTTACATTTTACCATTTCTATAGTAAAAGAAAAAGCGAAAAGAACTCTTTTAAGGTCCTTTTCGCTTAAATTCTTTTTATTCTAAATCGCCCTCTGTCTGGCCTGTATTAATCCATCTTAGATAGGCATTGATAAAGTGGTCAAGTGCACCGTCAAGCACCGCATCTGTGTTGCCACTTTCTGCGCCTGTACGATGGTCTTTGACCATAGTATATGGCTGAAGCACATAAGAACGAATCTGGTTACCCCAAGCGATATCTTTTATCTCGCCTCGGATATCAGACAGTTTCTCTGCATTGGCTTCCTGCTTCAAAAGGAACAGTTTTGCCTTCAACATCTGCATCGCCTTATCTTTGTTCTGGAACTGAGAACGCTCATTCTGACACTGTACCACGGTTCCTGTTGGAATGTGTGTGATACGAATAGCAGAAGAAGTCTTGTTGATATGCTGTCCACCTGCACCGCTGCTTCGATAGGTATCGATACGCAAGTCTTTTTCATCAATCTCGATATCCAAATCCTCTTCAATATCTGGCATTACATCCATAGACACAAAGGAGGTCTGTCTCTTACCCTGTGCATTAAAAGGAGAAATGCGCACCAAACGATGTACTCCTTTTTCGGACTTAAGGTATCCGTAGGCATTGAGTCCATTTACCTGGAAAGTAACGGATTTGATACCTGCTTCGTCGCCGTCTAAGTAGTCGAGCACTTCCACATCGAATCCCTTGCGCTCTGCCCATCTGGTGAACATACGATAAAGCATGGAACACCAGTCACAGCTCTCGGTTCCACCTGCACCCGCATTCAGTTTCAGGATGGCGTTGTTTTTGTCATACTCACCGCTCAAAAGAGTGCCAATACGAATCTCTTCAAACACAGTTTCAAAAGAGGTAAGTTCCTGAGAAATCTCCTCCACCAAGTCTGGATCATTCTCCTCGTAGCCAATTTCAATCAAAGTAAGGATATCCTCATACTGAGTTTCCAGATCCTGATAGGTCTGTCTTACATCCTTAAGATTCTTAAGTTCTTTCATCAGTTTGTTAGAACGTTCTGGCTGGTCCCAAAAGCCTGGAGCCTCCATTTCCATCTCTAACTCTTCAATACGCTTGCTCTTTCCAGCAAGGTCAAAGTGAATCCCTCACTTCCGCTAATGGTGTTTCGTAGGTCAAAAGTTTGGCCTTCATCTGGTCAAGTTCTACCACTTGCGTCACCTTCTTTCTTTTTATTCTTATAGGGCTTCCTTCCCCTATCGAAAAAGCAAGGTGGCGCATAGGCCACCTTACAATTCTAATCTTTCCTAAGCAGTTTATACATTTCTGCCACAGCACTGCTTGTATTTCTTGCCGCTGCCACATGGGCATGGGCTGTTAGGATAAACCTTCTCAGCAGAACGTTTTACTGGAGCCTTTGCAAGGGTGTTGTCCTTGTTGGTACCAGTTACTTTCGCCACCTGCTCACGTTCTACCTTCTGCTGTACCTGTACATGGAACAGAAGTTTTACAGTGTCTTCTTTGATGTTCTCAGTGAGTTCATCAAACATATCATAACCAGCCATACGATATTCTACAACTGGATCTCTCTGACCATACGCTTGAAGACCGATACCCTGACGAAGCTGATCCATATCGTCGATGTGGCTCATCCACTTGCGGTCAATTACCTTAAGGATGATAACGCGCTCGATTTCACGCATCATTTCTGCTTCTGGGAATTCTGCTTCCTTGCTCTCATAAAGCTTTACAGCCTCTTCTTTGAGCTGCTGCTTTAGCGCATTTTTCTTTAAAGTCTTGATGCGGCCACGCTTGATTTCCTGAAGTGGCACTGTTGGAAGAAGCAGGGTGTTAAGTTCTGCCAAATCCCAATCATCAGACTCTGTATCATCTCCGATTACGGTATCTACGCATTTCTCTACCATATCAGTAATCATCTTGAGAACTACGTCTCTCATGCTTTCGCCGTCAAGTACTCTGCGGCGCTCTGCATACATGATTTCTCTCTGCTCACTCATGACATTGTCAAACTCAAGCAAGTTTTTACGAACACCATAGTGGTTGTTTTCAATCTTTTTCTGCGCAGACTCGATGGCATTGGAAAGCATCTTGTGTTCAATTTCCTGTCCCTCTGGAAGACCCATGGAATTGAATGCAGCGATCATACGCTCAGATCCGAAGAGTCTAAGCAAATCATCTTCCAATGACAAATAGAATTTGGATTCACCCACGTCACCCTGACGACCTGCACGACCACGGAGCTGGTTGTCAATACGTCTAGATTCATGACGCTCTGTACCGATAATCTTAAGTCCACCTGCTGCAAGTGCTTCTTCATCAAGCTTAATATCTGTACCACGACCAGCCATATTGGTAGCGATGGTTACTTTGCCGTGAATACCAGCTTCTGCTACGATTTCTGCTTCCTGCTCATGGAACTTCGCATTCAATACGTTGTGCTGAATGCCACGTCTGCGAAGCATATCAGAAAGTTCCTCGGAAGCTTCGATAGTAATGGTACCAACCAATACAGGCTGTCCCTTTGCATGTGCTTCTTCTACTGCATCACAAATCGCACGAAGTTTTTCCTTACGAGACTTGTAAACAGCATCCTGATGGTCGATACGAGCCACAGGTCTATTGGTAGGAATTTCAATAACATCCATTCCATAAATATCTCTAAATTCTCTTTCCTCTGTCAGAGCTGTACCAGTCATACCACTCTTTTTGCCAAACAAGTTGAAGAAGTTCTGGAAAGTGATACTTGCAAGAGTTCTGCTTTCTCTCTTAACCTTTACTTTTTCCTTTGCTTCAATGGCCTGATGCAAACCGTCAGAGTAACGACGTCCTGGCATGATACGTCCTGTAAATTCATCTACGATCATTACCTGATCATCTTTGACTACATAGTCCTTGTCTCTGAACATCAGATTGTGTGCACGAAGGGCAAGGATAATGTTGTGCTGGATTTCCAAGTTCTCTGCATCTGCATAGTTTTCAATACAGAAGAAACGCTCTACTTTTTCTACACCAGCGGCAGTCAGGTTTACTACTTTATCTTTTTCATTTACGATAAAGTCTCCTGTCTCCTGCTGTTCAATGCCCATGATGGCATCCATCTTGGACAATTCCTTCATATCTTCACCGCGCTTCATCTGTCTTGCCAAAATATCGCAAGCCTCATAAAGCTTAGTAGACTTGCCACTTTGACCAGAAATAATCAGAGGGGTTCTCGCTTCGTCTATAAGCACAGAGTCCACTTCGTCGATGATTGCATAGTGCAAATCACGAAGAACGAGCTGATTGCGATAAACTACCATGTTGTCTCTAAGGTAGTCAAAACCAAGTTCGTTGTTGGTAACATATGTGATATCGCAAGCGTAAGCGGCGCGTCTTTCGTCTGAGGTCATGCTATTGAGTACCACGCCAACAGAAAGTCCCAGGAATCTATGAACCTGGCCCATCCACTCCGCGTCACGGTGTGCCAAATAGTCGTTGACGGTTACGATGTGAACGCCCTTGCCTTCCAACGCATTCAAATAGGCTGGCAAAGTAGATACCAATGTTTTACCTTCACCAGTACGCATCTCTGCGATACGACCCTGATGCAGTACAATACCACCAATCAACTGCACGCGATAATGTTCCATGTTAAGTGCACGCTTTGCTGCTTCACGAACGACTGCGTACGCTTCTGGTAACAAATCATCCAATGTTTCCCCTTTGGCAAGACGATTCTTAAATTCTATTGTTTTGCCTCTAAGCTGTTCGTCACTAAGAGCCTGCATTTCTGGACGCAAAGACTCGATTTGATCTACCAAAGGCATAATTCTTTTTAATTCTCTTTGGCTGTGTGTTCCGAACACTTTGTCAATTAATTTCATTTCTAATACTTCCTCTCTCGCTTTTTTGCAAAAGCACAAGGTTTATTGTAACAGATTTGTCCCCCATATTCAACCAAAAGCAGGCCCTTACATCTAAACAATTTATGAATAAACTGTTAAGAATAATCACACAGTAGACCTCACTTAAACCCCAAAAATGTTGAAATTGACATATTTTGTCGAAATATTTATAATTAACTCATGACAAAGCGATTATTAACCTCACAATTGGTCCCTGGCCTGATTACAGCAGAGGATGTATTCAATCTAAATAACCGTTTGCTCATACCAAAGGGCACAGTACTCACGGACGCTATCATCTCCACTTTTTCTATTCATGGAGTTTTTAACGTCCTTGTTCGTGTACCCAAGAAAACAGCGGCTACTCCAGCACCTACAGAACCAGAACACATTCCCACCACTCACTATGAGCGTGTCAGATCCACTCCTGAATTCAAACAGTTTAAAAAAGACTACGAAACTGGTATCCAGGCCTACAAGGATCACCTCAGAAAAGCCGTTACCAGCAATACTCCTTTAGATGTCAAAAGCTTGTACCAGAGCACAGTTGCTCTGTTGGCAGAAACACCTCTTGACTCTAATATGTTTGACCTTTTACAAAATATGCGAGACAACGATGACTCTACCTTTGCTCATTCTATTAATGTAGCATTGATTTGTCGCGTTATGGCTCATTGGATGAATCTTTCCGAAGCCGAAACAGAGCTTGCCTCCACTTGTGGCCTGCTCCATGACATCGGTAAATTGAATCTTCCACAAGAGTTGATCAACAAACCTGGCAAACTGACTCCAGCAGAATTCCAGACCATCAAAAAACATACCGTTTTGGGATATCAAACTTTGCTTCACCAAAACATCGACCATGATATATGCGAAGCTGCTCTCATGCATCACGAAAGATGTGACGGTTCCGGATATCCTCTTAAAATTAAGGGGCCAGAAATCAATTTCTATGCCAAGATGATAGCAATTGCAGATGTATACGATGCTATGACTGCTGCCAGAGTGTACCGCGGTCCACTTTGTCCTTTCAAAGTAATCGATGTTTTCTCTCATGAAGGTTTGCAGAAATATGACCCAGACTTGATCATGACCTTCCTAGAAAGAGTTGTAAATACCTATGTTTCCAATGCCTGCCTACTTAGCAATGGCCAAAAAGGAACCATTGTGTTTATCAACAAGCATGACCTGGCTCATCCTATTGTGCAGATTGGTACCTCTTGTATTGATTTGTCCAAATTTCCAGGTTTAGAAGTAGTTAGTCTTATTTAATGCATGGATTTGTAATGAGTCCATGCATTTATTATAGTAAAGAAAGGAATTTCCTATGGCTTTCAATCTCTATGTGGGCTATCCACATGAAAACCCTAATTTTGACAGTTTAAATCAGGCTCTTAATTCTCTACCAGCGCAGGAAGTTGCTCCAGCTAGTTATCCCGCCGCTCAAGATTCCCATGTAGAGCCTGTGAATATCTACATCGCTCCGGGTATCTACGAGGAGCAGGTAGTCATCAATCGTCCTCATGTAACACTCATCGGCGAAAAAGCAGAAAATACTATTTTGACCTACCATCTCGGTGCCTATGAGGATATGGAAGATGGCAGTAAACGTGGCACCTTCCGTACTGCTTCTGTGCGCATCGACACCCACGACTTTACCGCTCGCAATATTACTTTCCAGAACAATGCCGGTTTCGGCCATACCGTAGGACAAGCTTTGGCTATGTATGCGGAAGGAGACCGTCTCATTTTTGAGGACTGTATCTTCCTTGGCAGTCAGGATACGCTCTTCACAGCACCGCTACCTCCTACTGCTGCCAAACCAGGTGGTTTTACAGGTCCTAGTGAATTTAGACCCCGTATTCTGGGCAGACAATATTACAAAAACTGCTTCCTAAGAGGGGACGTAGATTTTATCTTTGGAAGTGCCATCTGTTATTTTGAAAACTGCACTATTTTCTCTCAAAAACCTGGTGACCGCAAGCCACCAGAAAGCCCAGATGAGGAAGTGATATATGGATATATTACTGCAGCCTCTACGCCAGAAGGCGAACCTTTTGGATATGTATTTGAAAGCTGCAAACTCATCAGTGACTGCCCCAAAGCTTCCGTATATCTCGGAAGACCATGGCGTGAATTTGCCAAGACCGTGTTCCTTCGCTGTGAAATAGGTAAGCACATTCATCCACTGGGCTGGCAGGACTGGAAGAAACCTCACGAAAGTTTCTACTACGGCGAATATGCCTGCACAGGTGAGGGCGCTGACACCACTAAGCGCGCTGACTTCTCTCATGTGCTTACTGAGGAAGAAGCCTCCAAATATACCCGTAAGGCTGTACTTAGCGGCAAGGATAACTGGAGTATTTAGTGTAAATGGAAGAAATATTATCTTGAGCAGACTCTTGAAAAACGTAGCGAGAGCGTGTCTGCGATGGATAATTATTCTTACATTTACTCGTTAATAAATCCGGTATCCCTCATCCACTTCTATCCCGAAGCGTTTCGCATAATCCTTGCAAGCTTGGTAGCCCGCTTCGTCAGAAAGCACCTGTGGTTGATGGGCATCGTAGCCTATGATGACATGATTGCCCACCTTGGCAGCCTGCTGCCAGAATAAATCCGTGGGATAATGTCGTCCCTCGCAAAGCCCCAAACGATTGATTTCTAGTGGAATGTTTAACTTCTTACAAGCTTCACAAAGTCTAGTCATCTGCTCTGCATAATACTCTTTATCCCCACCAAAGTGAATTAAATCTGGATGCGCCAAATAGGCAAAAGCGCCAGTCTTAAGTCCTTCAATCACCACATCCACATACTCTTTTAACCATTCTGGTTCATCATGTATTCTTCCTGAATATTTGGAAGGGGTCTCTTCGCCAACAAAATGCTGTCCCAATATGAGATAATCCACCGGATATTTCTCCAATTCCTTCATCAATGGTTCGAATAGATTCGGAATATATTCTGCTTCAAATCCAATCTTGATATCAATTTTTCCCGCATATTCCTCGCGAAGTCGCAGTAGAGTTTCGATATATTCAGGTGTCTGCTCCATAGTCATGCGGATAGTTGATACAAAGCCATCCGTGTAGGGTTGTGGACTATGATCTGAAAATCCAAGAATCTTGATTCCTGCCTGAATGGCACTTTCTACATATTCTCTCTCTGATCCAATTGCATGCATACATCTTGGCGTGTGTGTATGATAATTTGCGCGTTCCATTTATGCCTCCAAGTCTCCCGTCCCAAATCTATCGTGTTGCTCTTACGCGAATCCCTCTTTACGCTTCCTCGTACAGTTTAAGAATATGATTCTTACACTGTACATTGTTTTCCGGTGTAGTGTCTTCCAAAGTTGCATGGATATGTGGCTTGCGCTCTTTCATGAACTTCATCAAATCTGTGTAATCCATTTGTCCAAGGCCCGCTCCTACAGAACGAAGTTTACCGTCTTCTGGGATAAAGTCCTTGATGTGAACCATCGCCACATCATCACCAAGAAGTTCAATTGCCTCTCTGACAATTTCCACCTGATCTTTGTAGTTACAGTAGTCCAGCAAATTCACTGGGTCCAAAATAATCTGCAAGTTTGGAGAATCAATGCGGTCTAGCACGATTCTTGCACGTTTTGGCGTATTTACTATATGTCTCCACACTGGTTCAATGGCAACTACTACTCCCATCTGCTCTGCATATCTTACCACTGGTTCCAATCCTTTGATAAAAATCTCCAGTGCTTCCTCGGTATGGCATGCTGGTTCAAAGGCGTATTTTTCATTTGGTGCTCCAGTCTCTGTTCCTACCACGCCACAACCAAGCCAGGATGCAAAGCGAATATGTGCTTTATATCGATTGGTAATCTTTGCAAGTTGTTCTGGATCTGGATGTGCAAGATTCAAATAGCAACCAAGCACTGCGATATCCACTTCATTCTTGTCAAAGATACGCTTCAAATACATAGCAAGGCCAGGCGTCAAAGCTCCGTCGTCTGTTGGGAACTCAGATATTACCTTTGAAAGTGCCATATGGCCACATTTAAATCCCAAATCATGTACATCCTTTATGCGCTCCTCTATTGGAAGCTTCTTTGTATCGTGTAATCTAATTCCAAGCTGCATATTGTTCTCCTTTTTGCATCCATCTTTAAACTTATTAACGTTTTCTTTTGCACCAAATCTTTCATTTTGAATAGGACTCTTTTCCTATTCTGGTACACTCGTTATTTTTCACTGTTTCAGCAATTGTTCCACACAATTCCTACTTTTCCACTAATTCGTCCACTCCGACAAGTTCCATTGCCTGACCATCCTGTCCCTGGATAGTTACGTTTTCCATATAAAGTCTTGCAACATTTCTTGCAAACAGCCCTCTCTTACTGCTCTTGTCTACACCTTCTGACATAGCGGGCACATCAAACTTAGGATTTTCAGCATAAGAAATAGAGATATTTTTTAGAACGATCTCTTCAATCTTCTTTTCTGGAAGTCCATCAAAGAATGCTGCTGCCACATGACAGTTGGTACATTCCATGTTTTCAAAAATCATCTTTTTAATCTGTGGAGTGCGCTCATCTACTGGATAAACCTCTCTGGACTGCACATACTCCGTCTTTCCATCTGGATCGCAGAAATAGAAAGAGTTCACCACCAGTGGCGTCATCACATGATCCAAAGTAAGATTGCGGAATACGATGTTACTAAGGATTGCATCCTTACCTCTGCCACGTCTGGTCTTGATGCGAAGACCTCTGTCTGTATGGCGGAAATAGCAGTCTTCTACGGTCAAATTCACCACGCCACCAGCCATCTCACTTCCCAGGGTAACAGCACCATGGCCATTCTCCATCAGACACTGTCTGATATGAATGTTCTCGGAAGGAGTCTTGTGTTTCTTGCCCATATAAATCTTTCCAGATTTCACAGCGATACAATCATCGCCTAAAGAAAAACGTACTCCCAAAATGTCTACGTTTTTGCAGGATTCTGGGTCCAAGCCATCTGTATTTGGAGAGTCGCTAGGATTCTCCACGGTAATCGCAATAAATCTCAAATCATTGCTAAAATATGGGTGCAAAGTCCAGGAAGGAGAATTACAGAATTTAACTCCCTGCAAGGTTACATTCTTACAGCCACTGATAAAGAACAATCTAGGACGAAATGCAATATTCATTACCTTAGGGTTGTGCCACCAATTCTCTTTGGAAGCATTGCCGTTGATGATTCCCTGCCCATAAATCACTACATCTTCAACATTCAAGCCGCAGATGATGCCAGAAAACATTGGAAGTGGATTGCCTTCCCATGTGCCAAGATTGTATTCGCTCTGCTCGTCGTAGCTCTGAATCATTCCTGGAAATTTAGGGAAACGCGTTCTATCTGTATCTGCAATCAGCTGCGCTCCTTCTGAAAGTTCTATGCGAACATGACTCTTTAAAAACAAGCTTGTAATCTTGTATTTACCTGCTGGGAAATACACTCTGCTATCCTTTGGGCAGGCCATAATTGCCGCCTGAATAAAGTGTGTATCATCATGCTCTCCATCGCCTACTGCGCCAAACTCTGTTACATCCAGAGTGACAAACTCATAATCTGTGCGGAAGGAAACTCGTCCCACTTTTTCTCCATCTTTCAGCACTTCTACCATATAGTCTGTCTCAGGTTTTAAACCAAAAATAGAGGTAATAGTTCTGTCTGTATTTGCATAAAGTTTTCCGTTCACCAACACTTCATAGGCATTCTTGGTAAAATATCTGCCGCCGTCTTCAATCTCAATTACCGCGCTTCTGGCAGTATTCATCACATGTCTAACGTTCATTTCTATCCTCCTAGCCCCGCAATGCTATTGCAAGCTCCTGATATTTCTCTTTTAATAGTACCTTTTCCGCAAAGGCTCTCTCCATCACAGTTGCAAGTTCCTTACATACCATCTGATCTGTCTGTCCTGCCAAAGGCTTATCTGCAACCAACGCAAAATCTTCTATCGCCTTGCCCATGGTCTGTCTAAAATCCTCTACCAATTCTCTGTAGTTTTCATAGATTTCAGGGCTAATCACTTCAATAGTACCAATCAGTACATTCAAATAATCCACTGCCTGTTTAAAGGAAAACTCTGCATAGGCTCTGGCTTTGAGCGCTCTCATCTGGGCCATAATATCTGGGTAGCCAGCCTTTTTGTTTACACTAGTCTCATACTTTGTATAAACAGGATAGATTACAGCCGCAGCCTTCCAGGCATCCTGATGTAAAGAGGTCAATTCAAACACGCCCTCTGCATCTTTACTCAATTCCTTAATCTGCAGCGCAGCCTTGGTCAAAGCTTCCTCATTGTTTAAATCTACATTTTGCAATTCCAAATACATTTCTTTGTTCATATCTATCTCCATTCCAAAAGGCAGTTACTAGCTTCATTATAACTAGTAACTGCCCTTATTTAAAGTCCTTAAATAGAAGTATTACAAAGTAACACCCTGTTTGAAGATTGCCATATCATGGAAGCCTGCTTCCTCACTGCAAACCTTCTTGCCAGAAGCAACCTCAACCACATAGTCAAAGAGCGCAACAGCAGTCTCTGCCATATTTTGGTCTTCTACCAACACGCCTGCATTGAAGTCAATCCAATTGGATTTCTTATTTGCAAGTCTAGAATTGGTGGAAATCTTTACCGTTGGTACTGGAGAAGCAAAAGGAGTTCCTCGGCCAGTGGTAAAAAGTACAATCTGCGCACCTGCAGCCGCCAAAGCGGTTGCCGCAACCAAGTCATTTCCTGGAGCACTAAGCAAGTTAAGACCAGGGGTCTTCACTGTCTCACCGTAAGCCAATACGCCTTTTACATAAGCACTGCCGGACTTCTGTGTACAACCCAAAGATTTGTCTTCCAGTGTAGAAATACCACCCTTCTTATTTCCTGGGGATGGATTCTCATAAATGGTCTGATTGTGACTCTTGAAATAATTCTTGAAGTCGTTAATCAAATCTACCGTCTGCTGGAACAACTCTTCTGTCTGACAACGATTCATCAAAATCGTCTCTGCGCCAAACATTTCAGGTACTTCTGTCAAAATAGTGGTACCCTTCTTGGAAATCAAAATATCAGAGAAACGGCCTACCAATGGATTCGCTGTGATACCAGAGAAGCCATCGCTACCGCCACACTTCATACCAATGATAAGCTTACTTACGCTGATAGGCTGTCTTTCCTGTGCACCCGCATACTCGATCAATTCCTTAATCAGTTCTACGCTATCTGCAATCTCATCATCGCTTTCCTGTGCCACCAGGAATTTTACTCTATTTGGGTCATATTCGCCGATATGTTTCTTCAATTCTTCGATATTGCTATTTTCGCAGCCAAGTCCAAGCACCAAAACGCCGCCTGCATTTGGATGATTTACCAAATCCGCCAAAATAGTTCTGGTATTGTCCTGGTCATCTCCCATCTGTGAACAGCCGTAAGGATGTGGGAATGCAATGACCTCATCCACGCTTCCTTTTACAAAAGCATTGGCCTGCTTTGCGATAGCTGTTGCCACATTGTTCACGCAACCTACTGTTGGAATAACCCAAATCTCATTGCGCACTCCAGCCTTGCCATCCTTACGCAAGAATCCCATAAAGGTTGCATCCTCTGTAGTGGTCTCCTCAACAGGGGTTGGCTCATATGTATATGTGAGCAAATCTCCAAGGCCAGTCTTTAAATTGTGAGTATGAATCCAAGCGCCCTTTGCTACTGCTTCTTTTGTAAAGCCAATACGGAAACCATATTTAATAACAGGTGTTCCCTCTGGCATGTCTTCCAGTGCTATTTTGTGGCCTGCTGGAATCTCCTCCAGTGCAGTGACACTGATGTCACCTTTCGCGTCAGAAATCAGTATTTTTGCGCCTTTTTCAAGGGTTTCAATGGCAACGGCAACATTGTCATTATCGTGAATTCTTAAGAAATTTTGCATAACGCTTCCCTCATACCATTTGCTTTAATATCATCTAAATAAGCTGCCACTGCATCCACCAGTCCTGCTACCTTAGTAAGGTCCTGTCCGTGGAAATCTTCGTTAGAAAGATATGCGGTAACGAACTCTGTTGTTGGCTTTGAGCTGTTTGCGGCAAAGAACTCCAGCACTGCCATATCGTCCATGATGTTGTATTCCTGTCCATCTCTGTGTCCGATGAGTGCTTTGTCTCTGATCTCAGTACCTGTGTAGAATGCCATCAGTGCTGCAATAGAGAATGTCAAATGATCTGGGAGTTTGCCAGTCTGCTCTACATAGCCCAAGAAGCTAGGCATGCATCTTGCTCTCCACTTGGAAACAGAGTTCAGTGAGATAGAGAGAAGTGCATGTTTTACATATGGATTGTTGAAACGAGTAATTACTGCATTTGCAAATTCCTCAAGCTCTGCCTTTGGAAGTGTAAGTGTAGGAATTACTTCGTCAAAAATAGTTTTCATCATGAAATTCTTAACAACTTCATCCTGCATGGACTCCAGCACGATATCGTTGCCAGCCAAATAAGAAGCGAGAACGAAAGAAGTATGTGCACCATTTAAGATACGAACCTTTCTCTGTTTGTATGGCTTCTGATTGTCTGTAAAGATTACAGGAAGTCCTGCGTCTGGAAGTGGGAACTCTCCGCTGATATCTTTAGAGCTCTCAATTACCCAAAGAGCAAATGGCTCTCCTGTAACTAAAGTTCTATCTTCGTAGCCAAGGCTCTCCCAAATGGATTCCACTTCATCTCTTGGATAACCTGTTACAATACGGTCTACCAATGTAGATGTGAATACACAAGCCTGGTCAACCCAATTCTTGAACTCCTCAGAAAGGCCCCAAAGTTCGATCAACTGCATTACGCATTTCTTCAGCATAATTCCATTGTCGTCAATCAGTTCTACTGGAAGCATTACAAGTCCCTTGCTCATGTCTCCATTAAATGTTTCGAATCTTGTATATAAGAACTTGGTCAGTTTACCTGGAAAAGTCTTAGGTGGATTCAATTCAAATTTGTCTGTTGGATCATATACGATGCCAGCCTCTGTTGTGTTAGATACTACAAAACGAAGGGTATCAATCTTTGCCAAATCATTGTATTTTTCATATTCGCCGTATGCATCCACTGCATCTGCAACGCTGGTGACTACACGGTTAAGTACTTTTGCCTCTCCGTCAACAATACCGCGAAGAGATACGGTATACTGGCAATCCTGCTCATGAAACATATCCAAAGAACCAAACTCGATAGGTTTGATCAGTACGATATCTCCATCAAATTTGCCCTGTTCATTGGCAATATCAATCATGTAATCCACAAACGCACGAAGGAAATTACCTTCGCCAAACTGTACGACCTTAATAGGTCTTTCCTTTTTTCCACTTATACTTTTGCTTAAACGTTCCATTCCTTTTCTCCTACTCTCATTCACTCTAGACCTACTGTTTGATGCGTCTCATATTTCTACTAAATCATAATATGTACATTATAAAATGTGCGACATCAATCATTTGTAAGTGCTTACATTCTAAATTTTAACTCTATCTATGCCTCAAGTCAAGATGCAACGCGGATTATTTTTTTAGGCAAAAATGAGTGTTTATGCCCATTTGTATATATTGTAAAAAGGAAAATAATAAAGATAGGGCATTTTTCTTATTGAATTTATTTACATAACAGTTTATAATTCAAATAAGGTTTTTATGAAACTGCTTACATTGTGATTTTCATCACAATCAAATAGGGAGTGTATTAATTAATGACTAACATGACTATCTACGATATTTCCGAAAAAGCGGGAGTATCCATTGCCACTGTTTCCCGTGTACTCAACGGCAGTAGCAATGTCAGCGAAAAAACTAAGAAAAAAGTTCTGGATGTAATCCACCAGTATGAATACACACCAAATGCTTTTGCAAGAGGTCTGGGCTTAAACTCCATGAACACCATTGGCCTACTATGTGCAGATTCTTCTGACCTATATTTGGCCAAGGCTATCTACAATATTGAACAATTACTTCGTCAAAACGGATATGACAGCATCCTCTGCTGCTCTGGTTATGAATTGGAATCCAAGAAAAAAGCTATGAACCTCCTTATCACCAAAAAGGTAGACAGCGTCATCTGCATAGGTTCCAACTACATCTATGAAAAAGAAGAGGACAATCAATACATAGTTGATGCAGCAGCTCAGGTTCCTGTAATGCTGTTAAATGCCGCTTTAGATGCCCCTAATGTATACAGCATTGTTTCTGATGATTTTACTTCCATGTATGAAGCGACCTTACAGCTCATACACTCTGGAGTAGAAGATATTTTGTACTTCTATAACTCTACTTCTTACAGTGGCAAACGCAAACTTGCCGGTTACCGCGTTGCTATGGAAGAAAACAATCTGCTGAAAAGTGGAAACTTGATTCAGTTCTATACCGGCTCTCATGAAGACATTCATGCAATGGCTAATCAGCTTTTAAAGGCACAAAAGAAAGGCTTGAAGTTCAATGCTGTTATCGCATCCGATGACAACTTGGCTATGGCCGCATTAAAATACGCACAGCTCGCTGGACTACGCATCCCAGAAGATTTCTCTGTTATTGGCTACAACAACTCTCTTCTGGCTACTTGCAGCAATCCAGAGTTGACTTCTATTGACAATAAACTTGAGACCTTGTGCCAACACCTAATTGTCACATTGATGGGTGTTCTCGGCGGCAACGAAATGCCAAAGAAGACCATCTTTTCTGGTGAACTGATTACTCGTGGCACAACGCCAAAGAAATAAGGAGGAAAACACTATGAAACAATTCATGGACAAGGATTTCTTATTGGAAACCGAAACCGCAAAAGCTCTTTTCCACAACTATGCAGAGGTTACTCCTGTACTGGACTACCACTGCCACATCAACCCAAAGGAGATTGCTGAGGACCGTCAGTTCGACAACATCACTCAGGTTTGGCTTGGTGGTGATCACTACAAATGGCGTTTTATGCGTTCCTGCGGTGTAGAAGAAAAATACATCACTGGTGATGCATCTGACAAAGAAAAATTCTTCAAATGGGCTGAGTGTGTTGGCAAGGCAATCGGCAACCCTCTCTTCCATTGGAGTCACTTAGAATTGCAGCGTTACTTTGGCTACAACGGATATCTCAACAAAAATACTGCTGAGGAAGTTTGGAACCTTTGTAATGCAAAATTGGCTGAGCCTTCCATGAGCGTTCGCAATTTGATCAAGCAGTCCAATGTTACTTTGATTTGTACCACAGACGATCCTATCGATTCTCTGGAATGGCACGACAAAATTGCCAAGGATACAAGCTTCGACGTAAAGGTTCTTCCAGCTTGGCGTCCTGACAAAGCAATGAACATCGAAAAACCTGATTACTTAGATTATTTGGATAAATTGGCTACTGTTTCTGGTGTAGAAATCAACACCTTTGCAGCGCTAAAAGAAGCCCTTCGTATTCGTATGGATTTCTTTGCATCTATGGGCTGTAACGTATCTGACCATGCACTTGAATATGTAATGTATGTTCCTGCTACAGACGATGAAATCGAAGAAATCTTCCTCAAGAGATTGAACCACATGGAAATCACTAAAGATGAGGAATTGAAGTTTAAGACTGCTTTCATGCTCTATGTTGGACAGCAGTACCATGAATTGGATTGGGCTATGCAGCTTCACTATGGTTGCAAACGCGACAACAATACATTGATGTACGAGAAATTGGGCCCTGACACTGGTTATGACTGCATCAACAACTATGCACCAAGTAGCCAGATGGCTGACTTCCTTAACGCTTTGATTAAGGATGACAAGCTTCCTCGTACTGTAATCTACTCCTTGAATCCAAATGACAATCAGGCAATCGGAACTATCCTTGGCTGTTTCCAGGATTCCACTGCAGTTGCAAAGATTCAGCAGGGTAGTGCTTGGTGGTTCAATGACCACAAAGTAGGTATGCAGGATCAGATGATTTCCCTTGCAAACTTGGGCAATCTTTCTGGTTTTGTAGGAATGCTTACTGACTCCCGTAGCTTCCTTTCTTACACAAGACACGAATATTTCCGTCGTATTATGTGTAACCTGATTGGTAACTGGGTTGAAAACGGTGAGTTCCCAGCGGATATGGATATCCTGTCCGAAATCGTTACAGACATCTCCTACAACAACGCGAAACGTTACTTTAAATTTCCCCTTTAAATTTTAGTAACTGTTTTTCTTGTTGTGTTATTTGACCCCTTTTTCATTATGTGCAAAGAGCCATATTGCTTCTCAGCAATATGGCTCTTTGTGCGTCTAAACGTATATCACTTCGTATATGCATATACGAGTTTGCTTGCAAACTCGTTGCGCCGAGCGTGGTTGCAAAGCAACATTTTCCTTACACGCGAGTGTGTAACACTCTTTCGCATATGTATGCAGAAAAAATCATTTTCTGCATACATATGCGAAAACCCCTGCCAATTGGCAGGGGTTTTCAACTTTGAGGAAGTTTTATAAGAAAAAAGGAGTATCCAGATTTTGGGGAATCAGATTTCCCATTTCTTGATTAGATTATACGGCATAAAAATTGCCAAATAAACACAATTTATTGTGAAAAAGGCAAAAAAATACTGTTTTTTTATGATTTTTAGGTTATAATTAAGTAAATAAGCGAAAACGATTTCGTAAAGGGGAAAACTTATGACATCCAACATGAAACACAAAGACATTGATACTATCATATTTACCCGCGGAAAACGTGGATTCAATTCCAAGTTGCAACCAGATCATTATCATCCATTTTATGAACTGATCCACGTCAATTCCGGATCCTTGCGTTTTCTGCTCAAGGATACTTTGTACAACCTAGACAAAGGAGATATTTTGCTGATTGCTCCTCGAGAGCTACACCACTCCCAATACTATGCAGATGTCAACTGCGATTTAACCTTCATTTATTTCAAGCCTGAACATTTGCAGCAAGAGATTCGTTCTGTTTTTAGAGCTGCTCGCCCTAACGGTGTAACTTCTTATGTCGGAACAGTACCACACATCTATCAAGACGAACTCAACCGACTTTTCAATCGTCTGCAGACAGAGTGCAATTCCATTGACGAATTGTCTCCTCACTTTATGTCTCTACAGTTAAGTGAAATATTACTCTTTTTCATGCGCCATAGTATCTTGGATTGCCAAGAACTAGATATTTCCACCGCCAAAGAGGCCGATATTCTTCTTGCAACCAAGTACATATATCAAAATTACAAAAAGCCTCTGACGCTGGAAGAACTGGCAAGTGTTTCCTCCTTGAGTCCAACGTATTTTTCTAAGAAATTTAAACAGGTTACGGGAATGGGTTTCAAGGAGTATCTAAACTTCATTCGACTGAAAAATGCTGCCACAGCACTTTATTCAACCGATAGCACTATCACAGATATAGCTTTAGAATATGGTTTTTCTGACAGCAACTATTTCAAAGATTTGTTTAAAAAAGAATATGGTATGTCTCCTAGAGAATATAGAAAAAGCCGTGGTTATTAAACCACGGCTTTTTAATTCACTTGCCTGTAAAAAACTATTAGTAAGGCATAGCCTCTTCTTCGCCAGTCAGAACTCTAATTGCGCCCTGTGCCAAAGCAAGCAGTTCATCTTCACCTGGATATACGGTAAATGGAGCAATCCACTCCGCTTTTTCTTTCAAGGTTTCGATAACTTCTTTGCCATAAGCAATACCACCAGTCACAATAATCTGATCCACTTTTCCATCCAATACGCAAGCCATAGATCCGATGTCCTTCGCTACCTGGAACAAGAATGCTGCTTTTGCTTCGATTGCTTTTTCGTCGCCCTCATTTGCTCTTCTAGTTACTTCTCTCATATCGTTGGTGCCAAGGTATGCATTAAATCCACCCTTGCCAACAATCTTGCTGTACACTTCTTTTTCTGTGTACTGGCCTGAGAAACACATCTTAATCAGTGCGCCAGATGGAACTGCACCTGCTCTCTCAGGAGAAAATGCGCCATCACCATCCAATGCATTGAATACGTCCACAATACGACCATTCAAATGTGCACCTACAGATACACCGCCGCCCATATGAACAACTATCAGACGAAGACTTTCATACGCCTTGCCTGTTTCCTTAGCATATCTCTTTGCAACTGCCTTCTGGTTCAATGCATGGAAAACACTGGTACGTGGAAGCTCTGGCACACCAGAGTATCTCGCTATAGGCATCAATTCGTCTACTACTACTGGGTCAACAATATAAGATGGAACACCCAGTTCATCACCGATTTCTCTTGCAAGGATACCACCCAAGTTGGATGCATGCTGTCCCTGCTTACCAATTTTCAGATCCTCTAAAAGTTCATCTGTCACAGCATAAGTGCCGCCAGGAATTGGCTTAAGCATACCACCACGACCAACAATAACATTAAAGGATTTCATATCAAAATTTTTCTTTTCAAGCAGATCTGTAATGATCTTCTTACGAAAATCCTTCTGCTCAACGATAGAGCCAAACTGACTAATCTCCTCTGTAGAATGTCTAAGAGTCTCTTCAAACAACAGATTCTCATCTTCAAACACACCAATCTTGGTGGATGTAGAACCTGGATTAATAATCAAACTTACAATAGCCATTTTGCTTTCCTCCTATAAAGATTTCTATCTCATCTTTCGCTTATGATTACTGCTGTTTTTTCATTTCCTCTGCCACTACTGCAGCAAGAGCCATGGAGTTTACTTTGGTCTCGAAAGTATCGGAACGGCTGGTCAGAATAACAGGAACCTTTGTACCAGTCAAAATACAGCCATTCTTTACTTCTACCATATGTACCATTGCTTCATATACAAGGTTTCCTGCATGAATATCTGGGAAAAGAAGGATATCTGCATCGCCCTGAATCTTACGGTCTGTTGCACCTTTATGCTTAGCTGCTTCTGGATCAATAGCCAAATCCAAGGAAAGCGGTCCATCTACGATACATCCTGTGATTTCACCACGCTCGTTCATCTGGCGAAGCTCATCTGCTTCCACTGTAACTGGCATCTTAGGGTTTACAACCTCTACCGCAGCAAGTGGAGCTACCTTTGGATTGTCTACGCCACAAGCCTTTGCCACTGGGATAGTATTCTTGATGATATTTACCTTGTCCTCCAATGTAGGATATGTCATAAATGCAACGTCTGTCAAAAACAACAGATGATCAATAGTAGGAACTTCAAATACACAAACGTGAGAAAGTGCTCCACCTGTACGAAGGCCAACCTCTTTGTCCAAAACACTCTTTAAGAAATTCTTGGAATCAATAAGTCCCTTCATGTACATATCAGCCTTGCCATCATGAGCCAACTTAACCGCCTTCAAAGAAGCCTCAATCATATCTGGCTCATCAATGATTTCAAACTCATCTACATTCATTCCAATTTCAGCAGCAATGGCTCTAATCTTTGCTTCATCACCTACCAAAATTGCATCTGCAATCCCTCTTTCTTTGGCAGCCTTAACCGCCTCAAGCACTTCTGAATCCTGCGCAACAGATACCGCAACCTTCTTCATGCCAATCTTGCCAACTTTTGCAATAATCTCATCAAAACCCTTTTTCATGTTTACACCTTTCTAGTCCGTCCAAATGGAACCTCTTGTATTTCAAAACCCCTATTTTTCTGGGATTTACGCATCGTTAAAATAATAACACACTTTATACATAAAATCAACTACTACAAGTAAAATGCCACTGGAAAGAGTTTTTCAATCCACTGAAAAATCGGTATTATGCTTCCAAGGTCAACAAAAACTGGACAGCACACCAACGCTCCCACAAAAAGTACGGGGATCACTCCGTACATCCATCTCTCTCTTCTCACCACCAGAGATAACAGTATACCGTACAAGGTAGTTAAAATAATCAGACCTAGCAGCCCAAAAAGTTCATTCCAATTCCTTCGCTCAGTTTCTGTCACCAAAATACCTATCCCACCTACCATGGCTACCATCAGGGTGGGATGGAATATAGTGCAAAATGCAGCCCAAACTCTTTGCTTTACAGGGAAATGCATCTTTTCTCTATCCCTTACCACGTCCATCACCGCCAGTAGACTGACTAGATAAATCATAGCCGCCACAACGCTGCGGGTAGAAAGAAGGTTTTCAGGTTCTTTTTCCTGTTGGATTTCATTTGTCTTTGTCAGTAAAACTGTCTCCACCTGGAAGGTTTCCCCACTTAGCATATTCTGAGAAAGAGCGTCCAAAACTTCCATCTCGGATGTACTTGCACCAGCTTCCACTAATTTTTTCCCCATATAGTCCAGGTACCACTCTGAAGAAACCACCTGAAAAAGGCGGCTAAAAAGGGCCTCATTTATCAGTTTAGTAAACATACTATTGGAGCTTTCATATACCTCTACCTGCCAATACCAATCATCCTCAGCAAATGCCTGTAGCAACCCTTCCTGAATATAGTACCCACACTCTGCATTTCCATGGAGCACTTCGTCCTTAAGGTTTTCCAGCGAATCTACAAAGTAAAAGGAAGGGATTCCAGCCCCGGTCAAATGCTCCTGCCATATAGTTTCTTTACTATAGACAGCCGCTCGCAGTCCTTGTTCCTGTTCTTTTTCCAAGCCCTGGATTGCCACTATCAAAAGTGGCAACAAAAGCAAAACCACCCAAAAACTTCTTCGTGCAAACAATCTCTTCAAAGTAATTTGCCAAACAACTCCAAAACTTTTCATTCTTTGTCTCATCTCATGTACCTCCTTTTTCTCAAAGAGATACACAAAGTAAGGCTTATTGCAAGCCAGACAAATAGACATATATATCCGCCTTGCTTCATCAAGTCATTTCCTACATCTTTTCCTACAAGCATACCACTACAAATATCGTGCACAAAAGTAGTTGGCAGACAGCTACTCAGCCCCTTGAGCTGTTTCCCGAGCAAACTGCTTGGCACAAAATATCCACCGATATATCCTAGGAGCAGCATGCCAAATCCTGCGACAAACATATAAGTCATCTTTTCTTTGATCAAAGTACCTAGTAGCAAATACAAAGCCACTACACATGCCACTGCCAATAACAGTTTGAGGGAATCTCGGCCACACCAGGTCAGAATTTCCCCTACATCCTTTGAATCTGTATTCATCCACAATGCCAATGCAATTTCTACGCTAAATGTCATTAGGAAACTCACCAGAGTCAAGACTTTAAACCGCCCGATTAGTTGCGCCGGAATAGTCACTCTGCTTATATGAAGTAGCTGTTCTCTCTTGGTACGCTCTACTATCATATCCGCCAATAATAGTCCAAACAGCAACAAAAAAATACCGACTGCTGTTCCGCCATAATAAGCCCCTAAACTAATCCCGTCCGTTTCAGACAACGAAATGGATTTAAAAAGGCTTTCGCGATTCAGCGCTATGTTCAAATTGTATAGGTTAATCTCTCCATACAGTTCTTTCAAGGATTGTTTTAAGGGATACTCCATGTACAAATCTGTAGTTGCATAGATCTCACCCTGTGCCACCTGCAAAAGAGAAACTCCCACCTTCGCCATGATTTGAATCAGAGTACTGCCCAACTCTTCACCCTGTGGCAGATAAAGTTTTGCAGGAATATTGCTTCCATCCAAGATGGATTTAACTACATCCTCAGGAAGTTCAATTACAGCCACAACCTCCCTACGAGACAGGGCCTCCAGCCCTTCCTCCAGATCATACTTTTCAAAACTACACCATTCTTCCAAAGACTCCATACCTGTCACGAATTGAACCGCCAAGTTGGTCAGTTCATCCTCTGGGCATACCAATGCCACCCTCGCGCCAACCTCCTGTTTCTCACCGCGTATATGCATGACAGTAAAGGCACAAAAAGCAACAGCACCAGCCAACAAAGCCAGCACTATTGCTCCTATGAAAAGAGAGGGCAGCCTTTTCGCCACCCTCTTTAATTCAGTTTTCAGCCATACGAAGTATGCTTTCATAACAGTTACCTATCTGCACACAATTGTGTACTGTTGTTTTAGTCTAATTCGCAAAACTCTTAGTAGGAAATGGAATTTAATGCATCTGACATACTATCCGCATTCCCCATGATTTCCATCATCATGTCGTTGATATCGCTCTCAGACATATCCAACAAATCTGTAGAGTCAGAAGGAATCTTCACTTCCTCCTCTAATGGTTTCACTTCCATCTCTCCGGAAATCTTCATGAAAGTTTCACCCTCCACACTCATATCCAGAGAACCTAAGTCAAGTACGAAGCTCTCACCTTTTACGATATCGTCAAAGGCACCTTCCATTTCAAAGGTAAGAAGGTTTTCGCCATCTGCTTCCATATTTGCATTTATCTCAAATTCAGCTTTTTCGCTATCCCATTCATAGTTGTACTCAAGAGTTCCTTCGGAAGTTCCTACTCCAACCTCTTCTATGATAGCTTTCACATCAAGGGTAACAGTAGTTTTTGTGTCTTTTACTTCAGTCTCCATTGCAAAATCAAAGGAGATTGCATTTCCTGTTTCGTCAACTATTACTTTGATGAGACCTTCTACTACATCTGTAGGGTTCTGTTCGCCTAAGAAGTCAAAACTAAAGCCTACAGCTACTCCATCGTCCATTGTTGCCATCTCAGGTGTAGCCATATGTACGATATTGTTTTTGTTGTCCAAATAGAACATCATCTGGATATCATCTGTATATCTTGCATCAAAAAGAGAGACGATTGCATCCCATGTTTCCTGAACATCTTCCACTCCGCTGTTCTCTAACTGTGCAATCATTTCCTCGCCAAAATCTCCATCGCGAAGTTCATCCTGAATCATATCTAAGATATCATTTGAGTCATCTTCTGGAATAACTACGTAGATACCATCGCATTTCACAGTCTTGCCATTTCTGGTAACTTCAATTGCTGTTTCTGTCTCTTCGATTGTCATGTTCTCAGCCAATTCAGCTATCTTTGCTTCCATGTCAGCCATGAATTCTTCAGAGAACTGAGGTGCTGTGGTTTCATCACCTTCTTCTACTTCTGCCCATGGATTGAGTTCCAAGGACTGCTCGATAGTAAGACCCAGCATCTGTGCCCATGCAGAATCATTGAAGTTTTCGGTAAAGTCTTCATACTCTACGCTATAGGTATCTTCCAACAATGCTGGAATGCTGATGTAAAGTTTGTCAGCATCTGCTGCAATCACAAACTTCATCAATTCGTTATTTGCAATGCTGATTTCCCATTCAGAATAGTCCTTCTGATTTGGGTAGTCACATGTATCCATAATATCTAATCCAATAGTAGGAAACTCCATAATAGGGAATGTCATATCAAAGGACATATCTTTTTGAGTTGCTCCCTGAAGCATGGACTCATTGATTTTCTCCCAACCAAGTGTCTCTGATACGGAATTTTCGTTGCTCGCTTCAGCGCTATTCCACTTATCAAAGCCTTTTGCAAGTCTTGCTTCTGGTGAATTTGCAATCAAATTATAAGCTGCAACACCCACAACTCCTCCAAGTGCCAATAGCAATACAACAATAGCAATTACAAGACCAATAACCAGGCCATTACCTTTTTTCTTTGGTGCTGGTGGAACTGCTGGATTTGCATACATTGGCTGCTGTGCATACATAGGTTGTTGCGCAGCTGTCTGTGGTGTTACAGGTGTCTGTACTTGGGTTGCCTGTGGTGCTACTGTCTCCTGTACTTGCGGTGCTACAGGTTCCTGCGCTGGGGTTGCCTGTGGTGCCACTGTTTCCTGAGCCTGTGGTGCTACAGGTGTCTCTGTAGTTACAGGTGCCTGTGCTTCTACAGATGCTTCTGGTGTTACATTCTGATTTTCCATATTTTTCTCCTCCGTCTCAAATGCTTCTAGCATTGATTATTGCATTTGATATGCTAATTCTTCTCCTCTGAGGTTGGATTGAAGCGCTTGACATTCCCCTTCCTTCAAGAGGAATAACTTGTTACACAAATCAAGCTCCAACTCATCATGTGTCGCTAGAATTATTGTTCCGCCTAATGCCTTAAATTTGCCTAAATAAGCCCGCATTTCCTTTTTGCCTGGTAAATCTAAAGCTGCACTGGGTTCATCCAAAATAAGCACTTCAGGATAGTTAGCAAGGGCTACCCCTATGCTTACACGCTTGTGCATTCCACCAGAAAGGGTATTCACCTTCTTGGAAAGCATTTGATCCAATCCAAGTTCATGCAGAAATCCTTCCTGAAGTTCTTTACGCAGTGCCTGTTCGTCCACATACCAGAGCAGCAAATTGTCCCATACTGTGAGTTCAGGAATCAATATGCTCTCTTGAGGCACATAGCCAACACGACGCTGATATGTATCTCTTTTTGCTTTAGTATCTACCGCTCGCTCTTCCAGAAAAAGCTTGCCCCCCTTGGGCATACGCAAACCCGCCAAAATAGACAGCAGTGTGGTCTTTCCACAACCATTTGCACCAAGAATCGCAACGCAGTCGCCTCTATCAACTGAAAAAGTTACGTTTCTTAGCACTTGATGCCTGCCATATGCACTTTGAATGTTTTGCGCAGATATAAATTCCATAGAATTCTCCAAAAGGCAAAGGTTAACTTAGTAAGTATATCACTTTTGCACCATATTCACAAGTGCAAACAATCTTAACAAAAAGGACATCTTAGGTTTTTAACGCCAAAGATGTCCTTTAATTCATATCTGTTACTTATTTCGCAACTTCTGCTTTCAGTGTTTCTGTAAGCATTGGAAGGATCTTGTTGAGGTCACCTACGATACCGTAGTCAGCCACATCAAAGATAGGAGCTGTCTCATCTTTGTTGATAGCTACGATTACATCAGACTCTTCCATACCAGCCAAGTGCTGGATAGCACCAGAGATACCAACTGCGAAGTAAAGAGTAGGACGAACAGTTTTACCTGTCTGACCAACCTGAAGGTCTTTGGACTTCCAACCAGCATCAACTACTGCACGAGAGCAACTTACTGTACCGCCAAGTACTTCAGCCAAATCTTCAAGAAGTTTAAAGTTTTCTGCGCTACCTACACCACGACCACCGGATACCAAAATCTTTGCATCCATGATATCTACTGTATCAACAACAGATTTAACAACTTCAAGAATTTCAACATACTTGTTGTCTGGTGTGAAACCAGGATTGAACTCTTCTACAACAGCCTTCTTGCTTGCATCCTTAGGAAGCTTCTGCATAACGCCTGGACGTACAGTTGCCATCTGTGGACGGAACTCTGGACAAGCGATAGTAGCAATTGTGTTTCCACCGAAAGCTGGACGAGTCATAAGAAGCTGATTGTGCTTCTGCTCTTTGCCAGGGATTGGGTTGATTGGGAAATCACCAATTTCAAGCTGTGTACAGTCAGCTGTAAGACCTGTATGAATTCTAGCAGATACTCTAGGACCAAGGTCACGGCCGATAGCTGTAGCACCAACCAATACGATTTCTGGCTTGTAAGTATTGATTACAGATGCCAATGCGTGTGTGTAAGGCTCTGTACGATATTCTTTAAGTTCAGGGTCATCTACAACGATAACTCTGTCTGCGCCATAAGCTGCAAGCTCATCAGCAAGTGCTTTTACATCACTACCGATAAGTACTGCAGTTACTTCTGTATTCAAATCATTTGCTAAGTCTTTACCTTTTCCAATCAGTTCCAAAGCGATGCCACTGATCTCATTGTCTACCTGCTGGGCAAAGACGAATACGCCCTTATATTCTTCTAAATTCATGTTGTGCACCTCTTTTCTATTAGATAACATGTTTCTCTTTTAACTTGCCTACGATGTAATCAACTGCTTCTGTAGGATCCAATGTAACCTTTTCGCCAGCACCTTTTCTAACTTTGTCAGAAGCTTTAGCGATCTGTGTTGGTGAACCCTTAAGACCAAGGTTGGAATCTTCTACATCTACAAGGTTTGCTCTGCCCCAAACAGTAATCTCAGCATCGAATGCATCAAAGATTCCACCTGGAGTCATGTATCTTGCCTCGTTAAGTTCAGCCAATGCTGTGATGAGACAAGGCATCTGAGCTTTGAGTACATGATATCTGTCATCGTACTGACGCTCAACAATTACGTTGTTTCCTTCGATTTCAATCTTTTGTGCATAGGAGATTACTGGAATTCCCAAATGTTCGGAAATCTGAGGACCAACCTGAGCTGTATCTCCATCGATAGCCTGACGGCCTGTGATGATGAGGTCATACTCTAAGTTACGAATAGCACCAGCAAGTGTCTGGCTTGTTGCCCAAGTATCAGCACCACCAAGTACTCTATCTGTTACAAGGATACCCTTGTCAGCGCCCATAGCAATTGCTTCACGAAGAACATCTTCAGCTTTAGGAAGACCCATTGTGATAACAGTTACTTCTGCGCCATACTTATCTTTTAATCTAAGTGCTGCTTCCAAACCAGCTTTATCGTCTGGGTTCATGATAGTCATCATAGCAGCTCTATCCAAAGTACCATCTGGATTAAACTTTACGCCACCCTTGGTATCAGGTACCTGTTTAATACAAACAACGATTTTCATTGTATATTCTCTCCTTAATATTGGTATTGTTAATTGGCTTATTTAATGATGTTAGCACTGATAACCATTCTCTGAACCTCAGAAGTTCCTTCGTAGATTTCAGTAATCTTAGCATCTCTCATCATACGCTCTACATCGTATTCTCTGGTGTAACCATAACCACCATGCAACTGTACAGCCTTAGTTGTAACTTCCATAGCAACTTCTGCTGCGTACAATTTAGCCATAGCAGCTTCCAAAGAATAAGTCTTCTGAGTAGCTTTAGCCATAGCTGCTTTGTAAACAAGCAATTTAGCTGCTTCTACCTTTGTAGCCATATCAGCAAGCTGGAACTGTGTGTTCTGGAATGCAGCGATGGAACGACCGAACTGCTTTCTTTCCTGAACGTATGCGATAGTAGATTCCAAAGCGCCTTCTGCAATACCAAGAGCCTGTGCTGCGATACCAATACGTCCACCATCAAGTGTGTGCATAGCGATACCAAAGCCTTTGCCCTGTGCTCCGAGCAAGTTTTCCTTTGGAATACGGCAATCTGTGAAGATAAGTTCGTATGTTGCTGAACCACGGATACCCATCTTCTTTTCCTTTGTACCAAAGGTAAAGCCTGGTGTTCCTTTTTCTACAATAAATGCAGAGATTTCTTTTACCTTTTTGCCACGTTTCTCAACAATGCCTGTTACGGCGAAGATAACGTAAACGTCAGCTTCTTTACCATTTGTGATGAAGATCTTGGATCCGTTAAGTACCCACTCATCTCCGTCAAGTACAGCCTTGGTCTGCTGACCCTGAGCATCTGTACCAGCACCTGGCTCTGTAAGACCAAATGCACCGAGTTTTTCACCCTTTGCAAGTGGAATCAAATATTTCTGTTTCTGCTCTTCTGTACCGTATGTCTGGATAGGATCACAGCAAAGGGATGTATGAGCAGATACGATAACGCCTGTAGTACCACAAACTTTGGAGAGTTCCTCAACACACATAGCGTATGTCAAAGGATCACAACCCTGTCCGCCGTACTCCTTTGGAACTGGAATTCCAAGGAAGCCGTTTTTAGCCATTTTCTCAACTGTTCCTCTAGGGAATACTTCAGTCTCGTCAACCTCTTGTGCAAGAGGCTTTACTTCTTTTTCAGCGAACTCTTTGAAAAGAGTACGCGCCATTTCATGCTTTTTGCTTAAAGTAAAATCCATGATTTTGTTTCCTCCGAGATTTTTTCTTATTAATATCAGCATTCAGAGCCATCCGCAAAATCGCTTCTGCGCACAGCTCTGAATCATTTACATTATTACTGTGCGTCAACAGGAGTCTTGGTTCTGTCTGCGTTGTAAACGTAGAAGCCCTTTCCACTCTTAACACCAAGGTTACCGCCACGAACCATCTTACGGATAAGTGGGCATGCACGATACTTGCTGTCACCTGTTTCTGCATAAAGAACGTCCATAATAGCAAGGCAGATATCCAAACCTACGAAGTCACCTAACTCCAAAGGTCCCATAGGATGATTTGCGCCAAGCTTCATAGCAGAGTCGATACCTGCGATATCAGAAACACCTTCCATCTTGATGAAAGCAGCTTCGTTAATCATAGGAATCAAGATACGGTTAACAACGAAACCTGCAGCTTCGTTAACCTGTACAGGAGTCTTGCCGATTTCTTCAGAAATCTTAACGATAGCATCTACAGTCTCCTGAGGAGTGTTAACACCAGCGATAACTTCAACCAATTTCATGCGGTCTGCAGGATTGAAGAAATGCATACCAATCATTGGACGGGTAAGTCCGTTACCGATTTCTGTAATAGAAAGGCTGGAAGTGTTGGATGCGAAGATACACTCAGGCTTGCAAATCTTGTCAAGCTCACCGAAAGTTGTCTTCTTAACTTCCATGTTTTCAAATGCTGCTTCAACGATCAAATCGCAGTCTGCGCAAAGATTTTCTTTTAAACCAGGAGTAATCTTAGCTACGATAGCATCGGCTGTTTCCTGAGTCATTTTTCCTTTTTCTACAAGTTTAGCATAGCCTTTAGCGATTTTATCCTTACCGCCTTCAGCCCACTCCTGCTTAATATCGCAGAGTGCAACCTCATATCCTTCAACCTGAGCAAATGCTTTTGCAATGCCCTGTCCCATAGTACCGGCACCAATAATACCTACTTTCATTGTAGTTCCTCCTTAAATTTAATTAGCAGTTTTTAAATGGTTCTTTTACTTTTTCTTTGTTTTTGTCCAAGAAGAAAGCCATACCATATTTCTGATCTTCTGTTTCGAAGCAATCACCGAAGAGCTTCTCTTCAAGTACGATAGCCTGATCCATATCGAGGTCTAAACCATCGTTGATTGCCTTCTTGCAGTTACGAACTGCGATTGGAGCATTCTTAGCGATAGTAACTGCCATCTTTTCAGCTGCTGCAAGCAATACTTCCTGAGCAGTCTTAACTACATTACCTTCTGCATCAACTTCTGCAGAGTAAACTTCATTTACAAGACCGATTCTGAGAGCATCTGCAGCTTTGATGTTTCTACCTGTGTAGATCATCTGCTTAGCCATGCCAACACCTACGATACGAGCAAGTCTCTGTGTACCACCGAAACCTGGTGTGATTCCAAGACCAACCTCTGGCTGACCAAATACAGCGTTGTCAGAGCAAATTCTGATGTCACAGCTCATGGAGATTTCACATCCACCACCGAGAGCAAAACCATTGATTGCTGCGATAACTGGAACTGGGAATGTTTCCAACTTGCGGAATACGTCATTTCCCTTTTTGCCGAAAGCTTCGCCTTCTGCTTTTGTAAGTGTGCTCATCTCTCCGATATCTGCACCAGCTACAAAGGATTTCTGTCCAGCACCTGTAAGTACAAGAGCACGAACTTCATCTAAATTAACGGCATCAAGGCACTCATTCAATTCATCAAGAACCTGAGAATTCAAAGCATTGAGTGCTTTTTCACGGCTGATAGTGATAACACCTACCTGGCCCTTCTGTTCATATACAATATATTCCATTGTGTAGTTCCTCCTATATTCAATATAGAGTATGTTTGCGGAATGATTCAGCCTTAGTCTTCAATCTTAACGATTGTGGAGCAACCCATACCGCCACCGATACAGAGTGTTGCAAGACCTGTCTTAGCACCCTTTGCCTGCATCTCGTGAAGCAATGTAACAAGGATACGGCATCCAGAAGCACCAACTGGGTGTCCAAGTGCGATAGCACCACCGTTAGGGTTGAGCTGTTTGTCAACATCGATTCCAAGATCTTTGCCAACAGCGATGGACTGAGCTGCGAAAGCTTCGTTTGCTTCGATGATATCGAAGTCTTCAATCTTCATGCCTGTTTTTTCCATAACTTTTCTTGTGGAGTAAACAGGACCGATACCCATAACTTCTGGACGGCAGCCTGCAAGAGCACCAGCTACGAATGTAGCCATAGGCTTAACACCGAGTTCTTTTGCTTTTTCTTCGCTCATAACAACGATTGCTGCTGCACCGTCATTGATACCAGAAGCATTACCAGCTGTTACATAACCATCTTTGTTGATAGCACGAAGTTTAGCAAGACCTTCCATAGTTGTTCCAGGTCTTGGGCCTTCGTCAACTTTGAACTCTACCATTTCTTTTTTCTTCTTAACCATTACAGGAACGATTTCAGCGTCGAACGCACCTGCTGCCTGAGCTGCTTCTGCCTTCTGCTGACTCTTTACTGCGAAAGCATCCAATTCTTCGCGGGTAAGTCCCCACTCTTCACAGATATTGTCTGCTGTCTGAATCATGTGGTAGTTGTTGAATGCATCCCAAAGAGCATCGTTAACCATGGTATCTACCAATGTACCATTGTTCATTCTATAACCGAAACGTGCTTGAGGCATAGCATAAGGAGCCATGGACATGTTTTCCATACCACCTGCTACTACGATGTCTGCATCGCCAGCCATGATCATCTGTGCAGCCTGGTTAACACAGTTAAGACCAGAACCACATACTACGTTCATGGTTACTGCTGGAACTTCGATAGGAAGTCCTGCTTTGATAGATGCCTGACGAGCCACGTTCTGGCCCTGACCAGCCTGAATTACACATCCCATGTAAACCTGGTCTACAGCTTCTGGAGCAACTCCAGCTCTGTTTAATGCTTCCTTAATTACGATAGCACCCAAATCAGCAGCAGGTGTGGTGCTTAAAGAACCACCCATAGTTCCGATTGCGGTACGACATGCGCCTGCAAGTACTACTTTTCTTGACATTTGAATTTCCTCCATAACTTTGAAATTAACGTGTTTCTCAATGATTGTTATTTTTTTATCATTGCATTGCTTTCATTTTATCATACCATTTATGGTTTTGCAATGTGTTTTGACAAAAATTTATCAGAGAATGGTGAGATAACCCTCTTCCTGTCGCCATCACTAAAAAAGACAGGCTCAACACTGAGCCTGTCTTCTTATAATAAGGAAATTAAACTTCTGGTTCGATGAGACCGTAGGTGTCTCCCTTTCTCTTGTAAACTACGTTGACCTGATCCGTCTCTGCATTGCAGAATACAAAGAAGCTGTGTCCTAAAAGTTCCATCTGGATACAAGCATCTTCTGGATACATAGGCTTGATATCAAACTTCTTAGTACGAACGATTTTGATTTCTTCTTCATCCATGTAATCGTTCTCTACAAACATTTGGCTGAAGGAAGCTGCTGCCTGTTTTTTGTCAATCAACTTAGTTCTATATTTCTTTAACTGTCTCTCAATAATCTCTTCTACAAGATCAATGGATACATACATGTCATTGCTGACTTGTTCAGAACGGATGATACTTCCTTTCACAGGTATCGTCACTTCGATTTTCTGTCTGTCTTTCTCCACGCTGAGTGTAACGTGAACTTCGGTGTCTGGGTGGAAATACTTTTCAAGCTTTCCAATCTTCTCCTCCACTGCTGCCTTTAATCCTGGTGTAACTTCGAGGTTTCTACCTACAATAACAAACTTCATATACATCACCCTTTCGTTTTTATTGTGTAGTCATTATATCATATTTTGCATCTATTTTGCAACAATTTATACTTTTTTAATAATCTTTTTTGACATCAAAAAAGTCAACAAAAAAGTCAAATTTTTTACCATTTTTTGTAAATTCATCAAAACTCAACAAAACATCTGTTCTAATTTTCACTCAAAAAAATGGCAGTTTTGAGCAAAAAAATTGTGGACAATGTGGATAACTCCGTGCATAAGTCGATTTTATCACGTTTTTAGCACTTTTTTATGTGGATAATTATTTTTCGTTTTTTCGCGCTTTTTGTATCGTTTTTGCGAGTTTCTCAAAATATTTGTCAATCTTGCACAACCACAAAAAAGCAAGAGGTACTTTAGTCCTATTTTATTTTCACTTAATAATTTCAAAATCATGAATTTTCTAATCAATCCAATTTAAAAATTCATTTCATCAAATAAAGGCTAGCATATGTGGCTGCATTTGCGCCATCTGAAACAGCAGTGATAATTTGTCTAAGCGGTTTCTGCCTTGCATCCCCTGCTACATATACACCTTCTAAGGAAGTCTTACAATCTTCACCTGCTATCACATAGCCTGCACTATTACATTCCACCTGTTCTCTGACCATATCAGTGTCAGGTTTGATGCCAACAGCGATGAACACGCCATCTACGACTAGTTCGCTTGCCCCGTCTTCGTTTGCGATAAGAGCTGTTTGCTGTTCCTGCTTCTGGGCTGCGTCTTCTAAGGTGCTACGAAGTGCCAGACTTTGCACGCTCATCTCTCCTTTAATCTCTTCTACTACATGATTCCAAATTACTTCCACGTTTTCCAGAGCAAACAATTTGTCTTGTAAAGACTTAGCTGCTCTCAAAGAGTCCCTGCGGTGGATGAGATAAACTTTCTCACAAAATCTCGCCAAATAGATTGCATCCTCCACAGCCACATCTCCACCACCTACTACGGCAGCCACCTTTCCACGATAAAAGGCTCCATCACAGGTAGCGCAATAGGAAACGCCTTTTCCTGCAAATTTCTCCTCTCCTGGCACTTCCAGATGTGCATGATGTGCACCGAGAGCCAATATCACTGTCTTTGCCTCATAGGTTCCTTTGTTAGTGACAACCTCCTTGATCTCACCTGCAAGCTTTAATTCACTTACTGTCGCAGTCACAAACTGAACTCCTAGATCCTTCGCATGCTTCTGAAAGGCCATTCCCATATCAAAGCCATTGATTCCTGGAAGACCTAAATAGTTGTCAACCTCATAAGTATTAAGCACCTGTCCTCCACCCATTGGATTCTTTTCTATCACCAGCAAATCTAGTCCTGCTCTTTTTCCATATACTGCCGCAGACATGCCCGCTGGTCCAGCACCTACTATAATTAAATCATATGCCATATCTTTCTATTCCTTTCTATTCATTCGTACTTTCTTTTATTCTTAATATGCGCAGATTCTTTTCTTTCTATTTGCACTACTATTTTAATACCACTACGCATATCTACAAATTGGGATTTGACGGGCAAAAAAACTTATCTCAACACATCATCTATTAGTCCATTCATATCAGTAATTGTATAGTCTTGTCCGCTATTACCACCAATACCATTCCTATCAAGCCAGACAGTTTTAATTCCAATCGCTTTGGGCCCCAAAATGTCATCCGTTATGGAGTCACCAACAAAAAGAACTTCTTGTGGCGAAAGACCATTTTCATCAAGGATTTGTGTAAAGAAATGCCTAGCAGGCTTATAACATTTTAAATTTTCAGAAGTATATACTTTATGAACTGTAATACCATTTTTTTGCATTACACTTTCAAGTACATTATTATCCGTATTGGAGCCAATGAAAACCAAATAGTTCTTCATAAGCTCATTCAATACAGTTTTAATCTCTGGATATGCTTCACGCTCGAATGCTCCAGCCAGTAAAGAATCCGCATCATGTTCAGCATTCCTGTCCACATGATATCTATCATAAAACATCTGAATTCGAGCAATAAAAATAGCGCGTTCCGTCATAAATTCACAATCACCTAATGTGTGATTTTTATAATAAGATTTCCATTCCTCTAGAAATGCCTTTTCGTCAACAACAATCCCGCAATCAGTTATATTTTTCATTATTGTCTTTGCGGAACCACCACTTGTAACTCTAAAAAGAGTTCCAAATGCATCAAAAATTATTGCCTTCATAATCACACCTCCAAATTGGGATTTGACGGGCTGTAGGCAAAAGGAAGCGCTCGCTTTGCGAGCATTTACTTTTGGCGGCCCGTCACCGACTAAGCCACTAGTAGCACATCGTGCTACGGCATACGCGTAGCGGATGGGCTTAGGAGGTGTTTTTACGGGAGCTTGCTCACACGTAGACATATTCGCGCGAAGATGTATGTGGCGAAGCCACGCAGCGAGCGGTCAGCATCGCTGGACGCGAACTGGGCCCGGCTCAGAACCACTAGTAGCACTCAGAGCTACGGCATACGCGTAGCGGATGGGCTTAGGAGGTGTTTTTACGGGAGTTTGCTCACATGTAGACATATTCGTGCGAAGATGTATGTGGCGAAGCTTTTGCAGCGAGCGGTCAGCATCGCTGGACGCGAGCTGGGCCCGGCTCAGAGCTGTAACTAGTACCCCTTCATCTATCGTTTTGGGCATAGGTATGAAATAACATCTCTTCCATGCCCAAAAGCCCGAAAAAAGTTTATATATTCACGGTTTCATGTGCTTTTTGGGCATAGAGTAATAATTCTTTTCCTTCAGTGCCCAAATATTTGATATTTTGGGCATACAGCTAAGATTTAATCTCTCCTATGCCCAAAAACCCCTTCCGCCTTGGCAAAATACTGGTTTTTCGTTCTCTTTTGGGCATGATATAGAAATATTTATCTTCTGATGCCCAATTTTCCTCTCCAAAATCCAGTCACTACGCGCTTTACGATTTTGTCGGTATCTCGGCAGGAAAAATAAATGTCTGCTTCGCAGCCGCTTCTTTTTCCGCTGCCTCGATAACTTCAAATTTATCGCCTTAGCAAAAACTGCTCAAGGTTTAATTCATGCTTGTATTTAATAGATGCTATTCTGTCTTTATCCAAAATAGCTTCATTCAAATCAATTTGATTTAGTGAGGCGATAGCAAAAGCATAATGAACAACATCAACCAATTCGTTTGCTAATTGACATTTTAAATCTTCATTATCAGAAGCCTTTCTTCCATCACGCTTATTTAGCACTTCTGCTACTTCCCCTACTTCTTCAACTAATTTCATAAACAAACTAGCATCAATCCCATGTTCCTTATAATGGTCATATAAATATTCTTCATAATCTCTAATACTAACTTCCATTGTAACATCTCCTAACCGTCAAACTTGCTTGCAAACTCCATCCTTCTCTATTCAAACTTTCGAATCTCTTACACTCATAAGCCACAGAACTTATCTGTGCAAAGCCAGAAGCCCTGCGCAACTTGACATCTGTTCAAACTCCATGTTTGGGAATGCTTGTCTTATTTCTTCAAACACAAAATAGATCTCCTCATCATCCCATTCATCGCCAGCTTCCACCATACACTTTTCCATGTCCTGACGAGTAAAAAATGCAACATCGCCAATATAAATGCTGCCTCTATCATTCAACAAGGAATGCAACTTAGCAATAAATCTCACCTTCTGCTCATCTGTAAGATGATGTAAGGAATAGGTGGCAATAATTGCATCATATTTATGCTCCATCAAAGGTGCCACCAAGCCTTCTGAAAAATCTCCCCGAAACAACTTTGCCGTTGGCATCTTTTCCTTTGCAAGTTCAATCATTCTTCCAGAAAAATCTTGTCCAAAAATATCACATCCCTGCTCATACAATTTCGTAGTAAGTGTTCCTGTCCCAAATCCAATGTCTAGCACTCTTCTCCCAGGAGCAGACAAAACACGGTTGTATATCTCATTTAGAATCGCTTTGTATCCAGCAAATGGATATGTCCCATCTTCGTCAGATAGCCCCACACTTTTATCATAATCATCTGCCCACAAATCAAAACCTTTATTGTTAAGCATATATTTTACCTGACCTCTCCAGTTTCTTTCCTCATTCATAATGAAGTTTTTCGATTCTTTCATCTCTTTTCTATTAGATTATATATTCTTTTCATTGCTAACACAACGTTCTTTTCCCATGTTGAAACGCGTCTTTTTCTTTGTTAAAATATAATTCAGAAAGCAATCTAGATATTAAAACAAACTAATTCACTTAAAAGCTCATCAGAAGGAGTACACTATGAAAACCGTATTAATCACAGGCGCATCTAGGGGCATCGGAAAGGAAGCCGCTCTGAAGTTTGCGAAAGAAGGATATACAACCTACTTAACCTGTTCTAACTCCATATATCAATTAAAGGAAGTCAAAGACGAAATTGATGCCATGGGGAAGGCCCCTTGTTATATCTTCCAGTGCGATGCCAAGGCTTATGACAAAGTGGCAGAAATGTTTCAGAATCTTCCTCCTCTTGATGTAGTGGTAAACAACGCGGGCATTTCCTTCTATGGGCTTTTACAGGATATGACTGTGGCAGAGTGGGATCAGGTACTAAACACCAATCTCAGCTCCATGTTTTATACTTGCAAATTATGTATTCCTGGAATGCTCTCCAAGGGTGCGGGACGAATCATCAACATCTCCTCCATCTGGGGAAACGACGGGGGCTCCTTTGAGGTCGCATACAGTGCGTCAAAAGGTGGTGTAAATACCTTCACCAAGGCTTTAGCCAAGGAATTGGCTCCATCAAACATTGCTGTCAATGCTATTGCCTTTGGAGTCATTGACACCGATATGAATGGACATTTGGATGCAAACGAAAGGCAGGCTCTCATCGACGAAATTCCAGCTGGAAGATTTGGCACTACCAAAGAAGCCGCCGAAATGATTTGGCAACTTGCAAATTCGCCTGCGTACCTGACGGGACAAATCATCACTATGTCTGGCGGTTTTTAGTACACTTGGCCCTCTAGCCTCTCTAATACTAGCTGATACACAAAAATAACAATGGCCGGAGGATTTTGATCCACCGGCCATTTTCTTTGAAATATTAAAAAACAATCTGCAATCCCAACAAGGTCATAAGTAATGTTGGTACAGAAATCGCAGTTCCGTATTTAATATAAGATGCAAAATTCATCTTCACATCATGCTTTTTCAAAATTCCACTCCACATAATTCCAGCAAGCGCTCCAATTGGAGTAAAGAACGCTCCCACATTGGAACCTACGATTGCTGCATAGACTCCCTGCATCAGCACCTGTGGATCTAATTCCTGCACAACAGAACTGAACAATACGCTCATTGGGATGTTGTTTACTAGGTTCGCAGTCAGGAAGGATACTATGCCATAACGAAATATGACATGCTCGTTTTCAAGCAGATGTCCAATCATATCAGTCAGTTGGCACTTGTCGAAGGCAAGTACGAAAACGAACATGGCGATTACAAATGGAATAAGTTCCCAAGGGGCTCTCTTTAAGGTCGCCCACAAGATTCCTAAACTCTTTTTGGTAAAGAAGCAGTAAATAGAACTCACCAAGAACAAACTAAGCGCAAAGCACAAAGTAATCAGCCACATTTCAAGGCCAACATAGGAGGATATCACCAGCAGCACTGTACAAACAGCAAGGTGTGCTACTCCAATAGCAAGCAATCCTTTGTCCTGAATTTCAAACTCATCACTGCTTTGCTCCAAAGGCTGTTCTAACGTCTTTCTGAAAATCAGATATAACACCAGCATTGCAACGATTCCACCCATAGCTGTTGGCAGAAGCATTACTGACATATATTGAATGAAATTTATATTGTTTGCTGTAGCCAAATAAACATTGGTAGGGTTTCCAATAATCAATGCCATGCTCCAGGTGTTGGCAGCCACAAATTCTGTAAACAAATAGGGCATTGGATTAATCTTTGCATTTTTTGAAAAATAGCAGATAAACGGTGTAAAGGTGAGAATAATAATATCATTGGATGTAAAGACCGTTAAGATAGAAACAATCACATACAAATAAAAAAACAGCGTCTTCTGACTTCCCTTCGCCTTTTTCAAGGTTATATTGGCCAGATAGCGGAACATGCCCAATTCATCCAAGAAGATAGATAACACTGTCATAGACAAAAAGAGCACCAATATCTTTAAAGGATTGATTGCTGTGTCTGCTACAAGTCCTGCTCCAATTTCTTTAAGGCTGATACTCCGTGTCAAAAGAAGTGCCAACGCTCCTGCCAATGCCACAATCCAGTATGTTCCCACGTTTGTCCCTTTAATATTTACATTTGGCTTGAGTAAAATAGATGCAATCAATGTTACACACATTACGATTGCCACAATAGCTACTAACTGCATAATCTGCCTCTCTAAGCAAGTACGCTTTATCAATCATTAATATATAAACCAACTGCTTTATTATATTCCAAGGAATACGCAAAGCCAATGTATAAAATCACAAAAAAAGAGTCGCTTTTACGACTCTTTTTCGCTATGTTGCAAATAGATTATTTTTCCCACCATACTGGCTGGCCAGTAGACAAAGTCTCCTGAAGTCGCAGCACTCTTTGGTTGGAAGATCCACGGAATATCAGTCTAATATCTTTTAGTTCTTCCACAAACTCCCCATCTACCAAGACGTCGATGTAACTAAGCATCTCATCGGTACATTCACATCTAGCTCTACTTTCTGCCAACAAATCTGTCTCCAAAGAGTAGCCCGTATAGCACCAAATGGTCTTGTGAGGAAACATTTCTTTGTATCGCTTTACAAAAGGCAAGAGAGCCCGCTGATTCGCAGGCTCAAATGGTTCTCCCCCAAGGAGGGTTAAGCCAGTAATATAATCTGGCTTAAGTGCCTCCAATAATTCTAAAATAGTTTCCTCTGTAAACGGTTTTCCAAAATTAAAGTCCCATGTCTCTGCGTTAAAGCAGCCTTTGCAGTGGTGCGTGCAGCCTGATACAAACAGGGATACTCTTACGCCTTCGCCATCTGCAATGTCATATTTTTTAATTTCACCGTAATTCATTTACAGATGTAACACCCTTTCTTTAATCTCTTGGGTACGTCCCTGATTCCAGAACTGTGTTCCAATATATCCACAAGTACGTCTCGCTACGTTAAGCAACTTCTGATCTCTGTTCTTGCAGTGTGGGCATTCCCAAATCAGTTTGCCACCTTCCTCAATAATCTGGATTTCACCAGTATATCCACAAGCCTGGCAGAAATCACTCTTTGTATTGAGTTCTGCATACATAATGTTGTCATAGATGAACTGGATCACTGAGATAACAGCAGGGATATTGTCCTGCATATTTGGTACTTCCACATAGCTGATAGCTCCGCCAGAAGAAAGTGCCTGGAATTCAGATTCAAATTTCAGTTTTGTAAATGCATCAATTGGTTCTGTAACATTTACATGGTAACTGTTTGTAATATAACCCTTGTCTGTAACGCCCTTGATAATGCCAAAGCGTCTCTGCAAGCATTTAGCAAACTTATATGTGGTACTTTCAATTGGAGATCCGTATACGCTAAATCCAATATTGGTCTCTTCTTTCCACTTATCACAAGCATCATTCATATATTTCATTACTTCCAGAGCAAATGGTTTTGCTTCTGGGGAAGTATGAGACTTACCAGTCATATACTTAACACATTCGCAAAGTCCTGCATAGCCAAGAGAAATTGTGGAGTATCCACCAAAGAGCAATCTGTCAATTGGCTCTCCTTTTTCAAGTCTTGCCAACGCACCATGTTGCCACAAAATTGGAGCCGCATCGGACAAAGTTCCTTTTAATCTGTTGTGACGTGTCATCAATGCTCTATAGCAAAGGTCCAGTCTCTCATCAAAAATCTTCCAGAACTTATTCATGTCTCCGCCGGAAGAAAGTGCCACGTCAACCAAGTTGATGGTTACAACACCCTGATTAAATCTTCCGTAGAATTTGTACTCGCCATCCGCATTCTTCCATGCAGAAAGAGCACTTCTACATCCCATAACAGGGAAACAGTTGCCTTCTTTAAGTTCCTTCATCTTCTTCTCAGAAATATAGTCAGGAACCATACGCTTTGCTGTACATTTCGCAGCAAGCTCTGTCAGATAGAAATATTCTGTACCTTCACGGATATTGTCTTCTTCCAAAACATAAATCAATTTTGGGAATGCTGGAGTAATCCAGCTACCATTCTCATTCTTAACGCCCTGAATACGTTGCTTCAACATCTCTTCAATAATAAGCGCCAAGTCCTTCTTTTCCTGCGGAGTCTTTGCTTCATTCAAATACATAAATACAGTAAGGAATGGAGCCTGTCCATTGGTAGTCATAAGTGTGATCACCTGATATTGAATGGTCTGTACGCCCTTTTCAATTTCTGCAAGCAATCTCTTCTCTACTACTTTATCTATAATATCATCCGTAGGTGTCATGCCCATGATTTCTGCATCTTCAAGCACCTGTTTACGGATTTTTTCTCTGGATACCTGCACAAATGGAGCAAGATGTGTTAATGAAATACTCTGTCCACCATACTGATTACTTGCAACCTGTGCAATAATCTGTGTAGCTATATTACATGCAGTTGAAAAACTATGAGGCTTGTCTATATAGGTCTCACTGATAACAGTGCCATTTTGAAGCATATCCTCTAGGTTAACCAAATCACAGTTGTGCATATGCTGTGCGAAGTAATCTGAATCATGGAAATGAATCAAGCCTTCCTGATCCGCTTTTACGATATCCTCTGCAAGAAGCATTCTTCTGGTCAAGTCTTTACTTACCTCACCAGCCATATAGTCTCTCTGCACACTATTGATAATAGGATCCTTGTTAGAGTTCTCCTGCATAACTTCTTCGTTATTACATTCAATCAAAGACAAAATACGATCGTCTGTAGTGTTGCTCTTTCTAACCAGGGTTCTGGTATAACGATATCTTACATAACATCTCGCTACGTTGAATGCACCCTGTGCCATAATCTGGTTCTCTACCATATCCTGCATTTCTTCTACAGAGATAGCACGATTCATCTTGCTACACTTGAAGTTAATATAATCGGCAATCTCATCGATCTGAGTCTGAGTCAATTCCTCTCTAATTGCAGCCTTATTAGCCTTTGCAATCGCGTTACGGATTTTATCAATATCAAATTCGACTTCTGAACCGTTTCTTTTAATAACTTTCATTCGTATAGCCCTCCCAATCCACACGTGTCCCGTGTAGTTCCATTATACTATATGTTGGGTTTTTTTCAAGCCTAAAACGCTAAATATAGTAAGAAAATCCTAATTGTCAAAAAAAGAACACTCTCCAATTCAAGGAGAATGTCCTCTAAACACGCGTATTTATCACGTTTTTAACCATTTTAACGCTCTTGTGTCTTTATCTAATCCGACCACAAGATATTGTGGTCAGTTGCATCAAAACCCTTCTTCCATCAACTGATGATAAAATGTAGTATAATCTGTTCTGCCTTCTTTCACAAACTGAATTGCTGAAGATGGATGTGCATTCATAATACCAGTGAGCATATAAGGTATATCATATCCCCATACTGCTTCCTCTTTCATCTTAAGCATATTCTGCTGAATGAAATTCATCAAAGGCACCTTGTCATACTTCGGATTTCGAAGGAAACTTAGCAGCAGTTCCATAAAGCAGTTTCCTGCGCCACGTCCCATACCGCATACAGTAGCATCCAAATAACTTGCGCCCAAAGAAAGTGCTTCTATCGTATTGGCAAATGCAAGCTGCTGATTATTGTGAGCATGCACGCCAATCTTTTTGTTGTACTTTGCTGCTATATTTAAATATTTGTCCATCAAGCGCTCAATCTGCTCTGGATAAAATGAGCCAAAACTGTCTACCAGATAAATGACATCAACGCTACTATTTGCCAGTAACTCCAATCCACCGTCTAGTTCATCGCCGCCCACCTTTGAAATGGCCATGACATTGACCGTAGTCTCATATCCCTTTTCCTTGGCATCCTCCAGCATGGCGATGGCTGTAGGAATCGTGTTGATATAAGTAGCCACTCGAATCATATCAATGACACTGTCTTTGGCAGGAAGAATGTCATTTTTGTAATCTGTTCTACCCACATCCGCCATGACGGCAATTTTCATATCTGTGTCATTGGCACCCACAATACGTCTGATATCTTCTTCCTTACAGAACTTCCACTTGCCAAATTTAGTCGGATCAAACACCGAAGTAGAAGCTTTGTATCCAAACTCCATGTAGTCCACACCTGCTGCCAGATTGGCTTCATATAAATTCTTTACAAATTCGTCTGTAAATCCAAAGTTGTTGACCAAGCCACCATCTCGCATAGTGCAGTCTACCAATCGAATATCTGGTCTAAAAGACACCAGACTGCCTTGTCTATTCTGTCTCATATAATTCCTCTTTCAAAACACAAATTTATTTCTTAGAATCCATTCCCAACAGTAGTTTGAAATTCTCTTCATCTACTGGTCTGGAATATAGATATCCCTGGAAGTAATCACATCCCATTGCCTCAAGTGCATCTGCCTGATCCTGAGTCTCTACTCCTTCAGCCACGATATGCATATCCATTTCTTTCAGCATCTTTATGGTATGCTTCAAAATGGTTTTTGCTTTGTCGCTTTCCATTGATGACCACACCATTGATTTATCCAATTTGATCATATCAAAGGAGTAGTTGAAGATATGTGAAATGTTAGAATAACCAGTACCAAAGTCGTCTAGCGCAAAGGTAATTCCTTTGTCCACCAGTTTGTCCATATTTTTCTTCAAGACATCATTGGAAACCACTGCTGCCGTCTCCGTAATCTCTAAATTAATACGATCGTACGGAATTTGATATTCATCCATAATCTGAACCAATTTTGCATGCAACGTATCCTGCATACACTGCATTACAGAAAGGTTTACTTCTATATAATCTACCCCTTTTTCCCAGAGTCTATTCTCTGACATAAAGCGGCACACATCCCTAAATACAAAGTTTCCAATTTCCAAAATCATTCCATTTTGCTCAGCCAATGGAATGAACTCATCTGGCCCTACATAGCCAAGAGACGTTTCTTTTAGTCGAATCAAAGCCTCTGCAGAAGCAAATCTACCTTTTTCTACAGAATAAATTGGCTGGTAATGCATCTCAAAACCATCGTTTAAGATTGCATCCTTAATTACCTTAAGTACAGCATTTTCACGATGTCTGCGCTCCAATATCTCATCCGTCAATTCAATCAGAACACTACCACCATCCACGTCCTGCTCTCTCATTACATATTTGATGATATCCATCAAATCCTGTCTTCCCGAAACTTGCTCTGGATATCTCATGACGCACATCGTTAATTTTAAATTAACAGAAATTCCATCTATCACTAATGGTTGATCAAACTTAGCTCTCAGTTTGTCCACAATTGGTTCTAATGCAAATTTATTTTTTCTGCTCAACACAGCAAATCGCATACCTGAAATATGAAATACCGTGTTGGACGGAGAAATCTCTGACAGGAAGTCGCTGAACTCCTTAAGGACCTTATCTCCAAAAGTTACTCCCAGACTCTCGTTGATGTATTTCACTCCGTCTAGCCGCATCGCCAATACGGAAAAAGCTCTGTTCATATCCATTTCTGAAGATGTAATACTCGTAAAGCCTGAACGATTCCATGTATTCAGCAGTTTGTCTCTATATTCGCCTGGATTCTCCAGTGTAAAATACAATGACATAGAAGATAAAGTTGCCGCAATCTGCATCAAAAGAACCTGTGGCAAGATTGTACACTGTAAGAAAATCGCATTGGAACCCAAAGCGCACAAAATAACCACTGCCCACTTCTGTCCCTTGGTTAGAATTCCTCTATTCCTATATGCCTGTATTGCTCCCATTGTCATATAAATCCCTGAAAGAACAAACAATATATACTTGCCTGTCCTAAATGTAAGGACTCCCGTTACAGGATCAATCTCAAACACAAAATGGGTCCAATAGTTTGTAATCAGCAAAATAACTGCTATAGCATAGGGCGTGACGATTCTCGCAACATCCCATCTATGCAGATTCTTCTTGCCCTTGGTTAGCACCATAATATAGCAGTAGAAAGCCGCAATAGACAAATCTAAAAATATGGAATATAAAGCCTCTATCCAGTAAGGTAGCCAAATGCCAACACTAAACAGTTTCTCATATCCGACTACCACCAAAACGCTCAGCGCAGTAGAAATCCACACTGCAGAAAGCAGAATTCCATACATTCCAGTCTGCATATTACGAACGTTTCTGCGGTAAAGAAAATAGATTAATAGAAAAGAACAAAAAACCAAAGACGCGATATCATAATAGTATATGTAGCCTATCATATTTTCCCTTTCTGAGTCGTGTCAATCTAGTCAACTTGTTGCTTTGTAGTCCCTTGTTTACCCCACTAAATCGTCTATCCGTCTGACGCTCTGCCCACGGATTACTCTGTAAGCAGGCTCTTCTTTCAATTTGTAGTTTTGGCTGTGATGCACTGGCCCTAACGGTCTTCCCTCGCAGAATGCTTGCCATTCCTGCTTCTGAAATCCTAGTTCTCCATTCGCAGCCATTTCTGTCACAATGCCAATACACAAATCTAATTCTTCTTCGCTACCGTCAAAGCCTCTTGCTCCTTCTACGAACAGCTCAAACAATAGTTCTAATGGCAACCCCTTTGCCTTGTAAGTAGAAAGGTTTACTCTGGCAACGCCCTCACTTAACCACTCTACCAGTGGCCAATGCAAGTCTGGCTTCACCTGTTCAAATTCAGCCTGCAAATATCTCCATGCTCTCTCTTCATCCAAAAGCATATGCTCTGCGCCAAAAGCTACCTGATAGCAAAGTTTGTACATGTCCTGAGGCTCCATAGAAGGATGCATATTCATCTGTTGTTTCACGCAAGCTATAAATTTCGAATCCATCCGCTGTCACCCTATTTCATGTACTATATGGGTAAAATGCCCCATAATTACTTATATTGTAACCTTTTTATCGAAAAAAAGCAAATTTATCGAATAAAGTTGGTCCACTGGTGTGGTTCCTGCTGTGGTAAACCATACTTCTCTTTGCCAAGCACTATGCTTTTCATCAAGAAGCTCATGTTTCTCGCAAGAGTACGCATGGTCTGCAGACCCTCTGCATCCTCCTGCGCCTGTCCTGGTGCACCACCATGTACACTGTTCCAATACTGGCTGGATGCCACGGGCATTCCACTGATAGTAAAGTATTTGTTGAGCTGATCAAAGGTCGCCGAACATCCGCCGCGTCTAGCCACTGCAACACTTGCTCCTACTTTCATGCGCTTATCGAAGCTCGTACTATAAAAGAGTCTATCCAAGAAAGCTGTCAGTGTACTATTGGCAGAAGCATAATAGACTGGGCTTGCTACCACGATGCCATCGCACTCTTTCAGTTTGGTTGCAGTTTCATTTACCAAATCATCAAAGACGCACTTGCCTTCCTTTGCGCAGTACATGCACGCGCAGCATCCACGGATTGCTTGATTGCCCACCTGCACTATCTCTGTCTCAATATTCTCTTCCTGGAATATTTTCACCATCTCTTCAAGTGAGAGCGCTGTGTTTCCATTTGCTTTTGGGCTACCATTTAATAATATTACTTTCATTGTCTTATTTCCTTTCTTTGTTCTATGAAATTGGGATTTATCGCGCTCAAGGGAAAAGCAAGCACTTGCTATGCAAGTATTTGCTTTTCCTGGCGCGATACCGACAAAATCATAAGTGCGAAGCACGGCAGGCACAGAGTGACTGGATTTTGGAGGTATTTCTTTCACGAAGCCACGCAGCGAGCGGTCAGCATCGCTGGACGCGAGCTGGGCCTGGCTCAGCTGTATGCTAGGTACTCTTGCATAATACTTCAATTGTTATGCTCAAAGATTGGTTTGCACACCAAATAGCCGATTTGTCGTATTTGGTGTGCAGAATTTGAGGTTATATTTGTATGAAATGCGCACCAAATTGCTATTTCCAGGATTTGGTGTGCCAAACTGTCAATAAAATGACGAGATATTGACTATATACCGACAGAATTGAATTATTCTGCACACCAAATCGAGTTTATAGATTTTTGGTGCGCAAGTCGGTTTACATAAGTTAGGAAACCCAGCGCACTAAATCGCTATTTTCAGGATTTGGTGCGCAAAGCAAGTGCTTCCCCTCCAAAATCCAGTCACTTCGTGCCTATCGCGCTACGCGCTTTACGATTTTGTCGGTATCTCGGCAGGAAAAAAAATTGTCTGCTTCGCAGCCGCTTCTTTTTCCGCTGCCTCGACAACTTCAAATTTGTCAATCTGTCCAACAAGCCAACTTCAAGTCTATATCCCTTCATACTCGGTTAATTCATATTCTTGTTTCTCTATATTAAAAATTTCTATAAACGGCTCTCCGTCAACATACATCCACCGTTCTACATACGTTGGCTTAACAACAAACACTGTTTCATTTTTCAAGAAAGAATATCTATTGAATGAGCCCTCAAAACAATCTTTGTATACGGTGCAAAACCAATCATTATCCATCGGATGGCCAATTTCTTCGCAGACACCTTCTATTTGAATATTGTCTGCGCACAAAGCAACCTGCGGATTACTGATAAGTTGATCGTACTTTCTAAATGTCTTGTCTGTTTGAAAATAGAAAAGTCCATCAATCAACACAACACTCATCATTCTGGATGTCACTTTATTGTCCTTCGATGATGAAAGAACCATGGTCTTTCCCTTGGTAAATTCCAGGAGAAATTCTTCGTACTTTTCTGTGAATACGTCCATAAAACATCTCCAACTTCTGCTTGTTTATTACACATTCATCCTTATATCTTCCAACATAGCACACAAAACCGTCGCCGTAGCAAATATGATTCCTACTACCAAAAGCCAAGGGCATGCCACATGAATTCCTAACCCTATGATTGCTACTATGCAATACGCATACATAGCCATCCAGAATAATAGCATCGGATAATTCCATCTACCTGGTTTGGCAATTCGCAATTTCTGTTTCAAACAATGTTTTACTAAAAGTGTCACCAAAGACACCCACAATACTACAAACGTAGCGCAAGCAAACCAATCATCTGTAAGTGCGTTTAATCCCAGCGCAATCAGGCTACCTATCGCCGTAACCAAAATCGCTCCTAATGCTATAAGCACCATAGAACTTGTCTGCTTTTTCCAGTCCTTTTCTGCCACTTTTTCGCGCTTATTTAAAGTAAGCCAAACCACCGTAGGGGTTTCTATCATGTAGCCTAGGAAATTCACCCAAATAACACTCATAAAGGTATGTTGTGTGATATCCAGGTTAATAGGTTTTCCAACCCAGGTCCAAAAGCCTCCATCCAGTCTGATTGCAACCACATCCAGCAAAATATCCATTGTCACAATGAACATTCCAGCACACAGAGCTGTCATGACTTTGTTTAACTTCAATTTCTGAGCAAGTTTGATTCCACAAACAGTCAACCCACCCCACATGAAACCGCCAAACACAGGAAACTGTTTTGGTTCACTACCAATGTTTAACCAAAAATTTGGATTGTAATAATATATATCTGTTACTGCCACCGCTAATAGTTCCATTACAAAACCAACAATAGTTGCGGAGCCAAAGGTAAATAGACTGTTGTAATCTTTTTTACGAATTAAATCTACAAGCATAATCGCAACTATGGTGTAGCACATAAGTTCAAAAGCATTTAGCCAGTTCATTACATTCTCTCCTTCAATGTATATGATAAATCCATAGTAGCATAAGGAGGGGGAAAAGGAAAGAATTAGGAAAGGATTAGATTATCTGCAGAATCAAAAGAGGACCTCGAAAATCCTTCGGATTTCCTCGGTCCTCTTTTGATTCCTATAGAATTGCAGGCATAAAAAAAGCCACTGGCAAGTAAACTTGCCGTGGCTTCTTCCATACCTGCATTCTGCAGATAATCTTATCTCTTGGAAAACTGTGGTGCACGTCTAGCTGCTTTGAGACCGTATTTCTTACGTTCTTTCATACGAGGATCACGAGTAAGGAATCCTTCCTTCTTAAGAACTGGTCTGTAATCTGCATCTGCCTGGCAGAGTGCTCTTGCAATACCGTGTCTGATAGCACCAGCCTGACCTGTTGTACCACCACCATGTACATTTACCATAACATCAAATTTATCAGCGTTCTCTGTTGCAACCAATGGCTGACGAACGATAACTTTCAATGTTTCAAGACCGAAATATTCATCGATATCTCTTTTATTGATTGTGATTTTACCTGTACCTGGAGCCAAGTAAACTCTTGCGATTGATTTTTTTCTTCTACCTGTGCCGTAGTATCTTGCTGCTTTAGCCATTATTTTTTCCTCCTTTCGACCCTTGCATTAGAATGTCAATACTTCTGGTTTCTGAGCTGCATGATTGTGCTCAGGACCTGCATAAACATGAAGTTTTGTATACATCTGTCTGCCCAAAGGTCCTTTTGGAAGCATACCTTTAACTGCAAGTTCGATAACTTCTTCAGGTTTCTTAGCCAATTTTTCTTTAAGAGTTGTCTCTTTCATACCACCTACATAATCAGAGTGACGGTAGTAAACTTTCTGTTCCAATTTCTTACCTGTTACTTTGATCTTTTCAGCGTTGATTACGATTACGTAATCGCCTGTGTCAATGTGAGGTGTGAAGATAGCTTTGTTCTTACCTCTCAAAACTTTAGCAACTTCGGAAGCCAAACGTCCCAAAGTCATATCTGTAGCGTCTACTACATACCATTTTCTATCGATTGTAGCTGGACTAGCCATAAATGTTTTCATGATATTTCCTCCATTACAAGTTAGCGTCCATCGGACTTTTT
>JAFTKW010000012.1 GCA_017453065.1 Lachnospiraceae bacterium | reverse complement strand
GCTTCTGGTCCATGATAGCAAAGGGACCAGTCATTGTGTGCGCCCATTCCAAGGAACATTGGGAACTCATCTTCTGGGCCTGCAACTGCGCTTTCGCCTGCTGCACTACCTGTAGAAATCTTATTGAATGTTACGTTGTACTCAATCTTCTGGAAGTTTGCAGGGCCTGCTGCCATGTATTTGGTGCCCCACTCGTTGTATCCACCTGCAAGACGGATTGCCTGATCTTTGGTGTAAGGGCCTGTGCCTTCATACCACCAAGCATCGCCTGCTGCAAGGTCAACGTTTGCCAGTACATCAACGCCATCTACAAGGATGCTGTTGATTGTATAATCAAGTTCTGTAACGCCTTCAGCAACAAGTGTTGGTGCCAACCACCATGTATAATCGGATACGGAAGGAAGTTCCAAACCGATTGTTACTGTGTCGCCTTCTTTTACCATAGCTGTTGTAGCTACGATAGCGTCGTTGTCATCTGTTGCGTCTGGTCCGTGATAGCAAAGAGACCAGTCATTGTGTCCGCCCATACCGAGGAAGAACAAATATCCTTCTTCATCTGCAGATGCTGTAACGCCACTCAATGTAAATGTTGTGAGCATCATAGCAAGAGCAAGAACAGAAGCGAACAATTTCTTCAATGTCTTTTTCATGTTAAACCCTCCTATTTTTTGCCTTACCTGGCACCCCGCTCTTACCTCACTTTTGGGGATAGTGGTGCCATATAAGAATTTACACGTTAAGTTTAATAGAAAAATCCATTCAAAAAAACCTTTCCTTTTTTACATTTATTACATTCATTTTTTAACTATATAGCTTAGGCAACGTCAATTCGATGGTGGTTCCTTCACCTAACTGGCTATCTATCTTCATACCGTAGGTTTCGCCATAGCAAAGCTTGATACGTCTGTTGATATTGCTTAGGCCAATACTACTGCTGGTATCAATCTTTTGCTCCTTAATCTTGTCGCGAAGGGCTTTCAGCGCCTCTTCATCCATACCACAGCCATTGTCGCGAATAGAGATTCTAAGGTATTCATCCTGTTTTGTCACTCGAATGAGAATCTGACCATTTTCCTCCACCTGCTCAAGGCCATGAAGAATCGCATTTTCCACCACGGGCTGTAAAAGAAGTGGCAAAATCAAATATTTTTCTAAATCTAGACCATCCTCTACCTCTAAGGAGTAGTTCACCCTTCCGCCAAAACGCATCTTTTGGATGGTAAGATAATTCTCAACATAATCCAGTTCCTTCTTAAGAGTAATGGAAGAAGTTCCTGTATTTTCCAGCACATATCTCATGGACTTGCCCAACAGCTTGATACTGTTGGAAACATCCTTGTTACCTGCAGTAAGGGCCTGCATACGAATACTTTCCAAGGTATTGTAAAGAAAATGAGGGTTAATCTGGCTGGCCAGCATCTTCATCTCCATCACCTGCTGTTCATTCAGAAGCTGCTGCTCTTTGATCAGCGCTGCATACATTTTGGCATCCTTGTCTTGAATTCGTTTTACCATGACCTGCAAATCCTTGAAGGCATCGGAAAGTTCGTCTTCGCCTGCAAACTCCGCCACAATATCATAGTTTTCCTTGCTGGCCTTACGCATGGCATCTCGAAGCCTATTGACACGCCCTGTGAAATAAGACGTGAAAAAGAAAATCATGGTTGCCGGCAAAGCAAGGGCGGCCACAATCAGCGCAATACTTATCATGGTCTGACTAGTAATGTCTCTGTAAGCATGCGTGTTTGCCGTAATTATGTAAACCTTGCTTTCTGACAGAGCAATGTGCAAAGTTGACACCCCATAAAAAACCTTGTTGGTGCCTTCCCAATAAGATCCCGAGAATGTCTGGTATCTCTTGGAATAATCGATATTCATGTTGGTCATCTGACCATAGTTTTCCTTTTTGGAACTATAAAAAATCTGTCCACCGTCTGTTACCAGTTCAGTGGTATATTCTGGACTCAAAATATGTGTCTGCAAATAAGTATCACTGAGTTTGATCAAAAGCGCCGCATGATAAGGACTATTGCCCAACGGAATCTGACGCACCAGGGTCAAATTCCATTCCGTCTGCCCTTTGCGGTTCTCCTTGCTGAAAAGCTCCCAGAAAATATTGGATTCCTGTTGTGCCCTCTGGTACCATCTGGTCAATTTGTCATCTTCTGTGGCAACCGTAAAATGGGTATATCCTTCTGCGTTTGGATTGTCTGTGACGATACTAATATCCGCAATCTGAGAGTTGGTATATATATAGGAATTTATGGAAGCCACTGCCACTGTAGGGGACATTTTTCCCTCTGCCCAGTTTTCTTCCTGCATAAGCAGTTGTACGATGGCATCCTCAAAAGCCAGCTCCTCAGATACATCTGTAGTCTGTGAAGTCACATCGGAAATCACGGTCTTTACACGCAGGTTGTCTGTATCCAGCATATCCTGATAGTAGTTAGTCAAAAGGTCCGAAGAATTCTTCATCATAAAAGAACCCAGCACAAGAATCGGAATAAAAACCGCAAGCAAATAAACCAAAGACAACTGGTACTTAATCTTTGCTTTACTGAAAATCTCTGGAATTCGAAGTATCTTGAATTTAGCCATACGTTTCCTTTCCTTCGCGCTGCAACCGTCTATGCCGCACTATTAGACCCAGATTGACTATCCCTCAGGCCATCCTCGTTTCACAGCTCATATATCCTACATTATCCCACGTTTTGACAAAAAATGCTACCTTCTTGTGGACCCCCACAGAAAGGTAGCATCTTAATTTACTTACAAAGGGTGCTAGTCTATATTACAGAACAACAACCATATGTGGTGCGCTTGGTGTAAGGATGGTATCGTTTCCTTCCACACGAACACTTGCGCCTTCTACTGACACACCTGTCACATTAACCAATCTGATAGTATAAGACTTGTTTGCCTGTACATCGATAGTAATTTTTCCATCTGTCTTTACTGCGCTAATTTCCAAGTCTTTGGACTGGTCCATAGCACAAACACACTTTGTGACAGTCTCGTCATTTTGCAGTTCGTAAAGGCGAAGTTCTACACCATCTGCATAGTCGTAGTCAGGCTTATCATCACAGGCACCCATAGCCACGATGGAGCCCTGTTTCACCATGAGAGGAATGCTTAAGTAGCCATGCTCTTCTTTTACCCACTTGCCGCCTTCCTTCTTTTCACCTGTAAAGAAGTTGGTCCAAGTTCCTTCTGGGAGATAGTATTCTGCGATGCTATCCTCTCTGAAGATAGGAGCCACCAAAAGGCTATCGCCCAGCATGTACTGTTTGTCTACATAGCCACAAGTCTTGTCATCTGTGTATTCCATAACCATACTTCTCATGGTTGGAATACCGGTACGACTGGTATAGATTGCTGTCTCATACAGATAAGGCATCAATCTTGCTTTCAATCTAGTGAAGAAACGAACTACGTCTACTGCTTCTTCATCGTATACCCAAGGCACTCTATAAGAAGTACTGCCGTGGAGACGGCTGTGAGAGGACAAAAGGCCAAATGCAACCCATCTCTTGTATACGTCAGCTGTAGAAGTATGTTCAAATCCGCCGATATCATGTGCCCAATATCCGAAACCGGACATCAAAAGGGAAAGTCCACCACGAAGGCTTTCTTCCATGGATTCGTAGTCAGACCAGCAGTCGCCGCCCCAGTGAACGGGGAATTTCTGTCCGCCCACTGTTGCAGATCTGGCAAAGAGAATAGCCTGCCCTTTGCCGCGTTTTTCTTCTAACAATTCATAAACACACTTGTTGTAAAGATATGTATAGTAGTTGTGCATCTTCTTTGGATCAGAGCCATCAAAATAAACCACATCTTCAGTAGGAATTCTCTCACCAAAGTCAGTCTTGAAGCAGTCCACGCCCATATCCAGAAGCTTAGCCAAATGCTTTTTGTACCAAGCGCAAGCTTCAGGGTTGGTGAAGTCCACCAATGCCATACCTGGCTGCCACATATCCCACTGCCATACATCGCCATTGGTACGTTTTACGAAATAGCCTTTTTCTACACCTTCTTCAAAAATCTTTGCTTCCTGACCAATGTAGGAGTTAATCCATACGCAGATGTTAAGACCTTTTGCTTTGATACGCTTCAGCATACCTTCTGGGTCTGGGAACACTCTGCTGTCCCACTCAAAATCTGTCCAGTGGAACTCTTTCATCCAGAAGCAGTCAAAGTGGAAGGTACGAAGAGGAATTCCTCTATCCAGCATGCCGTTTACAAAGCTCATAACGGTTTCTTCATCATAGTTGGTTGTGAAAGAAGTGGATAGCCAAAGTCCGAAAGTCCAAGGAGCTGGAAGGGATGGCTTGCCAGTCAAATCAGTGTAGCGAGTCAGAACTTCTTTCATAGTTGGTCCATTGAACAGGTAGTAATCCAAATATCCGCCTTCTACAGAAAAAGCAGCCTTGGTCACCATTTCTGTTGCCATCTCAAAGGATACTCTCTCTGGATGGTTTACGAACACGCCGTAACCCTTGTTTGAAATATAGAAAGGAATGTTTTTGTAGGACTGGTAAGTACTTGTACCGCCATCTTCATTCCAGATATCTACTGTCTGACCGTTCTTTACAAATGCAGTAAAACGCTCGCCTGTGCCGTAGAGCAGTTCACCTACTCCCAAAGAAAGCTGCTGACGCATGTATGTGTCAACGATGTCTCCTTTGTCATAGTAATCGCCCTTCCAGTTAGTCTTCATACAAGCCAAATCCTTTGCGCTGGACTTAGTGATTACTTCATCGCCGCGCTTGTAGGTCATGGACCACTGCTTTTTGTTTAGTTCAAGGCGAAGATTTCCGCTCTGAACTACCAAAAGGTCTTCATTTTCCTCTACGGTAAGTGGAAGTTCTTCATTCTGCTCTAATTCAAACTCTGGAGATTTCTTCATGGCACCCATGTGATGATAGGTGCGAACTCGAAGTACCTCTGGTGCAGGAGATGTGATAATCATGGTCAGATTGATTCCACCCAAAGTATCTCCTCTAGTAACAATATGATGTGTAGGAAGACACAAAGTAACCTTTGTCTCTTCTATTTTTTCAAAATAAATTTCCTGTGGAGAAAAGCAACTGCAGCCTTCCTTTTGTAACCAACATCCATTTCCGAATATCATAGTGAACCTCCTATTGCTCAGGGAATTACCCAATAATCACTTTCTTAGAGTTTCCACGGCTTAGTATCCACCAAGCAGGCGCAGTCCCTCAATTTATTCTCAGTTTACAAAAAAGGTGATAGAAATTCTACCACCTTTTTTCTATGTTTATTACATCATTTTTTCAACTTAAACTGTTTAAACAGCAAGTTGCTGTGCCTGCGGATTGTTTCATCTATTTTTGCAGGAACTTTACAACTGCCCAAGCCAGGTTGCGGCTAAGTGAATCCAGCTTTCACACTCTTTTTGCATATGCTTTCCATCTGCAGAGGCTGTCAGCTTGCTCCCAAGAGCCAAGCCGTGCTGTCCCTTTGGATACATATGAAACTCTGTAGATACGCCCACTCTACGAAGCGCACTCACAAAGAGGAGTGAGTTTTCCACAGGAACGCTTCCGTCGGTAAAGGTATGCCACAAAAAGGCTGGAGGAGTATCCTCTGTCACCTGATGCTCTAAAGATAGCATTTTCCAAAGTTTTGTATCCTCACCGGCCAGTTTTTCAAAAGAACCCTTGTGGGCAAACTCCCCAGAAGTAATCACCGGATAGCAAAGAAGCATGCCGTTTGGTTTGATGTCCTCAGATGTGAACTCTGTCGTATCCAAAATATGGGACGTTGCATTGTCTGCGTTGCCATCCACCTGACCCACGTTGCCTGTTGCTTGTCCTGCGCCACATTCCTTCAATGTTTCAAGAAGCCAGTCCTGGTTCCAAAATACACCAAGAGATGCTGCCACATGGCCACCTGCAGAACTACCCTGTACGATGATTTTGTCAGATACAATGTGCCACTCGCCGGCCTTGGAACGAAGGAATTTCACAGCCCACGCAAGCTCGCACAGCTGGGTTGGGAACATGGCCGGGGATACGGAATATTTCAGCACCGCTGCATGATATCCCATAGCCAGGAACTGCAAGGCTTCGCTTTCCGCCTCTCGGACAGAAAGATGGTTGTAGCCTCCACCTGGGCAAAGAAGCACTAATGGTCTTTCCTGCACCAGCATGTCTGTTTCAAAATTCTGAATATATACTACAAGTTTGGCATCAGGGCCTGAGCCCTTAAGGAAAATTGGAATCTCCTGATGAATCATATTTTTCTCCTTATGAAAACTGCCTGCAATCGCAGGCAGTAAATCTCTTATGTTGGCTATATCGCACTGCCACTTAGCAAGCATGTGCCATGCTCAGTCTTAGTATGCTCTGCCCCAGTAAACCATCTTGGTTGCTGGTTTGCCACAGCATACGCATGTGTCAGCCAATTTTTCCTGAGCAAATGGCATACAACGGCTAGTTACGCTAAGTTTTTCCTTGATCTGATCTTCACAAGCCTGCTCACCACACCACATAGCTTTTACGAAGCCAGAATTGTTTTCAAAGGTCTGAACGAACTCATCAAAGTTAGTAGCCACATAGGTGTGCTCTTCTCTGTGTGCTCTTGCTCTCTCAAGCATTTCAACCTGAATAGTATCGAGAAGCTCTGCAACCTTTGCCTCAACCTCATCCAGAGCAACTTCATATTTTTCTCTGGTGTCTCTACGGCAAAGTACGCACTTGCCTTCTTCGATATCCTTTGGACCGATTTCCAGACGAAGAGGATAGCCTCTCATCTCCGCTTCGGAGAATTTCCAACCTGGAGATTTGTCTGTATCGTCCACTTTTACGCGGAAGCCTTTTGCAAGACGGTCGCGAAGCTCGTAAGCCTTGTCAAGTACGCCTTCCTTTTTCTGCTGAATTGGAATGATTGCAAGCTGAATTGGAGCAACCTTTGGAGGCAGAACCAAACCAGAGTTGTCGCCGTGTACCATGATGATAGCACCGATAAGTCTAGTGGTCATACCCCAGGAAGTCTGGTGTACATGCTTAAGTGTATTGTCTTTGTCTGTAAACTGAATGCCGAAAGCCTGTGCAAATCCATCGCCAAAGTTGTGGCTAGTACCGGACTGAAGAGCCTTACCATCATGCATCAAAGCTTCGATAGTGTAGGTTGCTACTGCACCTGCGAATTTTTCTTTTTCCGTCTTCTGGCCTCTTACAACAGGCATAGCCAAAACTTCTTCACAGAAATCTGCGTAGAGGTTCAACATCTGGATAGTACGCTCCTGCGCATCCTCTGCTGTAGCATGAGCGGTATGACCTTCCTGCCACAAGAACTCACGAGAACGAAGGAAAGGTCTTGTTTCCTTTTCCCAACGAACTACAGAACACCACTGGTTGTAAACCTTTGGAAGGTCTCTGTAAGAATGAATATCATTTTTATAGAAATCACAGAATAGGGTTTCAGATGTAGGTCTAACACAAAGTCTTTCCTGAAGTGGTTGAAGTCCACCGTGAGTAACCCATGCTACTTCTGGAGCAAAACCTTCTACATGATCTTTCTCCTTCTGAAGCAGGCTCTCTGGAATGAACATTGGTAAGTATACATTCTCTACTCCTGTTGCTTTAAATCTTTCATCAAGCTGTTTCTGAATCAACTCCCAGATTGCATAGCCTGCTGGCTTAATAACCATACAGCCCTTAACGCTGGTGTAATCCACTAATTCTGCCTTTTTTACCACATCGGTATACCACTGGGCAAAATCCTCTTCCATGGAAGTAATCGCTTCCACTAATTTCTTCTCTGCCATATCTTTTCCTCCATTCTTGATTGGGTGCGGTTTGATTTCGAAGGGGCAACAAGATAGGATTTCGCTTGCGAAATCCATGCGCTGAGCGAGTGGCTGCTTGCAGTCATCTTCCTCGCTCGCGAGTGTGCATCTCGGCTTTTTTAGTTTGAAATACTAAAAAAGCCCTCTTGAAATCTCTCGCGATTTCAAGGGGCCAAAAATTCGGCGGTACCACCCTAATTGACGTCTCATTCGTTCTTACCCTTTGAAACCATTTGGCTTCTAATTGGCTCAAAACGACTTTTCTTGCGTCCTACTTTTCATACCGTTAACGCCGGTGCTACGCTACACTTTCATGCAGAGCTCCAAGGTAGGTTCGGGTTAGCTTTCGTAAGAGCCTCTCAGCAACCAGTCATCGCTTTCTTGTGCCTTGAGCACTCGCAACTCCTTTCGGCTCTCTCTCTGGGACGAAGTTCTAAGCTTACTATTCCTCTTCAATGCCTTTATTTATGGGTTTATATTAGGCCATTTCTGGCGCGGTTGTCAAGTGTGAGTTTGCTGATTTCGCACTTGATATCCATAGCTCCTCTAACATTTATCAGCTTCAAGTTCAACCCCTTTGGGTCTGGGTGACTCCTTTGTGGGCCCTGGGGCCCAATCTTGTTTTATTTTGGGTCTGGGCTGCTCTTTTGCAGGCCCTGGGGCCCAATCTTTCTCTATTTTGGGTCTGGGTGGCTCCTTTGTGGGCCCCGGGGCCCAATCTTTCTCTATTTTGGGTCTGGCACCACTATATTTCACCATCTAGGCCCAATTCATCACCATTTTGGGCCTTGCGCCTAGTTTTTGGGGCATAAAAGCCCAAAACCTTTCTTTTATGAGATTAATCAGACTACCTTTTCATTATTATGTCAACCTCTGTAGTGCCAACTGCAGACAACCCATAATTCCTTGGTTGTCATTTAAACTATAAGGAACGATAAAGGAATCCAAATCCTCCAGTTCCTTAGTCTTCACATAACCTGCCATCATATGAGCATAGTATTTGCGAATCAGTGGGAATAACTGCTCCTGGTGCATGACACCTCCGCCCAGCACAATACGTCTTGGGCTGATAATCATGGTATAAGTCACCAAAGCTTGAGCAATATAGTAGGCTTCCATCTCCCAAACCTCAGGTCTATCTGCAAGCTCTGCTGCCTTTTTGCCCCAGCGCTCTTCGATGGCTGGCCCTGCTGCCAAGCCCTCAAAGCAATCTTTGTGGAATGGGCATTTGCCTTCATATTCATCCGCAGGATGACGCTTCATCATGATATGGCCAGCCTCTGGATGAAGCATGCCGTGGAGCAGATTGCCACCAGCCTGTGCGCCTGCTCCCATATCTATATAGATCCCAGCGCCAATACCAGTTCCAACTGTCAGATACATACTGCAGTCCAGGCCCTTTGTTACGCCAAAGGTCGCCTCACCAAGGGCAGAGGCATTCACATCAGTATCAAATCCTACTGGAATCTGAAGTGCTTCCTTGAAGGCTCCTACAATATCGAAGTTTTGCCACGCCAGCTTAGGTGTGGAAGTAATATGTCCAAAGGTTTCAGATTTAGGGTCTGGATCAATTGGACCAAAGCAGCCTATTCCAAGAGCCTCAATCTCTCTTTCCTTAAAATATGCAATCATCTCAGGCATAGTCTCGCCTGGAGTCTTAGTTGGAATAGAAATACGTTCAAAAATTTTACCTGTCTCATCGCCTACGGCGCAAACCATCTTGGTTCCGCCTGCTTCTAGTGCTCCTAATCTCATTTGAATTCTCCTGTTTTATCCATTGAAGTATGCGCTGCCAGATATCATTGTCACCTGCCACAACCCCTCACTAGCAGCCTCTTCTCTTGTAAAAAATCTTAGCATCTTTTCCTATCTAGCGCAATCAAAACACCTCCTTTAAATAAAAAAAGAGCCCCGCTGTGAAATGCGGAGTTCTTTTAGGGTATTACCTCTCGTGAGTTACACGAGTAAGGAGCTATCTGGTAGATCAAAACAGCCTTGGCTCGCCAGTATTTACAGCGAGTCTGGACTCTTACTTACCAAGTGCTGTCTTCTGAGACACCTTGGTTTCTTTGTCGTAGCAAGCGAAGGCCTCGTCTACCAGAGCCTTGTCAGGCTTAGGTGTAAATGCACTTACTACTGGAACAATCACAAGTCCTGTCAGCATGGCAATGGCACCACAATTGATAGGTGACTGCATAAATGCTGGGAAGGAACTTCTGAAAAAGATATTCGCCATCATCAACACGCTACTAAAGATAAAGCAAGTCCAGCAGGACGCCTTGGTAACCTTTTTGGAGTACAAGGAATACATAAATGGCGCAAGGAATGCTCCTGCCAATGCGCCCCATGATACGCCCATGAGCTGCGCAATAAATGTCACATTACTCTTGTACTGAACCAATGCCAATACAGAAGAGATTGCGATAAATACAACGATAAAGATACGAATCACAAGCACCTGCTTTTTGTCATCCATCTTCTTTGCCACAGTATCCTTCAAAAAGTCGATGGTTAGTGTGGAACTGGATGCGATTACCAAAGAAGACAAAGTGGACATAGATGCTGCAAGCACCAAAATTACTACCAGTGCAATGACTCCTTCACTAAGACCTGATAACATAGTAGGAACGACGGAGTCATAACCACCTGTTGCAACATCTACCTGATCAGAGAACAATCTGGAGAATCCACCGAGGAAGTAGCTACCACCTGCAACCACGATTGCAAAGAAAGTAGAAATAATAGTTCCCTTGCGGATAGATGCTTCATTGTCAATTGCATAGAACTTCTGCACCATCTGAGGAAGTCCCCATGTGCCAAGAGAAGTCAAGATTACTACAAAGAGCAAATTCAGTGGATCTGGTCCAAAGAAAGAGCTGAAAGAACCCACCATAGCGCCTGCAGACTCATCAGAAACCTGAGACAGGCTTTCTACTGCTGCCATAAAACCGCCCTTTGTGTTGAGTACTGCTGCCACAACTACTACGATACCAAAAAGCATGATAATACCTTGAATGAAATCGTTGATTGCGGTTGCCATATATCCACCTGCAATGACATAGACAGCGGTCAGAACTGCCATCAAAAGAATGCAGACAGAATAGTCGATGTCAAATGCCATACCAAACAGTCTGGATAGGCCGTTGTATAAAGATGCTGTATATGGAATAAGGAATACAAAGATAATTGCGGAAGCACCAATCTTAAGTGCCTTACTGTCAAAACGTTTCCCGAAAAACTGAGGCATGGTTGCAGAATCTAAATGCTGAGTCATGATTCGTGTGCGTCTGCCTAAGACTACCCAAGGAAGCAAAGAGCCAATGACTGCATTTCCTATTCCAATCCATGTCGCCGCAACGCCGTACTTCCAGCCAAACTGGCCTGCATATCCAACGAATACTACCGCCGAAAAATAAGATGTACCATAGGCAAAAGCAGTAAGCCATGGACCCACATTACGTCCGCCAAGAACAAAGCCTTTGACATCAGTGGAATGCTTGCGGCACATAATACCGATGCCAACCATCACTGCAAAATAAAGAACCAAAAGCATAATTTTAAACATATGTATTCCCCTCTTTCCGAAATGATTATGTCACTTACATTGCGACACTATTTACAAATATGTTAGAGCACTAGCCTCTGCTAATTTGCTTTAAAGCGTAACGCTTTAAAGCGCTAAAGGCACATGCAAAGAAAGAATACCACAATATGGTAGAAAAAGCAACCCATGTTTTGGTATAATATAGGAGAAAATTTCCCGTAAGGAGAACTCCCATGATAGATACCTATATCTTCGATATGGACGGAACATTGATTGATACTGAAAAACTATATAGAAAGTTTTGGCCTATGGCTCTCGCAGAGTTTGGCTATACTATGACGGACGAGCAGGTTCTCTCCATGCGAAGCTTGGGTAGACCTTTTGCCCCTGTGAAATTAAAAGAAATGTTTGGACCCGAACTGGACTACTCTGCCGTTCGTGAATGTCGCAAACGTCTGATGGAAGAATACATCGATGCCCATGGCATCGAGTTAAAGCCTGGATGCGTAGAACTTCTGACCAATCTAAAGGAGCGCGGTATCCGCGCGGCTATTGCCACTGCAACCGATTTGCAACGCACTGAGAAATACCTTGAGATGCTCGGCCTTCGTAGTTACTTTGCCGAGATAGTATGCGCTACTATGGTCAAGGAAGGCAAGCCTTCCCCTGATATTTATCTTTATGCCTGTGAGCAGCTTGGTCGTAAACCTCAAGACTGCATCGCCGTAGAGGATAGCCCAAATGGAGTGCTCTCCGCCTATCGTGCAGGATGTAAGGTTGTAATGGTACCCGATCAGACACAGCCCGATGAAGAACTTAGCAAACTCCTTTACCGCAAGGTGGACAGTTTGCTGGATTTGATGGAATAAATGAAAAACCCCGACCGCAAGGTCGGGGCTTGTTTTATGCCATATTCTCTTTTGCAACCAGGTTGTCAGCGCCGTACATCTTACGAAGCTTTGGCTTTTCAATTTTGCCTGTTGCGTTTCTAGGAATCTCAGCAAAGATGATTTCTTTAGGTCTCTTGTATCTAGGAAGGTCTAAGCAGAACTCTTCAATCTCTTCCACTGTACATTCCATGCCATCCTTGATCTCTATGATGGCAGCCGTCTTTTCACCAAGACGGCGGTCGGAAAGACCGATAACAGCCACGTCCTTGATCTTCCAGTGCTTGCGCAGGAAGTCTTCAATCTGTACAGGATAGATATTTTCACCACCGCTGACGATAACGTCTTTCTTACGGTCAACCAGGAAGATAAAGCCGTCAGGATCCTTCATAGCCATATCTCCGGTAAAGAGCCAGCCATCTTTAAGCACTTCTGCGGTAGCTTTTTCATCGTTGTAGTAGCAGGTCATGACACCAGGACCCTTTACGCAAAGCTCGCCTACGTCGCCATCTGCAACCAATTCGCCCTGCTCGTCCACAATCTTGCATTCCCATCTGTAGCCAGGAACACCGATGGCGCCAACCTTGTGTACATTTTCCATACCCAGGTGTACACAACCAGGGCCTGTAGATTCAGACAGACCATAGTTGGTGTCGTAATCATGCTCTGGGAAATATTCCTTCCAGCGCTTGATCAGTGAAGGTGGAACAGGCTGAGCACCAATGTGCATCAGTCTCCACTGCTTCAATTCAAAGTCCTCTATTTTCAAATCCCCTCGGTCCAGGGCATCCAGAATATCCTGCGCCCATGGTACCAGCAGCCATACAATGCTGCAATGTTCTTTTGAGACTGCAGAAAGAATTGTCTCTGGCTTTGCACCCTTCAAAAGCACTGCCTTACTTCCTGCAACCAAAGAGCCCATCCAGTGGAACTTGGCTCCTGTATGATAAAGAGGCGGAATACAAAGGAATGTATCCTCTCTACCAGTAGCGTGATGACGCTGCTCCATCTCAGCAGCCTGTGTCAAACTCAAATGTTTATGTAAGATTGCCTTAGGGAAACCCGTGGTACCTGAAGAAAAATAAATGGCGCCGAAGTCATCCTCGGTAATCTCAATATTTGGTGCACTGCTGGAACAGTCTGCAACCAACTCTCTATAACTTTCTGCAAAGCTTGGGCAGTTGTCGCCTACATAAATAAGAAGTCTACCCTTGCTGAGTTTGTCCGCATTGACCTCAATACGTCCGATAAATTCAGGACCGAAAACAATCATATCTACTTCTGCCAAATTCGCGCAATACAAAATCTCCTCTGCGTCGTAGCGGAAGTTAAAAGGTACGGCGATAGCACCTGTCTTGAGCACACCAAAATAAATTGGCAGCCACTCCAAGCAGTTGTACATCAAAATCGCAATCTTGTCGCCCTTCTTTACGCCGCGCTCAAGCAACAAATTGGCAAAGCGGTTGGCTTTTTCATTGAACACGCTCCAAGTAATCTCTCTTCTATATGGTTCAAAACTGGTAGACTGAATCAGTTCATATTCTTTCCAAGTGGTTCTACGAGTATCTTTCTGCTCGGGATTAAGCTCCACCAGAGCAATCTCATCTGGGTATAATTTTGCATTCCTCTCCAGGAATTCCATTACTGGCATGACATTAGTTCCTTCCTACGTAAGAGTGCCTTCACTTTAGCACTTTTACGCTTTAATCCTTTTAACCACTAAAGTATCACTTTTGCCAGGAAATGTCAACCTAAGAATACACTTGCAGCCCAATTTAAGCCACCTTTTAGCACCACATATCACTTGGCCTCCCCTGTGGCCTCCGCCCCACTCTCCTGCGGAAGTGTAAACACCAGCTTGCGATACACAGAGTACACCTGCTGAATCATCACCAGTCCAATGGGCCCAAGAAAAAGACCTGCAAACCCAAACAGCTTCAGCCCCGCATACACCGCAATCAAAATGCCCACTGGGTACACCCCTACTTTGTCCCCTATGAGTTTGGGCTCCAGCATCTCACGAATCAACACGCAAACCAGATAAAGAGCCACAATCGCCACCGCCTTGGCATAAGCCCCCTGAAGTAGCTGCCAAATGGCCAGCGGCAAAAGCACAATGCCCGTTCCCACAAAGGGAAGCACATCCAAAATACCTGCCAGCAGTCCCCAGACAAAGCCGTGCTCTATGCGAAAGATACTTAAAAAAAGAACACAAACACTGGATACGGTCAGCATAATCAATAGCTGCGCCTTTACAAAGGTTGCAATGTACTTAATCACACGCACCACTATCTCCAGCATAACGCGACTTCCTCTTTTTTCTGCCATCTGATCTAGGATGCGGTCGTAATCCTTGGCAAGCAGCACCGTGGCAATCACCGTAATACCGATGAATCCACCAATGCTCAGAATCCCTCTGGCGTAGTTCATAGAAAGCCCAAGCACCTGTGGCAGCAAGTCCTCCTGCAAATCTCCCGCCAGCATATCCACCTGAGCCACCAAATCCCTTTCCAGCATCCTTGCATCCATGCCCAGAAAACCACCGATGGCATCACAGCCGTCACCAATCACCCGATTGATCTGAATCTGCACCGTATCCACCCCATCTACAAAGGTTGGCAAGTACTGCACAAATACTGTCACCAATATCCACGCACCGATGCCCATCACCAATCCCACAAAGATGATAAACATCACCGCCAGAAACTGCTTTTTAATGTGCGTCTTTTTTTGAATGTCATCCAATGCCGGATAAAACATGGTTAGAAAAAGCACCGCAATGATGGCTGGCGCCAATATAGGGCTTAAATATTTGAGAAAAAAATATACTGCTCCTGTAATCAGAAGCAGCATAATGTATCGATTCTTTATAAGTTTGTTTCCCATGCCAATCTCCTACCAATATACACTCAGCCAAGAGATTCCCACTTGCCGAAATAATCCTCTGCGGGCCGAATCTCCGCTTATATATTAGTATGAGAATTTTCATTGAAATAATTCTGAAAAATAGCGAAAGCTCTGTTTTCTGGGCTCACACTAAAGCTTAACTCCTTGCCTGTGGTTGGATGAATCAAAGAAAGATGATAAGCACAAAGTGCAGTGGCATTTACATGAAGGGTACGGCTCATAAGACCCGACAGCTCATTTCCATACTTTACGTCTCCAAGCAGCGGATGACCTAGGTTGGAAAGCTGACAGCGAATCTGATGATAGCGACCAGTAAAAATATACACCTTCACCAGGCTGACTTCCACCTGTTTGTCCCACTGATCGCCTACGCCCATCATAGAACCTACTCCAAGGTTCTGAGTGTCCATGACATAATAATCCAGCACCGCCTTCTTGGCTCCCTCGATGCCCTTTGAAACTACCTTAGAGCCGGTGTCTTCTTTTAATAAGTAATCCACCAACTGGCCTTCTGAAGGGTCGGGTTTTCCACAAACCACCGCATAATACTGTTTATTAAGTGTGCCGTCCTTAAGCTGCTCATTGAGCGCCGCCGTAGCCTTTGGAGTCTTGGCAAAAACAAGCAAGCCTTCTACAGGCTGATCCAGTCTGTGCACTACCCCAAGGAAGGGAGCTTGACCGAACTTGCCAGCCTTACCTTGAGAAGCACCACCAACTTTGCCAGGCTTGCCCTGGAACTTTGTGATGCCAGGCTTGCCAGCAGCCTCCGTAACTTCCTTGCGCGCCTGTGCAGCCAAGTAATTGCGAAGCTCGCTGACTACATCCGCCTGCCCAACTCTGGAAGTATGGGTCGCAATGCCAGAGGGCTTATGTATAACCATGATTTCATTGTCTTCGTATAAAATCTTTGTCTTCAAGTGTTATTCCTCTATCCCCAAAAATGGAGTTTCCATCAAAATGTAACCGCTACAACATAAAAATTGAGAGGATGATGTGACAGGGACACATCACCCTCTCTTGAGAAAGTTTAACACATAACCATTTTTAATACAATCTACAGATATACGTCCTCTAAGTTGTCCCTTACTCTGGAAAACAAGTCCATGAAAACTTCTTTTTCTTTATCTGTAAACCCCTTGAAAGCCACATCTTCGGCTTCATCCACAATCTTCATAACGTCTTTTGTGGCTTGTTTTCCAGCATCAGTAAGGTAGATTCCATAAGCGCGAAAGCCCCCGGGCAGCTGGCGCTTTTCTCGGTAAATCAATCCTTTTTGTTCCATATTTTTCAGAAGCACTGTCATAGTAGGTGGCTCCACAGAGCAAGCCTCCGCAAGTTCTTTTTGCTGACAGCCCTCCATATTCATCAAAATGTTCAGTACCTTTGGTTGACCTGCGGTCAAATTCAGGTTGTAAAAAGCCTCTCTACTACGCTTTTTATGCGCCGCATAGGTCTTAATCAATAAAACGTGAAAATATCCCATCCCTATCATCCCTTCATGATATAAAATGTTAGATCTTATTTAAATACTGCTCTTAAGAAGTTGTAAAGTCCGTGTTTCCATACAGTGAAATCGTGTCCTCCGTCGATTTCATAGTACACATGCTCTACTTCGTTGTTTTCCAGAGCCTCATGATACTCCACTGGAAACTCTCCAACTACGCCGTCCTGTTTACCCTTCACAATCATGACGAAGTTGTTCGCTTCCTCTGGAAGAGTGAACGTCTCGGTTGTGAAAAGTCCATCCTCCGCCACACCAAAGTTGGTGTACTTGAGAAGTCCTGGCGCTGGTTCAAATCCGCCAATGTAACCAAAAGTCTCTGGCATACTAAATCCTATATAAAGCGCCTCGCGTCCTCCCATGGAAAGACCTGCGATGGCAGTGTTTCCTTTGCCAGTCTTGATTGAGTAGTTGTCCTCGATGTATGGCATCAAGTCATCTCTCAAATCATTGATAAAGTTGTCAAAAGCCTTGTAGTGCTCCAAGGTATAGATGTCACTTGGATTGCCTGCATCGTTGGCTCTTGCACGCACGTTTGGAATAACCACAATCATCTCTGGTGCTTCCCCAGATGCCACCATATTGGTCACTACCTGAATCGGTGCACCGCCAAGCCATTCCTTGTGGTCGCCTCCAATACCGTGAAGCAAATAAAGCACTGGGTACTCTTTGTCCTCAGAATAATCTGCTGGCAAAAGCACGTTGGCCTTACGAGACTTTCCTGTAGTGGTGGAGTCGTATGTAATTTCCTTTAATTTGTAGTAATCCACGCCGTCCTGCATGCGATCAAAACCTTCAGGAAGGTCGTATACAACTGTGTAATCCATGTTTTTTCCCTCTTTTACTTCTTCGATAGGAGTCGCACCATTCCCACAAGCGCAAACTCCCATTACCAAGCTGATTCCCAGCAACAATGATACTACCTTTTTTCTCATAAAAGAATTCCCCTTTTAGTACACTAATTAGTTTCCTAATCAGTTTGATTATAAACCCTCATTAGAATTCTAAACTACTCAAACGTTGCGAAAAAATTAATCAAATCTTGACTTTTTTAAGCAACACATGATAATATCCCAAAGAAAATAAAATATAAGATGCATATAAGACACATGTAGTGCCTCGCACGTAAATCTGATCACGTACCTATGTCCTCACCTTTACCAAGCGAGAGCTTGTGTGTTTTTTTTGCGCTCAAAAACGAAGAGGAGACTAAAAATTTATGCCTAAAAATCAATTTCAACGATCCATTTTTGCACTTATGACTGTGTTCGTAACAGTACATTCTTATGTATTTTACAGCCTTTATGTGGTCAACGGAGATATCTTGATGACCGTAACTGGAGCAAACAGCGTACTTGGAGCTATCAACGCGCAGGGCGGCGTATATATGTGCGGCCGCATGGTGCCTATCTGGGCAGTAGTTGTGCTAGAGTTCATTCTTGCTTTCACATTAGAATCTGTAATGGGAAGCCCTTGCTCCTTCAAACTTGCCATGAAAGTATTTGATCCAAAAAGCACACATCCAGTGCTCTTTGAGACCGCTATCATCTGCGCAACTGTAGGCCTGATGTGCCCTGCTATGAGCTTCATCGCCGCCTTCCTTTACTACCCATACTACGCAGGCTTCAACATCTTTACCCTGCTTGCAAACTGGCTTGAGCTGGTATGCTACAACTTCCCATTTGCATTCTTTACTCAGCTGTTCTTTATCCAGCCTTTGATTCGTACTTTGTTCAAGGCAATCTTCTGCAGAAATGAAAAAGAAGTATCTGATCCAGAATTGCAAGAAGCAGCGTAATATATCTATTTTGATTTTTTCGTCTACCCTTAACAGCTGAAATAAGTACTAAGGGTAGACGTATTTTTTTGCATTTTTCAATTGTATACCCTATTACCTCAAAAAGCGGTGGAAGGGCAGGCTTTTCATCCCTTGGTCACCCCTCTCACTAATTTACAACGCAACTTTCCTACAATTATGAACATATCAATTTCCGACATGTTATGGGACAATAAGGAAGGTGAAAATTTATTTCGTGCAATTAACCATCAATAGTATTTCAGCAAAAGAGTATGTAAGGGGAAAAGAAATGTTTAAGAAAAAACTATGTAGCACGCTACTTATAGGAGTCCTAGCACTGAGCACGGCACTTGGAACCACCTCATGTGGGAATACTGCGCCAAATGGTCTGGCCCAAGATGCAGCACAGGCCCAAGACTCGCAATCCGGTCCGGGTCCAGATGGCAAATATAGCGATACCGAATACAACCCGCGACCTGCCAAGGCAGACTTTGATGTCAATCGCCAACTAAGCGATGTAGAACTCAATGAAGATGGCTCCGAGTTACTCTCCCATGTCAGTGGTGTATACCCAGAGCCTTTCGAGCTAGTCCTCGGCACCGGTGGCACCAACGCCCAAAGTGGCACAGGCGCAAACACTAGCGCACAAGCAGGCAAAATCTACTACACCTTAGACGGCAGCGACCCTGCAAACAGTGACACTGCGATGCTCTACACAGGCCCTATCACCATCACAGATAGAAAGGGAGATGCCAACGTGGTATCTGCCGTTGACCCACTTTTGATTTCTGGCAACTTCAACCAGCCAAATCCAGCGGGCTATGCCTTTACCTGTAAAGTCGATGCGCCTACAGACGATGCGGTAGACAAATGCACCGTCGTTCGCGCGGTAGTCAAAACCTCAGATGGCACTTATGAAAAAGCCTCCTGCGGAACCTACTTTATTGGCACTACCGAAGAACATATCCAAGGCCTTAAAGAAAGCTGTGAAGCAGCTGGCACCACTCTAGCAGTAATACATATTTCCATGGACTACGACGACCTCTTTGACAGCGAACGAGGCATCTACGTCAAAGGAGAAATCTTTGAAAAAGCTCTTGGAAGCATCCTTACCACTGGCAAAAAAGTAAAGGACGGTGAGACCGCCCGCTCCCTGGATGCCAACTACAAACAGCGCGGCAGGGAATGGGAACGAAACGCTCATGTAACCATGTTTGAGATGGCTCCTGAAGGCGCAGTGCAAGTTCTCAATCAGGACTGTGGCATCCGCGTACAAGGTAACTACTCTCGCTCTGATCTCCAAAAAGGTCTTCGCCTTTATGCAAGAGCTGACTATGGCAACAAGAACTTCAAATACGCTGTCTTTGGCGAAGAATACAAAAACGATGAAGGTGAAACCATGGATAAGTTCAAAAAGCTAATCCTTCGCGCTGGCGGAAACTGCGCTTTCACCTCCAAATTCAACGACGCTTTTTGGCAGTCTCTGGTAAGAGATACCGCAGTGGAAACTAAGCAGTCCCGCCCATGTGTGGTTTACATAAATGGAGAATACTGGGGACTTTATGTGTTAGAAGAAGACTATACAGATGATTACTTTGAAGACGTTCACGGTGTGAACAAAGATGATGTGGTGGTTTACAAAGGTGATGCCGAAAGCTACAAAATCGGCTATGAGCTAGACGAAGGTGAAATTCCAGAAGGCGAGCAAGTAGACTACTACTTCAAAGACCTGCTGGCATTTTTTGATACTCATGACAACCTAAAGTCTCAAGAAGACTATGACGAATTCGTGAAGCTGGTGGACCCCGACTCCGTGCTGGACTACTTTGCGGTGCAGAGCTGGATCAACAACAAATGGGATTGGCCAGGCAAAAACTGGTCCATGTGGCGCACCACTACCGTGGATGAAAGCAACCCTTATGGTGACGGCAGATGGCGACTGATGTTCTACGATGTGGAGTTCGGTGGTGTCAGTGGCAAGGGCGATGCCCGTACCAATACCATCAAGGAAGACAATTACAAGACCTACGGCTTGCTAGACATGGATACCGACAACCCAGCCGTACTTTGCTTTGCATACCTGATGACCAACGAAGACTTCCAGAATAGATTCTATGATAGGCTCTTAGGACTTTCTGAAGGCAACTTCGCACAGGACAAAGCCCTGGCAAGGCTTGAGGAATTCGAAGCCATCTATGGCCCACTGTACGAACAGTTCTTTGAAAGATACCCCGGCACCGGAAATGCCAAAGAGGCATTAAATGGGGGCTATGCTACCGCAAGATGTATCCGAGATTTCTTGAATGATAGAGAAAACCATATTCAAAAGATGGTAGATTGGTGTGAGAAGATTTTGAGTAAATAGATGATTTATAAAGGGAGATGATTAAGGTGCAAAAATTTCACCTTAATCATCTCCCTTTTAATCTTCATATCCTATCTTAAAATAGTCAAGCACTGCTTTAAATTGATCTTGTGCAGTCAAGCATGTATCCCTTAAAAACCCTTTCTCGGAATTCCATTCGTGTAGTCCTCTATAGTAATACAATTTCAATGGCTCCGTAATAATGAACGGCGTAATATTATTTCTGAGGCACTCTTTAAACATTAGCAACCTACCTACACGTCCGTTCCCATCTTGGAATGGATGTATTTTCTCGAACTTAACATGAAAATCCAATATTTCATCCAGGGTCTTCTCTGGGTGCTCATTGTACGCCTTAAGCAAAGCCTTAATCTCTTTAGGCACTTCTTCTGGGGCTGTTGTCTCTAATCCACCCACTTCATTTGGCAGCTGCTTATAATCTCCTACCGCAAACCATGCCTTACGACTATCACTGGTACCATTCTTTAGTATACCATGTAGTTGCTTAATTAATCTCTCTGATAGAAGGTAATTTGCTTCCTCTATAATTAAATCAATGCACCTGAAATGATTAGCTGTTTCAACAATGTCATCTACGTTTATCACTTCATCAGAAATACCGATTGTGCTTGTTTCGAAGATATGTCGTGTCTGATCATGAGTCAATCTGCTTCCTTCCATATGATTGGAGTTGTATGTCAAATCAATCTGAACTTTGTGATATATCCCACCAGAAAGCTTGCTTTCTCTCTCCCTTTTCAGGACATCAATTAACGCAATCTTCTTGGTGGACGCCTTCGGCTTTCTATCTGGCTTCATTGCATCAGCTGGAATATTCCAAGTCCTCCCTGTCAGAAAAGCCCCTTCTATCCTTCCTTGTGCACAGTACTCTCTTACTGATCGTACCGAAAGACCCCATTTCTCTGCAATCTCAGTTACGGACATATATCTCATGCTACTTCCTCCGTTTCACACTAATAGTATATTCCGTTGTCGGCAATTTATCAATTATTTTTGTGATTAATTTATAATTATTTATTGCCGTCGCCCGCCCTTCTGGCGCGTACTCTTCTTAAAATTTCCACACCCTTTTTGATTTGGTCTTCCTCTGTCATCCCTTTTGCCTCTTTGATACGTTCAATGGCCTGTTCAGGGTCCAAGGAATGATAAGGAAAATACAGTTCCCTAAGTTCATCTGGCTTCACTATTTTGTAAATCTGCTTACTACTCAGGCCTGTGATATAAGCCCAATACCTATAGATATAGCCTGTCCAATAAATCTCCTCATTGCCAAACTTCTCTTTCCCGTATGCACTTGGGCCGTACTCTACCTCTATCTCAGTCAGCGCGTCCTTCACATCCACAGCAAGAAATAAAAATCCCTCTTTATCCATCCTTTTCGCCAAATCAGAAAGCATAAATCTTCTGATAAATATCATAGAACTACACTCTGCTTCCTCTATTGATTCTTGAAATATCTGTGCCTGAAACTGACATAATTTCAAGCCATAGCTATCCATCTTCTTCATCATAAAATATCCTCTATATATCTACCCTGTTCCCTATATAACTTTCGTGCCACCTTCACTTTGTCTCGATTCAGCTCATATCCTTCGCGTCTCGACGTAAGATATGCTTCTTTCTCTGCATTTGCAAGGAAGCACCTCTCTAATATATCTACTTGCTCCAGTGCCTTCTGCGAAATAAACACATATTGATTTCCCAAGTCAGTGGCAGAAAGGCAATGCTGACACTGAACATCCGTGATCTCTCCGTCAATAAATTGATCAATGATTTCAAACATGCGGTTGTCTGCAATTGGGGCAATAATGTAGTCGACACCCTTTAACTCCTCTACCAAAGACACTACCGCGTCCGAATGCGCATACGCACCTAGCCTTTCCCTGAAATACGCTATCATAAGCATCCACTCTCTGCTTACCTTGAACTCTTTGCCCTTTAATCCCAGTGGATTGAACTTAAGCATATAAAGAGAAGAAGATGGATATGTGGCAACAAACATAGCAGATTGTTCCAAACTCTCACCACAGTAAAATCCTACTCCAAAATCATTCCGGCTTTTACTAAAATCAAGGTTTAACTCACCCTCAATCTCAGTCTTGGCCCCATGAAACAGCAGAATCTCGTCCTCATTTGCCAAGTCTTCCCTGTATAACTGCTGCTTGATTCTGTTAAGCTTAATCCCTCTTTTGAAAGTATACTCATAAAAGGCAGCTATATTCTTTTCACTAATCTCGTATTTGCCAGAAAGCCAGTTGCTTACAGTGATTCGTGAGACACCCAAATCCTGCGCCAGCTCCTCCATAGTCATCTCACACAATTCAATGACCATCGCTATATCTTGAATAACTTGATAACCCATATCTGCCTCCTTTAAACTTGTTTGTAAAGTATTTTACACCAAAGACTAAAAACAGTCAATAAACTTGTTTGTAAAGTTCTTCGCAAACAAGTTCACTGTTGTTTATAACGCTTCCTTCCACATTTTATGCTATAATAAGAAAAACCCTCAAGGGAGGCCAAACATGAAAAAACAAACCATATTAAGCAAAATAAAACTCATCCTTTGCGCCCTATTGCTAGTTGCAACTACATGGGGATACACCCCAATCGATACATATGCGTTGGATTTTCCAAACCTCATCATAACCTTTGACCCAGCCGATGAGTCCGTCATCGTAGAAAACGTTTGGGATAAAAGCTTCGATGGCAACATCCACTATGCAATCGAAGGATACCTTAACTATGGTAAAGAAAGAGTAGAGACTTTTTGCTACGCTCCTTCTGCGAAATCTTATGATATCCCCGAAAAGCAGGCCTATATCTTTAACTGGGCTGATCGCGAATTCCTACTCCCTTGTAGTGGCGATTATAAGTTTACCTGCTACCCAACCGCCACATATCAAAATAATGAGGGCGTAGACGTCAAGGTCAAAGGGCAAAAAATCACCATTGACATCACCTTAAACAAGGTGGATGAAAGCACCAACTGGGGACCAGGCCTTCCAAATACCACTGTAGAATCCTATGATTTAAAACAGATCAAAGGCAAGGACAAAACTATCGTAATTGAAGAGCCTGAATACTCCTGGAACATCTACGGCAAAGACATAGTCGAGGTTCCAGATGCTAACATATCTCTGAAGGTTGTTACCAACCCTGAAGAATTTGCTTTCGGCGGTGTACAGCAATTCTTCGGCAATGCCTTGGCTTACAGACTAGGCATTGAACATGACGGTGAATTTGGCTTCACCGCAACGCTCAGATACAACATGGGGGCGCAGTACATAGGCCAGTTTGCTCATCTATTTTATGTAGTGGGAGATGGAACCTTCCAGTTCATAACCAGCACCCTGGTAGATGAAAATGGCTACGCCTTGTTCCCATTCACACACGCTTCCGATTACATCATTGCTGTGACAGATGAAGAATACACTGGGCAGGATTTGAATCCGGACGCGGAAGAGCCTGAAGTCATAGAACCTGAGGCCACAGTTCCCGGAACAGAAGCATCCGAGGCGGAGAAGCCCAAAACCGACCAGTCAGAAACTACAGCTCCTGAGACTAAAGTGTCTGGAAACGAGGAATCAGAAACCACCGAGATAGACAAGGATGCTCCTGAAGCGGAAGAATCAGGGTCCACCGAGGCAGACAAAGATGCTTCTACAGTAGAATGCCCAGAGCCAACGGACCCTGTAGAGGAGAATTCCGCCGACGTTTCCATCGGCATCATCGGTAGCGCAGATGGTCCTACCGCAATCCTTGTGGCCGGATCAATAGGCGATGTAATACTGTGGGTAGCGATTGGCATTGCAGCGGTAGTAATCGCCACAATCACAGTCGTCGTCTTGGTAAGAAAGAAAAAGAAATAATATATCTCAATGCACAAGAAAAGAGGTTCCGATTAATTCGGAACCTCTGCTTTTTTGTATGGCAATTTGTCTGTTGTAAATTTAAATTCCTCAAAGGATGCACTTTCCGTATGCACCTTCCTTACTCTGGCTTAAACAACTCACTAAGTAATGTAGGCGAATTCTTTGGTACGTACTCTAGCTGACCAATCGGCAAAGCGAGATTCATTTTTTCGCCATCCACAAAAGTATATGTGGAGATACCAACGACATTTCCGTATTTGTCCATCAAAGGTGCGCCTGTATCTTTTAGAGATACTTCCGCGGTGATTTCCATATAGGTCTGTCCTCCCACCTCTTTGGCTATCCCAGAGATAACGCCTTCTGACAAGCCATCTGTCACACCAAAAGAACCGCCAATAACATAAGCTGGCTCTCCAGCCTTAATCTTAAGATCGTCCGCTCTGAAAGGCAAAGGCTTCGAAACTCTGCATCTAGTGTCAAGAACTGCGATGTCTCTTGCCTCGTCAAATCCCCTTACAGAAACCACTTCATACTCTTCGCCACTCTGTGTCTTGATACTTACAGCAGAACTGCCTTTGATCACACGATAGCTGGTGATGACCGTTCCATTATCGTCATAGAAAAAGCCCGTTCCAGTGCTGTCTCCCTTGTAGGAAGTAACATTAATCTCCACCACCGAAGGCGCAGCCATTTCATATATTTCTTCCGCAGAATATGACTTTGGTGGAATGAGTGTCCAAAGCCAAAAGCCAAGAAATACTACGGCTGCAAGTCCCGCCGACAAACATAAAGATAAGACTATTTTTTTCAGATTTTCTTTCATATATGTTCTCCCCCCTGAGAATGTGATGTAAATAATATATAAATATAACTCCCTCAGTTATGTACTAATAATATCACACTGATTGAAAAAATAAAGCACCGGCCGTTATACTATGACCGATGCTTATATAGCAGGTTGCGCACTATAGCAGGGTTAATGTGCAAAAAGGCTAATTGTTGATAAACTCAAGGATAGTCGCAAGGCTTCCCCTATCCGTCCAATCACATTTCTGCTCATAGGCCTCCATGAGGGCTTTCTCCCATGGCTCATAGGTGGCTGGGTCTTTCTTTGCTATAGCCTTAAACAGCAATTTGCAAAGGGCTTTGTCTGTGAAGGATAAAGACTGCGTATCCCAAGCACCTCTTAAGTAAAAGCATGGCAAGCCTGCAATCTCTCCCTGGAAATTGTAGGCGTAGGCCTGCTTAAATGCTGCCTCATCATAAGGAGAAGCACCTACACAAAAAGTAACGAGCTTTTTGTCCTTCAAAGCTGCATAGCTTTTCTTCAAGAAAGATAAGCCTGCGATGCCGGAGGCATACACGCCACCGCCTAAGACGATAGTGTCATAGTCTGCCAAAGCATTTACATCTGCCTTCTTGGTTTCCAGCAGATCAAAGCCTGTGGACTCCTGTAGCCATAGTGCGTACTTCTTGGTCGCACCGTATTTGGATTGATACAAAATAATTCCCTTTGCCATAATAATACTCCCTTAAATTTAAATACTCTTTAGATTGTCTTCCATCTTGATAATGGTCTGGATAGTGACTTTGATCTGCTCCTCGGATAAACCGTCAAACATAGCTGTCATGATCTTCATGCTGTGCTCATTGTTCCCTTCACAAAAAGCACGGCATTTCTCTGTGAGAAAAACCCTTTGCTTGCGCTTGTCCGCCTGGTCGATAGCTATATCCACAAAGCCCTTCTTTTCCAGTTTCAAAAGAATCTGCTTCACATTTTGGTGGGAACTTCCCATAATCTCCGCCAGTTCCTTGATAGTGGGCTGTTCCTGACAAAGATTGATGCAGATGATAGCAAAAAACTGCTTCCAGCTGATCTCCCCTAAGGTCTTGTCTGCAAAGGCTTGAAAGCGATTGTCAAAAGCACTGAGCAGGCCTAGGAGAAAGTAGGAAGATTCGATTCCTGTGAAGTTTACGTTGGGGTTGTTGATGACTTGTTGGATATGCATGTGGGTGATCTCCTTTGGATTGGATAGGTAACATGTTACTTGTTTGAATATGGTAACATATTACCTATTGGGGTGTCAAGAATCGTTCCTCCGCTTCATCTCACTCTCCTTCTAAAAATCCACAAAAGGCGGAGCAATCAATTGCTCCGCCTAAGGCATATTACTTCCATATTTCTCTTGCATACTTTGCTAACCTTTGCGCTCGCGCCTTAACTTCATCATGCATAAATATATCTGGATGCTCGTCCAGCAACTCATTTATCAACATAAATGTCGCTACAGGAGTTCCTTTATTTTGTCCTCTCGCCCCAGTCCGATATACCTCTTTCTTTTGCTCATAATTATTACTGCCCGCAGAAGAGTTGTCATCTCCATACAACAACGCTTTGTTTCCGATATTTTCCAAAACACTCTGTTTGAAATCGTCTTCGATTTCCTCTGGAACTTTGCTTTCGCCATACCACATACTTAAGTCATACATCGCATGTTGTGGAATTATGTGTTCTACAGTTAACCCACGTTCAACGGGAGATCTATTATCATGTTGCTTTCTAATAAATTCTTCAATATGTCTCAAATAAAACTCTGCTATTCTACTATCGGTTGTAGAGAAACGTGCAAATGCTCTTTCAAATGCTTCATCATCAACAATACTTCTGTATTCATCTTTTATTCTCTTTGTTATTACTGGCAATGAGGCGCTTCCTGTTTTCATTATGTCTATACATAGAGTAAATAAAGAATCTAACTTATTCATACTCTTTTCACATATCTGCATTCGAACAATCAATGTTTGCAAAGCATGTGCAAACTCTAAATATTCGTTAGTTCTTATTATCACCTCTCCATAGTGATGCGCTACAGCAAACAAAATAACATATACTTGGTCTAGATTTAATGCTCGAAAATCCCTTAATATGTTATCCAGTTCTTTATTTTCTGTTGACATTGAACGTAATTTGCCATATAGAATACCTGCTTCTTTCAATTGATTGAAAAAATAGTCAAAGTCGTTTATTGCTGACAATCTATAACTAGCTTTGAACTCATCTGGTAATCTATTTTTTGCTACTCTCTTTTTAGAAGTATAAAAGAACAAGCTTACAAAAAAATTAGCCAGATACTCTTCTCCTATATCGCTAACTAAAGCATCCCATTTTTGAGCGCCTTTTCCTTTTGCACTCCAGCTCATGAATATATTCTTTATTCTATCAGCTGCCGTTAAGTCTAATCCTTTCCCATTTAAAGAATCAAACACCTGAAATGCATCTGAAGAAGCGTCACACTCGATTTCAACAAAGGTAACTTTATTTGCCAACGCATCTATCACCCTTTTGTAATATTCTTCTGCATCTGAGACAATAGCTTCTTCAATAAATTCGAGTTTCTTTTCGGATAACTCATTAAAAAAGAGAGCATAGGCCGCCATTACTCGTTTTGCGCCTTTATACCCTTTATGAAATAATGCAGACGAAACATCTAATATCTCTTTATTATAGCAGCAACCTGTGTTTCCGTTCAGTATTAATCTAGGTGCAGCCTCACCTGAAGGCTTATATGCATTTCCCAGCAATAGGTTATCCAATTGTCTGGACGCATAATTTTGTTTGAATTGCGCACTCACATTCTCATCATTAACTATCAAATCCCTTAATGCCTTAATCAATATAGAAAACGATGTTAATCTTTGTTGTCCATCTACGATATGCTTCACAGACTCATGCGGATTAATCCCATATTCCTCAAAATCAACAGACTTATTTACTCCATTTCCCTCTTCATATGGAATTGTTACTATAGCCCCAAAAAAGTGTGAACACTCCGTAGGTTCTCTCACAATAGCCAGCAAGTCCTCTAACAGCGTAGAATTCTCTGCGTTTGTCCACTCGTAATCTCTTTGGTAATCTGGGACTGCATAGAAGTCCTGTGCAAATATTTTACCAATTTTCAAGAAATCCATTCTCCTTATTCCGCCCTTTCGTTCTTTTGTTATTCATTCACAATTATGTTTGACAGCACTTTTTCCATATCCTTTATCAAATCTACAACCAGTGCATTACCCATCATGAATCTTCTTTTGTTTACTGGCATCTCTACCGTTTGTCCATTTACCAAACAATACTTAGTATGACCTGCCGGAAAGCCTTGAATACGTTCGGTCTCTTCCGCAGTAAGCAATCTTACTTTTCCTGTCTTCTTATCTTTCACAATATGAGTAGTTCTACTAAATCCGCCCTCGGAAGTCAGCATAGTTCTTGCCGGTTTATCATACGCATCCAGCATAGGAATAGGCCCCTCCGAGAAAACATATTCATATCCTGTAGAAGCTTTTCTAAGAAGCTTTTTTGCCCCTTTAATATACTGCCATGTTTGTCGCTGTTTTTTAGTTAATGGCTCTTTAGTTTCATCGCTATGTGTCACATTAGGATTTGTGTAGTAAAGTCTTTCTTCAGGAATGAAATATTTCTTATCGACATCTCCTTCATCCATAATATCACCCAACGTAATCTGCTTCCCTTTATACTTAGGTATAGTCTTTAACGTATATACCACTCCATTTTTCATAATACCGGCATTTTCAAAAGCAAAAACAAACTGTTCTGATACGTCCCCTATTCCCTTTGGCAGCACGGATTCTTTTACCATAGTAGCATCTGCATCGAGCACTGGGAATGTTTTTGCAAAGAAACCCTCGCCCAAGATTAACTTAGCCATACTGTCTTTTCGCAATTCCACAGTGTCAGCTTCGTTATAGTTTACAGCACTTACCAAATTTGCTTCATAACGCGTATCATCCTTATATGCAAAAATAAATATTCTGCGCCTTCTCTGTTGATATCCATACTCCGCAGCATTAATCACACGCCATTCTACAGTATATCCCTCATCTCTAAAGCACGCCAAAATAATCCCGAAGTCGCGCCCTCTTTGCTTTGCCGGAGATTTCAACAATCGATCAACATTCTCCAACAAAACAAATGGTGGTTTCTTCTCTTCTAAAATATCTCTAATAGACCACCAAAGAACACCTTTTTTCCCTTCTAATCCTTTAGATGTCGCCAAAGAAGATGCAACGGAATAGTCTTGGCAAGGGAATCCCCCAACTAAAAGGTTAAAATCAGGAATTGTTGCTTTGTCAACTTCTTCAATATTCACGTTAGTTGTATCGCTACCATTTTTATCCAAACAGGTTCCAAAATGATACACATAACAGTCATGTGCGTATTGAGTATTCTTCTCCGCAGGCTCCCATTGGCTAAACCATACCGTCTCCCATTTTTCTGGTTTTTTAGTATCTTCAGTTGTCGTAATATTGTTTAATCCACAGCGAAATCCTCCGACTCCCGCAAACAACTCGCACACTGTCTTCTTCATTGTTATCACCTACAAAATAAAAGTAGAATCAATCATTTTTCGAACGATCGTTCTCTGTATTCATATCTTACAATATATTTAGATTTTTGTAAAGATCTTTCTATATCCAATCTTTCACATGATACCCCTAAATACTTTCTAATCTATTAAGTTCGTCAACTATTGCTGAGCCTTTTATCCAAACATATTGCGGCAGCATTCTTATTCCATTCACGCATTCAGTTTTATTTATCAAAGAAGAATCCGTTCCAGACCCTCTCAGAAATACTTCATTCTCTTTCGATTTCATAAAATTAGGAGCAGAACTTATATCACCTGACCCAACCCGCTTTGGCGCACCATCACTATCATATCGAATAACATCTTTTAGTTTGCCATTCATAACTTTATCTCTTAAATCATGCCATAGCGTTTTCACCGGGCCATAAATGAACTCGTCGCTAAACGACAAACGCTTAAAACCAATAAAACGATTCGCAGATAATGCATTCGATTTTTGGTCCTCCGGCTCTTGGAAAAGAACGCAAAGGAACTCATAATCCGAAAAAAATGAATATAATGCCGAATCCTCAAAGCAAAACGGACGAACTTCCCCTTCTTCTACTACCTCGGTTTGAACCAGCTCCTCAAAATCAACGTGAAAGAGTTTCATATCTTCCGTCCGTCTACCTTTTGATGTCACTACAATGGTCTTCGCTATCAATCCAAAACGTTCAAACAGTTCAATCTGGTTTAGTTTTTTAGAGGTTCCGCCGAACATCGAAATGACAACTGTTTCTCCAATTCCCTTTCTATCTATACCGTGTTTAGATACAACCGGAAATCCTAATTCTATTGATAATTCTCCCACTGTTTTTCCTCTATGCTGTATAGATAGTTCATGGCATTTCTGATCAATATCAGATAATGTTGCATACCTACCAGGTAATTGTTCTAACTCAAATCCAAAGTGTTTCGCTATCATGCTTGACACAATGGGTTTCTTCAATCGGAATCTCGGTGGAAATTTTGGTGCTAAGTCAACATAGTTCAGCACTTTCCTCAATACGCCGTGCCTTGCAATATACTCTTCCTTCACCTCTATTTTCCACTCTTTTGTTTTAGGTCCAGGATGATTATTTACTATATCTGCGAGCAGATTTTTAACATTTTCCCAGTCTTGCCTTAAGGCAAAGATTTCTTGCTCATCAAATTCATGAAATTCATATCCCTTAACAGGAAAGTGTCGATACTCGTATGCCTCCACAGGATAATCGGCCAAATAATGATAGTACACTATCAGCATATGTTGTAGCTTTTCCCAGAAATGTGATGTTTCGAAGTTTTGATTTGCTATATCATATATTCCTACCGCTGTGATAGACATTGGCTCCTTCGCTACATAATGTGCATCTGGTCCCTTTGTGAGCGTCATTCCTGTTGTTTTTAATTCTGTTTTGAGAACCTTGTTTCCATCTAAAACCACCAAATCCGCTTCTTGCTTAGAATCTGGTTCATACCTAAGAACGCATTGCTCAATTAATGAACCAGCTACGCCCTTTTGCAAAGCATATGCCTGTATATGTTCGAAATAATCTCTATCGTCTATCTGCTCCAAGGTAAGCCCTAGTATACTATCAAATCTCGATACAAGGTCTGCCTTTTCATAAATATGTTCTGCCATAAATACTCCTTTATCGCAATCGTATCTCTCTCAACCCTAAGCCTATGCGCATTGGCAGGCTGTGCTCTTATCTATTATATTCCGGGCACCGTAGTCTCTCTAGCTAATAATCCGCCCTTGCCCATCATCTGGTTTGTACAAGGAAATGGACAAAATATCATCATTTACTGATATGCCATTTGTTTCTAAATCTAGTACTACATATTTTGAAGCATCAATAGCCATCGTTTCTTCTACCTCTCGTATATAGCAGCCCGTTTACATACACTTTGGGCACTTTCTTATCGCCACATCACAACCATTTGCTTCATATTCAAATCCACAACAGTTGCAATGAAGTAAATATGCCACTTGATTATAGTGATTGCCTGGCTTGTTCAAGCATCCTCTGTTTTCTTGATTGTTCCTGTTTATATAACCTTCTACTAATGTTTTTCTTTCTTTGCTTTTGCTAGGTTTAAATTCTGACCGCACTATAGACTGTTTCTGCCCTTTAAATTTTTGGACAGGCACAGTTGCTTTTATTCGTTCTTCATCCGCTACCGTTTCATCAAGTTCTCTTAGTTTGTTTACTCGAATTGTGTAGTGATTCATGCTTGGAACATAACTTCTAAACGGCCAAACCAATGAACCCGGGCCATTATAGATTTCCTGAATCGTACCATTCTCCTTGTCCAGATATTCCACTAACAAATAATCCGGCTCATCGCGAAAAACAATGCTGCCATTTCCTTGCGTTCCTTTAATCTGAACTTTTCTGCCACCCACTTCGCCATCATAAGTTTTCTCAGACTGCTTGTACAATGTGATTCCATACATATGAGCAGTTAATACTTCCACAATGTTCCCGATGAGTATTCCATCCATTTTAAAAGATTTCTCAGGAAATACTTCTTCTATTTCACTTGTAATGGCATTTATTTCCTTGATTTTTCCACTTATGAAGTTGATTTTTTCTTGGTCTGTCATCTTGGTTTCTCCCCTAGATAGCCGTTGACTCTTAACGATATTTATTATAGCAAATTGCGGCGAGATTAGGAAGATTTGTTTACCTAAAGATGTCACTCCAGAAACTCTATTACAGTATTTTTTGATTTACTGCAAGCGATAGGATTTAAATCTAATATTTTTTCTCCTACTATAATTTCTTCATCATATAGTTTAAGTTTTATGCTTTGAATTTACCCCTGCATTTTCTAGATTCATCATCTTTTACATATCCCCTCGATTCTAGTTGTACTTTGAAGGTGTCCAATAAAGGGCTTTTGCAAAGCAAACGGCACCGCGTATATACGCGATGCCGTTTGTTATCAGTTTTAAAATAATATGTTGCTCATCCGAATATACGCAAAGAATTGCAGAATTTGACAAACCGCTAAAGATTCAAAAAACAAGGAGCATTTTTCTATTTAAATATATAGTCTAGCGCGCTATCAGACTCTGAATAATCTCTTCTATAATAATCATCTCTGTCATAATCTGGTTCTGGTTGGAAATAGGAAAGTACATATGCTTCTGCCTCTTCGACACAAGTATCTATGTCCTCTCCGCTTATGTTTATCTTGTCAAATACGCTCTCTGGAAGTTTTTCTAACATATCTGCAATTTCGTCTTCGACATCATCTCTTATCCATCCACATATTGTTATAGCCGCAAGCCTCCTCTCAGAATAACTATAGCCCCAATCAACGTCTATTAATCCACTCACGTCGTAATTATCGCAATAATCATAAACATCAATCTCTTCTATGTAAACCTTGATGGCTGCGTTTAAAGCTGTAATAAATGTATCTATATACTCTTCATACCAAAAATCTATCCCCGTTTCTTTCGACAAGTTGATAAGTTCTTGATATTCTCTTAAACTCATATCCCAGAGTAATTCTTTTACCTTTTCCTCTTTTATACAACTGCTGACATCATAGAATTCTGCAAGTTCATCGTTTAACAGTTCTATAAACAAACGACACCTACTCATCAGATCAACGCCGCCATAATAATATGATAAGTTTCCAAAAAAACTTTCTACTAAACATTGATAACTTTCGTTCGTAATCTTCATTTTACAAATATAAGTCAAAATCACATGCAACTTTTCACTTTCCGAAGCATAACTATACAGCATAGCATCTCCATTTCGCACTATGCTCTCCATGTCTCGCGCAAATCCCCTCTTTATTTGCTCATACTCTGTCGCGCAATTTTGTATATTCTCACGTTCATTGTCGTTTTCTTCCAGAAATCTTCTCAAAAAATCATTTACTGATGGGTTGATGACACCTATCTCTTGCTTTCCATTCTTCTCAACAATAACTAACATCGATCCTTCTAGGCGCTTCAATACCTCCTCCCACACATTTCTTGTCGTATCAATTGTCATTGTTTTCATTAGTCTATAATTGTACGCTCTTTTTAGCCTTTCAACATCAATACTAGTATCGGTAAGCGAATATAATGTTGTCATAAAAATTCTATCTTCTTGTTGCAACTTGTTCGAAAATTCGTCTTGCCAAATCTCAGTCGGATTATCCAAACAAGCTAATATATATTCCGCATATCGGCTCTCCATAATTTTACTATAGTTCACATTTCTCGTTACAAATTCCATGATTCGTGGCGTATAGTTTTTATGCTTAACAATTTTCTTATAGTTTTGATTATTTAAGATATCTTGATAATATCCTATCGGTAAATCTTTAAAAAATAAGTGGTTATAAAATATTTTACCTCTATCTTCTATAGATATCTTACCCATATCTAATACTTGTATTTGAAATTGCTTGTCTTCAGCAAATTGCCGAAATTCTAGAAATCTCTCCTTTGCCTGTTGATAAATCGTTACTCGAGAATTCATAATCAATCTTTTGTTTTTATTCATCAATATATACTTGACTAATGCTAATAATTCGTTCCCTTGGCTCTCCTTCATTTTGAAATAATGCTGCCCAAAGCAATCATCTAACAACACTATCTCTGGTAAATCCTTATTTGCAGAAAGAGCATTCTTTAAATCTTTAAGATCACCATTGGTCGTATAGCGAATTCTGTATCCATTTGCCGCATAGAATAATGCTAACATTTTTGTTGTTACTGTCTTTCCTGTTCCAGGCATTCCTAAGAGTAAAAGCAACCGTTCTCTTTCAAGGATTTCCAAACATTCCCAATAACAATTTGTTGCAACAAACTCTCTACTGTTGTTTTCAATATTATACAAAAGGGATTCACAATCGATAAATATGCTTTGATTAAATACTTCCGCCAAAATATTTGTAGATTCAAGCCACAATTTATAATGTTTCCTAACTATATCTATATTATCGGGATTCTCTAAAAACTCGTTTATGTCTTGCAAAGCAATGACATCATTCGAGCTTTCCATATATTCAGAAAAGAGACCATAAATTTCATTCTTATTAGCTGCAGTAAGTTCCTGTGCACAGCAAACATAATATTTCCCTGGCTTCATTTCTTCAACATGCGCCACTTCTTTCTTAAGACTCGTCCGAAGATTTGAATATGTACTGTTAATGTAATGCTTGACTTGTATTACTATCTTTTTAGTATATGAATTATCTACAATGTCAATTCCCCCATCTCGCCCTTTAGAAAATATGTACAACGTAATTCCAAGCCTCTTTTGCATAATGTCTTTACATAATATTTCAAATTCTACATCGCTTAAGTTTCTAAAATTGTACATCCCTCTTCATCCTTTTCTTTAGGAATTGTTCTCTATTCCTATTATACTTTTGAATATTCTATCTCTCAACAGATTCTTTTCCCTATGTAACATCAAAGGAGATTTGTTTATGTATTCACACATATCCAAATCTCCTTTACCTACTCTTTTTTCTCACTCCCTTGTACACTAACTATATTTCCATTTTTGTTTGCTTCCGTAAATAAATAATACATTTTTCATCTAACAGGTCTTTATACTTAGTTAAAAAGTCAGATACAAATGGTGCAACCCAATACTCTGAATTATCTGGTGGTATATCTCCCACTTCAAGATAATCTGTATAATCTGTTGACATAACCACTAATGGTCTGATCAATATAGTTAAAAACAGAAAGGTAATTGTTATGGTCAACGTTGAGTTGCAAAAGTCATTACAAAGATTACGCACTTCTCTATGTGAATTAAGCATCTGATATGGCCTATTATAAAATTTGTAGCCATTAGAATGCACATAATCATTAAGTTTATCTGCCAACTCATCAAACAATTCCTTCAGTCCAAACTCATGCACTGCTTCTTTAGCCGCAGAATGAAACGCTATATATTTTAATACTTCACTAATGTATAAATTCTCTTGTTGATTGTGTGCCCAATCCCATATGTCTTTCTCTTCTTTTTTTAAATGTCCTACATCCACATATTCTGTAATATCACTGTTATCTGAAACAGATAATAAATATAAGTAATAGAACAAATCATCTCGGTATTTGCGAAGTAATGTATACGCATCAGCAAAATTAGCATTTTTACAACAGTATCGAATACTCTCTAACGTTCTTGCTGCTGACCTTAGATTTATATTCGCGTCAGCAAATCCTACCTTTCTATAAAATGGTATATCTCTTCCAAACGCTAAATTACTCAAATTATCTATGAAATCTCTAACGTTTCTAAGAATATCTATTAATCTAACCATTTCTTTGTCACGGTTAACGTAATATCTATTTCTTTGAAACTCATTTTTTAATGAAACCAACTCTATATCCTTTCAACTATTCCTCGAGATTTTACAAGAAAAACGCTCTTGTTCAATAAATGTATCGATTTTTTGCCTTTATCAACATAACGTGACACCCTAGATACAACACTATTATAAGTATCACAACCCATGTAGCAAATCCTACCAACGACATTATCCATAGCAAAAACGTATGTACACAATAAAATACCAAATACAGAAAACAACCTATCGCTGGCGCACTTCCTTTTTCGTAGTAGAATCTATTTTATACTCTCACTAAGTTTTTTCCTATTTCTCTTCTTCCTCTACTCTTGATAAAGAAAAAATATTAGAATTATATGATATCATTATTCTGTCTTTAATCTCAGAGTATAGGCTTTCTTCATATTGCCCTTTCCCTTTTTCAAAAAAGTTTCTCTTAATCTTTTCATTTAGCCTTATTACAGCAGAAGGCAATTTGCGTCTTAACGCATCTTCATATCCCTTCCAAAAAATAATTATTTTATTATTCTCATTTGATACTAACCACTTGATTAATTCTTCCCACCACATCTTATCCGTATTTCCAATAGACATTCCGAAAATACATATAATATGGCTCTTGCTTATTAGATCTAGCGCCCTTTCTGTTTTTCTTTGTCCAATACCATTATTCATTCTCTTTTTAATAAATGTGTCTAAAAAAACTTCATCCTGTTTCAAAACGTCATTCTGTACTTGAGTCTCATCATTTACCCCAAGTATCATCTCTTCATTTGTTGTCCCATGTATATGAATAACATTCCCTAGGCGATTCCCTTTTTGCACCGAATTACCTGGATGACCAGCTATTACTCTTGTAGTACCATAAAGTTCGATAAATTTGTCCAGAACATTGGTATAATTAAAAGTAATAAATGCGTATACATATTCCTCGTTTTTATACTTATCGAGCGTAGCATTTATTGAAGCAATATCTTTTGCTGGTAGTCCGACAAAAAAAGTCTCCATACTCCTTGTAAACTCCTTTTTAAGCTTATCCCGATCCTCAAAACAATACTTTTCTTGCTCTTTCTCCAAGTATTCAAGTAAAAGTTTATCTAACTCCTCCTTATCGCTATAAAACTGTTCTAATCTATCTTGCGAGAGTCTTACGAGTTCTTGCCCAAGTTTTTCCTCCAAATCCGCCCACAAGCTTTCATTTCCATCTATCCAATTTCTAATCATATTATTTTCTTGCGCGTTACTAATAAAAAAAGGATAAAAGTTCTCATATCTTGTTTTTAAGCCCAGATTAATATCAAATCCATTCCCGATAAAAAAGGTTATGTTCATCTCTTGCGTCTCCTTGCATACCTCTTGCTTCTCTTGTAAGCCTGTCAAATTCAGTATATCACATACACAAATACCATGATAGTAAAACTACACAATGTACTCCTACGCTCTTACAACCATATTTATTGTAGCAACTTCTTTAGCCTCATTCAAATGAAGCTCTAAACGTCTCGTCATCTAAATCCATCCTATATACCGCGACTTCAGTGTCGCTATAATCTTCACTCTTTTTACCTGTTCGGAAGAATTAAGAATATATATATCTTCCTGTATGGGTATCAAAATCCATATAATTCTCAATCTCATACAATGCACTTGGGAGCCATTCACTCAACCGCATTCCGCAAGTCTCTCTAATACCTGATTTTCATGATTCCAAAAACTCCCTTCATCAGTCACAATAGTACCCATAATTTACGCCTCCTGCATTTGGGGTAACATAGGACGTGTCCAATAAAAAAGTTGCGATATAAGGAAACAGCTCACACATTAGTGCGAGCTGTTTAGAAAAAAATAGCTTTTTCCTCTTTGTTTCTATAACTACTCTACAAGTACTACTGAACTACCCATGGCGAAACATAAAATTTTTAGGACCCTTGCTTATTAACTTTATCAACCTCAAATTTAACACCCGCAAGTTCACTTACCGCAAAGTTTTCAAAACGGTATTTTGCTGCCCTATAATGATACACATTCTGTAATCTTGCTTTTTGTTTCAGACGCAAAAGAGCCTTTACTATATTATCTTTCATCATATTTGATGCCTTGTCATGGAGGATATTATCCTCATTAATCATATAGACTTCTTTCCTATGTCTATTCAGCGCCCCGCTAAATTGTTCCAAGAAATCAGCAACATCCACATCAGTTTTCGCTAATTCCATTGCTTCATCAATCGGCACACTAAAAGTATGATTCGGAGTTTTTAATAGCCCTAGCAAATACTGGTACTTATCCTCCTGAATTTGCTTGTTAAAAAGCACAAAACTTTGCGCGCATAGTGTTTCACCATTTAGACGTTCTCCAGTCAGCATTATGCCATGTCGAAAAATGAGTCCCATACCATTTTCGTGTTCTTTGTAAGAAAATGACATTTGACGGAATTCACCTGTATTATCTTTAACCAAAAACAGTATTATAACTCGATAGGAAGTAACAAACACGGGGATACCATGATAAGACTCGACGACGTCATTCACCTTGCCAGAATCTTCATAAGACATTGTTGTCCTCAAAGTGGCACTGCTAACGTCAGTATTTGCGTCTCTCTCTATCTTCAAAGTAAATTCATTCGGTGTAGTCTTTGTACTATCTTCGGATGCAGTATAACCATAAAAAGTACCAAAATAACTATCATCAGTTAAAACCAAGAACTTATCTTTAACTTCCCTCGTGCTCTTAGCAAATAGCTCGCCCGCATATATCTCGTTATTTATACCCTTATTGTTTTGGTCATCTAATACCCTGTACCTTGGGGCAGCACAGGTTCGAAACTTCTCTTCTGCCCCATTAATTGGTTCCGGTGAAAGAATTTTATTGAAATCAAATCCGTAAAATCTGCATACAGTCACGAGGCACGCATAATCTAGACTATTGCTCTTTTCATCAAATAAATTGCGCAGTGTCTGCCTTGCAAGTTTAAAGCCATATGCCTTACGAATCTCCGCCAATAATTTATATTCCGACAATTCTTCCTTCTTATTGGCTTCGTTGCGCGCCGCATTCAAGGCTTTTTTTACCTTCTTGATATACGCATCTCGTACTCTTTGGTCGTCACGCTGCTTTTCCTCGATTTTTTTATTTTCTTTCTTGCCCTTCATACTACTCATCCCCCTAGTAAAAATGTCATTTTCATTATATATAGTAGACTTAATTATGTCCATATTATGTAGAACTTTAGTCTAAAAATAGACAAGATTTTCAACAAGGTTGTACGCCTTTTTCTCTTTTATTTTTTCAAACAACGCGCTATGCTTAATATAGAAAATAGGAAATGAAGGAGGTCATTGCAAAGGTGAAACACAAACGTATTATTTTCAATATGCTAGCTGACTTAAATTTAATGATCTCACGGAAATTCCTGCCCACATGACCTAGGTCTTTTTTAGGCATAAACCAGCTTTTACACGGTGAGATCAAAAAGATTCACCGTGTTTTTTTGTTCCAATCAACTGAACAAAATAAAGAAAAATACTAGAAAGGAGATTTGCTACATGAAAAGAAAAATGTTGTATTCGCCCGGGAAGAAAATTCCACTCTTTCAAATCCTCTACTATGATGAAAGAGAACCTTGCGTTGAATTGAAGAATCCTCGCACAAAAAAAACTGAAACCATCCCAATTTCAATTTTTGTGGCATGGATTACACAAAACGCAACCGTCCGCCCTGAATATCGGGTGCCGGTGGGCAAAAAAACATCACCCAAATCCTATACTGAAGGCGACAGCTTAGAAAGAGGAAAAAAAATTGAATAAAGAAAACTCATCCTTTATACGAGGAAATAATCAGACCAGAATCCGCAATAGAGCAGGAAACGATCGAAGCAAAACTACAAAACCGTTTACGAGTGCATCAAACCGTGAATTTATCAGGAGTTCAGAGCCGCTTATGTAGACGACTAATCAATATTCAACATGGATTAGTCACTTACACAAGCGGCTCTGTTTTTTTGTATTTTTTATGGCACGAGATGTACAAAATATTTATTCAAAAAAGGAGGTTCCATTATGACGACATGCAATCACATCACAGCCGTTATCAACATTAATAGTTCCGACTCACTCATGACCCTCATATACTGGTTTGGGTTGATTACCTGTGTGGTTAGTGGTTACCATAAAGGAAAAAATTTCTGCCAAGTTCCTATTTTTCACTTTTTAATAAATAGTTTTGGTGGAGGCCTTGCACGTGATGTGTTAATTATGAACACGAAAGTATGGTTATTTACCCTTGATGCAATTCCAGACATTCTATATGTCTTGCTGATTGGAATTCTATATTCAAAAATTGCAAAAGAATACACTTCAAGAGAGCTACTAATTTGTGATTCCATAGTCGGTTTTATCGACGCCCTCAGTGTAGGCAGTTTTGCAGCTATCGGTATCGATAAGGCTTATTCTTTAGGATATGATAGTCATGTGGCAATCATTAGCGGATATGTTACTGCCTGTTGGGGAGGTGTCCTAGCCAATTTTTTACAACTTTATACAGTCATAACCGCATCAAATATGTATTATCATTTTGTTGTATTCATATCTTGTATTCTTTACAGCCATCTCCAGAATGGATATATATTATGCACTCTAATATCGATTGGCTTATTAGCCGATAAGATCAATTATCGAATTTTGTTTACATACAATCATGTTCAATTTATATCTGTATTTGTCAAATTTAACCTCGAAACAATAATACAATCCATCCAAGCATGCTTTGCTAAAACACATAATCACGTTACAAATCGATTCTTTTTTAAGCATACGAATTGCTTAAGGGTTTATATCGTTCTTCATAGAATCCGTCTCTGCTAAGAGAAAGGTTCTTTGCGCAAATGCGCAAAGAACCTTTTAGACCTTTATATCACACTGATTTATCAAACTTCTCTTCTCTCTCGAGATCGTCGTTCTTCCAAATATTTATTCAGATATTCTACATATTTATCTTGGCTCTCCCATATATAATAGCAATCAATATATATTTTGCCACTATTATATAGGTCGTTTATAGCTGGTTTACAGAGTTCACAAGGTGGCCAACGAGTAGTCATTTTTGTAAAACTATCGCATTGCGTTAAATCATTTTCAAAATAAGCAAATATTTTTCTTTCGCAACAGCTAAAATCACCTCCGAGCTCTTTTGGAACTTCTGGTTCTGACGTCAAACTACCTAATGTTTCAAACGCAACGCCTTCAGATAATGGCCATATACTTTTATCAGGTGCCTTATGTCTATATCTTTTTACTGCTGGCGTTAATTTGCACCAAACATAGCGATGCAAAGAATCCTCACTCAACACTGAATATACCTTGTCAGCAGGAGGCCAATTCACATGATTATTGTCATATGTTCCGTCATAATCTTTTGGTCCACTTAGGGAAAACAGTCTTGTTGTTGCATTTAAATCAAACACTGCAACACAGCATTTTCTATTTTCAAAATAATTCTTTTTCTTGTTTCTATTCAATTTAATAAGTTGATCTATATTATCTTCTAATTTACCTATTAGGCTAACATATACGTCGTCGTTTGTGATCTCCTCATATGAATAAGGGCATTCAGCACTTTCATTAATTAAATCCACAAACGCCTCTTCTAGAGTACCACTGCGTTGCTCAAACCCACTTGGATTAACCATCATTTTAATATTATCAATTTGCGATATACTTCTACCCCAAACTGCTGTTTTTGCACTTCTTAACAAGTCCGGTTCCACAACGATTTTCTCTGTAAAAATGCTTGGCAATAAGTTGAGTTGGTTTCGAATATATTGTTTTCTGAGGTTGTTATTTATTTTCCCTTTGTATTTTTCTAGATTGTCATATTCTCCCCTAATCATTTTCTGTACATTGCCAATTATTCCCTCAAACTTTTCAATAGATACACACGGAATGGTTTGAAAGATTGGCATTTGTGCATCCCAATCAGCCAAGGGATGCGCAAGAGAATTTTTCGCAGACAGAAGAACTTCTACTCGATTCAGGAAATCTAGTAAATACTCTTGAAATTCATCAAACTCTATTTTAGCGTTTCCCTCTAGCTCTCCATATCCAAGTAGTGCTTCTTTCTGGGACTCATATAATTGCTCTACAAGGTCTTTCAATTCACTAATACACTCTGAGGCAATAGCATACGAACGAATTAGGTTCTCAACTCTATAACGGATATGTGGTGAGTATACCTCGTTCTCATCTCTTGTTTCATCGGGAAATAGGAGCTGATGTTCTCGTATCCCTTTCTCTCCTTCCTTTTCCCTTTCCACAAACCAATCTTCGTGAATAGACTGAAGCTTACTTATCTCCAATTGCAATGCGGCATCAAAAAGATACTCTTCGCCCCTCATCAAATATTCTATCTTTTCTTTTGGGAAGTAATCTTCCTCATATGTTTTCTTCCCTATTTTATACTTAATTTTCATACTCTATCCTCTCGGCTTGTTCGGTTGTTATTTTCTACCCTCTCATCCACTTCTCAAAGAACTCCTCATGCAGCCCAACCTCTCCCCCCTAATCACTTTTTCTTACAACTATTTTACCACCTTCACCTAACCCTTCACAATAATCAACACGGTAAACCCCTCCGCCAATTGCCCTTTTCCCGAAAATATGCTATCATTACTAATCCTAGTTCTATTTTTATATTTTGAAGAAGAAATTGCGTTTATAAGGAGTGAATCACATGATTGAGTTACGAGAAATTACATATCTATCCATAGCATTGCGTATTACTCTGGCGGCTCTGATGGGCGGTATCTTTGGTCTGGAGCGAGAAATGAGAAGCCGCGCAGCGGGTCTGCGAACCTACATGTTGGTGTGTGTGGGCTCATGCATAATTATGTTAACCAACCAATATATATATCAAGTTGTATCCGTCGGCGATCCTGTACGAATGGGCGCCCAAGTAGTTAGCGGTATCGGTTTCCTTGGTGCAGGTACAATTGTCGTTACCAAAAACAGCAAAATACGTGGTTTGACAACTGCTGCCGGTCTTTGGGCAGTGGCCGCAATGGGTCTCGCACTAGGCATCGGTTTTTATGAAGCAGCCATTATGGGTGGTCCTCTGATTTTCCTCATCCTGACCCTCATGCACAATCTTGACAACCAGATTCGCAAACGCAGTCGTTGGTTTGAATTGTACGCAGAAGTGGACAGCGCCGTCAGTATCGGATCACTTGCCAAAGGCATCCGCTTGCTGGGCATCAAAATTGAAAGCATTCAGTTGGACCGAGAGTATTTGCCAGACCTCGACGTCCGCGCTCTGCTAATTACCGTCAAAATGCCTGCCAAGGCAAAAAAAGACGAATTACTCGCAAAGATGGCGGACCTTGAAGGCATGGTATCCTTGGAAGAATTGCACTAATTTTAATGAACTTGAAAAAGGAATCTTTTATGAAACGTTTGAGTTTACTTTTGACATTAATTTGTCTGCTGATATGTGGCTGTGGCCAGCAAGTCCCTGCCAAGTCCGATGGGATTTACGAGTGTAGCGGGCATGACTTCGATCCTTACGTTAATGTAGATAAGGATGCTTTTTATGCTGATTATACTCCTGCTTGCTGCTATACAGATGCTTGTTACCGCTCGCAGCACTTTTTGCTATCTGGTCAGCTCCTCGTGCCAGACCAATATGCGACTATATCTGAATATCAGCCTACAGACGAAAACGGCATGCTGATTCGCAATACCTCTTGCTATTATTTGGATGATGGCAATACCTATGTTGTGGTAGATGCTTATGGCCAAGAAGTTATGCAAATATACAAAGGCGCAGCCTATATTACTTTAGAAGAAGTGGCAGCCTACATGTTTGCATTCGGCGGTAGCAACGACAGTTTGCCTGCAAACTATACCTCCAAAAAGCTTACCAAGGTCGGAACCAACCCTTGGGGTATCTATCTGAGAGGTAATCATTCGTATTTCACTGGCAACACTGACAAATACCCTTATGAACCCGTTTTGCCCGATATTTCCGGCTGTGGCGGTGATTTGCAATATTATGAAATGGACCTTGGCACCACAGGTACCGTTTCCGGCAAAAACTATCAGAAAAAAGTGTACAACGATGGCACTTCTATCACCCGCGGTGCAGCCAGACTTGTGTATGCACGCGATGACAAAAACGGCAACGGAATCTACGAAGCCGATGAGGTATATGTATTCTACACCCCCAACCACTACAACGATTTCCGCGAGTACTTAAATTACTACGGTGGATGGGGCGAAATCTTCGGAAACGAGACCGGAGGCGGAACGCTCAGCAGCAAAACCGACTACAATCCCACCCCTTATGTACCTACCGCATATGGTGATTTGAGGGAAATGCAAAACGAATCTTCATCTCAATAAAAAACAATATGCAGGGAAATGATGTAGCCCCAAGAAGTCTAACTTTTGGGGGGCAGTTCATTTCCCTGCATTTTTTATTTCATTATCGCATCCACTCCTCAAAGAATTCCACATGTAGCCCAACCAATCGCTCGTCCATCTTTTTCCAAGGCAAAGCTCCTTTTACCGCCTTCATCCTTGTGTAATGGGACATGTCTGTGAAGCCTAAATGTGTCACCTTGTCAAAAACCTCGTACCTCACGGGTGCGTCTGTATGTATCAATGCTCTGCTGACCACTCCCTCGTTTCCTCTGTTACAAATCTGGAGAAATGGTTTTTGCATGCGCATGCCTTCGTAGTTGCCAAAGATACCGCCGTCAATATTTACACCACAGATATACTTCTCTGGCGCATTCATGCACATATAGTAAGCAACATTTCCACCAAAGGAATGTCCCGTCAGGCCAATCTTTTCGAAATCTATATGGTCGGCGTAATCTTTTTTTAAACTCTCTATTACTGCCTCTACATCTGATGCCCACTCAGGCAACCTCTCATGCAAAAAGGTGCTATATTTTTGCTGGAAAGCATTAAATTTCTCATATCTTTCTTCTGCAGTGCCCTTTAGGTTCAGCAAGTTTAAAGAGGCAATCGTTCCCTTGAAGCGAGGTTGAACCACTTTACCGGAAGCTTCTTTGTCAGCGCAGATTTCTGTTCCATCACACAGAGTGATTTTGCTTGCTTCATAAAGATGTCCTACTGCTGCCACCACATAGCCTCTTGCAGCCAATTCACAGCAAAGGTGGTTGTTGGACTCTAGATAAGCGCCATACCCATGGTTGTAAATGATCAGCGGAAACTTCTCACTCGTTACAATCTGCGCGTCTTTATACATTTCGCCTACAGCCTTCTTAGGAAGTACTACTTTTTCCTCATCTACCACTGTTGCTGGATAATAAAGGCGTACTGCCACCATGCGGTTGCCTGTCTTTGGTCCCAGTTTTTCTTCCCTGGTTTCGTCTGTGATGTCAAATCTTTTGGTGCCTACTTGGTAAGTTTTCATGTGTTTATGCCCCCCTATTTCTCTTAAGTTTCTTCTCATTAATCAATTCTGGTATAGAACGTTGCTTTGCCTTTTCCGTGTTTCTCGATTACACCTTCCTGTGTCAATTGCTTTAAAGAATTTTCCACAGATGCCTTGCCGATAGCTGGAACCAATTCCATAATTTCACTCTTGGTAAATTTGCCTATCTTTTCTTTGACTGCCCCTCTTACTTGCTCCAGCGCCGGTAATTTATCATCTACCAAATTGATACGGCCCTCGAAATCGCGATATGCCGCCAATATAATTCCTAGCAAGTATTTTACAAATGGCATAGGATTTTCTTTTTCCTCATGCCAGCCCTGTCCACATTGTTCCAAAACTTCATAATATTTTTCTTTCGTTTTTTCTATCTTGCTTTCAATACTAATATATCTTCCAACCACATAGCCTTGTCGGTACAAAAGTAATGTTGTAAGAAGGCGTGACATACGCCCGTTGCCGTCGTTGAATGGGTGCACGCACAAAAAATCATGAATAAATATAGGAATCAATATCAAAGCATCTACTTCACAAGAATCTATCATGCGGTTAATGTTTTCGCAGATTTCTTCGATTGCAGTTGGCGTTTCATATGGTGCAACAGGCGGAAAAATAACTCTCTGCGTTCCATCTGCGCAATTTTCTGCAATCACATTTTGAGTATTCTTGTATCTTCCCCCAATAGCTTTTTCAGAGTATTTATATAAATCTCTGTGCAGTTGAAGAATATAGGAAGGTCGAAGTGGAATGTACTCATAGTTTTCGTGTATTGTATTGAGCACATCTCTGTATCCCATGATTTCTTCTTCATCTCTGTTTCGAGGTGTAGTTTTGTCCATACAAAGTTGTTGGATTCGAGAGGAGGTAGTTACAATTCCTTCAATCTTGTTAGATGCCTCGGTACTTTGAATTTTGGCAATCTCGATTAACTTCTCAAGTGTCGTCGGCTTTTGTCTTAGGTACATCTCTTGTCGGCCTTTGAATTCGTGAATCTGCGCCACCAATCCAAGTACTTCGCTATCCCATTGATATTCTTTTATCTTACTATAGTCAAAGTTTCTCATTCTCCTACCGCCTTTCTTTTCGCCTAACTTTACCACGTATTTAGGCGTATTTCAATATTTTAGGGGGATTTTCACCTATTATTATCCCTCTTTAGGCGTAAAAAATTCAAATTCTGTAAACTGATCCATATATCCCATTGACTGATAAAACTTTAACAATTATAATGAAATTACGATTTTTTCGACGATATTAATCAAAGGAAGGTAAATGAATTATGGGGCGTTTGGACGGAAAAGTTGCAATTATCACAGGTAGTAACTCTGGCGTAGGAGCTGCTACTGCAGAATTGTTTGCAAAAGAAGGAGCAAAGGTTGTTATCAGTGCTCGTCGTGTACCACCGCTTGAAGAAGTAGCTGCCAAAATCAGAGCAAATGGCGGAGAAGTTTTGGTAGTGCCTACAGATGTATCTAAGGTAGAAGATGCTGAAAATCTCGTTGCTAAGACTGTTGAAGCATTTGGCAAGGTTGACGTATTGGTTAACAATGCGGGTGTATTGGAAGCAGGCCTTAAGCCTATCGACTGCTACGAAGATGAGGACCTTGAGTGGGTACTCGGAATTAACACAAAGGGTTGCTTGTACTGCACAAGAGCAGCTGTAAAAGAAATGATGAAGCAGAATAAAGGTTCCATCATCAACTTGGACTCTGTTGCTGGTGCTTTCGGTACTGGCGGTGCTGCTTATGTTACAAGTAAAGCTGCTGTTATCGGTATCACCAAACACACTGCACTTCGTTTCGCAGGTACTGGTATCCGTTGTAACTCTGTTAACCCAAGTACAATCATCACACCAATGGCAAAAACAGATCCAGCTACACTTAACATGGATATGTTTGGCCAGATGAAAAAACACATGAACTTAACTGTAAGTCCATGTATGCCAGAGGATGTTGCAAACATTCTTTTGTTCTTGGCTAGCGACGAATCCCGTGCTATCACAGGTCAGGTAATCGTATCTGACTTCGGTGCAACATTGTAATTGGATATGTAAAAGTGAAAGAAGGGCCTGGCGCATGTGCGCCAGGCCCTTCTCTAGCCTAACTTTCTTTCCGTTAATGGGCAGGGTTGGACTCGAACCAACGTTGTTTCAGTGTAACGGATTTACAGTCCGCCGCCTTCGCCGCTAGGCAACCTACCCTTATGACCCCTATGGGACTTGAACCCAACACCCTCGCCTTGAAAGGGCGATGTCCTAACCTTTAGACTAAGGGGCCTTAATACTCCATGCAAGATTCGAACTTGCAACTAACCGGATATAAGCCGGGTACTCTCACCGTTGAGTTAATGGAGCATACGGAGTGCACGATTCACTCGCCTCATGCACTCGCTTGAATTTGCATTTGTTTGTCAGTAACAATAATATCGTCGACAGTTACACCCAACAGGTCTGCCAGAGCTACCAGGTTGTCAATCGTTGGCAACGCCAAACCCTGCTGCCATTTGTAAATCGCCTGTGGCGTACCAAAGCCGAATGCATCCTGCAAATCAGCTACAGACAATCCTGCTTTTTTGCGTAAATTTACAATATTTTGTCCCGTCCTTTTCATATCGATGACAGGCATCTTGCACATTTCTTTTTCCTCCTATTCTCTTCTGGCAAGAACAGGAGTCCTCACTCAGAAGGTTTCGTTTTTCATAGTCAAATAGTCGCTTTCCGATATTTCATATCCCATATTGCTTTCCTTTCTGATGGTTTGTGTAGCGCAGAGCCAGAGAGTCGAACTCTGATATCCTTTAGGAATGCCGGTTTTCAAGACCGGTGCTGTACCAATTGAGCCAGCTCTGCATGCAAAAAGGCCACTTACCTCATAAAAGATAAGCGGCCTGATAATCCATGTATCCTGTTTTTACAGTTTTATATTCACACAGTTATACTTTGACTTTGCTTTACCTTAAATGAGCGCACGAAACCAGACCACTCTTCATATATATCTGAAAGTGATTCATAACGGCTTTCAATATTAAGGTAATAAGCAAATCTAACTGTTACCATGTCTTATCCTTTCTGCGAATCTGGGTCATTCATAATCCACCTGCTCCGCTTCTTTTCATATCGTCAATATAGCACGGATTGTTTAGCTTGTAAATTATACTCGTGGTATAATTTCCCTTCCCGCCCCTCTACCACAACCTCAGCTGCATATCCTTCCAGCTTTCTTGCTTGGCTTCATGCACCACATCGTCTGCCGTGATATTCCCTATCAGAAGCGGCGACTTTGGATCATGGTTTCTCATGTTGTATTTTACTGTTTTCTCGTCATAGTTTGCGTAGCAATATCTACACAAGTGTCCGCAGGTATTGTAAGCTCCGATGTCTCCGCCCAGGATGCAGCCACAATCGGTTCTGGCTCCCTTGGTCTTTGGCACTTGGATGCCGCAGCCTAAGGCCCTCTCGTAGACTTCCTGTGTCATACAGCCGCTACAATCTACGCCGTACTGTTCCCATTCATCGCCTTCACCGCAGGTCTTGATGGTCATGCCATATTTTCTGCCGATTTCTACAAAGGCCTTTACCAGAGCTATCTTTTCTTCCTTCCCCACTTCTTTCACTTCTGGGAAATTCTTAACCACCTTTTGATACAGGTCTATGAAACTGATGACACATGTGTCAGTATATCCCGCCAGAGTGCTTGCCATAGCCTCAAAATCCCTTATGTGCCTTTCTAAGGCATATTTTTCCGATAGAAAGATAGGGTCATATCTCCAGCCCACTCTTTCCACCCCTAGTCGCCCAGAAAGTTCCTTGAAATCTTCCATGACCTTCGATTTGTCAGGTACATGTGGCTCAATATCTGCCTCATATGGAGTAATGGTCACATACCAGTATTGGCCATAGGGCTCAAGTATTCCCATGTACGGCAACAAAGGCGCTGGATTTTTCGTGCAAAACACAATCATATCCACCACCTCTGGGTCTAGTCTATATTTGGTTATGGCTGTAGGGTTGTAAGGATTGCGCACGCATACCACACCCTCCTGCAAGCGATTCACAAACCACTTGCTGTAGTACGCCGGTATATCGGTTCGATTTCCCGTATGTAAAATCATGGTGCACCCCCTACTTCTTGCCTTAGTACCTAGGGTCTATTTTACTCTACTGCAATGTAAACGTCCATATAATCTATACCATCTTTGACGTATTCTTTTTCAAAGCAGGAAATCATCTTTGGACCGTACTTTGCCTTGATGCCGTTGATCTTCATGTGAGTCATCACGGTCTTGTAGGCATTTGGAATCAATCTGAAAGGGGCCTCCATAGGGTGCTTGATAGTGATGGCCAAGTACTTCTGTCTGTCCTGCCAAAGTAGTTCCGCTTGGATAGCGTCGTCTAGCAAATCATCTCCCACTACCAGTGCGGCCTCGTAACCATGCATGTTGTAGACATTGATTTGCTCCTGAGAAAGATATGGCCAATCCCAGCCGATGATTTCTGGCTCAGCGATTTTCAGTTCCTGCGCCCAGCCTCTCACATGATTTATAGCATCTGACTCGGGATCTGTGCTCGCCACAGCATACTTCATATAGTGAAATCCCTCCAGGGTCTCCATGCGCACATCTGAATAAGCCTCGTCGATCAGGTTCATATCCTCACGCACCAGTTCGTCCAAGCTGCAGCTAAAAATATTGCAAAGTTCTACCAGCTTGTCCATCTCTGGATAAGTTCCATCCAGTTCCCACTTGGACACGGTCTGTCTGCTGACCTGAAGTTTTTCCGCCAATTCCTCCTGGGTCATGCCATTTCTCATTTTTCTTAAAAATTGTAAATTTGTTCCTAAGCTCATATCGATTCATCTCCTTATTCATCTGTGACAAACCGGTACCTGTTCATCATCCTGTTTCCATCATATCCAATGAAAAAGCATCCTGCAAGGCGTCCCTTGCACTTCCTTAGTATAAAAGAAAGGGCTGGTGGAAGACCACCAACCCTTTTTTTCTCTTTTTCTATATTACGCAACCTTAGGTTGCGCCAGAAGACGCTCCAAGATGTCGCATTTCCTTGCCACATCGCAAGGCTCCTTATTTAAACGCAGGCAGTTCATCCAAGGTGATAAAGTAATCGCTGTTGTAAATCTCCTTCAAGGAGTCCTTGGTGTTGAATTCGCCATTGGTCAGATGGTCTGTGTGCCAAACCATAAAGAAGAGCCAGTCTGCGTCTGCCTTGCTCATTTCTTTTTCCGTAGGGATGGTTCCACATTCATGGAAGACGATTGGCATGCCTTCTGCGGCAACTTTTTCCACATCTTCATAAAGATCGCCGTTAGGACCAGCATCGTAGCTATCTGCGCCTACCAGATCCACGTAGGAATCTCCTGGGTACCATGCACCCATATCACCGCCGTTCTTGGAGTAACCGTATACCCAAATCAGGTTGTCCAAGCCCCAGTAATCGGTGTATCTACTATACATCATCTGCCACAACTTCACAAAGTTGTCGCTACCGCCTTTGCTCCACCAGAACCAGCCGCCATCTAGCTCATGGAATGGTCTCCAAAGCACTGGTACGCCCGCATCCTCTAACTGCTGCAGATAAGGCACTGCTCGATCCATGCCCTCGATGAGAGCCAGATTGGTCTTAGATCCAGGCTCAAAGGCTTCGTCCCAATTGATGTTGTCTGCCAGGCACTCATTGTAGCCGGAGGCAAAGTCTGCACCGGTATGCCAGCAGATAGTTGGGATACCACCCTGCTCCCACCACTCCTGTGCTCGCTTGGTCACGCCAGCAAAGTCGTTGTGCATAAAGTCCAAGCCGCGGAGAGCTGGCAACTTGCCCGTATGTTCTTTAATAAAGTTGATTTCGTAGTCTGGGCTACCCATCCAAGTGGATTCCATCTGCCCCGTAAGGCAGGCTGTGCCCCAAGTCTCTTTCAGGTACTCGTAAAGAGTCACTGCGCTTTCAATGGCATTTTCATTGGAAAGATTGCCATCGTATGTATGAATTATTTGCTCTGCTTCTTCCACGCTGGCAAGGTGGTCTTTCAGTTCCGTTGCCACGCTCTTTGGCAAATGATAAAGTCCTGCAATCTTGCCGCCATTCCATGCGCCAAGGGCAAATCCAGTAAAGTCACCCACTCCACCTGCGCCTGCTGCCTTCATTAGGTCTTTCACAGTATAGGTCACTAGACGCGCCTTCTTTGGCTGGCCTGTAGCGGCATTGATATCCGCAATCTTTACATAGCTTCCGTTTACATAAACTTCCAGTCCAAGCACGCCCCATCCACCGTGGGTTTCGTCTTCACAGGTATAAATCAAAGCAACAATATCGTCCTCTGATGCATTCTTAAGCCAAGAAACATCAGATGGATAGTAGCCTTCGTTTTCTTTTCCACTAAAAAGAAAGGTTCCTTTGTCCAAGATTGCCTGCTGCTGTTTGGCCTTATCCTCTTCAGAAAGAGTCTGGCGCACCGCTGGTGCTGGTGATGGCTCCCAAGGTTCTTCTGGCTGCGCTGGCTCACTTGATTCTGGCTCCTTGGATTGCTCAGGCTCGTCAGACTGCTCTGCGTCTGAGCTCGCCGCCTCTTGAGTGTCTTCGCTTGGCTGTGCATTTCCCGTCTGCTCGCCTTCATTACTTGTCTGGCTAGATTCTGCCTCGCTCTGGCTTTCCTCTACGCTACTTTCCTGCTGGGCCCCCGAATTATCCCCAGATGCAGGAGTATTTGATGCTGTTTGTCCACAAGCACCGAGTACTAATGCAAGTATGCATATTAGTGTTAACAGTTTTATCCTCATATCAGTTTCCTCCTCTGATTGAAACCATTATAACGGAAAAACGTTGTCTTTGCATCACTTTTTAATTAACCTAACTTTCTACTTTATAACTCTTCTCAATGCCCATTTATTTCAAAATCCTCACAAAAAAAGATACTACGCATTAAGCATAGTATCTTATAAGTCAAACCTTAGCCTTTCTTGGCTCGAATTCGGTCATTCATCTTCTTTGCTTCGTTACGAAAATACACCATAAACGCAAACCATATCATAAAAGCTACCACTAATGGAATTACTGCTGTAATAGCAATCTGAATAATGGTTGCGCCTCCTATCCAGCCAACTGCAAGGGCAACCAGCGTATAAACTACGCATCCAATTCCCATATGAATCACAACTTTTATCGGCATAGGAATATTATCATTTCTATATACTATTGATGGAACCCCAAAGCCTAAGCCTACAAGCACACATCCAATAACCATCTTTGTAAATTGGTAATTCTCGTAGTGTGTGATTCCTCCATTGCTTATATCAAATGTCATACAGACAAAGCAAAAAATCACCATTGCAATTACCATACTAATAACTGTACTTTTCAGTAAATCCTTGAATATTTCCTTCATCTTACCTTACCTCCTACAACCCTAGATACTTTTTAAATTGGGGCAAATACGTTCTAGATACAAAATCCTTGCAACCATTCTTTAATTTCAAAAGAAGTGTGCAATTAAATCCAGCTTCAACACTATCCAGATAAGCCAAATTTACCAAAGTTGACTTTGATATCTGCATAAATTGTCTTCCCAACTGCTGTTCCAGTTCATAAAGTCTCTTTCGTGAACGATATTTTTGTTTTTCTCCAAAAATGATCGTATCTCCATCTTCGACCCTAACCATGTATATTTCATCTGGCTGCAAAATCACGATGTTGTCTTCATTTTGCAAGGCCGTTATCGGAGTTTCATTAGCACTTAGTATATCTATCATTTTCTGAATCTCATCCGTTACCTTATCCGCATAGACAATAGCGTAAGGCTCACGATATTCAGATGACAGTTCTACACTTACTTTCATTCTCCGACCTCCTTTCCTGTTGATGATGAAATAATACACTGAAACATTTACTTTGTCTTAAGATTGCAGGTAAGTTGCAAAAAATAGAAGGTAAAATACATAAAGTAATTGGTATCTTATAAAGTTACATCAAATCTCTACACCTTAAAGCGGTATCCCACACCCCAACCACAGAGTTGCTTGCAACTCTGCGCGCGAATGCACATTCACCAGACAATTTGGGGATCTCAACTTATACTTTAAATCTATATCCCACGCCCCAAATTGTCTCGATATAATTAGGCTTCGCGGTATCTGCTTCGATCTTTTCACGGATCTTTTTGATGTGTACGGTTACAGTTGCAATATCACCGATGGAATCCATATCCCAGATTTCTCTAAAGAGTTCGTCTTTGCTAAATACATGGTTTGGATTCTCAGCCAGGAAAGTGAGCAAATCAAATTCCTTGGTGGTGAAGGTTCTCTCTTCGCCGTCAATGTACACGCGGCGCGCGGTCTTGTCGATGCGAAGGCCTCTGATTTCTACGATATCATTCTGTGCCTTGGTGTTGCTACCTACTAGTCTTTCGTATCTTGCAAGGTGTGCTCTCACTCTGGCTACCAGCTCACTTGGGCTGAAAGGCTTGGTCATATAGTCGTCTGCGCCGAGACCAAGGCCTCTGATTTTGTCGATGTCATCTTTTTTCGCAGATACCATCAAGATAGGGATATTCTTTTCCTCGCGGATGCGCTTGCACACTTCAAAGCCATCCATGCCTGGAAGCATCAAGTCCAAAACAACCAGATCAAAGTCGCCCTTCAGCGCTGCATCTAATCCTGTGTCGCCTGCATTTTCTACAGTTACTTCAAAGTCGCTAAGCTCCAGGTAATCTTTTTCAAGCTCTGCGATAGCTACTTCATCTTCGATAATCAAAATTTTGCTCATATCTTTATCCTCCTCTTGGCGCGGGCAGCTGCGCCCGCCTGAAACTTTTTCTCCTAACTTGGTGTGGCTGCGCCAGTCTTGCTCAATCGAGTCTTGCCCTCTACTCTTGGGACAGTTCTCTATATTTACGAATTACAAAATGAATACAGGTGCCTTCGCCCTCTTTGCTGGTGGCCCAAATGTAGCCGCCGTGGTCCTCGATAATCTTTTTCACAATAGAGAGGCCGATGCCGCTTCCACCCTGCATAGAATTTCGAGATGCATCTGTGCGATAAAATCTCTCGAAGATTCTAGGTAAATCCTTGGTGGCGATACCCTTTCCGTTGTCCTCGATTTCCACTCGCACGGAATCTACCTCATCCAGGATACGGATTTCGATTTCGCCCTTTGGCTTGTCGATGTATTTGACGCTGTTGGAGATGATGTTGTTGACTACTTTTTTCATCTGCTCAGGGTCAGCGATAATCATGGTGCCCGGGTCTACCAGGTTTACATAATCCAACTTGATGTTTCTGGATTCAAGGTCCAGTCCAACCTCTTCCACGCAGTCGTCAAAGTAATCCGCCACACTGATACGATGGAAGTTATATGGAATGCGATTGTTCTCGATTCCTGAATAAATGGTCAGCTCATTGATGAGTCTTTCCATGTCGTTGGCTTTGTTGTAAACGGTACGTAGATATTTGTCCATTTTTTCAGGAGTGTCTGCTACGCCGTCCAGGATACCCTCCACATATCCCTTGATGGCTGTGATAGGAGTCTTTAGGTCATGGGAGATGTTACTGATCAGCTCACGGTTCTGTTTTTCCTGCTGCTCCTGCTCCTCCGCATTCTCCTTCAGTCTTAGGCGCATGTCCTCGTAGTTGCGATAAAGTTCTCCGATTTCACCCTTGTTGTCTGTGGAGAGCATGTAGTCAAAGTTGCCCTCTTTGATCTTGCCCATGGCGATGTTGAGCTCATTAATTGGCTTGAACATACTCTTGGAAATCCAAGTGGTCAGGGCCCAGCTGGTAAGAAAAAGGATGCCCACAATGGCCAGCACCATATCCCAAAGGAAATCTTTGGATACGACACCACTTACCTTGGTTACCAAAAAGACGCTACCTGGGGTTCCGTCTGAAAACTGGAAATCGAGCTGCTTTACAAACTTGCCCCACTTACTCATATAGAAAGTGTTATTCTCTTCTTTTTCACCTGTGTATTCAGGAAGCTTAGTGAAAATCTGCTCTGCCGCTTCCAAATTTCCAGTGTAATAAATCTGATTATTCCTGCGTACGATGATGTAAGAACTATTGGGAAGTTTGCTCTGCTCTAAGTTTTTGAAATAGTTTAAATCTTCAAAGACGGATGGCTTAGCGGCATAATCCGCTTCCATCTCACCAATGAGCGCATCTACTTCTATATGAAGATTTTCGATATTCTCCGTCAATGAGCCGTAAGACACTTCGCTAAGTCCATAGTTTGGCTGCGCTTTCAAAAAAGCCCCTCCAATGACAATAAAGGCTATGGCCGCCAATATAATAGGTACAAATATAATCGTCGTGAAGGTTATCATTAACCTTGTTCTAAACTTCATAAATACACCAATCCTTTCACGAAAAGCCTGTATTTATCCTTATCTTAACATTATTGTTTCCAAAAAGATATTAAATAGAAAAAATAATCCCATAAAAAAAGTATAAATTTTCCAAATTTTTTTCTTTTTATGTATTGACATATCTAAAATTTTTCGTATAATAAAATTAGTAATCATTACTATTATTGATTTGCAGAGGAGAACTTAGATGTCATTAAAACACAGCAGACAGCGAGAGGAAATCATGAATTTCCTGATGACCCGCAAGGATCACCCCACTGCAGATGTGGTTTACACGAATCTTCGCCAGACTTTTCCAAATATCAGCTTAGGTACGGTATATCGAAATCTGACCCTACTGGCTGACCTAGGCGAGATTCTTCGTATCCGAGTCGGTGACAAGACAGACCACTTTGATGCGGACACCTCATTGCATTATCATTTTATATGTAATGAGTGCGGCGCGGTGATAGACCTTGAGATGGATTCCATCGAGTCCGTGGTGGAGACGGCCGGCAAGAATTTCGGAGGCCACATTCAGGGGCACACCACTTTCTTTTACGGCACTTGTCCAAAGTGCACGAAGTCAAGTTAAAACCTGCCTGCTACCGCACTTGCAATGGTATCAGGCAGCAAATAATTAAAACTAAATATGGAAAGTGCCAGTAAGGCACAAAAGTTGAAAAAAGAGAAACAAAAATCGGCCCATAAGTAGGCCACCTCAAAGAAAAGGAGATATGAGATATGAAGTATGTATGTAATGTTTGCGGTTATGTTCACGAAGGCGATCAGGCACCAGAAAGCTGCCCAATTTGTAAAGCACCTGCTGAGAAGTTCACAGTTCAGGCTGGCGAAAAAGTATGGGCTGCAGAGCACGTAGTTGGTGTTGCGCAGGGCGCTCCAGAAGATATCATTATGGATCTTCGTGCAAACTTCGAAGGCGAATGCTCTGAAGTTGGTATGTACCTTGCTATGGCACGTGTTGCTCACAGAGAAGGTTATCCTGAAATCGGCCTTTACTGGGAAAAAGCAGCATGGGAAGAAGCTGAGCACGCTGCAAAATTTGCAGAACTTCTCGGTGAAGTAGTAACTGCTTCTACAAAGAAGAACCTTGAAATGAGAGTTGACGCTGAAAACGGCGCAACAGCTGGTAAGTTCGATCTTGCTAAGAGAGCAAAAGAACTCAACCTGGATGCAATCCACGACACAGTTCACGAAATGGCTCGTGACGAGGCTAGACATGGAAAGGCATTTGAAGGATTACTGAATCGTTACTTTGCGTAAGCTACAAGCCGTGCAACGATGTAATAATGAAGCCCCACAAGCTTGCTTGTATGGGGCTTTATTGTTACAGAGGTATAGGGCGGCAGCCCGACAGCGAGGAAATGCGACGCATTTTCGAGCGGGCACGGCCTTTGGTTAGCATGACTTCAAGGAAAGGGGATTTTTATGGATAACAAAGCATTATATAAACTCACTTACGGTTTGTTTTTACTGACTGCCAAGGAAGGAGACAAGGACAACGGCTGTATCATCAACACTGCCATCCAGGTTGCAAACAACCCAACCCGCGTTTCCATCGCAGTGCAGAAAAACAATTTCACACACGACATGGTGCTTCATACTGGCATATTCAACATTTCTTCTATCGCTACTACTGCTGACTTTGACCTGTTCAAACGCTTCGGCATGCAGTCTGGAAGAGAGGTAAATAAATTTGACGGCTTTACCGATGTGGCACGCAGCGACAACGGAATTCTTTACCTTAACAAGGCTTCCAACATGTACTTGTCCGCTAAGGTTACAGAACATTTTGATCTCGGCAGCCACACTCTCTTTATCGGTGAACTAACCGACGCTCAAGTTCTCTCTGAGGATGCTTCCTGCACTTACGGCTTCTACCAGAGCGACATCAAGCCAAAGCCAGCTCCAAAGAGTGAAAAGCGCACTTGGACTTGTTCTGTGTGTGGCTATGTTTATGAAGGCGATGAGATGCCAGATGACTATGAATGTCCTCTCTGCCATCACGGCAAAGAAGACTTCGTGTTAAATGAAGCAGGCAAGGCTGACGTCGCTACTGCCTCTGTAGCAAGCGGAGAACTTAAGACCGCTACAGTGGAAAATGCAAGTTCCAAGAAGTATGTCTGCAGCGTATGTGGCTATGTTCACGAGGGCGACTCAGCTCCTGACAAATGCCCTGTCTGCGGCGTTCCTGCTTCCAAGTTCAATCTCCAGGAAGGAGAAAGAGTTTGGGCGGCTGAACATGTCGTTGGCGTTGCCAAAGGTGTGCCACAGGACATCATCGACGATTTGCGCGCAAACTACGAAGCCGAATGCACAGAGGTAGGCATGTACCTCGCCATGGCACGTGTTGCCCACAGAGAAGGCTATCCTGAAATTGGTCTTTACTGGGAAAAAGCCGCCTGGGAAGAGGCAGAGCACGCTGCCAAGTTTGCAGAACTTTTGGGTGAAGTGATTACTGATTCCACCAAACGCAACTTGGAGATGAGAGTTGACGCAGAAAACGGCGCAACTGCCGGCAAATTTGATCTTGCTCTTCGTGCAAAAGCACTCAACCTCGACGCTATCCACGACACAGTTCACGAGATGGCTCGCGACGAGGCTAGACACGGAAAAGCTTTTGAAGGCTTATTAAACCGTTACTTTGGTTTTCCTACAAAGCATATTGACTGAATTGTTCCCTTCAATTAAAATACTTTTTAGAGCAGTAATTCATCACCGTAAGTATTATTTTTCATTTGGCTTTAAAGGGGAGCAATCAAATGGCATTTAGTAACGAGATAACCACTGTGGAAAAAATACCTGGCAGAAATATTATTGTTGCCAAGTCTGTTGGCAAAACAAACATCGCGGATATGAAATGGTTCACGAACTCCTTGTTAGAAGAAGTAGCAGAGTGGAAGGAAACCGGGTGGGTTTATATGGCTGATATTTCCCGCATGTCTCCTGTTTTTGCACCTGAAAGTGCCGCGTTGATTGAGTTAACCAAAACTCTTGTGGCAGAAGGATGCAAAGCTTTGGCTTTTGTAGAAGGCAACGCCTCTATGATTCGCATTCAAGCACACAGTCACACGGAGCGTGCAGCAACAGGCGTTTTAGAAGGTCATTTCAAAACCAAAGAGGAAGCTCTTGAGTGGATTGCCAAAGAACTACATATGTAAATAGCAAAAGCCTTGAAAGGAATTTACCTTTCAAGGCTTTTATTAGGCTTCCTATCCGCAAGAATCCAAAACGCTCCCACCCCTGCCCCAAAAATAACCAACAGGGTGAGCGGATACATTCCAAACTCCCACTTCGCTCTTTCCATGCATTTTTCTACAACCCATCGGGACTGCACATCTGCGCCGTCAGGCAACACATACACCTCTATGTGTGTATACTTTTCTGTATTGGCCTCTTCACCGTCTAAAAATACATTCTCATAAGTCTGTATGTAATTCTGGCCGTCAAGTACATAGGACAAAGTTAAGTCCTTTTTTCCTGGGGGCTTGAATCGGCTATATTTGCCTCGGGTGGTTCTTTCATAGTCGCCCGCTTCAATCATCTCCGCTTTGACTAGTGTTCCTTGCTCTTCATATTCTTTCATCTCTATATAATAATTGATGAAGTTAAACTCTGTCATGAAATAGAGTACCACAAAAACAAGCAGTGCAATTAAGCAACCATAGATTCTACCCACCAATTGATTCAGTCTTTGTGCCTTGGCTCTTTTGGCTCGTCTGTCACAATATTTGTCTTGTCTGAGTGATTTGTCAATTCGCATGTGCCATATCTCCCGCCACATTAAGCCTGCACAGTCTCAAATCCAAAACGGTCTATAATCATCTGCACCACTTCCTCTGGCTGAAGGTTGGTGTTGTCAATCTTGATATAATTTGGGAAGGTTACCTCTCCTTCATAACTTGCGCATCTGTGGTTTGCCGCATCCCGAATCAAACGCATATTGGAAGTCTCGATGTCTCTCTTGGAGGCCTTATTCTTCAAACGATTCTCTGTTACGTTGCGGGCAAGACGCACCTCTTGGGTAGCAACAAGCTCCACATAGTAGACAGGGTGCCCCTCAAAGATTTCCTCTAGGTGCTTTAAGTACTCCCACTCAGATGGCATGTCAAAGTCCATCATATATGTAAAGATGACTCCCTCTTTGTCACTCTTTGCAAAAGTATGGAAAAAGAGTTCACGCATCTGGTAAACCAATTCCCCATTGTATTCACCGTAAATCTCGATGACTGGTTCTATGGTCATATGATTGTGGAACAGTCGCATGCCTGTTCTACGCATCAATTCCTGACCTACTGTCATCTTTCCTACTGCTGCATCACCAAGTATCACTACAAGTTTCATATCTCTTCCTCCCTTACTTATTTTGTTCTCTAACATAATACAAAAGTAAGCAGAAGTAAAGAAAAATCTTCACACCCTACCCGAAATGTTTCAAAACGTATCTGGCTTCCTGCAGAAGCAGTGGGTCTACACTTGCATCCGTCTCGTCGCTTTGAGCTGCATCGCTGCTAATTTCTGCAGCCTCACCATCTTGCGCCTGCTGGCCGCCTGCTTGCATATCTGCTTCCACCTTGGCAAGGAATTCTTTTGCCTGCTCTACGCTAATTAGTTCACGAAGGAGTACACTGTGGTTTTCCACTGGCACATAGGACACCTTCGTCTGATCTGCAATGGAGCGCAGTCCATAGTATAGAATCATGTCTCCCTTTTGGGTGGAAAGTCTGGTCAGCTCGTCCACTCTGCAGACACCCAAAACCTCGCTAAACAATATGTCTTTCTTTTGAAATTTCGCCTGTAGTTTCAGTTCCTTTAAATCCATATGTGAAACTCCTTTCTTAGATATTTTACCACTTTTTCCTCCAAAAAGTAACCCAAAAAACTGCTACTACAAATCCCGTATATCCGTTATAATGATTCTAAAGAGGAGGATAAATTCCTATGCAAGACATCGTTTTAAAACAGAGAGAGTTTTTCAAGTCCAAGGCCACCTTAGATTTGAAATTTCGAATAAAATATTTAAAGGCTCTCCATACGGCCATCACAACCCATGAAGCAGACATTGCTGCTGCTCTGAAGGCGGACCTTGGCAAAAGCTATGAAGAAGCCTTCATGTGCGAGATTGGACTGACGCTTTCTGAGCTTTCCTATCAAATGTCTCATATCAAAAAGTGGTCTAAGCTCAAGAAGCACTCTACCAATCTGGTGAACTTTGGCGGCCGCAGTTACACTGTCCACGATCCTTACGGTGTGGTGCTGGTGATGGCTCCTTGGAACTACCCCTTTATGCTTAGTTTAGATCCCTTGATTGGTGCCGTTGCTGCGGGCAACACCTGTGTGCTGAAGCCGTCTGCTTACGCGCCGGAAACCTCCAAGATTTTGGGAACTCTTATAGAGGAAGTTTTTCCACCAGAGTACGTAACTGTGGTACAAGGTGGTCGAGCAGAAAATGCGGCCCTTCTTGAACAACGCTTTGATTACATCTTTTTCACCGGCGGCGTGTCTGTAGGCAAGCTAGTTATGGAAAAAGCAGCAGCAAACCTTACCCCTGTCACTTTGGAGCTGGGTGGCAAGAGTCCCTGTATTATAGAAGAAAGTGCTGACGTAGCTGTGGCAGCCAAACGCATTGCCTTTGGCAAGTACTTAAACTGCGGGCAGACCTGCGTGGCACCGGACTATGTACTGATTCATGAAAGCCTGTTGGACAAGTTCACTATCTGCATCGCCAAAGAGATTGAAAAAATGTATGGCTCCAACCCGCTTTCCAATCCTTCCTATGGCAAAATCGTCAATCACAAGCATTATGAGAGATTGGTAGACCTGCTTTCCTCCGGCCCACTGGTATACGGCGGACGACACCGTGAGGCAACTCTTCAGATTGAACCTTCTGTGCTTACCAGAGTGGACGCTGATTCGCCAATTATGCAGGAGGAAATCTTTGGCCCTATTCTGCCAATCCTTACCTATCAGGACTTTGATGAGGTGGTTGATTTCGTGCTCAGCAGGCCTAAACCTTTGGCTTCCTATCTTTTTACACGCAAGCACTCCATCGTGAAACGCTGGCAAAAAGAGATTTCCTTTGGCGGTGGCTGTATCAACGACACCATCATGCATCTGACCTCTACGGAAATGGGTTTTGGCGGCGTAGGTGACAGCGGTATGGGCTCCTATCACGGCCGCAAGAGTTTTGAGACCTTTACGCATGAAAAAAGTATCCTGAAAAAAAGCGCTTGGCTGGATATGCCAATTCGTTATCAGCCTTATCCTAAATCCCTATTGAAGCTACTGAAGATGGTCTTGAAGTAAGACATTGTTGGAATTATTGAGTTATTTCTATTGTGATTTTTGATGCGTCGAGTTTTTTCTCGACGCTTTTTTGTGTATTTTATTAATTTTTTTCTCTCTTTTTTGTGAATTTTGTCTATCATTTGTAAGAAATGGGACTGAATTTTTGCAAAATTCGTCAAAAAACGTAGATTTTTAAACTGAAATATAGTAGAATAGTCTCGTTGAGGGTACTTCAAAAGTTTCAGGAGGACAGCCATATGAATGACAAACAATTTCTTTACAAAGATGAGGATCAACGTCTCAATCGAATGAACCGTGTTTACATGATTACCTCCACTATTTTGTGGGTAATGTTCCTGGTTTTTTTGCTTTTTAAATTAGGCATAAAGAATATTTCTCCATCTACAGCTTATGGAAACATTGTTTTGTGTCTTGTTTTTGCTGTATGGAACTTGATTTCCTTTAAAAGGAATAGCGCATCAAAGAAACTGAAAGGACGCGTACTCATTCAGGTTGCTCTCGAGGTTGTTCTTCTCGGTGTACAGACAGAAGCTGACTTTATCTTTTTCCCATTTATTGTAGTTATCGCACTTCAGATTCCATATTATGAGACCAAGAAGGCTACCAAGGCTATGTTGATATATATGCTTTTGTTCCTTCTTATCACTGTTATCCGTGGTATCAAAGGAATTGGCGAGCAGGATGTGGATTCCATGTGTACCACTCTTTGTATCCTTCTTGTCTTATATGCGTTTAGGCAATTGGCTTCCATCGTGGAACAGTTCAGCAATCACGCTTTAGGATATGCAGAGTATCAGACCAAGCAACAGACAGAAATGATGGATCAGATTTTGGCTATTTCTGAGACCGTTCAGCAGGAATCTGACAAGAGTACCGAAGTAGTGAATCAGCTCTTTGAAGCTACCGAAAAAGTGGCAGACAGCATGAAAGAAATCACTGTTGCAGCCAACACTACTGCTCAGAGTATTGAAGAACAGAATACCATGACTCAGGCAATTCAGGATGCTATCACAGATACCAGAACTCGTTCTCAGCAGATGGTTGATGTGGCAACACAGTCCAACGCAAGCATCCAGGAAAATATGGCTGTGATGGAAGACTTGAAGGCTCAGTCTAAACAGATTGCAGATACCAACAACGAAGTGACCGAATCCATGGCTCAGTTGCAGCAGCAGACCAAGGAAATCGCCAACATTATCGATATGATTTTGAAGATTTCCTCTCAGACCAACCTCCTTGCACTGAACGCTTCCATCGAAAGTGCTCGTGCCGGTGAAGCTGGACGCGGCTTTGCAGTTGTAGCCGAAGAAATTCGTCAGTTGGCTGAACAGACCAAGAATTCTTCCGAGCAGATTTCTCGTATCGTAGACGAACTTAACAGAAATACGGACGAAGTAGTAAATTCCGTTGCAAGTTCTGTGAAGGCAGCTGTTAGTCAGAATGAAAATATTCTTTCTGCAGCCGAATCCTTTGCAAACCTCAACAACAACATGACTCAGCTCATCAGTGACATCAGCACTATTGACCATGAAATCGCTGAATTAGCAGAGTCCAACAACCGTATTGTTGAAAACATTTCTCAGCTCTCCGCAGCTACTGAGGAAGTAACCGCAAGTGCTGAACAGGTTCAGGAAATGAGTGAACGCAACTACGGCTACACTGAAGAAGTGAAGAACGCTATCGATACTATCAATAGTGCAACTGGCAATCTGGCACAGTACACCTCCCGCTCATAATTTACGGGAGATTGGCAAGACTACAATTTTATAATGTATTTTATTTAGAATGGAGGATTGATTTATGGCTAAATGGCTCGACAACGCTATCTTTTATGAAATCTATCCCCAGTCCTTTAAAGATACAAATTCAGATGGTGTCGGGGATATCTCCGGCATCATTTTGTCTTTGGACTACATCAAGGACTTAGGATGTAATGCACTGTGGTTAAATCCTTGCTTTACCTCACCTTTTATGGATGCAGGTTATGATGTGCAGGATTACTACACCGTGGCTCCCAGATACGGAACCAATGAGGATTTGAAAAAGTTATTCGAGGAAGCACACAAACGCGGCATGCATGTGCTGCTGGATTTGGTTCCAGGACACACCTCTGTCTATCACCCTTGGTTTAAGGAATCTATGAAGCCCGAGCGCAACGAGTATTCCGACCGCTATATTTGGACAGACACCGTTTGGGAGTCTCCTGAGGGTATGGGATGTCTTAGTGGCATTTCCGACAGAGACGGTACTGTGGCCCTAAATTTCTTTTCTGGACAGCCAGCTCTGAACTATGGCTTTTACAAAGTAACCAAGCCTTGGCAACAACCTATGGATGCACCAGGCCCTAGAGCAACGCTGGAAGCCATGAAAGATATTATGCGTTTTTGGCTTTCCATGGGCGCAGACGGCTTCCGCGTAGATATGGCAGGCTCCTTGGTCAAACAGGACGAAGACAGCAAGGGTATCATCGCCCTTTGGCAGGAAGTGCGTGCATTCCTGGATGCCCAGTTCCCCGAATCTGTACTCATCTCCGAATGGGGTGAGCCGGACAAATCCCTGCAGGGTGGATTCCACATGGACTTCTTACTTCACTTTGGGCCATCTCATTACAATGACTTGTTCCGCTGTGAGCATCCTTTCTTTAGCAGCGAAGGCAAGGGTGACGTATCCGCTTTTGTAAACAAGTATTTGGAAAACTATCAAAAATCTGAACGCAAGGGACTCATTTGTATCCCTTCCGGCAACCACGATATGGATCGTTTGGCACGCACCCTTTCTCAGGAGGAAATGAAGATTGCTTTTGCCTTTCTTCTCTCTATGCCTGGTGCGCCTTTCATCTACTACGGCGACGAAATTGGTATGCGCTATGTGGAAAATTTGATTTCTGTAGAAGGCGGTTACAACCGCACTGGCGCTCGCAGTCCAATGCAGTGGGACGATAGCACCAATGCAGGCTTTAGCAGCGCTTCCAAGGACAAGCTTTACATCAAACAGGACGAGTCCCCAGACAGACCTACTGTCAAGGCTCAGATGGAAGACGCTTCCTCTCTTTATCATGAAGTCAAGAAGTTGATTGCGCTCAGACAGTCCCACCCAGCACTTCAGAGCAAGGGCGAAATCGACTTTACCTATTATAAAGAAAATGCTTATCCTCTGGCCTATGTCAGAAGCCATCACACCGAAAAAATATTGGTGGTCATTAACCCGTCCAGCAAGCAGGTAGAAATTCCTCTCACTCATGAGGTGGCAGAGGTCGTTTATTCCTGTGGAGGCGTGGCAAGCATTTCAGATGGCAAGCTGATTTGTCCCGGCGGTAGCGCAACCTTCTTTTTGCTTGCTTGAACTTGACTTTTAAATTAAAGTTCGTTAATCTTACTATAATATTGGGCACCTAAGGATGTTCCTTGGATGCCCATTTGGAATTTATGGCAAGCAGTCATCACATCAAAAAGGCTGCTGGCCTTCCATTTTTAATATCATCCAGACAAGTGAGGCACAACATGGAAAAAATCGCAAGCTTTACCATTGATCACATTAAGTTGCAGCCAGGTGTTTATGTCTCTCGCAAAGACCATGTAGGCGCTGAAGTAATCACTACTTTTGATTTGCGCATGACTAGTCCAAACGAGGAGCCTGTAATGAACACCGCTGAGATGCACACCATCGAGCATTTGGCAGCGACTTTTCTTCGCAACCACGCACAGTTTGGTTCCAAGACCATCTACTTTGGACCTATGGGCTGTCGCACCGGTTTTTACCTGCTACTTGCAGGAGATTATGATTCTGAGTCCATCATCCCTTTGATGATTGAGATGTTTGAATTTATCCGCAGTTTCAAGGGTGAAGTTCCTGGCGCATCTGCGAAGGATTGCGGAAACTACCTTGATATGAATCTTGGCATGGCCAACTACTTGGCTGACAAATATTTAGATAAGGTTCTTTATCGCATCACCCCAGACAGACTAGTTTACCCTGAGTAATACACAATTAAAGGAGAAAGATATGAAACGAGTTGGTATTATCGGCGCTATGGAGCTGGAAGTAGAAGCTCTGAAGGCTCAAATGAACGTACGCCAAACCTATACACGCGCATCCATGGAATTTTTTTCTGGCAGTTTGAATGACACTGATGTAGTCATCGTAAGAAGTGGCGTAGGCAAAGTCAACGCAGCACTTTGTGCACAGATTCTGGTGGATGTATTCCAGGTTACCCACATCATCAACACTGGTGTGGCTGGCTCTCTCAACGCAGATTTGGATATCGGCGATATCTTGGTTTCTGAGGAAGCTATCTATCATGATATGGATGTAAGAGTCTTTGGTTATCCTATTGGCCAAGTTCCTTCCATGGACGTGGTTGGATTCCCAGCCAACAAAGATATGATTCGTATCGCAATAGAAACCTGCCTGGAAGTAAACCCTGATATCAACGTTCGCAGCGGACGCGTAGCAACTGGTGACCAGTTCATTTCCAGCAAGGAAGTGAAGGAAGCCATCATCGCCAATGTAAAGGGCGACTGCGCAGAAATGGAGGGCGCTGCGATTGCACATGCGGCTTATCTTTCTCATGTACCATTTGTGATTATTCGCGCTATCTCTGACAAAGCGGATGACAGTGCCGAGATGGATTATCCTACCTTTGAGCGTGAGGCTGCCAAGCACTCCGCCAATTTGGTAGCACATATGATTTGTAAACTGTAATCAAGTAATATACTAAAGGGCTTGTTACCGTACGCAGGCCAGGGGCATAAATATATAGTATAAGGAGTTTTCTCATGGCTAGATTAAATGAAAATTACTTGAATTTAAAAGAGAGCTACTTGTTCTCCGAAATCGCACACCGCGTGGCTGCATACACACAGGCCAATCCTGACAAAAAAGTGATTCGTCTTGGTATCGGCGACGTAACAAGACCACTTTCCTCAGAGGTAATTGATGCACTTCATCAGGGTGTAAACGATATGGCTGATGGCAGTACCTTCAAGGGCTACGGTCCAGAGCAGGGTTATGATTTTGTGAGGAATGCTGTAGTAGAATACTACTCCAAAAGTGGCGTATCCATCGATGCATCTGAAGTGTTTGTATCCGACGGTGCAAAATCTGACACAGGAAACATCACAGATTTGTTCGCACAGGACAATGTAATCCTGATTCCAGACCCTGTTTATCCTGTTTATGTAGACACCAATATCATGAACGGCAGAAACATCACTTATATCGATGCCAACGTAGCAAATAACTTCCTGCCTATGCCAGATCCGTCCGTGCATGCAGACATTATTTATATCTGCTCTCCAAACAATCCAACTGGTGCAGCTTACAATCATGAGCAATTGAAGGTTTGGGTGGACTACGCACTTGCCAACGAAGCCATCATTCTTTATGACTCAGCTTACGAGTGCTTTATCACAGATCCATCTCTTCCACGTAGCATCTTCGCTATTGAAGGTGCAAAGAAGTGTGCTATCGAGTTCTGCTCTCTTTCTAAGACTGCTGGCTTTACCGGAACTCGTTGCGGTTACACCATTGTTCCAAAGGATCTGAAGGTAGCCTCTTCTACAGGCAAAGAGATGTCTCTCAACGCTATGTGGAACCGCAGACAGACCACCAAGTTCAACGGCGTTTCCTACATCGTACAAAAAGGTGCTGCTGCAGTATTTAGCGAAGCTGGTATGGCTCAGTGTAAAGAAAACATCGCCTACTACCAGGAAAATGCTCGCATCATCGCAGAATGCTTGGACCGTAAGGGTATCCGTTACTTCGGTGGCGTAAACTCCCCATACATCTGGTTCGAATGTCCAAACGGCATGGAATCTTGGGAGTTTTTCGATTATCTCTTAAACAACGCTCAGGTTGTTGGCACTCCAGGTGCTGGCTTTGGCAACAACGGCAAAAACTTCTTCCGTCTCACCGCATTCGGAACCAAGGAAAACACCATTGAAGCTATGGAAAGATTTGATAAATTATTTTAATATGTAGTTAAAGAGGCATCCCGTTGGATGTCTCTTTTTTTACGAAACTTTCGGCGTTTTGCACAATTTCTCCCTTCAAATTTTTTCGTAAAGTTTCGATTTTAGGCTTTATTTTGATTTTTGATGTGTTATACTCAAGTTATGAGGAAGTCGTTTGCCTCTTTTCTATTGAAACATTTGGAAAACGATTTCCTTAAACCTTCGAAACCAGAAGCGCTTTGGCTCGTCCAATGCCTTCTGTACATAATGAAAAAGGGATTTTTATGGAGGGAACCTTATGAAAAAGAGAATTTCCGCATTGTGCCTTGCATTTGTAATGACACTGTGCACTTTACTGACTGCTCTTGTTCCTGCAACTGAGGTACACGCAGCAGGCACCACATTTATTGTCCACTATGGCGGCCGTGCAGACGGAAACTACACCGGCTGGAACATGTGGATTTGGGAAGAAGGCCACGACGGTACTTCTGTTCAATTTACTGAAGAGGATGATTTCGGTAAAATTGCAATTTATCAGTGTAAGACAGACGCTGCGCGCATCGGTTTCATCGTTCGTTTAAACGAGTGGGAAGCTAAGGACGTAACAGATGACCGTTATGCTGATATCACAGGCGACGTAGTTGAAATCTGGGTTACCAGTGAGCAGGCAGCTTTTAGCACTACTCCTCCAGAGGGTGCAAGTAGCTACAATTACGCTGCAGTTGAAGAAGAACGTTTGAATATGTACGATCAGGACGATGCCCTGAAGCTCAACGTTCACTATTTTGACAACGACGGCAATTACAGCCCAGAAGCAATCACAGCTTATGCTTGGCTTGGAAAAGAGAGCGGTGGCAAATATCCACTTCACTCTACCGACGATTTTGGCGGTTTGTTCCATGTAGGCTTTATGGCAGAAGGGTATAGCACTGCTGGCGTAAAGATTTACAAGAATGCAGTTGCTGATTGTTCTCGCACCATCGACCTTTCTAAGGCAGTAGACAATGTACTGGATATCTACATTGTAGAAGGCAATCCTACCGTTTGGTATGATGTGGCAGATGTAAGCTTTGATCCTATTATCGTAGATGCAGCATTTGCATCCACTACCAGCAAACAGATTCTGTTTACTCTTTCCAAGGCAATCGATACTTCCGATGCCAATGTGGTAAACAGCTTTAAGGTGACCGATCAGGATGGCACACAGTACGAACTTTCCAAGATTTGGTCTGCGGCTCCAGGCGTAGAGTTTTCTGCAACCCTGATTATGAAGGAAGCCTTGGATTTGACCAAGTCTTACACCATTCACTTGGATGGCTATCAATCTATGGAAGTTTCTATGGAAGACGTAATCGGTTCTACTTATTACGATGAAGCATTTGCTTATGACGGTGAATTGGGCGCTCTTTACAGCAAAGAAAAAACCGATTTCCGCGTTTGGGCTCCAAGCGCATCTGCTGTTGTTCTGAACCTTTATTCCGATGGACACGGCGATACTCTTCTGGAAAGCATCCCTATGACTGCTGATGTCAAAGGCACTTGGGTTGCTACCAAAGAAGGCGATTTAAACGGTACTTACTATACATACTCTGTAACTGTAAATGGAGACACCCAGGAAGCAGTTGACCTCTATGCTAAGAGTACTGGCGTAAACGGAAACAGAGGTATGATTTTGGATATGGATGCAACAGACCCAGAGGGCTTCGATCAGGATGTTCGCCCTGAGTTTGTAAATCCTACCGATGCAATCATCTACGAATTGCATATCAGAGATTTGTCCTCTGACTCCTCCTCTGGTATCACCAACGTAGGCAAATATCTTGGACTTACAGAGACCGGAACAAAGAACTCCGACGGACTTTCTACTGGTCTTGACCACATGAAAGAACTTGGCATCACACACTTGCACATTCTTCCAATGTATGACTACGCTACTGTAGACGAAACCAAGCTTGACAGCGGCGAGTTCAACTGGGGTTACGATCCTAAGAACTACAATGTTCCTGAAGGTTCTTACAGCACAGACCCTTACAACGGTGAGGTTCGTGTAAAAGAAGTGAAGCAGATGGTTCAGGCTTTGCATGAAAACGGCATCCGCGTAGTTATGGACGTAGTTTACAACCATACCTACAGCGCAACTGGATCCAACTTCCAGAAGATTGTTCCTAACTATTACTATCGTATGAAAAACGGCGGCTTCTCCAACGCTTCTGGCTGCGGAAACGAAGTTGCTTCCGAAAGAGCTATGGCTCGTAAATACATTGTAGAATCCGTTGTTTACTGGGCTACTGAGTACCACATCGACGGTTTCCGTTTCGACCTGATGGGATGTCTCGACAAAGAGACTATGCTTGCCGTAAGAGCAGCATTGGATGAAGTTGATCCATCCATCATCATCTACGGCGAAGGCTGGACCAGTGGGGATTCTACCTTGATTGCCAATGAGCGTGCAATGAAGGCTTCTACCTACAAGCTTCCAGGCATCGCAGCATTCAGTGATGATATCCGCGATGGTCTTAAGGGTAATGTATTTAACGACTTAGATCAGGGCTACATCAACGGCAACCCTGGACTGATTGAAAGCGCAAAAATCGGTATCGTAGGTGCAACAGATCATCCTCAGACCGATTACACCAACCATGACAAAGCAATTAGATGGTGGGCTGGAGCTCCAACCCAGACTATCAACTATCTGTCCTGCCATGACAACTTGACACTTTGGGACAAACTCGCTATCTCTAATGCAGATGATTCCATTGAAGATAGAATTCGCATGAACAAATTGGGGGCAGCTATCGTATTTACTTCCCAGGGTATTCCTTTCATGCAGGCTGGTGAAGAAATGCTGAGAAGCAAGCCTTCCGCTTCCGGCGACGGCACGTTCGACCACAACAGCTACAAGTCTCCTGATTCTGTCAACAGCATCAAGTGGGACAACAAAGCTGGCGTGAGCAATGTAACCGAATACTACAAGGGTCTCATTGCTTTCCGTAAAGCACACGGTGCTCTTCGCATGACTACTACTGAGGAAGTTCAAAATAGCCTCAGCTTTGTAGAAGACGCTCCAGAAGGAGTAATCGCTTACTCCATCACAGGAAGTCCAAACGGCGAGACTGCTGAAAAAATCTTTGTAATCTTTAATCCAAATGACACCGAAATAACCATGAACTTGCCAGAAGGCACATGGGATATCTTCGTAAACGGAGAAAAAGCTGGCACTGAAAGCCTTGGTCAGGTGGCTGGCAGTGTGGAAGTAGCTGGAATCTCCGCTATGGTACTCACAAGTGGCACTGCCCCAACTTCCTCCGGGGATGCCACAGATGGTACCGATGCTACAGACGGTTCCGTTTCTGGCGATGTTGCAGGCGCTGATGGCTCCGCACAGGCTGGCACTCCAGTTTATGTATGGATCATCGCAGGCGTTGTATTAGCTGCTATCGCAGCCGTTGTACTTTGGTTTCTTGCTCGTAAAAAGAGCTTGAAATAAATCACAAACCCTAAACGAGTAGCCCCACTACTCAAAAAGCCCTTGGCATAACGCCAAGGGCTTTTTCCATATTTATTCTAAAATATTAGTCTTCCTTTTTCTTGAAGATAAAGAGTTTACTGAATACATAGTTCAAAATCATGACAAGAACTGCAGAAATGAAGATTTTTGCAATCCAGTAATGCATATAAAGAAGGTTTACTGTTACAGCCATGATTACGATATCCAAAATCCATGTAGAAAGTCTGGAGGCTGCAAATCCACCGAACTCTTTCATGATATTTGGATTGGTACTTCCAAATACCCATTTACGGTTTAAAGGATAAGCAAACACAACACCTGCCACCCATCCGATGGTATTGATTACACCATTCTGCCATGCGATTTCTGGGTCCAGAAAAAGCTCCGCAACAAAACAGGCACCCCAGGAAAAAATAGTGGTCATTACGCCAACAATCAAATACACGATAATTTCTCTATATTTCTTCAATAATTCTTTGATAAAATTTATCATCTTCTATTCTCCTTGCCTGTGAAAATCTCCTTCTCATCTATTTTCTGCCTTGTTTGTTTCGTAGTTGTTTCCTAAATATGGAATATCCTATATTACTATGTTTGTGAAGCTACATCTTGCTTCGGTGGCAATCTAAGTCAGCAGTCACAATATTCTAATTAGTGGTTCACAATATAGCATTTAAGGATTCACTATATTTCTATCTTCGCCTCGCATGAAAGCTTCAATATTACGATACACCTCTTCCACGCATCTTGTTCTAGCCTCCACGCTACCCCATGCCAAATGAGGAGTGATAATCAGCTGGTTGCTGTCCTTGAGCTTGCTCAGTGGGTTCGTACTGCGAAGTGGCTCGTGCTCTAAAACATCTAGGCCTGCTGCCATGATTTCCCCTGCCACCAGTGCCTCGTACAAATCAGTATTGTTTACCACCGGGCCTCTAGCTACGTTGACCAGCACAGCAGTCTTTTTCATCTTTTTCAGCGCATTCGCATCGATAAAGTTTCGGGACAAATCACTCAGTGGGCAGTGCAGAGAAAGGAAATCGCTCTCCGCAAGCAGTGTATCCTTATCTACCTGTGGGTAGTCTGTCACCTGACTTTTGCCGGTAATGGAATGAAAGATTACTTTACAGCCGAAGGCTGTGGCAATCTTGGCTACTCTACGTCCGATATTGCCCATGCCCACGATTCCCCAGGTCTTGCCTTCCAGTTCGTGGAATCTTACATCAAAGTTAGAGAATCTATCCTGCGCGCTATACGCTCCGGATTTCACATAGTCATCATAGTGCGCCAGTTTCTGCACTAGAGAAAGTGCCAAAGTAAATGTATGCTGTGCCACCATGCCAGTGCAGTAGTCTACCACGTTGGCAACCTTGATTCCTCTACCCTTTAGATAAGGCAGGTCACAGTTGTCAAAGCCGGTAGCTAGTTCGCAAATCAATTTCAAGTTCTTGGCACCTTTGAGCGATGCCTCGTTTAGCGGAGACTTGTTAGCGATGACGATATCCGCATCTGCCACGCGCTCTGCAACCTGTTCTATAGTGGTGGTGTTTGGATAGTAAACCACCTCTCCAAGCTGTTCATAGCAGGACACATCGATATCTGGCCCTGCGCTGTTTCTCTCCAGCATTACAATCTTCATGTTGTGTTACTCCTTACTAGTTTGCCGCAAAGCCTGCAATCAATGCATCTTTTTCTGCTTCCATACCGTCTGCATAAGTTACGACAATGGTTCCTGTATAAGTAGGTTCAATGAACATATAGTACTGCTGATAAAGAGTGACACCTTCCATCTCAATGGAAACCAATGCCTTTGTGCACTCTCTACCCATAAACTCTACCACCTGTGCTTCCTCCAAAAGGGTACAGGTCATGTCTGTCACGGATGTGAGTTCATCCAAAAGCACCTGTGTATACTCTTCCAAAGTAATATCATAAGTCAGCATCTGTGCAACGTTGAAATATACGTTTGCCCCAGATTCTGTAGAAGCGTTGAAGTCAACGACGTTGGTAGCCTGTGCGTAGAATGTCTCCAAGGCTTCCCCACCAGCAGCAAAGGTTTCCGCATCGATACCATTTTCCAAAGCCAATTCCTCTGGTGTCATAAAGGTACAACCTTCCGGTGCTGTAAACACATATCCTACATAAGTGCTCTCGTATTTGTTGTCTATATAGATTCCTGGAACATAGGACTTCACTTCTGGAGCTGGTTCTTCAGAAGATTCTGGCTGACTTTCAGTGCTCTCCACTACGCTTTCAGAGCTGGATTCCTGTGTGTTTACAGTAGGCTCTGACTTGCCGCACGCAGCCAATGTCAATGTTGTCAGTACCAATAAAAGAACTAATTTTCTTTTCATTATTATCTCCTTGTATCTCGTCTTTCACGTTCGTAAGCAAAGTCTTGATGGCATGTCGAAGAAAAGAACATACCACCGCTATGTTACCACTTTCAAGGCCAAAACTCAATACTTTGGGGGGTGGGAGAATGAGGGTTGGTTGCCTACAGAGCCGAGATACGCTCTGCGAATCTCGCTCTGATGAGCGGTCGGCGAATGCCATTTCATGCAAACATGATGGCGCTCGCCTCGTCGCCATCACAAAAAATAGCATCCGACCCGCCTAGGTTGTGGATGCTATTTCTTTTATAGTTTCAATTACAATCTCTTAAGTAATTCCTCTCTCTGTGCCTCATAACCTGGCTTGCCAAGAAGAGCGAACATGTTCTTTTTGTAGCTTTCTACGCCTGGCTGATCGAATGGGTTAACTCCATTGATGTAGCCGCTTACGCCACAAGCAAACTCGAAGAAGTAGAAAAGTTCTCCAAGGTAGAATTCGTTTACTTCTGGAACCTTTACAACAAGGTTTGGAACCTGACCGTCTGTATGAGCAAGGATAGTTCCGTTCATTGCGCTTCTGTTTACGAACTCAACGCTCTGTCCTGCCAAGTAGTTCAAGCCGTCAAGGTCAACTGGCTCTGTACCGATGAGGATTTCCTCGCGAGACTTTTCGATGTCAATTACAGTCTCGAACAGGATACGAGCGCCGTCCTGGATGAACTGACCCATGGAGTGCAGATCTGTTGTAAGATCAACGCTTGCTGGGAAGATACCCTTCTGGTCTTTGCCTTCACTTTCGCCGTAAAGCTGTTTCCACCACTCAGACACATAGTGTACGCATGGCTCGTAGTTAGCCAATACTTCGATGTTTTTGCCCTTTCTAAGAAGGATATTACGAAGTGCTGCATACTGCAGAGCATCATTGTTTGCGAAATCATTTTCAAGGCATCTGGTTCTAGCGCTTGCTGCACCTTCCATCAACTTGTCGATATCTGCGCCGCTAACAGCGATAGGAAGAAGACCTACTGCTGTAAGTACGGAGAATCTTCCGCCTACATCATCTGGAACTACGAAGCTTTCGTAGCCTTCTTCTGTAGCAAGGTTCTTGAGTGCTCCTCTAGCCTTGTCTGTGGTAGCGTAAATTCTCTTTGCTGCTTCTTCTTTGCCGTACTTGGTTTCAAGAAGGTTCTTGAAGATACGGAAAGCGATAGCTGGCTCAGTTGTTGTACCAGATTTAGAAATAATGTTTACAGAGAAATCTCTGTCACCGATTACATCGATAAGGTGTTTCAAATATGTAGAACTGATGGAATTACCTGCATAGTAGATTTCAGGAGTCTTGCGAACAGACTTGTCTACTGTGTTATAGAAGGTATGTCCAAGGAATTCGATAGCTGCTCTCGCTCCCAAGTAAGATCCACCGATACCGATTACTACGAGTACTTCGGAATCCTCCTGAATCTTCTTTGCAGCTGCCTTAATTCTGGCAAACTCTTCTTTATCATAGTTTACAGGCAGGTCAATCCAACCCAAGAAATCGTTGCCATCACCTGTTCTGCTCACCAAAAGTTCTTTGGCATCCAGAGTGGCTCTTTCCATTCTCTTAACTTCTGCGTCGGATACGAAGCAGGAAGCTTTTGAATAATCAAATGTTACTTTGCTCATGGTATTACTCCTTTGAAAATATAAATGTTTACCCTTTTTCGTTTCCTAGTGTAGCACTAGACATGCATGATTTCAAGAAAAAAACGGTTTAAATGCGCATTTATACTGCAAAAAACTCTTCTAAAAGCTTGGAAAGTTCCTGGTATTGCTTGGTTTGCTCTGTGGACTGTGATCCGGTCTGACTGGTAGGTAGCACTTGAAGTTCCTTTTCCCCCTGTGCTTTCGCACCTGCCATTGTATTTGCACCTGTCTTCTCAGCGTTGCCGATACCTTTAGTTCCTGACGCCCGGGTCGCTCCTGCTACGCGCTCCGCCATCACCTTGGTCTCCATGCCAGCCCTAGGGTTTACGGCAGCGGGTACTTCCCCTCGAATCTTAGCCAAATTGCTTGGCACGCTACTTAGTCTTGGGGTCAAATGATTTTCCAGATAGTCCACCAAACTGATCTTCAGCACCGTTCTTTTTTCCTGCACATTTACCACCACAGAAATTGCCAAAAATACATAGAGCCCCGCAAAACAGCCTGCATAATAAGGAAGCAAACGGAGCAGGCTATCTCCAGCCAAGATGCGATGGCAGATTAGCAGTGCCATAAATATGACGGAAAGTAGTATCAGCTGTGCCCCCATCTGATAAAGGGCCAAATAAGTAAAGGGGCCCAGTGAAAGTTTACTTAAAAATCGATCCACAAACGCCCCAACATTGGCTACGCCCTGATTCATGGCATAGCATTTTTCGTATTTTACTTTACATCTCTTTAGTTCTCGGTTCTTGGTGGTGGTCATTTGATCCACCTCGTCAATCAGACGACTGTATTTCATTCCTAAATATACGCGAAAGCTTGTCCCCAAAACAGCCAGACCAGCCGCCACCCACAAAAGTATGTAATCTACAGTCGCAAAAGCCATCTCAGACTCCAGCATCTTTATCACCTCGATTAAAAATTTTTCATCTTTAGTATAAAGAAACTTTTGTCCAAGCGGTAGCAAAAGACATCGTCAATTCTCGACGTTAATATTCTCCGTACTCACAGCCAACGTTTTCTGCAATCACTTCATCAATCAGCTTGCCATCACGATACAGCTTTACGACTCCCTTTCCATTACCGCCGTTCCAAAGACGATTGTGCTTTTTCGTTCCATTTGGCGCTTCGTAATTAACAAGCAGCATATCTTTTTTCTCGCAAGTGATATCTGTCACCATGCGATTACGCCATGTTTTCTGTTCCACATGCCAAAGGATTTGTGTTTCTGTTTCCTTACAATCAAACTTGGTGCGAGTAAAGGTCCAGAACTTTGAAAAATTAAACTCATAGCATTTGCCTTCGTGCCAATAAGCGGAGAGAAGTTTTCGCTTAAGCGCAATTGGACCCACCTTTGGACAACCGCCACCGATATCAAACACACTATCCTCGAGTTTTTTGCCTGTAAGCTTACTGGTAAGATTGTTTGAGGAAAGCCATACCCAAGGAGATGTGAAATCTTTTCCCCAGTTTTTGTCGGCATAACCATAACTAGTCTCTGGTGTGACAATATATTTTTCTCCGTTCCAATAAACCTCTCCTGCGTAAGCGGTTTTCATGCCTTCTGCGTGCCAAAACATCTCGAAGGCCTGAAGTTTGCGGAACAGCTTTCCTGCACCGTATCCCACATTAAAAGCTACCTTTTTGTCCATCTCTAATTTCCAAGACATTTCGCCCGATTGGCACATATATTCCGGATGAGCGTCCGCTTCTTCAAGGCTCACTTTGACCATTCCATAAGTCTTTTTTTCATCGATATAGCAGTCATCTGCTTTCACAAAGTAAGGAGACTCCATGGTCAATTCTATTTTATTCCATCCCCAAAAGCGGTGAAGCTGTGAGGCATCCTCACCCCAAGAGCCCGCCTTGACCATTAGGTAAGATGGCTTACGTCCCTTTTCTCTGTTTTGTGGTAATTGTCCAAACACAGGCTCGTCCCCGCCACTGGCAGGATTGCACAAAAAGAACTCAATAAAAAACGGTCTTTCTTCCCCTGTCACAGCATGGCGGCCTGTAAAAGAATGCCACCACCAGTCGTAGCCGCATTTTGCCTGGCCACCAAAAAGTTGGCATGTATTACGAGATATATCGTGTTTATTGAACATAATTATCTTACTCCTTTTTGCTCTCCGTCTCTCAGAATTTATTCCAAAGAAATACTCTTAAGTATGTTTCCTCTATAGTCCGTAATAACTTTTTGTCCCACTGGAGCCCCAAATATCACCTTGCCATCCACCATTGCCTCCACTTTCTGTCCATCATTGCGGATAAAATAGTGTCTATCTCCCCACTGTTGCTCATATTCGCATTCCACTCCACCTACGCAGCCCCAGTAGATTTTGTCTCTCTCGATATGAATTCCGTACATTCTGGCGGTATATTCCAGCACAGAAAGCATGGCTGGTCCATAGCCGTCCTGTTCGCCCTCCAGACATACTTTAGAAGGCTCCATGGTAAATGGGTCATACTGCTGCACAAAATTACAATCAAATCCAATGGCTTGAAATAGCTTGTTACCAAGCTCTGGAATTAGGTTGTCATAACCGTAGTTTCCTAGTGCGCGGATAGCGCGCTGATAGGTTAGTGCTTCTGCCTGTCCACTCCAGTTGTTGGTAGTAATATTGCGGAAAAGTGGATCATTGACCGCCACAGATGGGAGTGGCATAGGGGTCCAAAATTCCTCTGGGTTTAACAGATGTTCTTTGACAAATCGGTCTGCTTTTTCCTGAGAAATGCTATTAAAATACATAGCCCTTAGAGTATTGTGCATCAGTGTTGGTAACACCTGATGGTTTTTGTCTCTATCCAAACAAGCCCCTACCTGATCATTCCAAAGGTAACTTTCGATTTTGGCTTTCACTTGGTCTGCCTTCAATCTCCAAAACTCTGCCAGCTTCATGCCCATTTCAAAGGGATTGGAACGGTATCCTCTGGCAGCACGGTCACTCATGATCCAGCTGATTTGCTCCAGGGTTTCTCTGGCGTGATAGGAATAGCTCATAATGTCGATTGATGCCATGGGCACAACCTTGTATCCCTGAGGTGGCGTTTCCTCCTCCCACGCATCCGGGGCATCACCGTAACGCTCAGCATGGTCTTCACCAGTATCGTACTTGCACCAGCTCTCAAGGCATCCATCCCCGTCAGAATCGCGCACCTTCCAAAGGTAAGCATCAAATTTTTCCAAGGTAGTATAAAGAAATTCCAAATAGTAGTCATCGCACCCCATCAAGTAGTACATATTCAGGGCATGAGCAGGGAAACAAAATCCCTGAAACTTGTTAAACTGCGCCACTCTTTTTCCATCAATCATGGCGATGCTTCCTGGAATCCTTCCGTCCTCTCTGGCATGCTCCATAAACAGAAGCTGGTTGTTAATTCCAACTTCCATATTTCGCTTGGCATACATTTCTCCACCCATAGGCTGGGTTTCTAGCCAAATTTTTTCATATCCTCCACCTTCAATTAGCACCTTCCTACCATCAAAATCCTTGATGTTTGAAAGGCTTTTGCGCTCTGCCTCGCCTACCAGCTTGGCTAAAAGGGCGTTTGAAGTTTGAAAGTGTACGCTTGTTTGTTTGACCATAGTTACTCCTATTTTGCACAAAGGCGTTGCTCGGCTCATTTGTCACCTACCATTGTGCTCTGACACTTAGAAATCACATCTACTAGCTGCAAGTCACATTCATCTTAAAATAATCAAAGTCCGCGTGCAGTCCCAGACCTGTCATGTCATGGACATACATACCAAAATGCGCCCCACAGAAGCCTCTTGCATATTCATCGCTGCACAGTTCTGTAGTAAAAACCGGGCCAATGGCGGTCCAAGAATTGTTTTCCGCATCGGGTGAAGGCTGCGCATCGCTATTGATTCCTGTCTCTTTGCCATTTGCCTTACCCACGCTCTCTTCTACGCCCGCACTCTCTGACACACAATAATAAAACTGCCCGCTTCTTCCCCCATCAAAGATCTTTACCTTGAGTCTAAGTTTGCCATCTTTTGACACTTCCACTGGCTGGCACTCATCCGTAATGACTTCGGTATTTGATTTTAGCATGCAAAGTACCGTTTTGCCCTGGGCATTCACGGTCTTGGCAAGCAGGTAGAAGCATCTCGCATCATAGGCATAGCTAAGTCCCGCCATCTGCTCCTCATACTTTGGGACAAACTCCATGCTGGTTTCTACCTCACACTCATAGGCCTGCTGCCTTACCGCCAAGTGCGACACTTTGTGTAGGGAATTCATGGACTCCATGCCCTTCATGCGCAGATAGCCTGGTCGACTTTTCAGGTCCACAAAATAATGATAGTCAAGGCGTGGAGCACTGTATCGCAGGTCTAGGCTGGTGTCGGCAAAGTCGTCATAAAAGCTGAGATTCTCTTGCACAGTTGTGCTAATCTCTACCCCTTTCTCCTGCTTCCTTGAAGCGTCTTTCACTGTCGCAGCGCCTTGCAAAGCTGTCTTGGCCTGAGCCTCGCCAGTCTCTTCCCCAAGTCCCGGCGTGGTCCACTTGCCGAAGTTTCCACCGTCATACATCTCAAACCATCCATCTTCTTTCAGACGAAGTTTTTGGATGGCAGTCTCTCGACCCAGCGTACACCATTTTGTCTCTGGCACAGGTCTGGAGCACAAATGTACCATGTACCACTCTCCCTCTGGGGTATCTATCAAATCGCCATGGCCACATTTTTGCAAGGCGCATGGGTCTTCTTTGTCACTGGTGATGATTGGATTGTTGGGTGCTGTTTCAAAAGGCCCCCATACAGACTTTGCCCTGGCCATGGTTACGCCGTGGTCATATCCTGTTCCGCCTTCTGCTGCCACCAGATAATACCACTCCCCAATATGATAAATATGAGGCCCCTCCAGACAGCCAAGTCCAGAGCCTTCGTAGACCATCTTTCGCTCGCCGATGAGTTTCATGGTCTCTGGCTCTAACTCCTGTACCAGAATTCCTTTGAATCCATTAATCATATTGACCAGATATTTGCGCCCATCGCTGTCGTGGAACAGAGATGGGTCAAAACCGATACTATTTAAGTACACTGGCTCAGACCATGGTCCATAGATATCGTCTGACCAAACCACATAGTTGTGGGTGTTGTAAAAACGCCCCTTCTTTGTTTTAACATCCGTATATACTAGGAAAAATCTCTCTCCATCGTAGGTAAGGCATGGTGCCCACACTCCACCAGAGCACGGATCTCCTTGCAGATTCAATTGGCTCTCTCTTTGAAGTGGCGAGGGAATCTGAGTCCAGTTTTGCAAATCAGTAGAATGCCAAAGTCTTACTCCTGGCCACCACTCAAAAGTAGATGTGGCAATGAAGTAGTCCTCGCCAACTCTTATAATACTTGGATCTGGGCAAAAGCCCTTTAAGATTGGATTGTGAATCATAACTATTCCCTCTCTCACTCACTTTTTTCCATTTTACCACCATCCACCCTCAAAAGATACCGACTAAAATGCAGATTCCGCCTAATTATTCCTTAAATGGAAATTGCGAAATCTTTATTCCTTTGATATACTTATCTCAAACCGCCATCACCAAAAAGAAATACTAATTTTAAAAATTGACCATACTATATAGAAAGGAATTGAAATTATGAAATACATGACTAAAGGAACTTGTTCCACAGAAATTGATATAGAGGTTGCAGACGGAGTAATCCAGTCCGTAAGCTTTACCAGAGGATGTAACGGAAACCTTCAGGGAATCAGTGCTTTAGTAAAAGGCATGAAGGTGGAAGATGCTATCGCTAGACTGAAAGGTATCAAATGTGGAGCCAAGGACACATCCTGTCCAGATCAGTTAGCAAGAGCATTAGAATCATTGGAGGCATAAAGTGAAACGAATCGTTCTTACAGGCGGAGGTACCGCCGGACACGTTACTCCCAACATAGCCCTTTTACCAAAGTTAAAAGAGCTTGATTATGACATCCATTACATCGGTTCTTATGACGGCATTGAAAAGAAATTGATAGAGGACTTTGAAATCCCCTATTATGGAATTTCCACCGGCAAATTCCGCCGTTATTTTGATCCAAAGAATTTCACTGACCCTTTCCGCGTGATTAAGGGCTTCAGCGAAGCACGTAAACTCTTAAAACAACTCAAACCAGATATTGTTTTTTCCAAGGGTGGATTCGTCAGTGTCCCTGTGGTCAGGGCTGCTGCCTCTCTTAAAATCCCTTGTATTATCCACGAATCAGACATGACTCCAGGTCTGGCCAACAAGCTTTGCATTCCCGTTGCCAGCAAGGTATGCTGCAACTTCCCTGAGACTTTAGAGTGTCTTCCACAGGGCAAAGCTGTGCTGACCGGTTCTCCAATTCGTAAAGAATTGGCAGAAGGCAACAAGCTTGCCGCTCTGGACATGTGTGGCTTTACCGCGCAGCGACCAGTAGTAATGGTCATTGGCGGAAGTCTTGGTGCCTCCAGTGTCAACGATGTAGTTCGTCAGGCATTGCCTAAACTACTTCCTGACTTCCAAGTAGTGCACCTTTGTGGCAAAGACAAAATCGACAATCTATTGCTTAATGAAGTAGGCTACAAGCAATTCGAATATCTCAAAGCAGAACTGAAGGATATCTTTGCTATGGCAGACGTAGTAATTTCCAGAGCAGGCGCCAATGCCATCTGTGAAATTCTCGCTCTCAAGAAGCCAAATATCCTGATTCCTCTCCCTGCTGCATCCAGCCGTGGAGACCAACTGCTCAACGCCAAGTCTTTCGAAGACCAGGGTTATTCCATCGTCATCGACGAGGACTACCTGACCGCCAACGTACTGGTGGAAAAGGTACAGGAGCTCTATGCAAACAGACAAAGCTATATTGAGACTATGAGCCAAAGCCAGCAAAAGGATTCTGTCGATACTATTGTTTCTCTGATCGAAGAAGCATGTAAATAGTTTGAGAGAAAGAGGATACGGCTGTATCCTCTTTTGTATTTTGTTGCGTGTATACACTTGAAACTATAAACAGACATTACGTGACAAACATAAAGGAATATTGACATGAACGAAAAAGTATTACGAACACTAGAATATAACAAAATCATGACTATGCTAGTGGAAAAAGCAGACTCAGAGCCAGGTAAGGCTATGTGTCAACAATTGCTTCCTTCCACTGACCTAGAAGAAATCAATCAAAATCAAACCGAAACTGCAGATGCCCTTGCCAGACTCTTCCGTTCTGGAAGCACTTCTTTTGGCGGCAACAAGGATGTAGGATTTGCAGTTCGCACCCTGGATATCGGCAGTACCCTCTCTATCGTAGAACTGCTGAAGATTGCAGGCTTACTTGACAATGTAAACCGCGTCAAAACCTATGGCCGAAAGGACCGCGAAGATGCGCCTTCCGACAGCTTGACCGAGTATTTTGATATGCTGTCTCCTCTGACCCCTGTGGCTCAGGAGATCCGTCGCTGCATCCTCTCAGAGGAAGAAATTGCTGACGATGCAAGCCCTACCTTAAAGAGTATCCGCAGACAGATCACTCTTACAGGAGACAAGATTCACACCCAGCTTTCCTCCATGGTAACCGGTTCCTACCGCACTTACCTACAGGATGCTGTCATTACCATGCGCGACAACCGCTACTGTATCCCTGTCAAGGCAGAGTACAAGAGTCAGGTTTCTGGTATGGTACACGACCAGTCCTCCTCAGGTTCAACCTTCTTTATTGAGCCTGCTGCCATTGTCAATCTGAACAATCAATTGAAGGAACTGGCACTGAAGGAACAGGAAGAAATTGAAGTCATTTTGGCTACCTTAAGCGCCATGGCTGGAGAGCACACTCAAGAGCTGATGTGCAACTATCAGACTATGACCAAGTTAGATTTTATCTTTGCCAAGGCGAAGTTGGCTCTGGACCAGAACGCTACCAGACCAATATTTAACGAGGACCACTACATTCACATTCGCAAGGGTCGTCACCCACTTTTGGACAAAAAGAAAGTTGTTCCTATTGATATTCAGCTGGGCAAAGACTTTGACCTTCTGATTATCACCGGTCCTAACACAGGCGGTAAGACCGTATCCCTCAAAACCGTAGGTCTCTTTACCCTATTAGGGCAAGCGGGTCTTCACATTCCAGCTTTGGACCGCTCCGAGCTTTCTATCTTTACAGAAGTATATGCTGACATCGGTGATGAGCAGAGTATTGAGCAGAGCCTCTCTACTTTTTCCTCCCACATGACCAGCATTGTTTCCATATTGAAACATGCAGACGCAGATAGCCTGTGTCTCTTCGATGAATTGGGTGCAGGAACAGACCCTACCGAGGGTGCTGCACTTGCCATTGCCATCTTAAATCACCTCCACGACAGAGGTATTCGCACCATGGCAACTACTCACTACAGCGAGCTGAAGCTGTATGCACTTTCCACCAGTTTCGTGGAAAATGCCTGCTGTGAATTTGATGTAGAGACCCTTCGTCCTACCTACCGCCTGCTCATCGGTATCCCTGGCAAAAGTAATGCCTTTGCCATCTCTTCCAAGCTTGGTCTGCCAGATGAAATCATCGAGGCAGCAAAGGAGCAGATTAGTAGCGAGGATCAAAGCTTTGAAGATGTGATTGCGGATTTGGAAACCAGCCGCATCTCCATGGAAAAAGAGCAGCGTGAAATTGCAGAATACAAAGAACGCATCAAGACCTTGGAAGCTCAGCTCAAAGCCAAAAATGAACGTATGGATTCTGCCAAGGATCGTATTCTTCGCGAAGCCAACGAACAGGCCAGAGCAATTCTTCAGGAGGCAAAGGATGTGGCCGATGAAACCATCCGCGACTTCCACAAGGCAGGAGCCTCCAGCGATATCAAGGATCTGGAGAAAAAGCGTCAAAAAGTGCGTGACAAAATCGACGAAAAGAACTCTCTCCTCAGCTTAAAGACTCAGGACAAGCCAAAGGCAACTTTGGATCCTAAGAAGCTTCGCAAGGGCGATAGCGTAAAAATTATATCCATGGGACTGAAAGGTACCGTAAGCACTCTGCCAGATGCCAAGGGCAATCTGTTCGTACAGTGCGGCATCATGCGCTCCCAGGTCAATGTCAAAGATTTGGTACTGATTGATGATGATGCACTTCCAGCCTACAAACCAACCTCCAAGGGCGGTTCTGGCAAGATGAATATGAGCCGATCTCTTTCCATCTCCTCAGAAATCAACCTTCTAGGCCACACCACAGACGAAGCCATCGCCAAGCTGGACAAATATTTGGACGATGCTTACCTTTCTCATCTTCCATCTGTGCGCGTGGTACACGGCAAGGGAACTGGTGCACTTCGAAGTGCTGTACACAATCACTTAAAGAGACTGAAATATGTAAAAGAATATCGCCTAGGCGAATACGGTGAAGGGGATGCTGGAGTAACCATCGTAACCTTCAAGTAGACCACCCGCTAGTTTGGCCTCCAGGCCGCCTAGCAACACAACATTTATCCATATAAAGGAGAAAAATATGGTTAGTAAACAGAGAATTTTAATTGTAGACGACGATGCAAATATTGCAGAACTGATCTCCCTTTATCTGACAAAGGAATGCTTTGAAACTATGATCGTGGGAGACGGGGAATCTGCTCTTTTGGCCGTAGAAAGTTTCCAGCCAAACTTAATCTTGCTGGATTTGATGCTTCCTGGGATTGACGGCTATCAGGTATGCCGCGAAGTCAGAGCCAAGCAGCAGACTCCTATCATTATGCTTTCTGCAAAGGGAGAAATTTTTGACAAAGTACTGGGCCTTGAAATGGGCGCAGACGATTATATGGAGAAGCCTTTTGATTCTAAAGAGCTGGTGGCAAGAGTAAAGGCTGTTCTTCGTCGCTACAAGCCTACCGCTCCTACAGTGCCAGAGGCACCAAAGGACAAATGCGTGGAATATCCAGATTTGTCTATCAACCTGACCAACTACTCCGTAATTTATATGGGCAAGACCGTAGATATGCCTCCTAAGGAATTGGAGCTTCTGTATTTCCTTGCTGCATCTCCAAACCATGTATTTACCAGAGAGCAGCTCTTGGATCAGATTTGGGGCTATGAATATATCGGTGATACTCGTACTGTAGACGTACATATCAAGCGTCTGCGCGAAAAAATTAGCGACCATGAATCCTGGAAAATCTCCACCATCTGGGGTATCGGTTACAAGTTCGAGGTAAGATAACAAGACAACCGAGTAAGATATCTTAGGAGAGCTTTCTATGAAAAAGACGATTTATTTTAAGTTTCTTCTGGCCTATGTCATTTTCGGTTTCTTCGCTTTCTTGATCGTGGCTTTCTATGTTCCAAGGTTGACCGAAGAACATCTGACTCGCGAAAAAGCAAGCGCCATGTACAATGAAGCCGTGCAGATTGCCAACAATTATGCCAGTGGCCTATACAACAATGAAGTAGACCTAGAAACCGTTACCAAGCAGTTAGATATACTGTCTGTATACTTAAAAGCCAACATCCGCATCATCAATCCATCTGGACGATTGATTTTGGACACATCGGAAGAAGGAATCATGGATCACGAGGTGATTATCTCGAACTTTGATCCCACCTTTACCGCAGGCTCCTACTACAACATCGGCACCTTTTTCGGCCAGTTCGATCAGGAGGTCTTAAGTGTCATTGCACCTATTACCGCGGATTATAAGGTGCAGGGCTATGTCGTCATTCACATGCTGATGGACGACATCAAAGCATCCAGTGATAGCCTGATGAATATTTCCTACATTACATTGGTTGTTTTAATCCTGCTATCCTTGATTATCTTAATCTTCTTCAGCGAGCTAGTTTACAAGCCCCTGAAAAAGATTACCTATGCGGCGGAGCAGTATGCCGAAGGAAATATGCACTATGAATTCCAGGTGTACAGCGAGGATGAAATTGGCTATCTGGCGGCCTGCCTATCCTTTATGGCAAGCGAGATTGCCAAAGCAGAGGACAACCAAAAGAAATTCGTGGCCAATGTTTCTCACGACTTCCGCTCCCCTCTCACTTCTATCAGAGGTTATTTGGAAGCCATGTTGGACGGAACCATTCCACCAGAGCTTCATGAGAAATATCTGCAAATAGTACTTAACGAGACCGAGCGTCTGACCAAGCTGACCAACAGCCTGCTGACTCTCAACAACCTCAATACCAAGGGCATGCTCCTTGAGAAATCCGAGTTTGATATCAATCAGATTATCCGAAGTACAGCTGCCTCCTTTGAGGGAACCTGCCATCGCAAGAACATTGCCATTGAATTGATTCTGACTGGCGAAACTTTGTTTGTAAATGCCGACATGGGCAAAATCCAGCAGGTGCTTTACAATCTACTGGACAATGCCATCAAGTTCAGCCATCAAAATTCCGTTATCAAGATAGAAACATCGGAAAAGAAGAACAAAATCTTTGTCTCCGTGAAAGACTCTGGAATCGGTATTCCAAAGGACGATTTAAAAAATATTTGGGACCGTTTCTACAAATCAGACCTTTCCAGAGGTAAAGACAAAAAAGGTACCGGCCTTGGTCTTTCCATCGCCAAGGAAATCATCGCCTCCCACGGCGAGCACATCAACGTAGTTAGCACCGAGGGTGTTGGTACCGAATTCATCTTCTCCTTGCCAAATTCCAAGAAAAATGAGGAAGAAGACGACTAGACAATACATTAAAAAAGGAAGAGTGCAAGATACACTCTTCCTTTTCTTATTTTGTTTAGCAAATTCTCTTTTGAACTGCTCTTTTCAGCGCCACCCTTTACTCCAGCATTCCCTGGGATGCCTTTACCTTCTGAACCACCTTGTACACTGGCACAAACAGTACCAGCATGATGACAAAGTTGGCAATTCCATGGATGAAATCGTATGGGATTCCCGCAATCCACCAAGTAAACATCATGCGAAATCCTGCTGCCACTCCGCCGTCCACTGCACCAATAAAGAAATATGGCAGAGAACAGCCAGCACCAAACAAAAGCCCATAGAACCCCGACAGAATCGCCCAAAAAAGTGGTTCTTCCTTTTTGCGGAATATCATGGTCAATACCACTAGTAGCGGCCAAATATAAAAATACATAATTACCCAAGTATGGATTCCAAAAAAGCACATCTCTATCAGCGTAAAGGCAATTACTCCGTAGATTGCCTTCCAGCCAAGAAACAACGTGAACATAATCACCCAGAAGGTCACCAGTTCAACATTGGGCAAAAAGTCCAAGGCCCTTTTGGATACTTCTATAATTGCTATCATCATTCCCACATAAACGATGTCTTTGGTTTTTGACTGCATTTCTTCTACTCTGCTACGTAAACTGTGTAAACTAACTGGAACTCATCGCCATCTGCTACAGGCTGGCTATCTGCACCGTACATACCGTACTCTCCATTAACCATAATGGACCAGTACGCACTATCCACAGTAAAGTCTGCTGTTACGCCGTTGACTGTGATGATAGTAAGTCCGTACTCGGATTCGGTACCAGATACCTCAAGTCCCTTGGCATCCTCAAATGCCTGACGAAGGAATTCTGCGTCAGTGTTTGTTTCATATACGGTGCTCTCACCGTTGTTGTCAATTACTTCGATGGTGATGGACTTTGCGCCCTCCACTGCCTTTGGTCCAAAAACAGCGTAAGCCACTGCCATCAGGCCAAGTACCACTACTAAGGCTACTACGCCTAAGAGGGTTTTTTTGTTAAATGTTTTCTTTGTTTCGCTCATTGTTTTCTCCTTTTCGTGCGTTAATACGAATTGTGCAGCACAGAGACGAGATACGCTTTGCGAATCTCGCTCTGATGAGCGGTCGGCAAATGCCATCAGCCAAATGCACATCCTTTTGTGCAAGCACAAGTCTGTGCTCTTGTCTTCTGGCGCTTGCCTCGTCGCCATCACAAAAAGCCCCCTTGCGATGTGGGCGCAAGAGGGCATGGAGAGTCGACAACGTGAAAAGCCTTTGCAAACTCCTCTCCAAATAAGAAGCCTTGCAAAGGTATCACCTTGCATATCGTACTCAACCAATTCCTCGTGGTCACCTTGTACCAATTCTAGGCAGGTCTCCTGGCTCAAATATCATCGCACTCCTTCGTCTTCCCAAAGCCAAAACTTCAGTGACATCGTAAAAGGAGCACTCCTTTATCACAGTGACGAGATCGCTCAGGATTTACACCTGATTCCCTTTTCACCTAATCCTGGAATCGTCAGCCTCTTCAGCCCAGCATCTAAGTTCTCAAACATCTTTCCATTCGATTCCTTATACTGCATGACACCATCGGCGCGCCTTCCCATCAGACACCTAAAATCACCTTATTCACAATTCTTAGAGAGTTTATCATAGTCATCCACAAAATACAACCTTATTGTTGCCACTTTCTATACATAGATTACTTTGATGCCACCGAATACATTTTCACAATTCAGTTTCAAAGTGTGTACGCCGTCTGGAGCCTTGTGTCCAGACTCAGAGTAGTGTGCAAATACATTTTCGTTGTTTTCTTTTACAGTCCATGTTCTTGGAACATAGAGAGTTGTGGTGGAAAATACGTTTTCGATATTTACACTTGCAGTAGTTCCCTGCATGCCTGCGCCATCAAAGAAAATATCCACCTTACAGAATACACATTCTGCATTCAGTCCTGCAAAGTTATTGGAGTTGATGTACTTAGTAGTGGACTGGAATACCTGTGTAAGGTTTACCCAATCACCGCCGTCCTTTTCTACAGTTTCTTCCTCGCTGTAGCCTTCCTCGATGTTGATCTCTTCGCCATTTACATCGGCAGTTTTGGTTCCGCCGTTTATGGTTACGTTAATGCCATCACTAATATGAATTTCATTTCCGTCTTCGTCAATAACAATTCCGTCTGCTACATGTTTCACACGATCTGCTTTGTTTACTTTACCATTGATATATTTTTTCCAGCCATGTTTCTTTGGAAAAAGCCAACTGCAACCAAGTGCAAGACAAAATGCCGCACCAAGAATTGGCCATGGTGTAATTGCTGTGATACTAAGCTGCTCTGCATAGATGATTGCAATAAATGCAATGGAGAAAAAGATTCCAAAGAAGCTTAATTTCATCAAGCTCTTAATCAAAAGTGCTGCGAACAATATAGTTCCGAAAATGGCCCATCCGCCAACGCCCTGTACCAGGCCCATCTGTGCAGCCAATCCAAAGACCGCACCTAAAATTAAAAATACTCCCCAAAATACTCTTGAATTTTTCATTTACTCATCCTCTTTTCTTCTAGTTTTTCCTTTAGTGGTTTGTAATAATATCTTGATACAAATACTTGTTTGTGTGTGTGTTGGAATTGAACTACACAGGTCGAGATATCTTTTGTCATGGAATAAATCTGTTTGGTGTTCAATATCGATGACTTTGATATTCTCATAAAATAGCCCGGAAGTAATTCTTCCAATTCGTACAGTTTGTACTTCGTTAGGTAGATGTTGTCTACCGTATGTGCCTGTACGCCGCTGCCATCTGTTTCAAAAAATAGGATGGATTCTAGCGGTAGATAGTACTCTGTCTCTCCCCTGTAGAAGACCATCTGCCCTGTACCCGACGACAGCTCGCTGATTGCTTGCTGAAGCGCCAGTACCGAAGGGGTTAAGCCTCTACATCTGATGATGACTTCCTCTTCTTGGAAATTCTCATCCATTTCAATTTTGATTTTCATCCTCGCCCTCATTTTTTCTACTGTAGAAAATTGCTTTCGTTTGTTTATGGGTTCATTATAGCAAAAAGAATTTTTTTGTATATAGGTTTTGGGTATGTGGTCAAAAACTGGGGGTAAGTGGTAAAATTTACCGACCAAAGTGTCTTTGGCTGCAACTTTGAAACACTTGAAAGGTATATCTATAAGGAGTAAAATGTACATAAGTATTCCCTATTAACACGATACCTATAGGAGCTATAAATGAAGAAAAAGCTAGCTAACTTTTTACCTTTTACGGTGATTATTCCTATCATAATAATTATGTACTTTTTGTACGGTACATTGGGCGGTCCCAATCCAGACAGTGTCACTTTGACTTTAAACAAACCTTGGACCGTATATATCAACGATACCGTTTATGAAGATGCAGATTTGCAAGTGTTAAAGTTTGCCATGCCCCAAAGAGGGGACACAGTTTACTTCTATACATATATGCCCGAAACTCCGATTGACTCACCGCTTTTGAAGTTTTTTGCTACCCATGGCTCTTTAGAGGTAGCCGTAGATGGCACAGAAATCTATCGCTATGGGCATGACTTCTACGAGCAGGGCAGAACCTTAGGATACGGGGACCATCTGATTCCGCTTCCTGACGATTACATGGGCAAGCTTTTGGAAATCCGTCTGACCGTTTCTGAGTCCAACTCCTTCAGCTTTTTGGAGTCCCCTACCATTGCAAGCCAAAATACTTATTACCGCGATACCACCATTACCTATCGCGCCATTCTTGCAAGCAACTTGTTTTTGTATGTATTTGGACTCTTCCTATTGCTAGTGTCCATATTCTTCCTTTTTAAAAATTCGTCCTTCTACAAATTGACCTGTGTTGCCATGTTCTCCATCTGTATCAGTACCTGGTCTATTTGTAACTATGACTTAATCAACCTGTTTACCTACGATTTGCGTATCAAAACATTAAATGAATTTGGAAGCCTATACATCGCTCCTCTTCTCATTTTCACGTATTTCGCACAGGATGCCTTATCCAGAGGAAATAAATTCAGAAAGATTGCTTACATTGTGATAGAAGCGGCCTTTATCCTTTTTGTCCTTGTGACCTTTACGCTTCAGTTTACTCACATTATGCATTTCCCTGGCGCCCTGACTTATTGCCATATTTTGGTTGCCATAGGACTTGTTTATCTAGTTTATATGTTTGTGGACGATTTCCGCTTAAAGGCATTCAAGCGTTCCATTCTCCTTACCGGTCTGATGGCAATGCTTGTGTTTGTCACCGCAGATTTGGTTATTTACAACTTACAGAGATATACCAATTTCGTTTCCAACGATGGCTATACCAGTTCCATTTATATAGGAACACTTTTGTTCGTACTTGCACTGTTTGGGGACTTCTGCTCCGGCGTTTACAATACCCTGTACGATACAGCAGCCAAAGAAACTTTGGAAAAACTGGCTTATGCGGACTACTTAACTGGCCTTGCCAACCGCAGACAGTGTGAACTTCTTTTTGATGAATTGGATGAAACTCATGAGCCATATATTTTGATTAATTTTGATCTTAACGACTTAAAGCGAATCAACGATTCTCTCGGTCATATAGAAGGTGACCGCTACATCAAAGCCTTCAGTCAGGTCTTGCAAACTACCTTTAAAGATTTAGGCTTGATTGCCCGTATGGGCGGTGATGAATTTGCGGTGGTTATTACTGATGTGGAACATGCAGATATCTCTGAACTGATCACAAACTTCTTCAGTTATATGGAAGAAGTAAATCATCACAACAGCCATTGGAACATGAGTGCTGCTCATGGTGTTTATTACTCTCACGAGGAATATGCTGCTTCCACACGCGATGCCTTCCGCATAGCGGACGCTCGTATGTATGACAACAAGACTGAAATGAAAAGCAACAAGCAAAGGATTTAACTATGAAGTCACTGAAAAAACTAAGTTTTTATGAATGGTTGTTCCTAATTGTTCTACTCCTTTATCCTTTCAGGCACGTAAACATTGGACTGGATTTTTGGGATACAGGATACAACTATGCGAACTTTATCTATGGATTTGACCATATGGATCCCATGTGGTTCTTCTCCACCTATCTCGCCAATGTGGTTGGACATTTCTTTTCTCTTCTGCCCTTTGGTGATACCTTGATTGGACTTAACGTATATACCGCTTCCACGATTTCATTGGCAGCTTTGGTATCCTACTTTTTCCTCAGAAGGACGCTTCAGATTCCATCTGTGTTAGCCTTTTTAGGACTGTTTTTGACCATTAATCTGTGCTGGTGCCCAACCGCACTTTTGTACAACTATTTGACTTATCTGTTTATGTTCCTTTGTATCATCTTTTTGTACAAAGGCCTTACAAAGCACCAAAACAAATACCTTTTCCTGGCAGGGCTTTGTCTGGGAACCAATGTTTTGGTCCGTTTTTCCAACGCTGCAGAAGCCGCCCTCATCGTAGGTGTTTGGGCTTATGCTTTTATTGAAACTCTAGAAGATGAGGAAGTTTCTACTTTGAAATGGAAGGTTTTAAAGCCTGTCTTTTTAAAGAAGCTTTGGAGTCGTATTTGGCGCACCACTCTGTGGTGTCTTGGCGGATATCTTACTTCCTTAGTCGTGTTCCTTGGCTATATTGCTATCCGCTATGGAATTTCCACTTATGTAGAAGCCATTTCCAGACTCTTCGGCATGACAGAGGAATCCACCGGATACACGCCGACCGCCATGCTGATGAACATTTATTACAACTATCGTCAGTCCTTGGATTGGTTCCTATATCTGGCAGGATTTGGTGTTGTGGCTTGGCTGATTTGTCTATTGGTTGGCCTTTTGAAAAAAATCTCCGACAGCAAGCTTCTTTCCTTCGTGGTCATCGGTTTGCAGAGCTTTACTATAGCCAGATTTTTCATTGCTGTAATTGATCTTTTCTATCAAAAAGAAATGTTTATCACCGACTATCACTCTTACTTTTCTATGTTCCAGCCAGTCATTGTACTCATCATCCTGACCATGATTGTTGCAGTAGTCAAGGTACTTGCACCTGGCGTACCGAAAGAGGAAAAGTTAATCAGCGGCTTGGTGGTTTTGGTAAACTTCATTACTTCCATCGGAAGCAACACTGGACTGTATCCTTGTATCAACAACACCTTTATCTTGATGACTTATCTGCTGTGGCAGTTGTACAAGCTCTTTACAGAAGCCAAGTTCCTAAAGATAAAGAAATGGAAGATATCACTCACTCCGATTTGGGCGTACTTGGTACTTTATATTTGTTTCCTCGCATATCAAAGTGTTGGCTTTGGAACTACCTTTGTATTTGCGGAGGCAACTGGTATTGTAGGGGCAACCACTAAGGTGGAAAACAACGACGTACTGGCAGGAGTTTACATGCAAGAGGACAGAGCGGAAGCTATGACAGAGCTCTCCGCATTCGTAGATAGCATGGATATGAAAGGGCGAACCACTATCACTTACGATTATCGTCCATCCCTATCCTTCTACTTGGAAATGCCTCCTGCGTTCAACGCGTGGCTGGACTTGCCTTCCTACCAACTGCAATATTTGAATCAAGATTTGGCAGAGGTTTCCAACCAGATTCTCTCTGACCCAGACAGCCTTCAGAACTATCCTGTACTGATTACAACACCTGCTGCCGCTACAGCAGAGTATGACGGACAGTGGTTGGAAACCACTAAGGTGAAAAAGTGGTTCTCCTTACAGGAATTTATGCAAACACATCAGTACGAAGTTGTGTTTGAAAATGATTTCTTCGTAGTATATGATGTGACAACACATTAAAAAAAGAACCAGAAATGAAACTCATTTCTGGTTCTTTTAATTTTTCACTTTATAGACAATGGAGTTGCCCTGTTTGCCCACTTTTTCTAAAATACCCACATGATGAAGTACATGGACTACTACTCCTGCATATTTGGGATGAATCTTTGCCTCCTTGGCAAAGTCCTTGGAAGTGAACTCTTCCTCCAGCAGTTCAAAAGGCACGAACTGCATGTAGTCTTCCACGCATTCCATATTCATCTCGGATAAGATTTCCAATGGAATTCTGTCATGCTTGGATGCTCGCTTTTTTCTGTCATTGCCGTAGCCGTCCAGCAACTTATGTTCCTCTAGTTCCAAAAAGACCATCTTGATTCGTAAGTTTGGTCTGGTCAAAAAGAATTTGATCTTGTATAGCTCATCAAAGATGTCATAGATTGAAACTTTCTTTGGCGATTTGCGTCTTTCCACCTCTTCACCCGTTTCGGGGTCTATCCATACCAGCGTCTTTTTGGCTGCCATCGGATAGACTATGGTTACTGGGCAAATCGGAAGGAAAGCTTCCAGCTTGTCTCGCATGCGATTGAACTGTCTGGTCTGAATTTCTATAATCTCTTGTCCCGTATAAATATCTGCCACATATCCTTCGATGGGCACTTCCTGAAACTCTGGATTGGGTGCAAAGTAGTTTTTGAGTACCGCATGCACCGATTTCTCCGAGAGTGTACCAATTCCTTCGCGCGTTCGCTCGGTCCCTATGATTTTGTCTTTTGCTTGCTCAAACTGAGTGTTTTGGGTGCTCATAGTTTCTTTCCTGATTTTTCTATTGTTGGCATCTTCTTGCGTCTACGCGGCATGGATGCCCAACTGTTTTTACAGTAGTATCTTCGCCGTTTCTAAACGTGCGCTAAATTCCTCATAGAAGTTCTCTCCGAAATCCTCCACATAGAATTTCTGCAGCACGTACATATTCATCTGCTTTATCAGATTTGCATCTACTTCTTGGCAGGCGGCTTCTTCCATCTTTTTGACGAAGTCGTGCCATGCAATTAGGAACTTCTCATAGGTACCCATATCCGAAATGCCTATCCACTTACGCACTTTCTCCTTAGTGCGATTTTCCCTGACGCACTCACCCTTTAGCAGGATATAGCCAATGCCTTGTTCCTCGTATACTCTTCCCAGTGGAAAAAGTCTGCAAAGTCCCGGTCTGAAGCTATGTATCTGACAGCGTCCCTGCTCACTTAAAAAGGTGCATTTGGAGTCAGGCTCTCCCGTCTCATCCGTTAGCCCTGTCTCTGCCATAGTCATGCTTGGTCTAATTAGTCCGTTCACTACGCCAAGAGTAATTGCGCTGGCGAGTAGTTGTTCAAAACTCATGCCGAGGCCTTTCTTTAGCTGGTTCACATCCCAAGGGTCCAAGGTAATGGTATCTCCTCTGCCATGGCAACAGGCACTGCAACCGTTACAGTGGTCGGCACAGACTTTGACCATGTCATTTAGGGTGTATATTTTTCCATCTGAAATTTCAAGTAAATCTACTGTTCTTTCCATTTCGTTTCGCTCGCTTTAAAGAAGATAAAATGTACACTATTCTGAAGAAAACAGCAGATTTCCTTATATGCGAGAGAAAAGGGATAATAGCATTTTCTCTCAACTCGCAAATCTTTTCTATTTTCTTCAATATTCTTTCTTCATTTTATCATCTTTCAGAGTGGGGCTCAACGAAATGTTTAAGAAGCAAGGGTATAAAGGTGGCTTGCAGGGGGAAAAATAAGGTGGTATAATTAGAACAAACGTTCGTGGCGTGAGTAAGAAGAGAGGAGGCAAGCAATATGGACCGTGTGCAGAGTTCACTGAATATGACAGATTCTAACTCGCAGTCAGCTACTCAGCGTATGTACCTGTGTATCGATTTGAAGTCTTTCTTTGCCTCCGTGGAATGTGCTGACAGGGGCTTTGACCCTATGACCACAGACTTGGTGGTCGCAGATCCTGACAGGGAACGTGGCACCATTTGTCTGGCTGTATCCCCTTCCCTAAAAGCAAAGGGCGTAAAGAATCGCTGTCGCATTTTTGAGATTCCATCTAACTTAAGTTACATTCAAGCTCCGCCCCGTATGCAGCTTTATATTGATTACTCTGCTGAAATTTACGGCATTTACTTGAAATATATATCTAAAGACGATATCCATGTTTACTCTATCGACGAGGCCTTCCTTGACGTTACGACCTATTTGACTATGTATGGGCTAAGTGCCCGCGAATTGGCTCTAAAGATTATGAAAGATATCAAGGATACACTTGGCATCACTGCTACCTGTGGCATCGGCACCAATCTATACCTTTGTAAGATTGCACTGGATATCACAGCCAAGCACTCTAAGGATTTCATCGGATATTTGGATGAGGAAACCTATCAACGCACGCTATGGCGTCACAGACCACTAACCGATTTTTGGCGCATTGGGCCTGGTATTGCAAGGCGCTTAGAAAGCGTTGGCATGTTTACTATGGAAGATGTGGCCAAAGGAGACGAAAAGCTTCTCTACAAACTAATGGGTGTTGACGCAGAGTATCTGATTGACCATGCTTGGGGCAGAGAGCCTTGCACTATTGCAGAAATTAAGTCCTTCAAAGCCCGAAGCAATTGCCTCTCCAGTGGGCAGGTATTGATGCGCGAATACTCCTACGAAGAAGCCAGAACCATCGTCAAAGAGATGGTAGATTTGTTGTGCCTGGAATTGGTAGACCAAGGACTCGTAACCAACAATATTTCCCTTCATATTGGACACAGTATTTCCGCATTAAATCTTCCCAAAAACGCTTCGTCTAAGCTTACAGACAGGGAGATTTTAAAACAGACCCCGTTTACCGGCGGTGCTATGACCATACCTGTGACCACCAATTCCGTACGAATTCTGACCAAATATTTCGAGGAAATCTACGATACCAAAGTGGACCCAAGCCTGCCTATCAAACGTGTCACTATCTCTTTTGGAAATGTAGTAGATGAAGGCTATGAGCAGTATGATTTGTTCACAGACCCAGCAGAACCAGAAAAAGACCGCAAGGCACAGCAGGCGGTCTTAGATATCAAAAAGAAATTTGGTAAAAATGCAATCGTAAAGGGAATGGATTTGGTAGACCACGCAACTACCATGGATCGAAACAGGCAGATAGGAGGGCACAAAAGTGGCATATAGAGAAAAAGTAAGTCGCGCTAAATTATTTATGCCCTTCGACGCCCTCAAAGGCTTTCGTGAAGCCTTGGCCGCCAAAGAGCATATCGTTGTTCCAAAAATTGATTTGTCGGAAGAGATGCTGGAAGAATTGGATATTAAATTTCGTCAGCTTTCTCCTGGTATGATGGTTACAATCGTCCACTATTCAAAGGACGAATATGTCAAAACCACTGGCATGATTGCCCGCATTAGTGTCTCTAGCCGCATCATTCAGGTGGTGAATACCAAGATTGCGCTGGATGACATCCGCAGTATTGAGATATCCAATTAATTTACACATTATAAAAGGGGCTTGATTCAAGCCCCTTTTGTTTCATATTACAGAACCTTAGACAAGAAGTCCTTCGCTCTTGCTGTCTGAGGATTTGCGAAGAATTCCTTTGGATCTCCGCTTTCCAAGATTACGCCGTCATCCATGAACAGAAGTCTGTTTGCAACCTCTCTTGCAAATCCCATCTCGTGTGTTACCACAATCATGGTCATGCCTTCTGCAGCCAAGTCTTTCATCAAATCCAATACTTCACCAACCATTTCTGGGTCCAAAGCACTGGTAGGTTCGTCAAACAAAATCACGTCTGGATTCATAGCCAGCGCTCTTACGATAGCGACTCGCTGTTTCTGTCCACCAGACAAGGTTACAGGATAAACATCCGCTTTGTCTTCCAGACCGATACGCTTTAGTAGCTCCATGGCCTGCTGTCTTGCTTCCTCTTTTACCTGCTTCTTGGAAACCTTGATTTTGTTCTTTCTCGCTTCCTGCAAACGAACGTGTACAGGTGCAAGCATAATATTTTCAATAACTGTCTTGTTGTTGAACAAATTAAAGTGCTGGAATACCATACCCATATGTCGTCTGTGGATATTGATATCTACACTCATATCAGCGATATCTACACCGTTGAAAATAATCTGTCCTGAGGTTGGATCTTCCATACAGTTGAGGCATCTAAGGAATGTACTTTTTCCTGAGCCAGATGGTCCGATAACTGCTACAATATCACCCTTGTTGATGGTAATGCTAATGCCCTTCAGGACTTCCATATCGCCAAAGTTTTTCTTAAGATTAATTACGTCTATCACTCTTGCGCAGGCTCCTTTCCATCAATTTGATTCCAAGGCTGATAATCAGCACAATAATAATGTAGATAATCGCCATTGCCAAATATGGCACCATGAATTCATAGCTGTTACTTCCGATGTAGTTGAATGCTACATACAAGTCTGCCGCACCTACAAAGCTGACAACGGATGTCTCCTTAATCAGTGCAATGAATTCATTTCCTAAGGTAGGCAAAATATTTTTGATTGCCTGAGGAATTACAATCTTGACCATAGTTGTAAAGAAACTAAGTCCCACTGCACGTCCTGCTTCCATCTGACCTGGGTCAACAGACATGATACCTGCTCGCATCATTTCAGATATGTAGGCACCACTGTTCAGACCAAATACCAATATGGATACTTGAACACTGCTCATACGAAGACCAATCAAAGGAAGAAGTACATAATAGAACAGCAAAAGCTGGACTACCATAGGAGTACCACGGAAAAGCCCTACATAAAAACTGCAGAAACCATTCATAATCCTTGGAAATACTTTGTATTTTGGCATTACACGTACAGATGCGATTAAGATACCTATCAGGGTACCAATAATCAAACCAAGCACTGCAATAGTCAAAGTATTTTCCAAACCTTCCAGTACTCTGACGTATCCTTTTTTGTCTATGAAATATTCAAGAAACTTTAAAACTTTGCGGTCAAAATCGCCCATTCGTCTAATCCTTATCTAACAAAATCCTAGAACTCGTTCATAGCTGCTGTGATTGCTGCAGCTGGAGCGGAGTCAATAATTACGTAGTTAATGTTGCCGTTGATCATATCCTGAACAGCCTGAGAACCATTCTTATAACCAACACATGTTACAGGATATCCTGCAAATCCCCAGTCCTCGTCACCTTCTACATAGAACTGGCCAGTTGTACCATTCTGAACACCAATCCTTACATCGCTGCCCATACCGTTAATAAGTGCTTCTACTGCTGCTGCATCTGCACAACCATCAAATGTCTTGTCATCAGCCATAACGATGAGCTTCTGAGAAGCGTTGTAGTAAGACTTTGTGAAGGATACATATTCTTCTCTGTCTTCTCTTACAGTAAGACCTGCCATAGCGATGTCGCATTTCTGCTGACCAACGGACAAGCAAACTGCATCAAAGTCCATGTTCATGATAACCAATTCTTTGCCAAGATACTCAGCAAGTGCTGCTGCGATTTCCATGTCGATACCAACATAGTCTTCACCATCCATGTACTCGAATGGCTCGAATGCTGCGTTTGTAGCTACTACCAACTGGTCTTTGGACTCATCAAGAGTTGCAGATTTTACTGGAACTGGTGTACCGTCACCAAAGTAGTTGTTACAGATAGTTTCAAAAGTACCATCTTCCATAATCTTGTCAATGAATGCATTTGTCTGCTCAAGAAGTTCTGGCTGTGTCTTATCAACACCAAATGCGTATTCTTCCTGTGTAAGGTCAATCTCGATAACCTTAACTTCTGTGGATGCACTGCCACATGCTGTAAGCATGGAGCATGCCATTACTAAAGCCAAAAGGCTTGCAACTAATTTTTTCATAACTCTCTCTCCTTGTATAAATATTCAATGTAACATATTCCATAGTATATTTTTTAAGCGAAAGTGTCAACATGAAAAATAGACGCAAGCCCAAAATTTTGTTTAATTATTCAATTATTTGTGTATATGTCGTGTTATTCACCAAGATATTTCACGCTTTGACGGCATTTTAAACTGAAACCTACCATCTCATGCTTGGCTGACCCTTTTTCTTCTATATAATCCCTTAGCAGTTTACAGCTACGTTTCGCAATCAGCTCTACGTCCTGCACAATGGTGGTCAGTTTAGGGCAAACATACTCTCCTAGCTCCAATCCATCAAACCCTAGTACGGATATATCCTCTGGTACTCGAAGTCCTCTATCGGTAATGGCACTGATTGCTCCAACAGCCATTACGTCAGCCACAGCAAAGACCGCTGTAATCTTCTCGCCGCTATCCAGCAGTTTCTCCATGCCTTGGTAACCAGCCTTAAAGGAAAATCTTCCTTCTATAAATGGTGCCATGTCTTTTTCTTCGATATGATGGTTCGCATGGGCTTCAATCCAACCCTTTCTACGTGCTCTTCCTACGTCAGAACCAGCATAGCCTCCAAGCAGAGCAACCTTTTTGTGACCCTGAGACAACAGATAGTCCACTGCGCATCTTGCAGCTGCCTGATCGTCTGTGGTGACACTAGAAAGATTTCCGAAACCTAATTCTCTTCCTCTGTTGGTTACCAATACGCTTGGTAAATCTAACTTGGCAAACTCCTTGACGAAGTTTTCGATATTACCACCCAGGAACAAAAAGCCTTGTGGCTTTTTGTCCAAGCTAAGCTGTCTTGCTCTCTCTACCTCATTGCCTTCTTCATCAATGTACTCCACTATGACATTGTATTTCGTAGACATGAAGTTGAGTTGAATCTGCTCTACTAGATTGGCAAAAAGCTCATTGGATGTACCTTTTACTATTACTATTATATTGGCGCTAGACTGTTGCTTTAGACTTTTGGCGCTGGCGTTGAGAACGAAGCCTCTTTTTTCCACCACTTCCATAATCGTCTTTCTAGCCTGCTCGCTTACATTGGGATGATTGTTCAGCACTCTGGAAATGGTTCCAATAGAGTACCCCGTCTCCCTAGAAATATCTTTTATGGTCATTTTTATCCTTTAACCGCTCCCGCAGCTACTCCCTTGATAATGTGTTTCTGGCAGAACAGATAAACCACAATAATTGGGATGATACTAAGCATGATGATTGCCATAGTTGCACCCAAGTCTACTGTTCCGTAGCTACCTTTCAAATACTGAATGTGAATAGGAATGGTTCTGTAATACTTTCTATCCAGTACTAAATAAGGAAGCAAGTAGTCATTCCAAATCCACATAACCTCCAAAATACCTACAGAAATCATAGTTGGTTTCAACATAGGCATTACTACCTGGAAGAATGTAACCAATGGTCCACAACCGTCGATGGCTGCTGCCTCTTCAATCTCCAGTGGAAGGCCCTTAACAAAACCGGTAAACATAAATACTGCTAATCCTGCACCAAATCCCAAGTAAACAATTGGAATTGTCCATGGAGAGTTAAGTCTCAATGTATCTGCTGTTGCAGCCAAGGTAAACATAACCATCTGGAATGGCACGATCATAGAAAATACGCACAAGAAGTACATAATGTTTGCAAATGTACTATTTACTCTGGCAATATACCAAGCCGTCATAGATGTGCAAAGCAAAATCAAGATAGCAGAAGTAATAGTAATAAGGAAGCTATATCCTGCTGATTTTAGGAATGGGTAGTTACCAAAGGTCATACCCTTGATGTAGTTGTCTAAGCCCACGAAGGAATCTGCGTTTGGAAGCGCAAATGTATCCATGTTTACATAGGCATTGGATTTGAAGGAGTTAATCAACACCTCCACGATAGGCATTACATAAATAACACTGACAATTGCAAAAAGAACGGTAAGTACGATGCCGCCAATAGATTTCTTCTGTTTCATTACTGCTGTACCTCCTTCTTTCTAGTTGCAAAGAGCTGTCCCAAACCAAGAACTGCTACTAAGATAAAGAAGATAACCGCTTTCGCCTGTGCAATACCTCTGGTGTTGGAACCAGTGTAGAAGGTCTTGTAGATATTCAGCGCCAGCATTTCTGTAGTATTGATAGTGGTTCCATCTGGATTAAACTGTACTGGCATACCGCCGGTCAGCGCCAAGTTCTGGTCGAACAACTTGAAGGAGTTGGTCAAAGTCAGGAACACACAGATAGTGATAGATGGCATAACGTTTGGAATGGTAACTTTCCACAATGTCTGCCACTTGGTAGCGCCGTCAATCTTCGCTGCCTCATTGAGTTCCTCAGGCACACCCTGAAGACCTGCAATATAAACGATCATCATATAACCAATCTGCTGCCAGCACATCAGAATCAGCAATCCCCAGAAACCATAGCTGGTTTTTGCTAAAAGGAATGTGTCATAGGCCTGCAGAATACCATCAAAAATCATGGACCAGATATAACCAAGAACAATACCACCAATCAAGTTTGGCATAAAGAATACTGTTCTGAAGATATTCGCTCCTTTAATTTCCTGAGTTAATGCATATGCTATTGCAAATGCAAAAATATTAATAGCTAAAATAGATACCACAGTAAACAAAGATGTATACCAGAAAGCATGCATAAATGTTTTGTCTGCGAAAGCATCTATGTAATTTTCTAATCCAACAAACTCTGCATCCCTTGGGGTTACAAAGTTACAAAATGACAAATATATACCCTGAATAAATGGATATAAGAAACCAATAGTGAAACAAATAAGTGTAGGTAAAACAAAAATTGGGAAACAACGCTGAATAGGTCTGCGAATCAAGCTGCCATTTACTGCGGTTGCTTCAGGTGCTTTTTTCTTTTTCTTCATAATCTGCCTCCTCTAAAGTTATCTTGATATTTCTATCATACACCTTAGATTTAAAAAGGGCGAGCATTTTTACAGCCCGCCCTTTAATTAGTCTAGAGATTTAACTCTTATTTGTGCTCTAATTCGTACTGAGTAGCCCAGCCCTGAACAAATGCGTTTTCAACGTCTGTCCAAGAACCACCGTTTGCAGAGTACTGCAACAAAGCGGATACAACAGTTGCTCTCCAAGCGTCTACGTTAGGAGT
>JAFTKW010000030.1 GCA_017453065.1 Lachnospiraceae bacterium | reverse complement strand
CTTTTATCTTTGCAAAGTTTGCCTCATCTTTTCTCTGTGCACAAATCAAACTCTGCTCCTCTTCTTCAAACTGTTTATTTAATTGATCCAGATATGTCAAAAATTCATTCATATTTTACTCCCTTTCTTTTCTGTTTTGATTTGATGTTTATCTAATTAGATATTTGCATTATATTCCTTTGCATTTTACATGTCAACATTTATTTCGATGTTTATCTAATCGGTTTGCAAGATTTGCTTTTTTATAATTTGCTTGATGGTTCCTATGTTTAATGGAGTGTTCGAAGTTTCATAGGAATGAACCAAATCTATCCCTGGTAGCAAATCGTTGTCGATATATATACGCTCTCTTTTTACAAAATCATCTGCATATTTACCTGCATCCAAAATTCCCGCATGCTCCCAGTATTTTATCCGCCCAGTCACAAGATTGATAATGGTAAAATCCGGATGAATGATAGACTTATGACCATTTTCCAGCACTTCTAAAGGTCTTTCATATTCGTATAGCAACACATCTTTATGTGCATACAATGCATTTGCAATAATCACCTCTGATTTAGATCTTACTAACTCACCTTGTTCCGTTTTATACACACGGAATTCAGGATACGGCACCACACTCCCACTAGGTTTCTTTTCCCATCTTCGTATCATTTCTTCTTTACTACCCAAAATAGGTGTTATCAATGTTTTCCTATGTATTGGCAAACGTTCATACTGTCTATTTATCCCTTCTTCATCGTATTTTTTCATCATTTGCTCTAACAACTGTAGATTCTTTTCCACTATTGGCTTGATTCGTGAATAATATTGTTTTTGTGCTAAACGCTTAGCCAAATCTCGTTCCCTTTTCTTGATATATCGTTTCTCCATCTTTCCAGTCTTTTCGTTTTTACATATCTGATAATAAAAAACCGCATCACCTCTTTTTTCATATTTCAGATATCCTTCCGGTTTTTTCTCTTCAAATCTACCTATAATCACAAGCATCTTTTTGTACTTTTCTATTTCCTTTTTAATTTCATTAATCATCAACATACCTCCTATAACGAATAACTCTCTTTTTGTCCTTTTTACTCTTTTAGGTCAAATTAGGCAGAGAAAAAAACTCACTTTTTTTACTTTTCTCTGCCTTAAAATCGCTTTTTAAGAAATAAGCCAGAAAAAGGTCTTCATTTCAATGATTTTTCTCTGGCCTTTTCTACTTATATTTGTAAAAGGACCCATCACAACATAAAATAGGCTCAAAATCAGCCCTTTTTCTCTGCCTAAATCCAAAAATAATCCAAAAAAGGCAGATTCAATAACTTTACCCCCCTTTCTACTCTGTCCATTTGGAGTATAAAAGTCTTTATAGGCAGATAAAAAACACGCTCCATTCGATAAAGCAGTTTTTTTGTTTCCATATTCAAAAATAAGTTTGAAAAAATGAGCGATTCGCTCAAGAAAAGAAAGAAATTAGATTTAAGAATGATAACAAAAAATCCTTCTCTTTGCAAGAAGGTGCGATTTCAAAAGAAATCACACCTTTCTAGCTTTTTTCACATAAAGTTATAAAACAGCCCCCTTAACAAGGACATCACCCATAATAATACTGGGCCTGGGCGCCAAACATCTCTGCATACAAGCCGCCCTCTATGTTTACTAATTCCTCATGGGTGCCATATTCCTTCACCGCACCTTCTGAAAAAACTGCGATTCTATCGCAGAACTGGCAGCTAGAAAGCCTATGGGAAATATAAATGGCAATTTTCCCTTTGACCAATTCCTCAAACTGCCTATAAATTTCATACTCTGCCATAGGGTCTAGGGCCGCTGTAGGTTCATCCAAGATTACCACTGGGGCATCCTTGTAAAGGGCTCTTGCAATTGCCAGTTTTTGTTGTTCACCGCCAGATGGCTCAATGCCCTCGCTATCGAAATGCTTGTACACTACAGTCTCTACTCCATTTGGGAGCGATGCTATCTTTTCAGCAAGTCCTGCCTTAGTAAGTACATCTGCCACCTTTGCATCTGCCTCCTTGGCATCTGTCTCCTTGGCATCTCCTCCCTTGGCATCTGCCTCACGACCCATGACTAGATTTTCCTTCATGGAAAAAGCAAACAGTTGGAAATCCTGAAACACGGGAGCAAACAGTTCCATATATTCGTCATAATCGTACTGCGTGATATTCACTCCATCTAACAAGATCTCTCCACTAGTGGGTTCATAGAGTCTGCACAAAAGTTTGATTAGTGTGGTTTTGCCTGCACCGTTAAGCCCTACGACCGCCAGATGCTCTCCTTTGTGCAAAGTAAGATTCACGCCATTTAAAACAGATACATCCGATCCCGGGTAAGAGAAATGGACATCTCGCAGTTCGAAAATATGCTCTCTATCCTTATCTATGTGCCTATCTCCTTTTTGCATCACAGCTGGATAATCCATGAATTTCACATATTCATAGGCATAATTTGCTCGCTTACACAACTCTTGATAATTCATCACTAGCATGCGCATGCTATTATAAAAAGTACCGCTTGCAGAAAACAACTGCGTGCAAGTAGCAATGGATATCTTTCCAAAAATAGCAAGAGCACCTACATAGAAATAGGAGCCGAAATCTCTCACCACATCTGAAAGAGCCAACAATAACTCTAGAGGCAATTGCTTTACTCCCATCCCGCTCCAATTCTCATTGATGATTCCCTGATGATAATTCCATTTCTCCACCATCATCTCTTTGGCTGCGTAAAGCCTGATATCTTTGCCATATTTAAAATTCGTCAAATGCCATCCCATGTAGCCAGTGATTCTGTTCTCTTTGGATAGTTCTGCAAAGAATTTCTGCTCAATCACGTTTCGTTTTGCATTCACATATCCTGCAAACAAGAGAATGACTAGAATAACGACTAACAGCAAAGGGGCACTGGTCACGATAATCGCCGTTACACCTGCTAGAGTCAACGCTGAGGATGCCATATTAAAAAGTGGCTCCACGATCCCGTTTAACCCTCCAGAATACCAACTCATACCGGTCTTGGCAGCTTCAATCTGATCCAAGGCTTTCTTGTCTTCCGTGAGTTGGAAATCCAGTTCCATAATTCTCTTGCTGAGAACCATCTTGTAATAATTCTCAAATTTTGTGGTATATCTCTCAATCAGATTTCCAAACAATCCTCCCAAAATACCCAAGAGAAACTCTGTGGCTATAATAAAAATCACAATATGCATGATTCTTTCAAAATTCCTGTTTCCCAGCAATTCATCTACTATCATTGGCAACGCCAAAATATTCACAAAAGGACGAATACTGTTTACCAACAGCAATCCAAATCTAACAAAGAAATACCCTTTGTATTTCTGAAATGCAGATGGCAAAAAATACTTATAAATTTTTCGAATATTACCTTTATCTTTCTTATTCTTCTCCATCTTGCACCTCGTAATACTGGGCTTGCACTTCAAACATTTCTGCGTAAGCACCGCCCTTTCTAAGCAGTTCTTCATGGGTTCCATACTCTACCATCTCTCCTGCCACAAACATAGCAATCACATCGCAAAAACGTGTGGAAGAAAGTCTGTGAGAGATATAAACTGCAGATTTATCGCCTATCATGGAATTGAAATTCTGATAAAGTTCATATTCTGCCAGTGCGTCAAGTGCTGCTGTAGGTTCATCCAATACAATGACTGGGCTATCCTTGTAAAGGGCCCTAGCCAAGGCCAACTTTTGCCTCTCCCCACCAGATAAATCTACGCCGTCATCGTACACCACTTTTAAAAGCTGGGTGTCAATCCCCTGCTCCAAACTCTCAAGTTTGTCTGCTAGACCAGCCTTGATGGCACATTCTCTGGCCCTGTCTCTGTCCGTCTTTTCTGGACTTTGCATGGAAATATTTTCACTCATTGGGAAAGCAAACAATTCCACGTTTTGAAATACAGGTGCAAAAAGTTTATAATAATCCACCTTGCGGAAACGTTTGATATTTACCCCGTTTAGTAAAATCTCTCCTTCTGTCACGTCATACAGACGAAGTAAAAGTTTGATAAAAGTAGTTTTACCTGCTCCATTCAATCCCACAACAGCCAGTCTCTGCCCTGCTGGGAAAGTAAGGTTTAGATTTTTAAGCGCATAATCCTGGGCCCCCTCGTATTTGAAGGAAACATTTTTAAATTCAAAATGGAGTGTGCCCTCTCCTGCTACTTTATTCAAATCCTCGAATTCTCCCACTTCGTCCGCAGGATAATCCATAAAGGTTCTGAAATCATCCGTCTGCATAGAAGCTCTCTGCAGATTTCCTACGCCCACATAAAAATCAGACAAGGCGGAAGAAAAGGCCCCGCACAAGCCCAAAAACAGTGCTAAATCACCAATGGAAATCTGCTGATGATATGCCTGCGAGCTCAATATGTAATACATGACTCCGCTGCCAAATATACCTGTAAAGGAATAGATGAAGGAATGTCTGAGCCAAAAATCCCTGCTCTTCATCGCCTTTTTGATATGGTCATCCAGCACTTCCTTTTGTTTGCCTAACAGCCAATTTTTCATAGAAAAAAGGCGGATATCCTTGGCAAAATCAAAGTCCTGAGTACAGCGTTCCATATAATTCATTTTTCGCCACACGGGTGACATTTTGTCCCAAAAATGAATCTTATCATCGCGGATAGACCACAAGAAGGATAAATAATTTAATCCCATATTCAGCGCTAATGCCAGTAAAAGTCTCCAGTCGAGCATGATGATTGCCGCTCCACTGACCAACATGGTAAAAATCAAAACGCCCATCTTGTACATCTGGCGCATCATGCCTTCCACACCATTGTTATTTCCATCTGTGGCCTGGTTGGCTCTCTGAAACATATCCAGCATTTGTGGTTGTTCCAAGGTTTCATAATCCATAGAGAGTACTTTTTCTATTCGCTCTGTGATAAGCTGAAATCTGGTATAAATGCAACTGCGCCAAGTGTAACTCCAAATCACAGTATCAGAGCTGATACAAATAATTTCTACAATGGTAGTCACCGCCAGCACATGTAAAAGAGGCGTAAGATCTTTCTCTGGATAAGTGGCCTGTATCTGCACAATATCGATAACATATTTACTGATGTAACTCCATAGATATCGCATCACAGACTGGCTGATTGCACCCACTATAATGCAAAAAATCAGAGATTTTCTGTATTGCCACATCTTTCGAATAATATAGACCAGATTACTTCCAAGTCCATACACTGTGTGAGGGGTCTTTAATTTGCCATTTTCGTCCCTCTCCCCAGGATTTACCTGCTGCCATCTGGCCTCTTTTTCCTTTTTACGAAACCAAGTTCGTGGATCGCTTAACTTACGCGGTCCTTTTTTCCTCTCGTTTGTAGTTTTCATCCCCTCATACTCCCTACTCTGCCTATTATGCATTCGTCACGTTGCTTTTCTATTTCCATATTATACTCCATATCATAAAAAACAACCAAGGAATTTGCATCTCCTTGGTTGCTAATTTTCTTTAATATATTGCTCTATTCTTCAGGCGCATCGGGGTCATATTCCAAAATATCTCCTGGCTGACAATGTAAAACCTGACAAATAGCTTCTAGCGTAGAAAAACGTATTGCACTGATTTTACCTGTCTTCATTTTTGAAAGATTAACATTGGAGACCCCCACTTTTTCAGAAAGTTCATTCAAACTCATCTTACGGTCAGCCATCACTCTGTCTAAGCGTAAAATAATCTTACCCATACTGTCACCTTCCTTATAATGTCTCATCATCCTGTTGCTGCAACTTTTCGCCATAGGCAAATACGTACGACAACATATAAATAATAATTCCAAGTAGCAAAGTCTTTACATCTACAAGTTCAAAATCAACTGTCACTCCCACTATCTTTTCAGATAGAAGCAAATTGTTTAAATCAAACGCAGCATAGGTAAGTGCATTTGCCACGCTTCCTACCACCCCATAAGCAATACTACCAGCAATCAATGTATAACTTAATTTTTTTACATCTCCGCTTACAGTCCCATCAAAGGGCTTGCCAGCAATCATAGGAGTCATGATACGTCTCAGTACTCTAATTCCATAACAAGAGAAAACCACAATCACTGCTAAATATATCATGGTTGTAATATTCTCCACTAGCATGCCATTTCCCATCTGTGCAACTCCATCCGCTAAAAGCAAATCCACATTGCCGATAGAAAGTGACCATGAACCAGTCGGTTCATCTGCAAGCCCAGGAACAAAAGTAAATACCCCAAACGCTACGAATACAATAATGCTACATACAATGAGTAACCAATATGCCACTTTTAAAAGTCTGTCCAAAAAAGATGCTATGTTTTTAATTTTTTCCATTTTCGTTTCCTCCGATTTATCTGTTGTTTATTTTCGTGTTATTTCTGTTTTCCTTGCAAGAAACAAAACGACTTTGAATAATTATTTATCGTTTGTCGTTAAATAGACTATATCACTACTATTAATACATGTCAACAACTTTTTATCGAGAAACATTAAATTTTTAATTATAATCCAAAAATCACTCCACGCAATAGGTTTGAAAGTACTAGACCAACTAAAATCCCCAGTGCTGTTATCCCCCAAAAAAGAGGTTTCGAATACCTAAAGCTATTCCAAGCTTTCACAAGTTTCACAAATGCATAGCCATAAAAGAACAAAAACAGCACCGTCACAATTGCAAAGACGCTGTATGTAAATGTAAACAACAGGGCAAAAATCACCATGATACTAGCCCAAATTTTCAATAGCTCATTCTTTGGATATTTTTCATCGCACTCTCTGGTTTCCTCTATGAGTCTATCCAGCACCATAGTCATACTCTTAAAACTAAGTAGTAAGCCGACCTTCACGCGATTATCCTTTTTCAATTCTTCATCAAATTCGTCGCCCCAATTCCCCATCTCAATTCTCCTTTTCCATCTAATACCCCTTTGGCTTCCTATTCTACTCGGCAGTCAAATTCCACTTCTCAAGAGAAAGTATATCTTGATTGTCCCTGCCTCTGCTACCCAAATGACACCCATTTTTCTCTATTCCTTGCTCAATTCACATAGCACATATCAAAAAAGCGCCTCCCTTTTCAGCTAGGCGCTTTTCTTTATTCCCAATTTTTTACCGCTTCTTCATAATACCATGTCATTGGATCTACCAGTCCATACATCTCTTCAAAGAATGCCTTCTTCTCTTCCAAGGTTTCCCCCTTCATATACTTCAATATCATGTCATTCTCTGTCAGTGGATAGTCCACGCACTTTTGCCCAGATATAGCCGAAAAAGTAAACAGGCCACAGAGATGAGCGTAAGTTTGAGATGGATGGTAGTCACCTGGTTTTAGCATCTGATCATACTCATATCCCATATCGATTGTAGCGATTTCTACCATCGCCACTGCCGGTATCAGATGAACCCTCTCATCAAAAGCAATCTTTTTTAGAAGTACATTGTCATAGTCAAATTCTGTCATATAGTAATAGACCTCTGTATCTTCACCACACAACTGAACGAACTTGCAAATGTCCTCATAAGTAGTTTCATAATGATCGCCATATTCCTGCAAAACCAGCACATCTGCATTCAACAAATCCTGTTTCATCTCATCTAAGAGTTCTGCTCTCTCCAAAGACTTGGCAAGTGTACCGCCAGAAAGTAAATAAGAATGACTGATAAATTGGTATCCACTATTTTTTGCATAAGTTTCAACTTTCTCTGGGATTCCTGGCACCTGCAAAAGACTATTTCCCACATAAACCACATCTACCACTTCTTTTTTTGAAAAAGATTTGCGCGATTCAGTGGTTCCATTTTCAAAGTTGCCATGCTTGGCCTCCTTGGAAAAACCAAAGTATAATGCAACACGCCATAATAACTACACCAAGTAGCATTAATATACCAAAGACCTTTTTGCCAATCTTCTTTTTTGTCCCTTTGTTTTGACTTATACCGTTTTGATTTATAATGTTTTGACTTATATCGTTTTGACTTATATCGTTTTGCATTTCAACTTGCCCCCACTAATTGATTCATACTCAAAAAGAGTAACATATTTTAGGGGCAAAGAACTATGCAAATACCGACCAGTTTTACAATAACTCTAGAATCATCTTCTTAATCAGTTTTGTATCTATTGGCTTGTCTGAGGATTCAAAGGAAAACAAAATATCTCTTCCTAAAAGCAAATCATTCTCCATATACATTTTGGTTTTCCCTACAAAGTCACTGGCGTATTTCCCATCATCTAGCATCCCAATGTGTTCCCAATACGTCACCTTTCCTGTGTACAGATTAATAATTGTAAAATCTGGATAAATGATCATTTTCTTTCCATCAATCACAACTTTCAACGGTTGTTCATATCTATACAAAATGGTATCACCGTGTTTATTTAGCATATTCGCTATAAGAGCCTCTGATTTAGATCTTACATATTCACCCTGTTCTGTTTTAAATCTTAAGTGCTCAGGATGATGAGGATTTGACTCCTTCTTCTCATTAATCCATTTTCTAATTATATCTTCCTTACTTCCCTTGATAGGCGTAACCAAATTTTTCCTTTGCATGTTTAGGTTGTCATACACCTGATCTACTCCTCCTTCCATGAATTTATCATGCAGCATTCGCAATACTGCCATGTTATTCTTTATCACTGGTCTGATGGAAGCATAATAATGTTTCTGCGCTAGTCTTCTAGCCAAAGAAAGGTTCCCTTTTTTAATGTATTTTCTCACTACTTTTCCAGATACTTCATCTTTATATTGATGAAAATAAATAGTTCTTTTCCCTTTAATCTGATATTTCAAACATCCCGTAGGCTCTTTTGTCTGAAACGTTTCTACTATCTTTAGCATACTTTCTAGTTTTGTTATTTCTTTATTTACATCTATAATCACCTAATTCTCCTCCTTTTATTACCTTTAAGGCCCATTATGCATTACTTATAATCCGTTCTAAATCTTTTTCTTCCCATCAGTTAGTTATTTGCCCATATGGGAATACACTTTTTAATGAGTAAATTGGATTTGTATACCCCTTTCTATTCATTTTAACTATATGGGTAAACAATATTTCTCTTATCTCGAATTATTTTCTACCCTTTTGCTTTTTATAAATTCACATGGGAATATCACACCCAAAAAAAGAGAATAAAAATAGTCTTTTTGTTTACCCCTAACCACTGTTCTCCACTCAATGGGTAGACGTTTCGTAAAATGGCTCTTTTCAGTGTCTCCCCACATGCGCCAATAACGTTTCTATGGGCAGACTAAATTTTCCTCCTTTTTTCAACATCTGCCCATAGAGCCTATTATCCTTTCTATGGGTAGACAAAGTGTCATCATTGCACATGGTTCCCACTGCACAAAGTGTCATCATTGCATAAGGTTCTTACTGCAAAAAGTGTCATCATTGCATAAGGTTCTTACTGCAAAAAGTGTCATCATTGCATAAGGTTCTTACTGCACATAACGCCTCCCTAGGGTATAACTCTCATGCGTCCTAATCGTTTACTATACATTCCATCTAATATGTCCATTCCATATTCAATTCCATATTCAATTCCATTATCGTTTCTTGAAAATTGAGCGATTCGCTCTAAGAGAATAAAAAGACTATTTAGAACAAGATAAATATTAGCACTCTGACCTGTTTTCAGCAAGAACAAATCCCATCTATGAGCTAACGCTTCTCATAGATGGGACTTCTTACTTAAAGCCAAATCCATTAAAACTCTCTGTCATTCATAGTTCCACCCAGGCAACTATCTACTCTTCAATCCGATATACACCATCGCTCTTTTCGATGGTTCCGATACTTCCATCTTCATTATATGTAAACTCTGCCACACAAACAGATCTGTGGAACAGACTGCCTCCCGGAAGATCCCCTGTATGATAGAACAAATAAGAATGGCCTTTAAAATCCACCACTCCTGGATGGATGGTAAATACGCCACTCTCTCCCATAATCACTCCGCCGTACACCCATGGGCCCGTAGGAGATGTGGATGTGGAATAAGCCAAATGCTCGTTCTTTTGGTCCACACCAAAAGCAGCATATACCATATAATAAATGTCCTTTCGTTTGTAGAACCATGGACCTTCTCCATAGGATGTACCTGTCATGTGACTACCCTTTGCAAAAGACTCCTCCGTCATAGGCACATTGACAATTCCCACTTCCTGATTGTATGAAATCATATCCTCATTTAGAAGCACATAGCGAAGGTTCGGATTCCCGAAATAAAGATATGCCTGACCATCATCGTCGATAAACACCGTAGGATCGATATCGTTCCAGTCACCTTCATCCACCAGCGGATATCCCAAATCCTTAAATGGACCTGTTGGGCTGTCTGATACTCCCACCGCAATGGCCATACCTCCATCCTTTTTGTGAACCGGGCAATAGAGATAAAACTTGCCATTTCGTTGGATTGCCTGAGGGGCCCATGCCCTATCATCTGCCCACGGAATGTCATCCAAGGAAAAGATCACGCCATGATCTGTCCAGTTGACCATGTCCTTGGTGGAGTAGCATCTCCAGTCAAGCATAGTGTAAAAGTCATTAATAAGTTCATCTTCGTCATGGGTCACGTATAAATACAACCTATCTCCATGAACCATAGGTGCTGGGTCCGCTGTATAAATATCTGTCACGATTGGATTTTTGCAAAAACGTTGCATCACTCTCTCATAGGAATATCCTCTATCAGACTTCACTTTGGATGGAATGATATCAAAATAAACCACTCCATGTTCCTTTAAGTCTACATCCAGACAAAAAACTCCCTTTTCTCCTTTCACTCTCTTGGTTTCTACAAATGGTTTGGCGCCATCCTTAATCAAAGCAAGCTGCTCCTTAGAAGGATTCGCAGGCTCCCCTAGATCATGCCATACCTTCAAAGGATTGCAGGTCTCCTCGTCCACCAACTTCTTGATGATACAATACTCTACATCCTGCTTGTTTTGCACATGTTCGTCAACCTTCTTATCGCCGCCTGCTCCCGACGCGCACTCTAATTCCACTTCGGTCTGCAGTTCATAATGAAGTTTCAACTGTTTGCCACATCTTTGCACAGATTCATTCCACGCCACAATACGATAGCCACCATCTTCTAGTTTCATAACTACCGTTTCATCATCTCTATAAACGCACTTACCAGCCTTCTCTTTTAGTTTCTTAAAGAAAGAAAAGGTCCATAAAGTAGGCTTTGGAATGCACCCATTTGCAACTAACCCAAATCCACCGTGGAAAGGTGTAAAGGGAACTCCTTGCTCTTCAAACACATCCCCGAAAGTCCAGTAGGAATAGGATTCGTTATCCTCACCCAATCTGGATAACTGACGAGCTAGATACGCAGCATTCTGGTTGGTATCATGTAAAGGACAATTTGGAATATATGAGGTATTGAATTCTGTAATATGTATCGGTAATCCTTTGTATTCTTCAAAACTGTCTATGATTTCTCTGGTGCTGTGAAGATTTTCAAACCCATGCTCTGCAGGTGTAATCTCTGCATAACCATAGTGACCATCTGGTTTTGGAAGTTCTGTTGTATAATGATGTCTTGTGACAAAATCTACTGGGATTTTCTCCTGGTGGCAAAACTCCATAAATCCCTTAATCCAAGGTTTATCGCTTCCGCCACAAACAGCTGGTCCGCCTACTTTAAATCTCTCATCCACTTCTTTTACTGCTGTAAACGTAGCCTTGAACAATCTAAAGTATTCCTGCATGTCGGCCATATACCAAAATCCTCGAAGATTTGGCTCATTCCATACTTCCACTGGCCAGGTCACCACTTCCTCATTGCCATAGCGCTCCATCAAATGTCTTAACGTTGCTTTTACCAGTTCTTGCCACATTTCATAGGATTTCGGCGGTGTGGTGTTGCCCTTCCAATAAAAAATAGTCTGCGTGCCACTTGCCAGTTTGGATGGCATAAAACCTAATTCAATAAAAGGTCTTATTCCTAACTCAAGATAGCTATCCATGACACGATCTAAGTAGGTAAAGTTGTACTCCACCTTGGTCTTGCCATTTACCTCGTACTCCTGATAAATAGCCATATCATCGCAAAAAAGCCCATGGCCTCTGATATGCTGAAAGCCAATCTCCTCCTGCACCATTTTCAGTTGGTCATAATATTCCTTTTGTAAGGCCAGACCCATACGGCCTGTTCCCACGCAGAAATCCACCGCATTGTGAAATGGTACCTTTTCATTTCCCAGTACTTTTACTCGTTTCTCCATTTAAATTCCCCTTTCTATTTACTTTTACACAATGAATCACACAGCCTTTAGGCTGCCTTTGCCGCTTACTTGCTCCAGGCTCATAATTCCCCTAAAGCATGTAACCGCCGCAGTTTTATTCCACCTTCTCAAGGTGTAAATTGCGGACCACGAATTCCCCTTCGCATAGTCCGTAATTTAAGCATACCGTCCAATCGTTGTGGCTTTCCATATCCCACGTAAAATAGAAATCATAGGTGGTTGGTTCATGAGTGAACTCAAAACTAGATATTCCTTTGGTGGGATAATCTCCATCATCGAAACGGTTGATAAACAATTCAAACTCTCCCGTTCCACTGGTATATCCTTCAAAGCTTAAGTGATATTTTTGCCCATACTCTAAGGGTACCCCTGATGCTCCCGCTTGAATATTCCAAGAATACTCTACCGCCTTTGGCACCTTTGCAATGAAGGCATTCTGGGCCTCATCTACCTCAAATGTAGCCTCTCCGTAATAATACCACAATGTAATATCTGGTATGAAATTTGTAGTATCTTGGGAATTTGTATTTCCCTGCGTATCGCCGCCTGCTTGTCCTCCTGCTTGTCCGCCTGCCTCCCCAGGCATCTGATTCCAGTTCTGTATAAAATAGTCCAAATACTCTT
>JAFTKW010000011.1 GCA_017453065.1 Lachnospiraceae bacterium | reverse complement strand
GTACTCCAGGTGGAAGAAAAGTTTTAGCAGCAAGACGTGCAAAAGGAAGAAAGACATTATCAGCATAGGTCACAGCAATGTGACCTTTTTTTCTCTAAAAGATTAAGAGGTATGGTTATATGAAATTCTCAGAGTCTTTAAAGAAAAATCACCAGTTTCAATTCGTTTATAAGTATGGTAAATCTTATGCAAATAAATTTCTCGTTATGTATATAAAGGAAAATGGCACGGGAAATAGAAATCGAATTGGAATCAGTGTGAGTAAAAAAGTAGGAAACAGTGTTGTTAGACATCGCGTGACAAGACTGGTAAGAGAGAGTTACAGATTACACGAAAATGTATTCAATAGTGGTTTGGATATAGTAATCATAGCGCGAAACAATTGTGCAGACGCTTCTTATGAGGAAGTGGAAAGTGCACTTCTACATCTTGCGAAGCTTCATGAAATTATAAAAGTATATTTATATTAGGAAGAAACTCTTTTTTTTATATTAAATTTATGCTTATTTAATGGTTTTATGAAGTGATTTGGTATTTAATAGTATGAAGAAAATATTGATTGCTATTATAAAATTTTATCAAAAGTATTTGTCTCCATTAAAAAGTACAAAATGTCCTTATTATCCATGTTGTTCACAATATGGTCTTGAGGCGATACAAAAGCATGGAGCCATTAAGGGTGGTTTTTTGGCCCTGTGGAGAATACTTAGATGCAATCCTTTTTCAAAGGGAGGATATGATCCAGTTCCTTAAAGGATTGAATTAGCAGATTGGAGATTAAAATGAACATGATTTACTTGACTCAGAGTGAGACATTTATCATCGGATGGGTTGCAAAGATTCTTGGACTTATCATGGATGGAATTTTTACAGTTCTTGATTTTATTGGTATTCCAAACATTGGTCTTTCTATTATCTTATTTACAATTGTAATTTATCTTTTGATGATGCCACTTACTATCAAACAGCAGAAGTTTTCAAAACTTTCTGCAAAGATGAATCCTGAACTTCAGGCAATCAGAGATAAATACAAAGACAGAAAAGACAATGATTCTGCAATGCAGATGAATGCAGAAACACAGGCTGTATATGCAAAGTATGGTGTTTCTCCATCTGGTAGTTGTGTACAGCTTTTAATTCAGATGCCAATTTTGTTTGCACTTTATAAAGTTATTTATGGTATGCCTGCTTATGTAAGTAAGATTGGTGATGTATTTAGAGTTTTGGCGGACAAGATTATTTCTGTTGACAATGGTGCTTTTCTTCAAAATTCTGGAAGTGAAACTATTGCAAGTACAGTTAGTATGTATGGCCAATCCATGATTGATGGAAATTTGTCCAATGGTATCATTGATGTACTGAACAAATTGTCATCTTCTGATATGGCACTTGTAGCTGAACATTATGGTCTTTCTGCTTTGACATATGAAGGAGAATTGATTCTTTCCAATGCTACAACAACAGGACTTATTGATACTTACAATAGCTTTTTAGGTTTGAATATTGCAAACTCTCCATCTTTTATGGTAAGTGAAGCTTTAGCAGCTGGCGCTTATTTGATGGTAGTTGCAGCATTTGCAATTCCTGTTCTTTCCGCTGTGACACAGTGGCTCAATGTTAAATTGATGCCTCAGCAGCAGACTTCTGATGCGAAAAAAGGTAGCACAGAAGATACAATGGCTTCTTCCATGAAGACTATGAACATGATGATGCCAATTATGTCTGCATTCTTCTGTTATACACTTCCTGCAGGTATGGGTCTTTACTGGATTGCAGGTTCTGTTGTAAGAAGTATTCAGCAGGTAGTAATTAACAAACATATCGACAAGATAGATTTGAATGAACTGATTGAAAAGAACAAAGAGAAGAGTGCTAAGAAAATGGCTAAGGTACAGGAACAGCAGAAGAGATATGCTGAGTACGCAGCTATGAGCACCAAGAACATTTCTACAAGAGAAATCTATACTCAGAAAGCAAAAGAAGCTGCTGAGAGAGCAGAAGGTAAGGCTTCAACCTCAACTACTTCTTCCGCTAAGCCAGGAAGTTTGATGGCAAGAGCAAATATGGTAAAAGATTTCAACGAAAGAAATAGTAGTAAATAAGAAGTCCTTATTTGGAGGTTAAATAATTATGGAATATATGGAGTTTTCTGCAAAGACAGTAAGCGATGCTATTACTGAAGCTTGCCAGAAATTGGAAGTTACTTCCGATCGTTTGGATGTTGAAGTAGTGGAAGAAGGTTCTGCAGGATTTTTAGGTATTGGTTCTAAAATGGCTTTGATTAAAGCTAGAATTAAATGTTCTTTAAAGGACAATGCTAAGAACTTCTTGAATGAAGTATTCGAAGCAATGGATATGACTGTTGTAGTTGATGTAAAATACGATGAAGAAGAAAAAACTATGGATATCGACCTTAGTGGCGACGAAATGGGAGTTCTGATTGGTAAGAGAGGACAAACTCTTGATTCCCTTCAGTATCTTGTATCTTTGGTAGTTAACAAAGATTCTGAAGATTACATTAGAGTAAAAGTTGACACAGAGAACTACAGACAGCGTAGAAAAGATACTCTTGAAAACTTGGCAAAAAATATCTCTTTCAAAGTTAAGAGAACAAAGAGAGCAGTTAAGCTTGAGCCAATGAATCCATACGAGAGAAGAATTATCCATTCTGCACTTCAGAATGATAAGTATGTTACTACTCATAGTGAAGGTGAAGAGCCTTTTAGATGTGTTGTTGTAACACTTAAGAGATAATTACAAAATATTAAAGCACGGTCATCACATGGCCGTGTTTTTTTGTAAAGAAAATAAATAAAAATTCTTAGATTTTTGATAGAAATAAAGTAATATAGGATTTCATTATTCTTGTTATGTGTGTCTGGAACACCTTGTTTGAAATAGAACCTTAGAACTTCAAACGATTTTCTCTGGGCTCCCGTTCTCACTTCGGTGAAAAGCGTAGCGGAATACTAAGGTTCGCCTTCGTTAATAGACTTGGCTCACCAAGTACCGACGCTTTTCAAGAGAGCCCTGAGAAAATGTTATGAAGTTCTTGGTTCTATGAGTTTGTGAAAGACACACTTAAAATAACAAGAATTGAAATCCGTCATATTACTATTGTTTCTATCACCCTTTTCTAAGAATTTTTATTTTTAATTTTCTGTAGCAGAATAAAATACGAATGTGATGTGTTTAAAAATATTTTGTAATTATCGCAACTTGTGTTATAATGAGCGGTACGACAATTAGGCGTAGTTTTCAGAGAGGTAAGAGATGAAGACAGATACAATTGCAGCAATTGCAACCGGTATGTCAAATTCCGGAATTGGAATCATTCGAATAAGCGGCGAAGATGCATTTCAGATTGCAGACAAAATCTTTTATGGCAATGGTGGCAAAAAGAAATTGTCTGAAGTAGAAAGCCATACGGTTCATTATGGACATATAGTTGATTTACTGGATGAAAAAAACAGTGACACATCTGAAACTTCTAATCGAAATATCGTAGATGAAGTAATGGTATCTGTTTTTCACAGTCCAAGAAGTTATACTACCGAAGATACAGTAGAAATTAACTGCCATGGTGGTGTACTTATGGTGAATCGAATTTTGGAGCTTTGTCTGAAGGCAGGAGCAAGACTTGCAACTCCTGGTGAATTTACCAAGAGAGCTTTTTTGAATGGAAGAATTGATTTGTCTAAAGCGGAAGCTGTCATTGATATCATTCATTCTAAAAACGAGTTTGCACTTAAAAATTCAGTTCATCAGTTAAAAGGTTCTGTTTCAAATGCAGTCAAAAAGATGAGAGAAGAAATCATCTATGAAATTGCATTTATTGAATCTGCCCTTGATGATCCGGAACATATTAGTTTGGATGGATATTTAGACACCCTTTCTGTAAAAATAGATGATTTGGTAGGAAGAATTAAGACTTTAATTGATTCTGCTGACAATGGAAAGATGATGAAAGAAGGTATCAATACTGTAATTGTGGGTAAACCAAATGCAGGTAAATCTTCTTTGCTTAATCTTCTTGTTGGTCAGGACAAAGCAATTGTAACTGACATTGCTGGAACAACCAGAGATGTACTTGAAGAAAGTATTAAACTACATGGTATTGGACTTAACATTATTGATACTGCAGGAATTCGAAATACAGATGATATTGTAGAAAAAATAGGAGTGGAAAAAGCACGTAAATATGCTTTAGAAGCTGATTTAGTAATTTATGTAGTAGATAGTTCTGTTCCACTGGATGAAAATGATAAAGAAATCATTGGAATTGTTAAAGAAGAAAACAAAAAATGTATTGCTCTGTTGAACAAAACAGATTTAGAATCTGTAGTGACAGAAGAGATGATAGTAGAATCTTTTGATGGTTTGGATATCACCATTATTAAAACTTCAACCAAAGAGAATTCAGGAATTGATGTTTTCGAGCATGCTATCAAGGATATGTTCTTTACCGGTGAAATTGAAATGGATACAGAAGTATGCATTACCAATATGAGGCATAAAGAAGCACTTATAGATGCTTATGAAAGTTTGAAACTTGTAAAAGGAAGCATTTTAGATGAAATGCCAGAAGACTTTTTATCTATTGATTTAATGAGTGCTTATGCATCTCTTGGTGCAATTATTGGTGAAGAAGTAGGAGAAGATTTGGTAAATGAAATTTTCTCTAAATTCTGTATGGGCAAGTAATAATGTAGGATATATCAATTGAATTAAGTTCAATTGTGAGGAGTTTATAAATAGGAAGGATTTGAATATGCAAATCGTTGAAAATGTGGATGTATGTGTCATAGGTGCTGGACATGCTGGTTGTGAAGCAGCGCTTGCTTGTGCAAGACTTGGACTTAACACTGTTATATTCACAGTAAGTGTAGATAGCATCGCATTGATGCCTTGTAATCCAAATATAGGTGGATCCTCCAAAGGTCATTTAGTTAGAGAGTTAGATGCCCTTGGTGGAGAAATGGGTAAAAACATTGACAAAACTTTTATTCAGTCCAAGATGCTCAATGTTTCCAAAGGACCAGCAGTTCACTCTCTGAGAGCTCAGGCAGACAAAGCTGATTATACTAGAGAGATGCGCAAGGTATTGGAATCTCAGGACAACCTGACTATCAAGCAGGCTGAGGTTTGTGAAATTCTGGCCGAAGATTTGTTAGATGAGAGTGGAAATCCAACTGGCAAAAAGAAAGTAACAGGTGTAAAGACTTTTACAGGAACTATTTATAATTGTAAAGCAGTTATTCTTTGTACTGGAACATATTTAAAAGCAAGATGTCTTTGCGGTGAAGCAATTACTTATACTGGACCAAACGGACTTCAAGCTGCAAACTATTTGACAGATTCTCTTCTTTCTCTTGGGATTGAAATGCGTAGATTCAAAACAGGTACTCCTGCACGTATGGATGGTAGAAGTATCGATTATTCCAAGATGGAAGAGCAGTTTGGAGATGAGAGAGTAGTTCCTTTTTCTTTTTCTACTGATCCAGAATCCATTCAAAAACCACAGGTTTCCTGTTGGCTTACTTATACCAATGAAAGAACTCATGAGATCATCAGAGGTAACTTAGATAGATCTCCTATTTATGCTGGAATTATTGAAGGAACTGGTCCTAGATACTGTCCTTCTATTGAAGATAAAGTTGTAAAATTTGCTGACAAGGAAAGACACCAGGTATTTTTGGAGCCAGAGGGAATTAATACCAATGAGATGTATGTTGGTGGTATGTCTTCTTCTCTTCCTGAAGATGTTCAGCTTGCCATGTATCGAACAGTCCCTGGTTTGGAAAATTGTAAGATTGTTCGAAATGCTTATGCTATCGAATATGACTGTATCAATGCAAAACAGTTAAATCCAAGTTTGGAATTCAAATCTATCATTGGTCTTTTTAGTGGTGGCCAGTTCAATGGAAGTAGTGGATACGAAGAAGCTGCTGCACAGGGTTTGGTTGCTGGTATCAATGCTGCTATGGAAATCCAGGGCAGAGACTTTTTGATTTTGGATAGATCTGAAAGTTATATTGGAGTTTTGATTGATGATTTGGTAACCAAAGAAAATAGGGAACCATATCGTATGATGACCTCTAGAGCAGAGTATAGATTGTTACTTAGACAGGACAATGCGGATATCAGACTTCGCAAAAAGGGCTACGAAGTTGGTTTGATTTCAGAGGAACAGTATCAGCATCTTTTAAATAAGGAAGAAATGATTCGCAATGAAATTCAGAGATTAAAAGAAACTTCTGTTGGAGCATCTAAGGGAGTCCAAGAATTTTTAACATCTTTAGGTAGTTCTACTCTTAAAACTGCGGCAAGTTTGGCTGAATTGATTTGTAGACCAGAACTTAATTATGAAATGCTTGCTCCAATCGATAGTGAAAGACAGACTCTTCCTGCGGAAGTAATTGAACAGGTTGAGATTGAAATCAAATATGAAGGATATATTGTTCGTCAGCAGAGACAAGTGGCCGCTTACAAAAAGATGGAAAAGAAAATGATTCCAGAAGATTTAAATTATGATGATGTTCCATCTCTTCGTTTGGAAGCTAGACAGAAATTAAAGGAATTCAGACCAGTTTCTGTTGGTCAGGCATCTCGTATTTCTGGAGTTTCTCCTGCGGATGTTTCTGTATTGTTGGTTTACTTAGAGCATTTGAAATACGGTAAAAAAGAAGATTAGTTTTTGGTTAATAAAAGATGAATTCATTCATTTATTGAAAAGAGGTAAAAGTTGAGCACATACAACACAACTCAATTTGAAAAAGATTTAAAAGAATTAGGAATTCAGTTAACGGATACTCAGATGGATCAGTTTATGAAATATTATGAGCTTTTAGTGGAGTGGAATTCCTTTATGAATTTAACAGGAATTACTGAGTTCGAAGAAGTGATGAAAAAACATTTCATTGATAGTTTGTCTTTGATAAAGGCAGTGGACTTAAATGAATCACTTTCAGTGATTGATGTAGGAACTGGTGCAGGATTCCCAGGACTTCCACTTAAAATTGCATTTCCAAATTTAAAGGTTACACTGCTTGATTCTCTTGCAAAAAGAATTAAGTTTTTGGACGAAGTAATTTTGCAATTAGGTCTTACTGATATTGAGACCATTCATGGTAGGGCAGAGGATTTTGCAAAACCTGATAAGATTCGTGAAAAGTTTGATATTTCCGTTTCTAGAGCAGTTGCAAACATGACAACTCTGTCAGAATATTGTTTACCTTTTGTAAAAGAAGGTGGAAGATTTGTTTCTTACAAATCAGAGAAACTAGTCGAGGAACTTCAGACTGCATCCAAAGCCATTTCTATACTTGGTGGACAGGTAGAAACTCAGGTTGAGTTTACTCTTCCAGATTCTGATATTTATAGAAATTTGTTTGTGATTAAGAAGGTAAAGAAGACTCCAGGGAAGTATCCAAGAAAAGCAGGACTTCCAGCGAAGGAGCCACTTGTTTAAAATACAAGTCGATCAATAGTTATCCACTTCGGACGCGCTCTCGCTTAATGCAAAACGTAGCGGTACATAAGGTCGCAAAGTACGCAACCTAAGTACCGACGTTTTACAAAAGTCCGAAGCAGATAATATTTGATCTCCTTTATGAAAACAAAAAAGAAGGCTTCCTTTTGGAAGCCTTCTTTTTTATGCCAAGTAGATGTTCAGTGCTTTGAGTACTGCTTCTGGGTTTTCCAGGTGTGGAAGATGTTTGGTCTTCGCTACTGTGGTATGCTCAATGGAGCTGTTATAATATTTGTAGTTGTCTACAGTATTTTCAATATCAGATTCATGTTCGCCACCGACAATGCAGATGCTATTGTTGATTTCTTTCAACGCATGAATGATATTGGCATTGATGTAATTACCAACATAGCTTGTGAAAGAATATTTGGAATTATAGTCAGTCAGATGAGCAGCTTCTACATAAGACAAAATATCTTTCTCTTCCACTTTTGCTGGATTATAAAAATATTCTTCATGGAATGTTTTTTCAAAAGCGGATTTGGAGGTAATCAGATTGTATATAAATGTTCCAAGGATTGGTGCATCAAATAAAAGTTTGAGTGCTTTTGTTCTCTTGGAAGGAATCTTGTTTAAATCAAATAGATTCTTAGGATTGATGAAAATTAATTTCCCAAAAATCTCAGGATCATTGTGACAAGTCATAATACAGATAGGAGCTGCATCGCCAGTAGCAATTACATCTGTTCTCTTTCCAATTACATTTTTTACGAAGTCACTAACCATCTGCACATACAGGTAATTGGTGAAAGTCATATTTGGTTTGTCTGAAAGACCATATCCCAAAAAGTCCAAAGCATATACTTCGTTGGTTTTGGAAAGTTCATTCACAAGTTTGTGGAACTCATAGGAGGAACTTCCAGGAGTTAAATCATGGAGAAGAAGCAAAGGTGATCCGCTTCCTTTTTTGGTGTAACGGATTTTACCAAATCTCCATTCGTAGTAATTGTTCTCTGAGCAAGCAAGTACATTTCTAACTGTAGAGTGAGTGTACTGCATTTTATTGATGACATGAATAGTCGAAACAGCTAGTCCAGCAAGTACGACTAATGTTTTTCCTTTTTGTTTCATAGGATTTACCTCCTTTTTGGAACCTTTCCTATATTATAATAGAAAATTTTTGCTCATACAAGAAATAAACACTTTTCATCTAAAAAGTTTTGGTTTATGATAGTTATGTATATCGAAAGTACTATGGAACTTGAGGAACGATTATGGCGAATGAACAGAGTGCTCTTGAGCTGATGTATCAGCAGATTGTCGAAGAGCGAGACGAAGTAAAAAAGAATCTGGATTACAATCTTGCACAGATTAAAGAGATTGAAGAATATCTGGTGCAGATTGTTGAAGGTGAAGATTCTGGTTTTAAAGTTTTTTCGCCAAGAAATGCTGAGACTATTTATAAAGAAGAGATAGAAAACAGTAAGACGAAAAAACGTCAATTAGAAATCGAAAATCAGTCACACTATAAAAGACTGAATCAACTAGAATTTTACATAACCGGACTATCTCCCCTTGTAGATGATGAATGCAAAAAAACAGTTGCACTTGATTCCTATGATTTAGGTGTCAACTTAAAAGTCTTAGACATTCAGGAAAAGGAACGTCAACGTATAGCTAGAGATTTACATGATACATCTCTGCAGAACTTAGCACATTTAGTTCATAAGATTGAACTTAGTTCTTTGTTTATTGATCAGGACCCACTTAGAGCAAAATTGGAGTTGGCATCAATTAACAAGAATTTACGTGAAGTAATAGATGAGATACGTGAAACAATTTTTGACTTGCGTCCAATGTCCTTTGATGATTTAGGATTAAAAGAATCTTTTGAAAGATTGTTCTTCAAACTGAAACAGTCCAACACCAGTATAGATATTAGTTATGATATTGAGGATATCAAATGTAATAATGACTTGATACTCATGACGATATTTAGAGTTGTGCAGGAATGCTGCTCCAATGCCATCAAACATTCAGGAGGAAATCTTCTTTCTGTAAGTATGAAACAAAAAGAAGATTACTATGAAATTTCTATTGAAGACAATGGAGTGGGATTTGACATTGAAGAAACCAAGCATATGAAACAGAATCACTTTGGATTGAAAGTGATGAAAGAACGTGTCGAGTTGCTGGGTGGAAAGGTTTTAATGAAATCTATTAAAGGACAAGGAACCAAAGTTATTTTTGAGATACCCAATGAGAGTTTAGAGAGGGATACAGAAGATGAGTATTAGAGTAATGTTGGCAGACGATCACAGTATGATAAGGGAAGGATTAAAACAACTTCTTGAATTTGATGGTTCAATTGAAGTGGTTGCCCAGGCTGGTGATGGTGAAGAATGTTTAGACAAATTGAGACAGTTTGTACCTGATGTTCTCCTACTTGATATCAATATGCCAAAGAAAAATGGCATCGAGGTATTGCAGGAAATCAGAGAGAAATCTTATGGATCTGATTTGAAGGTTTTGATTTTGACTGTTCACAATGAAGTAGAATATTTGCTTAAAGCAGTTGATATAGGGGTAGATGGATATATCTTAAAAGATTCCGGATCAGCAGAACTCAAGAAAGCAATCAACAGTATCATGGAAGGTGAAAACTACATTCAGCCAAGTCTTATTCCTGCACTGAACTCCAGATTGATTTCAAGAGATACAGATAAAGAAAAGATTGATTCACTCACAAAGAGAGAATTGGAAGTTTTGATTCAGGTTGCGAATGGAATGTTTAATAAGGAAATTGCAACTACACTGGATATCAGTGAAAGAACAGTAAAGAATCATATTTCTAATATCTTTAAAAAGATTGAAGTATCTGATAGAACACAGGCTGCAGTGTTTGCGATTAGAAATGATATTATCAGGTTGTTCTAGATTTAAGGGACTAGCGAAAGCTGGTCCTTTTTTGTTGATATTTCAATTTAGTAGAACTTTTTATGACACGCTTTCGCTTCGGTGAAAAACGTAGCGGTACATAAGATTGCACAATACGCAACCTAAGTACCGACGTTTTTCGAGAGTCATAAAAAGTTCTACTAAATTTCACATAGATAAAAAAGGATGCGCCTAGACGTAGCGGAACACTAAACTCGCAAGAAAGGACTTGCTCGTTAAGTGCCGACGTTTACCGAAAATCCTGCAAAGATAATATATGCTGGACTATGTAAATAGTGATACTCAAATTCAACGTATACTCTAAAAAAGGATTAACTTTCTATAGTTCAGTTAGTAACGTTTATAGACCAACCACAAGATGTAGTTTTTTGAGAAAATTGGTGTTTTACAAATGTTTCACGTGAAACATTTGTGGGTAGATAGGAAAGGAAACACAAGATAATGTTTCACGTGAAACATTTTGACCCCAAGATGTTGTTTCGATTTCCGTGAAACATTTTTGTGAAAAACGCAAAAATCCGTGAAACATTTAAAAAATTTTGAAAAACCAAATGTTTCACGTGAAACAATCCTCCCCAAAAACCACAACATCTTGTACCAATACCGACTACAATTAATGTTCAAGAGATATTCGTTCAAGATAAACATTATTTTCTGAGGACTCTTGCGAAACGTCGGTACTTAGCGAACGAGCAACATTTGTTGTTGCTCGTGAGGTTAGTATCCGTTACGTTTCGGACCGAAGCGAAAGCGTGTCCGAAGAAATAATAGTTTTACCTTGAACGGATTTATTTGCATAACTTTACATATCCGCTACGTTTCGGACGAAGCGAAAGCGTGTCCGAGAAAGATATATATTTGTTGGTTATATTAAGGTTAATATTCTCTTCAAAACAAAACATTTTTGCCCAAATTTTTCTTATTTCTAGGTCGATTTTCTTATGGATTACTTTTTGTTTTAGTGATATAATGAAAACCACTACATGAGAAAAAGAGAATGGTTTGTCTGACCAGAGATGAAAGGCGAGACTTTATGGGAAGAATTATTGCAATTGCAAACCAAAAAGGAGGAGTAGGAAAGACTACTACTTCCATCAATTTATCAGCAGCTTTAGCTGAAAAAGGAAAGAAAGTTCTTGTAATTGATACAGATCCACAGGGAAATACCACTAGTGGTTTTGGTGTTGACAAGAATGATTTGGAAGATACAATCTATGAGTTGATTCTTGGCGAATGCTCTATTCATGATTGTATTTTAAAAAATGTCATTGAGAACGTATCTATTTTGCCAGCGAACGTGAACTTGGCTGCAGCAGAAATAGAGCTGATTGGCGTTGAAAGAAAAGAGTTTATTCTCAAGGGAGAAGTAGACTATGTGAAGGATCAGTATGACTATATTATTATTGACTGTCCTCCATCCTTGAATGCACTGACTATCAATGCTTTGACAACAGCAGATAGTGTATTAGTTCCAATCCAGTGTGAGTATTATGCGTTGGAAGGTTTAAGCCAGTTGATACATACTGTCAACCTGGTAAAAGAAAGATTGAATCCAGAGTTGGATATGGAAGGTGTAGTATTTACTATGTATGATTCCAGAACAAATCTTTCTATGCAGGTAGTGGAGAATGTAAAGAATCACTTAAATCAGAATGTTTACAATACAGTGATTCCTAGAAATATCCGTTTGGCAGAGGCACCAAGTTACGGTCAGCCAATTACTATCTACGATCCAAAGTCTGCAGGAGCGGAAGCATATATGAAGCTTGCAGAGGAAGTAATCAAACACAACTAAAGAACATATAATTGCAAACGAAAGAATACAAATGTTGAATCGAAACAATTTGTTTAGAAAGGAAACAACATGGCAAGAGGATTAGGCAAAGGATTAGACTCTTTGATTCCTCCAGTAGCTGGAGAACCAAAGTCCAAGAAAGTAGATGCAACTCCAGAAGTAAAAAAGGCGGAGCCTGGTACACAGCAGACTTTTGTAAAGATTACTATGGTTGAACCAAACAGGGAACAGCCTAGAAAGAATTTCGACGAAGATGCGTTGCAGGAGTTGGCAGATTCTATCAAGCAGTTTGGTGTTTTGCAGCCAATCGTAGTTCAAGATAGAAAAGATCATTATGAGATTATTGCAGGAGAACGTAGATGGCGTGCAGCAAAGATTGCTGGTTTGAAGGAAGTACCTATCATTATCAAGAATCTTACAGAAAAAGAAATCGTTGAGATTTCTTTGATTGAGAATATTCAGAGAGAAAACTTAAACCCAATTGAAGAAGCACAGGCTTACAAGAGATTGCTTACAGAATTTAGTCTGAAGCAGGATGAAGTTGCAGAGAGAGTTTCTAAGAGTAGAACAGCTGTTACTAACTCTATGAGACTTTTGAAACTTTGCGATGAAGTACAGCAGATGGTTATTGATGAAATGCTTACCACAGGACATGCAAGAGCGCTGCTTGCAATTGACAATCCAGAACAGCAGTATGCATTGGCGCAGAAAGTTTTCGATGAGAAACTTAGCGTACGTGATATTGAAAAATTGGTGAAGAATCTTCATAAGCCAGCCAAACCAAAGAAAGTAGATGACAAAACTTTGGAACTCATCTACCAAGATATTGCAGAAAAATTGAAACAGAAATTGGGAACCAAGGTAGCAGTTACTTCCAAGGGAGAAGGCGCTGGTAAAATTGAGTTAGAATTCTACAACCATGAGGATTTGGAGAGAATCATGGATATGTTGATGCACTAATGGACTTTGGTTTACATAACAAAGGAGATTAGAAATGAACGGAATTTACGTATCCGCAACAAGCGACTTTTTATCTAGCATCGGATTGGGTGGATTGGATATAGGATACATTTTTGTAGGACTTGTTGCTATGGCACTTATCCTGCTAATTATGTGTATTGTGTTGTTGGTTAAGACCAGTAATTTGAAAAAGAGACTGGACAAGTTCACCACCGGTAAAGATGGAAAAAGTCTTGAAAAAGATATCGTTGGTTTGTACGAGGACAATAAGTTCTTAAAAGCAAACGTGGACAGAAACAAAAAGGATATTCGTACCATATATAAAAATATGGAATCTACATTCCAGAAGATGGGAGTAGTAAAGTATGATGCCTTCAGACAGATGGGTGGTCAGCTCAGTTTTTGTCTTGCACTTCTCAATGAGAAAAACGATGGTTTTATTATCAACTCTGTGCACAGTACAGAGGGATGTTATTCCTATACAAAGGTAATTAAAAATGGCGAATGCGATATTTCTCTAGGCGAGGAAGAGAAAAAGGCATTGCAGATAGCCATGGGGGAATAAACTATTTTTCCTAAGGGGAATAATTAGGAGATAAGGGATGGCTGAAAAGTTAATAAAAGATATAGTAGGAAATGAAATATTAGGTAGACCCATTCTTTCCTCAAATTATCAGGTTATTTTGCCAGCAGGTGCTGTAATCAGACCAGAATATGTGGATAAGTTGGCAGAATTGGGCATTCACAGTGTATATATCAAGGATGAAGAGCCAGATACAGAGGAAAGAGACATCTTGAAGGCAGAAGTAAAAAAACAGATGACCGACAAGGTGAAAGCAGTCATGGAGCGTCATACTTATCATCGAAATGATGAGTTGGCAACACTATCTGTAGAGGCAGATGTGATTATCGATACTATCCTGGACGAAGAACAGGTCATGGAAAGGGTATTTGATATCAAAGAAAAAAGTACCGATGTCTATGAACATTCTTTGACAGTTTGTACCATGGCGATTGTAATGGCGTTGAAACTTCAATTGAAAAAGACAGTTGTGCATGATATTGGTGTAGGATGCCTGTTGCATGACATAGGACTTAGATATTTGACCATCAGTTATGAAAATCAAAACATTGAAAGTTTAAGTCAAGCGGATCAGGCAGAATACAAGAAACACGCTGTATATGGATATTCCGCACTGAAGGACGAAAACTGGATGGCGGATGTCAGCAAAAAGATTATTCTTTGCCACCATGAGAGATTGGACGGCACAGGATATCCACTACATCAGACAGATATTCCTTTAGAGATTGACATTGTCAATGTTTGTGATACATTTGATGAGATGATTAGTGGAATTGGCTATTCCAGAACGAAAGTATATCAGGCACTTCAATATCTCAAAGAGAATAGAGGTATTAAGTTTAGAGCAGATGTTGTAGATTTGCTATTACAGTTTGTGGCAGCTTACCCAGCGGGTACCCTAGTCAAAACCAACAAGGGTGAGACTGCGATTGTCATTAGCCAAAACAAAATCAATCCTGATAGACCTGCTATACGTATTTTGAGCGATAGGTATGGAAAAGCTATCGTGCAGGATACCACCATTGATTTGGCAAAACAACCAGACGTATTTATCGAGAGCGTGCTGGACTAAATATAAAGGAGAAGAACCATGATCGACATAAAGTTTTTGAGAGAGAATCCTGAAGTGGTAAAAGAAAATATCAGAAAGAAATTCCAGGATCAGAAATTGGGTTTGGTTGATGAAGTGATTGAACTCGACCAGCTTAGCCGCAAGGCAAAACAGGAAGCAGATGATTTGCGTGCAAATCGTAACAAGATTTCTAAGGAAATCGGCGGATTGATGGCTCAGGGCAAAAAGGAAGAAGCAGAAGAAAAGAAAGCACAGGTGGCTGCAGGGGCAAAGAGACTTGCAGAACTTGAGGTACTTGAGGCACAGTATCAGGAAAAAGTTACAGAAATCATGATGAAGATTCCGAACATCATTGATGAGTCTGTTCCAATTGGTAAAGATGACAGCGAAAACGTAGAAATCCAGAAATACGGTGAGCCAGTGGTTCCTGAGTTTGAGGTTCCATACCACGCAGATATCTTGGCTAGAATTAATGGTCTTGACAAAGAAGCTGCAGGCCGCACTAGTGGAAACGGTTTCTACTATTTGATGGGTGATGCTGCACGTATTCACTCTGCGATGATTAGTTATGCTAGAGATTTCATGATTGACAAAGGATTTACTTACTGTATTCCACCTTTCATGATTCGTAGTAATGTAGTAACAGGCGTAATGAGCTTCGCAGAAATGGAAGCTATGATGTACAAGATTGAAGGCGAAGATTTATTCCTTATCGGAACTTCCGAGCATTCCATGATTGGTAAGTTCAAAGGAGAAATCGTTCCAGAGAAGAGCCTTCCTGTAACTATGACTTCCTATTCTCCATGCTTCAGAAAAGAAGTAGGTTCTCATGGAATCGAGGAGAGAGGCGTATACCGTGTGCATCAGTTTGAAAAACAGGAAATGGTTGTGTTATGTAAACCAGAAGAGTCTATGGACTGGTACAACAAGATGTGGCAGTACACAGTAGAGTTTTTCCGTAGCCTTGATATTCCAGTTCGTACTTTGGAATGCTGTAGTGGAGACTTGGCAGATCTTAAAGTGAAATCCTGCGACGTTGAGGCATGGAGCCCAAGACAGCAGAAATACTTTGAGGTTGGTTCATGCTCTACACTTGGTGATGCACAGGCTAGAAGACTTGGTATTCGTACCAAGGGCGAAAATGGAACATACTATGTTCATACACTTAACAATACAGTACTTGCTTCCCCAAGAGGCCTGATTGCATTCTTGGAGAACAATGTAAACGAAGATGGAACTGTGAATATTCCAGTTGCCCTTCGTCCTTACATGGGTGGCAAGGACAAAATCGGCTAAATAGATTGGAGAGCGCTAAGTGCGCAAGATGGGTAACAAATATGCATAAATATCTGCGAGCAATAGGCTTTAGCGATTTTAAAGATCGTAAGAAGATGAAAGAACTGATTGCAGACATCGTGTTAAATGGAACTACTCGTTCATACACCACCAATCAGGATGACATTTTGCTGGGAGAATTTTGCAAAGACTTTGGCGAGCGCATTGGAATAGCAGTTTGCGGTGAGTTTGATGACAACGACAAATTCATCTACGACTACTATTATCCATATTTGCGCGGAACAGGAATTACTTCCGAGGAAGATGTCTCTATCGAAAGGCATGCAGCCAAAGAATCCTATGCGGGTATATGCGACGATATAAAAGTTGGAGTTTCCATTATCTTTTATCTTCAAAATATGATTCCTTATGTAAAAGCACAGGCATGTAAGAACCTTCCAGTGAGAGGAACCACTCTTACTTTGTCTGCACTTTCCCTTCAGGGAATGGTGATGATGCCAATCAAGAAGGATGAAATGCAAAAACAGCGAATCAAAAAAGATTCCAAAAATAGAACAAACCTGATAGCAGCAGCTAGACAGGGTGATGAGGACGCCATTGAAACACTGACCTTAGAGGATATGGATATTTACACTACGATATCCAAAAAAATCCATAAGGAAGATGTGTTCAGTTTGGTAGATACCTACTTCATGCCTTATGGAGTAGAGTGCGACCAGTATTCTATTCTTGGCGAAATTACAGACTGCCAGATGATTACCAATACCCTTACAGGAGAAAAGGTGTATCAGATGACAGTGTATTGTAACGAGTTATCCTTTGACCTGTGTATCAATGCCGAGGACCTTTTCGGTGAACCTCAGGTTGGAAGAAGGTTCAAAGGAACCATCTGGCTTCAGGGGTATATCAACTTCCCAGAATAGTGCGATGGACTTTCGTTGACGATGCAAAAATAAATATGATATAATCAGGTGCTGCCAAACCGGTGGCATCTGATTGTGTATAGGTTTCCTTAGTTAAATGGATATAACAGCCCCCTCCTAAGGGGCAGTTGAGGGTTCGATTCCCCCAGGGAACATTGGATTGAAAGCCACGAAGTACATTCGTGGCTTTTTACAATACTATATCTGTAATGAAAAGATGAAATCTATGTGTAACAAAACATCTTAAATATTTCGTTATTGTTTATAGAAGGGTACAAAAGAAAAGAGGGGTATCACATTGATTTTTTTAATGATGATAGAAACAGAGGAAGATAAAAGAAAATTTGTCGTCCTGTATGAAAAATACAGATATCTAATGTTTAAAGTTGCAATGGATATTCTGGGAGATACTTTTGGGGCAGAAGACGCAGTTCATGATGCTTTTTGCAAAGTTGCAAAAAATATGGAATGCATTAAAGAGGTGGATACAATAGCTACCAAAAGATTTCTTGTAACGGTGACCAAAAGTGCAGCCATAGATATATATAGAAAAAGGAGTAAGCAAATGAAGCGAGAAATATTCGTGGATGAATTGGCTGATGATGAAGAACCGCTGACTTACATGGAAACAGATATAGATAATCGCGTTTTGGATATACTTAAGAACTTGCCTATAAAATATAGGGATGTTTTCCTACTTAAGTATTCAAGTAGACTAGAAAACAAAGAGATTGGGAAAGTGCTTGGCATACCTGAAGGAACAGTAAGGCAGCGAATCGCTAGAGGCAAAGTACTCATTCAAGAAGCATTGGATGAGATGGAGGATATATAGATGCAAAAAATAAAAGTATCCGATGAATGGCTATATAAATATATGCCAGTGGTGGATGAAGCGATTATTGGAAAAATAGAGTCGCAGATCGACCATAGCCATGAATTTACAAAGAAATTGCAAAAGAGAATGAAGAGACTTGTTTGGAGTGAGGCACATCCTTGGATGACAACTATTACTATCTTTACGAAGAGAGTGGCAGTTATTTTCCTATGTGCGATAACCATTTTGTTTGGAACTATCATGAGTGTGGAAGCTTTGAGAGAAAAGTTCTTCGAGACAATTAAGACTTTTTGGGAAGATTCTGTTCAACATAAGTATTTTACAAGTGGAATGGAATCTACAAAAGGAGTCATGGAACCGTTGTATATTCCAGAGGGATATGAACTGGTTGAAAAGAAGCAAGAAGAATTATTTGCAACTATAGAATATAGGAATAGTAAAGGGGATGAAATACGTTGGATTCAATGGAAAGTAACGGATTCTCTGACGCTTATTTTAGATACGGAATATGATTCAAAAGAAGAAAAAGCAATCGCCGGTGTAATCATTTCTTTCTTTATCTACGATAAAGGAGCTATAAATGCGTATTGGGAATACGACCAGTATGTGTTCCAAGTATTTACAGATAACCTCAAACTTGAGGAAATATGTAAAATAATTGAAAGTACAATAAAATAAAATGTAACAAATTCACCTCCCCATTTCGTTATTGTTTAATGAAGGGAGGAGGATTTGTATGCAAAAGATGAAAAAATCGTTCATTGCATTCATAGCAATAATATTGATTGTGTTTAGTTCCATTATTTTGTGCTATCTTTTCGTACCTAAAAAAACACACCAAAAAGCAGTACTTCCAGCAGTCATGTTTCAAAATAGAGGGGAACACATCGAAAATACAGAACTGATTGTAGAAGGGGATTGGTCGAGCCAAAAAATATTTCGAGAGAAAGAAGTGTTTATAGGTAGTATTTCCACAGAGGCGTTGTATTATACAGAAGAAAAGGACAAAAAACAAAAAGTAACTTTACAGACCTATGAATGCACGCCATTTAAAGGAGGACTAATAAACTATTTTGGCGAGAGAGGGCTCGTAGCAACAATGTTTCTTTCGACAGATGAGAGCCATGAAGTGTTTGTACTTCAAGGGAATACTTTGGAAGGAAGAGAAGGAGAATGCATGGTTATTGCACCTGCCACGACAGTGGAAGAGGCCTATGCTGTGTGGAAGAAAATAGGGTTTGCAGGGTATCCAGATTCAAACTATGACAATGATGCTGTAATGGTTAATGGAGAATTATACAAAAAAGGTGACGAATACTCTCGATTTGAGGATAAAGTAAAAGTAATAGGTTCTCTGAAGTCATATAATGAAGGTATGCCGCTAATAGATGAACAGAGCAACGTGGAATCCTTAGTGGGAGCAGACTATGGGATATATGAGGAACAGTTGTATGTTCGTTACCCAAGTGGATGGTACTTGTTTAGAAGAGTCTATGATGACATGGCAACCTTTAAGGCGCAAGGAAAAGTCTACCATTGTACAGGTGTTTTGGGAGTGGTGGATGAGGTGGTGGTTCTGGGAAATATTAAGACTTACAGTCAGAAACCAAAAGAATACCCTGTAGAGGACAATCAATGTAATGAGCCCGACTGGGTTGGTGCTGCGTATGGGGTTTTTAAAGGAAAAATGTATTTGTATTATTGTGGCGAGTGGCTTAGGTGTTATGAAATAGAGACTAAGTGAGAGGTCGTTCGAGAGTTCAGTATTAATTTAGCCAATCGATAGGAGAAAACCGGCATGAAGAAAATAGGACTAACAATCGCAAGTGTAGTATTAGGAGCGTTTATACTCACTGGATGCGAAATAAAAAGTGACATTCCAGTAGTAGAAAAACCCGTAATCTACCTCTATCCAGAGGAAGAGATGGAAGTGACTGTGAGATTAGATTACGAAGGCACGCTTACATCTACTTATCCAGTTTATGAGGATGGATGGTCTGTGATTGCGAAGCCAGATGGAACGCTTGTATCTAAAGAGACAGGACGTGAATATTATTGTCTTTTCTGGGAGGGTATTTCTGATGCAACCTACGATATGTCCAAGGGATTTGTGGTTGCGGGAGAGGAAACAGAAAGTTTCTTGGAGGATGCTCTTGCAAAAATGGGATTGACTCAGAGAGAGGCAAACGAGTTCATCATCTATTGGTTACCTCGTATGGAAGGCAATGCATACAATTTGATTTCTTTCCAAGGAGCGGCTTACACAGACACAGCAAAACTCGGAATTAGTCCACAGCCAGACAGTGTGCTCAGAGTATTCATGGTATGGCAGTCTTTGGATGAACCTATTGAAATTGAAAGACAAGAACTCCCTTCCTTTGAGAGAACAGGCTTTGCCGTTGTTGAATGGGGCGGAAGTGAAGTCATAGAATAAAATTTGAATATGAGCCCAGCAGTTTTTCAAAAAACTGCTGGGTTTCTTTATGGGGATTTAACTGTACTTTTGTGTATGTTTGTGATACATTTAACGTGGGAAAAAAGAACGCATTAGTCGGAAAGGAACGAAAGACATGCAAGCGATTATTTTGGCAGCCGGAATGGGAAAAAGACTGAAGGAGTACACAGAGAACAACACTAAATGTATGGTGAAGGTCTGTGGAGAAACGCTGATTGAAAGAATGCTTAAGCAATTGGCTCAGAAAAATCTTTCTAGAGTTGTTATTGTGGTTGGATATAAAGGCGCTCAGCTTCGAGAGTTCATTGAGAGTTTGGATATAGATATCAAAGTGGAGTTTGTAGAAAACCCTGTCTATGACAAGACCAACAATATCTATTCTCTTTATCTTGCAAAGGATTATCTCTGCAAAGAAGATACCATTTTGCTGGAGTCTGATGTTATCTTTGAACCAGCGGTATTGGATGCCCTGCTGGATGACCCAAGAGATACACTTGCGCTGGTAGATCAGTATGAAAGCTGGATGGATGGAACCTGTCTGAAACTGAAAGAGGATGATTCTATCGAAGCCTTTATTCCTGGAAAAAGACTTAACTATAGAGAAAGAGATCAGTATTTTAAGACGGTTAATCTTTATAAATTTGCAAAGGAATTTTCAGAGACCAAGTATGTGCCATTTTTGGAGGCTTATTCCAAGGCGCTTGGAAACAATGAATACTATGAACAGGTGTTGAAGGTATTGGCAGTGCTGGACAACCCGGGCATCTATGCCAAGAGATTAAGCGGTCAGAAATGGTATGAAATAGATGATGCTCAGGATTTGGACATCGCAACCAGCATGTTTGCACCAGAGTCTGAGCGTCTAAGTCTGATGCAGGGACGTTTTGGTGGCTATTGGAGATACCCAAGACTTAAAGATTTCTGCTATCTGGTAAATCCTTTCTTCCCACCAGTTCGTATGCAGGAAGAAATGAAAGCGGTATACGGAGACTTGCTATGCGCATATCCATCTGGCATGAGAGTAAACAGTTTGCTGGCTTCCAAAAACACAGGCATCAAGGCGGAGCATATCTTGGTTGGAAACGGGGCAGCAGAATTGATTCGTTCTCTGATGGAAAAAGTAGATGGAAAGGTTGGATTGATTCGTCCAAGCTTTGAAGAATATGGACACCGTATCAGCAAAGAGCAGGAAGTGGTTTTTAAGCCATCTGCACCGGACTTTTCCTATACAGTAGAGGATATTATCAACTTCTTTGAAGACAAAGATATTCGAAACCTTGTACTTATCAATCCGGACAACCCTTCTGGAAACTATATTGAGTCCGGGCAGCTTTACAAGCTCTTTGACTGGACTAAGCAGAAAGGTATTCGATTGATTTACGACGAATCTTTCTCTGATTTTGCATGCGAGGAAGTAAGAAGTATGCTCAGAGAAGAAATCTTGCAGAAATATTCGGAAATCTATATTGTAAAGAGTCTGTCCAAGTCTTATGGAATTCCAGGTCTTCGTTTGGGACTGCTTGCTAGTGCAGATGAGGAGATGATTTCTTTCCTTAAGAAAGATGTGGCCATTTGGAATATCAACTCCTTTGCGGAATTCTTCTTGCAGATTTTTGGAAAGTATGAAAAAGAGTACGAAGCCGCAACCAGAGAACTGGTAAAAGAGAGAGACTGGTTTGCAGCGAGATTGTCGGAAATAAAAGGAATCCGTGTGATTCCTTCACAGGCAAACTATATGATGATTGAGATAGAAGGCGGTATGTCTGCTACAGAGCTTACCGAGAGCCTGCTTGTGAAATATGATATTTTTGTGAAAGACTTAAGTGCAAAGACCAAAGGAAATTACTTGCGAATTGCCATCCGCGACAGAGCAGACAATGAAGCACTGGTAAAAGCACTGAAACAGGAGCTTCTCGCTTAATAATTAAATGAAACCGAAAGGGAGCAAGACAGAAATGCGAGTCTATTGCTACATTGATCCCGGAACAGGGAGCATGTTGTTTACCATTTTTATTGGTATTGTAACCAGTCTGATTTTTGTGCTTAGAGAACTGGTTTTAAAACTGAAATTTGTAATCAAGGGTGGCAGAGTGGAAACCTCAAGCGAGCGTTATCCCTATGTCATCTTTAGCGACAGCAAGAGATATTGGAATGTGTTTAGACCAATCTGTGATGAGTTTGAAAAAAGAGGTGTTGCTTTGGAATATCTCACAGCATCTCCAGATGATCCAGCACTTGAGGCAGAGTATGAACATGTAAATTGCAGATTCATTGGAGAGAACAATACCGCCTTTGCTAGACTGAATATGCTCAACGCAGGAATTCTTCTTTCTACAACGCCTGGCCTTGATGTGTATCAGTGGAAGCGATCCAAAAATGTGAAATGGTATGTTCATATCTTCCATGCGGTGGATGAAGGAACAGGCTATCGCATGTTTGGTATGGATTATTACGATGCCATTCTGCTTACCGGAGCTTTTCAGGAAAAATATATCCGCAAGCTAGAGCAACTGAGAAACCTTCCAGCGAAGGAACTTCAAGTAACAGGCTCTACCTATATGGATGCGCTAAAGGCAAAACTGGATGCTGCGTCAGATGCGGAGAGGGAGCACAGCGATGATACACAGGATAGAAAGACGATCCTCCTGGCACCATCCTGGGGCGAGAGTGGAATCTTGAATAAGTATGGTTCCAAAATATTGAAAGCACTTCTGGAAACAGGGTACAAAATTGTGGTGAGACCACACCCACAGTCCTTGACTTCTGAGAGAGATGTGCTGGAACCACTGTGGAAGGAATTCCCAGACTCTGAAGATTTAGAGTGGAACTATGACAATGACAACTTTGAAGTACTGCGCACGGCAGATCTGATGATTACTGATTTTTCTGGTATTATCTTCGACTATTCTCTGGTGTTTGGAAAGCCAATTATTTATGCGGATACTTCCTTTGATACTGCACCTTATGATGCGGCTTGGATTGACGAGCCATTGTGGCGTTTTGAAGTTTTGAAGGACTTGGGAGAGCAGCTGAAAGAAGAGGATTTCCCAAAACTGAAAGAAATGATAGATGCATTGCTTTTGGAAGGTCAGAAATCAGAGAGGGGAGTGCGCGTGCGCGATGAGGCATGGCAGTGTGTGGGCCAAAGCGCACAAAAAACAGTGGATTACATGATTGGTAAATATGAAGAGTTGTTTGCAGAGAGGGTATAAGAGATGATTGGCGAGATATTTTTTAACATTTTTATACAGCCTCTTGTTCTGGTGATTGAATTTATATTTACGGTTATGTCCAGACTTTTTGGAAACTATGGAATTGCCATCATCATGGTTAGCTTGGTGGTCAATTTCCTGATTCTTCCACTTTACAAGAGGTCCGATGCGCTTCAGGAACAGGAGCGTATCAAACAGAAAGAGATGGAGCCTTGGGTGAAGCATATCAAAAAGACGTTCAAAGGTGATGAGCGCTTTATGATGCTGTCCACCTATTACAGGCAGCAGAACTACCAGCAGCTAAATGCCGTCAGAGGTTCGCTGTCCTTACTTTTGCAGATTCCATTTTTTATTGCTGCATATCACTATTTGACAAGTGTGAATTTGCAGGGTGCATCCTTTTTGTTTTTGAAGAACTTAGGCGAGGCAGATCGTTTGATTCAAATCGGCGATGTGTCTGTCAACGTCATGCCTATTTTGATGACATTGATTAATATTGTTTCTGGCTTTATCTATACCAAAGGATTTCAGCTGAAGGACAAGCTGCAGTTATATATTCTGGCGGGATTGTTTTTGGTGGTTTTGTATCAGAGTCCTTCCGGACTGGTGCTTTACTGGACCATGAACAATTTGTTTTCACTGCTGAAAAACGTAGTGATGAAGATTATCGAGCCATTACTGGAAAAAAAGAAGGCAAAAGCACAGGAAAAGGCAGAGTCAAATGCACCTGCAAACGGAAAGTCAGAAGAAATCAGCGCAAAGAATGCCAGCGCTTCATCTCCCAAAAACTTTGTCCTGGGTGCATTGCTTTTGGTATTCTTGACAGGACTTGCCATTCCGGCATCTGTAGTCAGCGCATCACCAGCGGAATTCATCTCATTGAATGCATATAGAAGTCCACTGGTTTTTGTAGGAATTACGCTCTGTGTTGCAATAGGTGTATTTCTTGTTTGGTGTGGAATCATTTACTATGTTGGAAGCCCAAAAGTAAAAGTTATTTTAGAAAAAGGCTTGTGTATTCTGGCAGTAGTTGGACTTGCCAATTACATGTTGTTTGGAAATAAGACGGGAACGGTTTCTCCACTTTTAACTTACCACGAAGGGCTTGTGGTGGAATTGGGCACGGGACTGATAAGTCTTGCTGTGACGGTGACCCTTGCACTACTGGTATGGTTTTTGTGGAAGCACCAGAAATTCTGGCAGACGGTGATTGGAATTCTGGCCATCAGCCTGTTAGGATTGGGCGCATGGGATGTGGCTAGCGCCAACAAAGAATTACAAGAGATGGATTACATTAAATCTATCTCCGCAGATGAAAGCACAAAGGAAGTTTCCCCAATTCTTACTTTGAGCAGAACAGAGCAGAACGTAATCGTGTTTATGTTGGATAGAGCCATCAGTGATTACTTCCCATATATCGTGGCGGAAAAGCCACTCCTTGCGGAGCAGTTTTCAGATTTTGTGTACTATCCAAACACCATTTCTTTTGGACAGTATACCATCTACGCATCTGCGGCAATCTTTGGAGGTTATGAATACACCCCTTCCAAGATGAATGAGAGAGATGATGTGCTGGCAGTGGACAAACAGAACGAGGCGTTACAGGTGTTGCCAATTCTCTTTAGTGAAGAAGGCTATGATGTGACAATCTGTGATCCACCATTGGCGGGATATAGAGAGATCTCTGACTTGTCCATTTATGAGCAGTATCCAGAGATGGATGCCTATATTACTATGGGCGCATATATGTCGGATGACGAAAAAGCAGTAAAGAAGATTCAGGACAGCCAGGAAAGAAACTTCTTTATGTATAGTATTATGAAGGCGTCTCCACTACTGGTGCAGCGCTTCATATATGACAATGGAACCTACTACGAGTCTACCAAGAACAATACACAGAGCCCTGCTTTTATGGAATCCTATTCTGTTTTGACCAACTTACAGTCACTGACAGATATTCAGGAAGACAGCAAAGGTGGCTTTGTGATGATTAACAACGAAGCACCACACGAACCTTGTCTTTTGCAGATGCCTGACTATGAGCCAGCAGAAAGCGTCAACAATGGTGCTTATGAGGATAGTAGCAGATTTACGCTGGATGGAAGAACTATGAAGATGGACAATTCCTATCAGTTAGAGCATTATCATGTAAACATGGCTACCTATCTTCAGATTGGTAAATGGCTGGAGTATTTAAAGGAAGAAGGCGTGTATGACAATACGCGTATCATTATTGTGGCTGACCATGGACGTACGCTAGGACAGTTTGATGACTTGGTAGCTTCCGAGGAGTTGGACATTCAGGGATACCATCCTATCCTTTTGGTGAAAGACTTTGGCGGAGAGGGCGCAAAGCTTGCAACTTCTGAGGAGTTTATGACCAACGCGGATGTGCCAACGCTGGCACTGGAAGGAATTGTTAAAGAGCCTGTGAATCCATTTACAGGAAATCCAATTTCCAGCGAGGCAAAAGTAGAGGGAAACCTTCTGATTACTACAGCTACTGGATATGATCAGAATCCAGAATATACCATTGAAACAGAGAGCGGCGTTTGGTATACCATCGTGGGCCAAAACGCACTAGACAAAAATAATTGGCTTAAGGTGGAAACGCCTTAGAATCCTTTGAGGAGGACAACTTGTGAGCAAAGAGAGAAAAAGCATTATTGCATGGATAAGAGAAAAAGATCTATTCAAATTTTTATGCTTTGGCATAGCGGCGTTTACCATTACTGCTATGTGGCTGATGTTTGAATTCAAGGATCTGGATTCTTTGACGGCTTGGAGTCTCAATATCTGGGATGTAATCTTCGACAATGATTTAGGACTAAAGGATTTTTACTCCTACACCAGCTTGAACCTCCATGGGGTAATGCACCAATATTGTCAGGGAAATTATCTCTGGCTGATTCCACTCAGTATTTGGAATTTCCCAATGTGGGTGATAGTGAATTTGTTTGACCTAACAGTAATAGGCAATCCATATTGTATATTGTGGTCAAAGCTTTACTTTATGGGATTTCATGTGGGAATGGCTTATGTTTCTTACCTCATCTGCAAGAAACTAGGCAGACAAAACTGGGCTTCAATGTTGCTGATTTTGGCCGCACCAGAAATTCTGATTTCTGCGGAGTATACTGGTCAGGATGAAGTGGCATATGTATTTTGCCTGCTACTGGCGGTTTATTTCATGCTATGTGACAAATGGAAATGGGCATATTTGCTGTGTGTAGTGTCTGTGAGCTTTTGCCCGATTATGATTTTGCCAGTAACCGCATTAATTTTGTATAAGGAAAAGAGTGTCATCAAGATTGCGTTGTATGAAGGGTGCTTGTTTATTCCTCTCATGCTATTTGAATTTGCATATAGAAATGATGAGATTTATCAAATCATGAAGGGTGGCTATTCCTTAGAACGAGTAGTGGAGCAAATGTTCCCGGTTTCAAATGTGCAGACTACCATGGGTCTAGTGCCGGTTAGCATCGTCCTGTGTATCCTGGTATTGTTCTTTGCATATACAAGAAAGTCTTTTGAGGGTAGAGAACTATTGTACATCGTCACTGCCATTGTGATGATTATCTCTTTTCTGATGGACAATTATTTCTACAGAACATTTATTTATGTTCCATTCTTGATTACAGCGGTGGTTTTAAACAGTACCATGCAAAACATGAATCTGTTTTTGCTGACCCTGCTAACTTATTGTAGAGCCTTTTGGAATTTGACCGTGGGCGTGGAAAACAATATGAATACGCTTTTTGTGTTGAAGAATTCTTGGATAACACAGATATGCGATTATTTTGGAAGCGACAGATATGGATTTTACACCTGCCGAAACCTGGCAGTGTATATAGAACAAAGTGTTCCAGCATGGGCACTTTGGATGGTAGCAGCCATAGCATTTGCAAGTGCTATACTGCTGATGTACTGTAATTATTACAAGAAAGAAAAGAGTTACGAACTTGCATTGGATCATAGACTGAGTATCTTTGCATATGTTTTGTGTATGCCTTTGATATTAGGAGCATTTTGGCTGATTCTAATCTAGTCAATGTAAAGCGTATTTAATTTAGTAAGGAAGATTTACATGAGCGAAAGAGTCATTGAAATTTTAGTAGATTCCTTTTGGAAGATTCTGCTGCCAGGACTTACCATGACCATTCCCTTGACGGCCATATCGTTTGCATTGGCGCTGGTCATCGCAGTGGTAACTGCTATGGTCCAATATGCAGATATCAAGATACTGAAGCATATCGCCAGATTTTATGTGTGGGTAGTCAGAGGAACCCCAATTCTGGTTCAGTTGTATGTGGTTTTTTATGGACTTCCAAGCGTTGGAATCATGATTGATCCGTTTCCATCTGCGGTGCTGGTATTTGCCATCAACGAAGGAGCGTATGCAGCAGAAACTATGAGAGCCTCTTTGGAATCTGTGCCAAAGGGACAGATTGAAGCTGGCTACTGCGTAGGTATGTCTTACCTGCAGATTATGAGACGTATCGTTTTGCCACAGGCCTTTCGAATTGCCTTTCCACCATTGTCCAACTCCCTGATTGGCATGGTGAAGGAGACATCTCTGGCGGCCAACATTACCGTGACGGAAATGTTTATGGCTACTCAGCGAATTGTGGCGAGAACCTACGAGCCTTTGGCTCTTTACATCGAGGTTGGTTTGATTTACCTTTTGTTCTCCACGGTACTGACGAAGCTACAGCGCATCGGAGAAAAGAAGTTGAACGCATACAGTGGCGTGAAGCAATAGCGGTGAGGGTTAATCATGTTAGAAGTAAGAGATGTTACCAAACAATTTGAAAGTTTAGAAGTATTAAAGGGTGTAAGCCTTCGTGTGGAAAAAGGCGATGTGGTTGCTATCCTTGGACCAAGTGGTTCAGGAAAGACCACACTACTTCGTTGTATCAACTTTCTGGAAAAAGCGGATCAAGGAACTATGGTCTTTGACGGCGAGGAGTTCCAGATGAATCACATTTCCAAAAAGGATATGGCAAGACTGCGCAAAAAGACAGCCTTTGTGTTCCAGAACTACAATCTTTTTCAGAACAAGACTGCACTGCAGAATGTAACAGAAGGACTTGTAGTTGCTAGGAAAGTTCCGAAGAAAGAAGCTGTAGAGATTGGAAAGAAAGCCCTAGATAAAGTAGGGCTTGCAGACAAATATGATTATTATCCATATCAGCTATCTGGTGGACAGCAGCAGAGAGTTGCTATAGCAAGGGCTTTGGCAACCAACCCGGAAATCATCTTCTTTGACGAACCTACTTCAGCTCTAGACCCAGAGCTGATTGGAGAAGTGCTCTCTGTTATGAGAGATCTGGCAAATGAAGGGATGACCATGCTGGTGGTAACTCATGAAATTGGGTTTGCCAAGAATGTATCCTCCAAGGTAGTATTTATGGAGCATGGTGTGGTGATTGAGGCGGCTCCCACGAGAGAATTTTTCGATGCTCCTAAGACAGAGCGTGCGAAATCTTTTGTGCGCTCTATAAGTGAGACGGAGAATCAATAAAGAAAAGAAATAGAACAAAGAAATAAGGAAAGGACAACTGAAATAATGAAGGGAAAGAAAGTTTTAGCACTGACATTGGTACTTAGTATAATTTGCGCCTTGGCTGGTTGCGGAAAAAAAGATGTGGCAGAAGGTGATTTGCTAGCGCGCATCCAGGCAAAGGGCGAATTGGTAATTGCAACTGAGGGAACATGGGCTCCATGGACCTATCATGATGAAAATGACCAGCTGGTAGGCTTTGATGTTGAGGTGGCAACTAAGATTGCTGAAAAGCTTGGCGTAAAAGCAACCTTTGTGGAGACCGAGTGGGACGGTATTTTTGCAGGAATTGATTCTGAAAGATATGATATTGCAGCCAACGGTGTGGAGATTACAGAGGAGAGAGGCGAAAAGTACGATTTTTCTGTTCCATACGGATACATCCGTACAGCTTTGATCGTAAAGGGAGACAATGAAGATATCAAAACCTTTGAAGATTTAAATGGTAAGTCCACGGCAAACAGTATTGCTAGTACCTATATGCTTTTGGCAGAGAGTTACGGAGCATCCGCCGTGGGCGTGGATTCTTTGGATCAGACTTTGGAACTGGTGGTTTCTGGCAGAGTAGATGCAACACTCAATGCAGAAGTATCTTACTATGACTATTTGAGAGTACATCCAGATGTAAACTTAAAGATTGTAGCACTTACTGAGGAAGCATCTCATGTTTCCATCCCTGTTCGTAAGGGTGAAGACAGTGCAAGCTTTTTGGAAGCGGTGAACAAGGCGATTGAAGAGTTGAGAGCATCTGGTGAGCTGGCAGAGATTTCTATCAAGTATTTCGGAAGTGATATTACAGCAGCAGAGTAGTATGAATGCGCCTATTTTTGTAGGCGCATTTATGTGATGGCGACGAGGCGAGCGCCTTCATGCTTGCATGAAATGACATTCGTCGACCGCTCATCAGAGCGAGATTCGCAGAGCGTATCTCGTCTCTGTGGAATAGATATAGGGAGGAAAAACAATGAAATTTACAGAAATGCCTTACGAAAGAGTGGATATGGAGAAGGCTTGTGCGCGCATCAAGGAACTGACAGAGCAGTTTAAAGCGGCTACGTCTGGCGAGGAGCAGTTTGAGATTCACAAAAAATATTATGAACTGATGAACGAAGTAAACACCATGTCTACTATCGCCTACATTCGTCAGAACGTGGACACAACAGATGAGTTTTACAACAAAGAAAAAGACTTTTATGATGAGCAGACACCAATCTTTTATAATTTGGTGGTGGAATATGAAAGAGCTATGTATGAGTCTCCTTTTAGAGACTATTTGGTAAGTGTGATTGGACCAGTTGCTTTCAAGAATATGGAACTTAGTTTGAAAGCCAATGATGAGAAGCTGATTCCTCTTCAGCAGGAAGAAAATGCTCTTACATCTGAGTACGACAATCTTATTGCCAGCGCAAAGATTGAGTGGGAAGGAGATACCCTTAATCTCTCCTTGCTGCGTCCTTACTTGGAAAGTCCAGACAGAGAAATCCGTGCCAAAGCATGGGCTAAGAATAATGCATTCTTCGAGGAAAATGCAGAAAAGTTAGATGAACTTTACGACAAGCTCGTAAAGAATCGCACCAAACAGGCACAGATGTTGGGCTACGAAAACTATGTAGAACTTGGATACTATCGTATGGGTCGCAACTGCTATGGCCAGGCAGAAGTAGAAAACTTCAGAAACCAGATTAAGAAGTACTTTGTTCCTTTCGCAACAAAGCTTCATGAGCGCAGAAGGCAAAGACTTGGTCTTGAGAAGCTTTCCTGCATTGACGGAGGCGTTTATTTCCCACAGGGCAACCCTACTCCTATCGGTACCCCAGAAGAAATCATGGCAAACGGTCAGAAGATGTACTCTGAGCTTTCTGCTGAAACAAAAGAGTTCTTTGACTTCATGATGGAAGGCGAACTTTTTGATGTACTTGGAAGAAAGACCAAAAAGGCTGGCGGTTATATGACTTATCTGCCTTTGTACCATGCACCATTCATCTTTGCAAACTTTAATGGAACCAGTGGAGACGTGGATGTTATCACACATGAGTGTGGCCATGCATTCCAGGGATACCTTTCCGGTCAGGATCCTATTCAGGAGCATGCAGATATCACCATGGAAACGGCAGAAATTCATTCCATGTCCATGGAATTCTTTGCAGAAAAATGGATGGAACTATTCTTCGGTGACAGAGCAGATGACTACAGATCTATGCATCTTGAGGATGCGGTAGCATTTATTCCTTACGGATGCATGGTTGACGAGTTCCAGCACATTGTATATGCAAATCCAGAGATGACACCAGATGAGAGAAATGCTGCGTGGGCGAAATTGGAAAAGGAATACAGACCTCACGTTGACTACACAGGCTACAAGAGATTTGAAGAGGGTGGCTTTTGGCAGAAACAGCTGCACATCTATGACATGCCTTTCTACTATATTGACTACTGCATCGCGCAGACTTGTGCAATGGAATATAAGGTAATGATGGACGAAGATTACAAAAAGGCATGGGAGAGCTATTTGACATTGTGTAAGCTTTCTGCGAGCGATTTCTTTACCAACATGATTCCACAGGTTGGTTTGGTAAGTCCTTTTGAGGACGGCTGTATCAAGGATATGGTGGATAAATTGGAGAAAAGACTGGTCTAATTGTGAAAAATTCATGAAATGAAAAGTGAAATACTACACAAGCCTATTTTTTTCGATTATAATAGACGAGCATGACTAAAAGAAAAGGAGTACCTAGAAATGTCAGACAAGAAGAATACTGTAACCGAAACCTCAGGCAAGGTTATGACTAGCTATGATAAAAAGGTTCAGAGAAGAAAAGAAGAAGCAGCACGTGCTAAGAAGGAGGCACTGACCAGCAAGATTACAACTGCGGTGGTTGTATTGCTTGTTGTAGCAGTTATTGCTTATTTCCCAATTAGCAAGCATGTTGCAACCACATCTACTTATGCAACAGTGGATGGCCAGGAAATCACACAGGTGGAATTCGACTATTATTACAATTTCGGATTTATCAATTTTGTAAACCAGAACAGCTACCTTTTGTCCTACCTTGGACTGGATACAACGGTAGCACTTGATCAGCAGATGTACGGTGAGTACACCACTTGGGATGATTATTTCCAGCAGGCAGCTATCACCAACATTATGCAGACCAAAGCACTTGTAGCAGAAGGCAAAGCAAAGGGATTTGAACATGACACCACAGCTGAGGTAGAGGCACACATCCAGATGCTGGAGGAATCTGCAACATCTGCAGGTGTAACTCTTAAGAATTACATTAGCACTACTTTCGGTAAATACGCGACTGTAAAGACTATCACTCCATATTTGGAGGAGTCCTACTATGCATCTGCATACTATGAGCATGTATCTGCTTCCCAGGAAGTGACAGAGGACGAAATCACAGAGTACTACAATGAAAACAAAGACAGCTATGACAGCGTAGACTTTAAGCTGATTACAGTAGAAGCTGAAATTCCTCAGGGCGAAAGCACTGTAGATGAAGAAGGCAATGCAACTGTAGCAGATCCAACAGAGGAGCAGATTGCAGAAGCGATGGCAGCAGCCAAGGAAGAAGCAGACAAACAGCTTCTTTTTGTTGAGGCAGACGGCGAAGTACAGGAAAACGTAAAACTTTCCGGCGCTTCTTACTATTACAGTGATTGGCTGTTTGATGCAGAAAGAAAAGCAGGCGATACCACTGTAATCGAAGACAACACCAACCACTGCTACTATGTTCTTAGTTTCACAGACCGTTATCTGGATGAAACCAAGGCTGTAACCGCTCGTGTCATCATGACTACAGCAGATCAGTCTGCAGCAATCGAAGAAGAGTTTAAGGCTAACGGTGCAACAGAGGATGCATTTATCGCATTGGTTGAGAAATACAGCGAAGATACCTACACTAACCAGGATGGTGGCCTCTATGAGAACATCACAGCTTCTGCACTTAGCGAGGAGATTGGAGACTGGCTTCTTGGCGAAAGAGCATACGGAGATATGTTTACAGCTAAAGGTTCTGACGGCTACTACTATGCTCTCTATTTTGTAGAGCAGGGCAACGAAGAGTGGAAGGTTGACATTGACTATATTCTCCGCAGTGCAGATATGAGTGACTATATGGCAGCTTTGACAGAAGCAATCGAAGTGGTTGACGTGAAAGGCAAGCTTACCTACGAGGAGAATCTTGCGAAAGAGGAAGCTGCTCAGGCATCTGCTGAAGCAGAGAGTACTGAGGCGGAATAATACTCTCACTCACATCAAAGAGAAATATAAAAGGAAGGACAGGTACCAAGTTGTACCTGTCCTTTTTTGCTTTACTACTTTCCGTAAATGGGCTATACTTCACTTATCGAGAGGTGACAAAATGGCAGAAAATGAAGAAAAAGTCCAATCTGATTTTATTATCGAGAGAATAAAGGAAAGACCAGTCAATAAAAAGAAATTGTTGCAGAGGACCATCATTACAATTTCCCTTGCCGGGGTCTTTGGTTTGGTTGCATGTCTCACCTTTTTACTTTTGCAGCCAGTGTTCTCCAATCTGCTTTACCCACAGGAAGAGCCAGAGGTGGTTGTGTTTCCTGAGGAAACAGACGAGATGCTTCCAGAGGAAATGGTGATAGAGGACGATGTGAACAATGAAAATTTGACGGAAACGGTGGAAAGCGTATTGGCGCAAGGCGGGAAGATAGAGGAAGTGCTTGGCAAATGGGTGCTGAATCGAAACAATTACTACCAGCTTTACAATGCCATGAACAACTATACCAAAGAGCTTTATCGCGCTATGGTTACTGTCACAGGCGTTTCTTCAGACAAGGACTGGCTCAACAATACAGTCGAAAACTCCATGCAGGTATCTGGCACCGTGATAGCCAATAATGGAATCGAATTTTTGATTTTGGCGGATAGTACATTGCTAAGCGGTGCAGATAGTATATGGGTTACTTTTTACAATGAGCGCAGAGCAGAGGCGACATTAAAGCAAAAGGATGTGGCGACTGGCTTAGCAGTGTATGCAGTGCCACTCGATATCGTACCGGAGGAGATGTGGGGGCTGGTAGAGATAGCACCACTGGGAACTACTAGTTCCGGTATTGCGGTAGGTAATCCTGTGGTTGCAATGGGAAGCCCAATGGGCGTGAAGGGCTCTGTGCAGTATGGAATGATTACAGCCAGTGATGTAACATGGAATACAACAGATGCCAATTACAAACTCTTTTATACAGATATGTTCGGATGCGAGACCTCCAGCGGAGCAATCTTTAATTTGCAGGGACAGATGGTGGGAATCATTACCCATGACAAAGCAGGCGACCAGGCATTTTTAAGCGCTATGGGAATTCCGGAGCTTCGCAATACGATCACTCGTATGTGCAATGGAAATCCAGAGCCATATTTGGGAATCAAGGGAATCAGTGTAACGGCATCCGCCAACGCGTTGGATGGAGTTCCTTTTGGAGCTTACGTAAGAGAGGTAGAGATGGACTCACCAGCTATGCTGGCAGGAATTCAGAGTGGAGATATCATAGTGAATATCGGAGTTCTCAATATCCAGAGATTCGAGGACTATAGCAACGTGATTTCCAAGTCCAAACCAGGACAGGTGCTAAAGCTTGTCGTAAAGAGACAGGTGCAGGACGGATACAAGGACGTTATTTTCCAGGTAACGGTATCTGGACATACATTACAGTAATACACTAAAGAAATAGGGAAGTTAGAACGGAGAAAAATCATGAAGTATATCAAAGATTACAGAGAAGGGGACAGAGTATTTGACATTTATCTCTGTAAACATAAACAGTCTGCAATGACCAAAAATGGCAAGCCTTATGAAACCGTAATTTTGCAAGATAAGACAGGTACCATTGATGCGAAAGTGTGGGAACCAAACAGTGCAGGAATCGGTGATTTTGATTCCTTGGACTATATTGAAGTGTATGGAGAGGTAACCAATTTCCAGGGTGCGCTTCAGATTAATGTTAAGCGTATTCGCCGCTGTCAGGAAGGCGAATACAATCCAGGCGACTACTTGCCAGTAAGTTCCAAAGACATCGAGGTGATGTATAAGGAACTACTCGGACTGATTGATAGTATGCAGAACGTTTACATCAAGAAGCTGCTCAACGCTTTCTTTCGAGAGGATGAGATTTTCATAAAAGCATTTAAGCAGTCTTCCGCGGCAAAAGCCATTCACCATGGTTTTGTAGGTGGCCTTTTAGAGCATACTTTGAGTGTGACGAAACTGTGTGATTATTATTGTTCTACTTATCCAATCTTAAAGAGAGATTTGCTTTTGGCAGCAGCTATGCTGCATGACATAGCAAAGACAAGAGAAATATCTCCATTCCCAGAGAATGACTACACTGACGAGGGTCAGTTCATTGGCCATATTGTGTTGGGCTCTGAGATGGTTTCCGAAAAAGTAAAGGAAATCGAAGGATTTCCTACTCATATTGCATCACAGATTAAACACTGTATCTTGGCACATCACGGTAAACTGGAATTTGGTTCTCCAAAGGTGCCAGCGATCATTGAGGCGGTAGCCCTCAACTATGCAGATGATACAGATGCCAAGATGCAGACATTTACAGAACTTCTTAATGGAACACAGGAGACAGGCTGGCTTGGATACAACAGATTGTTTGAATCCAATGTAAGGAAAACCAAGTTAGACTAATAGATAGGCGAAATATGAACTACGACAAAAATCAAATTGTGACGGTGGAAATCACCGACATTGGAATTGATGGAGAGGGAATTGGAAAGATTGATGGATTTCCCTTCTTTATCAAGGATGCTATCGTAGGCGATGTGGTGGAAGCCAAAGTCACGAAAGCCAAAAAGACATATGCGTATGCGAGAGTAGAGAAGGTAATTACACCTTCTTTATTTCGCGTGGAGCCAAAATGTGCATTCCACAGACAGTGCGGTGGCTGCCAGATTCAAGCCATGGACTATGGAAAGCAGCTGGAGTTTAAACAGCAGAAGGTGCGCAACAATCTGATTCGCATCGGTGGATTTGAGGCAGACTTCATAGATAGTATCATGGAGCCAGTAGTGGGAATGGACAATCCCTATTTCTATAGAAATAAGGCACAGTACCCAGTAGGCAAAAACAAGGAAGGCGAGCTTATCGCAGGTTTTTATGCGGGAAGAACACACTCTATCATTGCAAATACCCAGTGCTATTTGGGAGTAGAGGACAATAAGCCAATCTTAGAAACCATTTTGGCGCACATGAAGAAATTTGGTATTGAGTCTTACGATGAGGAAACGGGTAAGGGTGTGGTAAGACATATCCTGATTCGCAAAGGATTTCATAGCGGGGAAATTATGGTTTGCCTAGTGGTGAATGTACCAGACTTAGGCGCAGATTTGGACAAAGCACTTCGTGGTAAAGAGGAACTGATAGCAGCACTTTGTCAGTTTGAGGGAATGACCAGTATTTCTGTAAATCAAAACATTCGAAGAGACAATGTCATCATGGGAATACAGTGCCGCACTCTTTGGGGCAAGGACCGTATTACAGATACTTTGGGTGGAATTTCCTTTGAGATTTCTCCATTGTCTTTTTATCAGGTCAACCCTGTTCAGACACAGAAACTATATGGTTTGGCAGTGGAGTATGCGAACCTTACAGGGAAAGAAGTGGTTTGGGATTTGTACTGCGGCATCGGAACCATTTCTCTATACATGGCGCAGAAGGCGGGCAGAGTTTGTGGCGTGGAAATAATTCCACAGGCCATAGAGGATGCCAAGGCCAATGCTGCCAGAAACGGATTTACCAATACAGAATTTTTTGTAGGTAAGGCAGAGGAAGTACTGCCATCTTACTATGAAGTCAAGATGAAGGAAAACAAAGATGACGCCATGCTTCATCCAGATGTAATCTGTGTGGACCCACCTAGAAAGGGTTGTGACACAGCCTGTCTGGATACTATGCTGAAGATGGCGCCAAGCCGGATCGTATATGTCAGCTGCGACAGCGCAACCCTGGCCAGGGATTTGAAAATCTTGTGTGATGGTGGATATGCGCTTAAGCGCGTCAGGGCAGTGGATCAGTTCCCTCATACGACTCACGTAGAAAGCGTGGTTCTTTTAAGTAAGGAAATGTGATCTGCCTGATAGGAAGGAATGGATGCATGAAACAGAAGAAGCTTTTGGAAATCAACGAAAAGACATCTATGTTTTTGCTGGCGGGTCCAATTTTTGCAGAAATGTTACTAAATATCTTACTTAGCAACGTAGATACTTTGATGCTTAGTAACTATTCTCAAAATGCAGTAGGTGCAGTGGGAAATGCCAATCAGATGATGGTTTTGTTCATCCTTTTGTTTAATATTATTGCAGGAGCCACAGGCGTGGTTGTTGCACAATATCTAGGTGCCAAAAGAACAGACAATATGAATCAGATATATTCTTTGTCTGTGATTTTTAATCTCGTGTTAGGAATTTTGATTAGTATGTTAGTTCTGTTTGGTGCAGAAGCTTTCATGAACATATTGAAGGTAGATGCCAGCCAGGTTGGGGATGCAGTGAAGTATATGAAGATAGTGGGCGGCTTCCTATTTTTGCAGGCTGGCTACAATGTAATGGTGCAGATTTTAAGGTGCCATGGCTATACACGAATTGGAATGTATATTTCTCTGACCGTAAACTTGGTCAATATCGTTGGAAACTGGTTGTTCCTATATGGTCCACTTGAGTTCTTACATATGGGAGTGGCTGGTGTTGCACTTTCAACAGTGGTAGCGAGATTGATAGCCTTGGTTGCTTCACTGGTGATTTTCTTTAAGTTGAAGATTGGAAAGATTTCTCTTAAGGAGTTGAATCCATTTCCAATGGATATTTTATCTAAAATGCTTCGCATCGGTGTTCCGTCTGCGGGCGAAAATATGGCATATTCCTTTTATCAGTTGATATTGCTTTCATTTATCAATCCAATGGGAGCGATTGCTGCCAATGCAAAGGTATATGCAACTACGCTTATGTCTTTTTCGGTAGTATTCTCTAACTCCATGGCGCAAGCGACACAGATTGTCACCGGTCATCTGGTGGGTGCTGGGCGCGAAGAGGCGGCAGACAAGCGAGTGATGAAAACCCTTTGGACTTCTTTGCCAGTAGCAGTAGTGATCGCTATGGTGAATTGTCTGATTTGTCCATTTACACTGAAACTGTTTAATTGCGACGTGGAGACCATGGAGCTGGTGCGCCAGGTATTGATGGTGGGAATCGTGATGGAGATCGGACGCACTATGAATCTAGTGCTGATAGGTAGCATGAAGGCAGCAGGAGATGTGTTGTTTCCAGTGTTCGTGGGAATGGCAATTATGTGGGGTGTCGGTATTCCAGTGGGATATACCTGTGGAAATCTTTTGTCCCTGGGAGTGGCTGGCGTATTTATGGGTACTACGGCAGATGAATGCACTAGAGGCTTGATTGCTCTTTTCAGATGGAAGAGAGGAAAGTGGAGAGGAAAGACTGTAGTATCAAAAAACACCTAAATCAACCGATGGTTGTGCGTTTCTACCCCTTTGGTTTAGCGGATTCAACTGGTAGTATGTGGAAACAACCGTTTGCGGACAGTAAGATTGGGACATCAAAAGAAGGGAGCGATACGCTATGAAAGATACTATTGGATCACGCATTACACAAAAAAGAAAAGAACTTGGTTTTACCCAAGAAGAATTGGCAGAAAAGGTTGGAGTTTCTGCTCAGGCAGTTTCTAAATGGGAGAATGACATTTCTTGTCCAGATATTACTCTGTTACCTACACTTGCCAAAGTGTTGGGGACTACCATTGATGAGTTGCTGACAGGCAGCAATGATGAAGTAAAGTATATGCCAGAGGGACAGAGAAAACCTTTGGATGAACTTGTTCTGTATGTAAATGTGCTTTCTGCTGAAGGAGACAAGGTGAAGGTAACTTTGCCAATTCCTCTGGTGAAGGTAACCCTAGAAGTGGGATTTAATATAGTTCCACAGATGGATGATATGGGATTTATGAAGGGGCAAGACTGGAATGGTCTCTTGAATCAGGTTATGGATATGGTAGAGAGAGGTCTTATTGGCAAAATTGTAGAGATAGAGAGTGCAGCAGGTGACACAGTGGAGATCGTAGTAAAATGAGAATCTATTTGACGCACGAAAAATTTACATTTTGCATACCATTTCCAACCAGACTTGTCCTCAATAAACCAGTGATTAAAATAGCCAATTGGGCAGTGAAGAATTATTGTCCGGGCGAAATTCCCTATATCGAGCCAGAGTATGCCAACATGCTTTATCGAGAAATTAAGAATAGCCGTAAAAAACATGGGCGTAAGTGGGACTTAGTAGATGTACAAAGTGCCACAGGAGATGGGGTTAGAATTAGATTGTAAAATAAGCAATATTATGAAAAGGGTCGCTATAGAGCGACCTTTTTATTGTTTTGCAGTTATCTGCACGATATAGGCCTTTATAATGCATTATTTGAAATGGAAAATAGTGGGCAATGGTTTTATAGTAAAGGTACAGTAAGTAATTTACTGAAGAGGGAGTATTTTAGGAGGATAGAACATGATTATTACAACAACACCTTCCGTAGAAGGACGAAACATCGTAGACTACAAGGGAATCGTATTTGGTGAAGTAATCTCTGGTGTCAATTTCGTGAGAGACTTTGCGGCAGGACTTTCCAATTTCTTCGGAGGAAGAAGTGGCGCCTATGAAGAAGAATTGATCAATGCGAGAGCACAGGCTCTACATGAAATGGAACAGAGAGCTATGAGTCTCGGAGCCAATGCAGTAGTTGGTGTAGATATTGACTATGAAGTGCTCGGCACAGACAATGGTATGTTGATGGTAACAGCCAGCGGTACCGCTGTGGTGATTCAGTAGCATGGCTAGAGGGGGCTGACTGCTGAGTTCACAACAAGAGGGATTACATAGTATAAGGAGAAACCACCTTGGGGGCGAGGTGGTTTTTTCTTGCGGTTAAATAGGGGGCATGCTATCATAAGAAAGAAAAGACGGCAAGAACAGGAGCGGCATAATCCATGGAGAGAAACCGATTTGTGGATGTATTAAAAGGAATATTTATTATATTTGTAATCGTACTTCATTCAGCTGTGTCAATGACCACTAGAGACACATGGCTATTTCCATTTTGGGTGAATTTGGCGGTTCCTGCGTTTATGCTGATTTCAGGGTACGTGTCTGCTCTATCCGAAGAAAGAAGAGGGATTAGCAACCTGCAAGATTCTTATGAACCGAAACGTCTTTTGAAAAAGTGGATTCGTTTTCTCAGCCCTTTTTCGATTGCGTTTGTGGCAGAATGGATTGTTTTTCGAGTGTTTGGACTGTACACAGTAGGCGTAAGAGAGTATGGAATATTTGCTCTACTCTTAGACTTCTTAAGAGGGGGAAAGGGACAGGGTAGCTATTATTTTCCTGTTATGATGCAGTTCGTAGTTCTGTTTCCAATCATCTATTACATCATCCGAAAGTATGCTCTTAAGGGCTTGGCAGGATGCTTTGTGGCCAACGGATTTTTTGAAGTGTTAAAGCTGGCCTATGGAATGGGGGACTATGAGTATCGCCTTTTGGTGCTTCGATATATTTTTGTAATAGCGGCTGGTTGTTACCTTGCTATTGGAAATATCCATAAGTCATGGAAGACGACATCGCTGGCTGTAGGATGCCTTGTGGCAGGGGCGTTGTTTATCTATCTGTTTTCCTATACGGGCTATACGCCAAAGATTATAACATTTTGGCAAGGAACATCCTTTTTGACTGGCCTGTTTTTGGTGCCAATCTTAGGATGGCTACTTTGTAAGGTTCGTGTAGGATTCAAGCCATTGGAGATTGTGGGAAAAGCATCCTTCAATATTTTTCTGGTGCAGATGATATATTTTATCTTTGTAGAGGAGACTTGTGCGCTGATTCCAAATGTAGGGTTACATCTGGTTGTCAGCATTGTTAACTGTGTGGCAGTAGGTGTATTATTCTACTATCTGGAACACAGGCTGACGCAGTTTGTGATTTCAAAGATTAAGTAATAGAAATTTTAGAAGTATAAGTTTTGAAAGGAACCACCATGAAAAAGATTAAGAAATCAAAGTATGTTCAAACTATCAAGAAAGAAGAAACAAGCAGATGGAAGAGCCTGATGCCACTGATAGTGTTGGCTGTTTTGGCAGTGGCAATCCTAGCGGGTGTGATGCTGATAACCTCTAGCGACCAGAGAACTTTGACAAGCACAAGCGGCCAGACATCTGGCACACAAACATCTGCCAACCAAGATACAGAGGAGCAAGCTTTGGAGAAGTCAGATGCGACAGCACAGTCTTGCTATGCAGACATAGAAATTGAAAATTACGGAATCATTACTGTTTATTTAGATGGAGAAGCGGCACCAATTACGGTCAATAACTTTGTGGAATTGGCAAAGAGCGGATTTTACGATGGACTTACTTTCCACCGCATTATAGAAGGATTCATGATGCAGGGAGGAGATCCAAATGGTAACGGAACCGGTGGCTCTGACAATACCATCGTAGGAGAGTTTACAGACAATGGATATGCGAATTTCCTTTCTCATACCAGAGGAACCATCTCTATGGCTAGATCATCTGCGTACAATAGCGCTAGTTCACAGTTCTTCATTGTACATGAGGACAGCACTTTCTTAGATGGACAGTATGCAGCTTTCGGGTACGTGACAGAAGGGATGGACGTGGTAGACAAGGTTTGTGCCGATGCGGTTCCAATTGATGGAAATGGGTTGATTTTAAGTGATGAGCAGCCTGTGATCACAAGCATTACCATCCGTGAAGCGGAAGGCGAATAAGTTAGTAGATAGTGAAAGAAGAATCCATGAACAAAACATACACATACAGGCTTGCCCTTAAGGGGGAGGCCTCAAAGATACACAAGTTAATGGAATATGTTTATGAATCAGTCGCAGACAAGGATACCTTTGTCTGCGACGATTTGTCCTATGTGGAAAAACATATAGAAGAAAAAGGCTTTGTAGTAGTGGCAGAAGAAATATCTGCAGATAGTGATGAGAGCCAAAAAGGTAGCGAAGGTATAATCGCGTGTTTGATTGTAGATTTCCCAGGCGATGGCGAAGAAAATCTAGGCAGAGATATAGAGCTTTCTGAGGAAAGGCTTTGCAAGGTAGTTCACATGGATAGCGCGGTGGTGCATCCAAAGCATAGAGGGCATGGCTTGCAAGGGAGGCTTCTTTCCTTTGCGGAGTGTGAGATTGGCAGACAAATGATGCCAGGACCATTCTATCTTATGGCGACTGTATCGCCCGCAAATCAAGCTAGCGCTACGACGCTAGAGAAACTAGGATACATTTGCCGATGTACGAAGGAAAAGTATGGAGGCTTGACGAGACGTATTTACTGCAAATATATGCTGGCGCCAAAGGTGTTTTATGTGCCAGGGGGCAGTGCCCCTTTGTCTTCCGAAGTCTTTTTCATCCAAGGCAAAGAAAAGTTATACGTGTACGATGTTGGCGCAAATGAGGAAAGTCTCTTGGCTTTAAAGAGATTGAATCCTGAAACTTGCATATTGAGCCATTTTCACAAAGATCACACCACTAATCTTGGAAAGGTTGATTTCCAAGAACTTTATGTGGATAAAAAGAGCAGTGAACATTTTCCTATGGGGACAACCTTGGAACAGCAAAAGGGCGTCGAAGATGGTGTACGTCTGGACATAATTCCTGTAGCAACCTGCCATAGCAAAGCGGCACTTTTGGTCAATATAGATCAGCAGTTTTTACTTGTGGGAGATGCGCTGTATGCCATCATGAAATTTGGGCGACCTCTGTTCAACACAGGACAATTGAAAGAAGTTATAGACGCCTTGGAGCGAATTCAAACACAGTATGTGGTGCTAAGTCATGATACAAGATTGGTGTATACGAAGGAAGAGGCGTTGAAAGACCTAAGAGAGACATACGCAAGACGGACCAAAGATAGCCCATATATTTATTTGGATTAGGTTCCGCCTTAATGCATTAAAGTGAGAAAATGAGTTGAAAAATGCCAAAATTGAGTGAAATTCTAGGTAAAAATGACGAAATTCCTTGTTAATTTATAGATTAGATTGTTAAAATAGGAAATCTTTGGTACAATAAGGGGTACAAAAGGACTATATTTTTTCAAAAGAGACAGGAATTGAGGTACAAGATGAGAGAGGCGTGGGCATTTTCATATTTCATACCGATCATAATGTTGATACTCTTTCTCTATGGAACGAGAAGGAATAAGACACATTTGGCGACATCTATTCGAATTTTATCTGTGATGGCGATAGTAGCAATTGCAGCCAATATGATGATGTTCCTGACACAGGACAGATTCTTAACCATGGTTGCAAACAGTATTTTCCATACTACCCTGACATGGATACTGTATGCCATGCTTTCCTATACTAGGGAGTATACGAATTTTACGAAGTACAACAAGGTGCACAAAGCGATCTTCATGATAATTCTGTTCTTGGACTCCGCGAATATTATGCTGAACTGCATCTTTGAGCATTCCTATACATGTTACGAAATTACCTATGGACCAAAGAGCGGTATATACTATGTGGTAGATGGACTTCCATTCCATATCGTACACATGGTTATTAGTTATGGCATGATAGTGCTTGTTACTTTCTTGCTGATCAAGAAGATTACACAGGCACCGACTATCTATAAGTCTAAGTATATAGCGGTGCTCGGTATTTTGGGATTTGACCTTGTATGCAACTCGGGATACTTGCTTTTAGATCTGCCAGTGGATCCATCAGTTACCTTGTATGCGGTTACAGCTGCTTGTATCTATTATTGCAGTTTTACACTTTCTCCAAAGAGATTGGCAAACCGAACCATCAATCAGGTGATGACCAACATGTCAGAGGCTGCATTATTGTATGATATTGATGGCAACTGCGTATTTATCAACGAGGCAGCAGAAAAACTGATGGCTAATTTGGAGAAGGAGGGTATCATCAGAACTCGCGACGAAATGTATATTAAGTGGCGAGGCTGGGTTGAGGAGAAGGGAGATACTGCAAATGCGAATGAGGAATTGCAACTTTTCCAGAGCATCAATTTGAAGAATGCAGTACTTCACTTGAAGATTACCTATCAAAAACTTCAGGATGAGAAGGGGCGATTCCAGGGTAGTTATTTTACTGTTTATGATAGAACCGAAGAGGCTCAAAACCTGATTAAGGAGCGCTACAACGCAACCCATGACAGATTGACGGGCTTGTACAACAAAGCATATTTCTGTGATGTAGTACACGATTATTTGAAGGCAAATCCAGAAGAGACATATTTGATGATTTGCTCTGATATTGCAAATTTCAAATTAATCAATGATGTCTTTGATACAGAAACAGGAGACAAACTTCTCTGTAGAATAGCTAATATCTTGCGTAGACGTCTTACAGGATATGGCATTTATGGCCGATTAGAAGGCGATAGATTCGCTGTAGTAGTTCCTAAGCAGGGATTTGTACTGGAAACTTATTTGGAAGGTATTCAGGAATTTGCCTATGTAGATGCACCACTTCCTTATCAGGTAGATACTTATATTGGTATTTATGAAATTCAGGATGTCAGCATTCCTGTAAGTATGATGTGCGACAGAGCTTTGATGGCGCTTCATACAGTCAAAGGAAGTCAAAAGAAGTATGCTTTCTACGACGAAGTCTTGCGTGACCAGATGATTCGTGAAAAAGAGCTATCTGCAGACTTGGATGGAGCTATACGCAGAGAAGATGTTCGAATCTTCCTTCAGCCTCAGGTGGATATGGATGGTGTAGCTGTGGGAGCAGAAGCGTTGGTTCGCTGGACCCATCCTAGCAAAGGAGTCATTATTCCAGGGGACTTTATTCCTTATCTGGAAAAGAGTGGCTTGATTGCCAAGGTAGACAGGCATGTATGGGAACTGGCTTGTAGAACATTAAAGAAATGGAAGGACCAGGGAAAAGAGCAGTATTATATTTCTGTTAATATTTCTCCAGTGGACTTCTATTATCTGGATATTTACGAGACCTTTATAGAATTGGTTAAGAAATATGAGATTTCTCCTACCAGCATTCGATTGGAGATTACGGAATCTGCCATTATGCAGAATTTCAATCAGCAAGTGGGATTGATTTCCAGACTTCGCAACGCAGGATTCATCGTTGAAATGGATGATTTTGGAAGCGCATACTCTTCCCTCAATATGCTGAAGGATTTGTATGTTGACATATTAAAGCTAGATATGGCATTCTTAGGACAGGCTAAAGATATGGATAGAGCGAGAGAGATTTTAAGTTCTATTGTAGACCTGGCTAAGAGACTGAAGATTCCCGTAGTCTGCGAAGGTGTTGAAACAGTAGAACAGGTAAACTTCCTTAAAGGAATTGGCTGTGAAACCTTCCAGGGATATTACTTTGGAAGACCAATGGAAGTATCCTCTTTCGAAGAAAACTTTATGAAATAATCAAAGGCCCTGAGTTCATAAATGATGAACTCGGGGTTTTTAAAAGAATTTAGGAGTGTGGCGTAAATGACCATTCAAATGCCAGAAAAAGTAAAATATATTATAGAGACGATTCAGGCAGCAGGCTTTGAGGCGTATGCAGTGGGAGGTTGCGTCAGGGACAGTATTTTGGGAAGGATTCCCGATGACTGGGACATTACTACTTCTGCCAAACCAGAGCAGGTAAAGGCACTGTTCCGCCGTACCATTGATACTGGTTTGCAGCACGGAACCGTAACTGTGATGCTGGACAAAGATGGCTTTGAAGTAACGACCTATCGTATAGATGGAAAGTACGAAGATGGTAGACATCCAACAGAAGTGATTTTTACAGCGTGCTTAGAAGAAGATTTAAAAAGAAGAGATTTTACCATCAATGCCATGGCTTACAATGAGCAGTCTGGCTTGGTGGATATTTTTGGTGGACTAAAAGATATTGAGAGAAAAGTGATACGATGCGTGGGAGAACCGGAGGCAAGATTTGGGGAAGACGCACTTCGCATTATGAGAGCGGTACGTTTTTCTGCACAGCTGGGCTACGAAATCGAGAAGCAGACCAAGGAAGCCATTGTAAAACTGGCGCATACGCTAAAGCAGATCAGTGCGGAGCGCATTCAGGTGGAACTGGTGAAGTTGTTGGTTTCTCCAAATCCAGATTTTGTGAGGGTAGCCTTTGAGACTGGAATTACTAAGGTAATTCTGCCAGAGTTTGACCAGATGATGGCATGTGAGCAAAACACGCCGCATCACTGTTATACTGTAGGAGAACACACCATACAAGCTCTTAAACTGGTGCCTGCAGACAAGGTGTACAGACTTGGTATGTTGCTTCATGATATTGGCAAGCCGGAAACCAAAACTACAGACGAAGAAGGAAAGGATCATTTTTACGGACATCCTAACAGAGGCGAGGAGATGGCGAAGGATATTTTGCGCCGCTTAAAGTTTGACAATGATACCATATACAAGGTGACCAAGATTGTGCGTTTCCACGATTATGGAAACTCCTTTGAGCCGACGCACAAAAACATTCGCAAGGTGATTCACAAGATGGGAGAGGATATTTTCCCATTGATGTTTGCTGTAAAGAAAGCAGATATACTGGCGCAGAGCTTATACCAAAGAGAGGAAAAATTGGATAACTTAGCCAGGTGCCAGCAGGTATATAAGGAAGTGAAGGCGGCAGGAGATTGTCTGTCACTTAAGACGTTGGCGGTTACTGGAAAGGATTTAATGGAAGCTGGAGTACAACCAGGACCAAGGCTTGGAGAGATTTTGGCCCAAATGCTGGAGGAGGTATTGGAGGACCCTGGCAAGAATACAAAAGAATATCTTTTGAGCCGGATTCTATAACATACTTTTTTCTTGCACCTCATAAGATAGGGTAGGCCATGAAAGTGGCAAAAACTTATTTTAGGGGGAAGGACAGTGAATGACAGAGCCGTAGGCTTACTTAGCCAATATGAAGTGGAAGTGCTTCGCACCAGAAAGGGGCGAGGCTCTATTCTTTGTGAAACAAATGAGGGACTATATACTTTTCGTGAGTACGGTGGCCCTATAGAGAAGATAGATTTACAGAATCGATTGTTGACCTATGTAAAAGAGCATGGATATGAGTATGGAGAACAAATCCTTGCAAACAAAGAGGGGCAACTTTATGTACGAGACCTAGATGGAACCTGCTACATATTGAAAACCTTTTGGGAGGGACGAGAATGTCAGGTCACAGAGGAGGAAGACTGTATCAAAGCCATGCAGTTCTTGGCAGACTTACATAAGCATCTGCAAGTAAAGGAATGGGAAGATTTAAGCAGTATGCCGGTCTTTTCGCTTCAGAAGGAATATGATAAGCACAATCGTGAATTGAGAAGAGTGCGCAAGTACCTAAGAGAAAAAAGCCAGAAGAATAATTTTGAGATATACCTGCAAAGAGAGTTTGATTTCTTTTGGGATAATGCACAGGAGATTGCAAAACAGGTGGAAGAATTCTGCCAGCCGGAAGATGAAGATTTTGTGCGCAGAGAAGGCACCTTTTGCCATGGAGACTTCCAACATCACAATTTGATTTGGACCAATACAGGTCAAAGAATTTTGAACTTCGAGAAGTGCATTTTAGACGATCAGGTGAGAGACCTCTATCTTTTTCTCAGAAAGGTTTTGGAAAAGAATGGATGGTCAAAGGAGCTTGGCAAAAGACTGCTGGACGCATACCAGAGCAAAAAGCCGTTGTCTGCCAGATCCTACATCAACTTGTATTATCGATTGGCATATCCAGAAAAGTTTTGGAAAATTGCCAATTTTTATATGAATTCAGGGAAGGCCTGGATACCGGACAAAAACATGGAAAAACTTACCAAGGTAATAGAGCAGGAAAATGCAAAGAGAGCCTTTCTGGAGGAAGCATTTTTAGTATCTTTGTGATATACTACCACTATAAAGACAGTGAGAAAGGAAAGCCATGGAAGCAAAGAGACGAAAGATAAATATATTGTTTGCAGTTTTGCTAGCGGCAGCCATTGTGGGAGGATGTAATGAGGCAGGGCAAATGCATGTCTCAGAGAGCAGTCAGGAAAGCAGTAAAGCAGATACTGGCTTTATGCTCACAGGTCCAGGCACCTATGACAGTGCAGATACTGCAATTATCACTCGTATTGATGAAGAGGATCAGACCATTACTTTTTTCAATACTACAGTTAGCAAGAAGTATACACTTAATTACGACGGGGCAACTTCCTACAGTGACAAATATGGTGAGCCGATGTCTTTGGCGCAAATTCACGAGGGAGACATTGTAGATATTACTTTCTTAAAGAGCAAAAAGCGTCTGGATACACTGAAACTATCTGGAGAATGCTGGAAGGCGGAAGCCATAGAGAGATATGAAATCAATACCACTAGGCACGATGTCTCTATCGGCTCAGACGTATACAAGATAACATCTGATACACTGATTTTTTCTGAGGGTGAGCAGATTGACTGGATGGATTTGAACGCAGCAGATGTGCTGACCTTTCAGGGTATTGACACCACGGTGTACAGTATTACGGTTGACAAAGGGCATGGATATCTTCGACTGGAGGGAGACGAGAACTTTATCGGTGGTTGGATTGAGGTGGGGCAGACTTTGATCAAGCAGATTTCAGAAGATATGCTTCTCACAGTTCCAGAAGGAAGTTATCAGGTCAACATTAGTCAAGGCAGCAGTGGCGGAACCAAAAGTGTAGTAATCAAGAGAAACGAAGAGTTTACATTGAATATAGGAGACTTGAAGGTGGAGGAGCCAAAGTATGGTCAGGTAGTATTTGCGGTAACTCCATCCAGTGCCACATTGTATATTGATGGAGCAAAAGTGGATACCAGCCTGCCTGTTTCTCTGGAATATGGAGTACATCAGATGATTGCTGTAGCACCGGGTTATAGCACGATTAAATCTTACTTCAAAGTGGCATCTGCTACCGGCGGTTTGGAAGTAACCATGGAAAAGGAGACTGCGGAGGAAGAGGAAGAAAGTTCCAGCAGTAGTAGCAGTACCATATCGCGTTTTGTGGTACGCATTGATGGTCCTGAGGGAGCAGAAGTCTATTTGAATGGCAATTACATCGGGGTAGCACCGGTAAGCTTTGGCAAAGAAGCGGGTACACATATTATCACTCTGCGAAAGTCAGGATATGAAACAAGAAGTTATACCATAGAGGTGGATTCAGAGGAAAAAGATATCGCATATTCCTTTGCAGAGCTAACCCCTACCACCACTGCGATACAATAAATCAATCAAAGGGTAAGCAATATGAAAAAGTATACCTACGAAGAGTTTTTGGACATTATTAAAGCACTGCGAAGTGAAAACGGATGCCCTTGGGACAGAGAACAAACCCATATGAGCCTCAGACCTTGTATGATGGAGGAAGCGGCAGAGGCCATGGCTGGAATTCGTATCCTAGAAGCAACGGGAGACCCTGACAATTTGATAGAGGAACTGGGAGATGTTCTTTTACAGGTAGTGATGCATGCACAAATAGGTGCAGAAGAAGGATTGTTTGACATGGGGGATGTGGTAAATGATGTGGCCACTAAGATGGTGCGCAGACATCCTCATGTGTTTGGCGAAATCTCTGTAGAAAGCTCTGACGAGGTTTTGCAAAACTGGGAAGAGATCAAGAAGAAGGAAAAAGAAAACAAAACCATAGCAGCTGGACCACTCAGAGAGATCCCTTTGGAGCTGCCTGCATTGGCAAGAGCCACTAAGGTATTAAAGAAAGTGGACAAGCATTACGGTGTGAGTGCAAGCTTTGCAGAAGATCTGGCAGAGATTAAGAAAGCAGTTGCAAAGTTAGAAAGCCTAGAGCCCACAGCCCAGGACCCAAGAGTGGAGGAACAGGTGGCCAAAATCCTTATGGCAGTCAGCGACGTGAACAGAATCTGCAAAATTAATGGAGAGCAGGTTTTGAGTGACCAAGTGGACAGTCTGGTGGATGGTTATGAAAAGTTACAATAAAAATGCGATATTAGGGCTTTAAATAAGGCAAAATGCCTTGACAAAGAGGCTAAAAAAGTCTATAAATAGATATAGACGTTTCCAAGATAGAAACGACTAATAATACAAAAATTTGAAAACTCAATTCAGAGGAGGAGTTCGATATGAACAAAACAGAATTAGTAGCAGCTATGGCTGAGCAGGCAGGACTTTCTAAGAAGGATGCAGAGAAAGCATTAGCAGCTTTCACAAGCGTAGTTACAGACGAGTTGAAAAAGGGTGGCAAAGTTCAGTTGGTTGGCTTTGGTACATTTGAAGTGAGCGAAAGAAAAGCAAGAGAAGGCAGAAATCCTCAGACTAAAGAAGTTATGAAGATTGCAGCTTCCAAGGCTCCTAAGTTCAAACCAGGTAAAGCTTTGAAAGATACTGTAAACGCTTAATTTAAAGTTTGCAAACTAGAGAGAACCTGTAATCCAGGTTCTCTTTCTTTTTGAGCAAAAGAAAGAGAAGGTATATGCACAGCTCGCGGAGAGGAAATTAGTCGCAGGGCGACTCCGCTCGTGCGCAAGAGTTTCACAAGTGAAACTCCATGTTCATGGGTTGAGTAATGATTTAGGTTAAGAGGGATATATTATGAGATTGGACAAGTATTTAAAGGTATCAAGACTGATCAAGCGCAGGACAGTTGCCAATGAGGCCTGCGATGGCGGAAGAGTCATGATCAATGACAAGCCAGCCAAGGCTTCTACCAACGTGAAGGTAGGGGATATCATCACCATTTCCTTCGGAAACAAGGACGTGAAGGTGGAAGTGCTAGACGTGCAGGAGACTGTCAAGAAGGAAGCGGCAGCAGAACTGTTTCGATATATTTAAGAGGTATATTTTCTGTGGTGCCCTCATATATTCTACTAAGCTTTATTGAGGAATATAGGAGGGTGTTATGGAAGAGGCTTTAAGTGGAAAAGGACGGGTACACAAGCTGATGCTCACAAATCGTAGGACTTGTACCATCAATGGAGTATCAGATGTGCTTTCGTTTGACATTCATGAGATTGTATTAGAGACAGATATGGGAATGTTGGTACTGAGAGGCAGCGACTTACATGTCAATCGACTATCTCTGGAAAAGGGAGAGGTGGATATTGATGGAAGAGTTGACAGTTTGACTTATTCAGATGCAGCAGCCCATAGTACGAAGGGTGAATCTCTGCTGACCAAATTGTTTCGATAAGGGGCCAAAAGATGAGTTTGTCCAGCGAAACAGTTTTTTTACTACAAGCCTTTACAGCGGCAATCTGGGGGGCTTTTTTTTATGATGCAGTGCGTATATTGCGAAGAGTGATTCCCCATGGCAGTTTTTGGATATCAGCGGAAGATTTTATATTTTGGATGATTTGTGCCCTGAAAGGCTTTCAGATCATGTATGAGCATGACACGGGTGGACTAAGGTGGTTTGCGGTGTTAGGAGGTGTGGTGGGCATTTACCTCTACAAAAAAAGTGTAAGTAAACTTTATGTTACTTATGTGTCCAGACTATTGTGCTTTGTGCGAAATAAGTTGACGCAACTATTAAAAATGTTTAGAATTAAATTATGTAAACGTTAATCTACAGAGGGTGATTTTATGAGCAGGAGAAAACCATCATATCGTAGAGCAAATCAAAACTGGCTGAGCATGTTTTTGATTACCATGGTGGTGGCAGTCATTTTGATTGTAGTCGGTGTAAAGGGCAACGAACTACAGGCCAAGATTGAAAGTAACGAAAGCAAGATTTCGTCTCTCCAGGAGCAAATCGAGCAGCAGAATCTGCGTACGCAAGAGATTGAAGAATTCAGAAAGTATACACAGACTAAGAAATACATAGAAGAGATAGCCAAGGAAAAACTGGGACTGGTTTATCCGGGAGAGCTTATCTTTAAGAAGGAAGAATAAATGCACCATGTGTTTTTTTGTCGCAGGAAAAGGGATTGGCCTTTATCGGTTTCGACAAAAAAATAGATGGTGCATCTCTATAATGTAAAGAGCTATTAAAAACAGGAGGCTCTTTATGAAAAAAGTCATCAGGGAAGCAGACAGCGAGAAAGCATATTTATTATCAGAGTACGGCAAGAGAAGGCTTCTAGGATATGCAGAATCCTTCAAAGAGCTGGCCAAGAGCTTTGACACAGAATTTGAAGGACGAGCACTGGAGCAGAGAGAAGATTTCGTATTTCAAAAGAAACTATGGGAAAACAGATGTCTCTTGTCAGAGAACCTCAGTGAGGTTTCGGCCATCATGGCAAAATTGGCAGGAGAAGTTTTCGGATTTAGAGCCTTTCCAGAAAAGATGGAAAAACAAATCATACAGGCGCTGCGCAGTGAAAAGATAGAGGTGGCAGAGATTTACCATATTCATCCGCCAGAGGGACGGGCCAAGATAGGAGCAGGCCTTAGAAGTGATAAACAAGGTGGGTATCGCACGGAAGAGGTTGCTACCATGCTTTCTTTACTGTTAGGGATGGAAGTGGAGCCAACCGCCACCTGTCCTTATTTTGTAGATCAGACATTGCGTTATTATACCTTTGTGGAGGAAACCCACTTCAATGCGCTGACAGGACTAGCTAGGGCGGTAAAGGAGACCGAAACCGTTTCGGGAGACAATTATTCCATCATAGAATCGGAACAGGGGACAATAAGCATCCTTTTGTCCGATGGGATGGGATCTGGAGAGAGCGCCTGCCAGGACAGCGAAAAAGTGTTGGACTTGATGGACAAGCTTTTAGAGGCGGGATATAGTTATACTAGAGCCGCTGGGTTGGTCAACAGTAATTTGATGGCCAAGGGAGATGAGCGAAGGCTCTCTACTTTGGATATTTGCCACATCGATTTGTATGAGGGATACGGTGAGTTTTGCAAGATAGGAGCGGCTCCAAGCTATCTAAAGAGAGGACGCATGGTGGAGCAGATTGCGGACAGCTCATTGCCACTGGGGATATTTGCTAATTTAGAGCCTGACCATACCGGCCGTAATCTGATGGATGGAGATGTAATTTTTATGGTCTCCGACGGTATCATAGATGCCGTGGAGGAGTATGGCTACGGCGAGGATTTGGGACAGATGATTAGTCGCTTGGATGAGCCTAGTCCCAAGGAGGCAGCAAGAAATTTGCTGCAGGCGGTGATTCGAATGTCCAAGGGAAGAATCAAAGATGATATGACAGTTCTAGTCATAGGACTGTGGGAAAAATATAAAGGAAATCACACCAGATAAACAATGATTAACAAGATTAGAGATTTCGTGGAAAAACATCATATGCTCAGCAAGGGGGATACCCTTGCGGTAGGCGTTTCCGGAGGGGCAGACTCGGTTTGCCTCTTGTTTGCGCTTCACGAATTGCAGTCGCTCTATGATTTAAGACTTTTGGTGGTTCATGTAAATCATGGCATCAGGCCAGAGGCAAAGGGGGACAGCGAATATGTGAAAAGCCTTTGCGAGAAATGGCAACTACCTTTTTTCCTTTTTGAGGAGGATGTAGTATTGCTTGCCAATCAGAGGGGGCAGTCCACGGAGGAAGCAGGAAGAGAGCTTCGCTATGAGTGCTTTGAAAGAGTGTTGAAAGAACAGGCCCCGGAAGCCCTGCAAAAAGGTCAGGCCAAAATTGCGGTTGCACACAATAGCAACGACAGAGCGGAAACCATGCTGTTTAATCTGTTTAGGGGAAGTGGTTTGACCGGGCTTGGAAGCATCAAACCTGTGAGAGATCAGGTCATCAGACCTTTGCTTTGCCTACAGCGCAAGGAGATTGAAGAACTCTTAGCGAAGGAAGGGATTTCCCACTGCGAGGATAGCACCAACAAAGAAGATATTTATTCCAGGAATAAGATTCGAAACCATGTGCTGCCTTATGTGGAGCAGGAAATCTCTGCAGGAGCGATTGAGCACATCTCTGCGGCAGCTAGTCTGGTGGCAGAGTCTCAGGATTTTATCAGACAAACGGTGGAAGAACTGTTTGATAAATACGTGGTAAAGGAAGCGGATGGAAGTTTGTCGGTGTTTGGGGTTGATGTCATAGACATGCACCCATTTCTTCGAAAAGAATTGATTCTGCGAATGTTTGAATATTTGGTGCCATATCGAAAGGATTTGGGCGCCATTCATGTAGAGCAGGTGGAAGACTTGCTGGTGAATGCTGGAAACCGAGAGGTGCATTTGCCATATCAGATGGTAGCCTGCAGAAGATATGAGGTAATCTCACTTTTTCGAAGGACGGAAAGTGAGTTTGAAAGTAAAAAGGGAGAGCGAACTGCCCAAACTCAGTATGTGATAGAGACTGAATTTCCAATGACTATAGAGATAGAGGATTTGGGAAGGCTTGAATTTCAACTTTTTCCTTACGAAAAAAGCCAGGATATTCCACAAAACCAGTGTACGAAATGGTTTGATTATGATAAAATAAAAAATTATATCACTGTTAGAAATAGACTGACGGGCGATTACCTAACCATCAATAAGGAGCTTTCCAAAAAGTCTCTTCAAGACTATATGGTAGATGAGAAAATACCGCGCGAGAAGAGAGACAAGGTGTGGCTTTTGGCGGACGCAGACCATATCGTCTGGGTGATCGGTTATCGAATCAGTCAGGAATATAAGGTGAATGAGAATACAAAACAGATTTTACAGGTACAATTAATAGGAGGAAGATAAAATGCCAGAACGTATTGAAGTACTATTAAGTGAAGATGAAGTGGATGCTAGAATCAAAGCTATTGGTGAGCAGATTAGCAGAGATTATGAGGGAAAAGAAGTACACTTGGTGTGCGTACTTAAAGGTGGCACATTCTTTATGTGCGAACTTGCAAAGCGTATCACTGTTCCAGTATCCATGGACTTCATGTCTGTTTCAAGTTATGGAAACGAGACCAAATCCAGTGGAGTAGTTAGAATTGTCAAAGATTTGGACGAACCACTTAAGGGTAAGGATGTTATTGTTGTTGAAGATATCGTAGACTCAGGAAGAACCCTCAGCTATTTGCTTGAGATGCTTCGTGACAGAGGCCCAGCAAGCCTTCGCCTTTGCACTTTGCTTGACAAGCCAGATAGAAGAGTTGTGCACGTAGATGTTGATTATACCGGATTCCAGATTCCAGATGAATTCGTAGTTGGTTACGGCCTTGATTATGCACAGAGATATCGCAATCTTCCATACATCGGCATTGTAAAATTTGATTAAGATAAAAGAGGTTCTTTTGTCGAAGGAGGATTATTTTGAAGCAAAGTAATAGAGGCTTAAATTTTTACTTCGTTATAGTAGCCTTGCTTTTGATGGCGCTGTTCTATCTCAATTGGGCAGATAGACAGACATCTAGTTACACAAGGGCACAGTTTTTGTCAGACATTCAGGCGGGAAATGTAGTAAGTGTAACGATTCATCCCAATAGGGAAGCACCAACAGGATACTTGGATGTATCACTTAAGTCTGGAACAGACAAAATCTTGTATGCTACAGATGTTACAGAGCTGGAGTCCATGGTCAGAGAAAAGGGCATTGAGCCAACAGTAATGGATATCGAAAGAGAGAACTGGTTCTTGACCTATATCATGCCACTTCTGATGATTGTGGTGGTGGGTGTATTCCTTTTTGTAATGATTAGTGCCCAGAATGCTGGCGGCGGTGGCTCTAGCAAGATGATGAATTTTGGTAAGAGCAGAGCACGTATGTCTATGGGTGATGGTTCTATTACATTTAAAGAAGTAGCAGGACTAAAAGAAGAAAAAGAGGAACTGGAAGAAATCGTAGATTTCTTAAAGGATCCATCCAAATATACGAAAGTGGGAGCTCGCATTCCAAAGGGCGTTCTTTTGGAGGGCCCTCCAGGAACCGGTAAAACCTTGCTTGCCAAGGCGGTTGCAGGCGAGGCAAAGGTGCCTTTCTTCAGCATCTCGGGTTCGGATTTCGTAGAAATGTTTGTGGGTGTAGGTGCATCCAGAGTAAGAGATTTGTTTGCAGATGCCAAGAAGAACGCTCCTTGCATCGTGTTTATCGATGAGATTGATGCGGTTGCCAGACGCAGAGGTACTGGTATGGGCGGCGGCCACGATGAGAGAGAGCAGACCCTGAATCAGCTTTTGGTAGAAATGGATGGCTTTGGTGTCAATGAAGGCATCATTGTAATGGCGGCAACCAACCGTGTAGATATCTTGGACCCAGCGATTTTGCGTCCAGGACGTTTTGACAGAAAAGTGGCTGTGGGCACACCAGACATCGGCGGAAGAAGAGAGATTTTGGACGTACATGCCAAGAACAAACCACTTGGCGATGATGTAGATTTGGATCAGATTGCACAGACTACAGCAGGCTTTACAGGTGCAGACCTTGAAAACCTTCTGAATGAAGCGGCTATCAAGGCAGCCAAAGAAGGCAGAGCATATATGACACAAGAGGATATCAAGAGTTCCTTTGTCAAAGTTGGAATCGGTGCAGAAAAGAAGAGTCGTATCATTTCCGACAAGGAAAAGAAGATTACCGCTTATCACGAAGCAGGGCACGCAATCCTGTTCCATGTGCTTCCAGATGTTGGACCAGTCTATACCGTATCTATTATTCCGACAGGCGTGGGTGCAGCTGGTTATACTATGCCACTGCCTGAAAAAGACGAGATGTTCCTTACCAGAGGAAAGATGCTTCAGGATATCATGGTATCCTTGGGCGGACGTATCGCAGAGGAAATTATTTTTGACGATATTACCACAGGAGCTTCCAGCGACATCAAGAAGGCTACCAAGGTGGCACGCAAGATGGTTACCAAATTTGGTATGTCTGAAAACATCGGCGTAATTAATTATGACAGTGAAGATGATGAGGTGTTCATTGGTAGAGACCTTGCACACACCAGAGCGCACAGCGAAGCGGTGGCGGGTGAAATCGACAAAGAAGTGAAGAGCATTATTGATGAATGCTATGCAAAGGCAAAGAGCCTGATTAAAGAACACGAGGATGTACTCCACCGTGCAGCAGAGCTTTTGCTTGAAAAAGAGAAGATTTCCAGAGAGGAATTCGAGGCTTTGTTCGAAGTGTAAAAAAGGGAAAGGGGCGTTTTGGTGATTGTGCACAATTAAAATATGTGCAATTTTACCAAAAACGGAATAGAGAAATTGTGAAATTTGTGAATTGTGAGAATAGACGTTCCGAATACTCCATGCTATTATAATATGCGTAACCCCCCCCAATACATTATATAGTTTTTTGCTATACCCCATAAGAAAGAAATACCTTCTCTAAAAAGGACAGTCAATTGACTGTCCTTTTTACTTTCTATTCTTTTTGATATTTAGCATCCTTAACTATATATGTCCAACCAAGGATAAGAGGCATTACTGCAACTGCAGGAAGAGCATATCGCATTGCATCTGCCAAAGGGGAAGCTGTACATACCAATATATTAATTATATTTGGAATCAACAGGATTACACCTACTGGCCTTTTGTTCTTGGCAAAGAGCCAAAGCGCTATCAAGGATAGCCAGGTATACAAACCAGGAGAAGCCAAGTATTTCAATACTGGAAGACCTGTGCTTAGATGCCAGAGCCATACGGCTATATAGTTAAGATTTCCGTTGTCTACATGGGATACGCCCAACTCCTTAAGATAAGGGTCGTAATCACTGAGCATTACATAGGCACCGATGTCGGTAGATACGGGAGCCATATATCCGTAGGAGCTATTCAAGTACGACTCCACATAAACCATAGGGTGTTTCAAAAACATGTTCAGCCATATCTTTACATAGGAACCGAAATCCGTGTGGTTGTAGTATATTTTGACGGGGTCGACGATTCTAGGGTCATAGTTTTGGAAGTTATCCATGTGTTGGAAATTCTGTATTAGGACTTCTTTTTCGTAATCGGTAACTTCGCCGGGATATTCTTGTACATATCTTGCGGTTGCCTGGAACATAAATCCGATGGTTTCCGCGATAGAGGTTTTGCCAATTCCCATGGCAGGATAGATGGCTTTTACCACTAATTCATATACTACAAAGACGATGGCCAAGGAAGTAAGTATCCTTTTGCGTTCTACGTTCTTTAAATATATACCACTTGCAATCAGTGTAGGCAGGATTACATATATGCCATTGTTTCGAAGGAGTGCCATTGCAATGCCAGACAGGCATATACAAACCAGCATCTTAAGAGTACATTGTCGATCCAGAAGCACTTCTGCAACAAGAGTTACAAAAAGCACTACCGAGACAGTGTACAGAAAGTCTTTTTCAAACCACTGTACATAGGCGCCCCACATGGGAGTTAGACCAAAGAAAAGGGTTCCTATGACAGGAAGGGCAAATGGAACACCTCTTTTCACTAAACGATTCAGCGAGTAAGCAAAGACCAGTGCGCCAACAATTCCTTGGAAGAGGTTGTACAAAAAGAATCCGAAATTTGCATCTACAAGAGTTCTGCCTATGTGAAAGAGCCCTCCCATAATGAGAGTAGAAAAAGGAGGCTGCCAAGCAGTTCTTTCCATATCACCATAAAAGTTTTTGAGCTGTACAATGGAGTCCGGGTTGGTAGACCCTGGATAGGTCATTGCCAGCCAAAGAAGCCAACAAAGGAAGATAAAACCGGATGCTAAAGGGAAGAAATGCTTTTTCCAAAAGCAAGTTTGAGTTGGTTCATCCTGCCTAACAAGGCATTTGTTAAAATACCAGTCCAAGGTATTTAGTAGAAAATAGATTACAATTCCTATGCCGAACACTTCAAACAAAGCGATAAAGAGCTGAAAAGCATCGCAGTAAAGATAGAGTGTCGAATTGTAATTTCTATAAAACAATGCTAAAAGGTATACAATGGAAAGCAACCCAGAGAAGGCCATAGTGCCAATCTTGACTTTGCCCAAATGATTCAGACCCCAGTAGAAAAGGACACATAGGGAACAGAGGACAAAGAAATCTGCCAGCTCCATAGAACCAAAAGCAGAGTATAGACGACTTAGGATATTTCCAATAGGGTGTTCGGGACAGTTCCCAACATAAAGCCCATTGCGTATATTTAGTGCATAGGTGGAAATCAGTGCAAATATAAAGGCCAATATTTTTCTGTAAAGATTTTGTGATTTATGCATCTTTGCCTACCTCTTTATTAAAAATAATATTACGATAAAATTATACAATCTTGTTGTTACTTCTGCAATGTTATATCGTATGGTATGTGTTGAGAGGAACCATTTTTTGTGGTATAATAAACGGGATATTGTATAAAGAAAGCGAGTGTTTTTAGCGTGGACCAGTTTATTAAGAATCAAAATGCTCAGGCATATGTTACTGGAATGAGACCAGTATTTAATAGACGAGCCCTATTTTCAGATACAACGGCAAACTTTATTCACCCAGCGGAGCCTAGACCTTATGATCAGTTATCCATCCGATTCCGCTGTGCCAAGAACAACTTGGACAGAGTGTTCGTGGTTTGTAAGGGCCAGAGAGAGTTGATGGCGAAAGTAGAGCACGACGAGCAATTTGATTATTATGAATATATTTTACAATTAGAAAATGAAACCATACACTATCACTTTGAAATAGAGCTTGGCAAAATCAGAGGATGTTTTGATGCCAGAGGCTTGGTAAAGGAAGCCAATGAGTATTACGACTTTGTGGTAATTCCAGGATTTAAGACCCCAGATTGGGCCAAGGGTGCAGTTATGTACCAGATTTATGTGGATCGGTTTTGCAATGGAGATCCAAGCAATGATGTAGAAAGTCATGAATATACCTACATTGGACAGCATGTGCACAAGGTAGAGGACTGGAGCAGATACCCTGCTGCCATGGACGTGCGCGAATTCTACGGTGGAGATCTACAGGGTGTAATTGACAAGTTAGATTACTTGCAGGATTTGGGCGTAGAAGTGATTTACTTTAATCCATTGTTTGTCTCTCCATCCAATCATGGCTATGATACACAGGACTATGACCACATTGATCCACATTTAGGCAAAATTGTGGAAGACGGTGGAGAAGTATTGCCGGAGTGGCAGATGGAAAATTGTCAGGCAAGCAAATATATCAGCCGTGTAACAAATCAAGCCAATTTAGAGGCCAGTGACCAGCTCTTTATTGAATTGGTGGAAAAAGCACATGAAAGAGGCATTCGTGTGATCTTGGATGGTGTGTTCAATCACTGTGGTTCTTTCAACAAGTGGCTGGATAGAGAAGGGATCTATGAAAATGCTGGCGGATATGCACCGGGGGCATTTAAAGACGGCGGAAGTCCATACAGAGATTATTTTTTGTTTAGAGATCCATATCATTGGCCAAACAACTATACCTACGATGGATGGTGGGGCCATGATACTTTGCCAAAGCTTAATTACGAAGGCTCTAGGGCACTTATGGACTATGTGCTTGGGGTAGCGCGCAAATGGGTTTCACCTCCGTTCAATGCGGATGGATGGAGACTGGACGTGGCTGCAGACTTGGGATTCAGTCCAGAGTTTAACCATTGTTTCTGGCAGGAGTTCCGTAAGGCAGTCAAGGATGCCAATCCGGAGGCAATCATCTTGGCGGAGCACTATGGAAATACCAGAGATTGGCTTAAGGGCAATGAGTGGGACGGCGTGATGAACTATGACGCCTTTATGGAACCACTGACCTGGTTTTTGACTGGTATGGAAAAGCATAGTGACGACTTTAGAGGCGATATGCTTGGTAACGCAGACAACTTCTGGGGAGCCATGAAGCATCACTGCTCTAGTTTTGCTATGCCAAGCTGGCTGGTAAGTATGAACCAACTGTCCAATCACGATCATTCCAGATTTTTGACCAGAACCAATCACAAGGTTGGACGTACAGCAACCTTGGGGCCAGAAGCAGCCTCTCAGGATATCAATAGAGCGGTGTTTATGGAAGCGGTTGTGTTCCAGATGACTTGGCCTGGAGCGCCTACGCTATATTATGGAGATGAAGCAGGTGTGTGCGGCTTCACTGACCCAGACAATAGACGAACCTATCCATGGGGTCAGGAAGATCAGGAGATACTAGCTCTTCATAAGTATCTAATCCATATGCACAAGGAAAGAGAGGCGCTGAAGACCGGTTCCGTGAAGTATGTGAAGTCGGAGTACAATTTCCTTTCCTTTGGAAGATTCAACAAGGATTCTGCCTATTTGGTTGTAATCAACAACTCTGATCAGCCGGTGGAAAAGGAGCTTAGCGTCTGGGATTTGAATGTTCCAAAAGAAAGCGTGATGAAGCGATTAATTCTTACTAGCGAAGAGGGATTTGATACACAACCTGTAGAGTATCCAGTGATTGGAGGAAGAGTGAAAATTTCCCTTCCAAAAACTTCGGCATTGGTACTAGAATATCTTGATTTTTAAAATAACTTATGCTATAGTCATTTCTTGTCAGGACTTTTCATAGTCCTGTATGGGCGGATTCCCGAGTGGCCAAAGGGGACAGACTGTAAATCTGCTGCAAATTGCTTCGGTGGTTCGAATCCACCTCCGCCCAGTCTGCACGTTGCAATATAAGCGTGCGTATGAATGAGTAAGAAACACTTGGAAGTTTACTTGCTAAGTGCTTCTTACTCGTTCATACATAGGCGGGTACGCCGTGAATGAGGGAACGAAGTTCCTGAATCGCATGCCATCATGCACAAATAGCAGTCCGCTGGTGTGGCGGAATAGGTAGACGCAAGGGACTTAAAATCCCTCGGTAGCAATACCGTGCCGGTTCGAGTCCGGCCACCAGCAGTAAATTAGTACGAGAGAAACGTTGATTTTTCAGCGTTTCTCTTATTTTTTTGCTGTGGGAAGTTTGTATGTATTTGTATGTACCTAGATTTGCTTTGGAAAAATTGATTCTGGAGCGAAGGTATGCTAAAATAGACGATGATTTAATCATAACATGGGAAAGTATGCTCTTTGAAAAAAGAGTAGTGAAGAAACAATGAAAAAATATGAGACTTTACATTTGGTAAAAGAAGAAGATTTAAACCATCATGGAACTTTGTTTGCGGCCAGAGCTGCAGCATGGCTGGTGGAAGCTGGATTTGCAACAGCGGCATGTGAACATGGCAATACCGATGAAATCGTGATGCGTAATTTGCAGAATATGTCCTTTTTCAAACCGGTGAAAAAAGGTACAGTGGTGCGCTTTGAGGGGCAAGTGGTTTATACTGGAAATACGAGTTTAATGGTTGCCGTACAAGCTAGCAATGCGCTGACAGGTGAGATGGTGATAGAAGGATTTATCACTTTCGTTACAATAGAGGAACTGACAGCATCCAAAAAGGTTCATCAGGTGAGATTGGATGAGACAGAGGACGAAGCAGAACTGCAACTTCGCGACAAGGCGGTCAAGTTGATAGCACAGCGTGTTTAATTAGGCAGGATAGCCTAAGAGAGATGAATAGCGCCAAGTAAGATAATCTAGTGCGAGAGGAAATAGTACACATGATAAACGAAGCAAAAGATATGACTTGCCCAAAATGTGGCGGAACCATGAGTTTAGATAGAGCGAAAGGAATTATCTCCTGCGCCTACTGTGGTTATCAGATGATTACGGAAAAAGAGGAGACGTTGGAGGAGATTGAGGCCAAGGCCCAGTCGAAATCCTATGGTTACCACAAAGGTAAACTGCGCGCAGAGGCAGAGGCCAGAGCATATGAGGAAAGTAAAAAGGGTTCCAAAAAGAAATTGAGTGGCGGCGCAATTGCATTTATTGTGATTGCTTGCATAGTTTTGCTGGGTGTGTTTACAAACGGCACACAGGAACTGGCAAAACCGCTGGTGAATCCATTTGACTATATAGAGGTATCTTTTGAAGGAAAAGATGGCGACGGCGAGATGATGCTTTCTCGAATTGTGGCAGAGGGAATCGATGCCAACTACATAGATTATGATGTATCCAAGAGACGCAACCTGCTTGAGGGAGAGATGATTACCATCACCGCGGATAGTAATCAGTATCGACTGTCAGAAAATAGCAAGACTTATACGGTACAGGGCTTGGATGAATATCTCAAAGATTTGACGGGAATTCCGCAGGAGGCACTGGACTTGATTCATGTGAAGGCGGAGTCTGCCTTGGACCTAAACATAGACAAAACAAAGACTGCAGGTTATTTCCAAGAGATGAAACCTGTGAAATTATATTTGCTTACAGATGGTGGGAGAAGCAATGTACTTTACGATGTGTTTGAAATTCGTTTCAAAACAGGCTCTGGAGAGCAGACTTATTATGTGCTAGCTTGCTTTGAACATGTTATCGTACGAGAAGGAAAACAGGTTTCTGTGGATATGACCTCTGGTATTTATTTTGGAGGCTTGACACAGGTACAGGGTGCTATTTGGATTATGGCTTACGATTCCTTAGAAGAGGTTAGAGCAAGTATTCTGACCAATTTGGAGTCAGATATGGAATTGAAGGAACTAGACCTGTAAAAACTAGTCGTGAGAGCATGAGAAATTTGAAAGAAGGATATAGAAATGTTGTTCAATTCAGTTGACTTTTTGATATTTTTCCCAATCGTTGTATTGGTATATATGGTAATTCCGAAAAAGACGAGATATATATGGTTATTGATTACCAGCTATTATTTCTATATGTGTTGGAATGCTCAGTATGCACTCTTGCTTTTGGGCTCCACGTTGACCACATGGCTTGCAGGCTGGATGGTTGAAAAAGCAAAGAAAGTCTGGGTGAAAAAAGCAGCTCTTTGGGGTTGCCTTGGAGTGAATCTGGGAATCCTGTTTTTCTTTAAGTATTTTGATTTGTTCCTAGATACCTTAAACAAAGGATTGGGATTCCTAAACATACAGGCAGTAGAGAAGCCATTCGATGTGTTGCTTCCGGTGGGTATTTCTTTCTACACCTTCCAGGCACTGGGATATATCATCGATGTATATCAGGGTAAAATTACTTCTGAAAAGAATGTACTGAAATATGCGTTGTTCGTATCCTTCTTCCCACAGCTGGTGGCAGGACCAATTGAGCGAACAGACAACCTACTTAAGCAGGTTCGTGATGTGGACAAGATTAAGGTTTGGAACTATGACAATATCACCAGAGGCTTAACTCTTATGGTTTGGGGTTTGTTTACCAAGATGGTGATATCAGACCGAGTTGCACTTTTGGTTGATACGGTATTCAACAATTTCTACATGCACGGAGCAGTTGCATTGATTGCAGGAGCAGTAGGATTTGCCCTTCAGATTTATTGTGACTTTATGGGTTACAGTACGGTGGCAATGGGTGCGGCAAAAGTAATGGGCTTTGAGTTGATGGACAACTTTGACACTCCATATATGTCCATGAGTATTGCAGAATTCTGGCGTAGATGGCACGTTTCCTTAAGTAGTTGGTTCCGTGACTATGTGTATATTCCTTTGGGTGGAAACCGTAAGGGAAAAATGCGTAAATATCTAAATCTGATTATTACTTTTGGGGTTAGTGGCCTTTGGCATGGGGCAAGTTGGGGTTTTGTGGCATGGGGCCTTTTACATGCCATGTATCAAATCGTGGGAGATGTGACCCGACCTTGGAAGGAAAAGCTGTATGTAGCGACTAAGACTAAGACAGAGTCCTTCAGTTTTAAACTTGGAAAGATCATCAGTACCTTTGTATTGGTGGATATAGCATGGATTTTCTTCAGAGCAGGATCTGTAGGAGGCGCAGTGGATTACATCAAGCGTATTTTCACAAGATGGGATCCTTGGTCTTTGTTCAATGGAGAGATTTATACCCTAGGACTGGATAGAACAGAGTTTAATATTTTGATTGTGTCGACACTGCTTCTGCTACTGGTAGACTTCTTGAGATATTTCAAAAAGCAGACCATTACAGCATTTTTAGACGAGCAGACTATATGGTTCAGATGGGGAAGCATCATTTTGATGATTGGTGCAATTATCATCTACGGTATGTACGGAATCAACTTTGATTCAGCACAGTTTATTTATTTCCAGTTCTAATGCTTAAGAGGTGCTAAATGAAAACAAAAAGAGTTGTAAAACTGGTGGCTTTTTGCCTCATATTATTTCTATTTTTAAATTATATATATGATGTCTTTTCTTGGAAGGACACCGCAGGAGACTATTATTCTTCTATGGACACCTTTTATGATTTGGACGGAGATTTGGTGGATGTAATGTTCTTGGGCAGCAGTAGATGCTACTGTACCATCAACAATGCACAGCTTTGGGACGAGCATGGAATTAGCAGCTTTAGTTTGGCTATTTCTGGACAGGATATTGTGAGTTCCTATCATGCTTTGAAAGAGGGGCTTAAAACCCAGACTCCTGACGCGGTTTGTCTAGAACTATACGGCACTCTTTTCTGGGGGTATGGAGTAGATAGTAACCTTTACAGAAACACTTTGCCATATAGTTTTTCGCCAAATGCATTGAGTTTGGTAAATGAAATTGGCGGAGACATTAAGGAAGACCTATTGCTGAAATGGCCTATTGTGCACACAAGATACAAAGAATTGAAAAAGGGAGATTTTGTAGATAATCCACCATATATTGGATATCATGCAGAGTTCAGAACAGTTGATATTGGAGCGATTTGCTTATACGATGGTGATGAAACTATGCCAATTGGGGAAGATCAGGAATATTGGCTTAGAAAAATCATTGAATTGGCCCAGGAAAAAGAGATTGAAGTATGCCTTTTTGTATCTCCTTTTGTTGCAGATGAGACATCGATGAAGAAGTTGAATTATGTTGAGGGGATCGCAGAAGAATACGGAGTTTTGATGGTGAACACCTGCAAGATGGAAAAGGAACTAGGATTGAGTCCAAAGACGGATTTCTTAGACGGTGCACACACCAATTACAGCGGTGCAACCAAGGTTACAAAATATATGGGTCAGTTGTTGGTAGATGAGTTCGGCATACAGGATAGACGTGGTCAAAAAGGCTATGAGCTTTGGGTGGAGAACTCCAAAGTACGCAAGCACGAAGTAAACAATATGTTACTTCAGCAGACTGGCAGCGTGGATGACTTTTTCGCACAGCTTTCTCAGATGGAAGACGGCTATACTGTGGTAGTGGAAACCAATGGCGGCTATTATACAGATGAAGCGCTGATGGAAGCCTATGCTACATCTATTGGTATATCAGAACTTGCTGGCAACAGCGGTGTATGGATTGTGGAAGATGGTGAAGTGGAGCTTAATTTGCAGGGCGAAGCTTTTGGCCAATATTACGCACTTGGACAAAGTGATATGTTGATTCATCGCGACGGAGGGGTGAGCAATATCATCATAAATGATGTGCCATATATCCGTGCCTGGGATGGTGTCAATGTGATAGTATATGACAATTTGCTCGATATGGTGGTTGACTCGGCGTCTTTTACACCAGTTAATCAATACCAGCTAATGAGATAGAACAGAGGGTAACTTAAGTGGAAAACTTTTTTAAGAATAAACTCTTTAAAAAGATAATGATAGGTATGCTGATTGCGCTGTGCCTTTTAGGAGTGGGATTTGTAGCATACAAGAAATATGAAGACAATCGCCTTTTTTCCTTTAAGGTTGGAATGATTGGGCAAAGCTCTCAAGTGAGCGTAGAATATTTGCTCGAAGAAGCCAAGGAGGAATATGGGGTTCGTCTAAAGACAACCATGTTTGACGCGCCATATTTCAAGATTTGTCTGGTTCAGGATGCCTCCTATGCATCAGGTTTGGGATATGGGTTGGATGGACTTGGAGACTCTTTTGTTATTACAAAGATGGGTGGGTCTATTTACATTTTGGCCAAGACAGACGAGGCTATGAATAGAGCTTGCGATTACCTATTGCACAACCTGATTGGAGAGGATCTTTTGGTGCAACTTCAGGAAGGCGAAAGCGTATTTGGCCAGGGCGGTTTGGTAAAAGACGGGCTGTATGTAGGCGAAGTATCTATCGACCAATATGTGATTGTTTATGGAGACAAGGCTGCACATGATGCCAGTCAGGAACTGCAATATTTGATTCATCAGACCTGCGGGGCAGATTTGGAAGTGGTAAAAGAGTTTGCCGGTGGTAACAGCATTCAGCTAAAGATTGATGAGACGCTTGCTTTGGACCAAAAAGAAATTTCTATCATAGATGGGCAGATTTGGCTTGTAGCTGCAAATGAAGATATGCTTTTTGAGACGGTTTATCTTTTTGCCAACACTTACATGGGCTGGATGAATGCAGGTGGGGAAGATGCACAGTTAGTAAGCAAGGTGTCAGAGCTAACGATTCCTGCAAATGTGAAAGTATGTGAGGATCCTTGGATAGAAGAGAGAGAAGCCATTATTACGTTGTGGAATATCAACTACAATAGAGGCTTTTGGTTAAATACTGATACCAGCCTGGAAAACAACCTAGTGGATTATTCGAAAGAGCAGCTGTATGAATATGTGAAAATGCTGAAATACTGTGGATTTACAGGAATTCAGATTACAGAGATGTGTTCCACTTGGGCTGGAGTGGGTGGCTACGAGAGAGCCCATGAAGTGATTCGTAACTTGGCGGATGCAGCGCACGAATTAGATATGAATGTGACGCTCTGGGTTTGGGGAGCGGAGTTCACAGGCTATGGATGGGTGGACGAAACGGTAGTGTACAGTAGCCCAGATACAGAATACGCTTACATGGCACCAGAGGTAGTGGCAACCTTTGACAAGTATTATTCCATATATGCGCAGTTGGCAGACTGTGTGGACAGAGTAATCGGTCATTTTTATGATCCAACCAATCTGCACAATGCAGTAGATATTGCCTACTTCAGTAAAATGCTAAGAGAGAAGTTTCAGGCAATCAATCCGGAGATTGATTTTGGAATCAGTTGCTGGGTAGATGTATATGACAAAAATGTTTTTGTACAGGAGCTTGGCACAGATATTACTCTCTACGAGAGTGGCCACCACGATGTAGAGAGCGATTACGAATCCTTTAGAGGATTTGTGGCAGATAAAAGAACTAGGCTTGGTACTTGGGCGTGGAACACCTGCGAGATGGAAATCGACCAGTTGGCGCAGATGAATTTTAATCTAGATGTTATTCGCGAGGTATATCAGATTGCACAGAAGTATGACCATATCGCGAAGCCAAGCTATTGGAGTGAGATGGATTCCTACCATGTGCTCAATGTGTTTTCCTTATACTGTGCTGGTCATATGCTTCAAAATCCAGAAATCCAGGAAGAGGAACTGATGCATGGATTGACGCAGTCCATGGTGGGTGAGGAGTACGCTGAGGCACTTGCAGAAATGCTTTATATTATTCAGGATGCTAGAACAGGTCATACTTGGAACAACTATCGTTGGGACAAAGAGGAGTATATCCTAAAGAGTGAGACCTATGATGCCAAAGGAATCTTAGAACGATGTAATGAGTACATTCCCATACTAGAAGAGATGATTGATAAAGAATTGGAAAGTGTATCATTTCCATTGCCAATCAGTTTGAATGAACTTTTGAGTATGATGAGACCTCATTTAGAGCAGATTCGTGATTTCGCGGAATTTAGAATTGCTTTTGATGCCTTGGAGAAGGATTTCCAAGAAGGTGCATCCGTAGAAGAGATTGAAGCAAGACTTTATACCATCGGTCAGCCAGTGGATTCCTACAACACGATCGTGGGAACCTGGGGACAGATAGAAGCCCGTGCGCAGAGAGAAATGATAGTCCAGTTTTGCACGGAAAATGCTCTAAAGCTTCCAATCTACGGAGAGTATGATAGAGAACGTAAGAATTTCATCTATGAGCAATTTGCCATGTACCAGCGAGGTGAAGAGGATAAGGTTTATTTCGCATCTCCATATTATCAATATGGCAAGGCGTTTGGTTTGGAGGAAACGGAGCGTCTGGTGGAAGACATGGTAAAGGAAGGACTTCTTCAAAGAACTGAGGATGGAAGCGTGTACTTGACCGATTGGGAGAACTACCGTTTTCATTTTAATTAAATAAGAGAAAAGATATCAGAACCTGTCTGCTTAATTACTGCAGACAGGTTTTTTTGTGATGGCGACGAGGCAAGTGTGGAGAGGAGAGTAAACGTTTTTTGCCCATGTAAGGGCTTACAATTTCACAAAAAAACAGTGTTTTAAGCCTTATATACCCAAATATTAGGTGGAAAATGCTGAATTTTTGTCATATCATAAAACTAACATAGGAAATCTATATAGAAATCAGGTGATGAGTTCGTGAAAACTACGGGAAGAAAACTGAATACCAATCTGATTTTGAATGGCAATATGATGAAAGCGATTTTGTCATTGGCCATTCCTGTTGTCATAAATAGTTTCTTACAGACCATGTACAACCTGACAGATACTTATTGGGTTGGACAGCTTGGAACCATTCAGATGGCAGCTATCAATCTGGTTACGCCAGTACAAAATATTGTCATTAACTTTGGTTCTGGAATAACCGTGGCAGGTGCTGTTTTGGTCTCTCAGTATATAGGAGCAGGAAGATATAAGGATGCCAAGTCCATGGCCAATCAGATATTTGCATGTGCCATGCTGTTTGCAGTAGTGTGTGCATCCTTCTGCTTTTTGATTACTCCAGGAATCGTAAATTGGCTTGGAGCAGATGCAGAGACGTTTGTGCACAGTGTCACTTATCTTAGAATTGTAATTTTGGATATGCCATTCTTGTTTATGGTGAATATTTATCAGGCGACTCACCAGGCTCAGGGAGACACCTTAAAGCCTATGCTTCTTAACCTACTAGGTGTCAGTACCAATATGGTATTGGACCCTGTGTTGATGATTGGACTTGATATGGGAGTGGCGGGTGCAGCGCTTGCGACCCTGTTTGCCAAGATGGTGCCGGCGCTGATAGCTTTTGTGCTTCTTTGTAGACGAAACCAGGATGTGCATTTGGATATCAGACATATGAAGTTTGAAAAAGAGAAGATTAAGTCTATCTTAAGCATCGGACTGCCAACCGCTATTGGCGGAAGTACTATGCAGTTGGGCTTTCTGCTGATGAGTAAGAGTGTATTTGTATATGGTACTCAGGCCATGGCGGCATATGGAATTGGAAATAAGGTCAACGGACTGATTACACTTCCCTCCAATGCTATAGGGTCTGCTACAGCTACCATAGTGGGACAGAACATGGGTGCCAAACAGGTAGACAGGGCCGAAAAAGGCTACCAGATGTCTCGAAATATTTGTGTCGTATTTCTTTTCGTAGGGGGAATGATTCTCTCCAGAGCTCCAATCTCTACCGCCATTGTGAGTATTTTTTCAGAAGATCCAGAAGTAATTGCGATGGCAGCAGACTTCTTGAGCATTATGGCTTTTTGCTGCTGGACCAACGGTATTTACAATGCCACCACAGGACTATTCCAGGGAACTGGCCATACAGAGGTTACCATGGCGGTGGACGCCACTAGATTGTGGGTATTCCGCTTTTTGACATTGTGGTTTTGTCAAAGTATACTGAACTTAGGCGTGCGAAGCGTTTGGTTCTCTGTAGTAGTGAGTAATGCAATCTCTTCTGCAATCTTGTATGTACTATATAAGTCCAACTTGTGGAAAAAGAGCCGTGTCAAAATGGCAAAGAGGGAGGAAACCCTATGATCAAGTTATATTTAGAGAAATTATATAGATATCCTAGAATTCAGGAACATATGTCTGTAGCTGTGCCTTTTAAAGAGGGACAGCTATTTGACTTATCAAGGGTAAAAGTTTGGGATGTAGACAGATCACTGCCTATGCAGTGCAAAGCGACTGCCAAGTATCCAGACGGTTCTGTGAAATATCTGTTCCTTCGTTTCGTTGGAGATTTGCCGGGAAATGAAAAGAAGGAGTTTGTTTTAGACTGGGCAGAGGAATATGATGTAGACCTTGCCTGCAAGGAAGCACGCTGCAAAAAGTCAACGGTGAGGGAAGAGACTTGCCCAAAGGAAATAGTACCGCTGACTGTTGAAGAGATACCAGGTGGTTTTGATGTAGTTAATGGTGAGTTCCTTTTTACAGTTAAGAATGAGAGTACTTCTTTGTTTGGCGGATTGTTTGATGGACATCAGGTCTACGGGGACGGCCGATTTGTAGGCCCAGTGCTTGAACCAGCGAACGGAGAGATGGTACTTCCAGCTGGTGATACCCTTTACCATACCTGGGAGATCGTAGAGCAGGGACCACTGTGCGTGATATTGCTAGGTAAAGGAGAGCATGTTTGTAAGTCTGAAGACGGTCAAGGGACCGTAGATGAAAGAAAGCAGAGTAGATATCAGTTTGAAACCAAGCTGACAGTTTATGCTGGAAAGCCCTGGGTGGAGGTATCCTATCGAATTATCAATACGACTTTAAAACCGCTTGAGATAGGAGCACTTGGATTTTATATCAAGGCAGACAAAGACAGTCAAGTGAATAGTAATCTTGGGGCAGCAGGACATAGTGGCATGATGAAGAACGTGTCTGGCAATCGAGATAGCGGTATGCTGGTGGAAGGGGAACAGATTTATCGCATCAAAGGAACCAGTGGACTGGGCGAGATTGAAGATCTGTGCCCAGTAAGTGAAGTGCGTACTTGCACGGGTTACTCCAACTATAAAACAGATTTTACCATTGGATGTGGACAGACAGTGGTGGAAACGGCGACTTCTGAAAGACTTATGGTGGAGTCGAATGAACATTTTCCAGAGGTATTTTATGGAACCTTTTTTGCGGATAGATGTGACGAAAGAGGTGGCATCTGTGCAACCATTTTCCAAGCGCAGCAAAACTATCCAAAGGCTGTGATGGCCAGCAAGGATGGAATCGCAGTGATGCTGGTGCCTAGAGGCGAGGATAAGGTAATCATGCAGTCTGGAATGAGTAGGGAGCAGAAATTCCTGCTGCATTTTCATGGCGCAGAGGAAAGCCTGGCTGAATTGGACAACCGAAGCCTTATCTACCAGATGCCAGACAGACCAGTGATAGATCCTTGTGTGTTTAAGGAAGCAGGCGTGATGGCGGATGTGTTCCCTGATCATATGGACAAGAACACAGAGCTGATGTTGATCCGCAAATGTGACGGACACAACAAGGTTTTTGGCATGATGAACTGGGGCGATAGTTTTGATGCCAACTACACCAATCAGGGAAGAGGCGGTGGAGAGCCTGTCTGGTCCAACAACGAGTATGATTTTCCTCATGCCTGTGCGCTGATGTATGCTAGAACAGGAACCAGAAGATTTTTGGATTATTTGCTGGTCAATGCTTCTCACTGGCAGGATGTGGACATTGTGCATTACTCTGAGGATCCACTGAGACTTGGTGGACAAGTGGAGCATATCAGAGGACATGTGATAGGTGGAAAGATTGTGCCTAGCCATGAATGGGTAGAGGGACTTCTAGACTACTATCATTTTACCGGTGATGAAAGAGGACTCAGAAGCGCTATAGGAATTGGTGAAAATGTGCTTAGGCTGTTGGATACACCTATGTATGCAAAGACGGGAGAGATGAACGCCAGAGAAACAGGTTGGGCGCTTAGGACGTTGACAGCTCTTTATGTGGAAACAGGAGAAGAAAAGTGGCTCTCCAAGGCCCAGTGGATTGTGGGACATTTCAAAGACTGGGAAGAAGAGTATGGCCATTGGCTGGCTCCATATACAGACAATACATTAATTCGTGTAGGATTTATGATTTCAGTAGCCGTAGGAAGCCTAATGCGTTATTATAGAGTAAGACCAAGTCAGGAACTAAAGGACATGATGCTCCGGGCCATTGATGATCTGGTGGAAAATTGTCGCTTGGACAATGGACTTTTCTACTACAAGGAGCTTCCTAGCCTTTGTAGACTTGGAAACAATACTTTGTTGCTTGAGGCGATGGCGATTGGCTATGAACTATCCGGCGATGTGAAATATTTGCAGGCCGGAATGGAAACCTTCACGCAGGCTCATTGGGATAACAGGGCTGGTTTTGGTGGAAAGAGAACGAAGACCAGTGATGCAATCATTTGGCCTGGAGAAAGCGGAAAGTCCTTTGCACAGAGTTTTTTGCCCCTTGCAACCTTTGACAGAGCAATTGAAAAAGCGGGCTTGAGAGGACTGAGATAAGATGAAACGAAAATGGAAGATATACATTGCAATATGGTTGTTTGTGGTGCTGCTCAATGTAGTGGCATGGAATAGCAGGACTTTTTGCGACTGGTATATCTTCCATGTTTTTCCTATATGGGTAAATACCTATGGAAGATTCACAGGATTGTTCCCTTTTTCTGTGGGAGAGATTTTAATTGTTGCAGGAGTTTTGCTGTTGGCAGTGGTGGCCTTGGTGGGAATATGCCACATGGTTTTGAAACTGGTGGAGCTTTCTATCGCAAAGAAAATGAAAAAGCCAATGGCAGACAGCGAATTGGCGATAGACTATGGTTTGTTTTGGGATAAAGTAAAGAATCCTATTTATGGATTGTATAATGGATTTGCTTGGATTCTTCTAGCAGTGGGACTGGTGATGACTCTGAACTGCTTTGTGCTATATCATGCCTCTACATTTTCAGAAAAGTATTTCGGAGAGGATACAGAGGAGTACACCTTCGAGGACTTAGTGGTGCTTCGAAATTATGTGGTGGAGAAGTGCAATGAGTTAAGCGAGAAGATTACTAGGAACGAGGATGGGTCTATTACCTACGAAGGGGATATGGCAGAGGTTGCAATTCAGACCATGCAAAAGCTAGGGCAGACCTATGCCAACTTGGGTGGCTATTATCCTAGACCAAAGCCGTTGGCATTTTCGGATTTTATGAGTCAGCAGTATATGTGTGGCTATTATTTCCCTTTTTCTATGGAAGCAAATTACAATGATGTCATGTATGTGATGAATATGCCAAGTACGTTTTGCCACGAGTTAGCCCATCTAAAGGGATATATCTATGAGGATGAAGCGAATTTTATTTCATATTTGGCATGCATCGAGGCAGAGGATATTTATTTCAAGTACAGTGGATATCTGAGTGTGCTTTACTATATCGACAACGATTTTTATGATGCAGTAGGCAGAGATAGGGAGGAATATCTAAAGCAGCCTAAGATTCTAGACCAAGTGCATGAAGATGCTATCTTCTTAACTCAGGAGGAATGGGATAGAATTGAGGACAAGGCTGTGCTGGACACAGAAGTGGTAGAGGCGGCGTCGGATGCCTTTACAGATACGACACTTAAATTAAATGGTGTCAGTGATGGAATGATTAGCTACAGTAGAGTGGTGAAACTGCTACTACAGTTTTATCGAATAAATGGATATGAAGAGGATTAATTGTATAAATGTTGAAAAAAAAACTAAAATCTGTAAAATGAAATTATGACAAGATACTAGAAAGAAGGATAAAATTTTGTTATTCAATTCATATATTTTTATTTTGTTTTTTCTTCCTTTAAACTTATTTTTATATTTTGGATTAAATCGCATAGGAAAAGAATGGCTCGCAAAAGTAATTTTGATTGGTATGTCGCTTTGGTTCTATGCGTATTTTCATGTTGTGTATCTTGTAATAATTGTATTTAGTGTTCTTTTGAATTATTGCATTTCTAAAGTGATATTGAAACTGCAGCAAAATAGTATACGAAAAGTCTTTTTGTGGATAGGGTTACTGTCAAATATTTCAGTGATTTTCTATTTCAAGTATTTTAACTTCTTTTTGGATAACATAGAGCTGATTTCTTCATGGGAGTTTGAAACAAGGCAGATTTTATTGCCTCTTGGAATTAGTTTTTTTACGTTTCAGCAAATTTCTTATCTTGTGGACTCCTATAAAAAGGAGACAGAAAAATATACTTTTATTGATTATTTTTTGTTTGTGACTTTTTTTCCTCAGTTGGTTGCGGGGCCTATTGTTTTGCATGAGGAAATGTTACCACAATTTAATGAAAAAAAGAGAAAGATTTTTTCTCATGAGTATTTTGCAAAGGGAGTTTATCTTTTTGCAATGGGACTGTTTAAAAAGGTAATGATTGCGGATGTTTTGGGAAAAGGAGTAGACTGGGGATTTGCTAACTACCAAGTATTAACAGGACTGGAAGCAGTGATAGTTTCTTTGTTGTATACGCTACAAATTTATTTTGATTTTAGTGGATATTGTGATATGGCAATGGGCATTGCGAATATGTTCCATATTGATTTACCTTTAAATTTCAATTCTCCATATAAAGCGGTTTCAATATTGGACTTTTGGCAAAGATGGCACATATCGCTTACTAGATTCTTAAGAAAATATATTTACTTCCCATTGGGGGGAAGCAGAAAAGGACTGCCAAGGACTTTGATTAATGTAATTATTGTCTTTCTAGTAAGTGGAATATGGCATGGCGCTGCGTGGACATTTGTGTTATGGGGATTGCTTCATGGCTTGGCGAATGCTTTTTGCAGATTGTTCAAAAAGACTTGGGAAAGAGTGCCGAAGATTCTAGCGTGGCTATGTACATTTGTGTTTCTTGACTTAACGTGGATCTTGTTTAGGGCAGAATCTACGAGGCAGGCCGGACATATACTAAAGACGATATTTTCACCATGGGAGATGAGAGTAAGCGAATCTCTACTCAACTGCTTCGATTTGTTAGAATTCACTTATGTAGAAGAACATATACAAGTGCTAGGCAATCTAATTGAGCAGATGCCTTATTTGCACCTACTTATAGTAGTGATATTAGCGCTTGCTATAGCATTAATTCCGAAAAATAACCACGAAAAGGAATTTAAACCAAGTGTGTGGAATGGAATGTTAACCGTAATGTTAATGATTTGGGGTGTTTTTTCGCTCTCCGGATTGTCCACATTCTTGTATTTTAATTTTTAAATTATTGTTTGAGAAACGAGAAAAATATGAATGCAAAAAAATGGAATTATATAGTAATAGGTTGTACTTTTGGGGCACTCCTATTACTGGCGTTAATCACAATTGTAATAGACCCATTTTTACATTATCATGATGGTTTGCTTGGACTGCAATATCCATTGAAAGATGAGAGATATCAGAATGACGGAATTGCTAGGCACTATGATTATGATGGAATTATAACCGGAACAAGCATGTGCCAAAATTTCAAACCAAGCGAATTTGATGCTTTGTGGGGAGGAAAGACCGTAAAATTAACTCATTCAGGAGCGAGCTTTTGTGAATCTAGAAGTACTATAAAGAGGGCATTAGATTATCAACCAGAGATAAAATATGTTTTATGTAGTTTAGATGGAACTATGGTGAATTACCCAGCAAATCAGAACACATATGATGGATATCCAGAGTATTTTTATGATGAAAATCCATTTAATGATGTGAACTATTTCTTGAACAAGGAAGTATTGCCTAAGACGGTGGCAGTGTTAAATTATACGCGAGCAGGAAATAAAACAACATCAATGGATGAGTATGGTTTTTGGGGTGCATATAAATCATATGGTAAAGAAACTGTACTTGCTAGTTTTACGTTAGTGGAAGAACATGAAGAAGAGTATGCCCTTTCTGAGACAGATAAGGAACAGATTACAGAGAACGTGACGGAGAATTTGCTAAAATTAGCCTTGGATAACCCAGACGTTACATTTTATCTCTTTTTTCCACCCTATAGTGTGTGCTTTTGGGAGGCACTAGAGAGGACTAATCAGTTGGAGCTACAAATAGAAGCTCAAAAAATAGCGACAGAAATACTTTTAGAAGCTGATAATATAGAGGTATATGACTTTAGTTTAATGACGGATATTACTGGAAATTTGGATAATTATACAGATACATTACACTATGGTCCTTGGATTAACAGTGAGATACTTATCATGATAAATGAAAAAACAGGACTATTAACAAAGGAGAATTATGATAAACATTGGAGTGAAGTGCAAAGTGTTTATCAGTATTATGATTACAGTATGTATAAAAAATAAGGCGATAAAAAAGTTTGCGCTTAGTCTTGACAATGTAGGGACTAACGGTTAAAATGTTCAATGTTGTGGCGATTACATTAGATAAAGCTACATAACTTGAGCGCCCAGATAGCTCAGTTGGTAGAGCAGAGGACTGAAAATCCTGGTGTCGCTGGTTCGATTCCGGCTCTGGGCATTACGCAGGAGGCCTTTTGGCCGAATGCTTTCTATATATGCGGGTGTAGTTCAATGGTAGAACACCAGCCTTCCAAGCTGGATACGTGGGTTCGATTCCCATCACCCGCTTTAGCGGGATATTTCACCCAGCTTACAATTTCATATGCGCGAGTGGCTCAGCGGTGGAGCACCTCCTTGCCAAGGAGGGGGTCGCGGGTTCGATCCCCGTCTCGCGCTCTAACAAAAAGAGATATCCGATTGGATATCTCTTTTTTGTTAGACAGCGAGACGTTGGATCTCACTTGCCTGCGGTCAAGTTTGGGCGATAGCACAAACTTGATAGAGACTTTGTTTACAAAGTCTCTTGTTCGACTCCCCGTCGCCTCACTTTTTTGCAGCAGCGAGACGTTGGATCTCACTCGCCCGCGGTCGATGTTTGCACGTAGTGCAAACTCGAGGTAGACTTGCTTGCAAGTCTACTGTTCGACTCCCCGTCGCCTCACTTTTTTGCAGCAGCGAGACGTTGGATCTCACTTGCTTGTGTTCGCGGTCGATGTCTATGCTTCTCCTAGCACCTTTTCGATTTCTTCTCGCTGTTCCTTTGTATATTCATAGGCGGTTGCCCTGAACCACTTGCTTTCCACAAAATCTTCTTTGAATGCCTCTCTTACATTCTTGGCGATTCTAAATTGAGAAAGCCCTTTTTCTGTTTCGCCCATTTCCATTAATCGTTTGCCAGTAATAATCAGCATATCTATCAGGTCTTCGGCAGAAATATTCTTTTGTCTCTGTGCAGCTTCGTAACTGTCTTCACCGTCTAACAAGGAAGCCACTAACTCCAATTTTGTGAAATAGATTTCTGGGATGATTTCCAAGGTGGGTTTGACCAAATCTAAATGGCCATTTTCCTTGTAGCAGGTAGCTAGGATACGGCAGGCATCATATTTTACGGAATCATCCTTAGTGGATTCGATAAGTGTTTTGCAAAGAGAGATTACTTCCTCTGCTCTTGTCTGATAATCCAATGTATAGAGCAGGTTGTTCAAAATGATGTCATTGCCAGGGAATCTCTGCAAACCTTCTCTTAAAATCTTTTCTGACTTTGCAGGATCCGAGAAACGGTATTTATATGCCTCGTCGCAGATGTCTTCAACCTGTTTTTCCATTTCAAAGAGATTAAAGTCGAAAAGCTCATCTGTGGAAACCCCAAAGAAGGATGCGATGGCAGGAATCAGGGATACGTCTGGCATAGTGTTTCCGTTCTCCCATTTGGAAACTGCCTGGAAGGATACGCCAAGGTAGTTGGCAAAAACCTCCTGAGATATGTTCTTCTGTTTTCTTAGTGTCTTGATTTTTTCTCCAAGTTTAATCATTGTATTTCCTCCAAATTGAATTGGATCAGCGCTTATCCTAATATCACTATAACACGCATAAACATAAAAACAATAACCCTTATGGAGAGAATTTTTCTACCATTGGTTGAAAAGCAATCTTTAATAATTCCCTATATTCTCACTAATTATCACTATTTTTAATTAAGCGAGTCTCCTTTACAATGGTACTATCTAGTAGAACGTAAAGGAGACTTTCTTATGAAAAAGTTTAGCAAAATCGCAGCGATGCTTTTAGCAGCCTCTATGTGCTTGGGACTTATAGCATGTGGAAACGACAAGCCAGCAGACAGCCCAGCTTCTGACAGCGTGATGCAGTCCAGTGAAGTAGTAAGCTCTGCGGAGCCAAGTTCTGAAGAAGTAAGTCAGCCAGAGCAGAGCACAGAAGATACAGCCAATGATCCAACACAGTCCAAGGAGGATGCAGGCCCAGTGGCAGTGCACAAATCTGCCAATGGCATTGATACCGTGGACAATGGTATTGTCAGAGAGAATCTGACAGCACTTGAACTTGTGGAACTCATGGGAAATGGTATCAACCTTGGAAATACCATGGAAGCTTACGGCCGTACCTCCTTTGGAACCAAGAATGATGTTTCTTTATATGAGACATTCTGGGGACAGCCAGTTACCACACAGGCGATGCTGGATGGTATGAAGGCAGCAGGTTTTGACTCTATTCGTATTCCAATTGCGTGGACCAACGCCATGGATTATGAAAAAGGGGATTACACCATTGACGAGTCTTACCTCAACCGTGTAGAAGAGATCATTAACTATGCAATCAATGCAGATATGTATGTTGTAATCAACGACCACTGGGATGGTGGATGGTGGGGAATGTTTGGTTCCGCAACCCAGGGAACTGTGGACAAAGCCTTTGAAATGTACACTTCTATGTGGACACAGATTGCAGAAAGATATAAAGAATACTCTGACAAGTTGATTTTTGAAGCAGGGAACGAAGAAATTGGTTTCCGTCTCAACGATAAAGATGTGGCAAGAGATTCTGGAGCCCTTTCCGATGCAGAGTGCTATGAGATGGCCAATAAAATTAATCAGACTTTTGTAGACACTATCCGTGCAACAGGCGGAAACAATGCTAACCGTTTCCTTTTGATTGCCGGTTTTGGAACAGATATTACCAACACCTGCAAGGATGAGTTCAAGATGCCTACAGATAGTGCAAAGAGCAAGTTGCTTCTTTCTGTACATTACTATGATCCTTCTGGCTACTGTATTTTCACTAGCGTAGGAGATTGGGGAACAAAGAAAGACCATGAAAGCCAGAATGAAATGCTTGCAAAGATGACAAAGTTCACGGAGCAAGGCTATGGAATTATTATTGGTGAATATGGCGTTTTGATGGAAACAGGAGATATGAAGCCTCATACCTTGGAGTACTACACCAACTTCCTTGCAAACTGTGATTTGTATGGCTACTGCCCAATGCTCTGGGATTGCAACAATATGTATATGCGTAATCAGGCGAAGATGTATGATGCAGACGTAGCACAGCTTTACCTTGATCACAGTTATAGTTTGAACCAGAAGAACATGACCAAGGAAGAAATCATTGCTGATGCAAAAGCTACCTTGGAAGCAGAACTGGCTAAAGCAGAAGATGTGGGTGGTGTAGATGAAAACACAGCCCTGGCATGGATTATGTATAATAGTAGTGACTGGGCTATTTCCTACAGCGTAGGAGATGTATTTGATGATACTTCTGCAACCGCAGGTATCGTGGCAACCAACGCTGAGATTACTGGCGAAGGTACTTACACCATCGGTCTCGACTTTACAGGAACAAGTGCTGGAGCAGCCAACAGTGTGGTATTCTCTGCAATTGGTATTTCTAACGGAGAAGTTTTGTATCCTGGATATATTATCAATATCAAAGAAATCAAGATTAATGGAGAACCATACAAAATGGTAGGCGGAAGGCCTTATACCTCCTCCGATGACAAGGTTTGTACGCGTAGCAATCTTTACAATGCATGGGTAACAGCAGTGCCAGACGATGCACGTGTACAGGGTGGAAACATCAACTATTGCACACCATGTGTATTGGATGCAGAGACACTGGGCATGGTAAAAACGATTGAAGTAACCTTTGAATACCTTCCAGGGAATTAAGAAAAGTAAAAGTTCATAGTAAATAAACATTTTGACAGAAAAGGGCTTTCTTGCAAGGGCGAGAAAGTCCTTTTTTCTTGAATTTCTATCTATCAAATAGTATGATGAAGATAGGCGTAAATCCCTACGATGAGTAGGAGTCAAAAGAGGACAAGAAAGTGACACTGACACAACTTAAGTATGTAATTGCAATCGCAGATACAGGCTCCTTAAATGAAGCGGCCAAAACTCTCTATATTTCTCAGCCAAGTTTGTCCTTGGCGCTGAAGGAACTAGAGGCAGAGATTGGCTTTGAACTTTTTAAGAGGAGCAACCGAGGCGCAGTACTGACCAATGAAGGGGCAGAGTTTTTAGGATATGCAAGACAGGTAGAGCAGCAGTATCAGCTGATGGAATCCAGATACGTGGAAAAAAGAAATGTGAAAAAGAAATTTGGTGTTTCCATGCAGCATTACACTTTTTCGGTAAACGCCTTTGTAGAGTTGGTGAAGCAATTTGGTATGGATGAATACGAGTTTGCGGCCAGAGAAACCAAGACTTATGAGGTGATTGAAGATGTCAAGAATTTCCGAAGTGAACTGGGTATCCTATATGTAAACGACTTTAACCGTAAGGTCATGAGTAAGCTGTTCCACGACAATGACTTGGAATTCCATGAGTTATTTGAGTGTAGTGTTTATGTCTATATGTGGGAAGGACATCCTTTGGCGAAGCAAGAAGAAATAACCATTGAGCAGTTGCAGGAATACCCTTGTCTTTCCTTTGAACAAGGTGTTTATAACTCTTTTTATTTTGCGGAAGAAGTGCTCAGCGCATACGATTACAAACAGTTGATTAAGGTTAATGATAGAGCAACGATTCTAAACCTGATGAAGGGGCTCAACGGATATACTCTTTGTTCAGGAATTGTATGCGAAAAATTAAACGGCTCTGAGTATATTGCTGTGAAGCTGAAATCAGATGAACGAATGACGATCGGTTATTTAAAGCGTAAAGGCGTGGCATTGAGCACGCTGGCGCAGATATATCTGGAAGAAGTAAAGAAATCTTCACCACTGTAGGAGGCCTGAGGGCATTATGAAACAGAATGTAAAGAGAGAAGTTTTGGAATATTTGATTTTAACATTAGCGACCGTGGTATTGATTATCGGTGTCTATTTTTTCAAATTTCCCAACGCATTTTCCTTTGGCGGCGTGACAGGTATGGCGATTGTGCTTGCTAAGTTTATATCGGCATCTCCATCCACGATTACCTTTGTCATCAACATGGCTCTTTTGTTACTGGGCTTTTTGTTCTTGGGCAAGAGTTTTGGAATAAAGACGGTATATGTCAGTGTGCTGATGTCTGTAGGACTTAGCGCTTTGGAGTGGATTTATCCCATGTCAGCGCCACTTACAAATGAGCCTGTGCTGGAGCTTGTGTTTGCCATCTTTTTGCCATCTGTCAGCGCAGCCATTATGTTTAATTTAGGCGCCTCTGGCGGAGGCACGGATATCGTGGCAATGATACTAAAAAAATATACCAGTTGGAATATAGGAACCGCCCTTATGATGGTAGATTTGGCAATTGTGATTTCTGCCTGCTTTGTATTTGATATTACTACAGGACTGTTCTCTCTATGTGGATTGCTTGCCAAGTCTTTGGTAATCGACGATGTGATTGAGAACATCAATCTTTGCAAGTGCTTCACAATCATTAGTGAGAACCCAGAGCCAATTACCAAGTATATCAATGAACATCTAAAAAGAAGTGCAACCATCTACAAGGCGGAAGGCGCTTATACACATACGGAGAAGACTGTTATCATTACAGTGCTGAAAAGAAGTCAGGCGGTGCAGCTTAGAAACTTCATTCGTGTGACAGAGCCTACGGCATTTATTACGATTACTAAGAGTAGCGAAATCATTGGAAAAGGTTTCCGTGGTTTCAACTAGAAAGAGGATGTAAATGAGACAAAAGAATGTAATTAAAATTTTGGGACTGACCTTGTGCATGGCCCTGCTTACAGGCTGTGCAAATCAGCCAGTGAATACGCCAGTGCAAAGCGTGGAGATAGAACAGACGACAGAGAGTGAGGAAGCATCCCAGACTATACAGGAGCCTTCTTTGGAAGAGCCAGCAGTAGAAGAGGAGCCTTCCACTGAAGAACCTACTACTCCGCCAGAGCCAGAGATTGTCACATTTACCATTAGTGCCACAGGAGATGTGTCTCTGGGGAATCTGCAGATTCACGGCTATGAAGGTACCTTCAACGAAATGTGGGACTTAAAGGGATCCAGCTATTTCTTTGAAAGTGTCAAAGGGATTTTTGAAGCAGACGATATGACCATTGTCAACTTCGAAGGCGTTCTGACTACCAGCAATGAAAGAGTAGAAAAAATGTACAACATAAAGGGAGCTCCTGAATATGTTCAAATCCTGGTGGATGGAAATGTTGAGGCAGCAGCCATGGGAAACAATCATCGCATGGACTACGGGCAGCAGGGGCTTGAGGATACCGTCGCAGCGCTTGAGAGCGTAGGAATTGTATACGGCTACGATGACATCCTTGGCTACTACGAAGATCCGGATACAGGAATCAAGGTGGGATATGTATCTATCAATGAAGTATATGATGGAACTCTGGTAGAAACTTATTTGGAGGAAGGCATCAAGGCGCTGAAAGCAGATGATACAGTAGACTTGGTAATTGCATGTTGCCATTGGGGCGAAGAACTAGACAGATATCCAGATGAGTATGAGCTCGGTCTTGGAAAGAAATGCATCGATTGGGGTGCTGATTTGGTATTGGGACACCATCCACATGTCATGCAGGGTATTGAAGTCTATCAGGGCAAATTGATAGTGTACAGCCTTGGCAATTTCTGCTTTGGGGGTAATAAAAATCCAAAGGAAAAAGATACTATGATTTTCCAGCAGACCTTTACCTTCGTAGATGGGGTAAAACAGGAGGATCAGGTCTTTAAGGTGATTCCTTGTACCATCAGTTCTGTGTCACATCGAAATGATTTTCAGCCAACGCCAGTGACAGGAGAGGACGCGGTGCGCGTTATTGACAAGATAAATAAGTACAGCAAGCAGTTTGACGTGAAGTTTGACTACGAGGGCAATCCGATTCCTAAGGAGGAGACTTTGCCAGAAGAGCAACCGAAGGAAGAGAAAACCGAGGAGAGCACTGCACCAGAAGAAAGTCAGACAACGCAGGAAAGTGAGCAACAGTAAAGTTGAAATAGAGAAGGAGATATGTAATGGAAAAGAGAAGATTGGAGAAATTGGGGATTGACGTATCCTTGCTTGGCTTTGGATGTATGAGATTTCCTACAGTAGATGGCAAAATCAACGAGCCAGAAGCAGAAAAGATGTTGGACAAAGCCATCGCAGCAGGAGTGAACTATATTGACACCGCTTACCCATATCACAATGGAGAAAGTGAGCCATTTGTGGGAAAGGTACTTAAGAAATATGACAGAAGTTCCCTTTACTTGGCAACTAAGCTTCCTGTATGGGCAGTCAACAGTGTAGAGGATGCAAAGCGTATCTTTGAAGAACAGCTCACTAGACTTCAGACAGACTATATTGATTTTTACCTGCTTCATGCCATGGGTAAAGAAAAGTGGGACAAAATGCTACAGCTTGGCGTAGTTGATTTCTGCAAACAGCTGAAAGCAGACGGAAAGATTAAATATCTGGGCTTTTCTTTCCACGATTCCTATGAAGTGTTTGAAGAGATGATCAACTACATGGATTGGGATTTTTGCCAGATTCAGTTCAACTATATGGATGAGCACGAGCAGGCAGGTATCAGAGGATACAAACTGACTGAAGAAAAACAGATTCCGCTCATTATCATGGAGCCAATCAAGGGTGGTTCTCTGGCAAGTTATGCGGATGACTTGACAGAAAAGTTCCGTGCGCTGGACCCAGAGGCAAGTACTGCATCCTATGCTCTTAGATGGGTGGGCACTTTCCCAAATGTAAAAGTAATCTTAAGTGGTATGTCTACCATGGAGCAGGTAGAAGACAATCTAAAGACCTTTGCACAGTTCAAACCATTGAATGACAAGGAGCAGGCAACCATCAAAGAAGTGGTTGAAATTCTCAACAGCCGTGTGCAGAGTGGATGTACAGGATGCCGTTACTGTATGCCTTGTCCAGCGGGAGTAAACATTCCAGGGAACTTCCGTGTCTGGAATACCTATCACATGTACCAGAATTACAACCGTGTGAGCTGGTCTTGGGAAAAAGAGATTGGCGAGGAAGGTCAGGCGAAGAACTGTATCCAATGTGGAAAGTGTGAAAAGGCTTGTCCTCAGAAGCTTTCCATCCGTGAAGATTTAAAGAAGGTTCAGGCAGACTTAGACAAGAAAGAAATGATTTATTAGTAGGTACATACTATGGAAAAAGCCTATAAGTTAGCTTTTGACAATGAAAAAAAGGGTAGTTTATATGTGAACTGTTGCGGCTGCTCCAAAACGGAGCCGTTGCACAGCTTTGGTCCTGCAGTAAAGCCACATTTTTTGATTCACTATGTGCTCAGTGGCAAGGGCCTGTTTCGCTATGGAGACAAAGAGTTTACCTTAGAGGCGGGCTACGGATTTCTAATTTGTCCTGATCAGTTGGCTTTTTATCAGGCAGATGAAAAAGACCCATGGACCTATCTTTGGGTGGGATTTGACGGCACAGAGGCTGAGCACTATCTAAGTGCCATGGGGCTATCCTCGCAGCATCCGGTGTTTGCCTGCAAGCAATCGGATGAACTCTATGCCGTAGTGAAAGATATGATGGATCACAATACCTTTGGAATGGCCAATGACCTTCGCAGAAATGGTCAATTAGGTGTATTTCTATCCATTATAGCGAACAGTGCAGCGGTGGTGGAGAAGCCAGAGGAGGATCGAGGGAACGAATATGTGCGCAAGGCCATATCCTTTATTCAAAGCAACTACTGTAACCAAATCAAGGTTACAGATGTGGCGGAGTATGTGTGTATCAACCGCAGCTATCTTTATACTCTGTTTGAACAGTATTTAAAGATGTCTCCACAGCAATTCCTTTCCACCTTTCGCCTTGCGAAGGCGAAGGAACTACTGGAATCTACCACCTATCCGATAGAAAGTATTGCGTTGTCCTGTGGATATAGCGATGCACTGGTTTTTTCGAAGGCTTTCCGCGCGGCGCACGGCATGTCTCCTTCGGCATATCGCAAGGAGGAACATATAGAGGTTCGGGACCAGGGCAAAAAGAATTTGGAGAAAATCGAAGAATTACTGGGACATATTTAACATTTTGACAGATTCAAAAAACAAATCGATATAGTAATCGGTTTGTTTTTTTTGCATAATAGCATTACATAAAGGCTTTTTAGTAAAGGAGAAGGAAAAATGAAAGAAACGATTTTGGCTAAATTTGCTGAGGTTTTTGGGGATGACAAAGAGGCAAGAGCATACTTCGCTCCAGGACGTGTGAACCTGATTGGTGAACACACAGACTACAACGGTGGCCATGTTTTTCCATGCGCACTTACCATTGGAACATACGGTGTTGCCCGCAAGAGAGAGGACAGCAAGCTCCGTTTCTATTCCATGAATTTTGAAAATTTGGGTGTAATTGAATCTTCTTTGGAAGACTTAAAGCCTTACAAGGAAGCAGATTGGACCAACTATCCAAAGGGAGTGATGTGGGCATTCCAGGAAAAAGGAATGCAGATTCCATGTGGTATGGATTTGCTTCTTAACGGAAATATTCCAAACGGATCAGGACTTTCCTCCTCTGCATCTGTAGAGGTTTTGACAGGATTCATCCTTCGCGATATGTTTGGATTCGATGTGACAAATCAGGATTTGGCGCTTATTGGACAGTTCTCCGAGAACAAGTTCAACGGTGTCAACTGCGGCATCATGGATCAGTTTGCAATTGCTATGGGCAAAAAAGATCATGCAATCTTCCTTGACACAGCAGATCTTTCCTTTGAATATGCACCTATTTCTTTGGAAGGTGCAAAAATTGTAATTGCATGCAGCAACAAGAAGCGTGGACTTGGTGACTCCAAGTACAATGAACGCAGAAGTGAATGTGAGCAGGCACTTGCAGAAATCCAGTCTGTAAAGAAGATTGCGACCCTTGGCGATTTGCAGGAAGCAGAGTTTGAAGAAGTGAAATCTGCTATTGATAGCGACATTAGAACCAAGAGAGCAAAACACGCTGTATATGAGAATCAGCGCACTATGAAGGCTGTAGCAGCTCTGAAGGCAAACGATATCACAGCGTTTGGTCAGCTGATGAATGCTTCTCATGTATCTCTTCGCGATGACTATGAAGTAACTGGTATTGAATTAGATACATTGGTGGAAGAGGCTTGGAAGGTAGAAGGCGTGATTGGCTCCCGTATGACAGGCGCAGGCTTTGGCGGCTGTACTGTAAGTATTGTAAAGGACGAGGCAATTGACACCTTTATCGCACAGGTAGGAAAAGCCTACGAGGCGAAGATTGGATACGCTGCAGATTTCTATGTTGTAGAAATCGGAGATGGCCCATCTGTACTGTAAATTGGAAACATGGAGTATGAGGGCTGCCTGAATATGCAGCCCTTATCTTTGGGAAAAAGAGGAAAAGAAATGATACAGAAAAGAATTAGAGAGCTGGTTGCCTACGGTCTTAGCACTGGTCTGGTGGAGCCAGAAGATAAAATATATACAACCAACCGTTTGTTAGAACTTTTCTGCCTGGATGAGTTGGAAGACTGTGCAGATATGGATGCAAAGGATGCTGTGACAGGTAAAGATGGCAGCTTTGAGCCAGAGTACTTAGAAGAGATTCTCTCTGATATGCTGGACTATGCCTGTGCAAATGGCCTGATGGAAGGAGACAGCATAGTTTACAGAGATTTATTTGACACCAAGATTATGAGCCAGTTGATGCCTAGACCAAGCCAGGTGATTGCGAAGTTTAAGGATCTGTATGAGCATCAGTCACCAAAAGCCGCTACAGACTTTTATTACAAATTAAGTCAGGATTCTGACTATATTCGCAGATATCGCATCAAAAAGGATATGAAGTGGGTAGCACCTACTGCTTATGGTGATTTGGATATTACGATTAATCTTTCCAAGCCAGAAAAAGATCCAAAGGCCATCGCAGCAGCGAAGAATGCCAAGCAGTCCGGTTATCCAAAATGTCTGCTCTGCATGGAAAACGAAGGCTACGCAGGAAGAGTGAATCACCCTGCAAGACAAAACCATCGTATCATTCCTGTGGTAATCAATGACAGCAAGTGGGGATTCCAGTATTCTCCTTATGTGTATTACAATGAGCATTGCATCGTGTTCAACAGTCAGCACATTCCTATGAAGATTGAGAAAGCGACCTTCTGCAAGTTGTTTGACTTTGTAAAGCAGTTCCCACATTATTTTGTGGGTTCCAATGCTGATTTGCCTATCGTGGGCGGTTCCATTTTGAGTCACGACCATTTCCAGGGCGGCAATTATGAGTTCGCCATGGCAAAGGCTCCTTTGGAGTGCATGTTTACCGTAAAAGGCTTTGAAGATGTAAATGCAGGTATTGTAAATTGGCCAATGTCTGTCATTCGTCTCAGTGGAGATGACACAGACCGCATCATAGAATTGGCAGATTTGATTTTGGGTAAGTGGAGAGGCTATACAGATGAGGCTGCTTTTGTGTATGCCGAGACAGATGGGGAGCCTCACAACACCATCACGCCGATTGCGCGTAAGCGAGGGGACAAATATGAGATGGATTTGGTCCTTCGTAACAATATTACAACTGCAGAGCATCCACTTGGCGTATATCACCCACATGCAAACCTTCATCACATCAAAAAGGAAAACATCGGTCTCATTGAAGTAATGGGATTGGCAGTGCTTCCTGCCAGATTGAAAGAAGAGATGCAGCTTTTGAAAAAGGCAATGCTTGAGGGTGCAGACCTGCGAGATGACGAAGTATTAGAGAAACATGCTGACTGGGTAGATGAGTTTAGCCAGAAGTATGACCAGATAGACGAGAGCAATATCGACTCCATCGTGGAAGCAGAAATCGGATTAGTATTTATGCAGGTACTGGAAGATGCTGGTGTCTATAAGCGCACCGAGGAAGGCCAGGCGGCATTTAAGAGATTTATTGAAACGTTATCCTAAGATTGTACCTTTGAAAGGGCTACAAAAGAAGGCGAAACCTTCTCTTGTAGCCTTTTGTAATAGCGTGGTAAAATAGATAAGATAAACCATTGTTTTGGCTAGAGGGAAAACAAGATGAAGTTGGCAGTAATTAGCGATATACATGGAAATTACAAAGCGTTGGAAGCCTTTTGGGAATATATAGAAGCCCTGCAGGAAGAGGGAGAGGGAATAGATGAGATTCTATGCCTGGGAGACTATTTTACAGACGGTCCAGACCCCCAGAGAGTTATGCAGATGCTAAAGGATATGAGCGAGAAATATCCGACACATTTTGTAGTGGGAAACAGAGAAGAATATTTGCTAAACAATATTAAGAGTTCTCAGGGCTGGAAGCCTAGCTCTGCAAGTGGAATGCTTCAGTTTGTGGCACAGAGATTGACTCCTGAAATTGTGGATTTCATGGAAAAACTTCCTCTGACTAGAAACTTGCAATATAAGGGCTTACCAGAGATATTGATCTGTCATGGATCGCCAACAGATACCAGATGCAATTTTATGGAAGACCCAGGTATGCATGCCAAGAATATGAAGTCTTTGACAGCACCTTATCTGATAGGAGGACATACGCATAGACAGGAGATAGCACAGCTCTACAACAAAACCTATATAAATCCTGGAGCACTAGGTATGGCTATCGATGGCATAGGAGGCAGAGCGCCTTTTGCCATATTGGAAGGAACAGAAGGGCAATGGAAGGTGCAGCTTATGAGCATAGCCTATGATTTGAAAAGCTTTCTAAAGGATTTTGAAGAGAGCGGAATGGCAGCCGAAGGTTATGTGCTTGCCAGAGCCACAGTGAAGACTCTTCGCACTGGCGTAAATTACTTTTTCAAATGCGTGGTCGAAGCCACGCGCAAATCAGGTCTGCCCATTCCACAGGTGCCAGAGAACGTGTGGGAAGAAGTGGCCAAAGACCTTGGTATTGAATAACTCTTTAGAAAACAGGAGAGAAAACTATGAAATTTCTGCTGACAGCAGTAAATGCCAAATACATACATTCCAATCCAGCGGTATACAGCCTAAGAGGCTATGTGGGGGAGGAATTAGCGAAACATGTAGAAATCGCAGAATATACCATCAATCAGACCGTTGGTGATATATTGGGAGATATTTATAAACAAAAGCCAGATGTCATAGGATTTTCCTGCTATATCTGGAACTGGACGGTGATTCAGCAGTTGGTGGTAGAGATACACAAGCTGCTTCCAAAGATGCCAATCTGGTTAGGCGGACCAGAGGTTTCCTTTGATGGTCCGAAGCTTCTCGACAAATATCCCATGGTGACAGGTATTATGGTGGGGGAAGGCGAGGAGACCTTTCGCCAATTGCTTTCGTATTATGTAAATCTTGAGAACCTCAAGTGTAATACGAAAGGGGAACAGACAAAGGCAGGAACAATAGAAACGGAAGAACTGAGTCAGATTGCGGGTTTGGTTCTTTCTTCAGGAGCCACCGTACCTAGAGGACTGACAGATTTGTCAAAGGTACCTTTTTTGTATGATGACTTAAAACCTTTTGAAAACCGTATTATTTATTATGAATCTAGCAGAGGTTGCCCTTTTAGATGTAGCTATTGCCTTTCCTCCATAGACAAAACGGTACGCCTTAGAGATATAGAAATTGTGAAAAAGGAGTTGCAGTTTTTCCTGGATCACAAAGTACCTCAGGTTAAATTTGTGGATAGAACATTTAACTGTAATCACAACCATGCCATGGCGATATGGAGCTATATATTAGAACATGACAATGGTGTCACAAACTTCCATTTCGAGATTGCAGCGGATCTTCTGAAGGAGGATGAGATAGAATTGCTGTCTCAGATGCGCCCAGGGCTAGTGCAGCTCGAAATCGGGGTACAGACCAGCAATCCTCAAACCCTAAAAGAAATTCGAAGAGTGATGGATATAGATCACCTAGAGCAGGTGGTGGCAAAGCTTAGTGAGGCAAACAATATCCACTTGCATTTGGATTTGATTGCAGGGTTGCCATACGAGGATTATGAAAGTTTTGGGAAATCTTTTGACCGTGTCTATGGTATGAAGCCTGAGCAGTTACAGCTGGGATTTTTAAAAGTGCTCAAAGGCTCCTATATGGAGGAGATGGCACAGGAGTACGGACTAGTGTATGGCAGCTTGCCACCGTATGAGGTGCTTTATACCAAGTGGCTTAGCTATGAGCAGATGCTGAAGCTAAAGCGTGTAGAAGAGATGGTGGAGCTTTACTACAACAGCAACCAGTTCACGCATACGCTACCTTATTTAGAGCAGGTATTTGAAAGTGCTTTTCAGATGTATGAGGCGCTTGCTCAGTTCTATGAAACCAAGGGCTATTTTATAAATAGTCCATCTAGAAGCTACCGTTATCAGGTACTACTGGATTTTGCTACAGATGTAGATGGGGAGAGATCGGAACTATACAAAGAAGCGCTGACTTTTGACTTGTATTTGAGAGAGAATTTAAAGAGCAGACCTACTTTTGCCAAAGAACTTAGTGTGTTCAAGGAAGAAAGTAGGGAGTTTTATCTTCAGGAGGAAGAGAAACGTACCTACCTTCCAACTTACCAAGAGTATGACAGAAAGCAACTGGCCAAGATGACTCATTTAGAGCCATTTTACTATCCTGTTTGGGAGAGCGCTCAAAGGGTAGGAGAGGGAAAAGAATTTTTGGTAGAGGTACAGGCTTTGCCTAAGCCGGTGCTGGTATTGTTCGACTATAAAGAAAGGAATCCATTGAACTTTGAGGCGAGATGGATGAAAGTGAATTGATGGAGAGTCGGCTAGAGATGGTGGAAAGCTTTGTGTGCATAGATTTAGAGACCACAGGCTTAAATCCTAAGAAAGACAAAATCATAGAGATTGGAGCTGTGAAAGTAGTAAAGGGAGAAGTGGTGGATACCTTTGAAACCTTTGTAAATCCACATAGGCCTTTGGAAGAGCGAATACAGCAGTTGACTGGCATAGACCCTAAGGACTTAGAGGGAGCAAAGGATATCACTGAGATATTGCCTAGCGTACTAGAATTTGTAGGTGAAGATGTGCTACTTGGACATAGCATTCTTTTTGATTATTCTTTTTTGAAAAAGGCAGCAGTAGATCAGAAACTTAAGTTTGAAAGACTTGGAGTAGATACGCTGAAGATTGCGCGCAAGTTTTTGCCGAATCTTGAGAGTAGGAGTTTGGACTTTTTGTGCAAGCACTATGAAATTCCACACAAAGCGCATAGAGCCTTGGAGGATGCCAAAGCAACGGTAGCGCTGTATCACAAGCTAAAGGAAAATTTTGCCACCGAGGAAACAAAAAAAGATTTCCTTGCGGGAAATCTTCTTTTTCAGGTAAAACGCGATACTCCTGCCACAAAGGCGCAGGTGGAGCGGTTATATAAGTTGATTGCACAGCATAAACTGAATCCAGAAATAGCTCCAGAGCAGATGACTAGAAGTGAAGCTAGTCGATATACGGACCAGGTTCTTGCAAAGTACGGACGATTGTAGTAGAGAGAACAGAATTTAAGTTTTCTGCTACTTGAATCAGGTTCTTTATTTTGGATACTTCGCCTTGTCTTTCATAGATGTGAGCCAAAAGGTAGTAGCTTTTGCTGACATCGGTTTTGATGGAAATGGCATATTCCAGTATTTGACGGGTCTCTGTTTCGAAACCATGTTCATAGAGTAGCTTGGCCCAGGTCTGAAGGGTGCGGGCTAAGACGGTAAAGTTTTGATCATATTCCGAAAGCAAAGTGATGTTGGCGGTGCCATATTGAAGCTTTAAATCTGTGTTGGAAATACCTGTGAAATTGACTATTTTTAGTTCACTTAAGGTACGAAGCTGCTGATGGCATTCGGCAACCTTTTCATCCTCTTTCAGGACATCAAAAGGAAGGCTGTCAAAGGGGATGGAAATATAGTCCAAATCATCCAGCGGTTTCCTGCGGACGTGGTTGGCCATGCGCTCACGCTCCCAAAAGGCGGCAATCTTGTCTTTTTCTTGTTTTTCGTGCTTTTTATTCTCGTATGCAATCAGCATACAGAGGATAATTAAACTTGCCAAAATGTATAAAAGCATATTATAATATCCTTTCAGTAGTTTTAATTGATTGTGCACCCATTGGTGATTCGCCATGATGGGGTAGGAAGGATTGGTAGAGCATGTTTAACATGAACAAACACAGAAGGGTAATCGCGGCTGTAATCGTAATCATTTTGGTGATTGCAATGGTGGTTCCAGTGTTATCCTACGTTGTACTCTAAAGACAAATCCTATATGTCTTATTATATAGGAAGAAACTTGGACTGTAAATGTAGTGTGTTTTTTTAGAGAGGAATTAATTTGATGAAAAAAGCTTTGCTTAACCTCACAGCAGCTTTCATTGTACTATGTGGCTTCTGTTTGACACCAAGTCAGGTTGCGGCAGAGGAAGACGGACGTGTGAAGAACGGTGTCTGGATTGGAATTACCGAAGAACAACCGATTATTGATTTGTCAGGAATGACCTTGGATGAGATAGAAAGCACCATGAATGATTATATGGAAGCGCTGTCTAACCTAGAAGTCAAATTGATTGTCAGTGGTGGACAGGAAGTGGTTGTCACGCCAGGACAGTTAGGCTTAGAGTGGGTCAATAGTGAATTGGTCAAGGAAGCAATTGCCCTTGGAACTGAGGGAGATGTGATTGCAAGATACAAAGCCATGAAGGATTTGGAACATTCCAACAAGGTATATCCTATGGAGTTGGATGTGGATTTGGAATTGATTCAAAGCTTCTTGGCAGAGCAGTGTGTTCCTTTTGATTATCCTGCAGTAAATATGATGCTGCGAAAAGAGGGCAATGAGTTTTATACCGTGGAAGGCAAAGAAGGCAATGCTCTGGAGATGGAGGCTTCCACAAATACTATTTACAATTTCTTTACAGAGGGTTGGAACCACAACGCTGAAACCTTGCAGATGGCGGTGACGACTTTGCAGCCACAGGGCAGTGAAGAAGAACTGGCATTGGTAAGAGATGTTCTTGGAAGTTTTAGAACCTCCTTTGCAGCATCCAATGAAAATAGATCAGGAAATGTGATGGTTGGATGTAGTTTCATCAATGGCTTGACTCTGTACCCAGGGGAAGAGTTCTCCATGATTGAGACAGCTGGTCCATTTGGAGAGTCAAATGGATATTTTAAGGCGGGAGCCTATATCAATGGAAAGAGCGTAGACAGCTTTGGCGGAGGAATCTGTCAGGTATCTACTACCTTATATAAAGCAGTACTGGAAGCGGAATTGGATGTAACGAAGAGATACAATCATTCCATGACAGTTTCCTATGTGGAGCCTTCTGAGGATGCAGCAATTGCTTCTTCTTCAGGAAAGGACTTCAAGTTTGTCAACAATACAGAGCATCCTATATATATTGAGGGATATACCACCAAATCCAAACAGTTGGTGTTCAAAATCTATGGTGTAGAGACCAGAGATCCATCCAGAACCGTGGAGTATGTTCCAGAAATTCTGGAGGAAACCGACCCAGGTCCAGAACTTGTCTATATAGACAGCAAGCAGCCACTTGGCTATATTGATGTTCAGAGTAAGCATGTAGGGTATAAGGCAAGACTCTGGAAGGTGGTCAAAGTAGACGGTGTGGAAGTCAGTCGCGAAATCGTAAATACCAGTAAGTACAAGGCTTCTCCTAGAAGCGCAACGGTTGGTGTGATGACGGATGACCCAGTAGCTTACAATGAAATTATGGCTGCAGTGGGAACACAAGATATCAACCATGTAAAGACAGTATTGGCAAACTTGCTAGCAGCACAAGCTGCAAATCAGACACCTTAAGAAGTAAAAGACTTGGAGGCAGTATATGAAAATCGGCAAAGTGGCAGAGAGTGTATTGAATCGCTCTGTGCTGAAGCAGATTAAACTGAATCAAGGCATGAAAATGATTGATGGCGCATCTGTAGGGGCAGATTGCGCCATTTTTGAGCCTTTTTCCGGTGAAAAGATGTGCTCCTCCATGCAAGAGTCTCTGATTAGGGACAAAGATGATTTGTACAGACTCTTTCACCGCGTTGCAAACAATCTTGCCTGCGTGGGGGCTACAAAGAGCGTTGGCGTGATGGTGAGTCTGCTGTTGCCAGAAGAAATGGAAGAACAGGATTTGCAAACTTACACAAAGGAAATGGCGATTATTTGCAAATCTTTAAATATGAACATCATGGGGGGACAGACCAACGTTTCCCCAGATACGAAGCAGATGCATGTAGCAGTTACTGGTATTGCGGCGATACCAGACAGCTCTCTTTGCCCACATGGTAAAGTTTTGCCAGGGCAGGATATCGTGGTGAGCAAGTGGATAGCACTAGAAGGAACTGCCTTGGTGGCAAAGGTTGGACGGGACAGGCTCAAGGAGAGATATCCTTTGTACCTCATTGATGAGGGAGAGGCCATGAAGCAGCAAATGTCCATAGTGCCAGAGGCTGCAGTCGCCATCACGTCCAAGGTCAGCGGAATGCATGATGTTTCCGAAGGAGGGATTTTTAGGGCTCTCTGGGAGGTTGCGCAGCGCGCAGGCGTTGGACTAAATGTAGATCTGAAAAAGATTCCAATCAGGCAGGAAACTGTGGAGATTTGTGAATTTTTTCAGCTCAACCCATATGAAATGCTGTCAGGTGGTAGTCTGATTATGATTGCGGAGGACGGCGAGGCTTTGGTAGAAGCCCTTGCACAGGCACAGATTCCAGCAACCGTAATAGGCAAGATTACAGAAGGACATGACAGGGTTGTCACAAACGAGGATGAGACACGTTTCTTGGACAGACCAAGGACAGATGAAATATATAAAATGGAGGAATTGTGGAAATGAGAGAAGAATTGTTACGAGTATTAGAAAAGAACAGTCGTATTGATTTAAAAGAACTAGCAGCAATGCTGGGAACTTCAGAAGTAGATATTGCCAATGAGATGGCACAAATGGAAAACGAAGGTATTATCTGTGGTTATCACACTTTGATTAACTGGGACAATACATCTGACGAGAAGGTGACAGCACTCATCGAAGTATCTGTTACACCTCAGACTGGTCAGGGTTTTGATGCCATCGCAGAGAAGATTTTTAGATATTCTGAAGTGCGCAGCGTATATTTGATTTCTGGCAAATATGACTTGATGGTTATTTTGGAAGGCAAGAGTCTGAAAGAAGTATCTAACTTCGTGTCCGAAAAACTTTCTGCGCTGGATGCAGTGCTCAGCACAGCAACTCACTTTGTTTTGAAAAAGTACAAGGATCATGGTACCATCTTCAAAACCAAAACAAATGACGAAAGAGAGTTGATGACACCATGAGAAATCCCCTTGCAGACAAAGTCGTAGAAATCAAGCCTTCTGGTATCAGAAAGTTTTTTGATATCGTAAGCGAGATGAAAGACGCAATCTCTCTTGGTGTAGGTGAGCCCGATTTTGATACGCCTTGGCATGTTCGTGCAGAAGGCATTATGTCCTTGGAAAAAGGAAAGACCTTTTATACTTCCAACTCAGGACTTATGGAACTTCGAAAAGAGATTTGCAATTACATAAAGAGAACACAGAACATTACCTATGATCCAGCCAAGGAAGTTCTGATTACAGTAGGTGGTTCAGAGGCAATTGATATTGGCCTTCGTGCAATGCTCAATCCAGGGGATGAAGTGCTGATACCACAGCCTAGTTATGTTTCCTATGAGCCATGTACTGTCTTGGCAGGTGGTGTTCCTGTAATCATCAACCTAAAAGCAGAAAATGAATTCCGTCTTACTGCCAAAGAACTTGAAGAAGCTATTACAGACAAAACCAAGGTACTGATTTTGCCTTATCCTAACAATCCAACTGGTGCTATTATGGAGAAGAGCGATTTGGAGGCTATTGCAGAAGTCATCATTAAACATGACATATTTGTCATGTCTGATGAAATCTATGCTGAACTGTCCTACAAGGGTGATCATGTTTCTATCGCAAGTCTTCCAGGCATGCAGGAGAGAACGATTTTGATTAACGGTTTTTCCAAGGCGTATGCTATGACTGGATGGAGACTAGGTTACGCATGTGGGCCTAGAGTTATCTTGGAACAGATGACCAAGATTCATCAGTTCGCGATTATGTGTGCACCAACTACCAGCCAGTATGCTGCCATTGATGCGCTTAGAAATGGCGATGAAGATGTGAAGATGATGCGCGAAGAGTACAATCGCCGTAGACGTTATCTGATGCATACCTTCAAAGAGATGGGACTGGAGTGTTTTGAGCCTTATGGAGCATTTTATGTATTCCCATGTATTAAAGAGTTCGGAATGACCAGTGATGAGTTCGCTACCCGATTCCTTGAGGAGGAAAAAGTGGCGGCAGTACCAGGAACTGCTTTCGGTGATAGCGGAGAAGGCTTCCTTCGTATTTCCTATGCATATTCATTGGAGAACTTGAAGGTTGCCATGGGAAGAATGCAGCACTTTGTGGAGAAACTTCGTAAGGAACAAGCGAAGGAGCAGTAAAGAGAGGAATTCGTAATGCATATCGTATTACATCAACCAGAAATACCAGCTAATACTGGAAATATTGGACGTACCTGTGTAGCCACAGGCACGTCCTTACATTTGATTGAACCATTGGGCTTTCGGATCGACGAGAAGGCGATTAAGAGAGCGGGGATGGATTATTGGCACAAGATTGATTTGCACACATACATGAATTATGAGGAATTCAAAAAGCAGCATCCAGGGGCAAAGGTTTGGATGGCAACAACCAAGGCCAAATACTCTTATTGCGATGTAGATTTTGGCCCAGATGATTTCATCATGTTCGGCAAAGAAAGTGCAGGTATTCCAGAGGAAATCTTGGTGGAAAATGAGGAGAACTGTATTCGTATACCAATGCTTTCAGAGATTCGTTCCCTCAATTTGTCCAATGCGGTAGCGATTGTGCTCTATGAAGCATTGAGACAGAATGAGTTTCAGCAGATGCAGATGGCAGGCGAGTTACATCGCCTTCACTGGAAAGAATAGGTAGGTTATGATTTATACTATTACATTCAATCCTGCTTTAGATTATTTTGTGACAGTACAGGATTTTTCGCTTGGCAAGACCAACCGAACCAGCACAGAGCATATGCTTGCTGGTGGCAAGGGAATTAATGTATCCACAGTTTTGAAGAACTTGGGGTTAGGAACTACTGCCCTAGGATTTGTGGCTGGATTTACAGGAGAAGAAATTGTAAAAAGAGTACAGGCTCTGGGCATTTCTACCGATTTTGTGAAACTGCCAGAAGGGGTAAGTCGTATTAATGTGAAGCTTTTGGGTAGTGAAGGAACAGAAATCAACGGTATGGGTCCTGTGATTACAGAGGATGCTCTAAGTCAGTTGCTTTGCCAACTAGGTAAGCTGCAGGCGGGAGATATACTGGTGCTGGCGGGAAGCATTCCAGCTGGTTTGCCGACGGATATTTACAAACAAATTTTGCATAATCTTGCAGACAAAGAAGTAAAAGTAGTGGTGGATGCTGCAGGCCAATTGCTTCTAAATACACTTTCCTATCATCCATTCTTGATTAAGCCAAATCGGGACGAGTTAGGCGAAATCTTTGATGTTAAAATCGAGGATAGAGCCATGGCCATTACTTATGCACAGAAGTTACGCCAGATGGGGGCCAAAAATGTGTTGGTTTCCCTTGCTGGAGAGGGTGCAGTGCTGGTAGATGAGAATGGGCAGGAGTATGAAAGCCCAGCCCCTAAAGGAACACTGGTAAACGGCGTGGGAGCAGGCGATTCCATGGTAGCAGGTTTTCTGGCTGGCTATATAGAAGGACGTGAAAAGCAGGAGGAAAAGTCAAACACAACAAATGTATATTTGGAGGCTTTCTATACTGCGGTTGCGGCTGGAAGTGCCAGTGCTTTTTCGAAGCAGCTGGCAACCAGAGAGCAGGTAGAGGCTCTGCGAGACGTATTTCCGATAGAATGAGATTATAGTACAAGATAAGCGGTGTAAACCTTTGGGGTCTACACCGCTTTGTGAATTTATGAATATTTAATACTCTGTTTATTGAAACTCTTTTTTTGGAGGGATATAATACCAACGAAGTGTATAAATAGTCAAGAATAAGGAGAAGACCATGCTTGAACTAAAACAGATAAAAAAAGAATATCCAGCAGGGGATGGAAAGGTGGAAGCGCTGAGAGGGATTACGCTCCAGTTTCGCGAAAATGAATTTGTTTCTATCTTAGGCCCTTCTGGCTGTGGCAAAACTACCATGCTGAATATCATTGGTGGTTTGGACCAATATACAGAGGGCGATTTGGTAATTAATGGACGCTCCACGAAGAATTTTAAGGATAGAGATTGGGATGGATATCGCAACCACTCCGTAGGATTTGTATTTCAGACCTACAATCTGATTCCTCACCAGACAGTATTAAAGAATGTAGAGTTGGCGTTGACCCTTTCTGGCGTATCCAAGCAGGAGCGCAGAAAGCGTGCAAAAGAGGCACTGGAAAAAGTGGGCTTAGGCAATCAGCTCAGCAAACGTCCAAACCAAATGTCCGGTGGTCAGATGCAGCGTGTGGCCATTGCCAGGGCGCTGGTAAACAACCCAGATATCATTTTGGCAGACGAACCTACAGGAGCACTGGATACAGAGACCAGCGTACAAGTTATGGATTTGCTGAAAGAGGTAGCAAAGGATCGCCTGGTCATTATGGTTACGCACAATCCAGATCTGGCAGAGAAGTATTCTACACGAATCATTCGTATGCTAGATGGATTGATTACAGATGATTCCAATCCCCTGGGGGAGGAAGAAGTAGTAAAACTTTGTGAAGCAGATGAGAAAAAGGCAGTGGAGACCAAGAAACAGAAGAAACCTTCCATGTCTCTTTTTACCTCTTTTTCCCTTTCTCTTAGAAACTTGATTTCCAAGAAGGGAAGAACCATTCTTACTTCCTTTGCAGGTTCTATCGGTATCATAGGAATTGCCCTTATTTTTGCAGTTTCACAGGGTATGACTACTTATATCAATACGGTACAGGAAGATACATTGTCTTCCTATCCTTTGACCTTAGAGTCTTCCCATATTGATATTAGTACGCTGATGCTCACTTTCATGGAAACGGCATCTTCCAGCTTTACCCATGAAAAAGATGCGATTTACTCAAAGCCAGTTGTTTATGATATGCTGAATGCATTTAACAATTTGGAGTCAACAGAAAATGACTTGGAAGCATTCAAGGAATATATAGAAGATAAAATGGCGGATCCAGAAAGCGAAGTGGCTCAGGCGATTTCTGGAATTCAGTATACCTATGATTTGGATATGAAAATCTACACCAAAAATGTAGAGGGAGATATAGTTGTCTCTGACACGCAGGAATTGATGCAAGAGATGATGGCAGAGATGATGGGAATGGACAGTGCCAACATGGACAACATGATGTCAATGGCAGAAAGCAGTCCTATGATGAGTTTGATGTCTTCCAGTGGAAGTGGGGCAAGCATGAATCTCTGGCAGGAGATGCTTCCAGGCGAAGATGGAAAATTAATCAGTGAGCTTTTAGAAAAACAGTATGATGTAATCTACGGCTCCTGGCCTACGGAGTACAACGAGGTAGTACTTGTAGTAGACAGCCAAAATGAACTTGACGACATGACTTTGTATGCCCTTGGGCTTAAGACGGAAGAAGAGATGGACGCTATCATGGAGTCAGTCCTCAACAAAGAGGATATCAAGGTAGATGCCAAGAGTTGGAGTTATGAAGAAATCTGTGACATGGAGTTTCGCACCATTCTTCCTGCGGATTGCTATGTGCTAGATGAGTCTACAGGTATCTATTCCGATTTGAGAGAGACAGAGGCAGGACTCCGATACCTTTATGACAATGGAATTCCACTTAAGGTTTCTGGTATCATTCGCCCTAGCGAAGATGCGGTATCTGCTATGTTGACCGGTGCAATTGGATATACCAGCAAGTTGACAGAGTATATTATTACAGAGGCTCAGGACTCTGAGGTAGTACAGGCGCAGATGGATAGCCCTGAAATTGATATTTTCACAGGCCTTCCTTTTCAGGACAATGCAGGAAAGATGAGCGATGAAGAAAAGGCTGCTGACTTCCGTGCACACATTGAAGATTTGGATTTGGGTGGGCAGGCAGAAGCATACATTCGTATCATGTCTATTCCTAGCGCAGAACAGCTTGAGCAGATGCTCAGTCAGGTGATGGACCCAATGACCAGAGCAGACATGGAAGCGACCATGGTTCAGGCTATGGTTCAACAGATGGGTATGAGTGAAGATGATATCACTGAATACACAGGTTCAATGACAGACGAAGAAATCACAGAGTTGTTCGCAGAGATGATTGCAGAGCAAATCAAAATGCAGTATGCGGCAGAGGTCGAAGCACAGCTTGGAATGATGTCTGTAGACCAATTGGCAGGAGCACTTGCATTGGCTATGGATGCCTACACTACGGAGCAGTGCGCACAGTACTATGAGGAGATTTTGGAGTTCTCCGAATCTACTTACGAGGACAATTTGACCTCTCTTGGTCGCCTGGACTTGGATGACCCAGCAACCATCAATCTGTATGCGGCAACCTTTGAAAGCAAGGATGTTATTGAGGATGCTATCGCCGAGTACAATGAGGGAAGAGAGGAACTTTCCCAGATTAAGTACACAGACTATATTGGACTTATGATGAGTTCTATTACAACCATTATCAATGCGATTACCTATGTACTGATAGCCTTTGTAGCAATTTCTTTAGTGGTATCCTCTATTATGATTGGTGTAATCACATTGATTTCTGTACAGGAGAGAACCAAGGAAATTGGTATCCTTCGTGCTATCGGTGCATCCAAGAAGAATGTTTCCAGTATGTTTACTGCAGAAACAGTAATCATTGGATTTACGTCTGGTGCATTGGGAGTCATTGTGACATATATACTTTGCATTCCAATCAATGCAGTTATTCATGCATTGACAGGGATTCCAAACTTGAGTGCATATCTTCCAGTAGAAGTGGCACTAATATTGGTAGTTATCAGTATCCTGTTGACAGCATTTGCAGGAATCATTCCTTCCAGAAGCGCAGCGAAGAAGGACCCTGTGGTAGCACTTCGAACAGAATAAAAAAGAAAGCCTTCGGGCTTTCTTTTTTTACTGGAATTTAATTAGTTGTACAAAAACTGTCCAAGATATTCTGTCAATACGGCAGCAGCTTTTTCGTGAGATTTCAGACCTGGATGGAAATTGCATCCTATGGTTTCACTAGTGGTGTTTGGTAAGTGAAGGAAATAGGTCTTTGTATCGCCGGTTTGAATGCGGAAACGGTTGACAGTGTTGGTAATATGTGGAGTCAAATCGTAGCCAAGCATACCATATACCCAGACAATTACAGCGTTTGGATTGTGTTTGCGTACCGTCTGTAAGAATGCGATACCAGCGTCTTCGAATTTGACTGCATCCTCTGGATGGAAAGAACCATCTTCGTTTTTGCGTTGCTTGTAGGATATTCCTGTTTCGGGGTCAACCCAGGCAGGCTGATTGAATGCACTGTTGTCGTTGGTACCAAGGTTGATGACCACGATGTCTGGTTGCCAACTGTTAAAGTCATGAGCAGCGCCACCGCCCAGTGCTTTACGGGCTTCTCCAAGGCCAAGACTACATATTTCTTCATAGTAAGCAGGAAGCGCATGACGAATATCATTGTCCCAACCACAATAGATACCCCAGCCGCCCTGAGATAAAAGTCGGTATTCTGCATTGAGAGCATCGGCTGTCATAGCGGCATAATTGCGACTTGCGCTCATAAACATAGGAACCCAGGGGTGAGTACCTTCTGGCCCATAGGTGCCTTCACCAGAGGTGATGCTGTCACCAATAAATTCAATCTTGAAAGGTCTATCTTTCACAGGAAGGAACTCTCCATCGCTATAGAAACCGTGAATCAAAATATGGCAGTTGATGTCTTCAGACATGGCCTGCAATTCCCTGTAGAAACGAAGGTTCTTAGCATTGTCGGGGAACATGTTGCGGAATAGACATAGTTTGTGCTTGCCAGGCATAAGCATCTGGCGTCCAATGAAGGCACCGTCAATCTGATAGGCAACCCATGGTTCATGAAAATCAAAGTCTACTTCCACTTCGATCCAAAGTTCTGTGCCAGTTGCGTTTATTTCAATAGCACTTCCATTCCAAAAAAGGGGAAGTGGCTGCTGGCTTAGGTCTGTTCTGCCATGAATTTTGGCATTGGCTATTTCATTTAAAGGATAATACTTCAGGTTGTTATTTGGATTCATAAAATCCCTCCTTCTTTTAAAAATCCCGTGGTATTTACATACCTCGGGATTTTGCAATGCTTAATCTTTCTTTGAGCATAATATATTTTTCCAAACCAGAGACAGGAGAGGTCAGGCGACAGCCATAAACCACGTTTCCATTGTCCAGTTCTTCTTTGCGAACAATCACACCAAACAGGTGCATGGAGAAGCGCATTTTTTTTTCGTTGATGAACTCGTTGAGTACGGTATGCACTGGCTCATCCGTATTGTAAGACTGAGAGCCGTATGGCATTACAAAGGAGAAGCCAGAAAGACTTACGTCTTTGATGGTGGTTTCCAATGCCTTGTGATCTGCACCGATACGAATAGAGGTTGGTAATCCGATATAACAGCGGAACGCGCCTCGTCTATTAAATTCACGGCTAGGACTATCTGTAATAATCTGATACATGAACTGCCCATTGCTAGTTTTGAGTGCACGCACCTTTACATGGAAGAAGATATGCGGTTTCGCATTGGGAATATTCACGATAAGGTTGGTAATAATTTTTTCCGATTGAAAAGAAATAATCTTGCCTTGCTTAAATATGGGAGCGGCCAAGACATACTGGCCTTTAGGCGCTTCAATAATCTCGGTAGGGAATTCATGCTGTGTAGCATCGATGACTACCTGGATGAGAACGCTCTGCCCTCTTTCAAGTTCTTCAAGCTGCATATATGTAACCCACTTTCTAAAAATACCCTTCTTTCAATAGAATACTGTATAAATTTGACGAGGTCAACGAATAATTGCCAAAAGATGTCTAAAAATGGTATACTTGTTGATGAAATAAGAGTGAAAGAAGGCTTTCAAATGTTGATAACAGATATGACGATTCGCAAGGCTGCTCTGGTGGACCTTCCAGCCATGACAGAAATCTACAATTACGAGGTAACTAGTGGGGTGGCAACCTTTGATCTTGAGCCCAAAACAGTAGAGGAGCGTAAAAAGTGGTTCTCAGTTCACAATGTGGATAACCACCCTCTTTATGTGGCACAAGTGGGGACAGAAATTGCTGGATACGCCAGTCTTTCTCCATATAGAGAGAAGGACGCGTACAAGAGCACGGTGGAATTGTCTATTTATATATCTCCTGGCTTTCGAGGCAAGGGAATCGCCACTGCACTGATGGGATTTATCCTGGAGGAGGCGAAGAAGGACGAGACCATACATACCGTGGTGTCTGTGATTACTAGTGGGAACAGTGCAAGTGAAAGACTGCATGAGAAATTTGGCTTTGAATTCTGCGGCCGTATTCGTGAAGTGGGTTTCAAGCATGGAAGATATTTGGATATCAGCAATTACAGATTGGGAGTTTAAAAAACGCTACCGACCGTTTGGTTGGTAGCGTTTTATTAATCTTTATCTTTGGATCCTAAAGAGGCATCAAGCTATTTCTGGCTGCGGAACTGGTTAGGTGTAATGCCATATTCCTTTTTGAAAAGACGATTAAAGTGCTCTACACTTTCATAGCCAACTGCTTCTGCTACGGATTCAATTTTTTGATTGGTTTCTTTCAACAGTCTGCGGGCTTTTTTGAGGCGTGCAGACTTCACTGCGTCCTGGAATGTCATACCAGATTTGTCTTTGATGTATTTGGACAAATATGGTTTGGAGAGTGAGAAGGCTTCTGCCAATTCATCTAAGGTAACATCGGTGTAGTGGGTCTGGATATATTTCATGATGTCTACGATGCGGTCTTCCAAGCCTTCTACCTTGTTTTCGCTTTGCGCTAATTTGTTTGCAGCGGCAACCAAAGCGGCGATGGAACTCTTGATAATATCTTCATCGATACCAACACCCCAGAACATTTTTCCATCTTTCAAAAGACCAACATAGGCAGCAGCCTTGGAGGAAGAACCTTTAGAGATAGCATGCTCTTCGTAGATAGACAATTCATAGTTGAGGCCAAAGTACATCTTGATTGCATTGCTGACTGCGTCAAGACGACCATTACCCTCTGCAGTGACAGTACGCTTGTCTTTGCCCTGTTCGATAGTAACCTCTGCCTGAATTCCGTCAATCTGTTTGAAGTGACAGTCAGGAATATTGAAGACTGTGGTCTGATCCACATAGTGTTCTTCGAAGATTTGATAAATATCCTTTGGTGCCAACTCCTGATGGCGTCTGTCGGAAACACCTTTGACAAGGTAACCCACTTCCTCGCGCATCTTTTCTGGGAGAGTAAAGCCAAAGTTCTGCTTCAGGATAAAGGCGATACCACCCTTTCCGGACTGGCTGTTGATACGGATAACATCTGATTCATATTCGCGACCTAAATCCTGAGGATCAATTGGAAGGTATGGAACAATCCATTTCTGACCACATTTGCCTTCGTTGCGGTAAGCCATACCTTTGGAAATAGCATCCTGATGGGAACCGGAGAAAGCGGTAAAGACCAAATCGCCAGCATAAGGAGATCTTTCGTGAACCTTCATGCCAGTCAGCTTTTCGTAGGTCTCTCTGACATGAGTGATGTGAGAGAAATCAAGCTGTGGATCTACACCGTGACAAACCATATTCATAGCTACGGTTACGATGTCCACGTTACCAGTACGTTCTCCATTGCCAAAGAGAGTGCCCTCAATACGATCTGCGCCAGCCAAAACACCAAGTTCTGCATCGCTGACACCACAGCCTCTGTCATTGTGAGGATGAACACTGATAGTAACAGCATCTCTATACTTCAAGTTTTTGTGAATGTATTCTACCTGACATGCGAAAACATGAGGCATAGCAACCTGTACGGTAGTAGGAATATTGATAATTACCTTTCGGTCAGGAGTAGGCTGCCATACATCCAACACTGCATTGCAGACTTCTAAAGCGTAGTCAACCTCTGTGCCAGGGAAGCTTTCTGGGCTGTATTCAAAGGTGAAGTTTCCATCGGTTTCGTCCGCCAATTGTTTCAGAAGTACGGCTCCATCTATAGCCAACTGCTTTACCTCTTCTTTGGATTTGCGGAAAACCTGCTCTCTCTGTGCTACAGAAGTGGAGTTGTACAAATGCACGATAGCGTGTGGAGCACCCTTCACTGCTTCAAAGGTTCTTTTGATGATGTGTTCTCTGGCTTGAGTAAGTACCTGGATGGTTACGTCATCAGGAATCATGTTTCGCTCGATAAGTGCGCGTACAAAGTTGTATTCGGTATCAGAAGAAGCAGGGAAACCAACTTCAATCTCTTTGAAACCAAGATCAACCAACATCTGGAAGAACTGTAATTTTTCTTCTAGGCTCATAGGCTCAATTAGGGCCTGATTGCCATCACGCAGGTCAACAGAACACCAGATAGGTGCTTTGTCGATGGTTTCCTTCTGCACCCAGTCGAAGGTAAGGACTGGAGGCATGAAATACGGTTTTACATACTTTTCTTGAATGTTCATTGGTATTGCTCCTTCGTTTTTTACTGTTGTCTTGTAAAATAGTAACACACTAAAGTGGTGCAAACAAGGTACAGATTTAATCAATTTACTTGATTTATTTTATGCAATATTGACAGAATGTACAAATATGTACGATAAACTTACATAAAGTACAGTTTTCCGTCTTTTCAACATGGAAGGGGTTGTATTAAGATAGAAAAGACGAGTTTAGTATGTAGGGACATTAAGGAGGGGGAAGAATGAAGGTTAATTGTCCGAACTGTTTTGCGTCTCTTATGTTCGATGCAACTTCAGGAAAGATGGAGTGTAGGTTCTGTGGTTGCTCCTTCTCTATGGAGGATGTGAAGGATCAAGAGGAAAAAGAACTTGCAGCAGCAAAGAAACAAGAATCGCCAGATACCATGGAATGTAACATCTACAGCTGCACTGCTTGTGGAGCAGAACTTTCTGTAAATGGCGTGGAGGCATCCACTTTCTGTGCATATTGTGGCCAGCCTACAATCGTGTTCAGCCGTGTGTCACAGGAGCGCAGACCGGAGTGGATTATTCCATTTAAGGTGCCAAAGGAGCAGGCGGTAGAAGCGATTCGTGGTCGTTTCCGTCAGGGGATGTTCATACCTAAAGAAGTTAAAGACTTTGAGGTGGAGAGAGTGAGAGGAATCTATATTCCTTATTGGCTCTTTGATACATATCATTATGACAAACAATTGATTAAAGGTACGGTTGGAAGTGGCAAAAGAAGTAGAACGAAATACTTTATGCGAGAAGCAGAATGTGAATTCCACAATCTCAGTATCGATGCTTCCAGCAAATTAAATGATGAGTCTTCACAGCGTTTAGAACCTTTTGATACGGAGGAGATGAAAGCCTTTGAGGTGGCTTACATGTCTGGATACTATGCGGATTGTTATGATCAGAGTGCAGGAGACCTAGAAAGCACTGCATATTATAGAAGCAAAGAACTATTCGACGAAAAGATGCTTGAGAGCGTCAACGCCAGAAACAAGAAAATTGAATCCAGTGGACCTACGCACAGGGTTTTGAAAAAGTCCTATGCGCTATTTCCAGCCTGGTTTATGACCTTCCGCTATCAGGACAGACCATATACAATGCTGGTGAATGGACAGACAGGTAAATTGGTAGGAGCCGTTCCTTTTGATACCAAGAAAGTGGTAGCTACCTTAATATTGACCTTCTTGGCCGCTGCCGCTGTTTTTATACCAATCTGTATCGGACTTATCTCCAGCATGTGGATGGATGAGGATTTGTCTAAGCTTCTTTTCCTGATGGCGGCGGCTGCGTTTGGAATGGGATCTTCGGGATATCGTAAGATGCGCCGTGCACAAGAAAATCAAAAGTTGACTGCTTCTACGCAGATCAATCAATACGCTCACAATAGACAGGAACAGTCAGGAGGTGCATATCAATGATTGGAATAGCAGTTATCTTGGGACTGGCCCTTGCGGCAACCTTTGCGTTCATGATTACCATGCATCTGGTATGTAAATCCAATGTTTTAGGAGATTCCAAGGGAAGTTTTTATCACTTTACAGGAAGACCTTTGTCTATGATAGATAGGTCAGATGGCGTACGGCCCAGTGATTTCTAAAATAAAAATGTAAAATGTGCTTGACATTAAAAGTAAAGCGTACTATACTTTCGGATTGTAAGAAGTATAGTTTGCTTTACTTTTTTGCTTGATAGAAGAGAACATCAGGCAAACGCTCCGCGGGGATGCGCACTCGCGCATAAGGAGTATGTCGCCAGCGACTGCGCTTGGCGCGTGAGTTCTACAAGTAGAACTCAATAGAGGGAGTTATGAGGGTTTGTTAATAATTTTTGTTAAGTAACCAATGGATTTCGTCGTAGAAATGGAAGGTATGGAATGAAGACAAGAATTCAAGAGCTGCGCAAGGAACGCCGTATCACTCAAAATGAGTTGGCTGACGCAGTGGATGTAACAAGGCAAACCATTATTTCCTTGGAAAACGGGAAGTACAACGCATCTTTAGTTTTAGCCCATAAGTTAGCTCAGTTTTTCGGAGTAATGATTGAAGACCTATTTATCTTTGATTTGGAGGAAGAAAATTTATGAGTTTGTGGGACTTAAAGAGTTTCGTGTATGACTGCACAGCAAAGAACAATGAAGAGTACAAACTAGAGTTAAAGAAGCGAATGAGATCAATGGTCGTTTTATTTGTGCTAGGAGTACTGACACTGATTACAATGGGAGTGCTGATTTGGCAGAATCCTGAGATGATGGAAAGCTTTCGCGCAGGTCTCTTTACAGGAGTAGGAGTTGGTCTTATGGCGGGCTCTGTGGTGGGAGCGCTTCAGCTTCGCAAAAGAATGAAAGACGAAGCAAGTTTAAAGGCGGCCCGCTTGGCTGAAACCGATGAGAGGGAAAGAGAGATTTCTAACAGAGCAATTCGTATGACCTCTAAAGTAATGATGGTGGCGCTTTATCTGGTAATGCTGATGTGTACTTTCATTGCCAACGAGGCAGTACTGGTAGTATGTGGTTTAATTTTGTTATTTTTTGTCAGCTATATCGTCTGCAGAAAGATTGTCAGCAGAATGATGTAGGGGGAATGACAATAAATATATAGGGAGTTTAAAATAAATCGAAGTACCTTAGAGGGGAGTATTTAGGATACTTCAAGAGGAAAGGAAAGAAACATGGAACAGATTTTGGAAGTGAAGGGACTGAAAAAGACCTTCAAACTCTCTGCGAAACAGCAGAAAATCGAAAAGACAAACGACAAGGTAAAGGTCGCTGTGAATGACTTGTCCTTTACCGCATACAGGGGGGAAGTATTTGGCTTACTTGGACCAAACGGTGCAGGTAAAACTACCACACTTCGTATGCTTGCAACACTCATTAAGCCAGATGAGGGAGATGCGATTTTGGATGGAGCAAGCATTGTAGGTGCTCCTGAAGAGGTGAGAAGTAAAATCGGATTTTTGACTAGTGAATTAAAACTGGAAGAGTTTTTTACACCAAATTACCTTTATGACTTTTTCTCTGACTTGCACGGTGTGCCAGCAGAGACGGCCAAGGCAAGAAAGCAGGATTATTTTGAGAGATTTGGCATCGACAAGTTTGCAGAGGTAAAAGTAGGAAATCTTTCTACTGGTATGAAACAGAAGGTTTCTTTGGTGGTATCTTTGGTACACGACCCAGATGTTATTATCTTTGACGAGCCTACCAATGGTCTCGATGTACTTACTGCAAAAGTGGTAACAGACTTTTTGCTTGATTTAAAAGCAAAAGGTAAAACCATTATTGTATCCACACATATCTTTAGCCTGATTGAAAAAATCTGTGACAGAGTTGGTATCGTAATCAATGGCCAGATGATTGCCTGCGATGACTTAGAAACAATCAGACAGGGTAAGAGTCTGGAAGACAGGTTCTTTGAAATTTACGAAGAAAAGGTGGGTGCAATCGATGAAGACTAATATACTTACTATAATAAAGAAAGAATTCGCCCGCTTTTTTGGCGACAAGGGACTGGTATTTTCTACTATTTTATTGCCAGGACTTATGCTGTATGTTCTCTACACTCTCATGGGAGAGATGATGATGAACCAGTTTACTTCTGAAGAGGGCTTTGTTGCAAGCGGATATGTTCAGAATATGCCTGCAGAATTGGAAGCAATGTTTAATGAACTTCCAGTAACCTGGCAGGACATTGACGCTACCGGGGCTACAGATGTTCAGGCGGCACTTACTACAAAGGAAGCAGATGTGCTTCTCGTGTTCCCAGAGAACTTTATGGATTTGATGGCTGCTTATGATGTGGCAAGCGGTGAGGCTGCTCCTAATATTGGAGTATATTATAATTCTACCAAACCAGAGTCCAGTGATATTGCAAATATGATTATTCCTATGTTGGAGGCATATGAAGCTTCTGTTACCAATAAGTTTGACATCAATGCAGGCCAAGTACAGTACAATATGGCTTCTGAAAAGGATGCATCTGGACAGATGTTTGCAATGCTTCTTCCAATGCTTCTGATGACATTCCTTTTTACAGGATGTAACTCCGTAGCACCAGAATCTATTGCCGGTGAAAAAGAAAGAGGCACCATCGCAACTTTGCTTGTAACACCAATGAAGAGAAGCTCTCTTGCAATGGGCAAGATTGTCAGCCTTAGCTGCATCGCGCTTTTGTCTGGTGTATCCAGTTTCATCGGAGCTATGCTGTCTCTTCCTAAACTTATGGGAGGTAGTGCTGGACTTGATACAGCATTCTATACAGCTTCCGACTATGCGTTGCTTCTAGGTGTAATTTTGTCTACAGTACTTCTTCTTGTAGCTTTGATTTCTGTAATCTCTGCATTTGCAAAGAGTATCAAAGAAGCAGCAGGACTTTGTTCACCACTTATGATTCTTTCTATGGTGGTTAGCCTTGTGCCAATGATGGGTACAGAGGAATTAAACAAATTAGGTATGTTCTTTATTCCTATTTTTAACAGCGTACTTTGCATGAACGAGGTGTTCTCCTTCCAGGTGAACATGGTACATATTCTTGTTACCATTGCTATGAACATTGTATATGCAGGCGTTTTAACCTTTGTGCTTACAAAACTCTTTAACAGTGAGAAGGTTATGTTCTCTAAATAAAGAATGATACTTAGGGCGGTTTTTTGACCGCCCTAATTTTTTTGTTGACGGAAAAGAAAAAACGTGGTAGATTTCTAAATGCTAATGCTTAGCATTTGCATTTAGGAGGTCTTTATGCTACACGTTATTGAACATACACTTTTAGATACAATTAAATTAGTGCCATTTCTCTTTATCACTTATCTTGCGATGGAGTTCTTGGAGCACAAGGCAGGGGAGAAAACGCTTCGCTTTGTGAAAAAGAGTGGAAACTTTGGTCCTGTTATTGGAAGCTTGTTTGGCGCTTTGCCACAGTGTGGATTTAGTGCCGCAGCGGCAAACTTCTATGCAGGGAGAGTTATCACGATGGGCACTTTGATAGCCATCTTTTTGTCTACATCAGATGAGATGCTTCCTATCTTGATTGCACAGTCTGTAGATGTGACAGTGATTGCCAAGATACTGGCTATGAAGATAGTAATCGGTATGGCAGCAGGATTTTTGATTGACTTTATATTTCCTGCAAAGAAGCAGGAGCATAGCCATGACCACATCCATGAGATGTGTGAGCATGATCATTGCAATTGCCAGCAGGGAGAGAGTATTTGGAAGTCTTCTTTGAAACATACTTTGCAGATAACCTTTTTCCTTTTGCTTATTACCTTTGCACTGAATGCAGTTTTAGAGTTTGTAGGCGAGGATGTGCTTGCAAGTCTGATTTTGAACAAACCAGTTTTAGGACCAATTCTTGCAAGTGTAGTTGGTCTGATTCCAAACTGCGCTTCCTCTGTAGTACTCACCACTCTTTATCTGGAAGGTGCGCTTAGCTTTGGTGCTATGATGGCAGGCCTGCTAGTAAACTCTGGAGTAGGTGTGTTAGTTTTGCTTAAGTCCAACACGGATCGCAAGGAAGACTTAAATATTATTGGTTGCCTGTTTGTCATCGGTGCAGTGGCTGGTATAATGATGGAAGTTTTGCACATTACAATGTAGTAAGTTGGACGGATTTGGAGTGAAAAATACGCTTCGAGTTAGTTGTGAGATATGGAGAAAGATATGGAACACGTATGTGAAAGCAAACTGGCATATCCGCCAGGGCTTAAATGGACCAAACAGCGTAAGGACGTATACCATGTATTGCTAGGGGCGAGCCAGCCGCTCAGCCCAGCACAAATTTACCAACAGATTGCCATAGACGGCGAGATGGACTATGCTGTTTCTACTATTTATAGAATTCTCTCTACCTTTGAAGAAAAAGGCATGGTGAACAAATCTGTATGTATGGCAGATGGTACGGTAGTATACGAGTGGAATAAGGGTGGGCACAGACACTATGCAGTATGCCTAGGATGTCACAAAAGAGTAGCGCTACCATCTTGCCCATTTGAACAGTTGAAGTTAGATATTCACACAAATGATTTTCAGGTAACCAGCCACAAATTGGAACTGTATGGATATTGCAAAGAATGCGCTAAATAACGGGCTTGACCGAATTGTAAAAAATTTTTCAAAAAATTAAAAAAACACTTGCAAAGGAAAATACATTGTGATATAGTAACACTTGCGTTGAAAAACGCTTTATATATATGCGCCTCTAGCTCAGTTGGTAGAGCACCTGACTCTTAATCAGGGTGTCCAGGGTTCGAGCCCCTGGAGGCGCACTTCAAAGGCTTCAGCACTGCATCGACGGTGTCGGGGCTTTTTTCACGTTTAGCTGAAGCCGTGCAAAAGAATAGGCATATACACTTCGGGTGAGCTCGCTCACAGAGAAGTGTATATGCCTATTCTTTTATAGGGCGAAGCCCGTGACCGAGATGAAGCAAAGCGAGTTTGCTCGCGAAGCGTAATCGAGGTGTACGGCTTCAGCTAAACGTGAAAAGAGATATTCGGCGAACGCCCTCAAGCCTTGTGCTTGCGAAGCAAGTACAAGGCCTAGCACGTCTCGCTCATGTGACATGGCGAAGCCCGTGACCGAGCGGCTTTGCAGCGAGGTTGTACGGCTTCAGCTAAACGTGAAAAGTTTATAGGGCGAGACATGGCGAAGCCCGTGACTTATTCGCATTTTCGAGTTGACTGCTTTTTTTAAGAATGCTAAGATTTACACAAAGCATATATTTCTAACGTTCTTATGTTCATTACACGTCTTGTGTATCTTTTACAAACCATTCGGTTTTCTGAAATCAATGCTTTTATACCCAAACATAAAAAAGCAGGAGTTCAGAAAACGGAAAGTGCGCTACAGGACTCCTGTAAAAGGAGGACAAAAAATGAAGAAAGAAGCGCAAAAGAAGTACAAGGACACAGTCTTTAGACTCTTGTTTAAAGACCCTAAAAATGCTTTAAGCCTATACAATGGGCTGAGTGGAACAGACTATACAGATCCCACTCTTTTGGAGTACAACACATTAGAAAATGCGATTTACATGAATTTGAAAAATGATTTGTCTTTTGTGATTGCACATCAAATGCATTTGTATGAGCATCAATCTACAGTGAACCCAAATATGCCACTCAGAGACTTGCTTTATGTGACGGACATTATTCAAAAAAGGTTAAAGAGCAAAAGCCTTTATGAAAGCAAACTAGTTCAAATCCCAACACCGTTTTTTGTGGTATTTTATAATGGTACCCGGGCGATGCCAGAACAATTGGAACTAAAACTGTCGGACTCTTACGAACACTGTACAGAAATGCCTTCGCTGGAATTAAAAGTAACCGTTCTAAACATCAACAAGGGGATGAACGAGGAGTTGAAAGAGAGATGTCCTGTGCTAAGAGAGTACATGCAATATGTAGAGAAAGTTCGAGATTATGCTAATTCCATGGAACTGATAGATGCTGTAGAGCAAGCGGTAGATGAATGCATAGCAGAAAATATCTTAAAAGATTTTCTGCTGGCGCAGAAAGCGGAGGTAACTATGGTAAGTATTTACGAATACGATGAGGAAAGAGAACTTCGACGAATTAGGGAAAGCGAAAGAGAAATAGGAGAAGAGGTTGGCAAAGAGATAGGTATGGAGCTTGGCCAACAGAGAGGCGTCGTTTCTACTTGCCTGTCTCTGGGGCTCACTAGGGAAGAAACCATCGAGAAATTGATAGAAATATGTCATATTAGCAGAGAAGAGGCAGAAAAGATCATCAAAACCATTTGACAAGTTCTCAAACCTGTGCTAAATTAGGTCAAAATAAAAACAAGAGGTTATTTCAGAATGAAAACTTACATTGCGGTAGTCATGAATAATAATAATATCTAGGCATCGTCAATTGCTAACCACAGCGATTGGCAGATGCCTTTCGGCTGTGGTTTAAATTCTGAATATAAAGAATAGACCACATTTTTTTGAATTATTTTTTCAAAGGAATGTGGTCTTTTTGTTTTTAAAAATACTAATTCTTAGGAGGTTTATTATGAAACTATTAACAGTAAAGGAATTCTATCAGGGCTATGAGGAAATGGATGGTCAAAGCGTGGTCGTTAGTGGCTGGGTTAAGACCAAGCGCGAGGGAAAAGAGATTGGCTTTGTGGAGATCAGTGATGGCACATGTATGAAAAACATCCAGATTGTAATGGAAGGTAGTAAAAAGCTAGATCTATCCTTTGGAGTTGGGGCCTGCCTGATGGTAAGAGGAAGCTTGAAACTTACACCAGATGCCAAACAGCCTTTTGAGGTAGTAGCGGAGGAAATAAGTGTACAAGGCGATGCAGGTGCGGATTACCCACTTCAAAAGAAGAGACACAGCAACGAGTATCTGCGCACGATTCCTCATCTCAGACCAAGAACCAACTTATTTGCAGCAATCTTTCGTATGCGCTCCGTTGTTACGCATGCTATTACAGACTATCTGTACAAGGAAGGATTCACGCAGATACATACACCATTTATGACTTCTTGCGATGGAGAGGGGGCAGGGGAAGTATTTCGCCTTAAGACAGAAGAGTTTTTTGGAAAAGAAACCTATTTGACAGTTACTGGTCAGCTGCATGTGGAGCCATTTGCTCAGGCCCTACGAAAGGTGTATGCTTTTGGGCCAAGCTTTCGTGCAGAGGACTCCAACACTACAAGGCATGCCGCAGAATTTTGGCAGGTAGAACCGGAGATTGCGTTTTGTGATTTGCAGGGACTTATGGAAGTGATCGAAGCGCTGTGCAAGCACATCATTCGTACATGCTTAGAGGAGGCAAGAGAGGAACTTGAGTTTTTCGAGCGTTTTATTGAGCCTGGTTTGATAGACAAATTGGAGCAAGTGGTTAGCACAGATTTTGCAAAGATCAGCTACCATGATGCAGTCAAAATTTTGATGGAGTCTGGCCAGGACTTCCAGATTCCGGCATCCTTCGAAACACCTATCCAGACAGAGCATGAGCGTTATCTGGCAGGCGTAGTATTTGGAAAGCCAGTGTTTGTGACAGATTATCCAAAGGAGCAAAAAGCATTCTATATGTACCTAAACGATGATGGCAAAACCGTGGCGGCTACAGATTTGCTTTTCCCAAAACTAGGAGAGATCGTAGGGGCTAGCCAACGAGAAGATAGACTAGAAGTGCTACAAAGACGTATCGATGAGTGCGGACTTAAGCAAGAAGACTACGACTGGTATTGCGACCTGCGTAGATTTGGTAGCTGCATGCACAGTGGTTTTGGCTTGGGCGTGGAGCGCATGCTACGCTATATTACAGGAGTGGAAAACATTCGCGATGTTATCGCATATCCTAGAACACCAAAGAACATCATGTTCTAGAGACAGACGTCGTAAAGAGGTTTTCTTGACTTACAGATTGTTATACCATACACTGAAAATGATGCAAAGCAAGGAGATAAAATATGGAACATAAAGGAACGATACGTCTAGAAACAGACAGACTTATGTTGCGACCATTTACAATAGGAGATATAGAGCCCGCATTTCGAAACTGGACTAGTGACGAGCAGGTGACCAAGTACCTGCGCTGGCCGACTCATAAAGATATCTCGGTAACCGATAGAGTGTTAAAAAACTGGTTGGAATGCTATGATGCCCCTACCTTTTATCAGTGGGCAATAGAGCTGAAAGAATTAGGAGAGCCAATCGGAACGATCTCTGTAGTGGATATGGATGATCGAACAGACAAGATTCATATCGGCTATTGTATAGGGAGCAAGTGGTGGCATCAGGGATATACCAGTGAGGCCTTTGCCAGAATCATTCCTTTCTTTTTTAAGGAAGTAAAAGCAGGGCGCATTGAATCACAACACGATCCCAACAATCCAAATTCGGGAAATGTGATGAAAAAGTGTGGCCTTACATACGAGGGAACCTTGCGAAAGGCAGACTGGAGCAATCAAGGAATTGTAGATGCCTGCATGTATGGATTGCTGGCAGATGAGTATTTTCAGAGGACAAAGTAGGAGAAAGAACTGTGAGCTTATTGGACAAAATCAAGAACTACGTTCCTGTGAATGAGCAGGAAATGCGCGACAAAGAAGTGATGATTCAGTTTATAGAGGGCAACGATGACTATCTGGATAGAACCAACTTGGTTGCCCACTTCACTACCTCTATTTGGACGGTGAACAAGGAGCGAACCAAGACGCTGATGGCATATCATAACATATACGATTCATGGGCGTGGATTGGTGGGCACGCGGATGGAATTGAAGACTTGTGCCAGGTTGCACTGCGTGAATTACAGGAAGAAACTGGAGTCACACACGGAAAAATTCTGAGCGAAGATATTATGAGTCTTGAGGTGCTCACCGTGAATGGGCATATCAAACGCGGTCAGTATGTGCCAAGCCATCTGCACATGAATATCACTTTCCTTGCTCAAGCAGATGAGAGCGAAGACTTAGTGGTAAACAAAGAAGAAAATCAGGCTGTCAGATGGTTTACCTTCGAGGAAGCACTTGCCGCATCCAAGGAATCTTGGATGGTGGAAAATATATATAAGAAACTGATAGAAAGAACAAAGCAATAAAAGGCGTAAAAATAGCAAAATTTAATAATTTCTTCACTTGGAAATGATGATTTCACATGTTACACTAATAAAGTAAGACTAATAGAAAGGTGACGGACTAAAATTGCGATTCACACACACTAAAATCAAAGAAAAATTATCAGAAACTCTCAAAGCGGTATTGCCTATTTTGGCTATCGTTCTTTTGCTGTGTTTTTCTATAGCCCCCATACCACCTAGTATACTTTTGACATTCTTAGTGGGAGCATTTCTTTTGACTGTGGGAATGATTTTCTTTAACGTAGGCGTTGAGATGTCCATGACACCTATGGGTGAGCGAGTAGGTACTATTATGACCAAGACCAAAAAGGTACCTATCATTATCCTGATAAGTTTTGTTATGGGATTGGTGATCACCATTTCTGAACCAGACCTTCAGGTGCTGGCTGAGCAGGTGCCTTCTATTCCAAACATGGTGTTGATTATGGCAGTTGCAATTGGTGTAGGAGCATTTTTGGTAGTAGCACTGCTTCGTATGCTTCTTGGAATTCCATTGTCCTATCTGTTAGTATTTTTCTATGTGATTGTTTTTGCGTTGGCAGCATTTGTTCCTGGTGACTTTTTGGCGATTGCATTTGACTCTGGCGGAGTTACAACTGGACCAATGACTGTACCATTTATCATGGCATTTGGTATTGGTGTATCTGCAATTCGAAGCGACAAACATGCCTCTAACGATAGTTTCGGTCTGGTGGCGCTATGCTCCATCGGCCCTATTTTGGCAGTTTTGATTTTGGGCCTTTTGTTTAATCCAGGTTCTGCGGAAGCGGTATCAGAGAGCATTCCAGTGATTGACAATACGGTAGATTTGTGGAGACTTTTCTCACAGGGCCTTCCTACTTATATAGAAGAGATGGCAGTATCTCTGTTGCCTATTATCTTAATCTTTTTGGTATTTCAGTTAGTCACAAGAGATATCAACAAGAAGAGCCTAATTAAGATTGGTATTGGTTTGATTTATACATATGTTGGTCTGGTATTGTTCCTTACAGGAGCAAACATCGGATTTATGCCAGCGGGTAATTACTTGGGCCAGACTATTGCGGCGCTGCCTTATGCATGGATTATTGTTCCAATCGGTATCATCATCGGTTACTTTATTGTTAAAGCAGAGCCTGCTGTGTTTGTTTTAACGAAGCAGGTAGAGGAACTCACCTCTGGCGCGATTTCAGCGAAAGCGATGGGAACTAGCTTGTCTATCGGTGTAGCAGCATCTGTTGGACTGGCGATGATTAGAGTGCTGACAGGTATCTCTATTATGTGGTTCTTAATTCCGGGATATTTTATTGCATTAGTGTTGTCATTCTTCGTACCTAAATTATTTACCGCGATTGCATTTGACTCTGGTGGAGTTGCATCTGGTCCTATGACAGCAACCTTCCTGCTTCCTTTTGCTATGGGAGCCTGTGTTGCTATAGGAGGTAACCTAATAACAGATGCATTCGGAATCGTGGCAATGGTAGCAATGACCCCTCTGATTACTATTCAGATCATGGGTATGATATTTAAACTCAAAGAGAACAAGCTTCACAAGAAAGCAGTTCAGGCAGAAACTCCACAGACAGCAGACGACATGGAGATCATCGAACTGTAGTATTTGTTTTGTAGCAAGCTAGCTTAAACTACATGAGCAACATACAAGAAATGAGGACAAAATGGGAAGTTTATATTGGATGACCACAATCGTGGATAGAAAAATTGCTAAAAAATATATAGACCTGTACAACGAAACAGGAAGAACAGTCCTATTCGTAACCTTGGGAGCAGGAACTGCATCTAGTGAAGTTATGGACTATTTGGGATTGGACAGTGCGGAAAAGGCAGTTATTTTTTCACTTCAGGAAGAAGAATCCTGGTTTGAGACTAAGAAACTACTGCAAAAGAAACTGCAGATTGATGCTCCTGGAGGAGGAATCGCTTTTGTGGTTCCACTGAGCAGTATCGGTGGCAAAAAGACACTTCAGTTTTTATTGGAAAAAGAGGATTTCAAGAAAGAGGAGGAATCAACCTTGAAGGATACAACGCATGAATTGATAGTGGTTATTTCAGACCAGGGATATGTAGATTTAGTTATGGAAGCAGCAAGAAGTGCTGGAGCATATGGTGGAACTGTAATTCATGCCAAAGGAACAGGCATGGAAGAGGCTGAGAAATTCATGGGTGTGTCCTTGGCAGCTGAAAAGGAGATGACCTTCATCGTTGCCAAAACAGAGCAGAAGAATGATATCATGAAGGCAATTATGGAGAACGCAGGTGTAGACAGCAAGGCGAAATCTATCGTATTCTCCCTTCCTGTTACAGATACGGCAGGATTAAGGTTGATCGAAGATTAACGGATGCCTACTGTTTCTTAGAAAGAGTTATTCTTGCTTTTTATATGGTGCTAGAGTATAGTTAATATAGATTAGGGAAAGGCACAAGTATTGTGTAAGGTGAGCAAATGATAAACAGATAGTTTGATTTGGATGAAGCAAACAATTTTGAGAGTAGCCTATAAGATAGGCTTGTTTGCGTACGCCGAATTAGATTATCCGCTTATTTAGAACCCTGCTATCTTACCTAAGTTATTTTGTTTTGTTTTACAGGTAAATCGTATAGGTTTTATTTGAGTATGAGTCTGTTCGGATATGCGAACAGACTCTTTTTTTAAGGAGGTCTATATGTTACAGATTAAAGATTTAAGTATTACACATAAAAAAGATTTGCGGGTAATCATGAAAGATTTTTCCTGCGTTTTGAATTACGGAGATAAGGCGGTCATAATTGGAGAAGAAGGAAATGGTAAATCTACTTTGATGAAGTGGATTTACAACCCAGAGTTGGCAGAAGAATATGTGGAATGCACAGGGGAGCGTATCATAGGAAAAGAGAAGCTTTGCTACCTTCCGCAGGAACTGCCGGCAACAGAGAGGGAAACTACGATATACGAATTCTTTGCAGAAAGTGACTTTTTCTTTGATTATTCGCCTAAAGATTTGATGCAAATGGCAAAGGAATTCCATCTGGATGTGGATTTCTTTTACAGTGAACAAAAGATGGGAACCCTGTCAGGAGGAGAAAAGATCAAAGCTCAGCTAATGCGAATTTTGATGGAAAAACCAACAGTTCTTTTGCTAGACGAACCATCGAATGATATTGATATTAAGACCCTAGAGCTTTTGGAAGACATCATTAATAAATGGGAATACATTGTTCTTTATATTTCTCATGATGAAATGCTGATTGAGAATACCGCCAATATGGTGATTCATTTGGAGCAGATTAAACGTAAGACAGAGCCGAGATTCACGGTTGCGAAGATGGATTACAGACGGTATGTGGAGGAGCGACTTCACAATTTTGAGAGACAGCTGCAGCAAGCCCAAAGCGAGCGCAGGGAAAAGAGAATTCGTGATGAGAAATTCGCCAAGATATATCAAGAGGTACAAAACCAATTGGCAAGCTGCTCCAGGCAGGCGCCAAGCGTTGCTAAAAATCTCAAAGATAAGATGCACTCTGTCAAATCCATGGGAAGACGTTTTGAAAGAGAAGATGAAAACATGACGGAAATGCCAGAGCAAGAAGAAGCAATATTTTTCAAATTGGGAGGAAGCGAGTTAGCCATTCCCGCAGGGAAAACAGTCATAGAGTTCGAACTGGAAGAATTGCTGACTCCAGATGGGAAAAGAGTGCTGGCGAAGGACATAAAGTTGGCGGTTCGTGGCAGTAAGAAAATTTGTATAGTAGGGCACAATGGAATTGGCAAAACCACTCTATTAAAGAAAATAGCGTCTGATCTGCTGGAAAGAAAAGATATTCGAGCAGAATATATTCCGCAGAATTATGAAGATGTTTTGGATCTGACACAGACTCCCGTGGATTTTTTGGATACAACAGGGGACAAGGAGGAGATAACCAGAATTCGAACTTATCTTGGGGCCTTAAAATACACTGCTGACGAGATGGAGAGACCTATTGCAGAACTGTCTGGTGGACAAAAGGCAAAGGTTTTGCTGCTTAAGATGAGTCTGTCTGGCACTAATGTATTGATATTAGATGAACCAACGCGTAATTTTTCACCACTATCAGGGCCAGTGATCCGGAAAATGTTGTCCGAGTTTTCGGGTGCAATTATCAGCATTTCGCATGATAGAAAATACATGGAAGAAGTGTGCGATATCATCTATGAACTTACAGAAAAAGGACTAGCAACTTTACGTGGCTAGTCCTTGGGACGTTCCCAATCTGGGATGATTATGCTTCTAATTCTTTTTGCTGTTTTTGTGTGTACAATAATGAACATAAGAATAGATGGTAGGAACAAATACTGCTACTGCAATTACTACAGGAACGGTCCAATATACTCGAAGAAGCATACTGATGATGGTGATGATACCACAAAGCATCCACAAGAAGCCTGCCATACGATGCGTGCGATTCCAGTTGCCCTCGTCAGCCAAGGTCCATGGAAGTTTGATGCCCATGGTATAGCTCTGCTTGCTCTTTGGCAGGTAGTTGCCTACGATGATAAACATCAGTCCCACAAGTGCCATAGCAATGGAGGAGACATCTATATTGTAGCCTAGAGCGTAGGAATAGGTGACAAGACCCATCATCAAAGAAACAATAGGGCAAATCCAAAGCACTAGATTAATCATCTTGGAGTGAATGTTTTCACTCTTTGGATCTGCTTTGGTTCCTGCCAGACATAAGATATGAACAAACAGCATAAAGAGTGGAAGCCCAAATACGGTAAACTCTTTGCTGCTATATCCGTTTGGCTGATTGTTGGCATCAAAGTGTGTGGCAATCTGCTCAGGAAGCTGTGGCCACAGATAAAGTCCTACTAGGATGGGAAGAAGGATGATGATGGAGGTTAGGATAATTGTGCCTTTGTAATCTTTTAGTTTCATGATTTGTCTCCTTTCAATTCTGTTAGCCAGAGCATAACTTCCTCTACGACGGAAGCGTTGAGCTCATAGTAAATAAAGTTCTTTTTCTTGGTTTCCTTAACCAGGTCTGCCTTTTTTAAAATACTGAGATGGTAAGAAATGGTAGCGCCTGTCATATCGAAATGAGCGCCGATTTCTCCTGCTGATAGTTGATCTTTCTTGAGCAATTCCAGTATTTCACGTCTGATAGGGTCGGACAAGGCTTTGAATGTTTCTGCAAAACCCATGGCAAATGCTCCTTTCTCTGTATTAAAACCTATTTAGAAAATTTTCTAAATATAGAGTAGCATGAAGAATGGGAAAATGCAATACCTATTTAGAAAAAATTCTAAATACTGTAGGAATGTTGAAAAATAGCGCTTTTGAACGTATAATGAAACCGCACCCTACAAGGGAAAAGGAGTTATTACTATGTTGGATACAAGTACAAAAGAAAACTTTTTGGCTATATTAAAAGAAGAATTGATTCCAGCTATGGGATGTACGGAACCTATTGCACTTGCGTATGCGGCAGCAAAAGGAAGAGAGTACTTAAGCGCTGATCCAGAGCGTATTGTTGCGAAATGTAGTGGAAACATCATTAAAAATGTAAGGTGTGTCAGCATTCCAAATTCCGATGGAATGCATGGTATAGAAGCGGCAGTTATACTTGGTGCGATAGGTGGTGACGCTTCCAAGGAGATGGAAGTTTTGGAGGCTGCAACTAAGGAGCATATCGCTCAGACCAAAGATTTGCTATCCAAGGAGGCTTGCAGAGTGGACTTTTTGGATTCTGAAATTCCACTTCACTTTCAAATAGAGATGTGGGAGGGTCAGGAATCTGTTCTGGTCGAAGTGAAGTACTCTCATCTAAATGTAGTTCGCATTGCAAAAGACGGCAAAGTGCTGTTGGCAGAGGAAGGCGGAGTGGAGCAGGAAAATAGAAAGCCTGCGGATCGATCTGCACTAAGCCTTGAGCAGATTAAAACCTTTGCGGATGAAGTAGAAATCAAAGAGATCAAGGATTTGTTTGAACAGCAGATTCGTTGCAATATGGATATTGCCTATGAAGGTATATCTGGAGACTATGGACTTGGGATTGGAAGAGTGATTCGAAGTGCCTATGCTGACAGTACCATTACTCGTATGAAGGCTTATGCTGCGGCAGCATCTGAAGCCCGTATGGCTGGATGTAACATGCCAGTTATCATCAATTCAGGAAGTGGCAATCAGGGAATTGCATCTTCCGTGCCAGTAATTGTCTATGCAAGAGAAAACAATGTGCGCCAGGAGATACTTTACAGATCCTTGGCGTTTGCAGGACTTTTGACGATCTTTCAAAAAGAGTTTATTGGCAAGCTTTCTGCTTTTTGTGGTGCAGTCTCTGCATCTTGTGCAGCAGGCGCTGCCATCACATATATGAAAGGTGGAAGTATCAAGCAAATCAGAGACACCATAGACAACACTTTGGCAAATATTCCAGGAATTATTTGTGATGGTGCAAAGATTTCCTGTGCAGCCAAGATTGCTTCCAGTGTAGATGCAGCCATGATGGCGCATCATTTGGCGATGGAAGGCCATGCCTACGAGGCTTATACAGGTATCCTGAGAGAAGAGGTGGAAGAGACCATCAGCTGTGTGGGATACATTGGCAAGATAGGTATGAGAGAGACAGACAAAGAAATCGTAAAACTGATGTTGGAGAAATAAAAATAGTCCGCTTTTGCGGACTATTTTTTCGTTTATAGTTTCCAGATTCGTGCTTCATAAGGAAGAAGCGCCTGATTGGCATTGTTTTTGTCACAAAGAGTGCTAAACAGTAGTTGTGCACCAGCTTGTTCTTCTTCAGGAATAAATCCGCCAAGTGGCTTGTTGCTTAGGTTACAGTCAATGACGTACACGGTATCGCCTAAACGCCTTTCATAAGTGAAGTGGTCCTTGCGTCTATCTAGTACATTGAATTCGCCATATACCAGAGCGGGGTCCTGATGTCTTAGTGAAATCAGCTGTTTGTAGACAGTAACTACATCTTCGCGAATTTCCTGGGTCAGTCCTTGATGATAGGAAGGATAGGTTTCGTTCCATGGCAGAAGTACGCGGCAGTGTTCTCTGGTGCCGGCCAAGATCTTTTGGAAGGCAGCCTCAGGAGTCATGGTTTCTAAATACTCAGCGTAGTAACCTTTGGCTTCCACGTCTGTAATCTGATCCATAGAGGTGAATTCATAGTTTGCCAGACCCATTTCATCTCCCTGGAAGATAAAAGGAGTACCTTTCAATGTGAATTGCATGGTCGCCAGCAACTTTGCTAAAGAAGGATGTTGTGAGGCGTCCTTGGTAATCTTGCTAATCATGCGAGGATTGTCATGGTTGTTGTAAAAGATAGACATCCAGCAGTTGTTGCCATAGCCGGTCATCCATTCAATCATGTAATCGCGGTAATAGTTAAGATCATATGCGTAATCATCCATGCGAACGTGTCCTGGAGTCTCTAAGTGGTCAAAGGAAAATACCATGTCCAGCTCACCACGTTCCTGTCCTGTAACAAAACGGCACATATTCATGCCGATGCCTGGAGTTTCGCCTACAGAAAAAGCATTGTGGGGCTTGAAGGCCTTGGCCTGCACTTCTGCCAAGAACTGATGCAATTTAGGGCCATAATAATAATGCTCGATTCCGTAATAGCCCATCAATTTCCCGATGGTTTCGTTTCCGTCTGGAAGTCCTTCTTTCTTGGAGATGTAGTTAATGACATCCATGCGGAAACCGTCTACACCTTTGTCCAGCCACCAGTTAATCATTTCGATTAGGTCGGCCCGTACGTTAGGGTTTTCCCAGTTTAAGTCCATCTGTTTTTTGGAAAAAAGATGTAATGCCCATACATCTTGCTTAGGATAGTAATTCCAAGCAGGGCCTGCAAAGAAGGAGTTCCAGTTGTTTGGAGGGGTCACCCCGTCCCCACCTGGTCTAAAGTAATAGTAATCTCTATATTTGGAATTTGGGTCTGCCAAAGCGGCCTTAAACCATTCATGTTCGTCGGAGGTATGGTTGATGACCAAATCCATAATCAGGCGCATGCCTTTGTCATGTACCTTGGAGAGTAATTCATCAAAGTCCTCCATGGTGCCGAACTCCTGCATAATTTTGCGGTAGTTGCGGATATCGTAACCGTTGTCGTCGTTTGGAGAATCATAGATAGGGGATAGCCAAAGTGCGTCTACGCCCAAATCCTTCAAATAGTCTAGTTTGTTTATGATGCCACGCAAATCTCCAATGCCATCGCCGTCTGTGTCATAAAAACTGCGAGGATAAATCTGATAAAATACTGCTTCCTTCCACCACTTGTGAGTAATCTCACCACGTGATATGAAAGGGGTATCTGTTTCGCCATTAATCAGTTCCAAAAAGGTATCGAAAAAACCCTCTCCTACAAAGGGCTTGGCGATTCCAGCCAAGGTTTTTAACTTGATACGAGAAAGAGGCCCTTTGGTAATTAGTTTGTCGGAGATATTAAGCTGCATTAGTACCTTTGATAAGGTATCGTGTCCGATAGGAGTAGCATAGAGCTCGCCCAAACGGTGTTGCATGGTCATTTTATTTGCTGTTTCGCTCATTGAGTTCCTCCACGATCTTGGTAAACATTTTTTCATCTAAAATATATTTGGCACGATAAATGAGGAAGCCCACTACGATACAAACCAGAGGGAATACCATCATTGCCATCTTGAAAATAAGTAAGCCTTCTTCCGTCATATCTGCGGCAGACTGTGCCTTTTGCATACCGGAAACAATGACAATTGCGCCTACTATGCCACTGGCAACTGCGCCACCCATCTTGTTGATGAAAGGCTGCAGGGAGAAGGTAACGCTGTCATTTCTTTTTCCTAATTTCCATTCCCCGTATTCTACGCTATCAGTCAAAAACAGAAGCATCAACACCTGAATGAAGGCCTGGCCTACGAAGAGCAGGATGCCAGCAATGCCAATGTAGAGCATGGTGGTGTTTGGGGCAAAGAAGAAGATCACATAGCCAGCGAGCACCAGTCCTGTTGCAATCGTATAGAGCAACTTGCGAGGGTACTTGGAGGCAAAAGCAGGGAATACAGAAAGTGCCACAATCTGAGATACACCAAGTATAACTGCAAAGATAGAATACATATCCTCGTTGCCGTATACATATTTGAAATAGTAAAGACCAAAGCTTGTAGTAGTCGAATAACCGATCATGAAAAGAGCATTTGCGATGGCAGTTACCATAAGCTGATCGTTTTTAAATATGATACTAAGGAGCTCCTTAAAGGAGGTGGAGTCTTTCTGTTCTACAGCCAGGTTTGTTTCTTTTACACCGAATACGGTGAAACACAAGAAGAGTATCATGATGGAAACCAGGATAATTGCCAGTACAAAGTAGCCCTTCTGCAGACTGCCAAAAATATTGCCAAGTGCGGTGGTAATAGGAACAATCAAAGCGACAACTAAAAAGAGTCCCACGTTGGCACAGATTCGAGCGACAGAACCAATTTTTTCTCTCTCATGCAGATCCTGACTCAAAGTTGGAAGCATAGACCAATAGGCAATGTCGTGCATGGTGTAGGAAATCTCCCAAAATAGATATACAATAGTGAAGAAGATAATATATGGAGCCCCTTCCAAACCGAGATCGGTAAAAAATAGTACTGTAAAAATACTGGATAATATTCCGCCAATACAAATCCAAGGCTTGAAGCGTCCAAATCTGGAATGGCTGTTGTCAACAATTACGCCCATAAAAGGATCGTTGACTGCGTCAAAAATTCGTACAACCATCATAATGCTGGTTACCCACCAAAGCACATCGGTACTCAGCGTTAATACATCTGTCAAATAGAACATCAGATACATGCTGACCATGGTGTAAACCATATCTCTTCCGACGGTGCCCAGTCCAAAGGTAAATTTGTTGCGTTTTGTGTTCATAAGAACTCCTTTCTAGTTAAAGTGCTTTACTTTTTTGTGGCATACGAGTATACTTACGTTCATAGAAAAATATCAAAAGATATTGCAGAGTAGAATGTTACGCGTTAAGTGCTGTGTGAACAGGGAGTTGTCACATGGACGAAAAGCAAAAGGATAGACTTTCGCTTGCGGTGCAGCATTCGCATCCCGCTGCTACATAGTAAAGGTGAAGCTAAGTTTCGTCTTCTTATGTAGTTTCTGGTATAACTGCATAAAGGAGGCTTTTTTTATGAAGAAATTCAAACAGCTGATGGTAGAATCAGGAAATGCGTTTTCTACCTTGGGACACTTGGCAACTTTGGGTATTTTGGGTGCCTTGGGTGTAGTGTTAAGTTTGGTGGCGTCCATTGACTTAGGCCCTTATATCCGAATTGGTTTTTCAGGAATTCCCAACCGAATCGTAGATTTTTTGTTCGGTCCTATCGTGGGAGGCATCTTTGGTGGAATCATGGATGTACTGAAATACATGGTGAAGCCAAATGGTCCATTCTTTTTCGGGTTTACTCTGGATGCTATCCTTGGAGGGGTGATTTATGGAATCTTCCTTTACAAAAAACCTCTCAAGTGGTGGCGTGTTTTCATTCCTGAAGTGCTCGTAAAAGTATTTATCAACTGCGGACTCAATACTCTCTGGGTATCCATGCTCTATGGAAAGGGTTTCATGGCTCTTTTGCCAGCTAGAGTGATTAAAAACGCAATTATGCTCCCAATTGACACAGTGATTTTGTTCGTGGCGTTGGGGCTTCTGCTTAAAATATTAAGAGGAAACCGCAACTCTAGAAACTATACTTATCCATTTGAAAAAGAGGCTACCAATGTTGAATAATTAGTAGCCTGTGTTTAAACCATATTACATAATGAAATTGTCGCATGCATCCACATTGATGGCTGTAGACATAACGTGCTGCATAGAAAGATCCACCTTTTGAAGGAAGTTTCTAAAGACTATGTAGGATGCGTTGCGAATATAGATGCTATTTAGGCCTTCTTCTGTGAGATTTATTCCGGAGGTAGGCCTTAAATCATGGCGATTTTTAGGATAAATGGATTTCTCAGTTAGGTGAACGGAAACATTGTCGAAGTAAATCTCGCTGATGTTTTTGTCCACATCGCCGTAGATAAAAATACCGTTTTCGCCAGAGCAATGGATGTTGTTGAAGCGGATATCCTTGATATGTCCGATATCGGTATCACTTTTGCGTTTTACTGCCGTGATGGAGATTGGCTCTGCGCAACCCCAGTAATACTTAGGGGTAAACAGCTTAGTCTCGATGGAAATGTGATTGAAGGAAACATTTTCAATGGAGCCTTTATCTCTAAGTTGCAGGGAGATGCCGCGGTTGGAACGGGTAATAAGACAGTTCTCAACCAAAATGTTGCGGAATACATCCTCGCTTTCTGTACCAATCTTGATAGCGGCACTAGTAGAGGTCAATGTACAGCCAGTGATTATGATGTTTTCACAAGGGCCATATTCTGAAGCACTTGCTGTATTTTTAAGTACGATACAGTCATCTGCGCTTTCAATAGAACAGCCCTGGATTCGTACATTCTGACAGTGGTCAGGATCGATACCGTCGCAGTTGGCTAACTTTAAGTTGTTGCGAATGCGGATACCGTCAACGAGCACATCCTTACAACCAACCATGTGCAGAGTCCAGAATGCGGAACGCTGCAGAGTGACATGTTGCACGGTCAGGCTGTTTACATGTTCTAGGTATATAAGAGGAACACGAGGATAAAAGGCTCCTTCAATATGCCAAGGAGTTACCTCCCCGTAGAAAATTTCTTCGTTACCGTCTATTTTGCCAAAACCTGTGATGGAAACGTCTTCCAAGTCTTTGCCATAAATAAAGTAGTAGCTTGGAGCACCGTTGTACTCTGAGCTTTCGTAGGAAGGAATTTCACTAGCCTCAGGCTCGGATTCATTTTGCTGAAATAGATCAAAATCTTTGAGGTGATCGCTTGCTTTTAATATGGCACCGGTTTCCAGATGAAATTCGACAAAAGAACGGAGCTCAATAGAACCAGAGCGGTATACTTTTCCGCCCGGCAAAACGACTCTGCCGCCTCCTGCCATGGAACAAGTATCAATTGCCTGCTGAATAGCAGGAGTATCAAGTGTGGTGCCATCCCCAACAGCACCAAAATCTAATACATTATAAACCATAAGGAACCCTCCTATTTTACGGTAAAATTATTTCAAGATACATCTTACAATATTATACCACATGTTGTACAATAATTGAAAGTGCTAACCAGAAATTGCATATACAATTTATCATAAAGAAATTGCTCGGAATATTGAACAGGTAAAGGAAGACACGGAAATGATTTTTGAAACACATGCACATTATGATGACAGACAGTTTGATGAGGATAGAGATGACCTTTTGCGAAGCCTGCCAGGTGCAGGTATAGACAAGGTAGTGAATATTGGCGCTAGCATGGGGTCCAACCAGCAGACATTGGAGTTAATAAAACAGTATGATTTCGTATATGGAGTTTTGGGTATTCACCCAAACGATACAGACCAACTGGAAGAGGCAGGACTTGAATGGCTTGAAGAAGCTTGTAAGCATCCTAAGTGTCTGGCAATCGGTGAAATTGGGCTGGATTACTACTGGGATGAGCCAGACAGAGAGATTCAGAAGAAGTGGTTTCGAAGACAACTGAATTTGGCAAGAAAGATGCACCTTCCAGTAGTCATTCATTCTAGAGATGCTGCACAGGATACCATAGATATTATGAAGGAAGAAAAGGCGCAGGAGATTGGCGGCGTGATTCACTGCTTTTCTTACACCAAGGAAACGGCGAAGATTTTTTTGGATATGGGCTTCTATATTGGGGTTGGTGGAGTGATTACTTTTTCTAATGGAAAGAAACTGAAAGAGGCGGTGGAAGAAATTCCAATGGATCGAATTGTGTTAGAGACAGACTGCCCATATTTGGCACCAGTTCCTTTCAGGGGAAAAAGAAACTCTTCTTTGAACTTAACTTATGTAGTGGAGGCAATTGCAGAAATCAAAGGAATTTCCAAAGAGGAAGTGGAACGCATTACCTATGACAATGCAAAGAGATTGTATCGTATGGCATAACAGGTAAACAGAAAATAAATAAGAAAAGGGGGCAAATCATCGGATTTGCTCCCTTATTTTTTGAAATATCCTTTTTCATTGAGGCAAGTGGGCAGTGTGGCGACTAGAACACGCGAGTAGTCCATTTGGTACAATCCCACACGTCAGTAGCCAAACCCTCGTAAAAATCAGGCTCATGGCAAACCATCAGAATGCTGCCTTTATAGGCCTGGAGTGCTCTCTTTAACTCTGCCTTGGCATCCACATCTAAGTGGTTAGTAGGCTCGTCTAGTAGAAGAATATTGGTGTTTCGGTTAATCAGTTTACACAGACGTACCTTCGCCTGTTCGCCACCACTGAGCACCTTAACCAAACTTTCAATGTGTTTGGTAGTCAGTCCGCATTTTGCCAGTGCAGAGCGAACTTCGTACTGAGTAAAGCTTGGGAACTCCTGCCAGATTTCTTCGATACAGGTGGTGGAAATATCCTGACTCATTTCCTGTTCAAAATAACCGATTTCCAAGTAGTCACCCTGCATTACTTCGCCGGAAATTGGTTTGATCAGGCCTAAGATACTTTTTAACAGAGTGGTCTTACCGATACCGTTGGCACCTGTCAGGACAATTTTCTGGCCTCGCTCCATCTCAAGATTAAGCGGCTTGGAAAGAGGCTCGTCATATCCGATGACCAAATCCTTGGTTTGGAAGATGTAACGGCTAGGGGTTCTGGCTTCTTTGAAGTTGAACTCTGGCTTTGGTCTTTCGGCAGCCAGTTCAATGACATCCATCTTGTCCAACTTTTTCTGGCGTGACATAGCCATGTTTCTGGTTGCTACGCGAGCTTTGTTGCGGGCTACGAAGTCTCGCAGTTCGGCCATTTCTTTTTGCTGCTTGTTGTAGGCGGCCTCGAGCTGAGACTGCTTCATGGCGTATACTTCCTGGAACTTGTCGTAGTCACCCACATAGCGGGTAAGCTGACGGTTGTCCATATGATAAATCAGATTGATTACGCTATTTAGGAAAGGAATATCGTGGGAGATAAGGATGAAGGCGTTTTCGTACTCATTGAGGTAGCGCTTCAGCCATTCGATATGCTCCACATCTAGGTAGTTGGTAGGCTCGTCCAAAAGAAGGATGTCTGGTTTTTCCAAAAGCAGTTTTGCCAAAAGAACTTTGGTACGCTGGCCACCGCTTAGTTCAGTTACATCACGGTCTAGACCAATGTCTGCAAGCCCCAAGGCCTTACCTACTTCCTCTACTTTGGAATCTATCATATAGAAATCATGCATGGTGAGAAGATCTTGAATGGTTCCCAACTCTTCCATATATTCTTCTAGTTGCTGTTCATCAGCTTCGCCCATCTTGTCGCAGATTTCATTCATGCGCTGTTCCATTTCAAACAAAAATTGGAAGGCGGAGGCCAAAACATCGCGGATGGTCATGCCTTTTTCTAGTACAGTATGCTGGTCTAAGTAGCCAACGCGTACATTCTTGGACCATTCGATTTTGCCTTCATCAGGCATGAGCTTGCCAGTGATGATATTCATAAAGGTAGACTTACCTTCGCCGTTGGCACCGATTAGACCAATGTGTTCCCCTTTTAGAAGGCGAAAGGATACATCCTCGAAGATAGCTCTGTCACCAAAACCATGTGTCAAATTTTCAACGTTTAAAATACTCATTTTTCAAACTCCTATGTGCATGATGCGCTGGTAGGCGCAGTAACTAAGACATTTTAACACAAAAACTAATTTGTTTACAACTCTTAAGATTGGGTTATACTTTCTTAATAATTAGTTGACGTGACAAAAGTACTAGGCTATGCTATACTGACCGTGCAGATGAGGAAGAGCATCTGTGAACTATTTGTTTTTTGTTTTATTAAGAGGAGATTGATTATGAAGAAATTAGTTGTAACATTATTACTTGCTGCAATGACACTTTCTGTAGTGGCATGTGGCGGAAAGAAGGACAAGAACAATGGCTCTACAGAACCTAGTACAAGTGTAGTGGAGTCTAGCGTAGAGGAAAGCTCAAAAGAGGAGAGCTCAGAAGTAGAAGAGAGTACAGAAGCAGATGGCGGCGAAGTGGCTGAAGGCGTAACTCCACAGGATCTTAAGGATGCAGTAATTGCAGCTCTGGGCGAAAACTTCTGGCCAAACATGGAAATTCCAGCAGATTTCCTTGAGACAACATATGGGGTGACTCCTGATATGTACGACGCATATGTGGCTGATATGCCAATGATTAGCGCAAATGTTGACACTTTGATTATTGTTCAGGCCAAAGAAGGTCAGGTAGAAGCAGTAGAAGCAGCGTTGAACGCATACCGCGATGTATTGGTTAACGATACATTCCAGTATCCTTCCAACCTTGGCAAGATTCAGGCATCCAGAGTAGATGTAATCGGTAACTTCGTATGCTTTATCCAGCTTGGCGCAGATACAATGGCGGAGCAGGAGATTAGCGAAGAGGCTGTTATTGAAAAATGCCAGGCGGACAACCAGACAGCTTACGATGCAATCAAAGCTGTTGCAGAACAGTAATCTGACAAGAACAAGAGTAAAAAAGTAACTCGTAAACGCTAAAATGATTTATATGGTAAGGAAAAAGATATGATTTTTAGTAGCGTACTATTCATGTTTCGGTTTTTACCAATTTTCCTACTATGCTATTTTGTGGCTCCCCAAAAAGTAAAGAACTGGGTTCTCTTTTTTGGGAGCCTCATTTTCTATGCATGGGGAGAACCAGTTTATGTGGTATTGATGTTGTTCTCCACATTTTCTGATTTTTGGCATGGGCGTAGGATTGAAAAAAGAAAAGAGGAAGGAAAAAGTGCAAAGGGGTACTTGGTTTCTTCCATCGTTGTGAATCTAGCACTGCTAGGTTTCTTTAAGTATGCTGATTTTGCAATTGGAGTGTTTAACAATGTAACAGGTGCTTCTGTGCCACTTCTCATCCTTCCGTTGCCAATTGGCATTTCTTTTTATACTTTCCAGACGATGTCTTATTCGATTGATGTGTATCGAGGCGATGCCAAAGCTCAGAAGAGTATGTTGGATTTCGGCGTGTTTGTAACTATGTTCCCTCAGCTGATAGCAGGACCTATTGTACAGTACAATCAGGTGGACAAAGCACTGACCAATCGAAGGACGACCCCTCAAGGGACGGCTTATGGCATCCGCAGATTTATTCTTGGACTAGGCAAAAAAGTGCTCCTGGCAAACAGCGCAGGCCTCATTTGGACCGAAGTGATTGGTATGGCCAGTGAAGAAAGAACTATGGTGATGGCATGGCTAGGTATCATAGCCTATGCGTTCCAGATTTACTTTGACTTTTCTGGCTATTCCGATATGGCGATCGGATTGGGTTCCATTTTTGGCTTTGTATTTCCGGAAAACTTTAACTATCCATATATATCTAGAAGCATAACAGAGTTTTGGCGTAGATGGCACATGACGCTCGGAAGTTGGTTCAGAGATTATGTGTATATTCCACTTGGCGGAAACCGTAAAGGCATCAAGAGACAGCTTTTGAATATCTTGATTGTTTGGATGCTGACTGGAATATGGCATGGAGCGGGCTGGAACTTTCTTTTGTGGGGGCTGTGGTTTGCGTTATTCTTGATTCTGGAAAAAGCGTTTCTCGGAAAAGTGCTTCAGAAATTGCCAGCGCTTGGCTGGGTATATACCATGTTGGTTGTACTGCTTGGCTGGGTATTCTTTGAAATATCAGATATGACACAACTTACTTCGTATTTTGAGACCATGTTTGGTATGGGAAGCGCAGGGCTGCTAAGTGGGGCTACACTTTATCTGTTATCCAATCAGTGGATTTTGCTGGTCATCTTGGTTGTGGGTGCAACCCCTCTGCTTAAAAAAGGCTGGTTGTGGATAACAGCCAAACACAGAGAGAGCATTGTGGTTTCTGTTATAGAAAACCTTGCTTTGGCAGCGATATTAATTGTTTCTATTGGCTACATTGTAGAATCTTCCTACAATCCATTCTTGTATTTTAGATTTTAGGAGGTGTCAGATGAAGAAACGAATAGCGCAACTAATTACAATTGTGATGGGTGTGACAGTGGTATTTGGACTTACTGTTGCTGATTTCATCACGCAGGATAGAAAGTTCTCCCAAACCGAAAATCGAATTCTTGCCTCTGCACCAGAGTTTAGTTTTAAAGAACTGTTTGAAGGAGAATACACTTCTGATTTTGAAACCTATGTTACAGATCAATTTGTATTCAGAGATCAGTGGATTGCTCTGAAAACAGCGTCAGATATAGCGTTAGGGAAAAAAGATGTAGGTGGAGTCTATCTGACCAAGGATGGAGGGCTTATAGAGAAACATTTGCCTTCTGATATCGATGTGCAGAAAGCACAAGAAAAGGTGACACTTCTGTCAGAACTAATGCAACACTATGAAGAACAAGGAAGTTTCAATAATTTCCATGTGATGTTAGCTCCAACGGCAGATAATATACAAACCCACAGACTTCCAAACCATGCTCAGTATTTTGATCAGAAGCCGTTTCTTGAGCAAGTGGCAGAAGCAGTAGGGCAGGAACATATCATTGATTTGTGGGATACCTTGGAGCAGCACAAAGAAGAATATATCTATTACCTGACAGATCACCATTGGACAACCCAGGGGGCGTACCTTGCATACCTTGAGTGGGCTGAGGAAATAGGAGTGACACCAGTGTCATTTGACCAGCAGACCAAGGAAGTGCTTTCGGAAGAGTTTTTGGGAACACTTCATTCCAAGACCAATTTGGATTTAAACCCTGATGTGATGGAAGGATACAAACTTCCAGAGGATAGAACTTATCAGGTCTACTACGACATGACTCCATCTGCGAAAGACAGTATTTATGAAGAAAAGTATTTAGATACCAAGAACAAATACGGCTATTTTTTGGATGACAACCATGGTTTTGTACAGATAGAGACTGGATTGAGTAATGGAAAGACACTGTTTGTGATTAAGGATTCCTATGCAAACTGCTTAGTTCCTTTCCTGACAGAGCACTATGAAACTATTTGCATCATAGACCTTAGGTATTGTAATATGAGTCTGTATCAATTGATTGATTTGGCAACGGAAAACTATGCGCCAGAAGATGAGTATGATATGCTGGTTCTTTACAATGTGATTCACTTTATTGAGGAGTTCCAGTACAGAAAGTAGCAGACCATGAATATAGTACAGCAAAAGCAATTGAAAAATATGGTGGAAAGAATTCTCCATGCGCCTGGTGGATATGCAGGCGGGATCTTGGAGATGGCATTGGTGTGCGATTATCACATTCCGCAGCAGGAACTGACTGAAATCGCAGGAGAAATTGTATCTACACTGAAAAAACACAGCGAAGTTTTTCGAAACGTACGTCTTAATGTAATCAAATGGATTGACGATAGTCTGATTGTCAAAGAGCTTGCGCCTATGGCTTATGTGCAGATGGGCAGCGTGTTTCAGGATTATTTTAGATTGGTAGAGCAGACCACCGATATGCTAGGATTAACAAAAGTGGCTCGCGACCTTGTGGTCACGGGCCCTAAGTCGTTGCAGGAATTGACGAGACAGTTAAAACTGTTTTATGCTAGAAGCAAGCTTATTATAGTGGTGACCGATGGAAACTACTGTGTGGGAAATGTGAAAAAAGTAAAGGAGCATTTGCAACCCTTTTTGCACCGGCGGATGATGTTTGTGCAGGGGGTGGAAATGTTTACGGGAACGCAGCTGATGATGAATTTGACGCAGGAGACCAAAGGTACGGTCATTTTTGATATGGACGGTGTTATTTTTGATACCGAGAGCATTTATGCCAAGGGCTGGATGGAAGCCGCCAAAGAATATGGATATGACGATATTAAAGAGGCAGTGCTAGGCGCTATTGGAAGAAATGCGGCAGATACCAGAGCGCTCTTTATGGAACTAATGGGACCAGAGTATCCCTATGATGATGTGTGGAATCGGGCAGTGGTTTTGGCCAAGGAGAGTATAGCAAGGGACGGCCTGCCTATGATGAAGGGCGTGCGTGAACTGTTGGATTATTTGCAGAGGAACAATTATCGAATTGGGCTAGCCTCTTCCACCAGAAAGGGACGGGTGCTTGAGCAGCTTCAGGATGCAGGGATACTGGATTACTTTCAGATTGTAGTCGGTGGAGACATGGTAGAGCATAGTAAGCCTAATCCAGAGATATATTTGCTGGCATGCAAGGAGATGGGAGTAAAGCCAGAGGAAGCTTATGCCATAGAGGATTCCCCCAATGGAATCAGGGCGGCTCATGGTGCAGGGATGAAGGCACTAATGGTGCCAGATATGATTGCACCAACAGAGGAGATAAAGGGCCTGTGCACAGGCGTTTTTGAGAATCTTTTTGCGGTGAGAGACTATCTAAGCGAAGATGTGAAATAGAGGATTGGACACTACCAAAGAACGAATAGGAAAGGACTTCTTCAGGGAGAAAAGAATGGCAAATTTAGGAATTCCACAAAATACCATAGCGGTATTACAGAAATACAATTTTAATTTTCAGAAGCGTTTTGGACAGAACTTTTTGATTGATACCAATGTGCTGGACAAGATTATTTCTTCCGCAGAGATTACCAAGGAAGACTGTGTATTGGAGATCGGACCTGGTATTGGAACCATGACACAGTATTTAGCAGAAAGTGCCAGAGAAGTGGTGGCGGTTGAGATTGACAAGAATTTGATTCCAATTTTGCAGGACACCTTGTCGGCCTATGACAATGTAACCATCATCAATGATGATATTTTAAAGGTAGATATTGCGAAACTGGTTCAGGAGAAAAACGATGGCAAGCCTATTAAGGTGGTAGCGAATCTGCCTTACTATATTACTACACCGATTATCATGGGCTTGTTTGAGAGCCATGTGCCGCTTAAAAGCATTACCATCATGGTGCAAAAGGAAGTGGCGGATCGTATGCAGGTAGGGCCAGGTACAAAAGACTATGGAGCACTTTCCTTGGCGGTGCAGTTTTATGCCAAGCCTCAGATAGTGGCGAATGTGCCACCAAACTGTTTTATCCCTAGACCAAATGTGGGAAGTGCAGTAATCAAATTGACTAGACACGAAGAGCCACCAGTGCAGGTAAAGAGTGAGCGATTTATGTTTGATTTGGTTAGGGCATCTTTTAATCAGCGCAGGAAAACATTGGTCAACGGGCTGACCAATGCACCAAATTTACAATTGACCAAAGAGCAGGTGCTTGAAGCGTTGGACAAAATGGGTGTGTCCGCACAGATTCGAGGCGAGGCGCTTACTCTTGAGCAGTTTGGATTACTCAGTGATTTGCTTTCATAGTTGTGGGGCGTGAAAGTTTAGGGCAATAAAAACTGAAAAGAGGTAGAGGATTATGAAAAATTGGTTGTATGGTATTTACAGTGATACTACGAAATATTTTGTAAGCAATCCATATCCAAAAAAGGGAGAAACAGTAACTATTGCTCTGCAAATGAGTGGGGATGCAAACCCAGACAAGGTATTTATTCGTTTTAGAGAATTCGGAATGGAGCAGTTCCGTCAAATGGACCTAGTTTCAAAAGGCAAGGTGTTGCGATTTGAAACAGAAATCACCATGAAGGAAAAAAGGTTCCATTACCACTTTTTGATTTTTATAGATGGTAAGCCACATTATTACTCGCAGTATCGTCTGACAGATTATTTCCCAGATGAAACAAGAGACTTTGTGTTATTAGCAGACTTTAAGCCTGCGCAGTGGGTAAAAGGTTCTGTTTTTTATCAGATATACCCAGAGCGTTTTTGCAATGGAAATGATGCACTTAGCGTAAAAGAAGGCGAGTTTGTCTATCAGGGAGTAGCGGTAAAGGCCTTGCCATGGGGAAGCCCAGCGCTACCATATGAAGAAGGCAGAAATGTAGATTTTTACGGTGGCGATCTGGAAGGTGTGATCCAAAAATTGGATTACTTGCAGCGGTTAGGTGTCAATGCGATTTATCTGAATCCTATTTTCTATAGTCCATCCGCCCACCGCTATGACAGTTTGGACTATACCGCGGTGGATCCACATTTGGGTGGCGATGAGGCGCTTTCTAAACTGACAGAAGAAATGCACAAACGTGGAATGCGTCTCATGCTGGATATCTCTATCAACCACACTAGCTCCGATGCTAAGTGGTTTAACAAAAGTGGAGATTTTTATGATGTGTCCTTGGGAGCATATCACAATCCTGACAGCGAGGAGAGAGATTACTACTTTATTCGCGAGGATGGGTCCTACGACAAATGGGCTGGTGTCCCAACCATGCCAAAGTTAAACTATGGTTCCCAAAAACTTCGAGATGTGATTTACCGTAAGGAAGATAGCGTCTTAAAGAAATGGCTAAAGGCACCATTTGAAATAGATGGCTGGCGCTTTGATGTGGCAGACTGCTTGGCTAGAAATGATGATATTGATGTCCATGAGGAAGTGCTTCGAGAAATTAGAACTTATTTAAAGGATGAAAAAGAGGATGTCTTTTTGCTTGCAGAAGACTGGGTAGATTGTTCAGAGGATTTGCAGGGAGATAGATGGGATTCCACTATGAACTATTTTGGATGTGGAAGACCAGTAAGACAGTTTGTGGGTGAACCAGATTTGGTACAGGGCAGATGGCCAGCCATGAGAAGCTTTGACAGCCATATGTCTGCAAGTCAATTGGCAGAGCGAATCTGCCAGTTTCTTGGAAAGATGCCCGGGGCGGTGGCGTATCAGATGTTTAACTTGCTAGATAGTCATGATGTGCCTAGACTACACAACAATCCTCAAATTGACGAGGCGGGAATTAAAGCGGCAGTTTTGATGATGTTCACACTTCCTGGAACGACCAATGTCTACTATGGAGATGAGGTTGCGCTGGATGGCAAAATAGATGCTGTAGAGTTTGCGCGCTATCCTATGGATTGGAACTGGGAAAGTAAGTTAGAGGCGAGAGAGCGATTTACCTATTATCAGACTCTTTGCAAACTAAAGACTTCATCGGAAGCCTTGATAGATGGTGGTTTCCAAATTTTGTATGCTGAAGAGAATGTGGTTTCTTTTGCAAGATTTACAGACCAAGAAATGCTGATTACCATCTGCTCCATGGAAAAAGAGGAAGCGGAGATTATATTGCCAACGCACCAATATGGTTTTGAAGGAGAGCGGGTAAAGGAACTTTTAGGAAACGAAGTGTCCTGGAGCAAGACAGATGAGGGGCTAAAGGTTGTGGTGCCTGCAAAGGCTAGTTATTTATTGGCAATTTACTAAAATGCATTATAAAATAAACCAAAAGTCGAAGAGACACATCTCTTCGGCTTTTTTTGTTGGTTTGAGAACCAATAAAACCACCTGCTATGCAGGTGTGTTCCCAGATGGCTTTAGCTTCAAGAAAAAACCTCCTGTAGTATAATGAGTGCAGGTTCGCCAACCGCACGAGATTATACAAAGGAGGTTATCCAAAATGG
>JAFTKW010000010.1 GCA_017453065.1 Lachnospiraceae bacterium | reverse complement strand
TTTGGATAACCTCCTTTGTATAATCTCGTGCGGTTGGCGAACCTGCACTCATTATACTACAGGAGGTTTTTTCTTGAAGCTAAAGCCATCTGGGAACACACCTGCATAGCAGGTGGTTTTATTGGTTCTCAAACCAAAAAAACCAAGATTAGGGGTTATTCCCCTTATCTTGGTTCCTTTTTACTACCCAAGGCTTCCTTCGCCGCCCATCATGCGAGTCATCTCCTCAATCCTCTCCACAGGGAAAGGCGGTTGTCCGATGGGCCTCATAGCGATAGACATCAGTTTCATTGGGTTATCATCTGCTGCCACTCGATTGGAACTAAACGAGCCACACATCTTGCATCTGTGAATGATAGCCCATTCGCCTTTGTTTCTAACCCATACCGAAACTGGCTCCATGTGTCCTCCGCAATCCGATTCGCGGTCCCCTGGCTCGATATCCACATGCAAACTGTAAAGACAGTTTGGGCAATGATTCCTGTGATCGCTACCTGCACCAGCTGGTACCACCAACCTTCCGCAATTCTTACATGTGAAAGTCTCATTACATGGATGGGTTTTGTAATATCCTTTTTCGTACTGTTTTCGCTTGTTTTCTCTATTCATCTTTGAATCCTCCATCTTCCTTTTTCTGAGAGGATTCATATTCGTGTATTATTCCTCGGACTCTTTTTTCCGAGAGAAAAAACACCTCACTTAATTGAGAAATAGTCTCACCCAAGTAGTAGCGGCGTACTATCTCTTGATTTCGTTTCGCCAGCTTGTCCTTGGCGCCACTTTTCTCACCCCAGGAAAAAGATTTTGCATCCTTTCTCGGAATATAAAGTAGCCCTCCATCCACATACTTCTGAATCTCCTTTATCAGACTTTGTGGCAAAACGTTATCTGCATTTACATAGCTCATATGCGTCCTCCTAAATGTAACTTAGGATGCAATGGCTATTACAGTCCTTTTTATTTGCAATAGCCATCGCTACTGCACAATCGCCTTATTATTCTTCAAAAAACACTCTTTGAACCTTTCTAGTTATATTTTTTCTTAGCATAACATATGCTACTGCCCTACTTCAATCTCGAAATCGATTTTACTCGTTTTTGGGTGCTGTTCCCTTCCATATTGAATCGTTTTGACTAAAATGTTAAAATTACCCATGTAACAAGTTTACAACTGATGAAAGGAACTTATTATGAAAATCCGAAAAATACTATGTTTATTACTAACATCTGTTTTACTTATTTCTACATTTACGGCTTGCGGAAATTCTGACAGCACTCCTTCCGCTACCCCTTCACAGGAAAGTAGTCAGGAGCCGTCCAGTACTCCTGCGGAGTCTGAGCCTTCTGCACCTGCAGAGTCAGACCAGGCCCAGCCCAGTGAACCTGCCAAGGATGAAACTCCCGGAGCAAACAATCCTGCAAAAGACGAGACTCCAGAATCCAGCGCCCCTGCAAAGGACGAAACTTCATCCGCAGGCGACACCACCAGTACTGACACTAACCCTAAAGAAGACGAAACCACCGCTCCCACTGCTCCTACAACAGACCCCGATGCCCTCACTGGCAAGACCGCCTCTGAAATCGTAGCAAACATGGGCTTTGGTTTTAACATAGGAAACTCCCTAGACGCTACCAGCGGCCGCGTATCCGATGTGCTGAAGCACGAACAGGCATGGGGCAACCCTGTGATCTCACAAAAGCTAGTGGACGGTGTAGTTGCCGCTGGCTTTACCACCATCCGCATCCCTACCACTTGGTACTCCTTCGTATCCACCGATGGTAAATACACCATCGACCCTGCATACCTTGCCAGAGTCAAAGAAGTGGTGGATTACTGCTACAAACATGACGTATACATTATCCTGAATCTGCATCACGAAGAATGGATCAACACTTCCAAATTAGTGACCAACCAAGACGAAATCGCCAAAGAGATTGGTGCACTTTGGGCACAGATTGCAGATTACTTTGCAGACTATGATCAACACCTGATTTTTGAAGGCATGAATGAGCCTCGTCTTGCGGGTACAAACCTTGAATGGTCTGGCAACCAGGAAGCTTATGATACTGTCAATTACTTTAACCAGGTATTTGCAAATGCCGTTCGCTCAAGTGGCAAAGGCTACAACCATGAGCGCTGTCTCATGATTCCAGGCTATGCAGCTTCCAACTCTGCCTCTGTGCTGAGAACCATCTCCTTGCCTACCTACAATGGAGAAACAGTGAACAACTTGATTATTTCCACTCACTCCTATTCTCCTTACTCCTTCTGCTTAAGTGCAGAGCAGCAAAACTTTGACCTAAACAATCCATCCGATACCAGTTCTATCGATACTGTTTTTGAGACCATCAAGACCGAGTTCCTCGACCATGGCATTCCTGTGGTCATCGGCGAAACAAGTGCCACTGGCAAGACCAACAATCAGGCTCGTGTAAATTGGGTTACCTATATGGCGACCAAGGCCGCAGAGCACGGCGTTCCAATTGTGCTTTGGGACAACGGTGCTCCAGGCACAGGTGGCAGCGAAAATCACTGCTACTTCAATAGACGCACTGGCGAACTGGCAGACCCTGATTTTGTAAATGCCATGATGAAGGTCAAATCTAGTATCACTTGGGGCTCAGCTGTTGGCAATTCCGACACCAATGATGCTCCATCCGATTCTATCGTTGGTGGAGACATCATTTTCTCCTATCCAGATGGACACACTAGCCAAAAAGAATGGGACTCCACATACATCACTACACCAGCACAGGATTCCTACTTCTACGAAGGCCAATCTGTAGCAGTTGTCTATGAAGGAAAAGGAAACGTCAAAATGGTACTTAACAGTGCTTCCCTAAGTCAGTGGTGGATGCCAATCGACCCTGATAAAGAAGAAACCGTAAATGGCAAAAAAGTAGCCTACTTTAGTACCGAGAACATTGCCAAAGTAATCAAAGGCTATGGCGTTACACAGTTCTCACAGCTTACCGATATGTCCTTCCTTTCCTGCAACGGTTCTGTGACAACTTATGAAGTTTCCACTGTGGGAAGCTCAGCCACCGTACTTTACAAAGTAAATGGTGCTACCTATCACACAGGCACTACCCTTCCAGCTGACCCAGTCTTGAAGCACCTAAGCTTCCTTGGTTGGTACACCACCAAAGATTACCAGCCAGGCACGGAGTACAAAGGTGAAAAAGTGGATGAAAACACCATCGTTTATGCAAAATTCGGATTAGAAAAATAAAGTATCAACAGACAAAAACACCAGCCATGAGGCTGGTGTTTTTACTTTATCATTTTATTTCTTTTACACTCCAAATCTCACCTTGCGATATGCCAGAATCTCTTCCATACATTTCTCAAAGCCAAGCTTGCCACAATCCAGACACAAGTCGTAGTTTCTTGCATCGGTCCAGTTCTGACCTGTGTAGTATCTGTAATAATCGCCACGGTATTTATCTACTTTGGCGATGAATTTCTTCATCTCCTTTGGAGACATGCTATTGCGCTCCATGGCTCTCTCAAAGCAAAACTGCTCATCCGCATGGACAAACACGCTCATCACATTTGGATAATCCTTCAGCACATAGTCTGCGCATCTACCTACGATGACACAGGACTGAGTCTCTGCCAGCTGTTTGATGATCTTGGCCTGGTAGTTGAACAGGTTCTTGTCGGATACAAACTCGCCGGACTCTGGTGGAATCAAATCGCCATCATAGACATTCTTGGTCAGTCTAAGAAGTGGATTGTTTTTCAGTTTTTCATCTGCTTCCCCAAAAAGGCCCTCGCTGATTCCGCTGTCCTCTGAAGCCAAACGCAGAATATCTCTGCTATAAAAAGGAATCCCAAGTTCCTTCGCAAGCATTTGTCCTACGGTCTTCCCACCGCTACCATACTGTCTAGCAATCGTAATTACGATATTGTCCACAACATCTACCTCCGATTCAATCATTGTCATGCTTTCATTTTAACGCATATCGCCTGTCTGTGCAAATCTCTCTTGCTTACACTCGCCAGCCTACGCCATCAATTGGCACCGACTTGCATGCATTCACAAACCACTGTCCCTTACTCACCCAGATATGCCTTCTTAATGGAATCATCGTTCAGAAGTTCCTTCGCATCTCCAGAAAGCACCACTTTACCCGTTTCCAGCACATACGCTCTGTCTGCGATGGAAAGTGCTTTCTTGGCGTTCTGCTCTACCAACAAAACGGTTGTGCCACTTGCACTAACCTTCTGAATAATATCAAAAATCTCATTTACAAAGATTGGGGAAAGTCCCATGGATGGCTCATCCATTACAATCATCTTAGGATTGGACATCAGAGCACGACCCATAGCAAGCATCTGCTGTTCACCACCGGAAAGGGTTCCCGCTCTCTGAGTTCTACGCTCCTTCAGTCTTGGGAAACGGGCATAAACGTTCTCCAAATTCTTTGCAATCTCTTTTTTGTCTTTACGAGTATATGCACCCATAATCAGGTTTTCATATACGCTCAAATCTGCAAATACCCTACGGCCTTCTGGCACATGGGCAATACCCATCTGCACGATTTTGTGAGCTGGCATCTTGGTGATGTCCACGCCCTCAAAAATGATAGAACCATGCTTTGCAGGGAGTAGGCCTGTCACTGTGTGAAGTGTAGTAGTCTTGCCCGCTCCATTGGCGCCAATCAGGGCAATTACCTCTCCCTGGTTTACCTCGAAAGAAACGTCCTTCAATGCCTGAATTACACCATAATACACTTGTAATTCTTTAACTTCCAACATTGCCACTTTATCGTTCCTCCTATTCGCCCAAATATGCAGTGATTACTGCTGGATCATTCAGTACATCTTCGGTCTTGCCCTGTGTCAGCACACGCCCAAAGTTGAGCACGGTAAGCTCCTCACAGATACCACTTACCAGCTTCATATCATGTTCAATCAAAAGAATAGTGGTATCGTATTTTTCTCTGACAAAACGGATGGTATCCATCAACTCGCCAGTTTCATTTGGATTCATGCCCGCTGCAGGCTCATCCAACAACAAAAGCTTTGGATTGGTAGCAATGGCTCTGGCAATCTCAAGTTTACGCTGTTTGCCGTAAGGAAGATTGCTTGCCAAGGTCTGCGCCTCGCTATCCAAATCAAATACTTTCAAGATTTCCATAGCCTGGTCATTCATCTCTTTTTCTACCTTGTAGTACTTAGGCAATCTGAAGATGCCTTCCAAGGTAGAGTAAGTGCTTTGATTGTGAAGTCCAGCCTTTACATTGTCCAGCACAGACAGTTCTTTAAAAAGACGAATGTTCTGGAAGGTACGGGCAATACCCGCTTTGTTAATATCCACGATGGACTTCCCTGTGATGTCCACGCCATCCAAACGAACAATACCTTCGCTTGGTTTGTACACTCCTGTAAGCAGGTTGAAAACAGTCGTCTTGCCTGCTCCGTTAGGGCCAATCAGTCCATAAAGCATACCTTTTTCAATGGTCAAATCAAAACTGTCAACCGCGCGAAGACCACCAAAGGAGATAGACAGATTTTTTACTTCAAGCATAGCCATAATTATTCTGCCTCCTTCACGCTTTTATTTTTGTTCTGAAATTTCTCTTTCAGCTTTGCTCTCCAGTTAATGGCTACTGGTGCCCAGTTAAAGAGCATCATAGCAATCAGCACGATCGCATAAATCAGCATACGGTAATCGGAAAGTCCACGAAGCAGTTCTGGCAAAACAGTCAAAAGAACAGCCGCAATCATAGAACCTCTGATGTTTCCGATTCCTCCCAAAACTACAAATACCAAAATCAAAATAGAGGTGTTGTAATCAAATTTCTTGACTGTCAATGTCGCCAAGTTGTGGGCATACAGCACACCTGCCACGCCTGCAAGGGCTGCTGAAATGGAAAAAGCCATCAGCTTGTATTTGGTGATATTGATACCAACAGACTCTGCTGCGATTCGGTTGTCACGAATGGCCATGATTGCACGACCACTTCTAGAATTAATCAGATTCAAAATGACAAACAGTGCAATCAAAATCAGAATCACGCCCACAGTAAAGTTGGAGTCCTTTGGAGTACCTGTAATACCAAGGGCGCCTTTGACGATAACCTGTCCGTCCGCTTCCATATTCAGACCTGCGGTATCTGTCACAGAAAAATGAAGACCCTTGCTATCGCGTCCTACATAGACAACGTTCATCAGGTTTTTGATAATCTCACCAAAAGCCAAAGTTACAATTGCCAGATAGTCACCGCGAAGCTTCAGTACCGGAATACCAATCAAGATTCCAAATACTGCAGCAACCAAAGCACCAACCAGGATAGCAAACGCAAAACGAATTCCCTCTGGCATGGCATCCCCCACCAGCACAGAAAAGAAGGAACTGGAATAAGCGCCTACACACATAAATCCTGCGTGTCCAAGGCTCAATTCTCCCGAAATACCTACTACCAGGTTCAGGGAAATGGCTGCAATCACATATACACACAAAGGAACCAAAAGTCCCTTCATCAAACTGGAAATACTTCCAGTCATTACAAACAATTGAACAATTAAGTAAACGGCAACCACAATGGAATATGTAATAGCATTGTTCTTTGTGGTTTTGCTCATATTCTTAAACAAATCCTTTTTCATAAAATATCCCTTACGCTTTCTCCTAGAAATTAATGTTTCAAAATAACATTGTTATACCTTCTCCTGAATATTCTTTCCGAATAATCCGGTAGGTTTGACTAGCAATACGATAATCAACACTGCAAATACAATTGCATCTGCAACCTGAGAAGAAATGTAAGCCTTGCCCATGGTTTCGATTACGCCCAGCAAGATACCACCAATCATGGCTCCCGGGATGGAACCGATACCACCGAATACCGCTGCTACGAAAGCTTTGATACCCGGCATAGCACCTGTGTAAGGTGTCAAACTAGGATATGCACTGCAAAGAAGTACGCCTGCAACTGCAGCCAATCCTGAACCAATGGCAAATGTGAGCGATATCGTCGCATTGACATTGACACCCATCAGCTGTGCTGCTCCACGGTCCTCTGAAACTGCCTTCATGGCACGACCAGGCTTGGTCTTGTTTACAAAGAACATCAAGCTCATCATAATCACGATACAAACTGCAATGGTTACCATGGTGGTACCTGTGATAGTAAGTTCTCCGCCTGCCAAGGACAGGGATGGAACACCGATTACGTTGATAAAGGATTTGGTGTCTGCACCAAATACCAACAGTGCTGTATTTTGTAAAAAGTAGCTCACACCAATGGCTGTAATAAGTACTGCCAAGGAAGAAGACGCACCACGAAGTGGCTTGTACGCAACCTTTTCAATAATCATACCGAGGCAGGTACAGACCGCCATACCTATGATTACAGCAAGGGCTGGATTTACTCCCAAGCCAGTCAACACTGTAAGTACGGTATATGCACCGATCATGATGACATCACCATGAGCGAAGTTCAGCATCTTTGCTATACCATATACCATGGTGTAGCCCAGTGCTATGATTGCATATACACTTCCCAAACTTATGCCATTAATTAAAAACGCTACGAAACTCATACCAATCACCTTTATAATTTTAAAAATTTAATGTATTAACGTATTATAGCATTACTGTATCATGGTTAGCAAGATATAATATGCATAAAAATATTAAAATAAATCAAGTTTTTTGCACGAGACAGGCAGAACAGCGACTTAATTGCTCGGCGGGAGTCTACTCACGTAAGAGCATATTAAGTCACTGGGCTATGTGGCGAAGCCACAAAGCGAGCGAGCACTCTCGCGAGCTTAGCCTGTCTCATTCTCCCTACCCAATAAAAAAGGATACCCTCACAAGGGTATCCTTTTAACTGCATTACTGCATAGACTTGTAAGCGCCGTTTTCGATTACAACAGCCTTAGGCTCTTTGTTAGGTTCACCAGATGCATCCCATGTGATGTCACCTGTAAGACCCTTAAGGTTAATTTCTGTCATAGCCACTTTCAACAAATCGCAAATTTCAGAAGCAGACATGGTAGATTTAGCACCAGCTTTTTCTGCTGCAGCCTTGATTGCATAGATAGCATCGTAAGCATCTGCTGCGAACTGAATTGGAACTTCACCGTTGTACTTCTCTGCATATTTAGCAACGAAATCCTGAGTTGCTGCGTTCTGCTCGTCTGCTGCGAATGGTGTAAGAAGCATTACACCTTCTGCCAAAGAAACATCAAAGTTTTCAACACCAAGAAGTCCATCAAGGCCGTCACAACCAAAGATCTTTGGAGCAAAGCCCATATCTTTTGCCTGCTGAAGGATCAAAGAAGCCTCTGTGTAATAGATAGGAAGGAACAACAAATCAGCGCCGCTATCTTTTGCTTTCTGAAGCTGAACCTTGAAATCCTTGTTGCTGTCTGATGTGAAAGCTTCACTAGATACTACTTCGATACCCTGGTTAACTGCTTCAACCTTAAAGCTTTCGCAGATACCTGCAGAATATGGATCGGAACTATCGTAAATGATAGCTACCTTTGTTGCCAATTTGTTCTGGCCGATGTACTCAGCAGATTTGGTACCCTGTGCTGGGTCAGAGAAGCAAAGACGGAATGCATTTGCGCCGCTGATACAATCTACTGCTGTACCTGATGGTGTAATCAGGAACATGTTGTCGTTGGAAGCTTCAGCTTCTACTGCGATACATGGAGCAGAAGTTACAGTACCCATAAACATCTGCATGCCCCAGTCCTTCAAGATGTTGTAACCATTCACTGCCTTTTCAGCATCATGTTCATCATCTTCCATTCTAAATTCAATTTTAACTCCTGCGATACCGCCAGCTGCGTTGATTTCTTCAACTGCAATCTGTGCACCCTTGTTAACGGCATCACCATATGCTGCTGCACCACCTGTAAGTGGTCCTGTAGCACCAATCTTAAATACATCTCCACCTGCATTTGAGTTTCCGCAACCTGTGAGACATCCGATTGCGAGAACCACTGTCAAAATAACACTAACAAACTTTTTCACGTTAATCCTTTATCCTCCTAAAGCAATTTTCGTTTATAATACATCAAGAAAGTTGACTTGTCAATGACCTGATTTAATTATTTTTTGTCAATTTTTTTGACCAATTTTATTTTCGCACATTAAAATACATCAAGTCGATTGATTGCCAAGTTCATTCCATAGCGTAAATCCAAGGATTAGCACGCCTCCTAGCAGCTGCATCAGGCTCATCTGCTCTCCCAAAATTCCAACAGATACCAGTACTGCCACCAAAGGATCTAAATAACTTAAGATGGAAACCTCCTGTCCTTTCAGTTCCTTCAAAGAAGAAAAATACATGCAGTAGGTGATTCCTGTGTGGACGATTCCTACCACCAACAGGCAAATCCAGCCCACGCCATCTAAGCCAGACAAATTCATGCCACCAGTCAGCGCCACATAAGGCAGCAAAATAGCGATAGCTGATAGAAACTGCAGAAATGTTCGCTGAATGCCCGCCACATTTTTGATGCATTTGTTCAGCAGAATTACCGTTGCATAAAATACTGCCGCCCCAAGACCAAACAAAACGCCGAGTAAATGCCCACCGTCAAAGCTCGCAGCCAACTCACCCACTATCTCGGTTCCACCACTGGCAGCAAGCTCGCCAACTACCTGCGAAGCATCAACAGCCACAGTGCTTTCCGCCCCAGCATCGCCGCCTTCAAACAGTACGATCAGCACCAAACCCACAGTAGACATGACAAAGCACAGAATCTGCTTGCCACTTAATCGCTCCCTAAAAAGAATAGGACATAGAATCATTACCAGCACCGGTGCAAAGTAATAGCTCAGTGTCGCCACCGAAATCGTGGTGTGCTTGTAAGCCTCAAACAAAAGTATCCAATTGATGCCCATAGCCACGCCCGAGAGTAAAAGCAGTCCTAGTTCTTTTTTAATCGCAGTAAAATCCATCTTCTGCTTTGTCACCAGAAAATATCCAACCAAAAGCACTGCCGCCATGACTGCACGGTATAAAGCCAATTCACCAGAAGTAACTGCAATACTTCTGGTGAACAAACCAATGGTTCCAAATATAATCATTGATATGCAAAGCATCAGCTTTGCGCTCATATGTTTGCTCATATGTTGTCTCTGCTCCTATGGTTTCTTTATTCCAGCAAATCTTCTACTTTACATCCCAGTACCTTAGAAAGTGCCACTAGATTTACCGTACTGGCTTTGTTGATATCCTTGGCTCGCTGTTCATACTGCTGAATCATTCGAAGTGTAACTCCGGACCGAAGAGCCAATTCCTTCTGCGAATATCCTACTGCCTTGCGTAAGATTTGCAACTTAGTCTGATTATCCATTCCCTGTAGTTTTCTGTCAATGGCGTCTACAAAGTTATCTTCGCTTGCTTCATGAAGCGTTCCATACATCTTGGATATCTCTTCCATAGATAGGTACTGCTTGATTTGTTTGAAACTTTTGCCCGTATACCACTGATAATAAGCCAATATCCAGCCACACCAATACTCCGGGGAGCGTTCCAAATCACAACCTGCTTCTGGCAATCTCCGCTTCAGCCCGGCACGGTTAAACACTTCCCACACTAGTTCTGTTCCCGACATGCCAGATACATACTTGGGCGTTCCCTCGCCAAACTGACCGGCCACCCCAACGGTGATAAACATATCCAAAAATTCATCTGGTTTTAAGTTGCACTCGTTGACCGCATAGTCAAAAGCTTCACCTAAATTGCTCATAGCATCATCCACGTAATTTTTATCGTAAGCGTGCATCATCAGGTTCAACCTCCCCTCTGATCAAATCACGGATGAAGATTCCATTCACGCCCTCTTTCGCCATTTCCTTGAAAAAGGCATTTCTTGCCTCCTCGTCTCGAACCTTTCGCTTAGCATAGTAAATGGTACTATCTACAGACTCTGCGCCAACCGAATTCATTTGCTCCATAGCCTTGGCCGACTTTAGTACCACTTGCTCACCCAGTCTTCCAAGCTTCATGGCATAACTAAGCTGCTCCAAGGATATCTCATTGTTCACGAAGGCTCTAGCAAAAGAAAAATAGGAATCATCTGCCCGGTATCCTATTATCACATCATAGGCTTCTACATCCAGCAAAAAATGCTCCTTCAACCATTGTACTCCCTGCATCATCACTGGCGTAGTCAAACGTATCTTTCGATATGTCATAAGAAGCGCCAGCCAATGCAATACCATATATTCTTCTGATGAAAGATTCAAAACCTTAAGCCCTTCCATCTCAAGCTGGTATTCATTTACATATCCACCCGTTCCTTCTGCGCAGGCCCATTCCTTGGCCAGCTCTATATGCTCAGTACAGTAAAATCCTCTACCATAATCATTGTATTCTTTTCCCATACCATAGACAGGCTTTCCCACAATTTCGTAGGAGCCGTGATACAAAGTCAATTTACTCATAATTACACCTCACGCACACCTAGTATCTCAAAATCAATCACAATTCACAGATGGTATCTCTAAAGAGATACTCCACAACTCAATTGTATCTCTAAAGAGTTACATCGTCAAGCATCATAAAAAAAACTCCAGCCTAGGTTTCCCTAAGCTGGAGCCATCCTCTGCACATCCAAGATATCGCCTTGAGCCGCCTGTATCCGCAGTCGCGCACCCTTATGCAATATCATCCATCTGCGCGGTATAAAGTTTGTAATAATAACCCTTCTTGGCCAGCAGTTCCTCATGGGTTCCACACTCCACGATGCCGCCCTGATCCACATACATAATCTTGTCACAGTTCTTGATTGTACTAAGTCTGTGAGCAATGATAAAACTGGTTCTGCCCTGAAGCATAGCATTTAATCCCTGCTGCAACGCTTTTTCTGTCTGCACGTCGATACTGGAGGTAGCTTCATCCAACACCAGAATTGCTGGGTCAGAAAGCAAGGTTCGCGCAAAGGAAATAAGCTGTTTTTGCCCCTGAGAAAGAAGGGAGCCTCTCTCCTTTACCTCTGTCTGATAGCCATCCTGGAATCTTCCAATGAACTCATCTGCGCAAACCGTCTTACTTGCACTTACAATTTCCTCTAAAGTAGCATCCAACTTACCATAGCGGATGTTGTCCTCGATAGTACCAGAGAAAATGAAGCTATCCTGTAGCATGATACCCATCTGGCTACGCAGGGAATTTAGAGTTACCTTGGAGATATCCTGACCGTCAATCAACACGCGTCCCTGTCCCACATTGTAAAATCTAGAGATCAGATTTACGATGGTACTCTTTCCCGCACCAGTAGGGCCAACCAACGCCACGCTTTCGCCCGCCTTCACGGTGAAGGAAACGTTCTTTAAGACATCCTTTCCTTCTTCGTAAGCGAAGGTTACATTTTCAAAGGTTACATCACCCTTGATTTCAGGCATTTCGATTGCGTCTTCTGCGTTGTCTACTGTTACGGGTTCATCTAGAAGTTCAAAGATACGCTCCAGATAAGCAATGTTGTTGATAAAGTTGTTGAAGATATTTCCCAGGTTCATGATTGGCTGCCAGAAACGGGAAGCATAGGATGTAATCGCAAAAATAACACCCAGGCTCACCTGACCCTGCCCCATAAAGATCAGCCCCACGATAAACACAGCCGCACGCACCCATACAGAAATATTGTCAATACCTGGCCATACGAGGTTACTGTAACTAACCGCCTTAAACCATACGCTTCTGCAGCGGTCACAAAGTTCTGCAAAGGTCTCCGCATTCTCCTCTTCTCTGGCAAACATCTGAGTGATACGAGCACCCACGATGTTTTCCTGAAGATAAGCATTTAAGTTAGAGTTCTTGTTGGAAACCTGCTGCCAAGCCTTACGCTGCTTGTCCTTGATCCAGAACATAAACACCGCCAGAATTGGCACACCCGCCATAACCACCAAGGAAAGCTTTACGTCCACACAGAACATAAAGATAACGATAAAAATCAAGTTGATGATTTCCAGCACCACGTTGATCAATCCGTTGGTCAGCATATCGGAAACAGAGTTTACATAGTTCACTACTCGCACCAAAATCTTGCCGTGTGGTCTGTCATCATAATACTGAAAAGGCAGTTTCTGTAAGTGAGCAAAAATATCTTTACGAATGTCATAGATAATATTTTGGCTGACATCAATCATAATACGGGATCTAAGAAGTGCCAGGATGGTTGTAACACCATAGCAGACACAAAGCACCAGTACCAAAGCAATCAACATTCGAACATTTTTGTCTGGAATCGCCTCATCCAAGGCTTTTTGGGTAATCATTGGTCCAAACAAAGCAGCAATTCCACCAATACCACTTAATCCAAACGCCAATATCATCTGCTTGGCATATTTCTTAATATAAACGCCTGCGCGAAGTAAGTGGTGGTAGTCAAATGGGGTTTCTAAGACTTCGTCTTCTCTATACGTATTTCTTCTAGCCATAGTTATACCTCCTCTCCTGTCTGCAACTGAACCAAACTGTAATAATAGCCCTTAAGAGCAACCAATTCATCATGGGTGCCGGACTCTGTGATACGTCCGTCCTGTACAATCAGAATCTTGTCTGCAAACTTGGTGGTAGAGATACGCTGCGCAATAATCAGCTTGGTACATGGGAAATCCAATTCCTTAAGGCTGTGCTGAATCTGCTTTTCGGTCTCCATATCCACCGCTGAGGTAGTATCATCCAAAATCAGGATAGCAGGCTTTACCGCAAGCGCTCTGGCCAGAGAGATACGCTGTTTCTGACCACCGGAAAGGCCTACACCACGCTCTCCTACTACAGTATCGTATTTTTCCGGCATACGAGTGATAAACTTCGCTGCCGCAGAATACTTGGCATATTTTTCCACTTCTTCCTTGGTCAAGGAGCTATCACCGTAGGCAATGTTTCCATCAATAGTATCGGAGTAAAGAAGTACATCCTGTGTCGCAAGGCCGATATTGTGACGAAGCTGTGTCAGTTTCAACTGGCTTACATCGATATCGTCTATCAACACCTGTCCCTCTGTTGGCTCATAGAATCTAGGAATCAACTGAATCATAGAGGTCTTGCCACAACCAGTCTCTCCCATGATGGCCACGGTCTCACCTGGATTGGCCACAAAGGAAATGTTGTGAAGTACTGGAAGTACACCGTCATCATACTTAAAGCTTACATTACGAAACTCCACCTTACCCTGGAAGCGCTCTGGTCTGTCGATAGCATCCGGCTTGTCCACAATCTGTGGCTCGGAATAGTAAATCTCCATTACTTTTTCCGCTGCAGCCCCAAATCTCTGGAAGTCGTTCATGATACTTCCCAACATACGCATTGGGTTCTGTACCGCCCAAATCAAACCAGAAAAGGCTACATACTCACCCATGGTAAGAGTTCCGTTGATGATAAACAGACCACCTACTACCAACAGTACCACTGGCATCAGGTTTGCAAAGGTTTCAATATATGGATAAAACTCCAGCCATGTCATTGCTGTGAGTTTGTTGGTCTTTGCAAAATCCTTACTGCGCTCATCAAACTTGTCCATCTCATAGTCTTCTCTTGCGAAAGCCTTAACAACTCGGTTACCAGAAATGTTCTCCTGAGCTGCGGTATTGAGCTGAGACATCTTTTCGCGGAGCTGTCTGTGTCTTGGTTTAACCTTGTTTCTGAATTTCACCACAACCACCAAAATCAGTGGGGAAATCGCCAGCACTGCAATCGCCAATCTCCAGTCCATATAGAAGAAATAAATGGCTGTAGAAAGAAGCAACGCTATAGCTTCTACAATGGCACGAAATACCCAAGATAGCATGTGACGAACTGCGTCCAAGTCGCCGGTCAAACGGGTCATCAAGTCACCCGTACGATAGGTATTGTAAAATGCCATATCCTGTCTTTCAATTTTGTCAAATAGATGTGTTCTGATACGATATAGAGATTTCTGAGATACAAACTCCACATCCATACATACCAAATACACAATCACAGTTCGTATCAAAGTCAGTACAACCATCGCCACAATCAAAGTCCAAAAGACATCTCTCTTGGTCACGATGTTGGTAGCTGCATCCTCTCCTGTTACGAACAAATCAATCAGATTTTGGGTCACATACGGCACTACCAGCTGCATCGCATTGTATACGATAGTTCCTAATATACCCACAATATAAAGTACTCTGTAGCCTTTGATACTTTCCCATATCCAGGCCATTTTAGAAGGTTTCTTTGTTTCCATCTGCGTCCTCCTTTGTGTCATTCCTCTTAAGTTAGCGCAACATTGTTTCATAGATGCTTCGTCATGGTTTCATCCCTGTTTACACACCACATTCACAGGTCTGCCCCGGCGCCTCATCTTGCTTCATCTTAGCATAGCCTTTTGGGGCTTGCCATGTACTTTCTTGCGATTTTGATGTGCTAAACGAGAAAAAATTGTGGTATTTCATCTAAGTACTATCAGAGAATTTGACTCTATCTTTGATGAGTCCTAGCTTCTTCTTTAATTTGGCAGGCAGTCTACGATGGGAATTTCATACTAAAATTGGGTTTTCGCTCATTTAGTATTTTAGTATGAAAAAAAGTTATTCTATATGCTTTTGTGATAACATGTTAACGTTTTCTAATCCCAAACATGATTATCCCTCAGCTTACTCACTCATTCACTGAGAATAGCATTTTACTACCAGCACACTCTCGCAAAAAGTTATCATACAAAGACTTCCTTAAGTGAGCATTCCAAAACAAGAAAAGGGCCAGCACACACTGACCCTTAAATCAAATCTTACATTTTTACTACAGCAAAGCTACCTGCAGGCAAAGTAATTCCCTCTGCCACTTTGCCTTCTACTACCACTGGAGTCACTCTCTCTGGCGCATCAATGGTATTGCCAAGCTTTGGATCCTCATAAGTCAAAAGCTCCATTGCATAATCTTCCTTTGCACGCCATGCTTCATCCAGCACAAGCTGCAAACGATGCTCACAATCGGAACCGTTGACAATCTTAAGTACCACTTCATCGCTACCTTCCTTGTAGCTTACAGAATAGTACACCTGCTCCTTGGCAAGTTCTTTTTCCTGACCGTAGGTTTCCAGCGTATAGTCCGCCATGTTCTGCCCATACATGCGCTGTACATAATAGCTTGGGCTCACATAAGAGGTCGCTGCGTCAAACCAGACCATGTCTGGAGACCACTGAGCATAACCTACCCTTGCAAAAAGTGGCGCATAGGATGCCAGAATAACCAAGTCACAGTTGCGCTCCAGGCCAGTCATAAAGGCTGCCTCTGCGAGTGCTCCCTCTAAGGTATTGGCCTCAGGCATGTTCATGCCAGAAACTGGATGGGCTGCATACTCACCTGAAAAAATCTTGATCTCTCTCTCATAGTTGTCGTAGAAATCTACATGATCAAATAGCCACTTTGGAGGCACATAGTAGTGTTCATCAATAGAATAAACAAATCTTTCAGCCGCCTTGGGATCTTCCTTTTTAAGCTGGCTAAGCTTGCTGCGATAGAAATCCCATGCTGCGGTATATCTTTCGGATGTAATATCTGGTCCTGCGGAGCCAATCAATTTGATTTCTGGTGCATTGGCATGTACGATGCGTTCGAAGGCTTCATATCTTTCAAAGAAATCCACTTCCTCGGTCTGCCACTGCTCGTTGCCGATGCCAAGCATCTCTAAGTTAAATGGCTCTGGATGGCCAAGCATCATACGAACGCCGCCCCACTTGGTGTCGGTGGCTCCGTTGGCAAACTCAATCAAATCCAATGCATCCTGCACTGCCTCTAAAAATTCAGGACTCGACATATCTACTTTTTCCTTGGACTGATACTGACAGGCAAGGCCCACATTGAGTACTGGCAAAGGTTTCGCCCCAATCAGTTCACAAAGCAAGAAATATTCATAAAAGCCAAGACCATAGGTCTGGTTATAGTGTGCATACTGAGTCTCAAACCCATTGTCTTTGTTGGTGCCATGTACCGCCCAGCGATTCCAGTTGCTCTTGCGTTCCCAAGGCTTCTTTAAGGTTTCCTTGTAGCGATAACGATTGTCATAGGTGTTGCCCTCTACGATACAGCCGCCAGGGAAACGCAGAAAGCCTGGCTTAAGCTCCTTCAGTCTTTCAAACAAATCCTTGCGGAACAGTCCTGCCACTGCATCCTTTGGGAACATAGATACATAATCAAACTCTGCAATACCAGGTTCAGTCAGTGTCAGCACAAACTGAGCACTACGCGCGCTCCTTTTTGCAGTCAAAGTTACTTTGTACATATGGAAGAAATTGTAGGTCTGCTCTACGCAGTCTGCCTCTGTAACAAGCACTTCGCCGCACACCTCACCGTCCTTAATCGCCTGTACTTTAAAGTCACCCTCATAGCGCACCTTACGAGCCCAAAGTGTGACCTCATATTCTGCGCCCTCTGTAAGTACCAGACCCTCGTATGCCTGATTGGCAAGACCTGCCCCTGCCTGGTTGGCAACGACGCGCATATAATGAGGATTGCTCTCAGAAAGTGGGCTTCCTGTTACCAAGCGAAGACTTGCCGCACCCTCAGATGGGAAGCCACTCCAGCCATAGCCACCGTCATACACAGTATAATAGTCGCCTACATCACCGCCAGCCTTTACAAATTCAAAGGAGCGGTTCTCAATCATCTCTGCATAGAGACCACCGTCTGCAGCATAGTTGATGTCCTCGAAAAAGAGGCCAATCATTCCCTCTGGAACCTGATGTTTTAATACTTTGTCAATCTTGATTTGCATATGTATCTACCTCGCAAAACATATATTTTTACTATCTCGTAAACTGAGAAATAAATTTCCACGCAGCCTCATTGACAGGCACATAAACCTTCAGCGTAAAAAGGTCAAATTCATGTCCCCAATACTTACTACCATCGGCAAGAGTGCTAACAATAGGTCTTTCATTTCCATAATGAAATCCTCCCTTTTTATGTTACACAATTACTAAATACATTACACAATATGCGCGTGAGAACATAAATCCCCATCTTATGCACCATCTCTGGGTGCGCACGCCCTCTCTCATATTTTCATCTTAGCATGAAAGTGTAGTATGCTTCTTCTCAAACCTTGCGAACAAATGTGTATTTTTGGGGGGCAAAAAAGGCGGGCGCTGCCGGATGGCAGAACCCTCTTTTGTTTACATATTATATCGGTTCTAAATAATTTACTTTCTTTCCATGTGCGATAGCATACTCTATCTCTGACCTCGTACTTTCACCGATATATCCCCCTACATTAATCACGTAGATCTCGTCAGACATATCTATCTTGGCCTTGTGCATATCATCTAGCATAGTCTTGGTCTTGGTCAAAGTGCCTTCATCCATATTCTCCCAAACTTCGGCATCTCCCGAATGCCCGAACAGACCGACAGATATTACGATGTTCCCTTCTAGGGTTAGACGCTTTTGAATTTCTAAGAATTCAGTTTTAAAGCGGGTGCTACCGCATAGGGTGATGATGTTGTATTTGTTTGGCATGATAATGACCTCTTAACAGTATAAAAAATGTAAATAATCAATCTAAAATATCTTCCATCACAATCTCTTCAACATCTAACGCCTCTCAAATTAACAAGACTCTCAAACGGGCAACTCCACCGTACAGGAAATGTTGGGGTTTAGTACCTTTCAAATTAACAAGACTCTCAAACATAGAGATTCCCAATCCTGATGCATCGATTGTTTAGTACCTTTTCAAATTAACAAGACTCTCAAACAAATCTTGATATTGCTTCTTGTTTTATCTTGTTTAGTACCTTTTCAAATTAACAAGACTCTCAAACTAGGCGTTGGTGTGTGTTGTGTAAATATTTGTTTAGTACCTTTTCAAATTAACAAGACTCTCAAACCTTGTGGAACTACTGAATCTGGATTCTTCTGTTTAGTACCTTTTCAAATTAACAAGACTCTCAAACCAAGGCGGACACGGTGGCGAGGTTAACAGTGTTTAGTACCTTTTCAAATTAACAAGACTCTCAAACGATATAGCAATGTTCACACCGTTCTGAGTGGTTTAGTACCTTTTCAAATTAACAAGACTCTCAAACGTTTCTTCTGCAGTACCGCCACCAGAACCGGTTTAGTACCTTTTCAAATTAACAAGACTCTCAAACACCTACAACACTTGAGACACGAAAAAATATTGTTTAGTACCTTTTCAAATTAACAAGACTCTCAAACCTCAAATTTGACCATGAGATTATCACCAAGTACTACGCCATGCGAGGGCGTTGTTAATTTAATTAGGTGATATTAGACACAAATCTTTGTCTAATATCCAGCATTTTTCATTGCTTATCATTGCAGAATGCATAGATTCTACAATGATTAAATTTATTTTCTCATAAAAAAGAAATTCATACAATTGCTTTAGTTCTTTTTCATTAAAATAATATTTCAATCCTATAGCAAACACTGTTGACACTTTACATATCTGATTTACCGTTCGTACATATTCGACCAAATTTTCAAGAAGCGTTTCACCTTCAATCTGTATATGGACATCATATACTTTTAACAAGTCCATAATATCCAAGTCTATATTATAATCTAAAGCATATGAAACTCCCTGAACTACTTGCTCCAGATAATTCAATATTGACTTATTCACATTCGCATGCTCTTCTACTAGATTATCTAACGAAACTTGTTTCAATTCTTGATAGACTTTGTTAAGTATTTTCTTTTCATTACAATTTATATCAAAAGGATTGAAAATACAGATAGCCACTTTAGACAAATTTAATATTCTCTCCCCTTCTGACATAATTATATTTCCTTCTGCTCCTTGTGCTTGGAGCCAAATATCTCTTAATATTGCAGAATACGCTGTTGTGTTTTCTACAGACAACACATATATATGATTTTCTTCTATCTCCATAGAAATATCGTATGGCGGATATGCTATTCTCATAATATTACAAGCCTTTCATCTGAATCAAGTACATTAGTCATACTATTACCAACTACAAACTCCATCTTGTTATACTGTTTTTCTGTCACTCTCAATAACTGCACCAAGCCTGCGCTAGGTTTATTTTTCTTTACATTTTCAACAATGGACTCAGCCGCCACATTGTTTTGCGCCAACTTACAATAGACAGATTCTTGGAGCATCAAAAATCCAGACTTAATAAGGTATTTACGAAAATTCCTGTAATCCCTTCTATTCTTTTCTGTTAAAACTGGCAAGTCAAACAACACTATTACTCTCATATATCTATAGCTCATATTCGTAAAATTTTATCGCTGATATGTCTCTTTCATTCAATGCTTCAAATATACTTCTACAATATATTTTAATCGCATTATTGACACACTCATTTCGATTTGAAATAGTTACTTCTTGTTGTAAAATTTGCAAAATACAGATTTTTTCGTCATGTTCAAACTTTGCTGGTTTCATCTGTTTTACCTTTTTGTCCACAATTGGTCTAAAGGGTTCCATCAAATCTGAGCCAAGATTGAATTGGTTAAACATATTATCATGAAAGAGTCCAAGTTGTGTAATGTAGCCATTTGCCACAATCTCTCTGTTAAATGCAGATAAAATAATACCATATCCATAATTCAGAGCTGCATTGGTGCTATTCTCTGCCGTACGTGTAAAATCCATTCCAAACAAAGCATTAAAATATACTTTGGCAGCGTGCCCCTCTCTATTTGTCGAATCTCCAAACTGTATCTCATCAAGATAATCATACAACATTTGTTTTTCAGGTAATTTCCAATATTCTAAATGCTGTGCTTGTTTGCGAATTTTCTCACTAACTATCTCAGTCCATACACTACTCTTGATATCCGCATCCCAATCTATCTGGTTCTTAATTTTTATGCTTGTATCATGTGCCCCGTAATACGGTATTAACTCCGATGAAGGATTTCTCTTCTCATCACAAAATATGACTTTTATCTTTTTCTTTATAAGCTCGCTCAACAGAGCAGCAGTTAAGGAGACCGATGTGGTTTCTATTATTAAAATAGAAATCTCACTAATGTGAATCTTCACCACATCGTCTCTTCTAACAACCAAATACCCTAATTGATAATCAAGCTTTGCGCTGTTCGATATAACTACTGTTCGCCAACTCATATTTTTAAAAGATCAATCCTGCTTTCAAACAGGCCTGTTACAGATTGATTAATCAAGCACATCTCTTCACAGTTTGAAATATTTTTCATCATTTTCATTTCTCCGCTCCTTGAACTTTCACCTAACAAAGACAAATCTGCAGAATTGGCAACTCCAACACTAGTTAATGCAAATATCTCTCTAATGGTTTCGCACTGTTGTAATAATCCCAGTTGTAGAAATTTCTCTCTATTCTTTTGTAATTTATCTCCCACATAGGTAGGTTTTTTAGCAAAAACATTTCCAACATGCTTTTCTGTCAATTCATCAAACAACTCAATATTTTTTCTATGACAGATTTTATCATTCAATTTCTTTTGAGAATCCGCATTCTCTATCAATTTAACATAGCTAATCCATTCCTGACTCAAGCACAAATTTGTAGCATTTCTCAACGTAATCGTTAGACCAGATTTCCCGGAAATATACACAAAAAATCCATCCTTCTTAATCAGCGACTGCTTCTTAATCTTTCGCATGCATATTCTTGGATTGACTAACTGTAGCGTTTCTTTGCAATACTCCAAAAGTCTATCCGGTTTTTTTTCTATTGTATCTCTAAGGTATACGGGCACACCTTCCAAGGTACGTATTCTCTTATTCTCTGGCCCATGCTCCACCAAACAAAAATAAGATATTGCAATAGACTGATATCCGCCATATTTTGTCACATCTTGCATACGTTCATCACTGCATTTAAGCGGCAAGTAACTCTGTGGAGTTGTATCTTTAGCACTTACAGGGTTAATTTTTGAAATAGCCCCACGTTCCTCAAAACTTCTTCTCGTGACAAGTGGGGTGTTCTTAGATAGCATCTTCTTTACTAGGACTATTGTTCCCTGCTCTTCTCCTGCTTTTGCGCCTTTCCATGCGACATAGCCGTTTCTAGATACATCGAAATCAAACATTCTACTCAAATGATACTCATGTCTTACTCTGTCTTTTGCATATTCTTTTTGTATAAAGTTAAGTGGATTTTGAGTAAATTTCGTATAGTAAACATTTCCTACTACAATATTCAAGTATGCATCATGAGCATGATGGAACTCATTCACTAATCTGCTCTTTGGAATACCTCTACTCTGCCTAAATTCTGATACATTTGATGCCTTTGAGAAAACAATAGTTGTTGTAGGCACCATTTTTCTCAAAATATCAGTTACTCCCTTTGTACCTTGACTAGTTTCCACAAGTTGTCTTGCAATGAAATCAGCCTTCTGTTCATCAGAGAAAGAATTTCTACCAGTTAATCGTCTATACTTTTCTTCATTAAGTAAATTCATGGTTTTTAACCGATTCCATAGTTCCTTCTGCTTATCACGAATTTCCTGTTCAATTGGATAAGTATCACTCTTATGAGCATTCTTTTCTTTCTTAACCAAAACTAGGTTATTGTCCAAACTATCATCTTTCACAAAATGTCTTGGATAGATATGATCTATATCGTATGCACCTAAATTACTCAAGTCAATGGCTTCTCCTGTGTACATACAACGACCCATCTGGCAAAAATACAAGTACATCTTTTTACTATTTATTCTGCCATCTGCGTCTGCGCGTTCTATCTCATCTTTCCAATCTCTACCTTCATCTTTGATAGTTTTATATAACTGTAAAAATTTCTGTTTTCTAGATACCGTTCGTGTAGGTTTGTCATCAGCCCTTCTAGTCATTTCCACGAATAATCTCTCAGGTGGCGCCCCTAGTACCAATTCAAGTTCTTTAATGATTAAGAGGGTTTGCCATACCATCCTTTTTACAGGTGCAGAGAAATAGAAGTCATCCAAATCCTCCGCTTTCAGTTCTGTAAGACTCTTTAATGATTTATCCTGTTTATCGGCAAGTTGTTCTTTATATGTATAATTGTCGTTATGGAGTAATTCCATCATGTTAAGGTTCGTCTCCCACATCATTCTGACTAAAGACAAACTTTCTCCAATACTCTTGTCGCACCCCTGCATTTCTAGCAAAGATTTAGACAATCTACCCCAGTCTTTAAACTTAAATCCGGCAATCCTATTAATCTGCTCTTCTGATAAATAATCTTCATATTTTTCTCTTATCTTGTCCTTCACAAAGAATTTTGAATCTCCATACACAGTACACCAAAAAACAATTTCTTCCACCATATGTTTATAGAAATCCTCTTCTATTTTTTCTCCCAAAATAGCCCTGAATTTCCCATATGTCGAGAGAGAATTATTGATGTTGACATCTATTCCAGAGAGTTTATTTTCATCATCAAGAACACCTTGTGCCATCAATAGTTTGGCAATTCCTTTTCTTGTGACTTTTTTTCCTTTTTTAAACAACTCGTTATAGAGCAACTGTTTCATTTCGACAGAAATACGTTCTCCATCAATTGCAATATTATTTATCTCATTCAAAACACAAAATGCTTCGTATTCCAAGGATGCCCTTGGCAAAACCATTTCTCCCGAAATATATGTACATCTTCGAACCATTTTGGAAATGAATTCTTTAGAAGTTTCTTTTATGTCAATTTTCTGTTCAATATTCCATGGCAACACTGGCCCCTTTTCGAGTCGTTTCACCCATCCAGTATGACTATCCTCAGAAGTAGGTCCAATATAATAGGGAATCTGAAATGTAAACAGTTTAACAATTCGTTCCGATACGCTCTGTCCCAATTCATCCTTTTCTAACAAAAATGGCAAATACATCTCTGCATTTCTTAAGATTTGTATCATCTCTCTAGCATGTACCTGATTTGGAATAACACCGTTAGAAGCAGTTAACTGTTTGGGCAGAAAACTTTCTTTCCCTATTTCATCCTTGATATATGTAATGTCATCATCTTCAGGTAATCCAGAAATCAACTTGTTTATATTCTTATAAAGGGCCTCAGACGTTCTTTCTTTATATCCTCTTCTTATCCTTGCTCCCGAATTAGATGAATTAACATACGCAGAATATGTTCCTTTTTCTTCACTTCTAAAAAACATATCATATTCTTCTTTTGTCTTATACTTCTTAATAACTTTTTTAAGAATAGCTAAATCTTTAGCATGTTTATCATAATCTGCAACTCTTGCATCAGATAAATATTCATAGCCACGCATTATATGCTGCAATAGTGCACTATCATATACCGTCTTCATGCATTCGACAATTGCATAATACGCTTCACCTAATGCATCTTCAATTTCTGGCACCTTTTCTTCGTAACCAAAATCACTAAAACTAAATTCAATTTTCCTTTCTTCATCCAACACAATGCCATCAAAAAGGATTTTCGCATTTACCTTCAGTCCACATATTGCTTTGATAAACTCAACCTTTTTCTTATCTTTGTTTGTTAATCCGAATAGAACTGTTAACTCTTCTACTTTTTTCTTTCTAGAAAAATCTTTGTTTGTTAAGACGTTCTCAATCGCAGCAAAATCATACTCTTCAATTAGGTTAATTCCACACTCTTCTTGTAAAATACCCACAAAATTTTTAAAGGCTACCAGCAAACCTTTCTCTGCGCCTTCATTTGATAATGTTGCGTTTAAAAAATGTCCTCTATGCTTATACATATTTAACAATGCCAAAAAGACAAGGCGCACATCTTGTGGCTTGTCAGAATGTAAAAGTTCGCTTCTCAGATGAAATATGGTAGGATATTTTGCATAATATTCTTTATCTGTCAAATCCGCATCTGCAAAAAGAGAATATTTCTTTCTTACACGCTCTGGCTTGTCTTCTAAGAAAAACTTACTATTCTCCAATCTCTGATAGAAATACGGATCAATTTTTTCAATTGCATCTGCAAAATACTCTTTTAACAATCCAATTCTAGCTACCTCTCTCTGTCTTCTACGTCTACTAACTCTGTTTGTTCTTCTTTCTGTAGCAGTATTTGCTTCCTCAAATCCACGCACACCCCACAAATCCTTCCCTTTCGCTCGAAGGATATTATAATTCTCATCTGTAACTGCCCACCCAACAGACGATGTACCCATATCCAATCCTAAATAGTATCCCTTCATTTGTATACCTCCTCTATATATTTTATTTGTTGACAATATTGGTTGTTAATGCTAATATGCAATTATCAAATTAACAAAGACGAGTTCAAATAAGGTTAATCCGATATCGTCGTAAGACTCTACATGGTGTAGAATTTTAAAAGGCTTGGTAACAAGTCTTTTTTTATTTTAATCACCTATAAGTCCGTTAATCCGGACTTACATTGTGTTATAATTGTATTTTGTTTTCAGTATTTATCGTCTTTATTATTTGCCTTTTCTCACCTTAAGATCTTGTTTCGATTATACCACAGTTGCCTTCATCTTTGTATTACTTATCACTTGGGGTCATCTCAAAACCAACGATTATGCAATTTATAGCATTCACTCTTAAGATTTCTTCAAGATCTCTAGAATCCTCTCTAACCCGACCTGCTTATCAATTTTCACTTTACCATTTTTAGTATATTGAGGAACAAAATCGATGGTCTATACCAAAACTCGAAAATGCGCCTTTCTCATCACATTTTGTCAAATGCTTCAATCCAATCCACAACAAAAAAGCACCCAAAATATCAGCAAATATAGCCAACATTCAAGATGCTTTTCTCCTTTTTCTTGCTATCTACCCCGCCACCAAACTCCACACATGCTTCTCAATATGGTACGACAGTTTGATCGACTTCACCCTATTCCAGTTCAGCACATCACACTGATACGTCAGTCTCTCGTATGTGGACTCGACCAAAAATGGATTGTATATCTTCATGGATTCGCCATCCACTCTAATATAAAGCAGGACGATATTGCCCTTGCTATCAAAGGAAGAAATCACTGGGATGATCTTCAGATGATTGCATTCATTTATTGTTCGCAGTACTACTCCAGCCATACTTCCTCCTTTTCAAAAAGAACATTTGTTCGATTATGATATCATGTATGGCTGCTCTTGTCAACTGGGAAAGATTCCCTTTCTACTTCGTTTTCTCTTCCCACTCTTTTTCCTTAAATCCTACTAGCACAAAGTCTTCTCCCACAACAAGTGGTCTCTTCACTAGCATTCCATTGGTTGCCAACAGCTTGTACTGTTCGTCTTCCGACATCTCAGAAAGTCTATCTTTCAGATTCATTTCTTTGTACTGAAGTCCGCAGGTATTAAAGAACTTTTTGAGTGGCAATCCGCTCTTTTTATGCCATTCCTTTAACTCTTCGTAGGTTGGGTTGTCCTCGACAATAGGACGTTCTGTAAAGTCCACACCGTTGCCCTCTAGCCATTTCAGTGCCTTCTGACAAGTTGTACATTTTCTATAAACTAAAACTAGCATACTCATTCCTCCATCATTTGGCCTCGTACAGGTCTAATCACATAAATATCATATCCAAAAATCGATTAATATACAACTCCTCCGCAAGCTTCCATCGCGGCTCCTTCCACTGCACTTGCCACAGTTTCCGCCACATCCGCCACTTCTGGTCCATCCGCAAAAGCTTCCGAGTTAGCGGCCACTTCCCTTGGATCTTCGTTGACTGTTTCTTCCTCTTCTCCCCAGAGAGTATCGTATTCTTCCCGTTTCTTTGCCAGCATGCCTATGTTTTTGGCAGCCTGATAAAGCTCCTGGCTATATTCCATCAGTTTCTTTTCATCCGATGCAGGCACGATTCCACCATTCATGATGCGTCTGGCTACTTCCATGATTTTCCCTAGGTCCTCATAGTATTCTGCCATAGCCTCGCCCTGTTGCTCGGAAGAAACCGCATTGGCTATACTGGTCTCCTGCTCCAGCAGTTTGGCCATGTAATCCTTATATTCGGTCTGCTTTTCATCTAACGCCTGCATAGTAAGTTCTAGTACCGCCGCCTCATTGGCAAATACTTCCTTTCCATCTGGCGTTAGCTGCATCTTCTTTTCCAGCTCTTGCTTTTGTTTAGATAGGGCCACATACTGCTCTCTATAGGCCCGAATCTGCGCATTGTAAGTTTGCCTCGCCTCTGATATCTTCATGTTCTTCACATCCTTTTGTTTGCTGCGTTTTTCCCACGCAGGTGCAATCCTTTGCTACTATAGAATATATCGGCAAGCCTTATAGAAAAAATTACTCTCCTTTTTCACATCCTCCAAACTTGAGCTTCACCCCTTTTTGAATTCAATGATTTCTTCTATCACTTTCTGGTAAGCCGTGTACAGGCCGCGTTCTATCACTCTTTTTCTAGCCCAAATAATTCCTTTTCTTTTCTCAGCGCACAACTCTAAATATCGCTTAAAATCCAGCAGTTCTGTTATATTATAGTTGCTATATTTTTCTCTTATCTCTTCTCTCCAGATGCAATATTTGTTTGGCATCCCCTTGCATTTGATACACCTTTGGCACTGTTTCCATTCTTTTCTCGATAGTTTTTCAAAACTTAGGTACTTATACTTGAGCAATTCATACTCCTTGTTGAAATCAAAAACCTCTAGACCGATCTCCTCCAGGCATTCTTTTCTGCTCTTTCTAAATATACCCCTGTCACAAGCCATAAACATTTCACCCCTCCTTTGTTTCATAGAAAAGCCACCCCACTCATAGAAGTGCGGTGACCATTTTCCCAATAAATTATAATACGCTGAAACATCGGAGCAAAACTATACCAAAACTCGAAAAAACACCCTGTAGCCTTTCGGCCACAGAGTGTCCATTAACCCCCAAAGTCGCCAACCTATACCCCCAGGCCAACAACTTATTTACTTAACCTTTTACTGCGCCCTGTGTCAAACCATCTACGATACTATTGCTGAAGCAGCAATATACTACGATGGTAGGGATGATGGCAATTACGATAGCCGCAAACATCTGTGAATAGTTGGTGTTGTACGGTCCTACGAATTTGGACAATGCCACCGGCAGTGTCTTTTTGTCATCTTCCGAGATAAATACCATAGCAAGCAACAGTTCGTTCCAGTTTGCAACAAAGGACATAAGTCCAGTTACAAACAAGCCTGTTTTGGCAAGCGGGAACGCGATGTGTGTAAAACTCTTGTAAATAGAGCATCCATCGATACAAGCCGATTCAAAGAGTTCATTTGGAAGCCCCTTAAAGAAACCCGTCATGATAAAGATGGTCAGTGGCAATGACAGCGTCAGGTAAGGCAAAATCAAACCTACCAAACTGTCAACCAAGTTCATCTTTGCAAATCTGGTAAACAACGGAATCAGGATACAGTGAACTGGAATCATCATACCTGTCATGAAGTAAGTCATGGTCAGATTGGCAAATTTCCATCTCATTCTTCCGATTGCGAATGCTGCCATAGAACCAATCACCAGACAAAGTACCAATGTTACTATGCAGACGATGGCTGAATTTAAAGTAGCTGTACCCAATTTACCTGCTGTCCAGGCAAAAGAATAGTTTTCAAACATCAATTTTTCTGGCATAGCCCAAGGAGATACGAACAAGGTCTTGTCATCCTTAAGGGATACATAAATTACCCATACCAGTGGAAGCAGATATACTACTGCCATGAAGGAAAGAAAAGCGTAGATTAAACCATAGATAAACTTGTTGCCGCTTTTTTTCTTTTTCACTGTCTTACTCATATCTGCACCTCCTTACATTTCATAGTTGTCAGTTTTCACAAACTTGTTGATGACAAATGTCACAATCAGACATACAACCAAAAGCACTACGCCGATGGCACTGGCATAGCCATACTTAAAGTACTTAAAGCCCTGTGTATATAGGTGAGTTGCCAACACCTCTGTCATATGGTTTGGTCCACCCTCTGTCATGTTGAAGATTAGGTCAAAGAATTTCAATGATCCGATAGCATTCAACGACATAGCAGTTGCCACCATAGGTCTGATTAGTGGCAATGTAATATAGCGAAATGCTTTTACCTTGGTACATCCATCTATGTAAGCTGCTTCATACAAATCAGTACTGATACCAGAAATCTGCGCCATGTAAAGCATCATGGACTGACCTACGTACTGCCACAAAGCTACGAAAGCGATTACCCACATAGGCAATATAATAAAACCCTCTGTCTCCATAAGCCAAAGTGGGCCCTCAATTCCAAACTCTGCCAATATCTGGTTGATACCAAGCTTTGGTGTGAATACAAACATCCAGAGCAAACCAAGTGCTGCCGAGGAAAGTACGCATGGAAGGTAATAAACATTCTTAAAGAAGTTACGTCCTTTTTTTATATTTGTTAAAAGGGCAGCCAAAATAAGTCCGGCTATCAGCTGTGTCACAACAGAGAATACCAAAAAGAATAATGAGTTCTTAAGTGCAGTACCCATAATTGGGTCTATGGTAAACAGCTGCCTATAATTTTCCAATCCAATGAACTTCGGTTTGGTCAGTGCATTGTACTCACAAAAAGAGTAGAACACTGACTGGCAAATCGGAATAAACAAAACTAATGTAAACAGCAAAAATGCTGGTGCCACGAATATGACGATTGCTTTTTTATCTCTTAATATTTTGTCCATAAACGCCTCCGATTTTTAGAAAAAAGCGGGATTGGATTGCCCCAATCCCGCAGTAGATAACATTTATTGCTTATTTATTCCAAATGTTATTCTTATAGAAGTCTTCGATGGTCTGAAGAGCCTCTTTAACAGGTGTTCCAAGGTAAATGGAAACCATAGCATTGTCAAATGTAGAACCTGCTTCTGTTGTAGCAAGGGACTCATTGTAGAAACCAAATGTAGATTTAGCATTGCCAAATACATCCATTACGTAAGAAAGCTGTGCTGGAGCTACAGATGCATCGTATTCAACCTTTGTTACAGGAATCTTACCACCAACTTCAGCTGTATATTTCTGAGCTGTGTCGTCTGTAAAATATTTCATGAGTGCGATAACTGCTTCTGGATGCTTTGTTGTTGCACTCATAGCCAAGCTGTCAGATTTAGCAATAACTCTGCCGTCTGTACCTGGGAATGCGAATACGCCACATTTAGATTCGAAGTCTGGGTTAGAACCATTGATCTGAGCAATTGCCCAAGAACCCTGGATCAACATAGCTGCTTCTTCATTATAGAAGTTAGCTGTTGCAACATCGTTTGTATCACCAGCTGCTGTTTCCTGGAAGTACTCAGAGATAGCAACCAACTTATCACAAGCATTTACTACATTAGCATCCAACCAAGAAGCTGTTCCTGCATCGAGTGCTGCTGTATCTACGCCTTCGCTGTCACAGATGTAACCTGCGAGCATGGACAAGCACCAAGCTGTACCTGCAGAAATTGTAAGAGGTGTGTAACCTGCTGCTTCAAGTTTTTCACAAGCATCAAGCAAGCCTTCCCAGTCTGTAGGCATCTCTGTAACGCCTGCAGCTGTGAACATTTCTGTGTTGTAGAATACGCAAGCTGCTGCGATATTCAAAGGTACTGCATAAATCTTGCCATCATATGTCTGCTGAGAGAATGCACCCTCACCGCCGTTGAATGTATCAATCCAGCCATCCTCTTTCAGATAGCTTGTCAAATCAGCTGCTACGCCTGGATCAACGTATACGTCCAAGTTAGGACCTGGAGAAACGATGAAACAGTCAGGAGTCTTGCCTGCTGCCACCAAAGCATTGAGCTTAGGATAATACTCTTCCAAGTTAGTTGTAACAACGTTTACATGATAAACGCCTTCATAATCTTTGTTGAATCTGTCAACAACATCTTTGTAGCCTTTGGAAATAAGGTCTTCTGTTGCGTTCAGGTCATCCCAGAACATCCAAGTAATTTCAACTACGTCGCTTTTCTTTTCGCCACAGCCAGTAACACCGACCATAACCATTGCCAATACTAGCAATGCAGCCAACAATCTTCTCATTTTCATAATACTATAACCCTCCTTATATTGTAGAAACCGTCGTTTGTGCACTTCCGACTCATTAACTATAGCAAATTTTGATACACTGCATCAGCATAAAAGTTGCTATATAAATGCGAATTATTGCTTTGTTGTTTGGCAACTTTTACAACGCAAACTTTGTTTGAGAGTTATAATTGCACAAATTTGTAGCATTTTTTGTGTTTATTTTATTCTTTTTGTTTATTTTAAACTTTCAATTTTTTAAGAAAACAGTCTTTTCTTAGTACCTAAATATTGCTATTTTTATCAAATGTTGCCGAGTTTGCCTTATTTCATTTTCTTTTGAATTTTTTTCTCTTATGATATTTGTGCAAGCTGTCAAAGAATAACCATTCCACTTCTTTAGAAACGGAGGCTCTTATGATAGAGATATTAGAAGGTATTAAAGAGACGGTTAATTTCAAAAAGGACGCACAGATTCTCTTCTATTACAACGACGAAGCGGAGGATTATCCTGCCCACTGGCATATTCCACTGGAAATTATTATGCCTATCAAAAATGGGTATGATGTCACCTGCAATGATACGCACTACCACCTGAACGAACAGGATATCCTGATTGTCAATTCTGGTGTCATTCACGAGATTACAGCTCCAGACACTGGCGAGCGCATCATCCTCTTGGCCAAGCCAGGGTTTTTGCGTCAGATTAAGGACCTGGATACCTCTCTTGCTTCCATGGGCTCTGCTCTGCTCATCACTCCCGACAATTTACCTGCCACTCACGATATGGTGGTGAATATTCTGCTGACCATTAAGGAGGAACATTTTTCCGACCACTCCATGGCAGAAGCCTATATCTGTTCAAAACTAATTGAGTTTTTCGTACACACCGGAAGAAATTATGCTTCTTCTGACAAAAAGAACGAAGGTAGCTGTTTTTCAAAGGACTGTTTCGAAAAAATCCATGGTGTCTGTAAATACATCAACGAACATTTCACTGAAAAACTCACCTTGGAAGCAATTGCCCAGCAGGCTGGCTTTAGCAAATTTCACTTCAGTCATCTGTTCAAAGAATATACACATACTTCTTTTTATAAATACGTAAATCACCAGCGTATCCAGTACGCTTCCACTCTTTTGGCAGACCCTAGCCTTTCCATTGCAGAGATTGCCATTCGCTCTGGCTTTGAAAGTTTTTCTTCTTTCAACCGAATGTTTAAACTTTTAAAGGGTTGCACTCCATCAGAGTTTCGCGATTACTATCAGCCTTGAGTTTTTTGGTTGCTACATCCTAGCCTTGATACATAATAAAGGGCCAGACCATTTGGTCTGAGCCCTCTTTTATACATTTGAATGTATATATCAGCGTGTAGACACATTACAGTGTGTCGAATTTAGCACCACCCTGAAGAACTTCGTCACTGTAAAGTTCTCTAGGAAGGATGTTTAGATATGCATGCCGCTGACAAACAGACAGATATCCTCAACCACCGTCTGTCAGTTCACTGGATCCATCACTATAATCGATGGTGACACCTGGCTGTACATTGTAACAGTATACACAGAACAGTATTCCTTCTCCATCATCCTCTACAGATTTGGCTTCCATCAGTACCCCCGTCGCCACCAGATTGTCGCCCTCGAACACTGGTGTAACACGGTACATCACATGATTCCCTGTTTCTTTGATATAGTCCGCTACCATATTCTCAAAAGGCAGCATTCCCTCGGTATTGAAATATCTAGTTCCCGTAATCAAGTTGCAAACATTGGCATCCTCACCCGTCAGCTGATGTCCAATCAAATGCGCCCTGTTATACAAATAAGCGCCATCGACTACACCTGTATATTTCGCCTGATTCCAACCAGAAGGCTTGACGCTGCCTATCGCTCCACGATCTTCCGTAGGCATGATGTCTCTACCAATACTTGCCACACAAGGGCCACATCTACCCAAATCGTCCAGCGGAGAATAGTATTCATAGGACACATCCGTCATCTCTTCCGCCTCGAAATAAGGCACGTTGTCATGAATGACAGTAAACATATCGCCCGTATATGCCGGCAATCCTTCCGCAATCACAGCCAGAATCTTCTGGGCTGTTTCTTCTGGAGTCAGTAAACTTACATCCTCTGCTACACCAGTTGCATCTATTTCTTCGCCCCAAGGGGTGTCATCTTTATTCTGAGAGGCAGTGCTATCTTCACCACTCGCCTCATCCGCCTTATCACCCGTGGCCTCCTCTCCTACCGCCGCCACGTCGCTTCCCTCAATTGCAGTATCCTCTCCTGCTATCTCATCCAAGACTTCTCCAGACTGCTGCGTCTCTGCCAAATATGAATCTTCCTCGGGAAGCGGAATGGTAAACACCGCCACCAAGAATAGCACCGCTACAGCAACTGGTTTTAAGAAATTAAGGTTTCTGGGCAAGTTTCCCCAAAGTTTACGCACGATTCCTCGCGGCATGCTTAAAATACTGGCCAGCAAAAACAATACGCCGCTTAAGGATGGCATAAATAGGATTGCCCCTGTCATACAAAACGCGGAAAAGGTCCACCACAAAATATCTTGTCTCATCACTTATTCCCCCATTTCAAACATCCATTAGCACAGGCACTTACACACTTGCCACATTTAATACACTCTGTAGATACAGAAATCTGTTCTGGTTTTAGATTTACTGGACATGCCTTTTGACAAGCCCCGCAGTCTGTACAGGCATCTTTTTCCCAGCGAATCTGCACTAGACTAAATCGATTGAACCATCCGTATATTGCACCCAGCGGACACAGGTATTGACAAAACGGTCTATATACAAATATAGAAAGCAAGAGCAGTACAATCAACACTCCCATCTTCCACCAAAAAAGACCGCCTGCCTGGTTTCGAAGCTCCACATTGGCTCCCAGTAATGGCACTGCTCCCATCAAGGTTCCCGATGGGCACAAAAACTTACAAAAGGCTGGCACCTTGACAAAGCCTGTAAACAAAAAGCTAGAGCCGATGACTACCAAACCTACCAGCACCAAATACTTACCGTATTTCAGAACTGCATGACCTGGCAGTTGTTTTCTTTTTCGTAAAAACTGTTTCCACCTGGATATTTTTGATGTTTTTCCATCCTCACCTTCGGAATGACTCTTGCCAAAAGTCGGGATTTTGTATAGCAGGTCCTGCACCAGTCCAAATGGGCATAGCCACCCACACACAAATCTCCCAAACAAACTTCCAAAGATAAACAGAAATCCAAGCACCGCCCATGGCACCTGCATATTTCGCTCATTAAGCGCCGCCTGCAAAGCACCTAAGGGGCAGGACCCCAGTGCTCCCGGGCAGGAATAGCAGTTCAGTCCCGGCACGCAAGCATACTTCAGCGCACCTTTGTATATTTTTCCATTTAAAAAACCATAGGCATATCCGTTGGTCACTATGGTATATATGATTTGCACCCAAAGTCGTAAATTGGGTAGTCTTAATTTCTTCATACGTCTAACCTATCCGATTCCAATACATTCCAGACAGATCATCACTGCCTTGCGATAAATATCAATCAATTGTTCTTGCCATATACCAATGCCTAGGCAAATCACGCCCAAACCAAGTCCAATGGTCCAAAATGGCAATTTCTTTTTCGTTGGTTTCATAGTTTTCTACTCCATCTCAGCCAGCAAATCTTCAATCAAACTGTTCCAAGTAACCTTGGCCTGTGCACCTGTTACATAGCCCAATAGTTCGCCCTCTTGATTTACAAAGAAAGTGGTTGGCACTGCACTTACCCCACCCACCAGATTCATATAAAGGGACTCATTTAAAAGCAGATGAGGATAAGTCGTTGCGCTGGTCTCCTCAATCAACTGCTTGGCATAGTCAATATCACTCTGCTCGCTATCCGCCATCACATCGCTGATAATTCCTATCATTTGGAAATCTGCCTTATCATACTCAGTCGCAATTGCACCCAAATCTGGCATCTCTGAAAGACAGGGGTTGCAATAGGTAGCCCACACATTGATCATAGTCAGCCTAGACTGTGCAAAAATATCCGAAGTTAACTCTTCTCCCTCCGTAGTAATCGCCTCAAAAGTAAGGATATATGGCTCCTGCTCTTGGCTTTTGCTTTCCTCCACGGAATCAGCGTGTTGTCCATCGCTTGTGCTCGTCGCTCCTATATTTATCTCGTCACTTGGCATTTCATTTTCTGCTCCACATGCAGCAAACGCGCCGCATCCTAGCACCAAAGCAAGTGCCAAACTCATACTCAAAATTCTCTTCTTCATACGAATCGCTCCATCATATTCTGTCTCGTTTTCATTTCACTTAATTATACCATACTCCCCTCCTACTTTGCACCCATTCCCTATATTTGTCAGTAGTTCCCCGCCATTTACCGCAATCCCTCTCGACCTCATACCCAAAATCTGCTATAATAGGGCAAAACAAGCAATCTGGTCTGGCCACTAGGCCAGTACACCAATGCGTGCACAAACATTACTCCTAGGAGGTTTAACATGGATTTCCAAAAGCTCAGTTCTCCATCTTTGCGTGAACTTTTCGTAGAACAATTAGAGCATATGATTCTTTCTGGTAAACTCAAGGTGGGCGAAAAATTGCCTCCCGAACGTCAACTGGCAGAGATGATGCAAGTAAGCCGCGCTGTAGTCAATGGCGGTCTTGCCGACTTAGAAAAGAACGGTTTCATTGTCATCAAACCTCGTAGTGGATGCTATGTAGCAGACTATCGTCGCAAAGGCAATCTCAATACGCTGACTGCCATCATGAAATACAACGGCGGTCGTATACGAAATGATGAAATCCGTTCCATCTTCGAAGTACGTCTGGCTCTGGACTCTGTCGTAACCAGCCTTGCCATCAGACGCATGAGCGACGAGGAAATCGAGCAGCTCCGCGAAATCGTAGAACAGATTCGTACTGCATCTACACAGGCAGAAGCTGTACAGGCCGCATTTGACTTCCAGCATGAATTGGCACTTTACTCTGGAAACACTCTGATTCCATTGATTATCCAGTCTTTCCAGGCGCCAATCTTTACCATGTGGAACCGTTTCTGCGATTTGTATGGTATCGATCTTCTTTATGAGCGAAATTACAAGATGTGGACGTACATACGAAACCGGGATTTGGCAGGCGCTAGTGCTGCCCTGGAGGCATCCGTCAACGATTGCATCTTCGGAAATCACCAGATCTACTATGACTAAATACAGCACCAAGAGCACAAAACACAATTCCATTTATACACACTCAAAAAGAGCCAGTTCCCATTGGGAATTGGCTCTCTTTGTATATATTTAGCTTGTTGCATTGCTAACTTTTAAATGAAATTTACATTTCATACTGCGCCCATCGAAGCGCGTTTGTCACTTATTCTTACGCTTCCTCTGCTCTAGCCATAGCAATCTTGAAGTCTTCCTGATCTGTGAAGATTTCGTTCTTGTATGGGTTCTTTTTCTGCTCAATGGAGCGTTTGATAATTACTGCCAGGCAAAGTACGTTTGCTGCAAGTGCAAGGATAGCAACCACACCCTGCATGGTTGGATTAACGCTTGTAGGTCTAACTGCTGCATCCATGAATCCGTCTGCATAAAGCACTGGGATAGTTGTGAATCTACTTGCATCCTGGAAGAGTGGGAATACCTGAGCAAACATACACCACATAGCAAGAGTGTTTGCACGGTTCTGAATCCAGCCACCTTTGTTCCAAAGTGCATTTGCTACTGTTGGAGCAAGCAAAAGTGCTACGCCACAGTACCAAGCGTGTGTTGGCAGGTTGTTGTATGTATACTCAAAGTTCCAAAGATCGTATGCAAGGATGAACATCCAAGTCATATCAGGCCAAAGCATATCGTCTTTTTTCTTGGAGGAGTAAATTCCCCACCAGCCTGTCATACAGAAGATGTTGAGAATACCAGCGATACCATTTACCCAGTTCCACCATCCGCCGTAAAGCCATACATTTTCGGAAGAAAGCCACCAGCGGTCGCCAAACTCTTTAAGAGCCATCATGCCCTTTACGCCAGATTCGAAGTCACTTACAACAGCGATTAAAATGTTTGCTGCTACGATTAGGAATGGGAATACCTTGAACCACTCTGTCTTACCAATGCCCCATTTGTATTTGAGCATCATGAAACCTACACATCCGATGGTTGCCGCATACAATTTTGCATAGTGGAACCAGCTGTTCATGTAAAGGTAAGTTGGGTTGTTCAGTGCCCACTCAGCGCCCATTGCAGCGCCTACATAAATAGCGATAAAGTAAACTGTCAGTGCTGCAGGAATTGCAAGGAAGCATGTGATTCCACCGAACTTACTGCGACGAGCAAATTCGTTTACCAAAATCAAGCTTACAAATACAAGTACCCAGCCAAGAAGCTGCCAACCTGCACCATCTCCATAAATTTGAAAAAACATAGTCTTTTCCTCCCTCTTTTTCTTTTCTTATCTCTAGGCCTATCTGGCCTCGATTTCTTTAATGGTAAATTCTTTACCTTGAACTAAATATGTATTGGGGCTCTTACAGTGTGGGCAAATCTTGCCATGCTCCACTGTACCATAGGTTTTTTGGCAATCCTCGCAGTAAGTCACTGCGGGGATTACCTCAACCTTAAGCTCCGTCCCCTCAAGTAATTCAGATTTCTTCTCAGTTGCCCATTTCCAGCATTTTCTGAGATACTGTTCAATTACGGTGGAAACCTCACCAATTTGAAGCGTCACAGACTTAATTTCTGTGATGTCATTTTCTTTGGCCACCTGTTCTACCGTCTTGATCACATGAAAAACTACACCTAATTCATGCATGATTCTTTCCTTCTATTTTCGCCTTCTTGCATCCATCTTTCTTGCGCCTTTTTTGCGAAACTTAGTTGTCTTTGCGCTTTTCCTTTTGCAAGTCTGCGATTTATTTCTTGGTTTTCTTGCCTTTTTTCTTGCCTGCGAACTTGATCTTGATTGCCTGTTTTGCACCGTTAAGAAGTACATATTTCAGTTTGTCTTCGCTGACAATCATAGTACTGCATTCTGGGTTGTCACGCTCCAAATGAATCGCATCAAATTCACACTTCGTGGTACAAAGTCCACATCCGATACACTTGTTAGGGTCTACTACTGTAGCGCCACAGCCAAGGCATCTTGCAACCTCTGCCTTTACCTGCTCCTCGGTAAATCCTGTGCTGGTATCACGGAAGGACTTCTTGTGATCTACGCTCTTGTCTCTGCCCGGAATCTGGCGGCTAGAATTGTCGTAGTTCTCAACCAAGATATCTTCTTTGTCAAGTGCGATAAAGTCACGACGGTTACGTCCGATTGTCAAACTGCTTCGAGGCTGTACGAAACGGTGGATGGAAATCGCACCTTCTCTACCAGCCGCAATCGCATCGATTGCAAACTTAGGTCCTGTATAAACATCGCCACCCACAAAGATGTCTGGCTCTGCTGTCTGATAAGTAAGTGCATCTGCAACTGCTCCGTTGCCTCTGCCAAGTTCTACCTTGCTGCCTTCCAGCAAATCACCCCAAACAATGGACTGACCTACGCTGAAGATAACATGCTTACAGGAAACTACCATGGTGTCATTTTCGTCGTATGTAGGATTAAATCTACCCTCTGCGTCTGTAACGGATGTACATTTCTTAAATACAACACCAGTAACCTTGCCATCCTCTGTCAGGATTTCCTTTGGTCCCCAACCGCAGTTGATTACTACATCTTCTTCCTCTGCCTCGTAGATTTCTTCTGCAGAAGCTGGCATAGTCTCACGGCTTTCCAAGCAGAACATAGAAACCTTAGGCGCGCCAACTCTGTGGCTAGAGCGAGCAGCATCGATAGCTACGTTACCACCGCCGATAACTACTACATCGCCCTGGATGTCATATTTCTCAGTGGCACCAACTTCGCGAAGGAAGTCTACTGCTGTAGTTGCACCCTGCGCATCCTCACCAGGTACGCCAGGCTTGCGTCCTCCCTGACAACCGATTGCAATGTAGAATGCCTTGTAGCCTTGGTCGCGAAGCTGTTTAATAGTGATATCCTTGCCCACTTCTACGCCAGTTTTGATTTCAACGCCCATAGCCTCGATAATTTCAATCTCCGCTGCTACAACGTCTTTTTCCAATTTGTAGGAAGGAATACCGTAAACTAGCATTCCACCTGGTCTGTCATTCTTTTCAAAAATAGTAGGAGCATAGCCTTTTTCTGCCAAATAGAAAGCACAAGAAAGACCTGCTGGGCCACCACCAATAATAGCGATTTTTTCCTCAAATGCACCCTTCAAGGTTGGTACAACCTTCTTAGGAATGTAACGAGATTCTGCTTTCAAATCCTGCTCAGCGATAAAGCGTTTTACTTCGTCGATAGCAATCGCTTCATCGATAGAACCACGAGTACAAGCATCTTCACAACGTCTGTTACAGATGCGTCCGCAGATTGCTGGCAGTGGATTGTCTTTTTTAATCAGTGCCAAAGCTTCCTGATATCTGCCCTGTGCTGCCATCTTCAGATAGCCCTGTACAGCGATGTGTGCTGGGCAGGCAGTCTTACATGGAGCAGTACCTGTCTCATGACAGTTGATACGGTTGCGATCACGATAATCTTCGGTCCACATGTGTGGTCCCCACTTCTGCTCGGATGGAAGTGGCATCTTAGGATATTCCACTTCGCTTCCATCTTTTTTGCAGAGTTTCTGACCCAGTTTCACTGCACCTGCTGGGCAAACCTCTACGCACTTACCACAAGCCACACAATTTTTCTTTTCTACATGTGCCACATAAGCGGAACGAGAAAGGTTAGGTGTGTTGAAAAGCTGAGAAGTACGAAGGGCATAACATACATTTACGTTACAGTTACAGATAGCAAAAATCTTGTTTTCACCATCGATATTGGTAATCTGATGTACGAAGCCGTTTTCTTCTGCTTTCTTGAAAATTTCGAGGGCTTCTTCTCTAGTGATATAGCGGCCACCTTTTTCGGTTTCCACTACGTAGTCCGCCATATCGCCTACAGCGATACACCAGCCTTCTGGATCGTCTGCGCAGCCTTCGTCAAAGGTCTTGCGGGAATTACGGCAAGAGCAAGGGCTTGCTGCATACTTGCCTTCGTATTTGTCAAGCCAGTGAGAAATGTGCTCCACGGAAACGGAAGTATTCTCCATCTCGATTGCTTTTTCTACTGGAATTACATGCATACCGATTCCAGCACCTCCTGGAGGTACCATTGGAGTAACTTTTTCCAAAGGAAGACGGCTCATTTCTTCGAAGAAACGTCCCATCTCTGGATGTTCTTCCAACACTCTAGTATTCATATTTGTGAATTCAGCACTTCCTGGTACAAACATAGGCACCAAATACTGTTTTTCATGCTGTGGATTTTCCCAGTTGTATTCCACCACTCCAAGGATAGAAAGTTCCTTCAACAGTTCCTCCACCTTGTCTTTGTCCTTGCCAGTGAGTTTTACAACTTCCTCCAAAGTTCTTGGTTTACGTCTGCCCATAGCCAGCACCACTTCTGCCATTTCATCTGTGAGCAGCGCGTCCAGTCCCCAGTATTCTGGGTCTTCGGTAGTCAATTTTTCCAGTCCAAGTGCGATTGGAATTCGGTTGGTAATCATCTTACCAGCTTTCAGGATGAGCTCTCTGCCTTCCTGTGGGGTCTCCTTCTTTTTACCCATGATTTCCTCCTCTTGTTACATATCTTATATTTCGTTCTTTTTTCTTCTTCCTCATTCGCAGCATATTTTGTCTGCGAGCACTTCCTCGTTTGAGCGATGATTCCTTCTGTTTCTATCATCGTCTTCTTGCAGTTCTTACTTCTTGCAGTTCTTACTTCTTGCAGTTCTTACTCCTGCCAAATTCTGACCTGTTCCTTCAGCCAGTCTGCCCATTCCTGCACGCCTTCACCTGTACGTGCACAGATTGGAATAATCTTGGCATTTGGATTGCGCATCAATATGTACTCCTTGCAAGCTTCCATATCAAAGTCGAAATATGGCATTACATCTATCTTGTTGATCAGTACCACATCGCAGATGGAGAACATCAGTGGATATTTCAGCGGTTTGTCATGTCCCTCTGGCACACTGAGAATCATGGCATTCTTCACTGCCCCTGTATCAAACTCTGCTGGGCAAACCAAGTTTCCTACGTTTTCAAGGATTGCCAAATCCAAATCTCCTATCTCCAGACCTTCCAAGCCTTGCGCTGTCATATCCGCATCCAGATGGCACATGCCGCCAGTGTGGAGCTGAATGGCTTTTACTCCCAAATCAGAAATGGTCTTTGCATCCACATCCGAATCAATATCCGCTTCCATTACACCGATGCGAAGTTCATCTTTTATAAGCTCAATGGTTCTAGTAAGAGTTGTGGTCTTTCCTGAACCCGGGGAAGACATGAGATTTAATAAGAAGAGTTTCTTCTCTTTCAAACTTGCTCTCAATTTGTCCGCCTGCTTGTCATTGTCGTCGAAGATGCTCTGTTTGATTTCCAATATCTTAAAATCTGCCATCTTTGTACCTCTCTGTGGTCATACCAATTTATTTTACCTATCCAAATTATAGTATTTTTGTCATTTTTTTGTCAATTGCGCACAGAAAGATTCGCCCTAATACCCATATTTCAGGCACGTCTTTTGGCACTTTTACATAAAGGATTGCATTTTTGGTATCTGGTATAACCAGAGCCAAATGTAGCACTGTTCCAAAAACGAAATCCAAGACATATAAATACCAAACTTGTCAAAGCAAGATATAGAAAAAATGGGATTTGACGGGCTGTAGGCAAAAGGAAGCGCTCGCTTTGCGAGCATTTACTTTTGGTGGCCCGTCACCGACTAAGCCACTAGTAGCACTCAGAGCTACGGCATACGCGTAGCGGATGGGCTTAGGAGGTGTTTTTACGGGAGCTTGCTCACATGTAGACATATTCGTGCGAAGATGTATGTGGCGAAGCTTTTGCAGCGAGCGGTCAGCATCGCTGGACGCGAACTGGGCCCGGCTCAGAGCTGTAACTAGTACCCCTTCATCTATCGTTTTGGGCATAGGTATGAAATAACATCTCTTCCATGCCCAAAAACCCCTTCCGTCTTGGCAAAATACTGTTTTTTCGTTCTCTTTTGGGCATGATATATAAATATTTATCTTCTGATGCCCAATTTTCCCTCTACCATTGACAATCACCTGGCACCATACCAATCAAAAGCGCCCTGGCATTTCGCCAGAGCGCTTTACACTAATTCATTTTATTCATTCTCTCAACTAATTCTTTCCATAAACATTCTTGAGCACCGCTTTGACCTTGTCATAAGCAGGCTTTGGTTCAAAGTTTTTGTCCCATAGACGAGAGTTGGTTTTGTCTCCTGGAACATAGTGATCAATCAGGCCGAAGAATGTTACATTGGTAATGTTGGCCTTGCCGCCACCTTCAATATCATAGTTGTGCAGTGCAAGCAAAATATTGAAGTATCTCTGTGCCTGTGCCTTGAACTGTTCTTCGTTTTCTTCATCCACACTGACAGAAAACTCAGTCAACTGCAGTTCCAATTCCAATTCCGAAAAACGAATGATAGTTCCCTCGATAGCGTTTTGATTTGGATAGCTGGTTCCGTAGTAGCCCTGCATACCAATTCCATCGATGAGTCCTTTTTCCTTTAAGCCTTCACAAAGGGTATAGATGTATTCTCGCTTTTTGGTGTCGTAGGTGTTGAAATCATTGTAAAAAAGTTTGACCCCTTCTGCCGCGTATTTGCGAGCATAGGTAAAGGCCATCTCTACATAATCTTCTCCGATGGTCACATACCATGGGTTTGGGGTGCCGTCTAATTCTGTGCGACAGTAAAAAGCACTGTTTGGATCTCCCTTGTCTGGATCCACCGCTTCGTTTACCACATCCCAGCAATATACTACACCAGGATAGTTGTCCTGCACATGAGTCATCAACTGCTGGATATAACTTTCCATTCGGCTCAGCATGGTTTCCTTGTCTACGTAGGCTCCATCGCTTTCGTAGCCTTCTCTAAAGAACCAATCTGGTGCCTGTGTATGCCAAACCAAGGTATGCCCACGCATGCCTACTCCATTGTCCATGCACCACTGCAAAGTGGGGTCAATACACTCGTATGTCAACACTGGTGTGCCATCGCCATTCTTCGCATTTTCTATGCTTAGATCCTGCTTCAGGATATAGCAGGATTTCATCAGGTTGGACAATGTCACACTATTAAAATGCTGTTTTACCATTTCCATATACTGTTCGTTGTTCAATGTCAGATTGTCCAGAGTACTACCATTGATGCCTACACCAAGTTTGAAATACTTTTCGCAGTACGCCTTCAAGGATTCAATCTCTGGCTCTGCTGGAATTTCTGGTTCCTTGCTTTCTTCTTGGCTTGGCTGTTCACTTGACTCCTCGCCAGCCTGTGTGTCAGTCGCTTCCTGGCCATCACTGTCTACGGAGCTTTCCTCCACCACGCTACTGCTTTCCATGTCTGCCACGGCATCATCTGCCATGTTTGCATCGTTGCTCGCCGCCTGTTCACTGGACTGCACGTCCTCTCCCTGCTGTACATTTCCTGCAGGGCTGCTGCCACAGCCCGTCAACACTAGAACCAGCACAAGACACATAGCCCACATTTTCCCGTTAAACACATTTCGTTTCATTGCTTTTTCCCTCTTTTAACTAGTAATCAGCACCACCAGCTTAGCTGGTGGTTTGCTCTGCGGCTATAAGCCGCTGTTCCCTGCATGCCTCTAAAGAGGCTCTGAAAAGTTCGCCTTCCGCACTGCGGTCACAGGCTGGCTCTAAAGAGCCTTTTTTATTTGCCT
>JAFTKW010000029.1 GCA_017453065.1 Lachnospiraceae bacterium | reverse complement strand
TTAGCCATTTCTGGGTCATAACCTGTGATAGAATCAACAGCTTCGTCAAGGCTGGAGAACTTGGAAACGTCTACAGAGTAGATGTCGCAAAGTGCCTGCTTAGCCTGATCTGTGTCACGATATCTAGCACCAGTTTCTGGGTCATATACATAAGCTGTACCAATCAAACCGAAACCGCCAGAACGAGCTGGGGATACTGTGCTTGCGAACAAATCTTTGTCATAAGCAAGACCCATTGCCTGGTGGAAGGACTTCAATGTCATAGTCTGAAGGTCTGTTGTTGTCTGATCGAAGTTTTCTGCTGCTTCACGGCTATTGATAGCTTCCATATGACCGTTAAGGATCAAGAAGAAGATAGACTGACCTGGTGTAGCGTAGCAGTAATCAGAGTTTCTGTAAGTATCGAAATCTTCTGCCTGAAGGCCGTAACCCATAAGTTCGCCCTTAAGGAACATAAGTTTTCTTGTTGCTGCTTCAGCAACAACCTGACAGTCAACTGCTGTAGTCTGGTACATAGGATATACAAGACCATCTGTAGGATCTACATAGATGTGCTGTCCATCTGTGTAACCATACCAATTTTCATTTCTCTCAAGTCTGAGAGCTTTGTCCTGCTGGTAAGAAACCAACTTGTAAGGGCCATAAGATTTTGTTGTTTCAACACTAGTGTTGTATGTTGTGGAGTAAGCATCTCCATCGAACTTCTGGCAAGCTTCGTAAAGCTCTTCGTTTACAAGCCAGTTGCTTGTCAAGTTATAAAGAAGGTTGAATCCTGCCATAGCTTTGCCAAGAACAAGTGTGATCTGGTTATCACCAGATTTGTAGAGACCTACTGTAGAGTAGTCTGCTTCTGGATAAGAGAATTCATAAGAAACATAGCAAGCAAGGAACTCTTCTGTTTCATTTCCCCAGTTGTCGCTGTTGATGAATTTGAATACTTCATCAAGCATAGCCTGTGTACAATCTACATATCCATCGCCGTCTGCATCAGCTGCTTTTAAAGCATCGTTTACTTCTGGCTGAACATAGCCCATCTGGCAAAGCTGATCCCATGTATAACCAGAGTTTCTAGCATATGCATCATTAAGAGCGATAACAACTTTGTATCCTTCTGGTGTGCGGAATACGCCATCTTCACCAGCAACAAGATCTGTCAAAGCGTATTTCCATGTTTCGCCGTCAGTAGAGTTAGCAAGCATAAGAGTTTTTCCAGCATTTGCATAATTCTCAGCGCCAGCAATTACGAAATCACTGCTGTAGTAATCAGTTGCACGGTAGTTGATCTTCTTTGGATCAAGAAGCTGCTGCATGGAATATACATAGTCATCAGCAGTAATCTTTGTTCCATCTTCCCAACAAGCGTTAGGATTAAGGTCAATTGTGTAAGCATAACCTGCTGTTGCAGAGTCAGGAATGTTAAACTCTGGATGCTCAGCTTTAATCTGTTCTGTAACGTCTACAGGCAAACTAGCTGCCATCTCAGGAATAATCTTATATCCTGTAAATGGATCTTTACCTTCTACTTCATGCAATTCGTCATTAAAAACAAATCCGTAGAAGCCAACTCTGATAAACTCAGCCAAATACGAGTCATCTGTTGTCTGATATGTGTGTGGGTTCCAGTTTGTGCAGAGAGTAGATACGGAATCCTTAAATGTGAAATCACCAACGAATTCTTCCACTTTAAGTGTTTCTTCCTCACTGCTTGATTCTGTTGTGCTTTCTACAGCACTGCTGGAAGCTTCGCTGGACTGAACTGGGTCTGGAGTTTTCTCAGAACCACAAGCTGCCATGGAAACTACCATTGCTGCAGATAAAAGCAATGCAACAAGCTTTTTCATAATACAATCCTCCTGTATTCTTTTTTGTTCACATACTTTCTTGCTTTATCGCTTTAAATTGTCTCTGTATAAAAAAAGGGGCGCTTCTGAAATTTGCCCTCTTTTTTTATGCATTTAATGACAAATTATGCATTCAAGGATATATGTGATTTAACGAAGACTAGTCTACTTGATTTTATGCGAAATGTCAAGCAAAAATCGCCATTTTAGCGTGTTAGCACGCTAAAGTACAGGCGTTATTTTATGCAGTTTTTTCGTGAATATTCGTTGTTTTTTGCATAAAAATAAAATGGATTGTTTTTTACTAAATAATCTATGCATAAATATTCTTTTTGTATTACAAAATAATTGTATACATTTATACAATATTCTTTCGTTTTTACTCAAAAAATCAAGAAATACAATCCATTTCTATGCTAATATAGACTTACGGTACCGAAAGGAGGGAGAAAATGTCGCGAATCAGTTTACTTGCAGATTCTCTTTATTATATAGAAGAGCATTTAACCAGCAATATCAAAACCGAAGATATTGCCGCAGCATGTTTTTGCTCCAAATCCACTCTAGAGAAGTTATTTCAATGTTTAAATCATATTTCCATCAGAGACTATATTGTGAGAAGACGTATGACATTAGCTGCCAAGTTACTCTTAGAGGACTCTTCCATCAGCATTTTAGATGTGGCTGTGAAATATGGTTATGGAAGTAACGAAGCTTTTACCAGAGCATTTAAACAAGTTTGGAACTGTACACCTGCCGAGTACCGCAAAAGTGATCACAAGTATTCGGCTCTGTTCCCAAGGCTATTATGCCCATTAGAGGAAGGAGACCCTTATATGAAAGAAAGAAAACCTGTAGATATTAGTGAACTTTATGATTTGTTTTTAGAAAGAAGACACTGCTATTTTGTTTGCAGCGATATCAAATGCCTAGTACCCATCAATGAGATCTCCCACAAAGCTGGAGACCTAGCCATTTTAGAATCTATGAATCGTTTGCAAGAAGTTGCAGGCCCTGAAGATGTGGTCTTTCGCATAGGTGGAGATGAATTTACTTTGCTGACTGCCAGCGATGACATAACCTATGCTCAGTCCCTGGCAGACAAACTCATCTCCATGAATGGAAATCCCTTTGATTACGAAGGAACTTCTATTCCACTCACTTTACATGTGGCAGTGACAAAACAAGACGAAGGTGTTTTGAAATACAACCATCTTTTTGCCAATCTCCACGATGCAATTCGCGTTGGAAAGGAATAGTTCCATCTTTATTTGTTTGACATCATTTTAATTTAAAAGCCCTCTGCGAAATGATATGTACCCAGAATTCTGGACACATTGATTTGTAAACTAGGCACAACACATGGATGCTTCCCTGTATTTTACAGGAGGCATCCATTTTGTTTTTGCCTGAATTCTTTCGTTATTGTAATAATCTATATATTGTTCTAT
>JAFTKW010000009.1 GCA_017453065.1 Lachnospiraceae bacterium | reverse complement strand
AAGCTCCTTTAAGGTCTGCTTGCCTTTGGCAAATTGGTTCTTTTTCTGCTTTTGAGCGTCAAGAAACATCTTCAACACTTTTTCAAGCTCTGTTGCGGACATTTTTGCCGACCTCACACAAAGAGACACCACCTTCTGGTTTACTTCTTCATGCACATCGTCCTAACCTCCCTTTCCGGGCATTGCCCATTTATTACTGCCTGTTACGGTGGAACAAGCAGCCTGCGTAGCTTCTCCATACACAAAACCTCTCTTTCTTCGTGAAATGAACTTTAGGACAATTTGTCCGAAAGCAATAAAAAAAGGGCAGCTACAAACATTTCTGTTCATAACTGCCCTAACGCTGTTCTTTTCTATTCTGTTTTATAATAGATTATCTCTGTCCTGCTTGTTATACAGGAACCTTCGCACTTCCATAATCTTATCATCGCCCTCGTCATCAATAACCACATACCAGACAACAAAGTTTTTCACATAGATACGATAATATGGATACCGTCTTTCCTTCAATGAATGATAAGGCTCAAATGCTTCTGCCACAGGCTGTCTCTCCAATATGGCTTTTTCAACTGCATCCAACAGGTCATTCGCTGCCTTCTCATTTCCTAAATTCACCGCAATATACACTACCTTCTGCTCCAAATCTTCATAGAACAAAGGTAAATACCGCAGCTTATACTTTGTATCAGCCATTTATCCTCCTCCGAAGATTTGAGAACACTTCCTCATGCGTATATCTTCTGTCATCTTCCATTGCTGCTCTGTCAGCTTCATCCAGTGCGCTTTCCACACCATCTGTTAATCTTGAGTATGCTTCCAGACTTAAAACAACCATTGCACCATAGCCATTCTTGGTTAAATACACGGGTTCTCCTCCTCCAACAGCTTTTTCTATATCCGGAAACTTATTTCTTAAATCTGAAACGGGTCTAATCTGTATCATAGCAACCTCCTTATCAAAACTTTATCATAATTTTATCCACATTTTCATTATACCCGAATATAGTCAATTTTACAATTACCAAAATCATTAAAATTTACTTACATCGACTTTAGGACAATTTGTCCGAAACCTACTAAAATACATCTGATGATTGTCACAACTGCCATGAACAGACGGTACATTGCAACCACACCACCTATCAGACCTCCGATAATGCAGTTAAGAGCAAATATGCCAATACTGCCGGATAATCCATAATTTCTCGGAATAAGCCACAAACACATTTTATGTACTCCAAACGGAAAACCAACCAATATCCAAAGCATGAAATAATCTGTTGTTCCGTCAGCACTGCATACCGGATAGAACATCAATAACAGCAATCCTACCGATACCACAGGTAAAATAACTTTTTTAAAGATTTCCATTTGCAAAACCTCCTCCATACATATCGTGGTTTACTTCTGCCTGATAATAACTGTCAATCGTGCTTGGGGCATTGTACAATGCGGTCAGCAGATATGCCCGGATATTCGCCACCTTGGTTGTATTCTTCTGCATACAGTCCATCACATAGCGAATGTGGGAATAATCAAGTTTCAGTAATTTCCCTTTGACTAACTGATACGGATAATCTGCTCCGCTAATGCGTATATGCTCCCGCTTCACACTGACTGTCTCCACCAGAAGCTCCACAATTTCATCAACTAACGCTCCCTGATACCCCATATCCAGCTTTAGTGCTTCATACTCAATATTATCCTTAATGATTTGGGTATAGGCAGCAATCATATCTATCTCATCAATCCCGCCTTGTACGGTTGCATTACCCTGATTGATAGGATTGATGTAATCTCTGTCTGTAATCTGTGTATTAGTCTCTGTATTTGTCCTACAAATCATTGTATGGGTAGGTACATTTTCTTGTGGGAGGGTGGCACTTTCTGTTGTACCACCCCTTACATCATTTTGTACCACCTCATACATCGTTTTGTCATACCCCCTACAAAATTTTGTACCACCCCCTGCGTTATTTTGCAGGTAGGTATTACAATCTTCTGTACCACCTACTTCTTCGCTTGTTTCCCGCATTTCTTCGGTAACTTCCTCCGGATATGTAAGCTGATGAAGAACCTCTGCATTAAGGGCAATATACATAAGGTTATAGAGAACCATGCCATTCTCACAAGGAACATCATAAAACTCTTTCTTTATGACACCCAGCTCCTCCAGACGGTCTAAGGCTGCCTTAATGCTTCGTTTTGACTCTCCATATAGGTCTGCATACTGCTGATATGTTTTCTGCAATAAATCGCCCTTAAATCTCTTTTTCCAGCCGATAACCCTTCCACTCTGCTCGTCCCGTTCTTCCGCCGGACGATACCAATACACAATATCAGATAAGAGGGTAATGGCAAGCAGATAAGGCTTGCCATTGGGTCTGGTAATGGTACTATACCATATCTGCGGTATCACATTGCCGGATATATTCATCATGCCCATGGCATCTACAATCTGATTTCCGCTTGTGATGTATCCCATTACCTTCGACCTCCTTCCTTCTTCCATTTTTCTAAAAGTTCATATATCACTTCTTCAATCTCATCATTGGAATATTCCTCTGTGAAATACTCCTTAATGCGGTCTGCCTTTAGCGTGACCTTTTTTACCTTCGGCTTTTCCTCTGACAGAAGCAAATCTATCACTCCTGCATTTAATTCCCCGGAAAGGCTGTATTTCTTCAAAGTAGCTGCCTGCGTTCCGTTTGGAACCACATTAAGCTCCTCTATTTTCTTACAAAGCATTGTCTGTTCTTCTGCCGACAGATAGGAAATGTCTACACCGGATATGAAACCTAACTTCTTTTCATCAACCATATCAAGAAGCTCCGGTATCAGTTCCGCCAAGCGGATATATCTCTGAACCATTTTTCCGTTATCTCCGGCAGCTTCGCCAACTTCATCATAAGTATGCTTTCCTGCCTTACTTCCCTGATGTTTCATGGCTTCAAACTTCATTTTATAGGCTTTCGCCTTTTCACTCGGTAAAATGTCCTCTCGCTGAATATTTGAGTCCACCATGATAATCGTTGCTTCATCATCGGTATAATTTCTCACGATAATCGGCATTTCAGACCGTCCAGCAAGTTCAGAACCTCTTTTTCTGCGGTGTCCGGCAATCAGTTCATATCCGCCTTCTGCTCTTGGTCTGGCTATTCCCGGCATGAGAACACCATACTGACGGATACTTTCCGTTGTTTCTTCCATCTTTTCATCATCGACCACTCTGAACGGGTGGTCTTTGAATGTGTATAGCTCCGTAAGAGGAGCAATAATTATTTTCTCTGTATCTTCACTTTCCTCACTATTGATACCAAGCAAATCATCGTAGGAAGTAAGCTGAATTTCCTTATTATTTCTCTTTCGCATGGTTCAATACCTCCTGTGCAAGTCTCTCATAGCTTTCCGCACCCTTACTTGTATTGTCATATTCAAAAATGCTTACTCCTTCGGAAGCGATTTCTGCGATAGCTTCCGACCTTGGTATCGCACTGTCAAAAATATTGACTTCTTTTCCGTAGGCTGTATGTACTGCCTGCTTGTTTCTCTTGGAATTGTTGTATCTGCTTGCATCCATTGTAAAAAGGATACCTTCAATCTCAATATCTGGATTAAAACGCTGTTTTGTGCCTTTGTAGACCTTCAAAAGCTCCGTAAGTCCGTCTGCCGCATAAAACTGTGGCTGTACCGGAATTAGTACGCTGTTGGCTGCTGTCATTGCATTGATTGTCAGCATACCAAGTGACGGCATACAGTCAATAATAATGTAATCATAATCGTCCTGTAAAAGCTCCAGATACTCCTTCAGCACGTTTTCCCTATCCTCAACTGTGATTAAAGACATATCCATGCCTGTAAGCAGTTTATTGGACGGAACCACGTCAACACCCTCTTTGTGGCTTAAAATGGCTTCTCTAGGCTCAAATTCAATGCCCATAATGACATTCTCAAGCATATTCTTTAATGTTATCTTCAAATTCTTCGGGAACCCTAATCCAAGGGTCAAATGTCCCTGCGGGTCTGCATCCACTAACAACACTCTCTGTCCTAATCTTGCCAACCCTACTCCTAAATTGATACTTGTGGTGGTCTTACCAACGCCACCTTTTTGATTTGCGATTGCTATTACTCTGCACATGATAATTCTCCTTTTCTCTACTGTTCTTTTACGTTACTCTTTTTCACTTCTACATAAGCTCTATGAAATTTGTTGGTTCCCTTGTTCGGGTACAAATCTGAAAACTCTGTTACTTCCAGCTTAGGATTTCTCTGCAATATCTTCCCAAACCACTTAATATCGTTTTTAGTTCCCATCAATCTGATTTTCAACATCAATCTAATCCTCCTAATAAGGCATACAGCTTGCGATTATCCTTGACATATTCCGGATAGCGGATTTGTATTGCTTGCCAGAAATACGGAGCATAACCGCAACAAAATAGTTCCTCAACACTATATAACCTACATTCTGCCAACTGCTCCTCTGCATCGTCATAATCATCCACGCTTGGTGTACCATTGCAATACAAATTAAATGCCATTCGTACCACTCTCTGGCTTCCGCTTGTCTGCCAACCTTCATGTAAACACTCCGGCTTTACATTTCCCGTTTTGAAATCGTAAATTCTGTACGCATTTTCCCTCGTGTCATTGCATATACCAAGGCAATAACAAAGTGCCTCGTGGTACACATCCTGATACCTGACCTCTTTCAATTTCTCATAGTAGAATTTCTCATGTGCTTCGCTAATAAAAATCATTTTGCCTTCATTCTCGGCTGTTGCACCTAACGCTGTACTGTTCATTTGCAGTTCCTCCTAATAATTTTTTGACTATAACAAAAAGGACAAACCCATTTGTAAAAAATGAATTCGTCCTTTAAGGCGTAGTTATTAGGTTATTTGAATACACCGTCATGTGTTATTCGGTACTATTGGGTATTTTTTTGATGTACTATTGATGTACTAACCCTTTTTTGATGTACTGTTTCAGAAATCGAAGTCTTTAAAAAAGCTCCTTTTTCGCTCAATCATTTCGTCAATTCTGGCTATGTAATTATTGACATCTTTGACATTTTCGCAACGTTCAATCCTTCCGTCCGGATATACCGCTTTGGTGGATGCACCTGCTCCCAATGCCACGATAGTCTGTTTCTCTTCCATAATCAGGATGTTGTAAAGACCTGCTTTGCCAGGCTTTGCGTAACCCACATTTTCAAAGTTGCCAGACATATTTTTTTGACGATACAGATAATACGGCTCCATTCCAAGGTTCTTCGCACCTTGCGCCGCAATCTCCATGGTGGCATCCGTATTGTTCAATGTGGAAATACCATTTTCCAAAATCCACTGGCTAAGCCTGGACGCTCTCTTGATTGCCAAGGAGTGCACTGTCAGACTGTCTGGATTCAGCTTCTCAATTTCTTCTATGGTCATAGCCACGTCTGCTTCCGTTTCCCCTGGAAGCCCCAGGATAATATCCATATTGATATTGTCAAATCCGACCTCTCTGGCCAGTTTGTACGCTTCTTTGGTCTGCTCCACTGTTGCCGCACGGCCAATAATCTTCAACGTATCCTGTTTCATAGTCTGTGGATTGATGCTAATGCGGTCTACCTGATGTTTGTAAAGTACTTCTAGTTTTTCTCTGGTGATACTGTCTGCCCTACCAGCTTCCACCGTAAACTCTTGTACAGTACCGAAATCAAAGGTTTCCTTCAGCGCGCTAATCAGTCTGTCAAGCTGCTCTGCTGTCAAGGTGGTTGGCGTTCCACCGCCTATATATACGCTATCCAAAATTTTGTGGGCATATTTCTGCGCAACAAACTTCATTTCCTTAATCAGGCAATCGATATAAGCTTCCACCCTATCTCTATGGGCAGCAATCGGGTAAGAAGTAAAGGAACAATAAAGACAGGTCGTTGGGCAAAAAGGAATACCCACGTAAAGACTATATCCATCCTGGAAATGAACCTCTGACAAAATCTCTCTCTCATATTTTGCTATATCAATGGAAAGATTTGCTTTTTCATCGCTTACCAAATGGTCTTCCTGCAGATAGGTCTTAATTTCTTCCTCGCTCTTGCCTTCTTCCAACATACCCATGGCAATCTTGGTAGGTCTAATGCCTGTCAAATTACCCCATGGCAACTTTTTGCCTGTATGCTGGCTGAGTACTTGGTATAAGAATTTCTTGAAGGAATCCTTGTAGACCTTTGTGTCCTCTGTGCTGCCATCGTAAACCCACGCATGAGTTTGCTTTTCATCGTTTCCAAAGGAAACCTGTGCCCCCTTCGATGTAAGTTCTATCTCTATGCGCACTTCTTTTTCCAGTTCCGCCTTCTTTTCCTCAAGTGTTTCAGGAGTCAGCACCTTTACCGTTTCCTCTGGGTAAAAAGCCTTCACTAAAGAGTGCACATCATATTCAAATCTAGGATTGTTTAACTTTACTACAAACATATATATTCCTTTCACGCATCTACTCATGTAGAGGCATATCCCTCCATACAAGGGAAGCAAATTCTCTTTTACTAATCAAAATAAGCGCTAAGAGCAGATTTACTCTACCCTCAGCGCCCATTCTACCACAAAGTATTAAATACCTCAAAAACTTTCTAGTATTAATTTGTTTTTTTCAATCCATATACCAATGTGCGGAATATAGTTGTACCAATCTCTAGTACGCTAGCCAAAATCACAATTACAAAGATTATATTAAGTACTTGTAGCTCTCCTCCAGCGCCTATCACTACGGAGGGGCCGGCAACATCCCCGATTTCAGGGATTGTTTCCCCTGTCAGCTGGGCAATCTGGCTTACAAAATTAGGATTCCACACATTGGAGGTTAGAAGCATCTTGGCTGCAACAATAATATTGATTACACAGGTAACAATGTTGGTCCAAAGAACAGATAAGCAATATCTGCCTTTTAAAAGTTTCACTAATTCATCTATTAGGTTGGCCAACATGCTAATCAGCAAAAGAGGTAAGGTGGTGTTCCATACTGCCATATTGAACGCTGGCACTGCAACAACTACACCATCGCTACTCTTAAGCCATGCACCCATCAACTCGGGCACACAGATGAACATAATCATTACCAGCACTGTAAATACGATACTTACTACGCTTTCTGATCTTGAAATCATTGCCTTCTTTTCTGGAATCAATGGGAGTTCCTCTAACTTCCAATCTCCCTTGTCTTGAAGCTTAACATGATTTCTTTCCATGATAGCAAATACCAATGTCAAAATACCAAATGCCTGAATGCATGCACCTGGAATTGCAGCTATATTAACGATTCCTTCTTCCATCATATTAATCCAGCCATTTACTTCCATTGCTGGATCAATTCCTTTGACACACATACTAACAAATGTAGCTATAAGCATTCCTACTGCCACACAAGCAAGCACAATCTTAAGTACCTGTATGTAAGTGCTATAATACTCTCCACCAATCAAATATTCCTTGCCACCACGATATTTGTCTGCAAGTATAGCTGGCGATCCCAATGTACGAAGCACGGATTCCACATTTTCCTTTTCGCTTTTACCATTGTCTGTGTATTCTTCCAGCATATCTTCAATCAAAGTAAGCAGTTCATCTTTAATATCCTGACGCTGTTTCTCAGGCAATCTCCTTACCACATCATATACATATCTTTCAATCAATTCATTATTCATTGTTTATACTCCTCTATCTCTTTCTCCTCTTTGTTTAAGTCTTTCTCCCGCTCAGTTCTTCTTTAGATTCTTCAATCCAATACCTAATTCCCTAAAACCTTTAATATAAATTCTCCACACATTTACTCTTGTAGCAGTTGTTCCATGCTTTCTGTCATCTCTCTCCACTGCCCAAGCAGTTTCATATAGACAGCATCTCCGAACACTGTTCTCTTGTAGTACTTACGAGGTTTGGTTCCATCCGTATCCCATTCGCTCATCAGGATCTCCTGCTTCTCTAATCTTCGCAACAATGGATATAACGTGTTGGTATCCACCTTCACTCCCTTGTCTTCCATGTTCTTTACTAGTGTGTATCCATATTCGGGATGATTCAACTGTGACAAAACACTCAAGACTATGGTACCTCTTCGCAGTTCCTGTGTCAGGGATAACATAATCTCATTCATTTCGCTCATATCTACAACTCTCCTTTCACCCTTATACCTAGAAATCAAATCATTTTTTGCGCATATTTGAAATATCTCTATATCGTATGTCTTATTATAGTGTGCGGCGCACACTATTGTCAAGTACAAAATATTCTTTTTCCCCACTCATTACCAAAACAAAAAGCACAAGCCTAAGCTTGTGCTTTCCATAATCCATTATTGGCAAAATGGATTGTATTTCTTTTCATGCTCCACTGTAGTGGAATCACCGTGGCCTGGATACAGTACTGTCTGATCTGGCAAGGTAAAGATTCTTTCCTTGATAGAGCGAATTAATTGACTGCTACTTCCTGTCGGGAAATCGGTTCTTCCCACAGACTCTTCAAAGATTGTGTCACCACACACCAAGATATCTGCTTCTTCTACATAGTAGCAGCAACTTCCTTTGGTGTGGCCAGGAGTTGCAATCACCTTGCAGGTAATTCCCGCAATCGTAATCTCTTCTCCATCTTTCAAATAAGCATTGGGCTTAACTGTGCATGGGCAACCAGCCCATTCGGACACATTGGCATGGGTGCTTTCGCAAAGTTCCTGCTCCTCATCCAACGCATATATCTTTGCCCCTGAAAGCTGACGAAGTGCACTAGCACCGCCAATATGGTCAAAATGTGCATGAGTAAGCAAAATACCCTTCACCACAAATCCCTTTTGCTGTAACTTCTGATAAATCATATCCCCATGTTGCGCAGGATCAACAAAGATTACTTCGTTGCTTCCCTCTCTATAAAGGATATAGCAGTTTGTTCCGTAGCTACCTACTACTAATTTACCAATCTTAACTTCTGCCATACACTTACCCTTTCTTTAACCTGTGGTTCTCTCGATATCCAGCACGCTATCTACCATACGAAGTTTTTCAATGATATGGTTCAGCTCTTCTCTGCTACTAATTTCAAAAGAAGTCTGCATGGTAGCGACACCCTGCTTGTTTACTCTTGTATGCATAGAAAGAATATCGATATCTTTTTCCGTAAGCACTCTGGATATATCAACCAAAAGTCCATTGCGGTTGGTAGCATAAATATTGATTTCTGCAAAATACTTGCCACCGGCTTCTTCCTGATTCTGCCACTCTGCATCAATTAATCTAGCTCTTTCAATCTCAGGCAGATTGATTACGTTGATACAGTCTGTTCTATGAATAGAGATTCCTCTACCCCTGGTAACAAAACCAACAATTTCATCTCCAGGCACAGGAGAACAGCATTTGGAAAAACGTACCGAAACATCAGTAACTCCTTTTACCACTATACCATTCTTAGATCGAATATCGCTCAATCTAGTGTTTGGAGCATTGTCTGCGATAGCCGCAAGCACTTCCTCATTGGTCATCTCTTTCTTGTGGTCGCGCTCATAGTACTCAATCATCTTGTTGATGATCTGCCCTTCTTTAAGGCCACCATGACCAATGGCTGCAAGTACAGAATCCCAATCATGGAAACCATACTTACGCATAATGCTATTCATATATTCTGGTTTCATCAAGTCAGGCATATTGATTCCTTTGGTCTTGCAATATGCCAAAAGGAGTTCCTTACCCTTGACGATATTTTCTTCTTTAAATTCGTTTTTAAACCACTGGTTAATCTTATTCTTGGCCTGTGTACTCTTTACAATACTAAGCCAGTCTCTACTCGGACCTCTGGAGTTTTGAGAGGTAATAATCTCAATTCTATCTCCGTTCTTAATCACATAGTCGATATTTACCAGTTTGCCATTGACTCTGGCACCTACCATCTTGTTGCCCACCGCACTGTGAATGCTGTAAGCAAAATCGATTGGTGTAGAGCCTGCTGGCAGGTTTTTTACATCTCCACTAGGGGTAAAGCAGTAAACATTTTCAGAGAACAAATCCAGATCGCTCTTAAGCAAACTCATAAATTCTCTGTTGTCAGAAGTATCCCTCTGCCACTCCAAAATCTGGCGTAGCCATACAAGTTTTTCTTCTTCCTGAGTCTCTGCCTTTTTGCCGTCTGAGGCTTCTTTGTATTTCCAATGGGCAGCGATACCATACTCTGCCGCTTTGTGCATTTCAAATGTACGAATCTGAATCTCAAAAGGCTGTCCATTTGTACCAATAAGTGTAGTGTGCAATGACTGATACATATTGGCTTTCGGCATAGCAATATAATCCTTGAAACGTCCCGGAATCGGTTTGTACATCTCATGGATTACTCCAAGTGCTGCATAACAGTCCTTTACAGAATCTACGATAATACGCACAGCAAACAAGTCGTAAATCTGATCTACGGTCTTGTTCTGATTCTTCATTTTTTTGTAGATACTGAAAAAGTGTTTTACTCGGCCATCAATCTGTGCCTTGATTCCCGCCTTGGTAATATGGCTGGATACCTCATCTACAATACCCTGAATATAGTCTTCACGTTCGCTCTTACGAATCGCTATCTTGTCCACCAAATCATAATATATCTCTGGTTCTAAATATTTCAGGGACAAGTCATCCAATTCCACCTTGATTTTGGAGATACCAAGTCTTTGAGCAATTGGACAGTAAACCTCTATGGTTTCCTTGGCAATACGTTGCTGACTCTCCACTTTTTGGTATTTCAGCGTACGCATATTGTGGAGTCGGTCTGCCAATTTAATCAAAATAACACGAATATCCTTTGCCATGGCAAGGAACATTTTACGCAGATTCTCTGCCTGCATTTCCAGTTTGGTATCACTGGCATCTCCAGTTGCAGTACTGCTCAGCGGAATGCTTTCCAATTTAGTGACACCATCTACCAATAACGCTACATCATCTCCAAAAGTATGCGCTACTTCTTCAGTAGTTAAGATGGTATCTTCTACTACATCGTGCAAAAGACCTGCAACAATGGTTTCCTTGTCTAGTTCCAAATCAGCCAGGATGATGCCCACATTCAAAGGATGAATAATGTAAGGTTCTCCTGATTTGCGAAGTTGATTTTTGTGAGCTTCGCTCGCCACCTGATAGGCCTTTTCAATGAGACTGATATCGTCAGAAGGGTGATAAAAGCGCACACGATTGATAAGCACCTGATACAATTCCTCTGGTGCCAGACCTTCTTTTAACTTATTAGGTTTTCCATCATCAAACATTTGCTTCTTTTCTTCTGTCATATCTATCAGCCACCTGTTAAACATTTTTCGAAAAGTGGTGTGCAATGTAACGCTCCACAAACCTCAACTATAATCTACTTACCTTCGTAACAAATTGCAGATTCCAAACGATAATCTTTCAGTCTTTCACGACCCTTAAGTCCTGCCAGTTCGATCATAACTACAATGCCTACAACCTGACCGCCTAATGATTCAATCAAATCAATCATAGCTTTTGTAGTTCCACCAGTAGCAATCAAATCATCTACAATCAGAACTCTCTGTCCCGGTTTAATAGAATCTTTGTGCATTTCGATAGTCGCTTTACCATATTCCAATTCATATTCCATCTCTACTGTTTCGCAAGGAAGTTTGCCTTTTTTGCGAATCAATACAAATGGTTTGTGATTGTTGTATGCGATAGGAGTTCCAAAAATAAATCCTCTGGATTCAGGTCCTACCACCACATCATATTCAAGGTCCTTAATCTTGTCCTGCATCGTATCGATTGCAAGACAAAGTCCATCTGCGTCCTGTAATACACTTGTTACATCTCGAAAGATAATTCCTTCTTCTGGAAAATCTGGAATACTTCTTACGTATTCTTCTAATTTCTTCATCTTTATTTCTCCTTGCAATATAGTTCTTTGCTCAATTTTATTCAATCCACCCAATTATTCGAATTAACGCAATTGTATATCCATATATTATATTAGTTTTCTGGGGGAAAGTCAAAATTTATTCCCAAATTAAGGCACCATAGTATTCAGCATACAAAACATTTTTGTCCTGTGTACTGTTTTCGCACAAATGAATGAGCGTTTCTTTCATCTCTAATGCCTTTTCTTTTAAACGAGCTTTCATTTCCTCATCCGTCTCTATCTCTGCTGCTTTCACATAAATCAAGTAGCGATTGTACAGTTCGTACATATCTACCTGTTCCCATGCATAGTCAAATTCCTCTTCATAGCAGTCATACAATTCAAGCACCGTCTGTGCATAGTCAAAATCGCCTCGCATCAGACTAGACTCCACTCTCTCCAATCGATAGTTTAAGTCATGATCCATAATTTCTTCATAACTCATCTGTATGGATGTAATTGCGACTAACAAACTAAGTCCAAAAAAGCCTACCGAGAGCCATGCCAGGATACTTTTCACTGCAAACTTCTGGTAATATCCCAGCTTGTTGGCATACCAGTTCACAACCCAAAGGACAACATAGATTAATACAAAAATCATCTGCATTACTGTAGCCCTCCTATTCTCTCTCCGATTAAATCGGTAAGTTCAGCTACCACTTCTTCCTTCGGATATCTCTCTCCATCATTTTCCAACAGATACTCAATCTCTGCCTCTTCCATCTGCAAATAGCCTTTCATAAAGGCATAACACTCCAGGCAAAGATCATGATAGCCTTCTACATCGCGGTAGGTGTCTGAAACCATCAATCGATAAGTATACTCAAGCACATACTCAACTCTACTTCTGTAAGGTTTTACGCCAGTATCCAGGTCAACCATGATTTCCATCATAAAATCTTCCGGGAAAATATAAACCTCATCTGAATTTTCTATGCGCGAATAATATGTCTCTTCTGCATATCCATATGGATCCACATTGCCAAGCATTTCATCCGCTATGTAATAAATTCCAAAGCCTATTACAAACAGCAATACTCCCGCAATAGTAAAACTTAACATTACTCGCCACAAAAAGCTTTGCAGCATATCCGGAGTCTTGTCCTTCAAGATAAATTTAGGGAGGAGCTTATTTCGTGCTAATTTGGAAGCAACTTCCTGCTGAAACTTTAGTCCTTCCTCATTTAAACTTCCACAATAGGGACACTTTGCGCTTTGGGAATCCACTTCGCCGCCACAATTTATACATTTCATCTTGTACTATCATCCCTTTCTATAATCTTTTGCGCAAAATCTCTTAATTGTTCTTCTAAGTCTCCGTCTGGAACAAAACTGCGAAGCCACACAAGTTCTTCTTCGGTAAGTCCTACTTCCTCAAGAAAGAAAGTTTCCATCTCTTCTTTCCATGCAGTAAGCAGGGTTTCATTGCCTAGAATCACTCTGTCATTGGCATAAAGATACATATTTTTCAGACAGTCTCGTCCACTTTCAAGCACCCAATAAAGATAATCCCCTCGCATGCGCATATAATCATCTTTACTATCTGCCTGATGATAATTGTCCGTCTGTTTTAGATAATCCTGATATCTTTCAAATACCCATTTGCGGTCAAAATATCCCACATCATAAATCTGAGCATATTTTTCATAGGCATAAGGTCTACTACTTAGTTCTCCGTAATATTCCATCAAAGCATCCATATCTCCGGACTGAAAAAGTTCTTCCATTTTGGAAAGATGATGCTGAGTCAGCTCATACTCTACTTTTTCCTTGCTTTTGGCAATTCCTATGCCAATTGCGCCTATCACAAATGTCAGCACGATGATTCCTGCCAACACCACAAGCAAAATCTTGTGCGCCTTCTTCACTGTCTTTTTGGGCAACTCTTTTTGCATCTTTCTTGCTTCTTCATCAAAAGCGTGCAATACATCCGCTTTGCGTTTTCCTGTCATCAGTGGATTCTCTGAATGACAGTGATAACAAGCCTTTGCATTGTCTGGATATTCTGCACCACAGAACTTACATATCATGTCTGTACCTCTCTAGAAAGTAAGGAAAGCAGTCGAATATACATACCGACTGCCACCCTTTATCTTAGCCAAAAATATTAACCAAATCATTAAACAAAACTACCACCATCAGCACCATGAAAAATACCATTCCTACAAAGTGAACGATACCCTCTTTGTCTGGTGGCACCGGCTTACCTCTGACTAATTCAATCAAAAGGAACACCAGTCTTCCACCATCCAGCGCTGGAATCGGCAAAAGATTCAGCACGCCAAGGTTGATGGAAAGTAGCAACACAATATTCATCATACTGAGAACCACTGTAGAAACGCCGTATTCCTTTGCAGATTCATAGGTTTTCCCAACCACATTTACTGCAATCCCCACTGGTCCTGCTACATCTTCTTTGTTGAAATTACCGGTAAGCAATAGTCCCAAACTCTTGTAGGTTGCCCTAAAGCAGTATCGCATCTCATACCAGGCATCCTTAAACACATTCAGCCCTTTGCTCTGCTCATATACGCCGCCGTATACACCTAACTGGTATGTTCCCGTCTCTGGATTGAGCTGTGGAGCCACCGTTATGTCAATCAGCTGGCCATCTCGTCTTACCTCCACCTCCATGGTTTCACCCTGATTGAGCGCAAGCATCAGCTGTACATCGCGGAACAAATGAGTCTTTTCCCCGTTTACACTAACAATCTCATCTCCCGCCTTGATTCCAGCCTCAGAAGCCGGACCGCCCACAACCACGTCCTTAAGTACTGGCAAATCTGTTGGGTTCAGAGAAACTAATACAAGAGCAAAAACAAAGGCCAAGATAAAGTTAAAAAATGGACCGGCAAATACCGTAGAAATCCTAGCCCATACATTGGCCTTCAAAAAAGAGCCCGAATCGTCATATTCCTGGCCCGCTGCCTCCGCGGCTTCTTTTTCCGCATTGTCAAGGCCATCTTCGCCCTCAAACATACAAGCTCCACCTATTGGCAAAAGTTTCAAGGAATACTTTGTTTCCTTTTTCTGAAAGGACAAAAGAGTAGGTCCCATACCAATAGAAAACTCTACCACATGTATTCCATTTAATTTTGCCAAAAGAAAATGTCCAAACTCGTGGGCTATTACCACGATACTAAAAACCAAAACAAACAAAATAAAAGTCATCATGTATTAACTACACCTCTGTCATAATAAATTCATAGGCTTCCTGTTCTACCTGCAGTATCTGTGATACATCAGGGTTAGAAATCACCTTGTGTCTGTTCATGGCCCCCTCAATCAATTCTGTTATTTGAGTATATCCGATTTTGCGTTCTAAAAACAGGCTAACTGCTTTTTCATTGGCTGCGTTGTACACAGTCGGCATACTGCCACCAATATTCAGTGCATCATAAGCCAACTTCAAGCCACGGAATACCTGTGTGTCTGGCTCTTCAAAAGTCATCTGTCCCAGCTTGGCAAAATCCACTCTTCCACCATCCATCGGCTTGCGATCTGGATAGAACAAAGCGTACTGAATAGGCAGCTTCATATCTGGAACACCCAACTGCGCCATCACAGCACCGTCCACGTATTGCACCATGGAATGAATGATACTCTGTGGATGAACAACTACCTGAATCTGCTCGGGTGTAACATCAAACAACCACTTCGCTTCAATCACTTCCAGGCCTTTGTTCACTAAGGTAGAGGAATCTATGGTAATCTTTCTTCCCATGGCCCAATTTGGATGTTTCAAAGCATCTTCTAGTTGTACATTCTGTAATTGTTCTTTGCTATAACCTCTAAATGGGCCGCCAGATGCAGTAAGTAGAATCTTTTCAATTCTATTCTTTGGCTCACCATTCAGGGATTGGAATATAGCACTATGTTCGCTATCTACAGGCAAAATAGGAACATTCTTGGACTTTGCAAGGGGCATAATTATATGTCCTGCAGTCACCAATGTTTCTTTGTTTGCCAGCGCAATGGCCTTGCCTCTTTGAATCGCCTCAATCGTAGGTCTGATTCCAATCATTCCTACGACTGCTGTCAGAAGTACTTCCACTTCATCGAACGCCGCGATCTCCATCAGGCCGTCCATACCACTTAAAACACGCACCTCTAAATCAGACACTCTTTGTTTCAGATCTCTGGCTGCCTCTTCAGACCACATCACTGCCAGCGCAGGTTTGAATTCTCTAATCTGTTTTTCTATTTCTACTACATTGGTTCCAGCTGCCAAGGCAGTCACCTTTAGCTCAGGATTGTTTCTCACCACATCCAAAGCCTGTGTTCCTATGGAACCGGTGGAACCTAGTATACCAATTTTCTTCATTTTGTCTCCATTCTTAGGGCAATCTTTCCATTCCCTCTGCAATCTTCTCTTTATAAAAGGTCCATCCTATGTTGGCCGCCCTCTTGTGCGTGAGATTACATCTGCAAACCATCAATCAAAAGCATAGAAAGGAAATAAATCAATGGGGCAGTTACAATGACACTGTCAAAACGATCCATGATTCCTCCATGCCCTGGAATTAGTTTGCCATAGTCCTTAAAGCCCTGCTGGCGTTTGATACCCGATGCAGCCAAATCTCCCACTTGACTCATAACCGCACCAACACCACTGATGAGTACAATCACCCAGGTGACATTTTGGTTCTGTACCACTTCATTTACAAGGAAATGGCTGTACAAAGCACCTATCAGCATTGCTCCGACCACACCGCCGATACAGCCTTCCAGTGATTTCTTTGGGCTTAGCACTGGGAAAATCTTGTGTTTGCCGATAAGCATGCCCACTGCATAAGCGCAGGTATCACATCCCCAAGAGCAAATCAAAATAAGCCAAACCAAATATATACCATACTCTGTCTCTCTGGTAAGATACATAAAAGCAAACATCACAGGCGCATATACGAAGGAGAAAAAGTTAGCCACAACCTGTTGCCATGTGTACTTTGGGAATTTCCCTACATATACAAACATGGAAAAAAGTGCAACTCCCATAATTACCATCAATTGATAACTTACATCGCCCAAGAAAAACACCACGCCATAGTAAGCCACAATGCCCAACGCTGACACAGCGGTAAGTCCATTCCATTTACCTTCTGTAAGCACTCCTGTCGCTTTGCTGAGTTCCCAAAAAGCAATCAAGGAAATCAACAGTAACAATCCTGCCAAAACTGGTCCACCGATAGCAAATGAAACTGCGGCTATAACAAGCAAAACCGCTCCGCTAATCAATCTGGTCCAAAACATAGGTTAACCCTCCTTTATCAGGCCATATCTTCTGTCTCTTTGAGTATATGCCTTAATAGCTTTGACTAATTCCTCCTTAGAGTAGTCTGGCCAAGGCACCTCTGTAAAATAAAACTCTGTATAGGCTAACTGCCACAACAGGAAGTTGGAAATTCGAAGTTCATTGCAAGTACGAATAAGCAAATCTGGCTCTGGAATACCTCTGGTATCTAGCGCATCCGCTATAGTCTCCTCGCTGATATCTTGTGCAGAGAGTTCACCGTCTGCCACTTTCTGTGCAATCTGGCTTACCGCTCTCCTAATCTCATCTCTACCGCCATAGTTAATTGCAATCTGGAAGTGAAGACCGTCATTGTTGGCAGTGGCTTCTTCCAATTCCGCAATTCTCTGCTGAATGTCTTCGTCCAATCTGCTCTTGTCCCCCAGCACTCTAACGCACATACGATTCTTTTCTGCTGTCTTGAGACAATTCTTCATATAGTTGCGCAGCAGGGTCATGAGTGCATCCACTTCATCTGCTGGTCGATTCCAGTTTTCGGTGGAAAAAGCATAAACCGTCAGATATTGTATCCCCATTTTGTATGCTTCTTCACAGATTACCTCTACTGTTTTGGCACCCTGTACATGTCCAAAATTTCTAGGCTTTCCCTTTGCTTTGGCCCAACGGCCGTTTCCATCCAAAATAATCGCCACATGCTGTGGAATTTTTAAATTATCCATGGTCACTCTCCATCGTCAAATTACGCAAGAAAGGGCAGGGTGAAACCTTTCACCCCTCCCCTTTCGTATTGTCTTTATACAGTCATAATGTCTTTGGATTTCGCTTCAACCAATCCATCCACTTCTTTTACAAACTTGTCTGTAAGTTTCTGAAGTTCATCTTCCAGCTGTTTGATTTCGTCCTCTGATACTTCCTCTTTTGCAAGTTTCTTGAAAGCATCATTTCCGTCACGACGAATATTTCTGATAGCGACCTTTGCCTCTTCGCCTTTTTTCTTTACGTCTTTTACAAGTTCTTTTCTGCGTTCCTCAGTTACTTCTGGGAATACAAGACGGATAACGCTACCGTCATCGGAAGGAGTAATTCCTACATCTGATGCCATGATTGCCTTGCAAATTGCTTTGATTAAGGTCTTGTCCCAAGGAGCAATCTGAATCAATCTAGCTTCAGGTACTGTTACGTTACCGACCTGCTGAAGTGGAGTAGGTGTTCCGTAATAATCTACTCTAACCTTGTCAAGCACATGAGGATTTGCTCTTCCCGCACGTACAGTAGCCAAATCAGCTTCCAAGTAATCTGTTGCCTTTCTCATTTTGTCTTCATACTGCTGTAATCTCTGATCCATATATTTGCCTCCTATACTGTAACCTTTGTGCCTGTAAACTTGCCATTCACAGTATTCACAATACTATTTTCTTCATTTAGTCCAAACACCCACATAGGCATCTTGTTGTCCCTTGCCAAAATGGATGCTGTCATATCTACAACCTGAAGGTTCTTATCAATAACCTCCTGGATAGATACTTCATCATACTTCACTGCGCTTGGATCCTTTGCTGGATCTGCGTTGTATACGCCATCGATTGCTTTCGCAAGAAGAATAACCTCTGCGTCCACTTCAATTGCTCTAAGTACAACCCCTGTATCTGTGGAGAAATATGGATGTCCTGTACCTCCCGCAAAGAATACAACGTCACCCTTTGCAAAGTACTTGTTTGCTCTGTCCTTTGAGAACAGTTTTGTAAAGGAACCACATTCAAAAGGGGTCAGGATATTGGTATTCATGCCTACGCTTCTAAAAATCTCAGAGACATAGATGCAATTCATAATGGTTGCCAACATACCAATCTGGTCTGCTTTTGTACGGTCAATATTTTCGCTGGTTCTTCCTCTCCAGAAGTTCCCTCCACCAATCACAATGCCCACTTCCATGCCTGCATCCACAAGCTGTTTCACCTGCATTGCAACTCCTCTGACTGTTTCTTCATCAAAACCAGTTTTCTTTTCTCCTGCCAGTGCCTCTCCACTGAGTTTTAATAAGATTCTCTTCATGTTTGCTTCCTCGCGCTCTTATTTCTTGTCCTTTTTCAGTCCATCGAAGAAGGATGTAGGATTTACATCTGCGTAGCACTGAGAACACATACCTTCGATAACTGCACCGTTGTTAATCTGTACAGATTTGGATTTGATATTACCCATAACAATTGCGGATGTATCAAGGATAACTGGACCCATTACATCGATATCACCCTTAACCGCACCAGCGATTACTGCACTCTTTGCAGAGATGTTTCCGATAATAACGGAGCTCTGACCAATCTTAACTGCGCCTTCACTTACGATTTCGCCAGTAACCTTTGCGCTGTCTGCAAAGATCTCAGCTGCTTTGGAATTACCACAGATGGTACCTGTAATATTGAGTTTTCCGAGAATTTCTACATTACCATTGATGCATCCGATTACTTCCATAGATCCTTCTGACAGAATGTCACCTGTGATGCACATTCCCGCTGTAATAATTGCTGTTTCATCTGAAACTGTCTTCATCTGTGTTTCCATTTTAGTGTCCCCTTTGCTGATTTCATTTATTTCTGGTAGTTCTTCTGTTTCTTCTTTTTCGCCAAAGGCTGCTCTGATGCTGGCTTCCAAGTCATATTCTTCATCTTCCAAGCCCTCATCCAAAAAATCTGTTTCCTGAGCAGTTTCCTCTGGTACTTCAACCACTTCCTGCTCCCCTAACTTCGTAATATCCATATCCTCTGGGACCTGAATATCATCAAGATTCTCAAGCATTGCATCTAAAGCAGCAAGTTCTTCTGCTGTCGCTTCATCTGCTTCCTGTGTAGTCTCTGCTACTGCCTCAGGAGTAACTTCTTCAGTCACGTTTCCGTCTGTTTCCTCTAAAGTTTCTTCCTCTTTCTTTAGTTCCTCTTCTGGCATCAACTCATTAACTGCTTGAGATAAATCCTCTTTTAAGTCTGAGAAAAAACCCATCTCATTCGTCCTCCGTTTCCTCTTTGTTTGTAATATGCTGTACTGGTTTGGTATCTTCTGTGATAGGCAATATCACAGTATCCTCCATAGCCAAAATCTGTTCAATCAATGCAGGCAATGCTTCTACCGTCGTCTTCTTGCTAGGTGCATCGTGCAACAGTATAATTGCATTGCGATATCTGCTTAAATCCTTGGTACAATTTTCAAGAACCTGCTCCGCAGTTAACCTAACTGGATTGGCATCTCCTGAAGAAATATTCCAGTCATAGTACTCTATGCCTTGCTTTTCAAGCCAACTGATAAACACACGCATATCTGTGGAACTTACCTTGTTGGAGCTGCCTCCCGGAAATCGATAAATCTTGCTGGTCACACCTGTCACATCGTACAAATAGCCCTGCAATTTCCCTAAATCGCTGGCAAATCCCTCTACAGAACTGTAAATATCATCATAAACATGACTGTAGGAATGCATTCCAAGGCTGTGTCCCTCCTCTACAATTCGTTTCAGCAAAGCCTGTGACTCTTTGTCGTCCTTTCCCACTACAAAAAAGGTGGCTTTCACATCGTATTCGGCCAAAATATCCAATATCTCGCCCGTGGTAGAATTGGGTCCATCGTCAAAGGTAAGATATACCTTGCGAACTTTTTCCTCCTGACTAATCATTTCAGCCAAGGCGCTGTCGTCTGTCGGCTCCTTTGCCTCATCCGAAGCGATCTGACCTCCCATTTCCAAATCAGGGGTTCCATCAGCTTGATCTACGTCTTTGTCTGCAGTCTCTATAGACTGTCCTATATCAGTGGTTTGCTGTGCCTGAGAAGAATCCTGTGCATGAGACTGAAGCATCTCGCTTGCAGACTCATCCACCGCCCATTCTGAATCCGACTGCCCAACTGCAATCTCCTCCAGCATCTGACGAATCTCCTGCATGTCCTGTTCCATATTGTGCAAACGAGTAGACAATATGACACAAAGCAAAATAGGAACTAATATAATCGCGAAAATAAATACCATGATAAGCTTCTTTAGTAAATTGACTCGTTTACGCCTTTCGGCCTGCTGCGTCGTACTCATATCAGCTCTCACTTATCCCTTCATTAACACTATCAGTTATTATATCACAATCCTTAGTATTAAGAAAGTCAAATTTATCCTTCTACGATGAGATATCTCCCATCTCCAACATCGAAAACTTCATCTGCTTCCAAAATGGAATCATCGTCGATTCCTTCCACGTCAATTCCCTCTTCCTCAAAAAATTCTAGCACCTCATCTACGGAGTTTACAACCACGGCCAGACATTCTTCCAAAAAGTCTTCTGCCTCCTCCAGAGTATGTGCCACTGGTTCAGGATAAAGCTGTAACTGGTTGTCTAAAAAACATTTTAAAACCTTCTCATCGTACATAGTTTTGTCCTCCTAAAACACCTTGTTTAAACTATCTGTTGCCACACATGGCTGATAAATGTCTGTGTACACTGGCCACAGGCAAGCCCACTACATTGTTAAAATCGCCGTCGATTTTTTCCACCAAAAGGGTTCCAAGGCCTTGAATCGCATAGCTTCCAGCCTTGTCTTCATATTCCGAGTGGCTTAAATATTCCTCAATTTCCGCATCTGTCAAATTAAAGAACTTCACTATTGTTCTTACATGGAACGTATCTTCCACGTTTCGGCCATCTATCCAGCCACAAAGGGTCACGCCTGTATAAACACTATGCTCTCTTCCCTGCAAACTCTTTAGCATCTCATAAGCATGCGCCTTATCCACAGGCTTTCCCATAATCTGATCCTCAAAGGCCACGATAGTGTCTGCACCCAAAACTACAAAGTCTTCCAAGGCAGTTACTTTACTCCTCTCATAGATATCTCTTGCCTTAAGGCGAGACAATGCCTCTACCACTTTGGCAGGTTGCGACTCCGTTACTATCTCTGGAGCATCGCTTGGAATCACCTCAAAGGTGTATCCTATCTTACTTAACAATTCTCTGCGTCTAGGTGAACCAGACGCCAAAATCAACTTAATCATGGTGTGTCTCCGGGATAAATACTCTATCCACTCTCTCCTCTTCTCTGGTGGCCTCTTTTGCAGCCTCTTCCCAGAAAATATGTTGTGCCAGGATACTCTCTTTGCCTCGTCTGTCCACCTTCTCATATGTTCCCTGTGGTGTCAAAACTTGTGCTTTCATCGTATCCTTTAGCATTATATCCAAAAAGTGTATCAATTTGTCCTTCTGCTCTTTTCCTTCTACTGGGAACAGGATTTCTACTCGACGTTCTAAGTTTCTAGGCATCCAATCCGCACTGGAACAATAGACCTCTTCCTGTCCGCCGTTGGCAAAATAGAAAATACGGCTGTGCTCCAAGAAATCTCCCACAATAGAACGCACAGAAATATTGTCACTGACTCCTGGTATACCAACCTTCAAACAACAAATACCTCTGACAATCAAGTCTATCTTTACACCTGCTGCATTGGCTTCGTAAAGAGCTGCAATCACATCTGGATCACAAAGAGAATTCATTTTGGCAATGATATGAGCCGCTTCTCCCTCTAAAGCCCTCTCTTTTTCTCTCTCAATCAGGCTTAAAAATCTGTCCTTCAGCCAAAGAGGCGCCAAGGTAAGTTTGTTCCACTGCAGAGGCTCTGAATAACCGGACAGCATGTTAAATACTGCTGTGGCATCTTCGCCAATGGCTTCACTGCAAGTCAAAAGGCCAATGTCTGTATAAATCTTCGCTGTGGCATCGTTGTAGTTACCAGTTCCAAGATGCACATATCTGCGAATACCATCCTCTTCCTTGCGCACCACTAGAGTAATCTTACTATGGGTTTTCAAGCCTACCAAACCATAGATTACATGGCAGCCTGCTTTTTCCAGCTTGCGCGCCCAAACGATGTTGTTTTCCTCATCAAATCTGGCCTTCAATTCTACCAAAACCGAAACCTGTTTGCCGTTTTCTGCCGCTTGTGCCAGTGCTGCAATAATTGGAGAATTGCCACTGACACGATACAAGGTCTGCTTAATTGCAAGCACGTTTGGGTCTACTGCTGCCTGTCTGATGAAATCAACTACAGGCGCAAAACTCTGATATGGGTGATGCAAAAGAATATCGCCCTTTCGAATCTCTTCAAAAATATCGCAGCCAACAGGAAGCTGGGGCACTGGATTTGGTGCTTTAGGCTGATTCTTTAAGTGTTCAAAGCCCTCAAGACCATACATCTTCATCAAGAAAGTCAAATCCAAAGGTCCATCTATAGCATATACATTCTCTTCTTTGATATCCAGTTCTTTGGTGAGAAGTTTCAAAAGGCGCTCATCTGCTCCCTGTTCCACTTCCAGGCGAATCGCCTCTCCCCACTGGCGCTTCTTAATCTGCTTTTCAATTTCCTTCAGCAGGTCTGCTGCCTCATCTTCTTCAATGGTTAAGTCCGCATTTCTCATAATACGGAAATGATTGGAACAAACAATCTTATAATTCAAAAACAGCTTGTGTATATTGCGTTCAATCACTTCCTCCAAAAGGATAACCTTGGTCCCCTCACTGCATGGAATCTGCACAATACGAGGAAGCACGCTTGGCACTTGAACTGTCGCAAAATCTAAGCTTCCATCTCCATCTTTTTTGGTGACTAACGCGCCAATATTAAGAGACTTATTGCGAATCAATGGAAATGGTCTGGAGGAATCCACCGCCATAGGGGTCAAAACAGGATAAATATGAGACTGGAAATACTGATCCACATAGTCTCGCTCCTCCTCTGTAAGCTCCTGATGCTTGGTTACCACCGTAAGTCCATTCTGAGAAAGCAAAGGCAACAAGGAACGATTGTAGGTAGAATATTGCAGATCTACCAACTCGTGAATGGCTACATCTAGTTTTTTCAACTGCTGCCTTGGTGTCATACCAGAAATATCCGTCTTTCGGTAATCTGCATGCACCATATCCATCAAGGATGCAATTCGAATCATGAAAAATTCATCCAAATTGGACGCAGTGATACTCAAAAATTTCAGTCTCTCAAAAAGCAGATTCGACTTATCTCTGGCTTCTCCTAGTACTCTATGGTTAAACAGAAGCCAACTTAGTTCTCTATTGCTAAAATATTTAGGATCCAAAAAGCCTTTCTTCTTTTCTCCCATGCTTTACCTCACTTTTATCTATTTTGTCACATGTAAACTAGAAACTATTTTTCTGTCTAATGGCTGGCTGTATGTTAAAGACTTCCTCAAAAAAGGCGGCCTTGTGGGCAAATAGGCCCTTTTCTAAGGTGATATCCGCATTGGTCTGAACAGTGAACACCAACTTGCCATCCTTGTCAGAAATCTTTACATCCTTAAATTTTTGCTTATGGCTTCGATCCAGTCCATGGGCCAGGCGTAAAATAGCCGTTAATTTGGCCATAACTAGATAGGCATTTCTATCCAATGAAGATTCCTTGGACAGTTCCTCAAAATATACAAACTCATCATGGTTAAATTTAACCGTATCTGCCACAATTTCTCTCTCCATATGGGAAAGCCCAATCATCTCCGTAGACATGATAATGTTGTAGGCACACTCGCCCAAATTGGCTAGACTGATATATTTGCCGCAGTCACTTAGTATTGCTGCTATCTGCAAGTATAATCTTTCTCTCTTTCCAAGACCATGGTATTTCTTGGTATGGTCAAAGATGGAAAGGGTCAAATTTTCCAAAATCTCTGCTCTCTTTCTGCTTCCCATATATCTTTTGGATATACTTTTGGCACAAGCCAAGATATCTTTCTCAAAATCATGACCGTCCTTAATCAATTTTTCTTTTTCCGCATATTCATAGGCGATGCCATCGCAAAGACTTACACCTGGTGCCCAAAGCTGGCCTGCACCCAACATCTCCATCATGCAGTTGACCATTACAGCAGAGGCAAAGAACAAACCTGTGGTATCCTGAGACACCCCGAATTCTTTGTAGCTGTCGGCAGACTTACAGTGTCTCAATTTGTCCATGAACTCTTTATAATACGCTGCGTCCACATACCCCTGTCTGTCACTTCCAAGATGAAGCCCTTGCATCCATCTGGATAGGTAGTCGTCTACAACGATGATATTGTCAATCTGACGATCCTTTAAATACAGTTTTTGAAAAACCGAAAACTGGGAGGCTACCATCTCCTCAATCAGCATCTCTGACTTAGATGGAAGCGCATTTAACTGCCTTAAACTCTCCTGAATACGAAGCACCCCAATTCTCAAATTCTGAGTGCTAACCAGTACATCCTTGTCAAACAGAGAAAGCTGAACACTTCCTCCACCAATATCTACGATAACAGTACCTTTTTCGATGATACTTCTAAACACATCACCTTTCGATGCCACCGATTTGTAGTCCAAAAAGCGCTGTTCGGAGTTACTTAGCACGTCGATGTGAATCCCTGTGCGCTGCTCAATCTGCCCAAGCACAATGGCTGTATTTGCCATTTCACGGATAGCGCTGGTTCCATATACCTTGTAGTCATCTACCTTGTAGCTTTTCAGTATATGCATATATTCCCTTAGGATTCGAACCAATTCCTCAACCTTGGCAGAACTGAGTTTGCCTGTATTGTAGGTCTCTGAGCCCAGATCCATCTTGTGCCTGATATGATCAATTTCCTTCATCGCTCCCTTTGGAGCCATCTGAAAGATTTTCATTGATATTTCATAAGAACCTACATCAATGGCCGCAAAAGTTTTCATGAATCGTCCTCCTAATTTGGCTCTCCTAGTAAATAATCTATAAACTGCTGGGCAGTACGGCCGGACAGGCCTCCATGAGCCAGTTCCCATCTGCCTGCTTCTAAAAGTAATTTGTCCTCATCCATAGCAATGCCATGGCGCTCTGCCAGAGTCTTTACTATCTCCTGGAACTGCTTTTTGTCTGGCGCTCCAAAATAGATAGTCACACCAAATCTGGCAACTAAAGAAAGTTTTTCCTGCACAGTGTCATTTTTGTGCAAGTCGTCTGCCCTTTCCTCCTTGTCGCTGAACTTCTCTCTCACCAAGTGTCTGCGATTGGAGGTAGCATAAATCAGCACATTGTCAGGTCGTTTTTCCAAACCACCTTCAATGACTGCTTTCAGATATTTGTATTCAATCTCAAAATCTTCAAAACTCAGATCATCCATATATATGATGAACTTGTAGTTTCGATGTTTGATTTGGCTGATTACCTCATTCAAATCCTGGAATTGATGTTTGTACACCTCTATGATACGAAGCCCTCTGTCGTAATACTCGTTGGCAATCCCCTTGATACTGGAGGACTTACCTGTTCCAGCATCTCCAAAAAGAAGACAGTTATTGGCTTTGCGTCCTTCTACAAAGGCAGTGGTGTTGTCTGTAAGTTTTTGCTTGGCAGCCTCATAGCCCACCAAATCAGACAGTTTCACATGCGCTATATTTAAAATAGGTTCAATATGAACGCCCTCTGCATCGTGTACAATACGGAAGGATTTGTGGAGTCCGAACTTGCCCACTCCATATTCTTTGTAAAACCCGGTCAAGGTATCCTTCATCTGCTGTGGAGTCTCATCCAACGTAAATCTCTTGGCGAGTTCACAGATACGCTTACAGATACGGGTATTGTAAACCTTACTTTCCTGACTGTTAGTTTCATAATCTAGAACCAAATCCAGCGCAGGCACTTCCAGCACATCCCTCATCTGGCCAAAATCGTAGTCAAAAAGTTCCTTAAAAATCGTGATATCATGTAACGTCGCCTGATTGATCGTTCCTGGTACATTCCCTCTGATTTCACAAGCCTTACTATAACTATTCTCATTGTTTACCAAAAGATTGGTCAGGTAGCAGTGCCAAAGATTGCCACAAAAACCATAATTCCCTGCAAGTTCAATAAGTTTATGAACTCCTTCATATAAAAGACCTTGCAAGTCCTCTTTGTTGTAATATTCATCCCGGTAATGCTCCATCAGCCAAGTGAAATCATACAGAAGTTCACCCTCTTCTAAATCTCTAAATACGATCAGCTGTTGTTCTCTCATGCTCGTTCCTTTCGCTGTCACATATCCTCTTAGGTAAGATAACAAATCAATAATTTCCAAGGATATTCATATTGCGCGCTTCTTCTCTAAGACCTCTGAGTGCATTTTTAACTGCAGGGTCTGCCAGATTGCCCTCAAATTCCACAAAAAATCTGTATTCCCAGTTGCGATCCGCAATTGGTCTAGACTCGATCTTTGTCAGGTTCAAATCATTGTATATAAAGTGAGAAAGCATGTGATACAGAGAGCCACTCTTGTGTGGAACCTCAAAACATACGCTCACCTTTTTGGCATTCCTTCTGAATATTTTCTGGTTGGACACCACAATAAAACGAGTGGTATTGTCCACTTCATGATTGATTCCCTTTTCTAAAATCTCAAGGCCATAAATCTTGGCCGCATGCTCTCCTGCGATAGCAGCCTGAGTACTGTCCTTTTCCTTGGCTACTTTTTCCGCTGCGAAGGCATTGTTCTTCATACTAATCTGTTGCCAGTCATACTGCTGTAAATACTGGGCAGACTGCATCAAAGACTGGGCATGTGAATATACCTTCTGAATCTGCTCCTTCTTGGTGCCAGGGCAAACCATCAGGCAATGTTCTATCTTAATATCCTGCTCTGCTACTATGTACGCTTCAAATTCCACCAATCTGTCATATACTTCGCTGACAATTCCTGCGGTAGAGTTTTCGATTGGAAGCACTGCAAAATCTGCACTTCCCTCCTCAATACAGCTAAGCGCATCCTTAAAGGTATCTACATGAATGCAGTTTACCTCTTCGCCAAAGTAATGAAACATGGCCGCCTGACTGTAGGCACCTGGCGCCCCCTGGAATACCACTCTGGCACCGTCCACATCCAGTTCATCCACCTCAATAAATGGCAGTCTTCCGCTACTTCCATGCTCTGCCAAAAGGCCATACTGCAACTTACGGCTGACAGACATAATCTGTTCAAAAAGTTCCTTCACTCCCTTGGCATTGAAATCGTTGTGAGTCAGGCTGCTAACCTTCTCCAATTTCTCCACTTCGCGCTGTTTGTCAAAGACCTTTTTGCCTACGCTGAGCTTGTACTCGGCGACACCCTTGGCAACCTCCATACGTCTCTCATAGAGCTGTACAATTTGGCTGTCAATCTCATCTATCTGCTCTCGTAACTGTACTAAATCCATATGTTTCTCCCCGTTTCTTAAGTTTGGGACAAATGGCAACACTGTCCCATATTTATATGTTATCTTATAACAAATATTCCTTGATAGCAAGTCTATCTAAAGTTATAATTAAGGAAAAGATTGGTTTTGGAAAGGGGCACCTATGAGCAAAAAAACAAAGCAATTTCTAATCGTCTTTCTCACCATATTTTTTGTGTTTCTTTTGGCTGTAATCGCCTTAAATACTAGGAAAATAAAGTTAAACGATTCAAATGTAGTCGGCAACACCGCAGGAAACTTAAACAACGGTGGCTTATTCTGCGAAAAAAATGGGCTAGTGTACTTTTCAAACCCATACGACGGCGGCGCCCTCTACTCTATGAAGCCTGATGGAACAGATATTAAGCGTCTTTTGTCCGCCAAGGTCAAATTCATCAGTGCTGACGAAAACCACCTTTATTACTATCAGCAGTCTGCTTCTGGCACGGGTGGGCTTGGATACATCCGAAGTACCTTCGGCATGTACCGAACCTCATTAAATGGCAGAAATGGTGAATGTCTCTCTCAGGATGTAATATTCGATATGCAGCTTCTTGGAAATTACATATATTACACCACCACGAGCGATGATGGACCAGAATTTCGCAAGGTCAAGATTGACGAATCCGAAAATGTACTTCTCTACCCTGCAGCCATCAATCCATCCTGTGCAACTACAGAACAGATTTATTACAACGGCGTAGAAAGCAATCATTATCTCTATTCTTGGAATCCAAATACAGACACAAGCAGCGTTGTATGGCAGGGCAATATCTGGGATCCTGTTTACGACAACGGATATATCTACTACTTAGATGTAGCCAACGACTATCGTCTCTGCCGATACTCTTTATCTGAGGACCAGATTGAAATCCTGACCCACGACCGTGTGGACTGTTTCAATGTAGGTTGCGGATACATCTACTATCAGGCCAACTCTGCCACAGCCCCAGCCCTTAAGATGATGAGCGTAAATGGTGGCAATGCCCAAGTTGTAGCCAGTGGAAACTACACTGCCATCAACATGACTTCTCGCTATGTATTCTTCAAACTTTTTGGCGAAGAAGCCCCTCTGTACATGGTTCCAATTGGAAGCACCTCTGTTTCCACCTTTGATGCAGCCATGCAGGCAGCCATGGAGTATATGGACAAATAAATGTTGATTTTTGCACAAAGAAAGAGTAGTATGGGAATACAATTCATATTCTCATGCTACTTTTTTAATGTTCTATTGTTGGTCTCACGGCACTTCGTTTCACAAATCCCCTCAATACACATTTTTACCGAGCCACTAGCATATACTAATATTCGTCTGAAGGTCAGTTGACAAATTTAAACTTTTGTTATACTATCACTTCAGTGAATGAGTTACAGAAACTTGAGAAGCCTGTAACCCGAGCGGCTCCCGCGGGGGCCGTTTTGTTATTTAAGGAGAAAAATATGGCATCTATGTTCCTAGATTACAATTCACAAATCCAAAACCTAAAAAGTAAAAACCTAATAGTTAATGACGAGATTTATGCAAAAGATATTCTTCAACGAACAAGTTACTATGGACTAATAAATGGATATAAGACTGCATTTATAGATCCTACAACTAACCGATATATTAGCGGAACAACATTTGATGATATTTATCAAATATATCTATTTGACACAGCTTTACGAGAAATCTTCTTAAAATACATATTAATCTTCGAACGACATATCAAATCCTCTATCTCTTATCATTTTTCCCAATTACACGGAAGCGAAATTGCTGATTATCAGAATCTAGCCAACTATGATTATGGGAATCAAAAAAATCAAGTCTTGAAACTATTTCACAAAATGAATCAAAAAATAAATAATCCCCATATCTCTCCACAAATCAAACACTATCTATCTTTGTACCAAGACGTTCCTTTATGGGTTCTTATGACCGACCTAACATTCGGAGAAATTGCAACAATGTTTCGTTATCTAAAAGGAACTTGTAAAACAGATGTATGTAATGATTTCCATCAAATCGGGCGAGCAGAATTAAGCAAAATGCTAATCCTTCTTACAAAAGCAAGAAATATATGCGCTCACGGAAATCGTTTATTTAATTACTCAACCGGCGATGCCATTTTAGATTGTTCAGCACACCAAAAACTCAAAATTATCAAAAAAGGAAGTTTGTACGTATATGGTAAGTCCGACTTGTTTGCCGTTGTTATTTCCTTAAAATATTTATTAGATCCACATATATTTCGAAATTTTTACTATGAACTCAAAAAATCAATCAAGAAATATCATCCATCAAACACCATATTGGAAGAAATGGGGTTTCCCTCTAACTGGATGTCTATTTTAAGAATTAAAGTCTATTAATTAACACAAAAAAGCCCAAGAAATACAGAGTTTGAAAAATATGGAAAAAGCTATAATTAAAAAGCTCTAAAGTGAATTTCTCCACTTTAGAGCTTTTCTTTATAATAACCTTCTCTATTAATCTAATCAAAAATTAAGGTCTCTGACCAAGTCCACCTTCAAGAGTGATGGTCTCACCTGTCATGTATTTGAAATCTGGGCTAGCAAGTGCTACACAAGCACGACCGATTTCCAATTCTACATCGCCAAAGTGTCCCATAGGTGGTGTATGTACGTTTGCTTTGAATGCTTCTGGATATGCATTTGCAAAGTTCTCAAGCTGAGCTGTCCAAGCCAAAGGACAAACGATATTTACGTTGATGTCATCTTTAGCCCACTCTGTAGCTGCTACTCTGGAAAGTCCACGGATACCTTCTTTCGCAGCTGCGTATGCGCACTGACCGAAGTTACCAAAGAGGCCTGCGCCAGAAGCAAAGTTGATAACGCTTCCCTTTGTTTCTTTCAAATATGGATAGCAAGCCTGCATATAATAGAATGCAGCGTAAAGACCAGAATACATAGCAAGATCAAACTGTGCTGTGGTATGGTCTGCCAAAGTTACACCTGATGCAGATGCCTGAGCATTGTTGATCAGCACGTCGATACGACCAAATTCAGCCATAGCCTTAGCAACTACGTCTTCTGCAATTGCTTTGTTGTCTGCGCCTGCAGAAATATCTGCTGCCACACACAAAACCTTGATGCCGTAAAGTCTTTCAAGTTCTTCTTTCGCATCTTCCAGTTTCTGAACGTTTCTACCTGTAATTACAAGGTTAGCTCCTTCTTTTGCATAAGCAGTAGCAATACCATATCCGATGGAACCACATTTGCCATCGCTTAAAACTGCTCTTCCGCCACCTGTAATAATCGCTGTTTTACCTTTTAAAAAACTCATACTCTTCCTCCAATAAAACTAATAATTCGTGTTACCCACAAGTTTCATTCTATATAGGTTTCTGCAATAAATCAAGCGAAAACATCGTCTATTTTTTGTCAATTATCTGACAATTATTTCACAATATTCCTTTCACCTTTTTCCTATTTATATGAAATCTATTTACAAGTTATATGTTTCTCTTTACATTCTATTTTTTTATGGTTAAAATAGTCTAGTTGACTATATAGAAGATATTTTTTTACAGAAAAGAAGGATTTTTTAGAATGACAATTAAACAGTTTTTTGGACCTTGTGACATGACCACTGGAAAACCATGGGAAAAGATTCTCACCTTTACCGCTCCAATGATTATTGGAAACATTGCACAGCAGTTATACAGCACAGTGGACAGTGTTATTGTAGGTCAGTATGTTGGTGACAATGCAATCGCAGCGGTAGGTGCCTCTGGCCCTATCTTAAACTTACTTTTGGTTTTGTTCATGGGTATCTCTGTTGGTGCCGGTGTCATGGTTTCTCAGTACTTCGGTGCCAAGGACCGCGAAGAACTTTCCAGAACTATCGGAAACTGTATCTCCCTGAACGCCATCGCTTCTATCATTATTATGGTTTTAGGCGCCTTACTGGCAAAACCGCTTTTGGTGCTCTTAGATACTCCCGAGAGCATCTTGGATTGGTCTACCTCCTATCTGGTAATCCTTTGTATAGGCATTGCTGGAAGTTCCTATTACAATATTTTATGTGGTGTACTGAGAGGTTTAGGAGACTCCATCTCAGCACTCGTATATTTGTTAGTAGCTACCGTATTAAATATCGTGTTAGACCTTTTGTTTGTAGCACAGTTTAATATGGGTGTTGCTGGTGTAGCATGGGCCACCATCATTGCGCAGGCCATATCCGCAATCCTTTGTGTATTCAAGCTTCGCCGCATGAGCGACATCTTTGATTTTAAATTACGTTATATGAAGATTTCCGCTGTACATACTGGGCATATCATTCGTCTTGGTATTCCATCTGGACTTACACAGGCAATCTTCTCCATGGCAATGATTGTAGTGCAGTCATTGACCAACAGTTTTGGTGAAACCCTGATTGCAGCGAGTGTAATCATCATGAGAGTAGACGGCTTCGCAATGATGCCAAACTTCTCCTTCGGCAACGCCATGACTACTTATGCAGGCCAGAACGTCGGTGCCCGCAAGTTTGACCGTCTTGAGCAAGGCAGTAAGCAGGGAACTTTGCTGGCTGTTGGAACTGCCACCGCAATCACAGGTATCATCCTATTGTTCGGTAAATTCCTGATGGGAATCTTCACCGATACTAAAGAATTAGTAAATTTAAGTTATGAAATGATGTGTCTAGTAGCAGTTGGCTATATTGCTGTTGCCGTAACGCAATCTCTCTCTGGTGTCATGAGAGGTGCTGGCGACACCACCACTCCAATGTGGATTTCCATGATTACCACTATCGCAATCCGTATTCCAGTAGCATACGGTATTGCATACCTTACAAGAAGCCCTGAGAATCCAAACGGTTCTTACTACTGTCTCTATATCTCATTGCTAGTATCATGGGTAATGGGTGCACTGATTACTGCTTTCTTCTATTTCAAAGGAAATTGGAAAAAGAAAGCACTTATTGTTGGTGGCGAGGATATCATCCTAGCTGATGCATTGGATGATTAATCAAGTATTGGTTAATCTGTATTGATATTTTTAACAAGAAAACCACTTCACGAATTGCTCTATGGCAAATTCCATGAAGTGGTTTTTTATTCAGCTACTTAATTCCCTATTATGTCTAATGTTTCTTCCAACACACTGTATACATAATTCACACTTGCTCTGCGTACGACGTCGCGTCCTACGTTTCCAAAATAGCAAGTTCTGCTAAAAGCCTTGTCGCCTACCACAAACCCAAAGCATACCATTCCTACTGGTTTGGTCGCCGTAGCACCTGTAGGTCCTGCAATTCCCGAGATGCCGACACCTACCTGGGCCTCATTTGCCTTGGCTACGCCTCTAGCCATCTCCATTGCAACTTCCTCACTCACTACTCCATAGTGCTCTATAGTCTGTGGATTCACATCCACGTATTTCACCTTTGCTTCATTGGCATAGGTTACTACTGATGCTGCAAAGACTTTGGATGCATCTGGCACGCTGACCAGTCTGGCCGCTGCCATACCTCCGCTACAGGATTCCGCAAAGGAAATCGTCCATCCTTTGTCTATTAGTTTGGAAACCACCTTATCTGCAGAGATTTCCTGCCATTCACTGGGAATCTCCACCCTATCAATAAAACAATTAATTTCACGTTCTAAGATGCGTTTGGTCGCCTCAAACAACTTCCTCGCTTCGCAAAGGATGCACTGGGCATCTCCAAGTGTGACCTTCCTAGCCACGCCCAACTCGTAATATCCATTCATAAATTTGTCAAAGGTATCCGATATGTGTTCTTCTTTTGAATTGAAATGGCGATACATTGGGACTTCTTTTAGTAAGCCATCAGGAAGCTTCACCTGAAACGTCGTCGGCTTTTCCGTCAACCGTTCTGGAACATCAAAAGATTCCTCTATGCTATGGATATAAGTATTCCTGGCGTGAGTAACCCCTACCAACAGGATATAGGCACCTATATCTTTCAATCTGCCGAAGCATCCCTTGGGGTCACATGGAGTATCAAGATTCTCTTCTCCTTGTACATACTCCTTCGCTCCTACGCCGTAGGCTGCAATACTATGTGTAGGATGTAAGGAGCGATATACGCCCTGGCGCTTACGAAATAGGTTGGGAATGATGCCTACACAGGCAGGCTCTGTCTCTGGATCAAATATATTATACTCTTCGCTCATCTGCTTCCATGTATGCGTTGGCACCATCACAAGGCCCTGCTGAAAATAATCCATCAGAGCATCCACCACGGTGTCTGCGCCACCTTCCACCTCGCCAATAGCCTTCATAGATGAGTGAACCATCACCTTATCTGTAGGCTTAAGTCCCATACCTTCCAAATCTCTTATCAGGTCTGCCTTGCTATATATTCTTTTGTCTTGTAATTTTTTGCTCATATATATATCCTTTTGACGTTATACAGCCCCGCCAATTTGGCGGGGCTGTCCTTTATGCTTTCTTGCGCTTTATAGCCACTAACTTGTACAATTCTTCTGCCGCTAGTCTAGTCTTGGCCACGATATCGCCACCCTCTGTAGGGAATAGGTAGAACTGTGCTCTATCGTCACCAATAGAAATCATATCGCCGATTTCATACCAGTAATAATCGGAATACAAGCTGTAGGAAGACTTTGGACTCTGCTTGTAGTCAATAGCACCGTCACAGCCCTGCAAAGAAAAGCCCTCTACGGTATGCGTCAGTCTGCCCTCTCCCACCTTGTATACGCACTTGGTATCCACCATCATATAAATCTTTACTGGCACATCCAGTTTGTAAGTACCATTTTCCAATTCCGCTTTGACACACTCACGCTCCCACTGATACCAGTCTGGCACATGCTCAAATTCGGTCTCGCCTTCCAGCGCCTTAATATATCCCATCTCTGTCAGTTCATACTGCTTTAAGCAATGATGACAGGTCAGGTGAATTCCCTTGCCCACCATCTTACCTTCTGTATTACAATTTGGGCATTTATAAAGCACGCGGTTTAAACAATCCGCTCGAAATTTCTCTTTGATTCGTACCTGATTCTCCTGCTGCCACTTAAATCCATCAAAGGCAAAATGACTTTGGACAATTTCGTTGATTTCTGCAGCACTTTTTTCTGCAATATCTTCAGGAGAAAGTACATACTGCATCGTTGCAGAAACCTTTACCTTACGCTTCTGTAGATTGTTGTAAAGCGGATCTCGGGAAAAAGCCCCCTGTGTCTGAATCACGACTACAGGCACACCCATCAATTTAATACACTTACCCAAACTGTCTGGCAGAGGTGTGGCAGTTCCATCAAAGGAATAACTTGCCTCAGGATACATCAGCACGGAGCTTTTCAATGTCTTAGTTGCATATACCATATCACGCACCAAATTCACATCCTGCATAAACTTCTTGGTCGGAATACACCCTAGCAGACGCATCAACCAGTTTTTGCCTACAAAACCATCTGTGGTACAGACAATGTTGAATGGTCTTGGAAAAAGAATCGTAGAAGCAATCTCCAAATCAATAAAACTGGAATGATTCATCAAAATCAAACATGGTTGCTTCTTTCCCAGCCTCTCCATGCCAATCTTTGTACATTTAAATCTGGTAAAAAACAAATCTGGAATAGATGCAATTCTAAGTATCAGACGAAACAAAAAGAGTTGTTTCATTGGTTTGCGATGAGCTGGAACTGGTATATCCATTACCTGCTGATAGCTACTTGCTCTTGTCTTAATCTTCATAGTTAACCCCATCTGCGCCTTTGGCGCCCCTCAACGATTTGTAACTAAGGTAAAATCACCTTTCTTTATCCTATATTCTATCAAAAAACGTCCTTATTTACAATTGCCATTACCTGACTAAGCATCTCCTTGCATCCCACTGCAAGCACTGCTCCATCCTTTGGCAACACCATCCCTATAATTTCCATAGCCTCTTCCAGACTGTCCACTGCACTTACACCGGGATGATGCCTTAAAACTTGCTGTGCTAGTTCATAGGATGGAATTCTATCTATTCCGGGCGGTGCAACTGTCAGCACAAAAGATGCCTTGCTACACAATTGCTCCAAAAGCCCTTCTATGTCCGTCTTTTTGGTCGCTCCAAGTAGCAGTACCACTTGCTTACCCGGTAGATATTCCTCTATATCTTCCTTAAGCCTTTGGGCGGTCTGCTTATTCTGCGCTTCATCTAGCACAAAAAGAGGCTTGTTTCCAATCCTTCCAAAATAGTTTCTGACCTGCACCTCTTCAAAGGCTGCCCTTGCATGCTTTTCTTCTACCTTTAGGCCCTTTTCTCTTAAAAAGTCCAAAAGTTCCAGCGTCTGACAGGCACCCACCAAGGCCTCCTTACCTGGGGCTACGAGGGAAACCTTTTTCTCCTCTCCATAGTCAAATACTTGCTTTTTCAGGTTCTTACTACTAACCTTATAAGGTTTAAGGGAAACAGAAGGAACGTCATACCTTTCCACCCCTTCTATCCTTGGCATCTGGTAAAAAAAGCCATGCCAAAGCATTACCTTCGCATCACTTTGTACGAAAAGCATTTCAGCCACTAGCTGCTCTACTTGAATTCTACTTGGAATTTTTGTATCCACCTGCTCGTTCTGGCAGCCATCCTGAATCATCTCCACGATCTCACAGAGACTTTTTTGTGAAATGGTTTTGCCCCCTATCTTCCATCGGTTTCGGTAGTCACCCAGGGCATCCTCACAATACGTCATTGTCTTAAAGCCAGCCAGTTTTAGCGTGTGTTCCAAATATGCCACTGTAGCAGCTGAATAGATGATTGGCTCCAGACAAAGTATCACCCTACCGACATCTATACGCGCACCGATGCGTTCATACAGGCTATGTCTCAGAGATTCAAGCGTATCCTCGCTCAAATCCTCATTGTATCTATTTAGTTCCAAGAAATCTTCACACTGTTTGTAATTCATATCTGTATATTTTTGCCCTACTTAGGGCATCCTCTTTCTTATGAAAAAGTTCATTCACAATTTTATCAACTGCGGCATCCTTGGTTGGTGCCTTGAAATCCTATTTACCGCCCTTCACTCCTATCGTAGAAGGGAATACAAACTGAAGGGAAATACCTCTCTGTACATGTTTCCCATCTATGGCATGGCGGCTTTTTTGGCTCCCTTTTTCCAACTATTCAAAAACAAACCTATCTGGTTTAGAGGCCTGTTTTACGCCTTCTGCATCTTTTCCGGCGAATACGCTACCGGATATCTTCTGCGAAAAAAAGATATCTGCCCATGGGATTACAGTCATAGCAAATGGAATATAAACGGTCTCATTCGCCTAGACTATCTTCCTTTTTGGGTTCTAGCAGGCCTATTGTTTGAACGTCTGCTCTCTAAAAAGGATACCTAATCTTGCCATCTATCAAATCTTTCTTTGAAACTACTTACTTAGGGTGAAAGTTGCATATCATGCCGCGCTTTGTCCTGTCTCATCCTTCGCATCAGGATCAGGTACAGCACCCAAAAGAACAGTCCCGCACTGGCCCACGCTGAAATATTGGCAAAGCAAACGCCTACAAAGCTGAGCATACTAGTTGCAATGAAGGCACCGATAGCTCTGCTAACCAGTTCTACCACGCCTCCCATCATAGGCAAGAAACCATATCCACAGCCCTGAAGCAGGTTGCGGAACAGGAATATCATTCCAAGCGGAATAAAGAACAATCCACTGATAGAAAGATAGGTCTTGGCGTAACCATACACCACCTCAATATCTTCCGTCACAAACAATCGGATGGCGTATGGAAGTATAAACATCAGTACGCCGTAGATTATGACGGAATAAACAATGGTCATGACGCTTGCCACCTTGGCACCTTTGCTGATGCGGTCCAAATCATTGACACCGCGGTTCTGTGCGCCGTAGGTTGCCATAGTAGCTCCCATGGCTGGATAAGGCTGAGTTACCAGATTCTCCACCTTGCATGCAACAGAATAGGCTCCTACTACAGTTGAACCCAATAAATTCAGAGCAGACTGCACCATGATGGTTCCCACTGCTGTGATAGAATACTGAAGCGCCATTGGAATTCCCACGGAAAGCTGGTTGCGTACGCACTGTCCATGGAGCTGTGCGTGCTGTTTACCAAAGTGTAGAATAGGCACCTTTTTCCAGATATACAGGATACATAGAATGCCTGAAACCGCCTGGCTAACCAGGGTAGCGTATGCTGCACCAGCCACGCCCCAATGAAAGCCTGCGATAAACAAGATATCCAATCCCACATTCAAAAACGCTGCAATAATCAACAATACTACCGGAACCACACTGTTACCAATAGCACGGAGTATACTTGCCAGCAGATTATAAACAATACTAAAGACCATGCCACCGCAAATAGTTATAATATAATCCCTTGCCATATCGTACATATCTGCTGGTGTATTCATCCAGGTTAACAAAGTATCCATAAAACAAACACTGACAATGGTCATAATCACCGTTACGATTGCAGACAAAAAACCTGCGCTATATACACTTCGCTTTAACCCCTGCTCGTCTCCAGCGCCATAGTATTGGGCTGTCTGTACCGTAAATCCAGTGGTAAGTCCCTGGGCAAATCCCAGTATCAGAAAACTAATGGTCCCTGTCGCTCCCACCGCTCCCAACGCATGAAGCCCTATATATCGACCAACGATAATGGTATCTGCCATGCTATAAAATTGCTGAAAAATATTGCCGATGATGATAGGAATAATAAACCGAGCGATCAATTTCGTAGGGCTTCCTTTGGTCATATCCAGTTCCATTGGTTTTCCTCCTTTGTCTTAATATAAACGGGTGCTTATTTACACAATTTACTCCTATTCATTATATTAGATGCCTCTTATATATGCAAAACTTTTCTGCTTATTTCCATGGAATTCCTGAATAGAAAAACTTTTTTATTTTGACGAAATTTCATTGCTCTAAAAATGGGGTTGTGGTATCATATTGAAAAGAAATGGATAGGAGGTTTCGACATGACAGCTAAAGAATGTATTATGGGACGCAGAAGTATCCGCAAATTTCAGGACAAACCTATTTCTCACGAGGTTCTTTCTTCTATCGTAGAGACAGCATCCTTTGCTCCTAGTTGGAAAAACACTCAAATCACCAGATATATCGCTGTAGAAGGCGCATTAAAGGATCAGATTGCTACAGAGTGCACATCTCTTTATCCTACCAATGGTCAGCATATCATGGGTGCACCAATGCTGATTGCTATTACTGTTCTCAAAAACCGTTGTGGTTATGAGAGAGACGGTTCTTTCACTACTCCAAGAAAAGACACTTGGCAGATGTTTGATGCTGGTATTGCTACTCAGAGTTTTTGCCTTGCTGCACATGAGCAGGGTATTGGTAGCGTTGTGCTTGGCATTTTTGATGAAGCCAAGGCTGCTGCTCTTTTAGAACTTCCTGAAGACAGAGAACTTATTGCTTTAGTTCCTATTGGATATCCAGCTGAAGAACCTGTTGCACCAAAGCGCAAAGGCGTGGAGGAATTATTATCATTTAAATAATTACAATTCTATCGAAGAGAAACGATTCGGTTCTCTTCGATTTTTTTGGAAATCATTTGAAAAGGAGAAAAAATATGAGACACTTAATTAGCCCACTCGACTTTACCGTCGAAGAACTGGACAAACTGTTTGACTTGGCCAACGACATCGAGCGCAGCCCAGCCAAATACGCACATGCAGCAGAAGGCAAGATTCTTGCCACATGCTTCTACGAGCCAAGCACTCGTACCAGACTTAGCTTTGAGTCTGCTATGCTTCGTTTAGGAGGACAAGTTTTAGGCTTTTCCGATGCAGCTTCTTCCTCCGCATCTAAAGGAGAAAGTGTTTCAGATACCATCCGCATCATCTCCAGCTACTCTGATATCTGCGCCATGCGCCATCCAAAGGAAGGTGCTCCGATGGTAGCCTCCGAAAAATCTGAAATTCCTGTCATCAACGCAGGCGATGGCGGTCACCAGCATCCAACCCAGACCTTGACAGACTTACTCACTATCCGTTCCATGAAGGGACGCTTAGATAACATCACAATCGGCCTTTGTGGAGACTTAAAGTTTGGACGTACCGTTCACTCTCTCATCCACGCTCTGGTCCGCTACGAAAATGTAAAATTCATCTTCATCTCTCCTGAGGAGCTTCGCATTCCAGAGTACATTATTGAAATGCTCAAGGCAGAAAATATTCCTTACGAAGAAGTGGTTCGCTTGGACAATGTTCTTCCAAACTTAGATTTACTGTACATGACCAGAGTACAGAGAGAACGTTTCTTCAACGAAGAAGACTATATCCGCCTGAAAGATTTCTATGTTCTAGACAAAGCAAAAATGGAATTGGCTAACCAAGATATGTTGGTACTGCATCCACTTCCAAGAGTAAATGAAATCTCCGTAGAGGTTGACCAGGATCCTAGAGCAGTGTACTTCAAACAAGCACAGTACGGTGTATATGTCAGAATGGCTCTCATTCTCACATTGCTCAATCTCGTGTAATGCCAAAAGATTCTAAGCATCTGTTTGGTGCTGGCAACTTGAAGTAGTGTCAATAAAGAAAGGAATGAATATATGTTAAACGTAGGTAAAATCGAAGAAGGCTTCGTATTAGATCATATTAAGGCTGGCAAAAGTATGGATATCTATGAACATCTTCAGCTTGGCAAGTTGGATTGTGTCGTAGCTATCATCAAAAATGCCAAAAGTAACAAGATGGGCAAAAAAGATATCCTGAAAGTAGAATGTGATATCAACACTCTTGATTTGGATGTTCTGGCATTCATCGACCACAACATCACCGTCAATGTCATTAAGGACGGCGAAATCGTGAGCAAAAAGGAACTGGTTCTTCCAAAGATGATCAAAAATGTCATCCGTTGCAAGAATCCTAGATGCATTACATCCATCGAACAAGAACTTCCTCACATCTTCTTGCTTGCAGACGAGGAAAAAGAAATCTACCGCTGCAAATGGTGTGAAGAAAAAGGCTCTGCCAAAAACATGTGATAAGCTACTATACAAAAAACACTGGCGTAAGCCAGTGTTTTTTATGTCTTTCTTATTCTATCACTCTTCGATATGATCTAAGCCTTGGCTCAGAATAGTAACGATATGGGAATCCGCCAAGGAATAAAAAATCGTCTTTCCCTCTCTTCGATTCTTGACCAAATCCATCTGCTTGAGCACCCTTAGCTGGTGCGAAATGGCAGACTGGGTCATTCCAAGAATCTGTGCTATGTCAAGTACACACATTTCTCCGCAGAGCAATACATACAATATTTTCAATCTGGTTGGATCTCCAAACACCTTAAAGAAATCTGCCAAATCCTGCATCTCCTCTTCTGGTGGCATCGTCTCATTGACCTTTGATTCCAACTCTTTACTTACATATAAGTAACCATTTTGATTGTCTTGCATATTTTACTTCCTTTACTCCCAAATGGAATCTTTTGATTGTTTTTATTGTACCTTTTCCATTAGAACAAATCAAGAGTGCACAAAAAAGACTTCCTCCAAAAATGAAGGAAGTCTTTCTCTTCTAATTCCTATTTGTAGTTAACGATTTTGCCGAAGTCTTCTTTGAGAGAAGCTCCACCAACCAAACCACCGTCGATGTCTGGCTTTGCAAAGAGTTCAGCTGCATTTGCTGCTCCTACAGAACCACCGTACTGAATACGGATTGCATCTGCTGTAGCCTGATCATAAACCTCAGCGATACATGCTCTGATAGCGCCACAAACTTCCTGTGCCTGATCGGATGTAGCAGTTTTGCCAGTACCGATAGCCCAGATTGGCTCGTATGCGATAACTGTTGTCTTAGCCTGATCAGCTGTAACCTTCTGGAAAGCAATCTTAATCTGCTGACGAATCCAGTCGATTGTGATGCCCTGCTCTCTCTGAGTAAGGGATTCACCACAGCAAATGATAGGTGTGATGCCATGCTCTAAAGCCTTGAGAACCTTCTTGTTAACTGTTTCATCTGTCTCTGCGAAGTATTCTCTTCTCTCAGAGTGACCGATGATAACATATTTAACGCCTACATCTGTAAGCATGTCTGGAGCGATTTCGCCTGTGTAAGCACCCTTCTCCTCATAGTACATATTTTCAGCACCAATCTGGATGTTGCTTCCTTTTGCAGCTTCGATAGCTGGAATAATGTCAATAGCAGGTACACAGAAAACTACATCTGCATCTTCTGTTGCTACTAAAGGCTTCAATGTTTCGATCAATTTCACTGCCTGGCTTGGAGTCATGTTCATCTTCCAGTTACCAGCGATAATTTTTCTTCTTGCCATGTCAAAGAACCTCTTTTCTTTATTAATTTCCCTGTGCAGCACATGCCACACAGGGAATCCTTTTGAATTAATTCTTATTTGTTGTCTGCAGCTTCTACACCTGGAAGAACCTTACCCTCTAAGAACTCAAGGGAAGCGCCACCACCTGTAGAGATGTGAGACATCTTGTCACCAAAGCCGAGCTGGTTAACAGCTGCTGCGGAGTCACCACCACCGATGATAGTTGTAGCTTCTGTATCAGCAAGAGCTTTTGCTACTGCGATAGTACCAGCTGCAAGTGTTGGGTTCTCGAATACGCCCATAGGTCCGTTCCAAACAACTGTCTTCGCACTCTTAACAGCGTCTGCATAAAGAGCAGCACTCTTAGGTCCGATATCACAGCCTTCTCTGTCTGCTGGCATATTTTCAACATCATATACTTCAACTTCAACAGGAGCATCGATAGGATTTGGGAAATCTGCGATAGTAACAGCATCAACTGGAAGAAGAAGTTTCTTGCCAAGTTTCTCAGCTTTTTCCATCATTTCCTTACAGTAGTCAAGCTTTGTATCGTCTACAAGGGACTTACCAATTTCATAACCCTGAGCTTTGAGGAATGTGTAAGCCATACCACCACCGATGATAAGTGTATCACACTTCTCAAGAAGGTTAGAAATAACGTTGAGTTTGTCAGCAACTTTAGCACCACCAAGGATTGCTACGAAAGGTCTTACTGGATTCTCAACTGCATTGCCAAGGAAGTCGATTTCCTTCTGCATAAGGTATCCAACAACGTTGTCGCCACCTTTTTCTGTGATGAATTTAGTTACGCCTGCAACAGATGCATGTGCTCTGTGAGAAGAACCAAATGCATCGCAAACGTAGATATCAGCCAAATCAGCAAGTTCTTTGCTGAATTCTTCGCCGTTCTTTGTTTCTTCGCTTCCACGGAAACGTGTATTCTGAAGAAGAACTACATCGCCTTCGTTCATAGCAGCAACTGCCGCTGTAGCAGCCTGTCCTGTTACATTGTAATCAGATACGAATACAACTGGCTTGCCAAGTTTCTCGGAAAGTCTAGTTGCAACTGGAGCCAAAGATTCGCCCTCGTTAGGACCGTTTTTAACTTTGCCCAGGTGAGAGCAAAGGATAACTTTGCCACCGTCGTTTAAAAGTTTCTGGATTGTAGGAAGAGCCGCATTGATACGTGTCTCATCTGTAATCTCGCCATTTTTCAAAGGAACGTTAAAGTCACATCTAACTAAAACTCTTTTTCCCTTTGCATTGATGTCATCTACTGACTTTTTGTTCAAACCCATGATAGATTCCTCCATAGTTTTATAATTATATAAATCATTTCTCAGCTCATTAAATGGCGTTTTGTTTGCAAAACGCCTGCGTGCGAGCAGTGTTGCGTAGCAACTAATTTCTATACTGCGAGCTGCGCATAAATGACTCATTTTTGTTGGCGGAAACAAAGTTTCCTCCAACAAAAATGGGTCCGGTCCCAAAGACCGGACCCTGATAGGTCTTAAATATTAAGCTAATTCAGCCAAGTATTTAATAGTACGAACCATCTGAGATGTGTAGCTGTTCTCGTTGTCATACCAAGAAACAACCTGTACCTGTGTATTGCCATCTTCCATAGGAGCAACCATTGTCTGTGTTGCATCGAAGATAGAACCATATGTGCTTCCGATGATATCAGAAGATACGATTTCGTCTGTGTTGTAAGCGAAGGACTCTGTAGCTGCTGCTTTCATAGCTGCGTTGATTTCGTCCTTTGTTACTGCACCCTTAACAACTGCTACAAGGATTGTTGTAGAACCAGTTGGTGTAGGAACACGCTGAGCAGAACCGATCAATTTGCCGTTAAGCTCAGGAATTACAAGACCGATAGCTTTTGCAGCACCTGTGGAGTTAGGAACGATGTTGCAAGCACCAGCACGTGCTCTTCTAAGATCGCCTTTTCTCTGAGGTCCGTCAAGGATCATCTGGTCACCAGT
>JAFTKW010000028.1 GCA_017453065.1 Lachnospiraceae bacterium | reverse complement strand
GATTAGGCGAATAAACATAGCGCGAATGAAAGGATTGTACCCTATATGGAACGAGGTTCAATCCTTTTGCTCTGTTTTAGAAAAAGAATTTGTACTGGATATTCTGATAGGATGCTATGGCAGGGAAGGTACGTATAGATGGAAAGAATAAGGTAAATTGCCTATTGTATATTCAGCAGCGCTTCTGATAGTTTTGTGTGTAAATAAAGTGCAAAAGATGATTGAATCATTTAGGAGAACTTGTGGTGAGTAAGTTAAAAAAGAGAGATTACATATTTTTGATATATGTTGGAATTGTGACCGCTCTGTTGATTGCATTTTCTTTGTCTAGTAGTGCACTTGAGAGGGATGGAGATATCCTTTGGACAAAGGGGCGTATTCTGTGGACGACGGGGATTTCCTTGGCAGTAGGAATAGTTGCCGCAGTGATTGGTGGACTATCCCTTCCTTATATGAAACAAAAGGGCGTGAAACTGCCACTGAATCATACAGATATAGATGTACCACTGCCCAAGTGGACTTGGCTATCTTCTCTTTTTATTTTCGTGGCTTGGTTCCCAGCTTTTTTGGCATATTACCCTTCCCTATGCAGTTATGACTCGGAAGGCTTCTTTTATCAGTTTGTTTATAATGCATATAACAATCATCATCCGATTGCATACACACTGATGGTGGAATTGTTTTATAATATTGGAGATGTGTTATTTGATTCCTATACCATAGGAATTGGTTTGTTTACCTTGGCTCAGATGATATTCCTTGCTCTTTCTGTGGCTGTTTTCATCAGAACAATCTATATGATATATAGAAAAAAATGGCTGTTTTTCTTTTTGACCGCACTTTTTGCACTGCATCCAATGAATGCGTATATGAGTGTCACTATGACAAAGGACATTTATTTTACAATGGGGATGCTACTTGCCTTCTCGTCCATGTTGATGAAGTTGTTTCTTGGAGAGCAGACAAAAGCAAAGTGGAAAAACAGTATAATGCTGATTGTGGGATTAACCTTGATTGTGGTATTTCGAAGCAACGGAAGATACTGCATTTTAGCTGCCTTGTTCATAGAAATCATTTGTTTGTGGATTTACAAGACAAAGAGAAAAGTGGTGCTTCGTGTTGTGGCAGAAACTGTTTTGGGATTTATTCTTGGAATGGCTTTGGTAAGTGTCTTGGACAAAGCCACAAATGCTCAGGAAGTGGACAAAAGAGAGATGTTTTCACTTCCCGCCCAGCAGATTGCTCGAGTGGTGCATTTTCATGAAGAGGAATTGTCTGAGGAGACCATGCAGCAGATTCAGACAGTAATCTGGCCATCCTCCTTGTACTTGTACAATCAGAGAACTGCCAGATTTGTAAAACAGGATGTGATTTCTTATGAAATACTTCATTATCCGAAAAAATACGGCAAATTGTATCTGGATCTATTGAAAGAGTACCCGGGAGACTATGTAAATGCATTTTTGGGCATCTATGGTGGATTTTTAAATCCATGGGACACATCACACGTGCGAATCAATGAAGAAACGAATGGTGTGCTGCCAGATGATTTCCATTATATTCAGACTGCATTTACTGTTACGGATCGATTTATGGTAGATTCTACTCCTTTAAGTGAGAGCCTACATGATTTATATGATTGGTATGCCAATCATGATATTTATTTGAAAGTACCTATCCTGTCCTTCTTGTTTGTGCCAGGAGTTTATCTCTGGGTGATGTTATATTGCTTTGGGATCTTGGTTTATCAGAGAAAAGGGATTTGCAGTATACCTTGTGCATTGGTGTTTTCCTATTTCTTGACATTTTTGCTAGGACCTACGGTTCAGCTCAGATATATATTCCCAATTATGGTTTGTACACCAGGGATTATTTTACTCACATTAATTTGCGTACGGAGAGATAAAGATGAAATTAATCATTCAGATTCCTTGTTATAATGAGGCGGAAACATTGCTAGTCGCCCTCAATGACCTACCTAAAAAAATAGAAGGTATTGATGAAATAGAATATCTGATTATTAATGATGGAAGCAAAGATAATACAGTGGAAGTGGCCAAGTCCTGGGGCGTGAACTATGTGGTGAACTTCAAAAAGAATCGTGGACTTGCCAAGGGATTTATGGCAGGTATAGATGCGTGCCTTAGAAATGGTGCAGACATCATTGTCAATACGGATGCGGATAACCAATATAATGGTGCGGACATAGAGACTATTGTGAGACCTATCTTGGAAGGGAAATCCGATATTGTAATTGGCGCTAGACCAATTGATCAGACAGAGCATTTCTCGCCAATTAAGAAAAAGCTACAGCATTTGGGAAGTTGGGTGGTACGAAAAGCTTCGAAATCCAATATTCCGGATGCGCCAAGCGGCTTTAGAGCCTATAGCAGAGAAGCTGCTATGCGCCTAAATGTTACTAACGAGTATACCTACACTCTCGAAACCATTGTTCAGGCTGGTCGAGAAAGAATTCCGATGGAATCTGTTCCTATTCGTACCAATGCAGAACTGAGACCTTCTAGATTGTTTAACAGTATGCTTGGCTACGTGAAGAAGTCTATGGTGACAATCATCAGAACTTACATCATGTATAAACCTATGGATTTCTTTACAAAACTGGGATTGATACCATTTCTCATAGGCGTTGGCTTGGGAATCCGATACATCGTATTGTTGTTTATGGACAATCCAGGAAATGGGCATGTACAATCACTGATTTTGGCTGCGATTTTGATTTTGATTGGCTTTATGACATTTGTGATTGGCCTTCTGGCAGATATCATTGCCCGCAATCGAATGCTGATTGAGGATGTGCAATATCATGTGCGCAATATAGATTATCGATTGGATGCAAACCAGCAGAAGAAAGAGAAGCAAGAAGATAGATAGAAATAAAGGAAACGAGTAGTGAAGATGAAGAAATTGTTTGCGAAATTTGTCAATCGAGAGACTATTTCCTACGGCATATTTGGAGTTTTGACAACACTGCTGAATATATTCCTGTTTCGCTTTCTCCTATTTGTGAACGTGGAGTATAAAATAGCGAATTTAGTTACACTGGTGCTCGTCAAACTAGCGGCATATATCTGTAACAAAAATTTTGTGTTCAAAAGTCATTGCGACAACTTCTGGGAATTATGTAAAGAAGTACTTCGATTTGTTTTCGCAAGGGGAGCCACAGCTCTGATAGACTATTCTGGATTGATATTGTTAGTAGAAGTGGCACAGTTTGATAAAATGTACAGCAAGATTTTTGTGACTGTGCTTGTGATAGTGATTAACTATGTGGTTGGGAAAAAGCATGTGTTCAAGTCGAAAAAAGACGGAACCGCTTTGGAGAAAGAAAGAGAAACAAGGTAGGACAAATGAAGATTGCAGTAGCAGGAACCGGCTATGTTGGCTTGTCTTTGGCAGTTCTTCTAGCACAGCACAACGAAGTGGTGGCAGTGGACATTTTGGAAGAAAAAGTCAATCTAATCAATAGCCGTAAGTCACCCATTGTAGATGAAGAAATTTCCAGATTTCTGGAAGAGGAAAACATAGATTTAAGGGCCACAACAGATGCGAAAGAAGCATACAAAGAGGCTGAATTTGTTGTGATCTCCACACCTACGAATTACGATCCCGTAAAAAACTATTTTGATACTTCTTCTGTTGAAGCGGTGATTGAAGTAGTGAAAGAAGTAAACCCATGTGCGATTATGGTGATAAAGTCCACAGTCCCAGTTGGGTATACAGAAAATGTGAAGAAAAGATTGGGTATTAAAAACTTACTTTTTTCACCGGAGTTTTTAAGAGAAGGAAAAGCCCTATATGATAACTTGAATCCATCCCGTATTATTGTGGGAAGGCCATCGGAAGAGGAAAAACTATGCTTGGCAGCAGAAAAATTCGCTGGGCTGTTACGGGAAGGGGCTATCAAGGAAGACGTTCCAGTTTTGTTTATGGAATCTACGGAGGCAGAAGCTGTAAAACTGTTTGCGAATACTTATTTGGCTTTAAGAGTATCCTATTTTAATGAATTAGATACGTATGCGGAAATGAAGGAACTTGACAGTGCAAAGATTATTGAAGGGG
>JAFTKW010000008.1 GCA_017453065.1 Lachnospiraceae bacterium | reverse complement strand
GGATGAATATGTATTATTGTAAAGGTATGTATTTCTCCACTCCTGCAAACGTAACTGTGTAGGCGCAATTTCATCGCCGTAGCGATCCAATTGATATTCCTCCACAGAGTCCTTCCAGTGCAAAGCCAGTTCTACTGTCTTCTGCTCCTGGTACTGACTTTCTCCGTTTACCTCAAGTGCTACAGTGTAGTCCAGATAGGAATCTCCTGCGCTGGCATAATCCACTGCCAGATAATACAGACCAGATTTTTCCACTTCAATTTCGTATGTAGCAGTCTCTTGATAGTTAAGTACTGCGCTCTTAGATTCATAAGTAGGCATATCAAGCCCGTCTGCCTGATGGTCTGTCCATTCTTTGCCTTCCTTAGGCAAAGCAACAGCGCTACCCTCTCCGAATTCGTCCTCTAAATATTTCAAATAATCGGTGTACATAAAGTCATTGCTAGTCAAGGACCCTGACAACAATTCATAAGCGGCCTTTACTTCAGCATCGCTTACTTTCTCCACATACTCTGTTTCGTTTATGCCCCATAGTAGGTATGCACCTACACCTACTGCAGCTGCTACCGCTACAGTGCCTATGATTTTTTTCACGTTCATGACCTTCTTTAATTTCATGAAATTGCTCCTTTATGAAAGAGAAGGGCTTGTAACGCCAAGCCCTTCCTTTCTCATAAATATCAGATCTTTCTTAATTCAGTATCTTTTTAGAAGTCAGCGTCTGTAAATCCATAGTATGTCTTAAGACCATTCTTCAAGGATTCTTCAGCAAGTCTGAATCTTTCGTTAGCCTTTGTGTTCCAATCTGCAAGGTTTGCTTTTACGGTATCTACCCAGCTAGCATCTGTAACTGCTACGCCAACTACGTCTACGCTTGTTACATTGAGCCACTCATAGAGACATGCCTTCTGAGTGCCATCTTCTGTTACAAAGTAAGGATATGTCTTGTCGGAAACATCCCAGATCTGTCCATCTTCCCAAAGTCTTACAACTTCCTGGAAACCAGGCATAAGGTCTGCATCACCGTAACGAGCATGAATGTCTGTGGAATACCAGATATCCATCTGCTTGTCGAATTCTTCGCCAGTTACAAGTGGGAAGGAGTCGTTCAAGGAAGACATAAGTGTTCCGTTGTTAGAATACTGCTGGTCTGCTCTAGCCTGCATAGCTTCTGTAGCACCACACCAGAAGGAACCGAATGCATAAGCCAAATCCATTTTTGCTTTTTCTTCATCGGACCAAGCTGCATCGCCATCATCCATAGCGAAGTTGTGAATTGCCATTGGGTCTACTACAAGACCTACTGTATTTCCTTTGTAATCTGTAGAAGGTCTTGGATAAATATCCCAATCAGAAGATTCTACAGAGTTAACTGGCCATGAGCCATCTTCGTTCTGTGGAAGAGATGCGGAGTTAACCATCCAAGGATCACCAGGAGATACAAGTACATAGTTACGGCAGAAGAATCTGTAAGACCACCACCAGCCATCATCGATAACTGCCTGGTCGATTGCGCCTGCACCATAAAGTGTCCAAATTTCAGATTCAGCCCACTTAGGAATGTAGTCAAGAAGAGCCATAACTTCTTCAGACGCAAGATTTACTCTATCTCCGCCGCCTGAGTAGGAAGCCATCTGAGCACAGATTGTATTAACACCTGTGTCTATCATCTGAGTTGGGTTAGCAAAAACTGTTCCCCAGAATGTCTGGTTGTCTGCAGATGTAATAAAGTCTGTATATTCATCGATATCCCAGTCAGGGTCTGGAACTTCGATATTATTGTCTTCAGCAAGTGCCTTGTTTACGAAGATACCCCAAGGCTGTACGAACTGAGGAAGACCTGCCTGGAAACCATAGTAGTTCATAGTAGCCATGATACCCTGGTTAAATGTCTGATAAAGTGGATCATCAGCATATACGGAAAGGTCTGCAATCATACCCTTTGCTGTATCTGCTGCCAAGCTGTTGGATGCATATACATCTGGATATTTGCCGTGCTCTGCTTTGAAGTTTTCAAGTTCCTGATCCCAAGATGTGTCGTTTGCATTTGGGTCATCTGCTTTTGCGTAAAGATTAATCTTTACATTTGGATAAATCTTATTGAATTCTTTTGCCATAGCATAGATTGCTGCTACGTTCTGAGAAGTAATTTCCTCTGCGGTAAGCTCTGCGTGACCAAGGTCCTCATGATATGTACTGTCGCCAGACCATACCATTACATCGATATCTCCAGCTACGTTTGGATCAAGTGTCATGTAAAAAGGAGTAGTATTTACTTCTTCTTCACTAGACTGTGCTGTGTCTTCACTGGACTGTTCCACTTTGCTCTCAGTGTCGCCAGTGTTTACTGGTGTGTCGTTTCCGTTAGAGCCGCATCCGGTAAGAACGCCTACCAACATGCTAACGGAAAGTAATAATCCCAATACTTTCTTTGCTTTCATAACAATCCTCCATTTTTATTACTATTTGTGTTTCAGTATAGAGTTTCGTAAAAACGTTTTTATTTTTTAGAAAAAAAAGAGACCCGCTCCCTGTTGCGGCTACTTCCACTTCAGAACAAAAACGTTTTTCTCTAACTATCTTTATACTACTCCCGCCCTTTTTCTTTGTCAACAAAAACGTTTTTGTAAAATGAAATCTTGTGAAATATGCAAAAAAATCCCCTCAACTTTATGGATTAAGTCGAGGAGATTTTGTGCAATCTGTTAACTCTTTTGGCGACAAGATTTGCGTTCCACTATGTCACCCTGTATTCGAATACTGGTTCCTGAATGTCCATTTACCAATCGAATAACTTCCTTTGCGGCCCGTTGGCCCTGTTGATCAATGTGAGTTCGAATGGTGGTCAGAGAAGGGGCATACCACCTGGACAGTTCAATATCATCCACTCCCATAACACTGACATCCTCCGGGACTTTGTACCCTGCTCCCAGTAACGCCTTGATGCAGCCAAAGGCACTGTCGTCATTGGTCGCAAATATAGCATCCGGCAAAGGCAGACCCTTGCTCAGAAATTCTTTCATCGCCTTGTTGGCTACCCCACGGTCGAACCAGCCATCAATTTGATATTCTTCCGGTATAGGTTCCCCGATGGTCTTCATGTATTCCATGAAGCCTCTGCGACGCATGATTCCGTCATACGTGTCCTGGCCTTCCACGAAAAGAATTCGTCTATGCCCTAACTGATGCAAATATTTGGCTGCCATCTGGCCCGTTGCATAAGAGTCAAACAACACGCTGGACACTGTTTTGCCTTGAATCTCACGATCCAAAAATAGTACTGGAACCTCAGCTCGAATCAACATTTCTACGCTCTGATCTGTAAGTCCACTGTGCAAAATCACAGCTCCATCCACACGATGGCTAATGAGACTGCTGAGCATCATCTGCTCATCATCTGTCACAAAGATATCCAACTCATAACCATGGACTTTGCATTCTTCGCTCATGGCATCTGCAAGCTGTCCATAATATCCACGGATAGATTTGGTAAACAAGCCTATGGTCCTGGTCGCCACCGCCTTGAGATTCCTGCCATTCCAATCCGGAATGTAATTCATGCGCTTGGCTATTTCAATCACCCTGTCTCTTGTTTCCTGTTTAATTACCCCTCGTCCCGAAAGGGAGTGAGAGACGGTTGTAATGGATACGCCGGCCTCCTTGGCCACGTCCTTAATGGATACTCGTTTCACGGCTTCCCCCAATGATTCATATTTATAATACTTTTTGAAACCATATCAGCACTGCCATGTGGCAGCATCTCTACATTACTATACTGCGATCCTTCAATACCTGCTTGTAGTCCTCCAAATTACGGCGAAGAAGCGTTGGTGTGTCCAATCCATACGGACACTTGGATGCACACTTGCCACAATTTAAGCAATCCTCTATTTTGGCCATCTTGGCCTGTACTTCCTCCGTCAACTGAAGTAACGCAGGAGATCTGCGAATCAGCAGAGACATGCGGGCACAGTTGTTGATCTCAATTCCCACAGGGCAAGGCATACAGTAGCCACAGCCTCTGCAGAACTCTCCTGCCAGTTCTGTTCTATCCTTATCTATAATAGCCTGCAGATCCTTTGTCATCACTGGTGGATTCTTTACATATTCCAAAAATTCCTGAAGTTCAGACATACGCTGCACGCCCCAGATAGGAAGTACATTGTCGTACTGCGCCAGATAAGCATATGCCAGTCTGGAATTTGTAATCAAACCTCCAGACAAAGCCTTCATAGCAATAAATCCCATATCTGCTTCCTTGCACATTTGTACCAGCTCGATATCTTTGTCGCTGGCAAGGTAACAGAACGGAAACTGCAGGGTCTCATATAGACCACTTTCAATCGCTTCCTTTGCCACCTCCAGTCTGTGGTTGGTAATACCGATATGGCGAATCTTTCCTTGCGCTTTCGCCTCCAGCATACACTCATATACCCCTGTTCCGTCCCCTGGCTTAGGGCAGAAGGATGGGTTGTGGAACTGATACAAATCTATGTAAGTGGTCTGTAGGTTGTTTAAAGAAGTTTCTAAGTCCTTCCAGAATGCTTCCGGGGTAACCGCCGCAGTCTTAGTGGCAATATATACCTTGTCTCTCATGCCAGCAAAAGCCTGTCCCAATTTCTCTTCACTATCTGTATAAAATCTGGCTGTGTCAAAGAAATTGATACCGCCCTCGTAGGCCGCCCTTAGCATTTCTACTGCAGATTCTTCACTTACTCTCTGAATAGGAAGCGCTCCAAAACCATTTTTGTTTACTACTATCTCAGTACTCCCAAGTCTAACACTTACCATAATTTCTTAAGGCTTCCTCCCTTAATCTCTACATATGTCTTACTAAAATCTGCTTCGTCATCTTCTACGCAAACCCACACGCTGATTGCTGATGGATTGTAAACGATGCTACTATCTGCACTATACTGCAACTCTTTCGCAGCCTTCATGTAATCTACGATTTCTATATTGGTGGCATACCAGATATCTTCCTTGCCGCTCATAAGAGCACAGAAGTCTTCTATTACATGCCAATTGTCATTGTTGTCAAACTCATAACTATGTCCCCAGACATACATGCACTTTAAGTATTGTGTCTTTTTAAAGTCTATGAAGTTCTGTCCCAGCTCCATCAGCCTAGGATTGTTGTGGTGACAGGTAGGCTGCCACTCCAGCAAATCCGTTGGAAGTTCAAAACCTTCTGTAGAAGGCACCACTCTGGCGTAAACGATTCCAAGACTGGCAAGCAGGTTTTTGATTTCCTGATTGTAAGCACCATTTGGGTATGCATGACCACGCACCGGATAGCCAACTACGGATTCCCAGCCCTTTCGGTCCTCTAAGATTTCCCAGGCCAGTCTTGCCATAGGATATCTGGTCATAGTTGGATGTGTCATGCTATGTGTGGCAATCTCATGTCCTTCATACAAATCCTTCACTTGTTCAAGATCAAGTCTCTCTGGACGATCCATCAATCCATAGTTTAAGTTGAAGGTTCCTCGGATTCCATATTTGCTAAAGATGGCAACCAGTCTCTCATCCTGCTTTTTGCCATCGTCATAGCTCATAGTTAATACTTTAGCTTTTCCTTCCGGAAATGTCACAAACGCTCTCATACTTTTTACCCCACTTTTTTAAGTTTTTTCCTCTGAAAATCAGTTTATAATTCTTAACTTTTTCTAAACCCATATCCATATAATAGTACAATTTAGGGCAAAAAACAACGAAGAACAGTCTTTTTGAACTTTATACTTTTCTTTCGTGCATTTTTATCTATTGTTAGAAATTGCCAACTATTGTAGAATAACCTTATCAACACGTTAATACACTAAACAAAAACGAGGAGAGTATTATGAAAGATTCATTCAGAAACAAAATGAACGGGTTTGAAACTGTAAACCCAAAACCAGGCAAAGGAGGAACGCCTTCCCTAGGAAAGCTCATCGCTATCGTGGCAGTGGTTGTGGTAGCACTGATCTTGGTTACCGGTTCCTTCTATACTATTAAGGAACAGGAGCAGGCCGTACTTATTACCTTCGGTCAGGCCAAAGCAGTTACTGAGCCAGGTCTCCACTTCAAGATTCCGCTAGTTCAGCAGGTTAAAAAAGTAAATACAACCATTCAGGGCTTCACCATCGGTTATGATGCAAAGACAGATGCAAGCTACGAAGACGAAGCATTGATGATTACCAGTGACTACAACTTCGTAATGGTAGACTTCTTCGTAGAATATCGTTTCTCCGATCCTGTAAAAGCAATCTACGCTTCTCAGGAACCAGTAGCCATCTTGAAAAACATTAGCATGAGTTGCATCCGCAACGTAATCGGAAGCTATCCTGTAGACGACGTTTTGACCACAGGCAAAAACGAAATTCAGGCAGCTATCAAAACCATGATTTTGGATAAGTTAGACCAGCAGGATCTGGGTATCCAGCTTGTAAACATTACAATTCAGGACTCCGAGCCACCTACAGCAGAGGTTATGGAAGCCTTCAAGGCAGTAGAAACTGCAAAACAGGGTAAAGAAACATCCCTCAACAATGCTAATAAATATCGCAACGAGCAGATTCCTCAGGCGCAGGCTGCTGCCGACGCTATCATCAAGGATGCAGAGGCAGACAAAGCAAAACGTATCAACGAGGCAACTGCACAGGTAGCACGTTTCAACGCTATGTACGAAGAGTACATTAAGAATCCAGAGATTACCAAACAGCGTATGTTCTACGAGGCAATGGAAGAAGTTCTTCCTCAACTCAAGGTAATCATTGAAAGTCCAAATGGCAACGTGCAGACCATCTACCCAGTAGAATCCTTTACTGGAACAACAAGTAACAACTAATCACCAACAATTCATTAGCATAGAGAGGAATAATATGAAAACATTTATAAAAGCAATTGCAGGAGTCGTCCTTGTAGGACTTCTCATCGTTGGTTCATCCAGTTTCGTTATTACAAACGAAAATCAATATAGTTTAGTTAGACAGTTCGGCAAAATTGATCACATTGTAGATGAAGCTGGTATCAGCTTTAAGATTCCATTTATCCAGAGCGTAGATACACTTCCAAAGCAGACCTTGCTTTATGACCTTGCTACCTCTGATGTCATCACCAGTGACAAAAAGACCATGATTACAGACAGTTATGTACTTTGGACCATTACAGATCCACTGAAATTCGCACAGACCCTTAACTGCTCCATTTCAAATGCAGAGAGCCGTATGGACCCTATCGTTTATAACTCAACCAAGAACGTAATTTCCAGTATGACTCAGGCAGAGGTTATCAGTGCACGTGACGGCGAATTGGCAGCTGCAGTTATCGACAACATCGGCAATGCATTGGACCAGTACGGTATCACACTTCTCAGTTTCGAGACCAAGCACTTGGATCTTCCTAGCGACAACAAAACCGCTGTTTATGAGCGTATGATTTCTGAGCGTGACAACATCGCTGCTACATACACAGCTGAAGGTGCTTCTGAAGCTCAGATCATCAAAAACACCACTGACATGGAAGTAACCATGATGCTTTCCGAAGCAAACAAGCAGGCGGAAATTCTTGTTGCTGAAGGCGAAGCAGAATACATGCGCATTCTTTCTGAAGCGTATGCAGATGCATCCCGCACAGAATTCTACACCTTCGTAAGAAGTTTAGATGCTCTTAAGGTTTCCATGGTTGGCGGCAACAAGACCTTGTTCTTGTCTTCCGACTCACCTATCGCTCAGATCTTCTATTAAGATGTGACGCTCGATTCCATCGAGATTCATAGACATAAACTTCCAAAAAAAGAGTAGTTCAAATTGAACTACTCTTTTTGTATTGCTGCTATGTATTCGATTTACTTTTGGCTCGCATAACTGCCCTACTTAAGCTTCAGCCTTCTTTTACGCCCTCTTTCCGGGTTTAGATAGAGATCGGGAATGCGCATATATACAGCTCCAGGGTTTCTCCTCTCTCTACAACCGTACGCTCATAAGTAAATCCTAGTTTTTGAAGCACTCGCAGGGAAGCAAGATTATCCTTGTGAACAAGTGCCTGGAATCTAACAAACCCAAATTCCTTTTGGGCGAATTTCAGCACAGCATCGCACACTTCCGCTGCAATTCCTTTGCCTTGAAAAGGCTTGGCAATCAGAAAACCCAGCTCAGGCTCTTCGTAACCTTCTCGCATGCTGATTCCAGCTCTGCCTATGACTTGGCCGCTCTCTTTGTCTAATACAGTCCACATGCCAAACCCATAGAACTCGTAGACCTTTTCTCGGTAGTCTTTGACATATTGAAGCTCCGCGTCTTTCTCAGCGAACAAATTCTCCATATAAGCAGTGATTGACGGTTCGCTATAAATCTCATAGAAAGTATCCACATCGTCCTCGCAGGTCTCGCGAATAATACACCTTTCTGTCTCCGTGATGTACCACGGTTTTCCGGTCAATCTCTGCCAAACTCTCCAGAAATATCCACCGTCTACATCCTCAAATCCTTCTATTACATATTTCACGTGAGGTAAGCTGCATCCTTTATTCCCCTCATGGACGTATGCAAGCACTGGATAGCCACCTGCCGCCAGCATAGATGCAAATTGCGGAACATCCGTAACGATGAGTGCATCCTCCTTGTCCTGAAAACATGGCAGGCAAAGCGTTCTGTCCACTATTTGACCAGGCCTCGTCTCCTTAGTCTTCTGCAGGCAGTTTTCCATCTCCTTCAGTTCCGCCAAGAGCGAATGCACACACACCTCCACTCCCATGCCTGCAAGTTCAGCAAGCGCAGCCTCTAAATCCTTTATTCCTTTTTGTGTTTCGATATATATGTGTAATTTCTTCATAGATCAATTATACTCTCAATCTGCACCGTTTTCTACCCTTGCGTTCCCCTCTTAGCCAAAAAAGAATGCCCCTACACTTCTCATCCTCTCAGGGATGCTTTACTCTTGCACTGGCTCCCAATTTGCGATATGATAAATGCATCTTGAAAGTTTAGAAAGGAAGGATATTATGGCACAGAATCCTATCGTTACAATTACAATGAATACAGGAGATGTGATGAAATTGGAGCTTTATCCTGAAATTGCACCAATCTCCGTTAACAACTTTATTTCACTGGTAAACAAAGGCTTTTATGATGGAATCATCTTCCACCGCGTTATCAAAGGCTTCATGATTCAGGGTGGTGATCCAGAAGGTATCGGCATCGGCGGTCCTGGCTACAGCATCAAAGGTGAGTTCTCTGCCAATGGTATTGAGAACAATTTAAAGCACACAGCTGGCGTACTTTCCATGGCGCGCAGCATGAACCCAGACTCTGCTGGTTCTCAGTTCTTCATTATGCACAAGGATGCTCCTCACCTGGATGGCAGCTACGCAGCATTCGGAAAAATTATCGAGGGCATGGAAGTTGTAGATAAAATTGCTGAAACTCGAACAGATTGGCACGACAAACCAATGGAAGATCAGGTTATGGAAAAAGTCACCGTTGAAACTTTCGGTGTTCAGTATCCAGAACCAGAAAAAATTTAGACAAAACAATTACTAAATTCTTACAAATTTGATACAACTTAGACAATATTCGGACGAGATTGCCTGTTTTTGGCTGTCTCGTTCATTTTTTGTTCACAATTAGTTAAAAGAAACTTAACTCAGAAAACATTCTTTAGACATTTTCGCACCGTATACTATAACCATGAGATAACTAAAACATCAAAACGCTTACAAGACCTTTTTTAACATATAAAAACTTTTTCATAATAAATGCCAAGCATCCAAACGGTGCTTGGCATCCTCCCTTTATAGGGGTAAAATCCCCTGGCAATCTATCAAATATTTGTTTATATAAATCCTCCCCTAAAAACTAAAGCCCTCGGCCAATTGGCCGGGGGCTTTTACGTTCTAGGAAACTCCTATTGCTTCTTTAAATATTAAGCTTTGCCTACAGAACCGAAAAGTTCCATTTTTTCTCTAACTGTAGCTTTGATAGCTTCTGTACCAGGAGCAAGAAGTTTACGAGGGTCGAAGCCCTTTCCTTCCAAATCCTTGCCATCTTCGATATATTTACGTGTAGCTGCAGCAAATGCTAACTGGCATTCTGTGTTAACATTGATCTTTGCAACGCCAAGGCTGATTGCTTTTTTGATCATGTCAGCTGGGATACCTGTACCACCGTGAAGAACGAGTGGAAGGTCGCCTGTCTTTTCCTGAACTGCTGCCAATGTCTCAAAGCTGAGTCCTGGCCAGTTTGCAGGATATTTGCCATGAATGTTACCAATACCTGCTGCCAAGAAGTCTACTCCAAGATCAGCGATTGCTTTACATTCGTTAGGATCTGCGCATTCACCAGCACCTACTACGCCGTCTTCTTCGCCGCCGATAGAACCAACTTCAGCTTCGATAGAGATTCCCTTGTCGTGAGCTGCTGCTACCAATTCAGTAGTCTTTGCAACGTTCTCCTCGATTGGATAGTGAGAACCATCGAACATTACAGATGAGAAACCTGCTTCGATGCATTTGTAGCAGTGTTCATAGCTACCATGGTCAAGATGAAGAGCTACAGGAACAGTGATGTTCTGATCTTTGATCAAACCATTTACCATACCTACTACTACATCATAACCACCCATGTATTTGCCAGCGCCTTCAGAAACACCCAAGATAACTGGGGAATTGAGTTCCTGAGCTGTCAAAAGGATAGCTTTTGTCCACTCCAAGTTGTTGATGTTGAACTGACCTACTGCATAGTGGCCAGCTACTGCTTTTTTAAGCATTTCGGTTGCTGATACTAACATTATTTGTACCTCCATTTGCATTATGTTCAAGTTCGAAAAACTTGCTTGCCTTCATCATACCTTATTTTGTTCAAAAATGGAATAGTTCTGTTAATTTTTTATCTATTTTTCTGTGTTTCTTTGACAAACTTTTCGGGAACTTTCAGAGTCACAGCCTCTTTTTTGTTCTCAATAAGCAGTTGCCAATGTCCTCCACCGTATTCACCGTCTAAGGTCCAATCCACTTCCTGGCCAGATTCCACTCTCATTTTGTCAGTCTTAAAATGAATCAGCATATCTCCACCAAAATCTCTATTCAGCAGTGCTGTAATCAAATCGTTTAACTCCGCAACGGTGCTTGGAGTTCGCACTAGTGTCACCTCGAACAATCCGTCGTTCAGTTCAATGCCAGGGCCAGTAAAACCTTTAAAACCACCCACAGACATGGAGTTGGTAATCATACCATAGATGAAGTCACCCTCCACCACCTTGTCATCATAGCTAAACTTCATAGGATAAGACTTGATTGTAGACAAAGATTTGATGCCTTCCAGCAGGTAAGCCATGTGTCCAAGCAAATTCTTCAATTCCTGCTGCGTACCATAGGATACATCTGTAAAAATTCCAAATGCTGCAATGTACACAAAGGTCTGCTCATTGAAGCTTCCTATATCGCAGGCAAACTCCGCGCCTTCTACTGCAACTTTGGCAGCCTTGAGCATGGTTTTGGGAAGTTTTAAACTGCCTGCAAAATCGTTGGTACTACCTGCTGGCACATATCCTAGCGGTATCTTTACCCCACTTTGAAGCAATCCTGCAACCACTTCATCCAAAGTTCCATCGCCGCCACTGCATACTACCATATCAAACTCTGCCGCTCTGTTTTTCGTATATTCAATGGCATCCTTCGGGCTCTGCGTTGGATAAGTTTCCACTTGATATCCCGCCTTTACAAATGTATCAACAATACCCAACAGATGCATCTTAATCTGGGCCTTTCCTGCCTTAGGGTTAAATATAAATAACATTTTCTTTGTTTCGCTCATTGTTTCTCCCATCTTCATATAAGCAAATTTCTACCTATTAAAAAGTCTCTCTTTCAACAGACCTCTCTTTTATTTATTCCAAATATATGCAACTTATAATCATAACAATAGAACAAAACAAAAGCGGAATCAATTAAAGAAATATTAAATCTTTATTGATTCCGCCTATGTATCTAATTTTTAATTTCGAGTAGTGCCTAATGTTATGATGCAACGCCTGTAAGGAATCCACAAAGACCTTCCAAAGCAACCTTCTCATCATTACCATCTGCAAGAAGAGTTACAGTTTCGCCGTTGTCGAGACCCAAGCTCATAACACCCATGATGCTCTTTAAGTTCACCATTTTTTCAGCTACTTCAATAAACAAATTGCTGTCATAACGGTTAGCTACCTGTACTAACATTGCTGCAGGTCTAGCTTCAAGACCGTTGTCCATGTTGATAGTTACGATTTCTTTCATCATAATATTTTTCCTCCTCTACGCCCTTATCTTTGAGGCGAGTTCACTAAGCTTACGCAGGCGGTGATTGACACCTGATTTGCCCACAGGTGGATCTAACATCTCTCCCAATTCCTTGAGAGTTGCTTCCGGATACTCCAATCGCACCTCTGCAATTTCTCGCAAGCTCGGTTGTAGGTTGTGTAGGCCATAATGATCTCTCAAAATCATGATGTCTTCCACTTGTTTACTTGCTGCATTTACTGTCTTGGCTATATTGGCAGTTTCACAGTTTACCTTTCGGTTGATGGAATTTCTCATCTCCTTCAATATACGAAGGTTTTCAAAATTCATCAGCGAGATATGGGCCTCCATCACACCCAGCAAGTCAACAATACTAGAACCCTCTTTCAGATAAACAACGTAATACTTTTTACGAAGCACTATTTTTGCTTCAATACCAAAACCTTTAATAATCTCTTGTAGCTGCATAGCTTGAGGTTCTTGTGCACACACAAACTCCATATGATATCCTTTTTCTGGATCACTCATGGAACCAACGCACAAAAATGCGCCTCTAAGATATGCTCTTTGACAACAGGTGTTTTTGACAACGAGTGGGTTCACCGGAGCACTTAAGTCTCCAAGTTTCGCTATTACTCGCTCTTTCTCTTCCCCGTCCAAAGTCGAGCCAAGGTCTATATTAAATGTTTTTTTCAATAATGTAAAGCCTTTTCTTACAACAGCTTCATTTTCTGTTTGAAATCCAAGGGTCAGATTGCCTTCTTTATCTTGCCCATATTGGCCACAAAAATGCATCAGGGCAGAAAGTTCTGCCAACTGACAATGCCGCGCCCCAGATATATTTTTTGAAAGTTCCGCTCTTACGTCGCTTGAAAATGACATTTAATTTCCACCTCTGCCGCGTACATCTCTGTGGAACAGTTTCAATCCATAACTGCCACCGCAACTGTTCATTCTCTTATGCAGCTCTCCTGCCAGAGTTACGCTTCTATGTTGTCCGCCTGTGCAACCAATGGCTATCACAAGGCGATTTTTGCCTTCGTCAATATAATGAGGAATCAAGAACTGAATCATATCTTCCAGCTTGTCCAAAAAAACCTTGGACTCCTCAAACTGCATCACGTAGTCCTGTACCTCCTGATCCAAACCAGTCTTGGCTTTGAGCTCATCTAAGTAAAATGGGTTTGGAAGGAATCTTACGTCAAACACTAAATCTGCATCTGCTGGAATACCATGCTTAAATCCAAAGGACAAAAGGGTAATCATGAGACTATTGTATTCTTCGTCCTTCACAAAAATGCGTTCCAGTTCATTTCTAAGCTCCCTGGTCAAAAGATTAGAGGTATCAATGACATAGTCTGCCATGCCTCGAATCTCGGAAAGCACTTGATTTTCTTTGGAAACGCCATCCTCCACACGGCCTTCCAAAGCCAGTGGGTGCACACGTCTAGTCTCCTTGTATCGCTTAATCAAAGCCTGCTCAGAAGCATCCATAAAGAGAATCTCCAAATCCTGGCCTCTCTTTTTCAATTCCTTGATAGTTTTGGTCGCCTGCGCAAAGGACTGGTCTGTTCGCACATCCAGTCCTAAAGCCACCTGTGTAATCTCGCTACCTGGGGTGGATACCAGTTCCATAAATTTGTCAATTAAAGAGACAGGAAGATTGTCTGCGCAGTAATAGCCTAAATCCTCCAACATTTTCAGTGCTGTACTTTTTCCTCCACCGCTCATTCCGGTAACGATTACAAATCTCATACTTTAAAACTCCCCTAAACGAATTACCTCTGGTTCCAAATCCACACCAAAGGTATCCTTCACCTTATCCTGAATAAATCCAATCAATATATGAATATCTTTTGCTGTTGCTTCCCCTGTATTAATCACAAAACCGCAATGCTTAGTGGAAACCTGCGCTCCACCGACCTGCATGCCTGCAAGACCTGCATCCTGAATCAGTTTGCCCGCAAAATGTCCTTCTGGACGCTTGAAGGTACTGCCCGCACTTGGGTATTCCAATGGCTGTTTGTCCCTGCGTCTTGCAGCAAAATCATCCATCTTGGCTTTGATCTGCTCTTTGTCACCGGGTTCTAAACTAAACTCACACTCTGTCGCCACAAATTTTTGATTCTTAAGAGCGCTGCTACGATAACCAAATTCCATGGTTGCATTGTCCAGTGACATTTCCGTACCATGCTGATCTACCACAGTTACTCGGGAAACCACCATCTTCATTTCGCCATCGTAGGCTCCCGCATTCATGATGAGTGCTCCACCTACAGTTCCTGGTATACCTGCAGCAAACTCCAACCCTGTAAGCCCATGCTCCAAAGCAGTTCTGGCCACCTTGGCCAAGGACGCGCCGGCTCCAGCAATGATGTTGTTGCCCTCCACTCTCACCTGGCTCATGGCCTCGCCCACCTTGACGATAACGCCTCTGTAGCCTGCATCAGACACCAGCAAATTGCTGCCATTGCCAACTACAAAATAAGGAATCTCTATCTTGGTTAGATAATTCAAAACACCCTTTAGCTGCTCTGTGTCCTGAGGGTAGACCAGACAATCTGCAGGCCCACCAACCTTAAATGTGGTGTGCCTGCTCATTGGTTCCTGCATCTTAATATAATCTTCTGGTACAAATCGATTCAAAGAATCTTTTACCGCCTGACTTATCATGTATTATCCCTACTCTTCATCGATTACTAATTTAGCTGCACCATAAATGCCAGCATCATTTCCAAGGGTAGCCAGTTTAAACTGTGCATTTCTACATCCATGGAATGCATATTTCATAAAGTGAGGCTTTGTGTATTCAAAAAGCACTTCACCTGCTCTAGATACACCGCCGCCTACTACAAATACTTCTGGGTTTACTACTGCAGAAATTGCAGCCAGGCCCTTTCCTAAGTACTGTCCAAACTGATGTGCCACTTCTACTGCGATTTCATCGCCTTCCTTCGCAGCATCCCAGATTGCCTTGGCACTAATTTCACCATCTCTAAGCACACTTGCTTTGTCATCTTTTGCAAGACGTTTCTTTGCAAGGCGAACTACACCTGTTGCTGATGCATACTGCTCAAGACATCCCTGGTTTCCACATCCACAGCAATCCGCCTCGTCATCCTCCACATGAATGTGTCCGATTTCGCCGCCTGCACCCATAGATCCGCTAACCAAAGCACCATCTACAATGATACCGCCGCCAACGCCTGTGCCGAGGGTTACCATTACCATATCTTTGTAGCCTTTGCCACCGCCCATCCAAAGTTCGCCAAGGGCTGCCACATTGGCATCATTACCTGCCTTCACTGGAAGATCAATGAATTTCTGCATTGCTTCTGGCACACTAAATACAGTATCCCAACCAAGGTTTGCGGTCTTGTAAACCACACCCTTTGCATCGATAGGTCCTGGAGCACCGAGACCGATACCCACTACCTGTTCAAGTACAATGCCTTTTTCCTCCATCTTGGCTTTGATGCTGGCTGCGATATCTGGCAAAATACGCTCGCCATGATTTGCAGTCACAGAAGGAATCTCCCACTTATCCAGCAAAGCTCCTTCTTTATCAAAAAGTCCCATTTTAACGGTGGTTCCACCGATATCTACACCAAAGACAAACTTACTCATCTTCCTCTTCCTCTCTCTTTTTAGCCAAATTCTTCTGTACTCTAGCGTACAATTCCTGAGCAGCATTGTAGCCCATCTTTTTCTGACGGTGGTTTACAGCTGCAGACTCACAAATTACAGCCAGGTTACGACCTGGGCGAATTGGGAGTGTGTGACACACAATCTTGTTGCCCAGATACTCTGTATATTCTTCCTCCAGACCAAGTCTGTCATACTCTTTGTCCTTGTCCCACTCTTCCAAACGGATTACCAAGTCAATAGATGCAGTGTCTCTTACGCTGGATGCACCAAAAAGTGCCTTGACATCCACGATGCCGATACCGCGAAGTTCGATGAAGTGTTTGGTGATATCAGGTGCTCGACCAACCAAAGTTTCATCACTTACCTTACGAAGCTCTACAGCATCGTCGGTAACCAGACGATGACCACGCTTGATCAGCTCCAGTGCTGCCTCAGATTTACCAATTCCACTTTCACCGGTAATGAGCACACCTTCACCGAAGACATCAACCAATACACCGTGCACAGAAATGCAAGGAGCAAGTTCTACATTGAGCCAGCGAATTGCCTCTGCCATAAACGCAGATGTAGCCTTAGGGGTGGAGAATATAGGGCGTCTGTATTTACGAGCTGTCTCCATAAACAGTTCATCTGGCTGATGATCTCTACTGAAAATAATACAAGGAATATCGTAGGACATGAGTTTGTCGTAGTTTACGCGTTTTTCCTCTTCGCTCATTCCTTCCATATAAGTATATTCCACCATACCAATTAATTGCACGCGTGTGGAATCGAAATGCTCGAAATAGCCAGTCATCTGAAGCGCTGGTCTGTTGATATCAGACTGTGTAATCTTGATACCCTTTACTTCGATATCTGGAGTCAGATTGATCAGTTTCATTTTTTCAATGAATTTCGTAAGTTTTACACTTTCCATGTCCCTACCCCGTTTCTATGTGTTTTATTGTGGTGCGCCTTTTTTTGAAAAAGGCGCTTTTTTTGCCGCCCAATTTAGGCGGTCATAGTCTATTTCATTGTAGCATACCCTACTCGTTTTGAAAATAGGAAACAATCGCCTCTGCTACATGCTGCGGTATCTCCGGAACTTGGCAAAGAGCCTCCACATCGGCCAATTTTACATCCTCTATAGACTGGAAATGGCGCATCAAAGCTTTTCTTCTTGTAGGTCCTACCCCTGGAATTTCGTCCAGCACAGACTTCACCTGTGCCTTGCCACGCAGTGACTTGTGATACTCAATAGCAAATCTGTGAGCTTCATCCTGAATACGAGTAATCAGTTTAAAACCCTCTGACCTAGTATCAATGGGCAGTTCTACATTGTTAAAATAAAGACCTCTGGTTCGATGGTTGTCGTCCTTTACCATGCCACAGACCGGAATATCTATGTGCAGCTCTTCCAGCACTTCCAGTGCTATATTTACCTGGCCTCTTCCACCGTCCATCAACAGTAAATCCGGGAACTTGGTAAAGCTTCCAAACTCCTGATCAATTTCCTGTTCCTGAAGCGCCTTGGCTTCCTCCATGCCATGCACAAAACGTCTGGTCAGCACTTCTCTCATGCAGGCATAATCATCTGGTCCTGAGACCGTCTTTATCTTGAACTTACGATAGTCACTTCGCTTTGGCTTTCCTTTTTCATAGACCACCATAGAACCTACGTTGGCAAAGCCACTGATATTGGAAATATCGAAGGCTTCCATGCGATTAACCTGTGAAAGGCCCAAAATATCTGCAATTTCCTTCACTGCACCGATGGTTCTGCCCTCTTCACGTTTCATCTTTTCTCTGTCTTGGGTCAGTACCAAAGAAGCATTCTTGGCCGCCAGTTCCAGTAACTTTTCTTTGCTTCCCTTTTTTGGCACACGAAGATACACTCTGGAACCACGTCTGCCTCCAAGCCACTTCTCAATCAACTCCATATCTTCGATTTCATATTGGAGCATCAATTCCTTTGGAATAAAAGGAGTACCCGCATAAAACTGCTTTACAAACTCTCCCAAGATTTCTTCTTTTGGCACACCTGACACTTTTGTCATATAGAAATGCTCGCGACCAATCAGTTTGCCATCTCGGATAAAGAAAACCTGCACCACAGCGTCTGTGTCGTCCTTGGACATGGCAATGATATCCTTGTCCTCGCCGATTCCTTCGTTGATCTTCTGTTTCTGTGCTACAGACTTCACGCTATTATATAAATCCCTATATTTGGCCGCCTCTTCAAACTCCAAATTCTCCGCCGCAGCCTGCATCTTCTGCTCCAAATCCTTGAGAACAGAATTGTAATTTCCATTCAAAAAGGAAAGGGCGCCTTCTATGCGTTGTCTATAGTCCTCCTGGCTGATATAACCCTGGCAAGGAGCCAGGCACTGCTTAATATGATGATTTAAGCAAGGTCTTTCCAGTCCCGTATCCCTAGGCAAATTACGATTACAGGTGCGAAGCTGATACAGTTTGTTCAGCAAATCAATGGTATCTTTAACTGCACCTGCACTGGTGTATGGACCAAAGTATTTCGCCTTGTCCTTTTTCATCTCTCTGGCAAAAAGAATTCTAGGGAAATCCTCCCCTACTGTCACCTTGATATAAGGGTAGGTTTTGTCATCCTTAAGAAGGGTATTGTACTTTGGCGAATGCTCCTTGATGAGATTGTTCTCCAGTACCAAAGCCTCCAGCTCTGTATCCGTCACAATATACTCAAACCTGGCAATCAGTGTCACCATCTTGTCAATGGATGGTCCTCGACCTATATTGGGTCTAAAATAGGAACGCACACGATTGTGAAGATTCACCGCCTTACCCACATACAAAATGGTGTCCAGAGCATCGCGCATGATATACACCCCAGGTTTGTTAGGTAGTTTTTTTAATTCTTCTTCAAAATTAAAAGTCACCTTATTTCTCCTTCTTTGTAAAAAGGAGCATGGCTGCGAAATACAATCATGCTCCGTCTATTTACGTTATTTATTTCTTCATGGGTGCGTTGCTAAAACGTCCCACTTCCTGCTCAGGCTCCTGTGCCAGCTCTTGCTCTGGCTCAGCCTTCGCTGGTTCTGTCGCGGCACTTACGCCCTCATTTGCGTCCGCTGTGTCAGCCTTCGCTGGTTCCGCGCTTGCAACTTCAGCTTCTTCGTTCGTTGCTTCTACTGGTTCGGCTTCCTGTGATATTGCCTTAGCTTCACCGTCCGTTGCAGCTACTGCTTCAGTTTCAACCTTCTTGTCATCTTTAGGCTCTTCTTCTGGCTCAGGGATGCCTTTTTCGGTGCGATAAATCTTCATGAATTCCTTACCTGTAATGGTTTCTTTTTCAATCAGGAACTCTGCCAATTTATCCATCAGTTCTCTGTTATCACGAAGCAGTTCCAACGCCTTGTCATAGCTTTCCTTCAAAATAGCAATTACTTCCTGGTCGATCTCTGCCGCAGTCGCTTCACTACAATTCAAAGAAGCACTTCCATCCAAATACTTGCTGTGAACGGTTGCAAGTCCGATGAGGCCAAATCGTTTGCTCATACCATACTGGGTAACCATAGCTCTGGCAATGTCAGTTGCTTTTTCAATATCGTTGGCAGCACCGCTGGTAACGGTATCAAAGACGATTTCTTCTGCCGCACGACCAGCCACCAGGCTAACCAGCATATCGCGAAGTTCCGCCTCTGTGTTGAGGTATTTTTCCTCCTCTGGCACATGCATAACATATCCAAGCGCACCCATGGTACGAGGTACGATAGTAATCTTTTGAACTGGCTCAGAGTTCTTCTGAAGTGCGCTTACCAGCGCATGACCTACCTCATGGTAAGAAACGATACGTCTTTCTTCCTTACTCATAATGCGGTCTTTCTTTTCCTTACCCACAAGTACCTGTTCCACTGCATCGAACAAGTCTTTCTGGCTTACATACTCTCTGCCTTCCTTGACAGCATTGATGGCTGCCTCGTTGATCATATTGGCAAGATCAGAACCCACTGCGCCACTGGTAGCAAGGGCAATTGCCTCAAAGTCTACGGTTTCGTCCATAGCCACATCCTTGGCATGCACCTTCAATATCTCTACACGACCCTTAAGGTCTGGTTTGTCTACGATGATACGTCTGTCAAAACGGCCTGGACGAAGCAATGCTTTATCCAAAATCTCAGGTCTGTTGGTTGCTCCCAGCACCAAAATACCCTTGGAGGAATCAAAACCATCCATCTCAGACAAAAGCTGGTTCAAGGTCTGCTCTCTTTCCTCATTGCCGCCGCCATATTTGGAATCACGACTACGTCCGATGGCATCGATTTCATCGATAAAGATAATACATGGAGCCATCTTGGTCGCTTCGCTAAACAAATCTCTTACACGAGATGCACCCACACCTACATAAAGTTCAATAAAGTCAGAACCAGTAAGGGAGAAGAAAGGCACTCCCGCCTCACCCGCAACTGCCTTGGCAAGCAAGGTTTTACCAGTACCTGGAGGTCCCACCAAAAGTGCACCCTTTGGCAGCTTTGCACCAATCTTGGTGTATTTCGCTGGGTTGTGAAGAAAATCTACTACTTCAACCAAGGATTCCTTGGCTTCGTCTTCACCTGCCACATCCTTAAAGGTAACTCCTGTCTTTTTCTGCACATATACCTTAGCATTGGATTTGCCTACGCCCATAGGACCGCCGCCTTTGGACATCTTGCGGAACAAGAAGCTGAGCAGCAACCATACCATCAGCATTGGCAAGATATAATATAGAAGAATCTCCATAATAAAGCTGGAATTGTCAGGAATGTATCCGTGCACATCTACGCCTGCACCATAGAGACGCTCCACCAAAGTGTCGTCATCCATGATAGCTGTGAAGTATTTCACATCCCTTTTTGCCTGTGTCATCCAGAGAGGATATCTTCCAGTCTCACTCTCGTCTGTTGGTTCGTCTACTTTTTCAATATATATACGGTCTGCACCGAAGGTAACTTCCTTTACTTCTCCGTTGTCTACCCAGGCAAGAAACTGTGAATAGCTTACCTCCTCAGTGGTGGCAGAAGTAGTTGCCTTCATAAAGCTGGAAGTAATCAAAAGCGTAATCAAGCCAGCAATCAAAAGAAGCAGTATATTAACCTTCTTGGGGGATTGGCCATTGCCGTTGCTACCTCCTCCATTACCATTGCCGTTTGGGCCGCCGTTTCCACCTGGTCCATTTGGCCCTCCGTTATATCCGTTATCGCCATCAAAGCGATGAATATTTCTTTCCATAAGTTCCCTTTCTACTGATAATTAGTCTATTTTATTATAGAGATTGAGAGAATATAAATCAATAGATGAATTGTGAAATAATCATGTCCTAAATCTAAAATATCCATAATCATAAAACTCTATCCAAAAGCGTAATCCTTTTTGGTCAATACGCAAAAATACGCCAAATTCCGTTTGAAACTCTCCATCCTGGCGAAATAGGACAAAAGTCCTTTTAAATAACAACTGTTTTGTTTAAATATGGTGAATTGTTCCTATTTTTCCAATAAATTGCAAGTTATTTTTTTCGAACTTGCAGAATTTGGATATTAACTGGAAGTTTTTGCAAGTTTGCTTGCACTCTTTATGTGCAGCACGAGCCGACATTATTTCTTTTCACTCAGAAGTTCCAAGCACTCCTAAGCCCCATCCTAAAATCTACCCTAAGTCTTCAAAAACACTCTAAAGGGCAGACACCAAAAACATCATTTTTATATTTGTCTACCCTTTTAGGTCAGAAAAGTCCAAATGGGTAGACATATCTAAAAAACGGCAAATCGTCATCTACCCTCAAGCCCCAAAAAGGAGACTCAAGGGCAGATAATCTTCACCAAGACTAAAAATTCAAAGGCCTGCATCTCAAGCAAAAAACCCGCCCATTATCAAATGGACGGGTTCATAAAAAGTCATCTTAAATTAAAGTTTACAAAAGCACCTGCATAATCAGAGCATCCAAATCATCTGTGCTCATAGCACCGATTGCTGTTTCCACTACCTGACCACCCTTGAAGAACAGGAAGGTAGGAATGCTTGCAACACCGTATCTCTGTGCAATTGCGCCATCGTCGTCTACATTGAGTTTGCCGACTTTAATCTTTCCATCGTACTTCTCAGCCATTTCAGCCACAACCGGGCCCATCATTTTGCAAGGGCCGCACCAGTCTGCGTAAAGATCTACCAATACTGGGATATCAGATCCCAAAACTTCTGTCTCAAAATTTGCTGCTGTAAATTTGTATTCCATATTAAAACCTCCTTCTGTGAATTACCTTTCCTTAGTATGCCCAGACTTCTGCCCTACTATGAAATCTCCTATCCCACAGACTTACATCTGCCCGTGCAGATTTCCGCTTAAGCTTCCGCCTATTTATATACTACCTACAGATGATGTATTTGTAAATAGGGTTGCCCTGGGAAGAAAATTTCTCTTCATATTCTGTCATGATATTTCCAACCATGAGTTCTGCATCACTGTGCAAATCATAAGTGATGACATCTGCTCTCCAGCCCGCTGGCTCAAGCTCTTCCACTGCAAAGTCAAATAAGCCTCTATTGTCGGTCTTGAACTCCAGTTTCCCATCTTTTTTCAAAATCTGATCGTATCTTGCCAGAAACTGACGGGAAGGAAGTCGGCGCTTTGCATGTCTATCCTTTGGCCATGGATCAGAGAAGTTAAGGTAAATCTGGTCCACTTCGCCTTCCGCAAACACATCTGTGATTTCCTCCGCATCCATGCGGATAAAGCAAAGATTTGGCAGTTCCTCTACTTCCATCTTCTGAATCGCACGAAGCAGTACACTGGAATATTTCTCAATGCCTACATAATTGATCTCAGGGTGTGCCTTCGCCATACCGTGGATGAACTGGCCTTTGCCCATGCCAATCTCGATGTGGATTGGATGGTCGTTTTCAAACAAAGCCTTCCAATTGCCTTTCATCTGGGCTGGCTCATGTACTACATACTGGCTCTCAGCAATGTTTTCCCTGGAACCTGTGATATTTCTAAGTCTCATATCGCTACATACTCCTAAATCTCTTCATTTCTAGCCCTTATTATATATAAATCGCGACAAAAAGCAAAGCAATTTCACTATTTTAGGTCTATGGTTTTGTCCCAAAATAGTGTATGATAAAGAAAGTGAATTAGAAGGGATTTGCCAATGAATATAAACAAGAAATTGAAATGCCTTCTGTCCGGAATGTTATCCTTGATTTTGCTGGCATCCACCCCAATGGGAGTAAGTGCTGAGACCAAGGATGAAATTATCCAAAGACAGAGGGACAAGATAGTTGAAACCAACCAAATAACCAACTGGCCTATGGGTCCTACCGTGACCGCAGACTCTGCCATCCTGATGGATGCTGAAACTGGCGCTATACTCTATGCCAAGGATATCCATTCCAAGCAGTACCCAGCCAGCACCACCAAGATTCTCACTGCACTGATTGCCGCTGAGAATTGTCGTATGGATGAAATAGTCACTTTTTCTTACGACTCTGTTCACGATATGCCACGAGGAAGTTCCCACATCGCTATTGACCCGGGCGAAGAATTGACCATGGAACAAAGCCTCCAGGCAATTCTTATAGCCTCTGCCAACGAAGTTTCTTTTGCCGTTGCAGAGCATATCGTAGATGGTGATTGGGAGGATTTCGCCCCTATTATGAACCAGAGGGCCACGGAACTCGGCTGCTTGAATAGCAACTTTGTCAATCCAAACGGCCTACCAGATGACAATCATTACACCACTGCCTACGACTTGGCTATGATAGGAAAGGCCTTTTTCGCCAATGAGCTGCTGTGCAAATACGCCTCCAGCACCTTGCTTCATATTCCACCGACTGACAAGCAAAAGGACGACATCTACGCAGCCACCACTAACGAACTTTTCAAAGGACGCAAATATCCTTATGAGCATATCGTAGCCAGCAAAACTGGTTACACCGACGATGCCAAGAACTGTCTGGTCTCCTGTGCGGAAAAAGATGGGCTAAAGCTGATCTGTGTCGTATTACACGACTATGCCCCAGAGCAGTACAAAGATACAATCGCCCTGTTTGACTATGGCTTTGCCAATTTCGAACAGCTCAACATCTCTCAGGTAGAGACCAAGTACAACATTGACGGTTCCAACTTCTTTTACAACAACAATGATATTTTTGGCAGTTCCAAGCCTATTCTTTCTTTAAATACGCAGGACTGCATCACCATACCTAAGACTGCTGTTTTTGAAGACGTCACTTCTTCTATCTCCTACACGGATACTGCTCCTGGTGAGGTTGCCGTCATTACCTATTCCTACCATGGACAAGTTATCGGCACAGCCTCTGTCGATTTGGCAGTTACCGAAGAGGTTTCCTATGCATTTGACACCTCTTTGCCTACAGACACCACCATCGTGGCTGCGCCCAAGGAAGAAAATGTAATCTTCATCAACGTCATCAAAGTGATTCTCTGGATATTGGGAATATCCGCTGGTCTGATCGTGCTGATTATTCTTATCTCAATCGTACGCAATTATCACTTTGAGCCTGCCACCAGCCGCACCAGAAGAGGCTGGTTAAAAAGCAGACGAAAGAAACGCAACCGTTATCAACAAACCATGAACGCCCAAAGGCGTCGCAAAAAAGCGAAACGTCCAAGTAGGCTTCGCGATTATGATTTCTAGTAGGCTTACAAGAAGGCAAAACAGATTTGTAGCCCAAAGAATTGTATTAAAAAACAAGCCCTCATCCAATGAAATGGTTGAGGGCTTTTCTTGTCTTAAGCTTTCTTCTTATCTCGTTTTCTTGCCAAATAAACATCCAGTTCTTCCTTCATATTTTCAGGAATCTCTTTGCCTACTGGGCAACACTTTGCATTGGCCATACGCTCTGCAAACTTCACAATGAAAGCAATATCTTTGTCCATATGCTCCATCTTCATCACCGCCATAGTGTCATAGCTGTTGTGGATAGTAGCTGTATTGTTAGGAGCAATGCGAGCAAAGGAAACTGCAGGCACTCCTTTGTCTGCAAAAGGTGTAGAGTCACTGGAGTAAACACCCTGAGAAACGCTCATTCCAAAGCCTTCCTCCTGGCTCATGTACTGAATGTAATGCACCAGTTTGTCCTCACTGGTACAGCAGGCGATAAATTTGCCCATGATACATCCAATCATATCTAAGTTAATGTTTAGCGCTACCTTTTTCAGTTCTTCCTCATGGGCTGCAGTAAACGCCTTGGAGCCAAGCAGGCCTCTCTCCTCACTGCCACACCAAACGAATTTAAGCCCGTAGCGATGTGGGTGATTCGCGAAATGCTCCGCAATACCAAGCAAGCCCACACTGCCAGACATATTGTCGTAAGCACCCTGAGAAAGAGATGTAGAATCGTAGTGTGCGGTAAAGACAATATAGTCCTCTATTTCACCAGGCATATCCAAAACTACGTTTCTGGAAGTGCCCTTGTATTCTTTCTGTTTCAAAGAAATCTTAGCGACCTTAGCTTCTTTGTTAATAATCTCTATTGCCTTTTTTGCGTTGATATTTACGCCTGGAATAATCTTTCCTTGGCTTACATAAGTGCGAAGTTCTCTCTGGTCGATATCTTCGTCTACATAGTTGGCGTTGCCATCATAGGTGATAAAGCCCAGAGCTCCATGTTCCAGCATATCCTGATACACCCAATATCTTAGGTAGCCATCAATCATAACAATTTTGCCCTTGCACTCTCTCAGAGAACACTCGTCTGTAACCGGCATATAGTAAAGGGGCGCTTCCACTTCACTGCTGCCAGCACACAGATAGCCTTTGCACGTAACCTCTTCTCCATCAATGAAAAGGTGGGCTTCCTGCATGTCTGCCATATCTACTTCAAATTCTTCTATCTGTGCCTCCAGGCCAAGCTCTGCTACCTTGCTCTGCAAATACTTCGCACAGCGAAGTTCTTCCTCACTTCCGCCCATGCGAATATAAGCGGTATCTATAAATATCTGATTCATCTTATCTGTTGTCATGCCTCTTTATCCTTCCTTTTCTTGTTGCGGCGAATCTCTTTGGCCTTGTCCTTCATCTCCGCAATCTTCTCTGCCTCGCTGTGGGAGATTAGTTTCGTGGTCTTTACCACATATACCTTTTCCCCTTCCGACTTCTTGACACGAATCTTTCCCTTGAGGAAGCCATGTTGATCGCAAAAAGCCAGGCAGTAATAATGCTTTCCATTGGCACTAAACCAGCGAATACGCTTTTTGATATTGCGGCGGCACACATAACATTTGGTGGCAGCCACTTCTTTGTCATGAAGGGCTTCTAGCTTGTCAGCAAACTCTCTGGTGATGTATTTGGCATAAGTATCAAAAACGACTCTTACCTCATCTTCTCTCGTCTTTGGAAGATGAAATACATCATAAGAAAACCTCTTAAACAGCTTTGCATCCTGTATTTTCGCCATAACCTTTCCTGTATAATAGGCATCGCTGAAGGCTCTGTGAAATGGAATATCCTTCTCGATATGCAAAAAGTCTACCGCATACTCCAAGGACCTACGGCTCTTGCCATCCTCAAAGGCCAGACTAAAAAGCTTCTGAATATCCAAATAAGCAATCGGTCTATCTGACAGCGGTGTCATTTCATAGTAGCGCATATTGCTTTGTAGTTCCGCCAAATCAAGTGGACCCCATGTACAGAAAATATACTCCTGTCCACACCACTTAAGGAAATCCTCCGCCACTTCCCGAAAAGGTCTTCCTCTTTCCAGCTCCTGCATCTGCAAATGAATCAACTTGCTGGTGATACGATGCATCTGATGATAAACCTGAGGTTTAATCAGCTCCGAAAACTCGCCCACCATCAGCCTATCCTGACTGAGTTTGATGGCTCCAATCTCAATGATTTCAAAGGGTAAATCTTTATTTATATTTTCTTCATTACTGCTCTGGTTCCATTCCAGATCAAGTACTACATAATTCATAATCTTACCTACTTGTTAACTGCTTAAATAAAGTCCTGCATTACTATTTTGCACTACATAAATAAGGTCTCATCTTTTATATTATACTACTTACAGTGGTGTTTGTCTTTCAGATTTTCAGCCTTTTTCCAAACTTGACTGAAACTTACATTTCTTCTATACTTAAGGTTAGTTATCCGCTGAATTAAGCACAGTTATTCATTAGGAAGGAAAAGGTCTATTTGATGTACAAGGTCTTTATCGTAGACGACGAATCTTTGATTCGCGATGGTTTGAAATGTATCATGGACTGGGAAGAAATTGGCTTTACCATTTGCGGCGAGGCAGCCAATGGCGAAGATGCCTTAGCCGGTATTCTGGACAATTCTCCTGATTTGGTTCTGATGGATATTCGCATGCCAAAATTGCCCGGCCTAGATGTGGTTCGCATGTCTCAGGAGAGAGGCTTTGGCGGCAAATTTATTATTATCAGCGGTTATTCTGATTTTAAATACGCTCAGGAAGCGATTCGCTATGGCGTAGAGTCCTATCTGACCAAGCCAATCGACGAAGATGAGCTTTCTGAAACCGTACTCAAGATCAAGGCAGATTTGGATGCCCAAAGTAAGGCCTCCGACCACATCGACTTGTTCCGCCAAAAGGCAAAAGACGCCATCCTTCACGATTTGATTACCGATCCTTCCGAAGGAGCACACCAGCTGACCAAACAGGATGTGGAAGAATTGGAACTGGAAGCGGATATTTACCAAATCGTAATCTACGAGAATTTTAACCAGATTCCAAACGCTGTAAGCTATAGCTTTGCAGACCTTTTAAAGGTGACCAACCGTAGCGATCATACCTTCAATCACTTCTTTGAAAACCAGATGAATGTCATTCTGCTCAAGGGGCAGTATGCGTTGCATAGATTCAACGACTTCTTGGAGCACTACAACGGAGACAGACCTCCTCAGAAAGACAGTCCTATGGATTCCCTCTTTTTGGCTTACGGTCGCCCTGTTACAGATGTGGCAGAAGTTTACCTTTCCTACCAGGATGCATTGGCGCTGATTCGCAGACGTTTCTTCTGCATTCAGGGACAGCACACCTTAGGATATGAGGAACTTCCAGACATCAAATCCTCCGTGTACGAGCTTCAGCAGGACAAACTGGAAGATTATACGCAGTCTTTGGTAGGGTATCTCCAGACCTTCAACCGCAAAAATGTAGTTGAAACTTTAAGTACACTGGAAGAATACCTTTACAATGTAAAGAGCGATATCTCCGAAGTTAAATTGTTCCTCACTGATTTGTATCTGCGAATCAAGGAGCGCATCAACCTGCTCTACAGCAACAACAACATTCCTTTTTCATCCAACTCAACTGTCATTGAGTACATCGACAAAAAGCATTACCTCTACGAGATTGTACAATTTTTGTCCGAGCAGTTCGAGATGATTATGAACGCTACCGGAAATCCTTCCCGCAACAGCGTTTTGGATGATATTTTGTATTACATAGACCACAATTACCAGAACAACATTAAGTTGGAAACCATTGCCCCTCTGTTTGGCTACAACAGCGCTTATCTGGGCAAGATTTTCCACAAAACTGTGGGCGAGAGTTTTAACTCCTACATCGACCATATGCGTATCAACCATTCCAAGACACTGTTACTTCAGGGCACCTATAAGGTATATGAAGTAGCTGAAATGGTGGGCTACCGCAATGTGGATTACTTCCACAAAAAGTTCCGTAAATATGTGGGCGAAAGTCCAGCCGAATTCCGCAAAAAGAATGGCGCTGGCGGAGATGACGACGAATAGCTTATTAACAAATGATTCAACTGATATTCATAGCAAAGAGGTCACATCAGCAATGATGTGACCTCTTCATATATCAACTTCCTTTTTCATCTAAAAACAACTGAACTCTATTTTGAATAATATCTGTAACCTGTTCTATGGTCTTTTGATCTTTGAAGTAAGCCGCCGCTTCCTCTTCAATAATGTTTAATACATCCACATAGTATTGGTATTTACCATTTGCTCTTTCAATCAGCTCCCGAACTGCATCCACATCACTTTGTTCTGCCTTGTATATTTTAATGTCCACAACACTCCATTCTTGGTAGCTACCTTTTATGCACTGTGTCACAATGCCGTTTTCTTCTACAAATTCTTCCTTCATAGACTCTTCAAAAACCTGTTCAAGTAGTTCTACTCTGGTTGGAAAACCAGTTCCATTGTAGCCATTTAGCAGATAATATTTTACAAACTCCCATGCTTCTTTGGCATGTTCTGTCCCGGAATTTATCGCCAATTCGCTAGAGCCATAATACAGCACTGATCCTGTACCCTTTCCTGTTGGACAACCTATAAATTCAATATCCTCTCCGTAGATTTCCGACTCAATCACATAATTTTCCACCGAATTAATAAGCCCAAGGGTAAGCAAAACATCTCCTTCATTTACTGCTCGATAATAACTGACATTTCCTGCGCCTTCATACTCTTTTACAAAGTCCAAAAGCTGACAAAAACTTTCTCCTGTGAAATCGCACGTCCCAGTGTCCCAATCAATAAACTCACTCATGCCCATGGTACAGAGGGTGGTCAGAACGCTTTCATCGCCTCCCAAACCATATATACTATTAATATCTCCCCCTTGTTTTTCAAGCATCTGTATCAGCTCACTTGTATCAACCCCATATCTTCCTTGCACCAGGCTGCTTGCTCCCCAAACTGTATATAACCTAAAATTAGGAGCTATATTATACAGGTTCCCATTTTGCTCATAAGTCTTCAATACGCTCGGAACAAAGGATTCCTTTTTGAGCTTAGCATCAGATTCCATAAATTCATATAGGTTTAGAAAAGCGCCTTTGTTTGCTAGTAGCTCATAATTTATTCCGTCTGTTTCAATTATATCTGGAGCTTTTCCCTGCAACATATCAATCCACATGTCTTGGCAAGCCGCTGTATAATCATATCCCTTCATGTATACTATTGGTTCTATTCGCACCTCGTTTTGGTAGCGATTGAAGGATGTTATGACCGTTCTCATATCGGGGTCCAAATTGATTAGACCTAAAGTAATCACATTCTCCTGTGTTTCATCTGGTTCAATCCTAGTATATTCGGAGTTTTCACTCCCCTTGTAATTATCTATAATTTCGATGACATCGCCCTTCATTCCAAGATATATGATATCTTCTTCGTAAATGCCACCGCCAGCAAGATCAAGCAGTTTATCCCCTATGCCTTCTGCCATCTGATAAAGATACAATGCACCATCATATATATAAAGTAGACCTTCGTCTGTTAGTGCCACCTTATTTCCAATATTAATATCAATCAGATCCTCATCCTCTATGCGGATTTGTTCATACTCTGGTCCTTCTTCCGTTCGTACTCTGCGGGTATAATATCCATCGATATCCTTTGCCAGCATTGTAGGGAAACCGTTCTCATCGAACACAAAACTACCAACCTCATCATGGGTTTGATCATAACAAATTGTTTTCATGTTTTGATCTTTTACATATATCCTATCTATACCTATGTAGATTGTTTCTCCATAGCTTGTAAATGCATATTCTTCCTCGTCCTCAAACACTTCCGCACACGGAACAGACATCTCATACCACAAGTAATAATTTCCTTCTTTGTCTGCATAGAAACCTTTCAATGTAGGACGACTTCCCATGTTTTCTACTTCTACGTCTTCAATTACCTCTATATCTCCTGCTAAAGAAATTTTCCAAAACGCATAATTCTTTCCTGTTGCTCCAAATACACAGACGCTATCCGTTCCATCAACGGTAATGTTTTGAACGCTTATCGCTTCCGAAAGTTCATAATTCTCCAGTACCTCTCCTGTTTCGATGTTTTGGACAGCAATCGCCATGCCATTAGCACAATAATAGCAACCATAGATTTTACCGTCATGTATTGTCGAGGTTTCATACCTATTCGTTAACTTTGTATGTGAAAATCCCCAGCGCACGTTTTGCTCTTCTTCTAGTTTATATTCTATTGTTGATTCCAGTTGTTCCTCTGTTATGCCAGTTGTTTTTTCGCAACCCACAAATGCGCATACAATCAACGCCAGATATATCCCTGTACTAATTCTTCTTTTTTTCATACATACTCCTGTTATCCACTGCGAAATGCCAATGCGCAGCCTGTCTCTATAAAACGACTGGCTGCGCTCAGCTCATCAGCATTCTTAGATTTATTCGTAATATTCCAATTCGGTATACTGGTTCAACACATAGCCGCTTACATTTCCATACAATATATAATCCCATGTCGTACTACGATTCAAAACTGGTACAGCTCTTCCATTTGGGATTGTTGCTACTTTGGTAGAAGTTGAATCCCTATCCGCACGCACATTTAATGTGCTACCTGAAGTCTTTACAACTCGGTAACATTCCAAGTCATACTCCCTAATATACTGGTCTGCTACATATCCGTAATGTCCATAGATATCATACTGCACTTTGTAGAAGTCACCACATCTTTCTACAATCATGATCATGCTTCCTGATGGCAATGCTGCCAGCACTGTAGATGATGTATTTGCTTCCGCTCTAACCCTCAATGAACTGCTAGTCGTAGCAACATAGCCTGCTCCTGGTTTTGTTACAGACAGTTCTACCTGATCTGACGTCAATGCACTAACAGCCAAATTGGAAGTCAACAATACTACTACTCCCATTGCTGTTGCTATAAACTTTTTAATAATTTCTTTTCCTCTACTAATTTTCATAGACTCTGTCCTCCAATTTGTTTCTTAGATGTAAGCAATTTGTTACTGATTCTTTTTTCTTAGTTTTTTGGGAATCTCAGGCTCATACATGATTCCTCTGCACAAAGAAGTGGCATTCTTTTCTGCTATGGTAGAAATTACATCTAATAACACAGTCGTTCCCCTTCTTGTTGTCGCCAAATTCTTTCTTTTGTTCTGCATTTTTCATCCTCCTGGGTCTCGTTAAATCGATTTAACAATTTGTTTTTTCCATGGCAATTCCAATATAGCAAAAAAGAATTCAAATTCAATCCACCCTAGCACGAACTGCAGTTTTACCGACACGAACCGAAAAAAGTAGCCTTGTAATACACCTGTTTTGATGATAAACTTACGCTTGAATTATACTGCAAATAGTTCTAAAAAGAGGGGTTAGATATGCTATTGGTCATTTGGGAATATTTGGTGAATTTCATAGAATTATCATTGTTCGTCTACTATATTCATAGGAGGCTTCAAGCAAAAAAACAAATGGCAAGATACTATGAAAAACAATCCCTATTTCTTCTCTTTCGGTTTATCTTAATCTGTATATTGAACCGCATAAGCGCACCTTCCATGTTAACCGTTGGGCTTTCATGCTTCTTTGATGTCGCCTTTGCCCTTTTCTTTTTTGAAAATACTATTCTTACCAAGATATTCTGGGGTGGTATGTACTCCGTTATTTGTATGGTTTCAGATTACATTCCGTTCCTCGTACTAAAGGCATTCTTAAATGAAAATTTTTCCGAATTATATGCGTATGGTAGCCTCCGTATCCCTGGCGCACTGCTTTACCTATCCATTATTGCTATCTTCGTATTCCTTTTTGGTCTCTTATCAGACAAAGATTTCATTTTTACTCCTCTGCAAAAGATTACATATTTTATCATATCTATTATTGGAATTTTAATTGGGCATTTTATTTTATGTGTGACGCTTGAATCTGAGCAATTATTTACCAATGCGTCCTTTACATTTCAACTTGTATCCATAAACATTGTTTTCATTGTTCTATTTTTAACTCTACTTGTTTACATCTATCAGTTGGGGGTTACTAACGCAAAAAACAGAAAACTTTTAGAAGAGCAGCAGTTGCACGCCTTAGAAGAAATGGAATACAAAAATCTATTAAAGACTACTGCTTCCTTACGAGAAATGAAACACGATATCGACATTCATCTTGATACCATTCAATCATTGGCTACTAGCAACAAGAAAGACGAGTTGCTTTCCTACATAGCAAGTTATCACAACTCACTTAACCAAGTTCATCATTTTATTTCCTCTGGAAATACCGCCATTGATTGCATCGTATCATCAAAGATTGCTCTCGCCAAAGAGGCGAATATAAACACTGCGTTTTCCATTATGTTGCCGGAGCATTTCCCCCTTGATGCACTATCACTTTCCTCTTTGCTTGGAAACCTTTGGAACAACGCTATCGAGGCCAATGTACGCTTAATTCAACAACATGCTGACTGCCATCCATTCATAAACTTTTACATCAAACCATACGAAGGCATGGTTACCATTCACATAGATAACAGTTATGACGGTGTATTAAACATCTCTCCCGAACAAACTTATCTATCCGTCAAAACAGGCTCTGGACACGGAATCGGTTTAAAGAGAATTAATGACATAGTAAAGAAAGCCGACGGAATTATTCAAATACAAACAGACAATAGTGTTTTTTCTGTCCATATTTTACTTCCCCTAAAGGAGTTGTCAGATGAAAATAACAGTTACGATACTTGAAGATCAACCAATCGAAGTTGAACGCCTAAAGAACTACCTAAAAGAATGGTGCAATGAAAATAATTTTTCTTTCGAAGCAAATATCTTTCACTCAGGAGAAGACTATTTTGCAAACCGGAAGGATCCTCCAGACATAACTAATGTATTTTTCTTAGACGTCCAGATGAGCAAATTGACAGGCATTGATGTCGCAAAAAGATTACGCCAAGAAGGGTATCAGGGCTATATTATATTCTTAACTGCTTTTAAAGAATACGTTTTTCACGGCTATGAAGTTCATGCATTAAACTACTTATTAAAGCCCGTAAAACCTGCCCAACTATTTTTATGCCTTGACGAGATTGCCAAAAATCTGCTAGGGAACTCTTATTTCTTTAGAAATAAACAAGAGTCTATCTGTATTCCCTACAAAGATATTCTCTGTTTCTCGAGCAGCCTCCACTATGTAGACATACTCACTGTCTCCGAAACATATTGCCAATACTCTTCACTAAATAATATTATTGATTACCTGCCCCAAGAGTTTATCCGAACCCACCGCTCCTTTATTGTAAACATGGCTCATATTTACAAGATAACTGGAAATGTCATAACTTTGTCCAATCGTACGACTGTACAAATTGCACGTTCCTACATGAACCAAGTGGCAGAAGCCTTTGCCAAATATTCTGCTCGCCTTGATGTCAAAGGAGGTCTTTTTGTCACGCCCCACTCAGCTCACATGCATATTAAGTAGTATTTTATTGGGATGCTCCAATTATTTTGTAATAAAAATAGTAGAACCGAGTACCGCACTGTTTCTAGCCTCCTACCTATTCTGCGTTATCACATGTCTTTTGTTTGCTCCTGTTGAAGCAGCAAAGAAACCTTTGACGCATAAGTTGCGAACTCGCTACAAACTTATCTCTCTCACCATTTTGGGGGTCTGTTTCCTCGCAACTCCCTTTTTGCCTACTAGGGTTGGCACATCTATTACCTATGCTTTTGTTTGCACCGCTCTTCTTGTTTGGATAGCAAAAATAGTGCAAAAAAATAGTCCGTGAAGTTGTTTCACGGACTATTTTTTATTTATTTGCCTTCTGTTTCTTCTTTTGTTGTATCTGGGGCTGAAGTCTCAGCCTTCTTGCCGCCACCAAGTGCAATCTTCATAGTTACAAGGAATACACCTACGCCAAGTACGATGATTCCAACTACAAGCAAAATTGTACTCAGGATGCCTGAGGACTTCTCTGGCTGTGCTGGAGTTTCAGGCTCTGCAGCCACTTCTTTGTCTGCATCGGATGCCTGTGTATCATCTGCATCTCCTGCAGATGGTGCTTCTGGAGCTTCTGGTTCTACAGGAGCCTCTGGCTCTACAGGTACTTCTGGTTCTTCCACTGCTGTCCCCTTAAGCTGTACGATAGTGCCTTCAGCATCTGCCGTGGCAGTAACAGTAAAGGTAGTTGTGATGCCGTTGTTGGTCATTGCTGTGATAGTCGCTTCACCTGTGCCCATTGCATAGACAAGGGCTTTTGCAGAATTGTCTGCTGCCATTTCCACAGCTGTAGGATCTACCCATGCCACACTGCTGTCGCTGGACACAAAGGAAATCTTTCCGCAACCTGCTGGTGCTGCGTATGCCACCACTTCTGCTGGCTGGCCTGCACTTGCAGTAGCCTTTGCTACACCTTTGTTGGTCAGGCTTTCTGCATATACTACTGCAGGGCCTTCTGCAGTCTCATCAAATACCATGTTGCTAAGTGTAAAGGTTACTTCCACTTTCTGAGGATTCTCGATTTCAGAGAAGTTCAGCACATGGTTGTTCACAGTTACTTCTGAAATCACAGAACCGTCCCAGGAGTTGATAGGATCGTTGGTATCGAAGATACCAGATGCCTTCAGAGCAGACTTAGGAGCATCCATATTTACGGTATAAGACTTTCCATCTACTACCACTTTGTCATAGATGATATCGCAAGAAACCAGTGGGCTCTTCTTCGCCTCGCCCAAGGTTACTGCATGGTCTTTGATATAAATAGCTGTCAGGTTGTTCAAGCCCGTTACGCCGGCTGCCTTCGCATCATCAGAAAGATGCTTCGCACAGTCGAAGGATAAAGTATAGGTTCCCTCACCATTTACAGTGATGGAATCTGCATATTCGTTTGTAAAATAACTGTGGTCAGAATCGTTGAAATATACGTTCAAAGCAAGCTGGATTTCAAATACATCTGCTGCTTTTTCTACTGTTACAGGTACAACCTTGGAATATCCATCGGAGGAAGTGATTACCACATAAGCACTACCTACACCTGTAGCCACCACTTTACCAATCTTGGATACAGTAATGACATCTGTGTCAGTTGAACGATAGGTAAGGAATGCATCGCTATCTGCTGGCGCCTTCTGTGCATTCAGGAAGAAGGAGTCGCCATTTGTCACAACATAGGATTCCTGCTCTACTGTGATATCTGTCACAGGAATAGCAGCCTCTTTCGCTCTAACCTCAACTGGAATCTCAAGTACTGCACCGCCTTCGCTGCTAAATGCAGTGATTACAGTCTGACCGATACCAGTTGCATGTACAAATCCAGCCCATACATCGATGTTGGAATTGTCATGGTTTACAGTTGCTACAGATTCATCAGCACTCTTCCAAAGTACGATGTCGTTGTACGCATTTTTGTCTACCACATCTGCAAGAGAAATGTTTCCAACATCTCCTACCTGTAAGGTCCATGTTCCAGATGCAGTTCCCAAATCTGTGATAGGAGTAATAACAGGATCTTCTGGGAAATCTTTCAAATCATCGTTACCTTTGAGGAACAAGCCTCTGTGCATGCCCGCAATAACGGTTGGATAAACTGCCTCACCTGTTGCACGGTCAACCAAAGTATAACTAAAGTCTGGAGTCATGGTAAGGTCATACCAGCCCTGATCCCAGTACACTGGAACTACACCAAGGTGCTGACACATTCTATTGATGATACCGAGATGATATGCTCTGTCGTCATCGTTCATCTTGTTGATTGCACCGTACTCGCCAAGGATCACAGGAATGCCCTGCTCTTTAAATACTTTCAACTGGTTAAACTCTTCCAAAAGAACCGGAACAGATGCATAATCAAATACATTGAGACTTGCATTTTCCAGCATACCGAAGTTCCAGTGATAATAGTGCACTGCCACAAAAAGTCTATTTGCTACGCTGTCGTTTGGAAGCGCAAATCCATTGTCAGGATTTGTTGTATTGGTGATATTCGTATATCTTCCTGGGACAGAAAGCCATCTCACTGCATTGTTGGAGCCTGTGCTACGAACAGTATCTACAAAAATCTGGTTGAACTGCATGATAAGTGCAGTATCTTCTGCCAGGTTCTGACCAGGTCCACACACTTCATTCATAGATTCAAAAATGACATGTTCGTCATAATCTTTGAAGCGCTCTGCAATCTGTCTCCAAACAGCTTCGTATTTCTCTTTAACTGGATCTAAGTCCTCTGCTGCAATTCTAAGCCAGCCGGACTGTTCTGCACCATCGTGATGAATGTTGACGATAGCATACATGTTCATGTTAACCGCATAGTCTACGATATCCTGAACACGGCTCATCCACTTCTCATCGATGGCATAGTTGTTGTCATCGTCAATCATGGTACCCCAGGTTACTGGAATACGAATGGTATTAAAGCCCAAATCATGTACTGCTTTAATCAATTCTTGCGTGGTCTCTACGTTCTGCCAAAGTGTTTCATTTGGTGTGAAGCCCGTATGGCCATCCATGGTGTTACCAAGGTTCCATCCAGAACCCATCTCGTTTACAATCTCAGTTGCGCTAAGCTCTCTGTAAGGCATTTGCGCACTTACTGTCTGTGTATTGTTTGCAGCTGCCACTTCTGCTGCTGGCAACACAGCTGCCATAGGTACTAACATGCTAAGTCCAAGCACACCAGCCAGTACCTTTCCCCACAATTTTCTAAGTTTCATCTTACCTTCCTATCCGCGCATCTATGCGCTATATATTGCATTTTAAGGCTGCGTCTTCGCTCCGCGCAGTCTAGCTTTTTAGTCCTCTTCCTCAGCTTTCTCCGTTTCCTTCACTGCACCTGGCTCTTTTTCAATCTCTCTAAAGAAATGAAGTGCAAAGCCACTGACGGTCAGCATGATGCAGGCTGGTCCAATCAAAAAACCAAAGAATAAAGTTGTATAGTTGTAAAGAATCAAGAGAATCTCTACTGCAAGAACCACTACCAGTGCAATGGTTCTGACAAAGTATCTAGCAGCGATATTGGCAGAGTTTTTCAAGGTCGCAAACAAGGTGTTTTCGTATCTTGCCGACAGAGGAAATGCATAAATGAAGGCACAGCCAAACACAAAAGCTGCAACCATTCCAAAAATCAAAAAGAAGATTGGATTGCCTTCCACTGCCTCGAAGAGCTGGAAATCCAGATAAACCACATAAGCACAAAACATGGCCAGTAATCCCATTGGAATACCCTGCTTCCAGTTTTCTTTAAATCCCTTGATGAACTGTCTCCCCACATACCCCTCAGTCTCGTCCACCATTTTCAGGGTAACTGTGTAAGCCGCTACCGTAGCTGCTCCCATGGTAACAATAGGCAGGCTAAAAAGCAGCCACAGGAAATTCAATTTGATCATATCCCACAGTCTGGACAAAAACTTATACAAAGGTCCATCAACACTAAATAACTTCATCGATATATGCTCCTTCCAGAAAGGGCCGCCCAAAGTGGCAGCCCCTTCCGTGTAACTTTTCTATCTAATTAAGGCATTAAATAGCTTATCTAAGTGGAGCCTGAAGCGCATTCTTGATTGCTGCTTCTTCTCTGCTCCATGCTACGCATTCATTGTAGCCGTAAGACATTGCTTTACCACGCATCTCGTTTACAATCTTCTGGAATTCTTCTTCTGTCTCAGCATAGATAGCTCTCCAGCTGTAATCCTTAAGACAGGTAGCAACCTGCTCCCATTTAGTCTTAAGAGCGTCTGTTTTTTCTCTTTCAGCATATGTAGTAGGAACGTCTACAGAATAGTTTCCTTTTTCAAGGCACTCGTTTACTGTTTCACATCCTGTGAAAGCTCTCCAGTCAGCTTCTGCGTCACAGCGTCCACCAGGAACCTGTGTGCTTGCCCAGAACTGTTTGTCGTAAGGTTCGCCAGATTCAGGGTTGATATCCATAGCTGCCCAAGTCTGGTTGTTCACCTGGAACGCACCATCGTTGAAGGATGCTCCGCCCCATTCTTCAGGCATCATAGTGTTTCTATCTTCATCACACTGCTTACCAAACTCTGTGAAGTAAGTTTTGCCGTTTTCATCATAGTCCCAGCAAAGACCCTTAGGGCCGTAGTCCATAGTAAGTCTTCCTTCTGGTGTGCAGAGCCAGTTGATGATTTCCATACAAAGTTCTGGATACTGAGTCTTGGAACCGATAGTCCATACTCTGTTACCACCAAGTGTGCTAAGACCGCCTACGATAGGGCAAGCCTCTTCTGGAACCAATGTTTCCATAATCTTATTCTGAGAATAGTGCTCAGATTTGTTGTATGCCAAAGATCCAGCGTAGTTGAAGATGGAGAAGAATACGCCACCATTCTGAACCTTTTCAATCATATCTGTATAAGTCTGAGTCATAGAGTCTGGATCAAGAAGTCCTTCTCTATAAAGTTCGTTGAACCATGCAAGCATCTCCAAATATGGGCTGTCTGCTGCAAGTGCATCGTAATATTCACCGTTTGTTACATTGTAGTGACCGAAACCGAATTCATCATAGCCATAGTAAGCTGTTGCCATAGCCTTAACGTACATTACATAGTTTCCGTCCCAGTCTGGCCAAAGTGACATAGCATAAGTAGGTTTGCCGTTGTCATCTGTTGGGCAGATTTCTTTCATCTGTTTCAAAACAGACATAAGGTCGTCTAAGTCTTTTACTTCTGGATGTCCAAGCTGCTGATAAAGATCCCATCGGATATCCCATGTATAGAAGAAAGCATCATGGCTGTCAGAGCTGGATGCTACGCCGTGACCGAAACCGTAGATTGTGTCAGCTTCGCCGATGATATTGCCATCTGCATCTTTTGCTGCAGAAACCTGTTTGTTCTTGTTGAGAGCGTCCTGCATATGCTCCCAGATATATGGGCCGTATTCCTGAACCAAGTTGTCTTCTTCCCAGTCAAGAAGCATGCCTGCCTGAATTGCCTGCTGATATTTCGCATCATCAGAACCAAATACAACGATGTCGCCCAAGTCACCATCTTCCATACGAGTGTCATAAACACCTTCGCTGTCTGGAATCAAGTTAACAACAACACCAAATTTGTCTTTCAAAATCTGTGCGAACCAACCCTGCATTTCACCAGAGTAGTTAGCCAGCTGGCTGTAAACTGTCAGAGTGATGTAATCCTCTTTCTTGGAGCCACAGCCTGTGAGCATACTGCAAACCATTACTACGGAGAGCAACAATGCTACCAGTCTCTTCATCTTTTTCATGTTTCTTTCCTCCTTTTATATGATGTGGGGCATTAACCTTTCACCGCACCCAACATAATACCTTTTTCAAAATATCTGGTTAAGAATGGATAAACCATCAAGATTGGAATAATGGATACCATGGAAATGGTATACTTGATAACCTTTGCATTTAGAGCACTGGTCATCATTACTTCCGCTGCCGTACCAGTGATACCACCGTTGATCAAACCACCAAGGTTAGAGGTCGTATTCAGGTACAGATACAGTCTGTGCTGCAGTGTGAACAACTCTGGCGCATTCTGCATCAAAATCAGGGAATCTGTAAAGGAGTTCCAATGTCCTACTGCACCAAAGATAGCGATGGTCGCCAAGATTGGCTTACACAGTGGGAAAATAATGGTCTTGAAGATAGTCCAATAACCAGCTCCATCCATAAACGCACTTTCTTCCAATTCACCAGGAATAGACTCAATGTAAGTCTTTACCAGAATGATATTGTAAGGTGCTACGATACCTGGAATGATGTATGCCCAGAAACTATTGGTCAAACCAAGCATGGACATATTCAAATACCATGGAATAGTACCTGCGTTGAAGTACATGGTAATTACTAGGAAACGATACCAGAACTTTCTATGCCACATCTGCTGCTTAGTTACCAAGTAGCCTACAAATGCAGAAGCCAAAACCATCAAAATGGTTCCCAGTAAAGTTCTTCCAAAGGATACCAGGAACGCCTGACCAACTTCGCCTGCGTTCATGATTCCGATATAGTTGTCAAAGTTAATTCCTCTTGGGATAAAGTTGATCATACCCTTCTGAACTAAGCTGTTATCAGAAATTGTGTTGATAAACAGGTAGTAGAATGGGAAGATACAACACAGTGTAAACACGATAAAGAATGTGTAGTTGATGATATTGAAAAGAATATCACCAGGAGTCAGTTTAAACTGTCTCTTATGCTTCTTATAGTACAGTTTTTCTGCCTTTAAGTCCAGTTTTTCTTGTTCTGTCTTAGCCATGCTCTACACCCCCTTAAATAATACTGTCGCCACGAAGCCACTTGGAAATGGTGTTGGCACCAAACAACAAAACTACGCTGACAAGGGATTTCACCATACCAACCATGGTTGACAATGGGATAGATCCACCTACGATACCAAGTTTGTATACATAAAGGTCGAGAACCTCTAAGTATTGAACGTTCATAGGATTTTCGAATACAAGGTACTGATCCATACCGTTGGAAAGAATACCAGCGATAGACATCAGAAGCATTACCATATATGTAGGAATCAGACCAGGAACTGTGATGTGCCACATCTTCTGGAAACGGCCTGCGCCGTCTACTGTAGCCGCTTCGTAGAGCTGCTGGTCGATGCCGGAAATACCTGCTATGTAAATAATTGCGCTCCAACCGATGCCCTTCCACATACCCCATGCAAGCATCTTAAGCCAGCTGTGGTCTGCGCTCATCAGCATGTTTACGCCTTCTTCCCAGATTCCCATGTTTACAAAAAGGGAACTGATAAAGCCTTCTTTGGAGAAGATGGAAAAAGCAATCGCATAAACCAAAACCCAGCTGATGAAGTTTGGTACTGTGGAGAAAGTCTGTACAAATCTCTTTACTCTTGCGCTCTTGATTTCAGAAAGAAAGATTGCAAATGCCATTGCGCACCAACTAGTTGCAATACCAAGACCACTCATTGCCAGTGTGTTGCGAAGCACACGAACGATATCGTTTCTAGTCGCTTCACTTTCAAAGAGCATGGTAAACCATTTCAGGCCTACAAAATTGTCCATGGAGAGTGTATCTCCAGAACGATAGTCAAAGAATGCGTATCTCCACCCCCAAAGTGGCAGATAAGAGAATACAAAGCAAAGTGCTGCAAAAGGCATGAACATGAGGAACAGTTTGTATTTGGACTGCATCTCAAACTTCTCGCCTTCCTGCTCCTTTGGTAAAAGAGTGGAAATCACAATGGTAAACACCAAGATTACTGCAGCAAAAGCAACGCTTACTAACCAGTTGCCCCAAGGCATACTTGGCTCAACCTTTTCAGGTCTTGTAGTTGCTGCAACCTGGAAATATGCCACCAGAATTCCAACATATCCTACAACCTGAAGAATGCCACCTACGATACCAACCTTGTTACCTAATCTCTTGAATTTATTGTTGCCGATGGACATGCATGCCATGGTAGCCACTGCAATAAGACCGATGATGGAAACCATGCTGGAGATAAACAAGATTACGAAGGAATACTCCTGTACCCATCCCATCTTGAATGCTCTCACACAATCCTCTGTCAATCCAGAATAGTCAATAGCAGTTGTAAAAAGGGACATGTTCTTGTTTACATATCCACAAATCTTGGCTGGATTAAAGCCAGGAAAGAATACCATAACTACAGACAATAAAGTCAGCACACGGGTTACATAGTACATATACCCTGCAATTCTTTCCTTTCCTGTCATACTATTTTTCATTTCTTACCTCCCTGAGAGTCTTTACGAAGGCTCTTTTTGCATACTTTAAGAACTTAATTGAATTATACAAAAGGGGTGGGGCAAAAGATACCGTAATAACTTGATAGAAATTGCAGTCATTTTTTGCACACTTATTTACAATACAAGGAGAAAAACATCTTAACGCGGTTCGAGAAGAAACTAAAACCCGTTCGCTCTGGGTGTTCCTTCGGAACAAATCGCTCACTTAGTTTTGTTTGCTTCCCTCCCACTCACTAGGTTTTTCCTTCCTTAGTTTCAAGAAGTGTGCAAACATTGAAATTTAGAAAAAAAGGACAGAGGCGACTGCCTCTGTCCTATAATGCTAAGGATTAGTTAGCTTTTTTCTTTTTAGCTACCATTACGCCAGCTACTGCTGCAACTGCAACTACTGCTACAACTACAACAACGATAACGATTGGGTTAACTCCGCCTTCAGCTGGTTCTGCTGTTGCAGGTGTTTC
>JAFTKW010000007.1 GCA_017453065.1 Lachnospiraceae bacterium | reverse complement strand
TGGACGGACCACTGGTGCATCTGTTAGGGATCAACCCTATGGCAGAGTAGCCAAGTCCGGCAGGGATAAACGCTGAAGGCATCTAAGCGTGAAGCCCCCCTCAAGATGAGATATCCATCTGATTTATCAGAAAGACCCCTTAGAGAGTATGAGGTAGATAGGAATGAGGTGTAAGCACAGTAATGTGTTCAGCTGACATTTACTAATCGGTCGAAAGCTTAACCAGGAAGGACGTTTCAAGGAAAGTCTAAGTAAGATATTCAATGTTCGGTTTTGAAGGTATAATCCTTAAAGAGAGTGAGAACACTCTCTTTTTTTATTGCTTTTAATAAGAAAGCCGAAAAATTGTAAAAATTTGCAGAAATTTGAGAATTTTTTTGTAAATAAATATTTCTTTTACAAAATTATGTGATATAATAGACGTATATTTAATGAATATCTATGGTATTTCTTAAAGAAATTGTGAGAGGTGAACATATGGATACAAAGATTTTGCTTGAAAATGGTACCAACGAATTAGAAGTATTGGAGTTTACAATTGACGGCAATTCCTACGGAATTAATGTAGCCAAGATTAAGGAGATTATCAACTATCAGCCAGTTACTCCTGTACCAAACTCCCATCCTAGTATTGAAGGTATTTTTATGCCACGTGATACTATGATTACAGCAATTGATTTGAGAAATTGTCTTCAGAGAGGTGTTTCTGAAGAAGGCGGATTGTTTATCGTTACTAACTTCAATAAATTGGATATCGCATTCCATGTTGACTCCGTAATTGGTATTCACAGAGTATCTTGGAAAGACATTATTAAACCAGGAGCAACGGTTTCTACTACTGAAGATGGTATTTCTACAGGTGTTATCAAGAAGAATGAAAAGTTAATCATTATCCTTGATTTTGAAAAGATTGTTTCCGACATTAACCCAGAGACAGGTCTTAAGATGACAGAGATCGATGAACTTGGCGTTAGAGATAGAAGTGAAGTTCCTATCTTGATTGCAGAAGATTCTGTTTTGCTTAACAAGATGATTGTGGAATCTCTCAAAAAAGCAGGATATGTGAATGTTACACATACCAACAATGGACAGGAAGCATATGACTATATCTGTGAAGTTAAGGCTCATGGAGATGTGAAGGAACATATTCGTTGCATTATCACCGATATTGAGATGCCAGAGATGGATGGCCATCGCTTGACTAAGTTGGTGAAGGAAGATGACGCTACTTGTGAAATTCCAGTTATTATTTTCTCATCCCTGATTAACGATCAGATGAGAAGAAAAGGCGAAGCACTTGGCGCCAATGCGCAGCTTACTAAACCAGAAATTGGCAATTTGGTAAGAACAGTAGATGAATTGATTTTGAAATAAATACTTAAGAGCCGGGGCTTTCCCGGCTTTTTAAGTATAAGGACGGTATTATGAACGAGAATTACAACATATTAAAATCCAAGATAGCGGAAGCGGAAATAATCTTGGTTGGCATTGGAGAAGAGTTTGAGTACACAGAAGTATTAGCATCTGATGACAAGTATCAAAGGATATGTAACCAATTGGCTGCTCACCAGTTAGAAGCATTATTACCTTATGTGAATCATTATTTTTTAAAGCAAAATGTGAAATATCAAAACGCACTTTCAAAACTGGCTAATTTCTTGGATGGCAAAAATGCTTTTGTGGTGTCTACCTGTATGAACGGAATGCTTGAAGAAAGCGGTATGCCACTAGACAAAATGGTTACACCTTGCGGAAATATCTTGAAATTACAATGCCAGGAAGGATGCCAGGATGCTTTGTTTGATGTCCCGAAGGAATATACGGATCTACTTATAAAATGCATTGAACAGGAAGATGGCTGGCAGGAACTGAAGGAACACAAATGTGGTGTCTGTGGTCATGAAATGGTGTTTAATACGCTTTATGCAAAGCATTATTTGGAAACGGGATATTTGCCAATGTGGTCCAAGTATACCACTTGGCTTCAGGGCACTGTGAACAAGAAGTTGTGTGTACTGGAATTGGGGGTAGGCCTTAAATATCCATCTGTAATCAGATGGCCTTTTGAAAAAACAGCGTTTTATAACAACAAAGCTTTTTTCCTAAGAGTGCATGAAAAATTATCTCAGCTTACTCCTGAGATAAGCGAAAAGGGACTTTCGATAGCCGTAAATGCGGTTGAATTTCTTGCCGATATATAATATGATTAATTACAAATTAGATTGTGAGGGCAAAGCATGGGTTCAGATGAAGAATATTTAGACAATCTATTAAAATCAGTTTCCACAGACTCTGGAGAGCGTAAAGCTATGACAGAGGAAGAGATTGCCGCACTTTTTTCGACGGCGGAAGCTTCTAAAACCGAAGAAAGTACAGACGTTTCCATAGATCAAGTTTTTTCCGATATTGAGATGGATGCAGATGTAGATGATATTATGGCGCTGGATGACTCAGGGCTTGATTTTGATGCGGAAACTTCTTTAGAAATGGATTCTGCATCTGATTTGGATACTCCTTTCGCAATCGATTCGGACATTACTTCTGATTTGGATACTCCTTTTGCGATTGATTCTGATATTGCTTTTGCTATGGATAACGAGGATACCCCGACAGAGGAAGGGGGAGAGGATGATTACGATTTTGTGCTGGATGAATTAAATGAGGCACAAGAGGAAACAGCAAAGGAAACTCCAGTGGAAACCGAATCTGAGTTTTTAGCTCAGGAAGAAGTAGAAGCTCTTTTGGAAACCGATGCAGATTTGTTTGATATGCCAGAAGACCAGAGCGATTTGGTGGATTTGGAAAGTTTGGATATAGATGTAGAACTGGGAACAGAGATTCTTGAGGAAGTATCTTTGGCTGTAGAAGAGGTTCCAGATACCGAAGAAATAGAGCAAGGAGATATGCTGGATATTGCTAGCATGTTTAGTGCAGATGAGGATTTGGCAGAAGGGGCAACCTACGATACCAGTGGCTTCTATGAGGAGGAATCTTCTGACGATGAATTCAATCCATTCGCTGATATGTCAGATATTGATGACTTACTTAAGGCTGTCAATTGGAGTGAAAATAAATCTGAAGAAGAAACAGTACAGGAATCTGCTGATGAAACAAATAGCGAATTGACGGAAGGTGTGTATCTGGAGGATATGGATCAGATCACATCGGAGGATTTAGAAGCATTGCTTCCTAAGGACGAAGATTCTGCGGAGGAATTAGATGCTCTTGTAGAAGATTTTGATTTGTCTAGTTTGGGAGAATCAGAAGATGCTGATATGGCTGAATTAGGCAATCTTCTTCAGATGGCAGACGGAGAGGAATCCTTTGACTTGTTTGGTGGTTTGGGAGAGGATACGCCATCGGGCAATGAAATCCTTCATATGGATGAAGAGGATCCAAAAGAGGCAAAGAAACGCAAAAAAGCAGAAAAAGCGGAAGCAAAAGCTCGCAAAAAGTCTGAAAAAGCAGCAAAGAAAGCGCTCAAAGAAGTGGAAGATATGGGCGAGCCTAAATATAAGAAGGTAAAAGAAGAGCCTCAGGACAAGAAAAAAGAAAAGAAAGAAGGCTTTTTTGCCAAAGTAATGACTGCTCTTTTGGAGGAAGAAGAGGAAGAAGCGCCTAAAAAGCAATCTACAGAAGAAGTCATTGAAATTGATGACAATCAGGATCTTTTAGAGACGCTGGATAAAGAAGACAAAGATAAAAAGAAAAAAGAGAAAAAAGAAAAACCGAAAAAAGAAAAGGCACCTAAGCCTAAAAAAGAAAAGAAAGAAAAACAGAAGAAAGAAACGGTGGTTGAATTTGAGCCATCAGCTAAAATTCGTAAGAATAGCATTATTATTGTGGTTGGTTTTGCAGCATCACTGCTAGTGTTTGTGCTTCTTGGAAATGCAATTGTAGAACCTATTATTAGCAAGCACAATGCAAAGAAAGCATTCGAAGAACAGCAGTATGAAGAATGTTATCAATTGTTTGCAGGACAGAATTTGTCAGAGGATGAGCAAATGATGCTCGACCATGCAAGTGTGGTTCTGAAATTTCAGAGAAGGATTTGGAGATACGAAGAGTATTCAGGTCTCAGAGATCGACTGAATGCACTTGATACACTTTTTGAAACTGTTGCAAACTATGATGAATGGTATCAGGAAGCGTTAAATTGTGGAGCAAGATCTGAAGTGGAAGCAATTTATGCTGATATAATGAGTATTTTAGATACGTATGGGGTATCTGAAGCGCAAGCGCAAATGATTGCTAATTTGAATGATGTAGAATACACAAGAGTTGTAACTGCACTTTCAGAAGGCGAATCCTTGGACGAATATTTTGGCTCAGAAGGAGACTCGGGGGAGTTACCAGACTTATTGCCAGGGGAGATGAATTAAATGATTGCGATTATTGATTACGATGCAGGAAATGTAAAAAGCGTAGAAAAAGCGCTTCAATTCCTGGGGGAAGAAGTAATTATCACAAGAGACAAAGAACAGATTTTGTCTGCAGACAAAGTGGTGTTACCAGGAGTGGGGGCTTTTGGTGATGCAATGGAAAAGTTACACGGTTATGGATTGGTTGATGTTATTAAGGAAGTAGTTGCTAAGAAAACTCCTTTTATTGGGATTTGTTTGGGATTGCAATTACTGTTTGATAGCAGTGAAGAAAGTCCAGGGGTTTCGGGTCTTGGAATATTGCCTGGCAAAATCGTGAGAATCCCAGAAAAAGATGGGTTAAAAGTTCCACACATAGGATGGAATTCTCTGACATACCCAAACAAAGGTCGTTTGTATCAGGGTATCGAAGAAGATTCTTATGTTTATTTTGTACATTCCTACTATTTGCAAGCCGATGATCCTAGTATCGTGGTAGCACAGACTCAGTATGGAGTAGATATTCAGGCATCTGTTGAAAAAGACAATGTTTTTGCATGTCAATTCCACCCAGAGAAGAGTTCTTCGGTGGGAATGACAATACTTAAAAATTTCATTAACATCGGTAAGGAGGAGAAGTAATATGCATACCAAAAGAATCATTCCTTGCCTGGATGTAAAGGATGGAAGAGTAGTAAAAGGTGTAAATTTTGTGAATTTTAGAGACGCTGGCGATCCAGCAGAAGTGGCTGCTGCCTACGATCAGGCAGGCGCAGATGAAGTGGTTTTCTTGGATATCACAGCCTCTGCTGATGCCAGAGCAACACAGCTTGATTGGGTTAGACAGGTTGCGAGTAAGGTGTTTATTCCATTTACAGTAGGTGGTGGTATTCGCAGTGTGGAAGACTTCAATATTCTACTTCGTGAAGGCGCAGACAAAATATCCATTAATTCTGCAGCCATTATGAATCCGGATTTGATTACGGATGCGGCACGCAAATTTGGAAGTCAGTGCGTTGTAGTAGCGATTGATGCCAAAAAGAATTCAAATGGAAGCTGGAATATTTACAAAAATGGCGGCCGTGTAGACATGGGAATTGATGCCATCTGGTGGGCGAAGGAAGCAGAGCGCAGAGGTGCAGGTGAAATTCTGCTTACCAGTATGGATGGAGATGGCACGAAAAATGGCTATGATCTGGAATTAACCAGTAGGATTGCCAAGGCTGTCAATATTCCAGTCATCGCTTCAGGTGGCGCAGGTACTATGGAGCATTTTTATGATGCGCTTACAGTTGGAGGTGCAGAAGCAGCATTGGCTGCATCTTTATTCCATTATAAAGAGTTGGAAATCAAAGATTTGAAAGAATACTTAAGGGGAAAAGGCGTTCCGGTTCGCCTTTAATCAAAGCCATGGCAATGATTCAAAACAAATGGCTTTCTGTACTCGGAGGAGAGTTTAAGAAAGACTATTATGCGAAATTATATGAGTTTGTGAAAGAGGAATATAGTAAGCATCAGATTTTTCCACCTGCAGATGACATCTTTAATGCATTTCATCTGACAGATTATGACAAGGTAAGAGTAGTGATTTTAGGACAGGACCCTTATCACAACGAAGGACAGGCACATGGATTGTGTTTTTCTGTCAAACCAGGAGTAGAAGCTCCGCCATCTTTAGTGAACATTTATCAGGAATTGAGAGATGATCTGGGATGCTATATACCAAACAATGGATACCTAGAGAAATGGGCAAAACAGGGCGTACTGATGCTTAATACTGTGCTTACTGTAAGAGCTCATGAGGCGAATTCTCATAGAGGGAAAGGATGGGAGAAGTTCACGGATGCCGCCATTGAGGCATTGAATAAGCAGGACAATCCCATAGTTTTTATTCTTTGGGGAAAGCCTGCTCAAATGAAAAAAAGTATGCTAAACAATCCAAATCATTTGATTTTGGAAGCACCTCATCCAAGCCCATTGTCCTCCTATAGAGGATTTTTTGGAAGTAAGCCATTTAGTAAGACCAATGCCTTTTTGGTAGAACACGGATTAGAGCCTATTGATTGGCAGATTGAGAATCTTTAAAAATAGGGTTTTTTAGGGTTCCTATGATGAGAGGAATAACCATGATGACCCATACAATTGGCTCTGCAATGATGATGCCCATGTAGCCCATCTTTGGTGCCAGAAAATAAGCGATTAATATTTTACCTATTAACTCCAGTGAACTTGAGAACACTGGAGTTTTGCTATCTCCAAAACCTTGCATTGCATTTCGAAGAAGGCAGATTGCAGCTGGAACAAAATAAAAAGCAGTGTTGATAATCAGATATAAGGAAGCGGTTTCTAATATTTCTTGTTCATTACTACCAGTAATCATTTTGACCAAAACAGGAGAGATGGTATTGGCAGCAACGATGACTAATACACACCAGCCAAAGGTTAATAGAAGGGTGTGGATCAGTCCAGTTTTGATACGGCTATATAGTTTTGCTCCTAAATTTTGTCCGCAAAAAGTAGCCAAGGTAGAACCTAGCACGCTAAACGGTAACATAAAGATACTAGTACATTTACGAGCAGCCGTATGAGCGACAATCGTGAAGGTATGGAAGGTATTAATGCTGGTTTGAAGCGCCAGGGTTCCAAAGTTCACGAAAGACATCATAAAGGCCATGGATAGTCCCGTTGGAAGTAACTTATGTATAAGTTTCTTCGAGACTTTGAAATCGTCTTTTTTAAGCCTGAGCATTGGATACTTAACATACATGTAAATCAGACAGGCGATGGCGGAAAGCATCTGTGAAATCACTGTAGCATAAGCTGCACCAGCAACTTCCATATGGAAAGTAAGAATGAATAAATAGTCTAACCCGATGTTTAGTATGGTTGCGGCTATAAGGAATATTAGCGGCGTGAACGAGTCCCCAACAGCCCTCAGCACAGCGGCGCATACGTTGTATAAAGTAGCAGCTATTAAGCCTGCAAGTACAACCTTTATATAATCCTTGGCAATGGGATATAGTTCCGCATCGATATTTAAGAAACCAAGCAAAGGATCTAAGAACAGCAAACTAAATATACTTATTACTAGAGAGAAAGATAAGCCAAGCAGGAATGTGCCTGCTATGGCTTTTTTCATATTGGATTCATCTTTGGCACCGAAATAGGTTGCAACGATGATAGCAAATCCGTTGGTACAACCGTTTAAGAAACTCATAAAGAAATCGCTAAGTGGAGTAGTTGCACCTACACCCGCAAGCGCAGTTTCCCCAAGCGTTGAACCCACAATACGCGTATCTACCAAACTATAAAACAGCTGGAAGATAGAGCCGAAAAAAAGAGGGATTGCAAAAAGTAATATTAATTTAATAGGTGTACCTTCGGTTAATTTTTTCATGATGTATCCTCTATTAATAAATGATTTGATTTACACATTGTTGAAAAGCAAGTACAGTATAGCACAACCGATTTAAGACAAATAGTGGTAAATTAGCGAAAAAGAACAATAAAGTGTTGACTTTTTGTGTTCATACGTATATAGTGTTCCTAAAAAGTACTACTTTCGGTGGTGGAAAGGGGAAATCATGGAAGAAACAGCGATTATCGAGCGATTGATGCACTTTGGATTGTCCAGACAGGATGCGATAGTTTATCTTTGTTTACTCAAAAATGGTGAATTGAGTGGTTATGAAGTTGCAAAATTGACTAGTATATCCAGATCTAATGTTTATAGTACTCTTTCAGGACTAGTAGAACATGGCGCAGCGTATCTGATTGAAGGAAGTACCAGCAAATATTTGGCTGTTCCTATGGAAGACTTCTGTGAGGACCACATTCGAAAGCTAGAACTTGAAAAGAAATATTTGGCAGAGCATGGGCCTAAACCGTCAACTGTAGTAGAAGGATATGTGACGGTGGAAGGCCACAGACATGTGATGAACAAGATATATCATATGTTAGAAGGTGCAATGTACAGAGTTTATTTGTCTGCAACGAAGGCTTTTGTAGAAAGCCTTTCACAAGAGATTGAAAAACTGATAAAAAGAGATATCAAAGTAGTTTTGATTACAGATGAAGCACCTGAGAAACTAAAGCAACAAGAGTTGATTTTGTATATAGCTCAGGAGTGCAAAGCCAATCAGATAAGACTTATTGTAGATTCAACACATGTTCTTACGGGTGAAATTGGACCCAAAGAACAAGGTAATTGTCTGTATTGTGGACAGGAAAATTTTGTAAATGTATTTAAGGAAGCTATGCGAAACGAAATATTATTGATAGAACTGAAAGGACAAAACTCATGAAGAAACCATTTGTAACCAAAGCACAGATTGAAGAGATTGTAAAAAAGTATCCTACACCTTTTCATATTTACGATGAAAAAGGGATTAGAGAAAATGCAAAAGCATTAAAAGAGGCTTTTTCCTGGAACAAAGGATATAAAGAATATTTTGCTGTAAAAGCAACACCAAATCCATACCTGATTAATATCTTAAGAGAATTTGGGTGTGGCTGTGATTGCTCTTCTTTGACAGAGTTAATGCTCTCTGAGGCTATGGGCGTGAAAGGAGAAGATATCATGTTTTCTTCCAATGAGACGCCAGCAGAGGAATATGAATATGCAACTAAATTAGGGGCAATCATTAACTTAGATGATTTTACACATATTGATTTCCTGGAGAAGACAATTGGTTATATTCCAGAGACAATCAGTTGCAGATACAATCCAGGTGGATACTTCGAGATTGCAAACAATATTATGGACAATCCAGGGGATGCAAAATATGGATTTACTACAGAGCAGCTTTTTGAAGGATTCAAACTCCTGAAGGAAAAGGGCGCAAAACATTTTGGCATTCATGCTTTTCTTGCCAGTAATACAGTGACCAATGATTATTATCCTACGTTGGCCCGTCAGCTTTTTGAATTAGCTGTGAAGCTGAAAGAAGAGACAGGGGTGCATATTGCATTTATCAATCTTTCAGGTGGTATTGGAGTTCCTTATAGACCAGACCAGGAAAGCAATGATATTGCGGTTATTGGTGAAGGTGTGCGTAAGGCCTATGAGGAAGTACTCACACCAGCAGGTATGGATGATGTGGCTATTTATACAGAACTTGGCAGATATATGATGGCTCCATTTGGACATCTGGTGACACAGGCGATTCATGAAAAACATACCTACAAAGAATATATTGGTGTAGATGCCTGCGCAGTTAATCTGATGAGACCTGCTATGTATGGTGCATATCATCATATTACGGTGCTCGGTAAAGAAGATGCTGTGTGTGATCAAATGTACGATGTGGTTGGTTCTCTTTGCGAAAACAATGATAAATTTGCAATTGATCGAATGCTTCCTGCTATTGAAAAAGGAGATTATCTAGTAATTCACGATACAGGAGCACATGGATTTGCTATGGGCTATAATTACAACGGCAAATTGAAATCTGCAGAACTACTATTGAAAGAGGACGGCAGTGTGAAGCTGATTCGAAGAGCTGAAACCCCAAAGGATTATTTTGCAACATTTGATTGTATGGATATCTTTGAGAACTTTCAATTTTAGTAATTGTAATTTGTTGAAATTTTGCAAACAATTTTAAAAAAACTACTTGCCATTTAAGAGGAAGTATGCTAATATAAATTTCGTCGCAAATGACAAGTATTTCGCCGGTGTGTCGGAATGGCAGACGAGGCAGACTCAAAATCTGTTGTTGGCAACAACGTGTGGGTTCAAGTCCCACCGCCGGCATGAAACCTCCAGAGATTTCTGGAGGTTTTCTTTTGCTTAAAAATAAAATCTTAGAGTCCCGAAAATGGGACTCTTTTTTGATATCCAAACCTAGTTTTTTTGTCCAATATATTGTATAGTTATAAGGAGAGGGTTTTGTTATGAATTGTAAAGAATTTGAAAAAAATATACCTATTTTTATAGGTTCAAACATGGAATATGAAGACTTGAAAAGTTTCGTGGAACATGTGAATACATGTGAGGAATGTAGGGAAGAATTAGATATCCAGTTACTGGTGTCAGAAGGTATAGCCAGACTGGAAGATGGCGGCACTTTGGATTTGCGACACGAGATGGACAAGCGCATGGAGTATGCCCTTCATGATATTCGCAGACACAAAACATTACGTGTCTTAGTGGGGACATTGCAGACTATGGCAGCCATTGCTTTTTTGCTAATTATTGTGCTCTTGCTGATTTAAATGAGCTTTTTTGAATTGCCAGATTGAAATAGTAGATTTTGAAGGGGAACAAAGATGAGTAAGAAACTTGTTTTGATAGATGGACATAGTATTTTAAACAGAGCCTTTTATGGAGTTCCAGATTTGACCAATGCCAAGGGACTTCACACCAACGGGGTGTATGGCTTTTTGAATATTTTGTTCAAACTTTTGGAAGAGGAAAAACCTGATTATTTAGCTGTGGCCTTTGATGTGAAAGCACCTACATTTAGACATGAAATGTACAAAGAGTACAAGGGGACACGTAAGCCTATGCCTGAAGAACTTAGACAACAGGTGCCCGTGTTAAAAGACATGTTGAAGGCTATGGGAATCACTATTTTAGAACAGCCCGGTCTAGAGGCAGACGATATACTAGGTACGCTGGCCAAGAAGGCGGACCGCGAAGGAATAAGTGTTTCACTGGTGTCAGGTGACCGTGACTTGCTTCAGATTGCTACGGAGCGTATCAAGATTCGTATCCCAAAGACCCGTGGAGGCAAGACAGAGATTGAAGATTATTACGCGCAGGATGTGCTTGACAAGTATCAAGTTACTCCTACGCAGTTTATAGAACTGAAGGCTCTTATGGGAGATACAGCCGACAATATTCCTGGTGTACCAAAGGTAGGTGAAAAAACAGCCACCAATTTGATGGTTACTTACGGTTCTATCGAAGGAATTTATGAGCATCTAGATGAATTAAAAGGCAAGGCCATCAAAGAATCCTTGATAGAACACAGAGATTTAGCAGAGCTTAGTAAAGTGCTTGCAACGATCAAGACGGACAGCGATATTGCCCTTGACTATGAACAAGCCACAGCAGAAGGTTTCTTTACTCCAGAGGCCTATGCACTTTGTAAAGAACTGGAATTTAAAAACATGCTTTCCAGATTTGAAACTAAACCGGAGACAAAGACAGACTATGCACAGCATCTGCAGGTGATTGATGATTTGGGCAAGGTGGAGGAGTGTTTTGCATCTTTACAAGGAAAGACGGTCGCAGTCTATCCCTTAATCCAAGAAGACCTTATCGGTGTTGCCCTTGCAGCGTCAGCAGAGCAATTGTTTTTTGTAGCTGTGGAAGGCTTGATTACAGCAGAGTATTTGAAGGATAAAGTTCGTACTTTGTCTGCAAATGGAAACCTGTATTTCTTTGATATAAAGAAATATTATGAGATGCTCAGCCAGGATAGCACTGAGCAGTATTTTGATGTGCTACTTGGTGCCTATTTGTTGAATCCTTTGAAAAACGATTATGATATGGAAGCAATTGCCTCAGAGCATCTGAGAGTCATGATTCCTGGATGGCAGGAGGTATTCGGCAAAGAAAGTGTGCAGCAGTTTTATGACAAAGATGCTGCGAAGGTTAGATCTTATGCCGCTACTTTAGCGTTTATGATATTGCAGTCTGCAGAGGTGCTAAAAACTAAGGTGAAAGAAGCAGGCATGGAATCTCTTATGAGAGAGGTAGAAATGCCACTTACTTTAGTGCTTTATGATATGCAAAAAGAAGGCGTAATGATACGCCCAGATGAACTACATGCTTATGGAGAGGCATTGGTTGGCAGGATTCAAGAATTAGAGCAGTCCATTCACGAAGCTGCCGGATGCGAATTTAACATTCAGTCACCCAAACAACTCGGGGAAGTGCTCTTTGAAAAGATGGCAATACCTGGTGGTAAAAAGACCAAAACCGGTTATTCTACTGCTGCTGATGTGCTAGAGAAATTGCAGGGAGAATATCCAATTGTTGCTGACATTTTGGAATATCGAACCTTGACCAAATTGAAATCTACCTACGCAGATGGTTTGACGGCCTATATAGATGAAGATATGCGCATCCGAAGTAATTTCAATCAGACTATTACCGCTACGGGGCGCATCAGTTCTACGGAGCCAAATCTACAAAACATTCCGATGCGAATGGAATTGGGCAGAAGAATTCGTAAGGTTTTTGTCCCAAAAGAAGGCTATGTGCTGATGGATGCGGACTATTCTCAGATTGAACTTAGGGTACTTGCCCATATGTCTGGGGATGAACAGCTGATTGAAGCCTACAAGCAGGATGAAGATATTCATCGCATTACTGCTGCCAAGGTTTTTCACACACCTTTAGACCAGGTGACAGATTTGCAGAGACGTAATGCAAAGGCTGTTAACTTTGGTATTGTCTATGGCATCAGTTCTTTTGGATTGAGCCAAGATTTAAGTATTTCCGTTAAGGAAGCGAAGGCATATATCGATCAGTATTTTGCAACCTATCCAAAGGTGAAATTATTTTTAGAGGAATTGGTGGAAGGCGCAAAACTTACCGGTTATGTGACTACTCTGTTTGGAAGACGCAGACCGATTCCAGAATTATCTTCCAGTAATTTCATGCAGCGTTCTTTTGGGGAGAGAGTGGCAATGAATTCTCCAATTCAAGGGACTGCAGCAGACATTATGAAGATTGCCATGATTCATGTTTGGAAGGAACTGAAAGATAAAAATCTGAAATCGAAATTGATATTACAGGTTCACGATGAATTGCTGATTGAAACAGCAAAGGATGAAGTAGAAACTGTAAAAGAGATTTTAGAGAGAAATATGAAATCTGCTGCGAATTTGGCAGTTTCTTTAGAAGTGGATTTGCACACAGGAGCAAACTGGTATGAAGCAAAATAAACAATCACTTCACATTATTGGAGTGACAGGCGGAATTGGTGCTGGAAAGTCAGAGGTACTGGCTTATATCGAGAAACATTACAATTGTAGAGTGTATCTGGCAGATCAAGTGGCACATTTGGTCAAAGAAGTGGGCCAAGAAGCCTACTTGCCACTTGTGAAGCTTCTTGGCGAAGAAGTTCTTTGCGAAGATGGTTCGATTTGTAAAAATCAGATGGCAGAAAAGATTTTTTCGGACCAAACGCTTTTAGAGCAGGTAAATCAAATTGTACATCCAGCCGTCAAACGCTTTATTTTAAATGCCATAGAAGAAGCAAAAGCAAAGCAGGATATTGAACTTTTATTTATAGAGGCTGCATTGCTGATTGAGGCTGGCTACATTGATGTGGTAGATGAGCTATGGTATATATTTGCTGATATAGAAACTAGAACAGCACGCTTGATGGCAAACAGAGGGTATTCAACCCAAAAGGTTCAATCCATTATGGACAAACAGCTTTCTGAAGAAGCATTTAGAAAGCATTGTGATTTTGTGATAGACAACAGTGGAGAATTAACCACTACTTATGCTCAAATTGATAAAAAACTGGAGGGGTACACATGGCTGGAATAATGAACAGTAAAAACCTGGTTTTTGGCTTGGATATTGGAACGAGAAGTATTGTGGGCACAGTGGGCTACAAAGAAGGGGATAAGTTTGTTGTAGTTGCGCAGCGCAGCAAAGAACATGAGACTAGAGCCATGATTGATGGACAGATTCATGACATTGGCAAAGTGGGCGAAACGATTAGCGAAGTAAAGAAATCTTTGGAGGAAGCAATTGGCACCACGCTTTCAGAAGTGTGCATTGCTGCCGCTGGTCGTGTGCTTCGCACTGTAACTACTACCGTAGAGCAAGAGTTTGCGTCTGAAAAAGAGATTAAAGAAGAGGACGTGTATGCCCTTTCTGCCATGGGAGTAGAAAAAGCATACGAAGAGTTTGTGAAAGAGAATGACACAGATATGGCCTTTTATTGTGTTGGACATTCTGTGGTTCGTTTTTATATGAATCGTTATCCAATGGGCAATTTGGTTGGACACAAAGCCAAAGTCATTGGCGCAGATTATATTGTGACATTCCTTCCTGAGGATGTCGTAGATGGCCTTTACAAGGCGGTGGAACTTGCAGATTTACATGTGGCAAACTTGACCTTGGAGCCTATTGCTGCAATTCAGGTGGCTATTCCAGAGATGTACCGCATGCTTAATATCGCTTTGGTGGACGTGGGAGCTGGTACTTCTGATATTTCAATTACCAAGGATGGCGCTATTGTAGCTTACGGTATGATTCCAGTGGCTGGAGATAGTTTGACAGAAGTATTGGCGCAGCACTGCCTTGTTGATTTTGGAACAGCAGAAGAAATCAAACGCAGTATTGGAGCAATGGAAGAAATTCCATACAAGGATATCATGGGGCTTCCACAGGTGATTAAGAGTCAGGACGCCTTGGAACTTTTAAGACCATATATAGAGAAGATGACCAATCCTGTGGCTGAATGCATCAAACAGCTTAACGGAGACAAATCTGTAAGTGCAGTGTTTGTTGTTGGTGGAGGTGGAAAGATTCCAACTTATACGGAACTTCTTTCTGAGCAGCTTGGTATTGTCAAAGAAAGAGTTGCTCTTCGCGGCGAAGAGGTTATGAATAAGATTGAGTTTAGAGAAGAGGTTAAGAAGGATTCTCTGCTGGTTACACCTATTGGTATTTGTCTTACTTTCTATGAACAGAGCAATAATTTTATCTTTGTGACGTTCAATGAAAAACGTGTCAAAGTTTATGACAATGGTTCCTTGGCTGTGGTTGATGTGGCAATGGCTGCACAGTTCCCAAATGATGGTCTTTTCCCTAAGAGAGGCAAAGAACTGAACTATACAGTGAACGGTAAAGCGCGAATTACTAGGGGCCTTCCAGGCGAAGCAGCTATCATTAAGGTAAATGGTCAGGAAGCAGATATACATACAAAGGTGCGCTCCAATGATGTGATTGTAGTGACTCCTTCTACAGCAGGAGAAAAGGCTACTTTGCAGCTTTCAGCACTACCTGAGTTCAGTGATACATTGCAGGTGTTGGTGAACGGTAAGAAAGTGGTGCTTCCTAAGTTTGCATCCGTTGGTGGAGAACTTCGCTCTGGATTTTATGAGATATTAGAAGGCGATCAGGTAGAGATGCTGGGCTATTATACAGTAGAACAAATATTACAGTTCATGGATGTACAGCTAAATGCTGGAGAACCAGTCTACGTAAACAATAACCGTGCATCTATGACCACTCCTGTTTATGAGAATTTCCAGTTGGATTTTGGATTGGAAGCACAAAGCAAAGGGCTTGTGCAGGATGCGGTAGCGGAAGAATCCTTGGAAGAGACTTTGGATGAGCCTTCAGATGCGGTGGCTAATGCGGTTGAGGATTATATTCCAACAGTGGAAGATACCAAAGAAGTTGCTTCTGTAGCAGATGCGTCAACGGTGAAGGCAGCCACAGCGGAGGTAGCCACAGCGCCAAGTTTTGACCCTTCAGAAGGGCTTACTGTCATAGTGAATAGAATGCCAGTAACTATGAGAGGAAAAAGCAACTACGTATATGTAGATGTGTTTGATTATATAGAAATTGATTTGAGTAAACCTAGAGGCAATGGCATTGTTACGAATTTAAATGGTCGTAAGGCAGACTATATGGCTACTTTGCAGGCAGGTGACGTAATCGATATATATTGGCAAGAATAAGGAAGGAATTTGACTTAAATGAGATTATGTAGCATTGCCAGCGGTAGTAGTGGCAATTGTATTTATGTGGGCTCTGATGCCACGCATCTTTTAGTAGACGCAGGAATCAGTGGCAAAAGAGTAGAGGAAGGACTGAAGAATTTAGAACTTTCTGGGCGAGATGTGGATGGTATACTAATTACACATGAGCATTCGGATCATATCAGTGGACTCGGTGTGCTTAGCCGTAAATATGAGATTCCTATCTATGGCACGAAAGGAACACTTAAGGCGCTGAGAGAGATGAAGAATGGACCAGATCCAGACCTTTTTCATGAAATTCAAGAAGACAATAGATTTACGATTAAGGATATGACGGTTTATCCCATGCGCATTTCTCATGATGCGGCTCAGCCAGTGGCCTACAAGCTTGGGTTCGGGGACAAACGAATAGGAATCTGTACAGACATTGGTGTGTTTAATGACTATACAGTGGAATGCCTTAGAGGGATGGATGCGTTGCTACTAGAAGCAAATCACGATGTGAATATGCTTCAAGTTGGTCCTTATCCATACTATCTCAAACAACGTATTTTGGGAGATAGGGGACATTTGTCCAATGAAAATGCAGGAAGACTTTTAAACAGGATTTTGTCCGATAGAACGAAACATATCTTGCTGGGACATTTGAGCAAGGAGAATAATCTTCCTCAATTGGCTTTTGAAGCGGTTCGTATGGAAATCACCATGGGAAGCTGCCCCTATACGGCAGAAGATTTTGATATCTTAGTTGCTAGTAGGTCAGAACCATCCAAAATCATTGAAGTGTAATATTGGCAAATGAAAAGAAAGCGTTTATAATAAGCGAAGTAGTGAAATGGGTAAAGGAGATTAGACATGAAAAGAACGATTATTACTGTAGTAGGTAAAGATACAGTAGGTATCATTGCGAAGGTTTGTACATATCTTGCAGAGAATCATATTAATATTCAGGATATTTCTCAGACTATTGTACAAGGTTACTTTAACATGATGATGATTGTAGATACCAACGGTATGAACAAACAGCATGGAGATATGGTGGATGAGCTGGATGCTCTTGGTAAGGAAATTGGTGTTGTGATTAAATGACAAAAAGAAGAGATTTTCGATCAGATGCATCGTATCTAAAAAAGTCTATTTTGAAATAGGGTCTATATGACCATCATGGAAAGGACAAAAATGATTAATATATATGAAGTAACAGAAACCAACAACATGATTGAAAAAGAGAATTTGGATGTGAGAACTATCACATTGGGAATCAGCTTGTTGGACTGTATTGATTCTGACTTAGAAAGACTAAAAGAAAAGATTTACAATAAAATCTACAATGCAGCAAAGGATTTGGTTGCAACAGGTGAGCAGATTTCCAGAGAATTTGGTATTCCTATTGTGAACAAACGTATATCTGTGACGCCAATTGCTTTGGTGGGCGGTGCTGCATGTAAAACAGTGGAGGACTTTGCCTCTATTGCAAAGACTCTTGATGAAGTGGCTCACAAGGTAGGAGTTAACTTTATTGGTGGTTATTCTGCATTGGTTTCCAAAGGTATGACTCCAGCAGAAGAACTTTTGATTCGTTCCATTCCTCTGGCTCTTTCTACCACAGAAAGAGTTTGCAGTTCTATCAATGTTGGTTCCACCAAGACAGGTATCAACATGGACGCTGTAAAACTCATGGGTGAGATTATCAAAGAGACAGCAGAGTACACTAAAGAACAGGATTCCTTGGGCTGTGCCAAATTGGTTGTATTTTGCAATGCTCCAGACGACAACCCATTTATGGCAGGCGCATTCCACGGTGTGACAGAGGCAGACAAAATCATTAACGTTGGTGTAAGTGGTCCTGGCGTAGTAAAGACAGCGCTTGAAAAGGTTCGCGGTGAGAATTTTGAGGTTCTCTGTGAAACCATCAAGAAGACTGCATTTAAAGTTACCAGAGTAGGACAGTTAGTAGCACAGGAAGCATCCCGTATGCTTGGCGTTCCATTCGGTATCGTTGACTTGTCTTTGGCACCAACACCAGCAATCGGCGACAGTGTAGCTGATATTTTGTGCGAAATTGGATTGGAGTACGCAGGTGCACCTGGTACTACTGCAGCGTTAGCTCTTTTAAATGACCAGGTAAAGAAGGGCGGCGTAATGGCATCTTCTTATGTGGGAGGACTTAGCGGAGCATTTATTCCTGTCAGTGAAGACCAGGGGATGATTGATGCGGTAGTAGCTGGAGCTCTTTCCTTAGAAAAACTGGAAGCAATGACTTGTGTTTGCTCTGTAGGACTTGATATGATAGCTATTCCTGGAGATACTAAGGCGACTACAATTTCTGGTATTATTGCGGATGAGATGGCCATTGGTATGATCAACCAGAAGACTACAGCAGTTCGTTTAATTCCAGTAGTGGGCAAAGGCGTGGGAGAGACCGTTGAATTTGGTGGCTTGCTTGGATATGCTCCAATTATGCCAGTGAATCCGTTCTCCTGTGACAATTTTGTAAACAGAGGCGGCAGAATTCCTGCTCCTATTCACAGCTTTAAGAACTAAAAAGACAAAAAAGTGGCGATGTAAGATTTCTTACATCGCCTTTTTGTTTTATTAAATGATTTGAATAGGCTGTGTAAACTCATTTTTGAGTGGCTTGTTTGTTTTAGATGACAAAATGGCCTCATAAATGTGTGATGCAGCTATTTCTTTGTCTAAAATACTCATTGCTTCATAAGATAGATTCTTTGATGCATCTGCCAACTTAGAAATCATAGGAAGAATGGAGGACTCCTTTATTTGGTGAAGCAGAGGGGAGGCATCCTTGCGGAAACCTAGAATCCTAGCATAAGGAATGAGGTCTTGCTGTTTCAGAATATCCATATCAGTCTTTTTTAAATCCAGTAATATATGAAGTAGTAAGCGGCTGATTCGAGTATAGGTTAAGTCTTTGCTTTTCAGTAAATCACAAAAAGCGTCAAATGTGGTGTAAGAAGGCAGATGATTGAGTATCTTATTGGCGATATCTGCATTGACATCCAAGTAAGTTTGAAGACTGTCTGCACTTTGTTGTAATAATTTATAATGAAGTAATAGGTCTAAATCGTTTGTAAGGAGAAATTCTTTTTCTTTTAGCAATTGCTCCAAATCAGACCACACATAAGCAGGAACATGGTTTGAAAGTTCATCGTCCATTGCTTTGGCTGTGATGGAAGAGGGGGCAGTATAGGCTGCGGTGGTATCATCGATATACTTGCGAATGGAAGATGCAGAACTATATTGCTCAGAGCCTTCATTGCTTAAATTCGTATCGTCATACCCTTTGCCAATACGTTTGACAGGAAATGGAGTAATAGAACTATTTAACTTGGTTAAGGCTTTTAAATATTCTAGTGCCAAGCGATTGTTTGGAGCTTCCAACATGGAAATGTTCAAACTAGAATCGTATGCATGCAAAGCTTCCTGCTGAGCCCTTGGAAAAGAAAGCCCCTCAGACAACTTCTGTCTTAACGAGTTTTGATAAAGTTCTGGTTCTTTGGAAATAATAGAAGAGAGAGCTTTTAAGGCCTCTAAATCAGTCTGCTCCATGCCAAAGCATAATGTGTCTACTACACCCAATTGGTCTAAAAGGGCACATCCGCCTAAAGCAAAATATTCTGCACTGGAAACGGCATAGGGCATGGGGATTTCTAGCACCAGATCAGCACCAGCGAAAAGAGCGTGCCTTGCTCTGACATATTTAGAGAGAAGCGCAGGAATTCCTCGCTGTGTAAAGTTGCCACTCATGACTACTACTACATAGTCGGCTTTAGTTTGAGCTTTTGCTTGCATCAAGTGATATTCATGGCCGTTATGAAAAGGATTGTATTCAGCAATAATACCAGTTACTTTCATGGGCTAACCTTCCTTGTCAAATAATTCACATTATATACGAAATAACGTACAAATATAAACAAAACATGTGTGAAAAAAATAACACACTATGAAAGCGTTTACATTGTGAAAAAAATCACGTTTTTTAATGGGTGAAAAAAGCAAAATGTACTTGAAATTGTACAATTTATCGAATATTTTCCCCTTGTATACAAAAACTGATTTTAGTATAATATAAATGAATTTGTTTGCAAAGTGGTTTTTCTGCTTTGTGGGGTTACTATTAGGAGAGATTTTACTAGGAGGAAATGGAAATGTCATACATTGATCTGATTAAAGACAGAGCAAGATTGGACAAGAAGACTATCGTATTGCCAGAATCCACTGACAAGAGAACTTTGATTGCTGCGGCTAAAATCGTAGAGGAAGGAATTGCCAATATCATCATGATTGGTAATGAAGAAAAAATCATGGATGGTGCTGGCTGGCTGGAAGTTGATTTGGATAGAGTTACAGTGATTGATCCAAACAACACACCTAAATTGGATGAATACGTTAATTTATTATATGAGACACGTAAAGCAAAAGGAATGACACTTGAAAAAGCGCGTGAGATATTATTGAATGACTATCTTACATTCGGTATCGTAATGGTTAAGAATGGAGATGCAGATGGAATGGTTGCAGGTGCATGCCACTCTACGGCAGATACACTTAGACCTGCTCTTCAAATTTTGAAAACAGCACCAGGAGTTAAATTAGTTTCTGCATTCTTTGTAATGGATACTCAGTTCAAGGATCAGGGAGACAATGGAACCTTTATTTTTGCAGACTGTGGTTTGAATCAGGATCCTACGGCGGAAGAATTGGCAGCCATTGCTGAGACCTCTGCTAGAAGTTTTAAATCCTTGGTTGGACCTAAGCCAGTTATCGCTATGCTTTCTCATTCTACAAAAGGAAGTGCAAAGCATACACTTGTTGATAAAGTGGTAGAAGCTACTCAGATTGCGAAAGAACAGTATCCTCATTTGGTGCTCGATGGCGAACTTCAGGTGGATGCTGCTTTGGTTCCTTCTGTTGCCAAATCAAAAGCTCCAGGCAGTGAAGTGGGTGGTAAAGCAAACGTGCTTATTTTCCCTAACCTGGATGCAGGTAATATTGGTTACAAATTAGTACAGAGACTCGGCGGAGCAGAGGCTTATGGCCCTATGCTTCAGGGTATTGCAAAACCAGTTAATGACCTTTCTAGAGGTTGTTCATGGGAAGATATCGTAGGTGTAGTTGCACTTACAGCAGTACAGGCTCAGCTTGTGAACTAATTTAGATAGTAATCGACATATGATAGCAAAGTAAAGGAAGGTAAGATATGAATATTTTAGTTATTAACTGTGGAAGTTCTTCTTTGAAGTTTCAGTTGATTGATGCAGAAACTGAAAAATTAATTGCAAAAGGTATCTGCGAAAGAATTGGTATTGAAGGAAGCTTGATTGCTTATACACCAACCGGAGGAACCAAAGAGGAGACTGTAACTCCTATGGCGAATCATACGGATGCTATTCGTTTGGTATTAGATGCTCTTACCAATGAAAAGACTGGAGTAGTTAAATCTCTTAGCGAGATCAATGCAGTAGGTCATCGTATTGTTCACGGTGGCGAGAAATTTGCCAGCGCTACAGTAATCGACGATGAGGTATTAGCAGCAATTGAAGAATGTAATGATCTTGCACCACTTCACAATCCTGCTAACTTGATTGGTATCAGAGCGTGTCAGGAGCTTATGCCTGGTGTGCCAATGGTTGCAGTGTTTGATACCGCTTTCCATCAGACTATGCCAGAAAGAGCATATATGTATGGCCTTCCTTATGAATATTATGAGAAATACAAGGTTCGTAGATATGGTTTCCATGGAACTAGCCATGCTTATGTTTCAAAGAGAGCTGCGGAGGTGCTTGGAAAGAACTACGAAGATTTGAAGATTATCGTTTGTCACTTGGGAAATGGTGCAAGTATTTCTGCAGTGAAGAATGGTAAATGTGTGGATACTTCCATGGGACTCACTCCATTGGAAGGATTAATCATGGGAACTAGATCTGGTGACATTGACCCAGCTATTATGGAATTTATCGCAAAGAAAGAAGATTTGACACTTGAACAGGTGATGAATGTGCTCAACAAGAAGTCAGGTGTACTTGGTCTTTCTAACAATCTTTCTTCTGATTTCCGTGACATTGAGAATGCATACAATGCAGGGGATGAAAGAGCAATTAATACCATGGAAACCTTTGCTTACAGAGTAGCAAAATACATTGGTTCTTATGTTGCTGCGATGAATGGTGTTGACGTGATTTGCTTTACCGCTGGTGTGGGAGAAAACGGACCATTGGTTAGAAGATTGATTTGTGACAACTATTTAGGATATTTGGGAATTACCTTGGATGAAGAGGCAAATCAGAAGCGTGGTTTTGATCTTGCAATTACAACTCCTGATTCAAAGACAACAGTTATGGTTATCCCAACCAATGAAGAACTTGCTATTGCAAGAGAGACTTATTGTTTAACAAAGTAAAACCAATAATTCAAAACGCCATATATTGTTTATATGGCGTTTTTTTGTTATAATGATTTCGTTCATAGTTGTGTTTTTGGTACTTTATTTTTTCTATTAGGCGAGGATAGAGATATGATTAGTACGTTACATAGACTTGTTATAGGTTTTTTGATCATAATCATTATTTGGCTGATATTTGGATTGGTTAGATCACACAAGAAATACAAAAAACTTGAGCAAGAAAGAGAGACATTTCTGCTCAATATTTCACATGATTTGCGCACTCCTATGAATGTAGTAGTGGGATTTACAGAACTTGCCAAATGGCATGTAGACAATCCCAAGCGTACCACAGAATATTTGGACAAGATTGAGGAATCCTCCAAGCAGTTGCTGGGCCTGATTGATGATATTATGGAGATGGGCAGCATGGAATCCGCGGAGGTCATAACAGACGATAATGATGATAAAGCGAAGAACCTGGTGCTTGCAGGCAAACGTATCCTTTTGGTAGAAGACAACGCCCTAAACTGTGAATTGGCAAAGGTTATCCTGGAAGACGAAGGTATCTTGGTTGAATTTGCAGAGAACGGAACCAAAGCACTTGAAAAGATTCGAAACAACCCTGCGGGCTATTTTTGCTTTGTCCTTATGGACTTGCATATGCCTATTATGGATGGATTTACTGCAACGACTCATATCCGTGTGATGAATGACAAAGAAAAAGCGACAATTCCTATCATAGCCATGTCTGCTACAGGACTGGCAGAGGATAAGAGACAGGCGCTGAAACATGGTATGAATGGGTTTATTCACAAACCAATAGATATGGTGGCGCTTAAATCGCTATTACTCACTATTCTTAACGTTGAATGCGCCAACAAATCCTTCATTGCTCCAGATGCCAAGATTCTGCTGGTTGACGACAACCCTATGAATATCCGCATTGAAAAAGAACTTCTTTCTGACTTCCAGTTTCATATAGACTGTGCGGTCAACGGAGCAGAAGCCATAGAAATGCTGAAGAGTGTCAGATACGATCTTGTGTTTATGGATTACATGATGCCGATTATGGACGGCATAGAAGCCACAAAGGTAATTCGATCAATCGATGATCCATATTATCAAGCACTACCGATTGTGGCTCTGACTGCCAATGCTATTCCTGAAGCACAAAAGAAGTTTAGACAGGCGGGTATGAATGATTTCTTGAGTAAACCTGTACAGATGATTGAGGTTTCAAGAGTGCTGCGTAGATGGCTGCCTAAACACTATATTAAAGAAGTGGACGCACAAACCGCTTCAGAAGAAAAGAAAATTACAGAACATAAATTGCAGATTCCGGGAATTGATGTACAAGCTGGAATCGCAAACTGTATGAATGAAAAGTTGTTCCGAGAACTGTTGCGAGACTTCCATGGTTTGATAGAAGAGAAGAGCAATCGTATCGAGCGGTTTTTGGAGGAAAGAGATATTCGTAATTTTACCATAGAGGTTCATGCAATGAAGAGTTCTGCTCGCATGATTGGAGCATTGGAACTATCAGATCGATTTAAAGCATTAGAAGAACTTGGTATTATTGAAAATGTTTCATTGATTAATCAATTGGCACCTGGTGTCCTTCAATCATATCGTAAGTATCGAGACCTGCTAAAACCTTTTGTTGTCACTGCTCCAGTTGAAAAGAAAGAACTTCCGAAAGAAGAAGTCATTTCAATGCTTGAAAGATTGGAGAAGGCAATGGATGAGTTCGATTTGGATACTGCTGACGAGACTATGAAAGAACTGGAGAAAGTTATCTTTGATGATGAAATGAAAAAACAGTTGGAACAGTTAAAGGTTTATCTATTGGATGTGGCAATTGAAGATGTGCTAAAACTTTCCAGACAAATGATTGACAAGATGAAAGAATAACAGTGGGGTTAGAATATGGAAACAATAATGTTAATTGCAGAAGGGCAAGGGTATTTAATTCGTTCTATTCAGGAACAGCTTGCAGAATTGGATTACAATGTGATTTTGGTAAAACCTGATGTGGAAGAAATCAATAAAGTGACAGAGCCTATATCTAGCATGGTAATTTATACCGACAACAATATTAAACAGAATCAAAAGGCATGGATTTTTATCAAAGATAAATCCGCAGAAGAGGATGTAAGACTTTTCTTTATAGGTGGCGAAGATGATGTGGTGGAGATTGACGGATTGATTCCTAAGCATTTGATGCAAGCAATCTTTACCAGACCGATTGATGTAAAAGAAGCTGTTAAACGTATTGACAATGATATCAAGAAATTTGGTAAGCAAAACAAAAAGAAGATTTTGGTAGTAGATGATTCCGGCGCTGCGCTCAGAAGTGTCAAGGCTTGGCTGGAGAGCAAATATCACGTTATTCTTGCCAACTCTGGTGTGATGGCTATTAAATACTTGGCGTTGAATCGCCCAGATTTAATATTGCTGGATTATGAAATGCCGGTGGTCGATGGCAAACAGGTTTTGGAAATGATTCGCTCTGAAAATGATTATAGAGATATTCCAGTATTTTTCCTGACCAGCAAGGGTGACAAGCAAAGTGTACAAAATGTACTGGCATTAAAACCTCAAGGGTATCTTCTCAAAACAATGCAGCCAGATACCATTATTGCTGTAATCGACGATTTCTTTGCAAAGCAGCATGACCTACATGCGGCAGAGTCTATGCATAATTAATATTTCATTGTATAGTTTGTTTCTTTGTATAAAAGGTATAACATAAAAGTAAAAACCAAGTTTTAACGTCCTTTGCGACAGTGGAGGGTTAAAACTTGGTTTTTTATTTTTAGATGAGTTTTCAAACCTAAAAATATATGTATTAATAATCTTTCTTGATATATACGTTGTATCCTTTGCTTTCGAGTAAGGACTTTGCATGTTCTACGTCTTCAGGAGAATAGAATTCAATGCGAAGAGCACCTTCCTCGTACTCACGATTGTGTGTAATACCAATATTTTTGATACTGATGTCTCTGACGGCTAGCATAGTGGCGATGGAAGCAAGTGCTCCAGGCTCATCTGATATATCGATATTAAGAGTATATTCTGATTTGATTGGGCCTCTCGCACTGCCAACGAAACCTTCACGGTAAGATCTTGCACTATCAAAAAAATCATATAATTTACTGGAATCCTGACTCAACAAAAGTTCATAGATTTGGTCCAGTGCATGGATATAATCCCCTAATAGGGAAGCGATATTTGATGTATTGGTCATGCATATCTGTTGCCACATCTCTGGAGAAGAAGATGCAATACGCGTGATATCTTTAAATCCGCCGGCAGCAATCATTTTCATAAGTCCGTCTGGAGAATCGCTATCTTTTACAAGGTTTACAAGTGCAGCTGCAATGATATGTGGTAAATGACTGATGGCAGCTGTGGCGTAGTCATGACTTTTGTGGGTTAGAACTAATGGAATGGCGCCCATAATTTTGACTAGATTTTGATAGGCGCTAATCTTGTCAGAAGAAACATCTTCTGTAGGAGTTAATATGTAGTAAGCGTTCTCTAAAAGCAGTGCTTTGGAATTTGGGTATCCCATGCGCTCGCTACCAGCCATAGGGTGTCCACCGATAAATTGAGCGGAGAGACCAAGCTGGGATATGGCATCATGAATTCCTGTTTTAACACTACCTACATCCGTGATGATGCAGTTAGGAGAGAGAACTGCTTTGAGTCGTGTTAAGTTTTCGATATTGTTTTGGACTGGAGCGCATAAGAAGAGATAGTCGCAATCGCCAAAGGCTTGTATGCTGTCTGAGTTTAAATTAGTAACAATAGCATCTGCAATGCCGTCCTTATGTGCCATTTCTAAGGAGTCTATATTGGGATCAAAAACTGTGTGAAAAGCTCGAAATGATGAAGAGTTCTTCAAAGCTTTTGCAATAGAGCCGCCAATTAACCCCAATCCGACAAAACCACATTTTAAAACATGCATATTATTAACCTCTTTTACCAATTAATATGGCTTAAATATACCACTAGAAAAGTACATAGTCAATGAAAATATATTTACACTTTAAAGTGCGAAAGTATATAAAAAGATAATAGCTATGCAAATAAACGAAATAATGTTTGTATATGAAAGCATGTAATGATAAATTTTCAAATAATGTAAACAATTCGTGCAAAATAAACAATACTAATCGAAAAACATGCCTATTATTTGCAAAATTCAACAGATTTATCTTGTAAATATTTAGATAATTTAGTAAAATATACACATGGTATTTAGATATGGGTGGGGTACCCACATACCAAATAAAAGTACTCAAGGCAGAATAGGTAGGCTTGAGAGAGTGGAGGAATCACTATGAATGTTTACACAACTGACAAGATTCGAAATGTGGTGCTGTTAGGACACGGCGGAAGTGGAAAGACCAGTCTGGTCGAATCCATGGCATACTTGTCCGGTATTACTTCTAGAATGGGCAAAGTTACGGATGGAAATACCGTAAGTGACTATAGTAAAGAGGAGCAGAAGAGACAGTTTTCAATCGGAACATCTGTAATTCCTATTGAATGGGAAGGATACAAGATTAACATTCTTGATACTCCAGGTTATTTTGACTTTGTAGGTGAAGTAGAAGAAGCGGTGAGTGCAGCTGGAGCAGCTATCATCGTTGTTAACGGTAAAGCAGGCGTAGAAGTTGGCACACAGAAGGCTTGGGAACTTTGTGAGAAATACAAATTACCTCGCATCGTGTTTGTTACCAATATGGACGTTGACAATGCTTCTTTCAGACAGGTTGTGGAAGACATGACTGAAATGTATGGAAAGAAGATGGCTCCATTTAATCTTCCAATTCGTGAAAATGAAAAATTTGTTGGATATGTTAACGTTATTGCTGAAACGGGTAATCGTTGGCAGGGCAAGGATGTAGTTCCTTGTGAAGTTCCAGAGTACAACAAAGCAAACTTACAGATTTGTAGAGATACTTTACTTGAAGCAGTTGCTGAGACAAGTGAAGAGTTTATGGAGAGATATTTTGGTGGCGAGACTTTCTCTGAAGCAGAAATCAGAGCGGCTCTTCGTACCAACGTATGTGATGGCTCAATCGTACCTATGAGCATGGGTTCCAGCATTCTTTGCCAGGGCGTTTATACATTGCTTGATGATATCATCAAATACTTCCCAAGCCCAGAGAACAGAACAGTGGCTGGTATCAATATGAAGACCAACGAAATCTATAACTGTGATTATGATTTCTCAAAGGCTAAATCTGCTTATATCTGGAAGACTGTAGTAGATCCTTTCATCGGTAAGTATTCCTTGATTAAAGTTAACTCTGGCGTATTGAAACCAGATGATTTAATCTACAACGTAGATAGAGATATTGAAGAAAAAGTTGGTAAACTTTATGTGCTTCAAGGCAACAAACCTATCGAAGTTCCAGAACTTCATGCAGGTGATATTGGTGCTCTTGCTAAATTGACAGCAGCTCGTACAGGTAACAGCTTGTCAACAAAAGCTACAACTATTAAGTTCGGTAAGTTTGAAATCTCTACTCCTTATACATACATGAGATACAAACCAAAGAACAAAGCGGACATTGACAAGATTTCGCAGGCACTTCAGAAGATGTGCCATGAAGATTTGACACTTCGTGTTGTAAATGATGCTGAAAATCATCAGATGCTTCTTTACGGAATGGGCGAACAGCATTTGGATATCGTTGTAAGCAGATTGCTCAATGAATACAAGGTTGAAATCGAACTTTCCAGACCTAAGGTTGCTTACAGAGAGACCATCAAGAAAGCATCCGATGTTGAATACAAATACAAAAAACAGTCTGGTGGACATGGTCAGTATGGTCACGTTAAGATTCGTTTCTCTGCATCTGGCGAGCCAGAGACACCTTATGTATTTGAACAGGAAGTTGTGGGCGGTGCAGTTCCTAAGAACTTCTTCCCAGCAGTTGAAAAAGGTCTTCAGGACTCTGTTGGCAAAGGACCTTTGGCTGCTTACCCAGTAGTTGGCGTAAAAGCAGTTCTTTACGATGGATCTTACCATCCAGTAGACTCCTCTGAAATGGCCTTCAAGATGGCTACTATTCAGGCATTTAAGAAAGGCTTCATGGAAGCTGGTCCAGTACTTCTTGAGCCAATCGTATCTTTGCAGGTTACAGTGCCAGATAGTTACACAGGCGATGTAATGGGTGACCTGAACAAACGTAGAGGCCGTGTACTTGGCATGAATCCTGTAGCAGGTGGCAAACAGGTAATTGAAGCTGATGTTCCTATGAGCTGTTTGTTTGGTTATTGTACAGATCTTCGTTCCATGACTGGTGGTAGAGGAACTTATTCCTATGAGTTTGCTAGATATGAGCAGGCTCCATCCGATGTTCAGGCAGCTGAAGTTGCAGCTAGAGCAGCTGCAGTAGCAGAGAACAATGTGGAAGAGTAAGTTTTATAAAGATTCTTTATAAAATGATAATCCCCTTGGTTTTTCACCAAGGGGATTTTTGCGCAATAAAGAATACAAAATCTCAAAAACAGTTGACAAGGTGCGCGCACACGATTAAAATTATCATCAAACGTTGAAGGAAAATAGTAAGTCTTAAGTGCTTTTCAGAGAGTAGTCGGGTGGTGCGAGGCTACAGGTGCTGATTCTGAACTCATTCCCGAGTTCCTTTGGTGAAGTTATTATGTGTAGTCAAAGGCGGTTTGCCCCGTTAAAGGTTTTGAGCGCAAAGAGATATTCTCTTTGAATTAGAGTGGTACCACGGAAGTAAAGCCCTTTCGTCTCTAAATGAGATGATAGGGCTTTAATTTATGTAAAGAGAGGATTTGAATTATGGCAACACCATACAACCACAGAGAAGTGGAAACGAAATGGCGTGAGTTTTGGGAAGAGAATGAGACTTTCAAAACTGATTTGTGGGATTTTTCTAAGCCAAAGTATTATGCACTGGATATGTTCCCATATCCTTCAGGTGTAGGTCTTCACGCAGGACATCCAGAAGGATATACAGCAACAGACATTATGTCCCGTATGAAACGTATGCAGGGCTACAACGTACTTCATCCAATGGGATATGACTCCTTTGGACTTCCAGCTGAACAGTATGCAGTTAGCACAGGAAATCATCCAAACGGATTTACAGAAAAAAATATTGAGACTTTCTCTGAGCAGCTTAAGGGTCTTGGATTTGACTATGACTGGTCTAAAGTTCTTGCAACAAGTGACCCTAAGTTTTACAAATGGACACAGTGGATTTTTAAACAGCTCTATTTGGACGGCTATGCAAAACTTGTTGATATGCCTGTTAACTGGTGCGAAGAGTTGGGAACAGTTCTTTCCAACGACGAAGTTATCGATGGCAAATCTGAGCGTGGTGGTTATCCAGTTGTTCGTAAAAATATGAAACAGTGGGTTATTGACCAGGTTGCATTTGCTGAAAAACTGTTGGAAGGTCTTGAAGAAATTGATTGGCCTGAATCTACCAAGGATATTCAGCGCAATTGGATTGGAAGATCCACTGGTGTTGAGGTTGACTTCAATATCGTAGGCGGCGGTAAATTCTCCATCTATACTACATGTATCGAAACCATCTACGGCATTACCTTCATGGTGCTTGCTCCAGATGGACAGCTTGTAAAGGATTTGATGCCTCGAATTGAAAATAAGGAAGAGGTTGAAGCTTATATTGCAGAAACGCTCAAGAAAAATGATATGGACCGTACCGAGCTTAACAAGACAAAGTCTGGTTGTATGCTCAAGGGTATTTATGCAATTAACCCAGTTAATGGCAAAGAGGTACCAGTATTTATCGGTGATTTCGTGCTTGCAAGCTACGGAACAGGTGCTGTTATGGCGGTTCCATCTCATGACCAGAGAGACTTTGAATATGCTATCGTTCACAATATTCCTATGATTCAGGTTATCGAAGGAAGAGATGTAAGCGAATGTGCTTTTGAAAAAGGTGATTACCTTGGTAAGGGCTGCAAACTGATGAATTCCGAAGAGTTCACAGGTCTTACTGTAGAAGAGGCAAAAGAAGCAATCACTCAGAAATTAGAAGGAATGGGAATTGCCAGAAGAAAGGTGAATTACCATTTCCGCGAGTGGATTTTTGCAAGACAGAGATACTGGGGTGAACCAGTTCCAGTTGTATATTTGGAAGATGGCAGCATCCATGTGCTTGCGGACGAAGAACTTCCTTTGGTACTTCCAGAATTGGAAGATTACAAAGGTAAGGGCGGCAAAGCACCTCTTGAAAATGCAGTAGAGTGGAAGGAATATAATCACAATGGAATCAAAGGTAAGAGAGAGACTTCTACTATGCCTGGTAGTGCTGGCTCCAGCTGGTATTTCCTTAGATATATCGATCCAGAAAATGAGAATGAATTTGCAGATCAGGAGCTTTTGAAACACTGGATGCCTGTTGACCTTTATGTGGGCGGACCAGAGCACGCGGTTGGACATTTGATGTATTCTCGTATTTGGAATAGATACCTTTATGACAAGGGACTTTCTCCAGTAAAAGAACCATTTAAGAAACTGGTTCATCAGGGTATGATTTTGGGTGCCAATGGTATTAAGATGGGCAAGAGATTCCCAGAGTTCGTAGTTAACCCAAGTGATATCGTAAGAGATTACGGAGCAGATACCTTGAGACTTTATGAAATGTTCATGGGTCCTATCGAAGTTTCTAAACCATGGAATCCAAGTGGTGTAGACGGAGCTCGTAGATTTATCACCAGAGTATGGAATTTCTTCACAGAGGAAGCAAATATCTCTGATGCGAACAAAGCAGAGGTTACTAAGGTTTACCATCAGACAGTAAAGAAAGTTACAAATGACTTTGAAGTACTTGGTTTCAACACTGCTATCAGTCAGATGATGATCTTCATGAATCTGCTTTACAAAGTGGGAACTTGTCCAAAAGAATATGCAGAAGGTTTTGTGAAGATGTTCAGTTGTATCTGCCCATTTGTAGGTGAAGAACTTTGGCAGATTCTTGGACATAATGAAACAATCGCATTTGAGGCTTGGCCAACATACGAAGAAGCACTTACTGTGGATGATGAGATTGAAATCGCCGTTCAGCTCAATGGCAAGACAAAGGCGCAGGTTAAGATTTCTAAGGATGAAGAAAAAGATAGCGCAATTGCGAAGGCAAAGGAAGCGCTTGGTGACAAATTAAGTGGAGCTATCGTTAAAGAGATTTATGTTCCAGGCAGAATTGTAAACATTGTTGTTAAACCTTAAGAAATCTGAAAAGTAAATTAGAACAAAAGGCATGAGAAAGGGCGTCACTTGATGTGGCGCCCTTTTTGATATATCAGCGGTCTTCTGAAGCAGTTTTTTAAATCGAATTATTGGGTTTATGTTGATTTAACAGTTCATCTACCTTGGCTAAATCTTCAGGAGAACTATATTTGCGAACGGTATCCATGAGGACTTGTAGTTCTGCGGGCTGAAAGGTCAAGCCCTTTGCTTTGGCGTTTTTCATACTGCGCATGACGAACATCATCATTTCTTTTTGGGATTTGCCTTGTCCGCCTTCTACTAATTCGCGGAGGAATTCCAATTTCTCCGGAGAGATATCTTTGATAGCATCATCTTGCATCCAATTTGGAGTTTCAGTCATAGATATATTCCTTTCTAAAAGAAGTTAAATTGTCCCTTCATAAATTCGCTCATATCCTCTTCAGACATAGTTTCCTGCATCATTTGAAACATTTCCATGGTTTCTTGCATATCCTGGAAAGATTTCAGAGTTGATTTGATTTGTGATAACGATTCTTGTTCTTTGGGATCTAGAAAATTGCAGATCTCATCACACAAGGGTTCTATGTTTGAAGTGAGAGAAATTTGAGGAAAGGGTGCTTGTTTATTTTCGAGTAACTTAGCCAGTGCGGTCTGTAATTCTTGATACTTAATGTATATGGCAATCTGCTTTTGCAGAGATGGTGCAAAGAAAGGCATGAGTATCTTAAGTATTTGTATGTGATTTGAGGTATAGAGCGTGTCAAACTGGGTGATAGAAGATGTTTGTCGGTTATCCATGTAGGAGTCTTTCATACTCATGCTTTCGTATTATTGTATGATTTGCTTTTAAAAATATGATAAGGTAAGCCCCTTTCGAGACTTACCTTATTTTTTAGATTACAAATAAATCTCTTTAGTACAATTTCTTTGAAAATTAGCAGCAAGAGTTGTTGTTGCATCCGCAGCCGTTGCCGCTAAAGCAAGAGATAAGAAGAATCCAGATTAACCATTCGCAAGAATTGTTGCCACAGCCGTTGCCACCAAAAAGGCTACCACAGCTATTGCCACAACCATTACCACAGCCATTGCCGCCAAAGCAAGAGAGAAGAAGAATAATCCAAATCCAGCTACAGCTACTGTTGTTTCCGCCAAACAAAGAAGAGTTATTATTGCAACCGCAGTTGCATGTTGAACAATCGTTCATATTTTTTTCCTCCAAAGGAAGTTGTTATGCTTTATAGTATGTAAATAAAATAAAAGTTGTGACACTAAATCTAGTGAAAACTCTTGAATAAATTTCAAGATATAGTAAAATGTAGATATATATACAATAAAATCGGGTGAACTGTGGGTATATCTCACTGGAGGCATTATAAATGGAACAATGGCAGGTCCGAGGACGCTCATTTCGAACCCAAGGGGACTATCTGGCTGCGAAGCGAGATGAGGATCGTATTAAGCAGATAGAAGAAGCGTACCAAGTAAATACATTGGATGGACTGAAAACTTTATATAAAGATTTAAAGGAACGTAAAATTCGATTTCTGACCATTATAGGACAGGATTATTTGGAAGAAGTTGAAGATAAGTTGAAAAAGAAACTGCTTTCCGCAGAATCTAACAATGCTTCTTCCAAAAAGAAAAAGAGTGGTGGTAAGACTTCTTCAAAAAGCAAAACTAAGATGGTGCGTCTTGAGGATTACGACAAAGAGATGCAACAGATTATTAAATCAGAACTGAAGAAGAGAGAGCGCAAACGTAAAATATTGGTTGCAGTTAGCATTTGCACTGCACTGGCTTGTTTCGGATATTTTGGCTATTACTATTACAATGCCAAAGAAAATGAAGCATACTACGAGAACCTGGCGTCTCTTAAAGAGCAGGAACCCACTAAAGAGGTTACCCCTCCTACAGTTACTATCAATTATGATGACGAAGAGATTGTAGTTCCAGATATTTTAGATGAATACAAAAATTTATTTAATAAGAACGAAGACCTAATTGGTTGGATAAAAATTGCCGATAATAATAAAAAGAGTACGGCCTTTATTGATTATCCAGTCGTTCAGGCCGATGACAATGATTATTATCTGCGCAGAGACTTTGAGGGAGAATACGACAAAAACGGTAGTATTTTTCTGGACAAGGATTGCGATGTCATCAAAAGAAGTACCAACCTAATTATTTATGGTCACCACATGCGAACAGGCAAAATGTTTGGCAAGTTGGACAAGTATAGTGATAAGGATTTTTATGAGGATCACAAATACATCGAATTTGATACTATTTATGAAAAAGGCGTCTATGAAGTGATGTATGTGTTCCGCTCTAAGATTTATGAAGAAGATGATATTGTTTTTAAGTATTATCAATTCATAGATGTAAACTCAGAGGCAGAGTTTGAATCAAACATGCGAGAGATGGCAGAAATGTCTTTGTATGATACAGGCGTGACAGCAAAGTATGGCGATCAGCTGTTGACACTGTCAACTTGTGATTATTATACAGATTACGGAAGATTTGTAGTTGTAGCAAAACGAATTCAGTAAGTCTTGCTTTGGATAAGATAAGGAGATACGGCATGGCTAAGACCACAAAGAAAAATTTGAAATTGCGAAGAAGAATTAGAAGAACCATGGGAACCATTTGCCTTATTACAGCGTTGGTGGTAGCGGCAATTCCTGTTCCTGAAACCGCTGCGGCAGATAGCAATGGAGAAGGGAAAAAGTATACTTGGGACGAAATGATATGGAAAGGTGGCGGCACAGCCAATACCAGCAGCATTCCTGTAGTAGATAAAGATGAAGATGAAATCTACACAACAGGTGACGGTACATATCAGTTTGCCTATGTAAATGAATCGGAATCCAGTTCTAACAAGATTGCTGTTATTCTCGGTTACAATGCGCGTAATCTTGTTAACAACTATTTGGAAATTCCAGATGAGGTAAATGCATATACCAAGTACAACAACAACCAAGGTTCTTTTGAGGGTTACGTTGCAGTTAGCCGCAATAAGAAGCCTTTGTTTTATGCTGTATATGGAGATGTTCCTAAGCTAGATGAAGATGGCAATGAGATGAAAGATCCATCGACTGGCGAGGTTATCACAGAAAATGTAATTGTAGAATATCGTCCATGTTACTATGGTGAGAGAAACAACTGGGAAACCATTGACTTAGATAAGTTTTACTATTATGACGATACCACAAATGAGTATATTATTACCACATACGAAAACGATCAGTGGATTAAGAATATTAAAGTATTCTACATTGGCAATCAGACATTAACAGCAGTGGAAGGTACAGAAGCTGGTGCAGTGCAGGGTTGGAAGATTGCTGAAGCGGCTGGCCAAATTAACACAGAACCTTTGAAAGGTGTCTTTGCGAACAATACCAACATTAGAACACTTGTTATTGGTGAAAACCTAAAAGGTATTGGTAACTGGGCGTTTTATGGCTGCGGCGGTTTGAACTCCGTTACCCTTGGCAACGGTTTGGAAGAAATTGGTAAGTATGCATTTGCAGATTGTATCAATATTACCACAGTTGATATTCCATTCTTGTCCAATATTACTTATATTTCAGACTATGCATTCCAGAACTGTAGAGCACTCTCATCATTCGTTTTGCCAGCCAGTGTGCAGTATATTTATGACCATGCATTTGATGGCTGTGTTGCATTGGGAACTGTAGATATTTCAGGCAATTCCTATGGCGAAAACGTAAACCTAAAAGATTTGGGATACTATGTATTTAAAGGATGTACCTCATTAACAGAGATTCGAATTCCTTATTCTTTGGTTGGAGATACACAAAGTCCAAATGTGCTTGTATTGAACAACTTCAAAGACTGTAGTAATTTACGTAGAATTGAAGTACAGACAGCTCCTTCAGCCCTGACTTCTATGATTGATATCAAAACCACTACTGGTTATGATAGCGATGTGTTTACAGTTGAACAATTTAAAGCAGGTGTACATGAGACATTTTTCTTTGAATGTGTGGATGTATCAAAGACTCATGATTTTACAAAAGCAAATGCGATAGCATTTAAATATGCTAATGAAGATAAATACGAGATTATCATTCAGCAGGAAGGCGAGGAGATTCTGTACCAGGTCAACTCCAACAACGAACTTCTGTACTTTGAAATGTCTGGACCAGTATCAGAAGTAACAATTCCTACTACAATTGGACCTTACGGAATATCCGCAATCAATCAAGGCAGTTTTTCAGGAAACTGTTACTTACAGAAGATTGTGATTCCTACTACAGTTGTTCGTATTAATCAAGATGCGTTTAAAGGATGCCACAATCTTGCCCATGTAATCTTTGAAGATGCCAGCAAGATTGAAGTGATTGAAGAGGGAGCATTTGATACACAGGTTGTGGATGCATTACACAATAGTGATGCAAGACCATGTCCAAACAGTGACTTCATGGATCCTGTTGGCGGTGTTGTTCCTACTCCTAAACTTACGTTTACAGGTGATGTGGGAAGTAACATTGCTCCATTTGCATATGCTATGAGTCCAAATAGCAATATTAATGCAGGATCTCAGCCAATTACTTATATTACATATTATAGTGGCTGGCCAACCAACTTAGAGATTAGTTACAATAGAGATAAAGATACTGCTGAATTGGTGGATTATCCTACTGCATCTGAACTGAAAGGCGGAAAATATACTTTGTCTGACTATCCATACATGAAGACAGAGTATCAGAGTGCTGCATTAGAAGCTTTTGGTAAGTACGATGCGTATTTGACGAATCCTAATACTCAGGTTACAGCAGACCAATGGGATATTATCAATGCTGCATTGAATGTGGTGGTTCCAGAAGGTGTAACAGGTATTAAGACGGGATTGTTCTCTGGTGTGACAGCAGATGAGAATGGTGAAGTGACAAGTGTCAGCGGTTTATCTGCAGATACCTCTATTGAAAGTATTACATTTAATTCTGTTAAACATTTTGAACCATACACCATTAGTGGTTGTAAAAATCTGATAGCTTTGTATATTAAGGGTGCAGCAGAGCAGATTGATGACTATGCGTTTGCTTATGCTTATACCACTCAGAATCCAGATGCGGGATCTGATTCAAAGCTTGAGATGTTGTCCATGACTAGTGGCGGTGATGTGATTGGAAATTATGCATTCCAAAATCATCCAAACTTGGTGGATGCAACCGTATCACCAGAAGTTACCACGATAGGATTGCGTCCATTCAAGGATTGCACATCCTTAGAAACGGTTTCCTTTGGCGGTGGCCCTTACTTCTCATGCGAGAACTATATTATTTTCCAAATGGACAATGGAACAAAGAAATCTATTGTTCAGTGTTTGCCTAACAGAAGTAAGACTGTGGCACCTACAGAACTCACAGGCGTTACAGAAATGTATGACGAAGCCTTTATGGATTGTGACAAACTCGGAAGTATTGATTTTTCTGAAAGTAGTTTGAGCAGAGTACCTAAATCTGCATTCCAGGATACAGACACCTTGTTCTCTGTAATGCTTCCAAATACTTGTAAGAGTATCAGTACCAATGCATTCCATGATAGTGCTGTTCAGTTTGTAGAGATTCCAGGAAGTGTTACATTTATTGAACCATCTGCGTTTAATACGGAAAAGAATTTGAATTCCAGCGGTGGATATAAAGAAATTGAATTCCTTTGTGAAGCAGATTCTGCTGCAGAGACTTACGCAAACGAATATGAAAATATCGTAATCACAGATAGACAGGTAGACAGAACATTCTCAGTTCGTTTCTATGATTATCCAGAAGGAACAGGTGTAGATGATGATGTTTCTATGGTAATGGTAGAGGAACAGCTTGTTAAGAGTGGCGAAGACGCAGTACCTCCAACGCCAGTTGGAAGAGAAGGATATGTGTTCAAGAACTGGAGTATGGATTATACTGCTGTTAGCCGTGATATGGATATAGCGGCTGTCTATGAAAAAGAAGCAGAAGTGAAATACACAGTTACCTTCTATGATTGGAATGATACTGTACTCTACACACAGAGTGTAGAACCGGGTGGAAATGCTATTACACCTCAAGACCCTGTTAGAAGTGGATATAAGTTCACTGGTTGGAGACCAAGTCTTACCAACATCACCAAGGATACCGATGTTTATGCTATGTATGAGCCTATTACATCAGCCGATGGAACTGGCGGTACAGGTGGTACAGGCGGCACTGGTGGAAGTGGAACTGGTGGCAACGGTACGACAGGAGATGGTACCCTTTATACTTTGACGGTTAAGAATGGTAGTGGTTCTGGTAGTTATGTGGCTGGAGCACAGATTCCAATTATTGCAAACGAAGCAGCAAAAGGTCAGAGATTCGATGAGTGGAAGGTTGAAAGTGGTAGTCCTACTTTGGTAAGTTCTACTATGGGAGCAACGTTCCTAACGATGCCAGCAGGCAACGTAATGGTTTCTGCAACCTTTGAGAAAGATCCAAACTATAGCGGAAGCAGTAATAGCGGAAACAATAGTGGAAGCAACAATAATAACAGTGGTTCAAGCACAACCAAACCAGGAACCGTGATTGTCATTGACAAGAATGGTTTGTCCAATACAGGTGTTGTATCTGCAACTGTAAATGGATCTTCTGACAACTTTGTAATCAAAGTAACTGAGGACAGAGATGCAACAGAAGCAATCCTTAGAGCGCTGAAAGCTGAGTTTGGAAGTTTGGACAACTTGAAATACTTCCCAATGGACATTAGTTTGTACGATTCTACTGGAAAGACCAAGATTACAGATACAACAGGACTTTCCATTACAATTACCTTGCCTTTGCCAGATTCTTTGATTAAGTATGCTGGTAACAACAAAGTAGCGAGTGTTCAGAACAGTAAATTAGACAAGCTTGGAACCAAGTTTGCAACGATTGATGGAGTGGCTTGCGTAACCTTTACTGCAGAGCATTTCTCTCCATATGTAATTTATGTGGATACAGGTAACTTGATTAGTGCAGGTACTACAGATGAATCTCCAAAGACAGGTGATATTCATCCTAAGTGGTTTCTTGTATTTGGACTTACCTGTATGGCAGCTTTCTTGTTCCTAAAAAAGGATAAACAGGCCAAGAAGGTTTTGGCGTAATTTAAAGCCAATAAACAGGATTGAGAACAGGAAGATAAGATGAAGAAAACCATTCGAAGATCCGTAGGAGCTCTGCTCATTATACTAGCATTGTTTTTGACGCAGATACCTACAACTGATGTGGCAGCTGATACTTCAGTAGCTTCAGATTTTCAATTAAATAATGGTACTCTTGTCAGATATTTAGGCACGGCGTCAGCCGTGTCTATTCCTGCTACTGTCAACCGCATTGGTGAGGAGGCATTCGTGGACTGCACTACTCTAAAGAAGATTTCTTTTAAGGGTGAAGTAGAGGAGTTTGCCTTCCAAGCTTTTGCTGGATGTAAAGAGTTGAAAGAATTTATCATTCCAGATTCCGTGGTGGAAATTGGAAATGGAACTTTTGCAAACTGTACCAAATTAGAGAGTATTCATATAGGAAAGAGTCTCCGCTACATCGGTATGGGTGCATTTGCTGGTTGTGAAAGCTTAAAAACGATTACAGTAGACAAAGAAAACCCATATTTTACAGTAGAGGATGGTTGCCTTTATAGTAAAGATAAGTCCGTTCTTTATACTGTGGCACCGGTGAGAGAAAAAGAGACTTATTCTATGCCTTCTACGGTGAAAGAGATTGCACCTTATGCTTTCTGGGGTTGTAATTCTATTAAGAATTTGTCTATTAGTAATACCATAGAAGTGATTCCAGCTTATGCTTTTAGCAATTGTAAATCCTTGCAGGGTGTTTCTATACCATATTCTGTTTATACTATTGAGTTGGAAGCTTTTTCAGACTGCATCAATCTAGAAGTAGTTGCGATTCCGCCTTCCGTGGCACAGATTCATGAAACAGCGTTTGACGGGTGCCCAAAACTTGAAATTGCAGCAGATATTGGTACAGCGGCTTATACCTATTACCAAAAGTGGTTAAAGACTCATTCTCAGCAGAATGAATATGAAGACACTGGAAATCAAGATTATGAGGATGATTCTGATGACAATAATGATAGCGAAAACACAGGAAATGGCGCAGGTTTTAATCAGGATGTGCTAGGACAAAGTGTTATTGTTGGCAATCAAGCCTTTGTGTTCATTGACAATGCTGCTCCAGTGTTTGGACAGGACAAAAACGAGAGCGAGGATACCGCAGATTTAGAAGATGGCACACAGGCACCTGAAGAACTGATACCATCTGATGAAAAATCTATTGATATTCCAAAGTTTACAATTGTAAACGAAACCTTACTTGCAGACAAAGCTTATTACCAGAGCATGGCTATGCAGGATTTCCAAATCCCAGATTCGATTACGGATATTGGTGAGTTTGCCTTTGCACGTAGCAATCTTTCTCGAATCGTAATTCCAGAAGGTGTGACATCTATTGGATATGGAGCTTTTTATCACTGTGATGATTTGCGTTATGTAGAGATTCCAAATACGGTAACATCTATTGCACCAAATGCATTTGAAAAGACCAAATGGCTTGACAATTACATGGATGGTGGGTCAGAGGACTTCCTGATAGTGGGTGACGGAATCTTGCTTGCATATCGAGGTAATGATGCTAGCATAACGATTCCTGCACAGGTAAAGAAGATTGGTCCATATGTTTTTGAAGATAGAGTGGAACTAGTAGAAGTTACACTTCCAGAGGGCCTTAGAGAAATAGGTGAAGGAGCCTTTAAGGGGTGTTATGGATTAGAGCGTATCAATGGTGGTCAATATGTCACCACGATCAAAGATGGAGCATTTGATGGTTGCAATGTTGGAACGATTCATATTTGGGAATCCGTAAAAAGCATTGGCTTAGGTGCTATCAATTTTGCACCTACCAACAAGAGTGTTTCAACCAAGGTGGTGGTTTTTGACACAAAAGACACCCTTCCTTTGTTGACGTATGAAGAAAACAGCACGAGACTTTCCAGCGAATCTGCTCGTCTACATGCACTGGAGGATGTTTTGGTTGCGATTGTAGATAGACAGATTCAGGTGGAGGATTTAAAAGGGACTGTTTTGGATCCAGATTATCATGGATTTGAAGGAATTGTGGCATATATCAGTTCTGAAAACAGAGCTGAAGTGACAGTAATGTCTTGTAATATGACCAAAGAAGAATTGGAACAGACGTATATCCCAGAATATATCTATATTGATGGAAAGAGTTATTCTATCCTTGGCTTAGACAAGTTAAAGGTGTTTGATGACCAGCCAGAAGAGAACACTATATCCAAAGATGTTTTGGTTGTCAATGAAGGGCTGGCACTTTCTGGAGGGGATAGAGTCACCGCATGGATGGAAGGGGATGAAAGTTCTCTTGAACTTTATATCAAGCCTTCTGTAGAAGGAATGGAGTCAATCAAACAGGCGTTTTACAGCGTGTATAAGGATGATATGCCAAGTGATACGTTATATTTAGATATGACTCTGATTGAAGAGAAGACTGGAGTGTCTATTACTAAACTTGGAAACAATAAGATGACAATAGTACTTCCGGCTTCATCTTGCAGTGACGGTGTTGGTTCCGTAAGAGTAGTGACACTGGATAGAAATGGTCAATTGGAAAGTGTGCCACTAGCAATAGATCAGGAAGGAAATCTTTATCTGACTGTAAGCCATTTTTCACCATTTGCTATTTTTAGAACTATGGGTGGAACTGGAATTATGGATGATTCTCCAGATACAGGAGATTTGTTTGGAATTCATCCTAAGTGGTTTTTAATTATGGGTATGTTATGCGTTGCATTAGCGCTTATCATGTACAAACCTCGTAAGAAAAAAAGAAAATAATTCATTTTTTAAAAGGGACTTTAATCTGTAGATGACAGGTTAAAGCCCTTTTTTATACGCTTTTTAGGATGAAAGAGTAAAATTTTAAAACTTTAGCGTATTAAATTCATATCAAGTATTGACACATTTCGTACTATTGTATACAATTATACGAGGTACAAATTTTAAGTAAGGGTGATTAAGATGAGAGAAAACGAAACATTCCAATACCGTCCCGTCACAATGAATGAAAGAAACCATTTGCTCTCTATTGAAGAGCATATGTACATTTTGGATGACGTTAAGAAACCAAATGTATTCAGAAATATGTTTCCTTATTCTGAAGTTCCAAAGATTCCTTTTAATGACAGAATTGTTCCTCACAATATGCCAAAGGATATATGGATTACAGATACTACATTCAGAGATGGACAGCAGTCAAGAGCACCATATACGACAGAACAGATTGTTACAATCTTTGATTACTTGCACAAATTAGGTGGTCCTAATGGAATGATTAGAGCATCTGAGTTCTTTCTTTATAGTAAAAAGGATAGAGATGCTGTATACAAGTGTATGGAAAGAGGCTATCAGTTCCCTGAAGTAACCAGCTGGATTCGTGCCAGCAAGGAGGATTTCAAACTGGTAAAAGAAATCGGTATGAAGGAAACTGGAATCTTGGTTAGCTGTTCTGACTATCACATTTTCTTGAAATTGAAGATGACCAGAAAACAGGCTATGGAGCACTATTTAAGTGTTATTCGTGAATGCCTGGAGGAGGGTATCAGCCCAAGATGTCATTTGGAAGATATTACTAGAGCAGATATTTATGGTTACGTAGTGCCTTTCTGTATTGAACTCATGAAACTTATGGAGGAATACAAGATTCCGATTAAGATTCGTGCTTGTGATACTATGGGATACGGCGTAAACTTTCCTGGTGCAGTTATTCCTAGAAGTGTACAGGGTATTATTTATGCAATACATACACATGCGGGTGTGCCAAGTGAACTGATTGAGTGGCATGGACACAATGATTTCTATAAGGCAGTTGTTAACTCTACTACAGCATGGTTATATGGATGTAGTGGTATTAATACCTCTTTGTTTGGTATCGGAGAACGTACCGGTAATACGCCTTTGGAAGCAATGGTGTTTGAATATGCCCAGCTTCGCGGTGATTTAAATGGTATGGATACCACCGTTATTACTGAACTTGCAGAATACTATGAAAAAGAGATAGGATATCAAATTCCTGACAGAACACCATTCGTAGGAAAGAACTTTAATGTAACCAGAGCTGGTATTCATGCAGATGGACTGCTCAAGAACGAAGAAATTTATAATATTTTTGATACAGAGAAATTCCTGAACAGACCTGTTCTTTGCGCAGTATCAAATACATCGGGTTTGGCGGGAATTGCGCATTGGATTAACACATATTACAAACTTCCAAAGGAAAAACATTTAGACAAAACCAGCGACATCGTGAAGATTGTAAAAGAATGGGTTGACGCAGAATATGCGAGCGGACGTGTGACTGTTCTGACAGACGGTGAATTGGTGGAGCAAATCGACAAAGCTTGCGAGACATTGGGTCTCGATAAATTGGAGGCGTAAAGTGAGTAAATACGATGTAAAACAAGAGGTGACTGACAAATACTCCCTTAGAGGACGTGTTTTTCACAAACTCAGAGAGGATATTTTGAGTGGCAAATATGAAGAGCACGAAGAACTCAAGGAAGTTGCCATTGGCGAAGAACTTGGGGTAAGCCGTACTCCTGTAAGAGAAGCGTTCAGACAGCTTGAACTGGAAGGACTGATTCAGATTGTACCAAACAAGGGCGCTTATGTTACTGGAGTTACAGAAAAAGATGTAAAAGATATTTATATGATCCGTTCTTTGTTGGAAGGACTTTGCGCAAGATGGGCAACTGAACATATTTCCAAGGAACAGATGGAAGAAATGGAAGAAAATGTTTATCTTTCTAAATTCCATGCTGACAAGGGCCATTTAGAGCAGCTGGCAGACTTGGACAATCGTTTTCATGAGATCATGTATGAAGCCTGTCACAGTAAGATTTTGGAACAGCAGCTCAAGAATTTCCATGACTATGTGCTTAGAGTTCGCAAGAAGACTTTGGCTACCGAAGCAAGAGGTGCAGCTTCCAACCATGAACATGAACAGATTATGGAAGCAATCAGGGCAAAGGATGCAGATTTGGCAGAACAGTTAGCGCATCAGCATATTATCAATGCTTACGAAAATATGGTTCGCTATGGACTTCATGAGGCGTACCAGAAAAAGGCAAAGGGAGACGACGATGGACAGAATTAAAATGACAACCCCACTTGTTGAGATGGATGGGGATGAAATGACTAGAATTTTATGGCAGATGATCAAGGATGAGTTGATTCTACCATTCGTAGACTTAAAGACAGAGTATTATGATTTGGGTTTGGAGCATCGTAATGCTACCAACGATCAGGTTACTGTGGACTCTGCAAATGCTACATTAAAATATGGCGTAGCTGTTAAGTGTGCAACTATCACACCAAATGCGGCACGTATGACCGAATATGATTTGAAAGAAATGTGGAAGAGCCCAAATGGCACAATTCGTGCAATTTTGGATGGAACAGTATTCCGTGCACCAATTCTTGTAAATGGTATTGTTCCTTATGTAAAGAACTGGACTAAGCCTATTACTATTGCAAGACACGCATACGGTGATGTGTACAAGAACTCTGAAATTAAAGTGCCTGGACCTGGTAAGGCAGAGCTTGTATTTACAGCAGAAGACGGCACAGAAATCAGAGAATTAATTCACGAGTTTAAAGGCGAGGGTATCCTTCAGGGTATTCACAATACCAAGGCCTCCATTTCCAGCTTTGCCAGAGCATGTTTTGAATATGCAATCTCCACCAAGCAGGATTTGTGGTTCTCCAGCAAAGATACTATTTCCAAGAAATATGATCATACATTCAAGGATATTTTCCAGGAGATTTATGATCAGGAATATGCTGCTAAATTTGAAGAACTTGGCATTGAATATTTCTATACCTTGATTGATGATGCTGTGGCTCGTGTTATCCGTTCCGAAGGTGGATTTATCTGGGCATGTAAGAACTACGATGGAGACGTTATGTCTGACATGGTGGCAACTGCCTACGGGGATCTTTCTATGATGACATCAGTACTTGTTTCTCCAAGTGGAGTATATGAGTATGAAGCTGCTCACGGAACCGTGCAGAGACATTACTATAAGCACTTAAAAGGAGAGGAAACTTCCACGAACTCTATAGCAACAATTTTTGCTTGGACAGGTGCTTTGAAGAAGCGCGGTGAACTGGACAATATTCCAGAATTGGTTTCTTATGCTGACAAGATGGAACGTGCTTGTGTGAAGACTGTGGAAGATGGAAAGATGACCAAGAGTTTGTCTTTGATTTCCACTTGTGAGAATCCAGTAATTCTCAACAGTCTGGATTTTATCAAGGCAATTCGAGATACTTTTGAGAATATGTAAGAATAAGGGAGCCAGGTGCTCCCTTTTATTACTATAAATAGAAGAAAAATCGAAAAAAGTATGTTGACAAACCATTATATGGTATGTATAATAAATCGAGTGTGAATATGAAAGCGTATGTTTTCATGCAAGTAACCTTTCGGTAGGAGTAAGATATGTTAGTGAATTTAACCGACATTTTTTCATCTGAGGGTAAGACAAAAGATATGGACGTTTCCATTGAAATGGAAGTGTTTTCAAGTCGCTTCGGTGAATATCCTATCTTGGAGAAGTCTCCCATTAGTTTTCGCTTTGAGCATATCAGTAGTGATAGAGCGAAGGTCAGTGGAAGCGCTAGGGTAGTGCTTGATATGCAATGTGATCGTTGCCTTAAGCCTATCAATCAAGAAGTTTGCCTGGCATTCGAGCGAGAAGTATCACCTGTGCTTGAAGACGGAGCAGAGATTTCTGAAGATGATGACGCAGGAATCATGGAAGGTTATAGCCTGAATACAGAAGTTCTCATTTACAACGAGATTTTGATGAACCAGCCGGAAAAGGTTCTGTGCAAAGGCGATTGCAAAGGAATTTGCATGGTCTGCGGACATGACCTAAATGACGGGGAGTGCGGATGTGATACATTTGTCCCTGACCCGCGTATGGCGGTATTGCAAGATATCTTTAACGCGAATAAGGAGGTGTAACGATGTCTATTTGTCCTAAGAATAAATCTTCCAAAGGTAGAAGAGATAAGAGAAGAGCAAACTGGAAAATGAGCGCTCCAACTTTAGTAAAATGCAGCAAATGTGGTGCACTTATGATGCCTCACAGAGTATGCAAGGCTTGTGGTTCTTACAACAAGAAAGAAATCATTAGCGCTGAATAATGAATTTGCCAGTGAAGGCTTCCCTGATGGGAAGCCTTTTTTGTTTTTATCTGTTTATTATTACTTATAATATATCGAATCTATTTTTTAATGTAGAATGAAAAAGTTTGACAAATTTGAATTTATCGAGGCGTTTAGGTTGTGAAATTTGACTTTGTCAAGGCAGTGCTGGATTTTGCAGGGAAGATTGGGCATCAGAAGATTAATATTTATATGTCATGCCCAAAAGAGAGCGAAAAATCAGTATTTTGTCAAGACCGAAAGGGTTTTTGGGCATAGGAGAAATAAAAATTTATCTGTATGCCCAAAATATCAAATATTTGGGCACTGAAGGAAAGTTTTATTACTCTATGCCCAAAAAATACAAGAAACCGCGAATGCATAGACTCAATTTCGAACTTTTGGGCATGGACGAGATGTTATTTCATACCTATGCCCAAAACGATAGATGAAGGGGCACTAGTTCCGGTTCTGAGCCAGGCCCAGCTCGCGTCCAGCGATGCTGATCGCTCGCTGCGTGACTTCGCCACATACATCTTCGCACGAAGATGTCTACATGTGAGCAAGCTCCTGTAGCCAATTCGGCTCATCTGTGCCTGACTCGATAGATCTCAATTTGTTGAACTGTTATGTGTTTCATGTTAATCTACTATATATAAAATAAATGAGAGATTGACTAAATCTAAAAGTTATTATGACTTGAATTGAAGAAGATATAAAGTAGATGAGGTTATTATGAACAGAAAGTTTTTAACGGGAAGTGCTCTTAAATGGTTTGCACTAATAACAATGTTTATTGACCACATAGGCGCGGTTCTTATTCCGTCTTTGTATTCAAAAGGAATGGGAGATGAGTATATTGATTGGGAAATAATATATCAGATTTTCAGGACAGTTGGAAGATTGTCGTTTCCAATATTCTGTTTCCTTTTGGTGGAAGGTTATCAGCATACTTCTAACAAATGGAAATACTTAGGTAGATTGGTTGTATTTGCTTTTGTTTCGGAAGTTTGCTTTGATTGGGCGATTTATAATTCTCTGTTTTATACAGGTAAGCAGAATATCTTTTTTGAACTTGCCCTTGGAATCCTGCTGATGATTGGGACCGATTTTTTAGAAAAGAAATTTCAGAATCTATACTTACAGTCAGTGAGCATAGTTTCTATCTGGTTTGCAGGAATGTTAGTGGCCAGACTACTTGAACTTGACTATGGTATGTATGGTATTTTGAGTATTGGCATATTGTATTTGTTTCGTAGAATACCGGTGTTTCAGATATTTGGTGGTGCGCTTAGTTTTTACTGGGAATTACCCGCACCTTTGGCTTTTTTTATTGTCTGGTTTTATAACGGGAAAAAAGGCAAACAGTACAAATATTTCTATTATATTTTCTATCCATTACACTTGGTTTTGCTAGGATTTGTTAGGTGGTTGATTTCCTGTTGGGAAATTGGCTTGTTTTGAACAAATAGGATGGTTGATTGTGAGAGTATAAAAGTCTTGATTTTTATAAAGTGGTCTAGTATATTTAAATAAGATGTTTGAATAAAAACGGAAGGTAAATACTTATGAGTGAAATGGTTCGTGTAGCAGTAGACGCCATGGGTGGGGACAATGCGCCATTGGAGATTGTCAAAGGTGCAGTGGAAGCTGTCTGTGATCAGCCAAAAGTAAAAGTTTTCTTGGTAGGTCAACAGGAAGTCGTAGAAGCAGAACTGGCAAAATATACATATGATAAATCTAGAATTGAAGTAGTGGATGCCAGAGAAATTATCGAAACCGCAGAACCTCCAGTAATGGCGATTCGCAAAAAGAAAGATTCCTCTCTTGTAAAAGCCCTGAATTTAGTGAAAGAAGGCACTTGTGATGCTTTTGTTTCAGCAGGTAGTACAGGAGCCATTTTGGTAGGAGGCCAAGTGATTATTGGCCGTATCAAAGGTGTTGAGAGAGCGCCTTTGGCACCGCTTATTCCTACAGCAAATGGAGTATCACTTTTGATTGACTGTGGAGCTAATGTTGATGCTAGATCATCACATTTGGTTCAGTTTGCCAAGATGGGTTCCATCTATATGGAAAACATTATGGGCATTAAAAATCCAAAGGTTGGTATCGTAAATATTGGAGCGGAAGAGGAAAAAGGAAACAGCCTTGTAAAGGAAACCTTCCCACTTCTCAAGAATTGCCCAGAGATCAACTTTATTGGAAGTGTTGAAGCGAGAGACATTCCTAGTGGAGTGTGCGATGTTATCGTGTGCGAAGCCTTTGTTGGAAATGTAATCTTAAAGACTTATGAAGGTGTAGGCGCCGTTTTAATCAAGAAGATTAAAGGTGCTATGATGGAAACCTTCCTCAGTAAGATTGGCGCACTTTTAGTTAAACCAACACTGAAGAAGACGCTGAAGACATTCAGCACAGATGAGTACGGTGGAGCGCCACTGCTTGGCCTCAAAGGTTTGGTGGTTAAGACACATGGCAGTTCCAAAGCAATTGAAGTTAAAAATTCTATCTTGCAATGTTTGACCTTTACAGAACAGAAGATTGCGGATAAGATTAAAGAAAATATTACATTAGAAAATGAATAGAAAGGATTTTTGAAATATGGAATTCGAAAAGCTGAAACAAATCATTGCAGATGTACTGAATGTGGATCCAGAAGAGATCACAATGACTACCACATTTATGGATGACCTGGGAGCTGACTCCTTGGATGTATTCCAGATTATCATGGGCATCGAAGAAGAATTTGACATCGAGGTTCCACCAGAGAAGGCAGAAAAGATTACAACCGTAGAAGAAGCGGTGGAATTGATCAAAAGTGCAACAAACTAATTGATATCAGAAACTTTGACAAAGTATTCCTAATCTCTGCGTTAGGGATACTTTGTTTATCTTTTGAGAAAGGCTAACTTATGCAAGAAAAATACACCATTAGTGAACTAGAAGAACGTATAGGTTATCGTTTTAATAATCAGATGTTGCTGAAACAGGCTGTAACACACAGTTCCTTTACCAATGAGCAAAAAATCAATAAATATGGTCACTATGAGAGACTAGAGTTTCTAGGCGATGCTGTTTTGGAACTTGTATCCAGTGATTTTTTGTATCATACCTTTAGCCAAGAACCAGAGGGCAAACTAACCAAGATGCGAGCATCTATGGTATGTGAACCCGCATTGGCTTTTTGCGCAAGAGATATTGAACTAGGACAGTTTTTGCTGCTTGGTAAGGGAGAAGAAAGCACAGGTGGTCGTGAACGTGAATCTATCGTCTCAGATGTGATGGAGGCAGTGATTGGTGCCATTTATTTGGACGGCGGAATAGACAAAGCGAAAGAGTTTATCTATCGCTTTATCCTGTCTGATCTAGAGCACAAAAAACTTTTCTATGATAGCAAAACAACCTTGCAGGAAATTATGCAGTCTGGTGGTGGTAGAGAATACCACTATGAACTAGTAGGTGAAACAGGACCTGAGCATGACAAGGTTTTTCTGGTTGAGGTTATTGTAGAGGGTGAGTGCTATGGTAAGGGCAGTGGACGCACCAAGAAAGCAGCGGAACAGCAGGCTGCTTATGAAGCACTATTAAAAATAAAAGACTTAAGAAAGAAATAAGTTTGAGGAAAACGTATGTATTTAAAAAGTATTGAAATACAAGGCTTTAAATCTTTTGCAAACAAACTGACATTTCAGTTCCACAACGGCATTACCGGTATTGTAGGACCAAATGGAAGTGGTAAAAGTAATGTAGCGGATGCCGTGCGTTGGGTACTGGGTGAACAGCGTATCAAACAGCTTCGTGGTGCATCCATGCAAGATGTTATTTTCTCTGGTACAGAGATGC